>NZ_BAAHYW010000001.1:0-1630000 GCF_054657355.1 Thermodesulfovibrio hydrogeniphilus
AATGTTTCAGCTCTTAATCAAAAAATTTGTTTTTCATATTACTTAAATAAGTAATGCTAAAAAGAATAGATTTTTATCAAAAAAGCAATGAGATTTTAATATTTATAATCCTATTACTTAAAAATTGCGGAGTTACGGATTAAAAACAAATATCCTGTCTATCTATGTTTTTAGGAAGAAGTCATTTTTGACAATCTATACTACTTTGCATAAACAGCTTCTACGCGGGAGCGAGTGCCTTGCGGTCCTGTTGCTTCGGAGATGATGGTAAATAAAAGCCAGTATTCAAATTCTCCTCCACCAGTTCCACTTCCTATTACTCTTTCTTTTCCAAAGCCCCTTTTAAATTCTCCTCTACCTGTGAAGCAAACCGTGATTGTATTATTAAAAGTACCGCTTATGTTTTGTAAGCGAAAATTAAGCGTTATAGGAGGCTCACACTCTCCCGCAGCTATCCTTCCATATATTGCATCCTCATAGATCTCTCTGACTTTTGTCGCCACTGCATAATGAACACCACCTGCAGCTGCTTCTCGAACAGAGGAATAGGTTTTTATGGCGTGAGAAGTCCCAAAAAGTTTTGTAAGAGCAAAATAAATACCTGCAATGATAAGCAAAGACAAAACACCAATTAGCAATGCAGCAGGGAGTGCTATTCCTTTGTCAGTACTTAACCATCTAAATATCATCTTGCCTGATAGTTTCTCAAAACTATGTCTTGTTCTATTACTTTCCATCTGTACCACCTTCCTGTATTATTCCACCAGTTACCATCTATTGCTGGTCCACCACCGCAGTCATTGCTAAACTGTGGTTGCTCTGTAGGGGTTGATTGTCTTCCTCCAACTTGAAGCACCATGCAGAGGCGTATCATATTTCTGAATTCTGATAAGTCAGTTATTGTATCAGCTAATGTGGGATTATACTCATTTCCAACGTATGCTCTAGTTTTAAAAGACAAAACACAGGATACTACGGGCGACTCTATACGGTAAGGTGAGTCATCCCGGGCAAGTTGCTTCATGAGGTTAAAACTTCCTGAAGCACACTCTTTAGGGGGGTTAGAACTACTTAGAAAATACCGAACAAAGAATTCTCTAGGATAAGCATAATCATCTCTATTGGTTGCATAAAAAATCATTTTATTTTTAAAGTCTTCATCACAATATGTAAGATGATTTCCGCACTGACAGAGATAATCTGTTGAAGAAGGACATCTATTATTTTTACCCACAGGATCAAGTATAACATACCAGTAGTCTTTTGGATTTAAATTACAATTTCCCCCCAAATAGTTTTTACTTTTTATATCCAATGTTCTATCTGACTTTACCATTGCCCAGCATCCAGAAAGATTTTCTTCCCTTGATGCAAGACTTATAAAGGAAATGCCTGAGCTTCCAACAGTAAGACTTGCTAAGTTAAGCCTGTCTACTCCAAATCCAGCAGTCTCTATATCTTTTACAAGCTGAGCAACTACTATTGCTACATCCTGTTCCTGTTTAGCAACAAGATGCCTTTGTACATTCTCTCTTGCCATAAAGTTATAGGCTGAAAACATACCACCTGCAAGTATTCCAATAATGGCTATTACAATCAATATTTCAATTATTGAGTAACCTTTGTTTCTCATTTATTTTCCTTGAATACTATAGTATTTATCTGTTGCAATCTATCTGTAAAAGGTTCAAAATACCATACAACAACAGAAGCAGCCTTACCTGATTCTCTTCCATATGCATCAATAATTCTTGCTATATTTACACCAGCGTATATTCTTCTACCTGAAAAACCCTCATATGTGCATACAGGAAGAGAAGAAGAAGAGGGACAGTGATTACCATTACAACTACAATTTGCGCCAGCAACATTACTACTTGGTAAAAGTCTTAGATTATTGAGATTGCCTAATGGATTTGAGACATTTCCAGAGCCATTGTAGGGATCATAAAAATCTAAAACAGAATCTCCATCTGAGTTATGATTCTCAAAACTACAACTTGTTGAACATGTTACATTATTCCAATAAGAGTTATTTGCATAAAAAATTGATGGAGTTCCGCTTTCATCCCTTACATATGGCATTCTTTCAAGCTCGGCTGAAAAGGTTTTTGCAATCTCTGTTGCCCTGTCCTTCATTTTCGCCCTAATTGTAAATTTATTATATTCAAGAATCCCCTTCAGTAGCCCAAGCATTATAACCATCATTATTACAATGGCTACAATTAATTCAATTAAAGTAAAACCCCTGCTATTGAATTCTGACTCTTCCATATTTGTCAATAATAACATTTTTTTGATTTCCATAGTTTCCTTTTAGTATAATGGTTTGCATTCCAAGTGCACAAGTAAAACTCAATGGATATCCTCTTCTGTCAATGATAAAGGAAACTGGTTCAGATGCTCTCACTGGACTAATAAAAGATACAGTTCTTAAATCCTCACTTCCATCACTATTTCTTTTACAATCCAGATCATTATCCCTGAAAACTATATAGGAAGTTGCATCAGCAGACAAAATTGCTATACCATAAGGATTTCCTCCAATAGACTGAGCTTTAAGCCATTGAATCTCATTTGCAAGGTTATTTGCTGATGTCTGCAAAGCTCTCTGTGCCTGATACTTTATATACCAGTCAACTGAAAAAGCCATAAGTATACTCATTATAGCAATTATTATAAGAACTTCCATTAAACTGAATCCTGCTATTTTTCTATCCATGTTACAAACTTACCCTGTGCTAAGAATGTAGGAGTTGGCAGTTTAATAATTGTACCAGCTGAAGTTTGAACTATAAGTCTTCCGCTTGGTAATGCCTGGAAGGGTTGTCCAAGTGGTGGAACTCCTGAGCCAATAATTTGATCAATAACTATGGTATAATTTGGCTCATATAAAAGTTTATAATGCAAAGCAATGTATCTTGTTTTACCTGAGTATTCACATATTTCTCCCGGTGGAACGAATACCAACGAATTTACCATTTCTCCATAAAGAAAAGGTTGAGAGATTATCGCCTCACCAGAAAGAGAGTAATACCAACCGTGTGTAACAGTAACGTTGCCTTGAAGTTGTATTTTATTATAAGTGATAGACCTATTGCTACATCCTGAAGTATCACAGATACACTCGGTTTCAGTTAAATAGGGTATAGTGGTATCACTTAATATGTCTCTCACATTCTCTAATTGTCCTTTTTCAAAAGCAGAACCTGATGAGTTCCAAAAAGGGTCTTTATAACCAATTAAATAGTTTGTATAAGGAATGCTTTTATCATCATTGTTCAAAAACTTACCTGTTCCAAAGAATACCCAAAGATTATTAGACTCATCAAGTGTAAATGCAGGTGCGGCAAATACAGGTGGCTGATGATTGCCTGTCTTAAAAGTTGATAAATTTACTGCTAATTGTATGTCATTATCATGCAGACTACTTATGCTTTTATAACTATTACCACTTCTTAAAGAGAGTCTGTAAAAATTACCCCATACATAATTATTTGAAGTTTTTCCATAAACTCCAAAGTAAATTACATCGTCTTGATAATCATCATCAACATCAACATTATATATATCTCCAACTGCGAGCGAAGCAGAACTTGTGTTTATAGTCAGGCTTTTAACCATATTGCCTGTTCTTAAATCATAAAAATAAACTTTACCTGAATTTGCAAATGTTGCTCCTTCAGGACCTGTAGGACCTGTTCCAATAACTACATACCATTCTCCATTATTGTTTTTGTCTCCAAGTCTTACAATTGAAGGGAAAGATAGTGTAAGAGTGTTATCAGGTAGAGTTGCTTCCCATAAAAGCGTAGGATATGTAGCTGTACCATTGAGCCAATCAGTTAAATCAAGAGCAAATATTGAGGAACTATATATTCCTCCTGTTCCTAAGTCAATCTTCTTACCACCAAATCCCATAACTCCCACTAATATGGTCCTCCAGCTTGAAGGTGTTTTTGAAGAGGTGGCAGAGTCCTGTATTGATGCATCAAATATTAGTGTTCTATAGTCAACTGTTGGAATATGACAGTAATCATAATGTCCATACCACAGTAGATAGGGTAGAGCATTTTTTGGTATGAATGCCCATTCTTCACGACCTATTTTGTCTTGACCTGTATCATTTGGTGCATTTTGAAGTTTTGCAGGATGCTCAGGATCAGACTGGTTTATTATTATAGTTCCTACTCTGAATGCATGAAGCATCCCGTCATTTGCCCCAACATATGCTATTGATGGACGATTTTTATAAGTAGTAGTCTGGATATAAGACCTATATGTTACATCTCCATATCTTAAATGATAAAAATTCAAAGGCTTGTCAGAACTTACAGAAGGAGTTGAGTGAATTATATCTCCAAGCTTCCATGTTTTTGTTACATTTGAACCACAGAACTGATTGACATTCAACTCTCTTGGTCTTTTAATATAATCAATGTTTTTACAGGTATTATCATTTGATAGATTTTCACCTCTTAAGTATCTGATTATACAACCAGCTTTCGTTGTATCAATACTACTGTCTATCTTGTTCCAAATAGTCTGTAATGTAGCAGATTGTGATGTTGTAAGATCTGTGATAGTTCCGTTGTTGTTAAATTTAATCACTCTACTGCTTGCATTAACATCTGTAAGCTGACATCCGCTATTAAATAGTGATATAGCACCATTAATTGAAACTGTATCATATGCAGTACAAGTACTATAATCTTGAAGTCTTGCAATCCTCGTATCTCCAGTAGTATCTACAAAAAACTGAATAATTCTGTCAAAACTTCCAGAAGCAAGGTCAAGAATTTTATTGACTATGCTGTCTTCTCTTAAATTTCCTGTCAAATCAACCCAAAAAGCTCTTAGCATACCTATCCATTGAACTTCTGTATCAGGAACTTTTGGATAATAATAAGGTTGAAGAATGACAGAAGAAATTCCACCTCTTGATGATAGCGTTGCAACAGTAGCACCAGAAGAAGATTTACTTAAAATAGAGCTTATAGCATTACTGAGTGCATTTTTAATCTCCTTTGCATCAGATGCAGATGCAAATGTATCAGGCTGTCCATCTCCGTCTTTATCCCAGTCTGGTGAAGAAGATGGCAAGGGAGTGCATCCGCTTCCACTTCCCGATCCACAATCATCCATCGTGCAGGAGTTGGATGGATAACCTGTAAGATTATCAGGCCATGTTTTAGATATGGAAAAAGAACCATACATTGCTATATTTTTAAGTGATCGTTCTCCTGTACCACCAAGCCATAGTCCTATACCATATACAGACTCTACATAGTAAGTTCCTCTTCCAACAGGATTTGTAAAACCCTCTTTGTGCATTTTGTATGCTGGATAAACAGGATCTGAAACTTCGCCACTACAAGAAGGCGTATTCCACTGTCCATCAGTAAGAAGAATGACAAAATTTTTAGCACAGGGGACAGGCTTTAGCTCATTTCCCTGACAGTTTCCATCACCGTTTTCATCAAAACATTGGTATAAAGGGTTTTTCCATACATCTCCCTGACCAGATTGAGGATTAAAACCTCCATATTGAGGGTTTTTCTGTGCAAAATAATTATATGCATCCCACATTGCTGGTCCTGTTGGAGTTGCACCAGAGGGTGATTCATAGTTTATAAGTGTGATAGTATTTTTATAGGGATTTACTCCGTCATAATTGGCTGAAGATGTAAAATCTCCAATATATGCCTTATTACCTCTTACGCCATCTCCAGAGTAAAACATTACACCAAATCTTGGCTTTAATTCATAGTTTTTCACCTGAAAAAGAAGTCCTCCTTCACTTCCTGTTATTCGACTCCATGGAACCTTTACTTTTTCGCCAGAATATGATTCTAAAATACATCCATCGCTATAGCAGGATAGCTGAGGATTCGGATAAAGTTCTGGATCACATTGATGGAGATTATTGGAATCACAACTGTCCGGTTTTCCACCCGTCAACGCCCATCGGACAAGATCCACTCTTCTCATAAATAAAAAATTAAGACAACTTCCTTTGTATTTTTTTGATCTATCTATATCAGCTGCTGTGTTTGGACAACTTTCAGGAATTTCAGAGCTTTCTATTTCTTTCCAATAACGCTTTTTGGCCTGAGAGTCATAATAATACTCATACACTTTATCCGGTATAAAATAGCCCTCCTCATCTTCGTTGTACGTACCATAAGCACGCCATCCCATAGAACCGCTTACATCTATTACAAGTAAAACATTTGGAGCAGCAATTTCTCCAACACCTGGAGGCACATGACAGTAGGGGCCCATATCAATTGATTCAACAGTTTGAGTGTCTTTGATTAAAAATAAAGTTAAGACTATGATAATGAATAATAATAACCTTTTCATATTCACCTCACTTCAAAAGAGGTGTGGTTATTCTGTGTGTTCTATCTCTATCACAGTGGTCTGAGTCAATACCAAAATCTATAGTTTTGTTTATTAGTAAATCCTTTGACAATCCCTTTTCTGTCATAAATTCTCTAATTCCTTTACATGATTCACTATATACTTCAACCTTTATCTTACCTGTTTCAGGCTCATAGGCTAAAACCTTACCTGTTAAATATAGCTCATCTACTGCATAAGAAGAAACAAAAACGAAAACTAAAACTGATACTATGAGCAGAATTTTCAATATAATCATTTAATTACCTCCGTTAAACTCATCTATTATATTTTATCACCTTCTCTTCAAAAAATCGTGAAAGTTATGTGAGGGAAATTATTTAATAAAAAAGAGAGAATTATTCCAAGTAAAGAACCATTTGATCTTACAAGAGTTGGAAATACAAAAATAATTTATCAATTCTTTTGTTTGTCTCATCAATTTTTCTGGATACTTCCCAAAAATAGCGATAGAAATCCAATAATTGGTATAACCATTTGAAAATTAAGTATTTTTTGCTGTCATTGCGAGCATCCGAAGCATGCGAAGCAATCTCTTTGAAGGGGAAAAGGCGAGATTGCTTCCTCCTCGCTTCGCTCGGAGTCGCAATGACGGAGAGAGGGTATCCTCGCAATTAAGGAGAGGTGTTCACCATCCACCATCCACGAATCACCATTCACCAGTTACCAATTAGAGACTGCTTCGCCCCAGATTGCCACGCTATCGCTCGCAACAGGGGGGCTCGCAGTGACGAGTGTCTATCTCTATTTTTGGGAAACAAGGAAGAGATTGAAAAGCTCAAAAAATGGTTAAAAAAATAGAAAAAAGAGACTTTGTAAAAGCTCCACTTAAAAAAGAGACTTTAGAGAAAATTAAGAAATATTCTCGTTTATTTGAAGAGTTCTCAAAAAGAGTTTTCAAGGAAATTCAAAAAGAAGAGCACAATTAGGCAAAAATTATTTATACAATCTTTTTAAAAGTCTCTACGACCTCAAGAGCAAACAATTCTCCTGCCTTTGAAGAAATATATGTAATTGCAACATCTTTATCAAAATGAAGCCTATAGGGTCTATCAGTAGTCAATTCAGGATAAACATCACTTACTGCAATAATCTTAGCAATTTGGGGTATATTCTTTTTCCCGACTTTATCACTTAATTTTTTTTAACTCATTGAAAAATAAACATTCTTAATTTTAAAATCCTCATTTTTTGTACAACAATGGCAGAAAAAATATAAGGGCAGGCTCGCAATGAAAGGCTATAAAATTAAAAAATTAGGTATAAAAATTTCTTAGAAAATCGTAGCCTTGATTAGCTATAGAACTTTATAGTATACTGGATTAAGCTATAGCCTACTTTGTAGGCAAAATTAGATTTAGGAGGGAAAGAATGAGAAAGGTAAGTCAGAGTTTAGCGATTTTAAGCCTAATCTTATTAATTCTTAGTAGCTATACCCTCGCTGCAACTCCTCTTAGTGATGAAAGGGTTAAGGAAGCAAAGCAATGCGGAGTTCAAGAGGTTGATGTTGCTAAGGCTAAAGAATTAATTGCAAAGGGTGCAGTAGTTTTGGATGTTAGAGAGTATACTGAGTATGTTGCAGGACATATTCCGGGTGCTTTATGGACACCAAGAGGAACATTAGATTTCAAGGCTGATGAGTGGTTACCTGACAAAGAAAAAACTTATTTAATCTACTGCAAAACAGGTGGAAGAGGAATCATATCAAGCTGTGACTTAAAAAAGATTGGCTACAAAAATGTTTATAATTTAAAAGGTGGATTTGATGCATGGACAAAAGCAGGAGAGCCAGTAGAAAAAGGTGAACCTCAAGGAATTGGAAAAGGAGTTAAGAAATAAATACTATTAATAGAGGGGAGGGCTATGCCCTTCTCTCTAATTCTTCTTTAATGATCCTTACTGCTTCCTCAACTTCATCTAAAGTAGTAAACTTTCCTGTGCTAATTCTTACAGAAGATAAAGCATCCTCTTCACTTAATCCCATTGCCATAAGGACATGACTTGGTTTTCTTACTCCTGCATGGCATGCTGAACCTGCTGAAATTGCAACCCTGTCACCAATTTTTTCAACAAATTCATCTGCTAAAATTCCCTTAATTCTTATATTTAAAGTATTTGGAAGCTTTGGTGCTCCCTTTGTGTTAAGCTTTACTGCATCAATCTCAAGCAATCCTTCAAGTAAAGCATTTGTTACTTTATTCAAATGCTCATTAATCACATTAAATTCTTTTTTTACAATCTCGCATGCCTTTGCAAATCCTGCAATGTATGGAGTGTTTTCAGTTCCTGGTCTTAATCCCTTTTCATGGGATGCTCCCAAAAGAACTGGCTTAATCATAAAACCTTCCTTAATATAAAGTGCTCCTATACCTTTTGGAGCATAAAATTTATGTCCTGCCAAAGAAAGCATTGTAACACCAAGTTTTTTAACTGAAACAGGTAACTTCCCAATGCTTTGTGCACAGTCTGTATGAAAAGGAATATCCATTTCAAGTAAAATCTCAGAAATTTCCTTTATAGGCTGTAGAACTCCAGTTTCATTGTTTGAATGCATAATTGTTACAAGTATTGTGTCTTTTCTTATTGCATTTTTTAAATCATCTGGATCAACCAATCCACAAGAGTCAACAGGAAGAAATGTAACATCATATCCCATTCTCATAAGTTGCCTGCATGGATTAAGAACAGATGGATGTTCAATTGATGAAGTTATTATGTGTCCTCTGTCAAAGCAAAGGGCTCTTCCAAATATTGCAAGATTGTTTGACTCTGTTCCACCTGATGTAAATATGATTTCTTCAGACTTAGCATCAATAAGCTCTGCAACCTTAAGCCTTGCCTTTTCAATAATCTCTCTTGCCTTTTTTCCAAACGCATGGGAACTTGATGGATTTCCAAATTCATCAAATACTTTAATTATTTCATCCTTTACTCTTGGTTCAAGCGGTGTTGTTGCATTGTAGTCAAGGTAAATCATGAAATATTTTACCATTTTATGGTATCATTGTTGTAATGAAAATTCAGTTTTTTGGTGCAACAAAAACTGTTACAGGTTCATGTTTTCTTCTTTCATTGAACAGCAAAAACATTCTTGTTGACTGCGGATTTTTTCAGGAATATGAAAAGGAATACTTAAATTACGAGCCATTTCCATTTAATCCCAAAAAAATTCATCTTCTTTTGCTCACCCATGCCCATCTTGACCATTCAGCACTAATTCCAAAACTTGTAAGGGAAGGATTTAAGGGAAAGATATTAACAACCCATCCAACAAAGGACTTGATTGGAATAATGCTTTTTGATGCCTTAAAGGTTCAGAAAAATGAGCAATACAAAATTCAACTATTTGACGAAGAAAGCATTATTAAAGCATTAAAGATTACGGAAACGCTATCTTACAGAAAAACATATAACTTTGATGGAATTGGAATAACTTTTTATGATGCAGGACACATTCTTGGTTCTGCCTCAATTTTAATTGAATACAACGGAGTGAAAATTGCTTTTTCAGGAGATGTTGGAAGAACTGGATATCCAATTCTCAGAGATCCTGAGCCACCACCAGAGGCTCATTATCTTGTTATGGAGTCCACTTACGGAAACAGACTTCATAAAAGCCTTGATGAAAGCATTAAAGAGCTTATTCAAGCAATAAAGGAAACATTCAATCGCGGTGGAAATGTTGTTATACCATCTTTTGCAGTTGGAAGAACTCAAGATTTACTTTATATTCTTAATCGTGCAACAAAACAGGGACTTCTTGAGCCAATAAACATTTATCTTGACAGTCCCCTTGCAGAGGAGGCAACAAAAATATATCTTTCCCATCCAGAAGTATTTGATGATGAGGCATTAAGAGAATTCAGAAATCCGTCAAGAACTTCAAATAAACTTCACTTTGTAAAAACTGTTGATGATTCTAAAAAACTTAACAACATTAAATCCCATGCAGTAATTATTGCTGGAAGTGGAATGTGTCAGGGAGGAAGAATCGCATATCATCTTTATCATAATATTTCAAGGGAAGAATGTAGCATTGTTTTTGTTGGATTTCAAGCAAAGGGAACTCTTGGAAGAAGAATCGTTGATGGAGAAAAAGAAGTACCAATTCTTGGGAAAATGCTTCCTGTCAGGGCAAAAATTTATACAATCGGTGGATTCTCAGCCCATGCTGACCAGCAGGAGCTCTTAAACTGGATTGTAAGCATAAAAACTGAGCCTAAAGTCTTTCTTGTGCATGGTGAAGAAAACATAATTGAAGCTTTCAAACAAAGCATTGAGCAAAAATTTGGACTAAACTGCAGAATTCCTGAAAGACTCTCAGAATATGAACTTGCATAAGTTTTATCTTAATGAAAACTTTTTCATAAAACTAATTGAATTTCCAGCACTTTACAATATTAAAACAGATGAACTCTACTGCCTTGATGAAAAAGCCCTTTCAGTACTTAAACATATTCATGATAGAGATTTTTCATCCATTAATATTGATGAAAAAGAGCTAAAGGAGCTTATTGATTTTTGCTTAAAAGAGGGAATACTTACTGAAAAACCTGTTCAAAGACTTAATCCACCTATTAAACAGGCACCATTTCCTTCTTTAAGATATATTGAGCTTCAGATTACAAAGAGATGCAATCTAAGATGTAAGCACTGCTTTGTTGGAGATGCTAAACCGGTTGACCTTCCATTTGAAAAAATTAAAAAAGTTTTGAGGGAATTTGAGCAGATGCAAGGACTTAGGGTACTTGTTACAGGTGGAGAGCCAATTCTTCATCCAGAATTTGAAAAAATAAATGATATTATGCCTGATTTTGCCTTAAGAAGAATACTTTTTACCAACGGAGTTCTTCTTGATGATGAAATACTCAAAAAGCTTAATTTTCATGAAATTCAAATAAGCATTGATGGAATGGCTCATGGTCATGAAAGTTTAAGGGGAAAAGGAACATTTCAAAAAGCAATTGATGCAGTAAAAAGGGCTTTGGAGCACGGATTTGATGTATCAGTTGCAACAGTTATTCATAAGGAAAATTTAAATGAATTTGATGAGCTTGAGAATTTGCTTAAAAGTTTAGGAATTCGTGAATGGACTGTTGATGCATTAACAGTCTTTGGAAATCTTAAAAATAATCAGGAATTTTGGGTTTCACCTGAAATTGCAGGAAAAATAATGAAAAGATATGGATTTACAAAGGAGCAACATCCAAGAGCAGAGGGATTTGGCTGTGGAGTCCATCTTCTTGCAGTACTTGCGACAGGTGAGGCTGCTTTTTGCTCATTCTTTGAAGATAATCCCTTAGGAAACATTGATGAGGGACTTGAGAATCTATGGAAAAAGAAAAAACATGTTCTTCTTAAAGAGCTTGAATGTAGCAGAATTGGTTGTCAATTTATAGATGAATGCTTTGGGGGATGCAGAGCAAGGGCAATGACGCTTTCAGGAAAGAAAGATTCACGAGACCTTTTTAAGTGCCACCAGTTTGAAACCCTAAAGCCATAATTGATAATGTTGACAAAAAAAACTTTGACTATTTAATACGCTTTCCTGTATAATGCCACAAGAAAATCTCAGGAGAAAAAATATGCAAAGAAAAATTTTAGCCTCATTTATTGCCACATTTTGCTTCTTTTTATCAATAATCTCTGTAAATGCTCAGCCAAGTTATGTATCTGACTCATCAACCACAATCAAAAAACAGCTTAGATCTTCAGAACTCATGAAATCTCTAAACAAGGAAGTTAAAGTTGAAGGCTATTATTACGCAGGCTCTATTCCTATGATTATTGATGATATTGAAAGAACCTATGACAATATGATTCTTCCAAAACATTCATACATTCCGATTGTCGGAAAGATTTCAAATGATATAAAGTCTGGAGACAGGATATCTTTGAAAGGAATTCTGCGGAAGCCTCAGCAAGGAGACTCCAAAACTGTCATCAATGAATCAGTTGTAATACAGGCAGTTAGCGTGCAAAAAATATTAAGTGCAGAAAAAGTTACTGCTTTTGATAAGTATAAAGATATTCCTAAGATACAGCCATTCCCATTTGGAGAATCTCCTGCTGAGAAGATCAAAAAAGGTATAAAAAAAGACTCGGTGATAAAACAACTTGAAAAAATATCTCCTCAAGAAGCTGTTCCCGGAAGAAAATTTGCTGTACTCATTGCTGGTGGTGGTGACTATTCAGACAATCATATTCGTTACTGGAATGACCTTCTAACCATGTATCAGATTCTAAGAGAAAAAGGCTATCCTGCCCAAAACATAAGAGTTATTTATCACGATGGTTTTAAGCCTGAAAATACAGTAGATGGAAAAATAAAAGGTGATATGCCAATTGACTTTGAAGCCACAAAGGAAAATATCAGAAGAGTTTTTGACGAGCTTGCATCTACAATGACCGGCAGGGATAAGCTTTTTATCATGATTAACAATCATGGTGGTGGATTACTCCTTAAAAAGCATGGATATTTAGAACCCGGACTTCATGGCGGAAGGTTTGATGAAGATAATGAGTTAACAGAGGACTTAATATCTGAAGCAACTTACAGAGAAGATTACAATAATGATAAAGATAAAAATGACCTTCTCAGAGTGGACGAGTCCTTTATTCTTGGTCCATATAAAGGACAGATGTATGACGATGAATTTGCTGAAGAAGTCAATAAAATAAGAAACTATGCATCAATGATTATTGTAATGGAGCAGTGCTTCAGTGGTGGATTTATTAATGATTTAAGAGGTCCAAACAGAATCATTATGTCTGCAGCTGGACCAAATCAGATATCAAGGGCAAGGTGGCCCAGAAATGGCGGGGTTGCTAAATACAATGAATTCACATACTGGTTCTTTACTGTATTAATGGGACGAACTCCTGATGGAGACAGAATTTTGGATAGGGAAGGAAAAGAAGTCTCACCTCAGGAATTTGACTTTAATGAAGATGGGAAAATAAGTATGCAAGAAGCCTTTAATTGGGCAAGAAGATTACATAAAACAGATGATACTCCCCATTATGAAGACAATAATCAATCTCCTGCTTTAACTGGATGGGTTCCCGGGAACGACCCCTCCTCAGAAGGCTATCTTGGTGCCAATACTTTTATTGAATAAAGATGAAACACAAAGCTTATAATAACTTTTTGCTCAAATTAGCGCTGTCTTTCATAATGTTCGCATTATTTTTCGCACAATCTACCAATGGTTCAGATATTCAACAAAACGAGCCTGCTCAAGTGGTTATGAACATGAGCGAGCTTTTGGACAAGCAAAGAGAGCTTATTGAGGCTATTGACAGAGCAAACAGGGAAGCAGGAAGTATTATGGGAACAGATAATTTGATATCTGCCAAACCTGATACTACTCCTGAAAAAGAAATCAGTCGTCGCAAAGAGATAATTAACAGTCAGTTTAATATGATGAAGAGCAATCTCTCTTCCCTTAAATCCGAGGATAGTGATGACAAACCTCAGGTAGGAGAGGCTATCTCTGTTGAGGGATATATTATTGTTGAAGGTGGAGAGTTGGTAATGTGGGGTGGTGAAATAGAAAAAGATTTAGCATATTCCATAAGAGAAAGGTTTGTTGGTAATCTTGTGGTCCTTCATACCTATGATCCCGTGAAAGGTGCTTTTGAAAAGGAAAAGGATTATGAATTGGACACTTTATCCACAGAAATTAAAGTTGAAAAACTGATAGGTAAAACCTGTGCACAGTGGAGTCACGGTAGTCCAAAAACTTGCATTCACCATGTTTCTTATTCAATCTATGAAATTGATAAAAATGAATACTATCCTAACTTTTATTCAGGAGTTGTAAGCATAGATTCTAATTCCGGACAAGTTACAATAGAGGCTTCGACACCACAGATCACATTTTTTGCCAATGATGGCTTAAAGAGAATTCCTGCAAAAGCTGGATGTTTTGGCTCAAAATGGACACTCAATAAGGCAGACTTTGAAAACTTAATGACAAAGGGCTCACTTTTACTAAAACAACATATAGGTACAAAATCACAAGCAACTCCCGGCTGCAGACCCGGCTCAACGATGACGCTCTATATGCAGATTAAAAAACCAGAGGCAATATGTAAGAGCAAGGAAAAAATAATAGTTGAAATTATAAAACCCGCTGATAAAAGCAAATTCGTATTCAGTGATATGACTGTTACAGGCAACCTGATGCTTGAATTAGAAGCAAAGACAACACCTGCAAAATACGCTGATTATGTTGAATGGGATATTCCTGAGCTGGAAGGCTCTACAATGAAGATTATTTATCCTCAGTCAGGCTCTTCTATTCCTAAGGGCTCAAAGATAATGGTTATGTATCAGGACTTACCCCTATATAACGATGCATTTGGTAAAAAGACAATTACAGCAAGAGTAAATGTTGACAATTGCATTGCAGAAGATAAAAAGGAGATAATGATTTTCTATCCTCGGGATGCGAAAAATAATCCTGAAGGAAAATATCCCAACTGGTTTTACTACTGGAAGCAAACTCCTGCAGCCAAACCTTTTGGACAAAATGTAAGGCTGAATTACGAGTGTGAAGGCGTTCCACTCAATAAATGCGCCTGCATCAAAGGTGGCAAAAGAACAAATGCGACAGGTTTTTATAATTACGAAGTTTCACAGTACAAAACTATAAATGTATGCAATTTAAGCAAAAATACAGACAATCCTCAAACTTTTCAGATAACCATACCAGCAATCAAACTTTCATTACCAAAAACTTTGCAGGAGAGAAACTTCTTTACTTATACCTACATTGACACTTTTGCTATAATTGTGATGCACGAATTCACTCATTTTCTTAACAATCACAACTTCTGGACCACAGGATATGACCCTATTTTTGACAGAGACGGAGACAGTATTCCTGACAGAGTTGAGCCTGAATTAGGTCTTGACCCAAAAAAGAAGCTTTCCTACTGGCAGGATATGTTGATGGAAATAAAACCGACTAATGATGTTCTCAATCCCTTTGAAGTAATATATTACAGTGATGATGAGGAACTTCTTACCCTAAGCTCTACCTATGAGTACCAAATTGGCACATTTGATAAATACGACTGGGCTAAACCCGGTAAAAACTGGAAGTAAATCTACCATCTCAAAAAAGATAGAAATCCAAAAATTACTCTAACCATATGAAAATTAAGTATTTTCGCTGACATTGGAAAAGATTTTATTTCTGAGGCTATACTTTCTTTTTATGAGATTGCTTCGCCTGCCTTTCGGCAGGTTCGCAATGACAAAGGAAGGGGTCATTGCGAGCCTCACCGTTTATTTTTTCTGTCATTGCGAGCCTCACCGAAGGTGAGGCGTGGCAATCCCTCTTTTTTCTTTTACGTCTCACTTCTTATGCATTACTTTTTACGATTTTTAGAGATTGCTTCGGGTGCTTACGCACCCTCGCAATGACGAAGAGGGGGTACCATCCATTGACGAAGAGGGGTTCACCATGCACCAACCACCATCCACGAATTAGAGACTGCTTCGCCTCCTTCGGAGGCTCGCAGTGACGCTTGTCTATCTCTATTTTTCCAAACATTATTTAACTTGCCTTTATTCATATCTTACATGTTTAAATATTTCTTATGCTTGCTGGTATTTTAATAGCACTAATACTCATAGCTATAGCCTTTGGTCACATTCCAACACTTAGAATGAACAGAACAACAATTGCATTTGTAGGAGCAGTTTTACTAATTGGAACTGGTATCCTGCATTACGAAGATGCACTCAAATCAATAGAGCTTCACACTTTGGCTCTTCTTCTTTCAATGATGATAATTAATGCTAACTTCAGTGTCTCAGGCTTCTTTGACCTCGTATCATCAAAAATTTTAGAAATCGCAGATACTCCAAAAAAGCTTCTGTTTCTGATAATTTTCACATCAGGTTATCTATCTGCTTTATTGCTAAATGACACGGTAGCGATAATGTTTACGCCAATTGTGCTTCAAATGTTACTTTTAGTCAAAAGAAATCCTATACCCTATCTAATTGCTCTGGGACTTTCTGCAAATATAGGCTCTGCAATGACTCCCATAGGGAATCCACAAAACATACTGATTGCTGGATACTCTGGAATAAGTTTTATAAACTTCCTGAAACCTCTTTTTTTAGTTTCTACCTTCTCCCTCTTCATAACATACTTTACTATAATTGCATTTTACAGAAAAGAGTTTGACAGCTCAAAATTTACCATAGAAGGTAAAATTAATTTCAGAATATATAAACCGCTCCTTATTAAGTCAGTAATAGCTATGGGCATAGTGCTTGCTTTATCTTTGATGGAGTTTGATATCTCTCTTTCTGCTCTTTTAGGGGCTTCAATACTTTTAGTTACAAGGAGAATTAAGCCTGAAAGAGTTTTCAAAGAGATAGATTGGGCACTTCTTCTATTTTTTTCCTCTTTATTTGTAATAACAGGAGCAATTGTGCATACGGGAATTGACAAAAAACTTTTTTCTGTTTTTGAAAACATTATTTTTCAAAACTACATCACTTTATCCTTTTTCACTGCCATTCTTAGTAATATTGTATCAAATGTGCCTGCGGTTATGATTTTATCTCCATTTATTAATCTCGCACAGAATCCTGAAGCTTACTGGATTGTTGTAGCCATGTCTTCTACTTTTGCTGGCAATCTTACAATCATTGGTTCAGTGGCAAATATAATTGTTGTTGAAACTGCTAAATTAAGCGGAGTTCGCATTGGTTTCTTTGAATTTTTGAAAGTCGGCTCTTTGGTGACTCTATTAACGATTCTTTTAGGTAGCATCTGGCTTGAGTGGTTTTTAAGATAATCGTTTTTCTAATATCTATCAAACGCTCCTTGTTTTATTCATCCAGTAACTTTAAAGCACTATTAAACGGTATGTCCACTTCATAACTCTTCTTCACTTTTCCTCCTTCTCTCACAATCTCAATTAATCTCATGTGCGTCATATTTTTAAAGACTGTATTTTTCATTTAATCTGTCAATGCGAAAGTAAAAAAGTAAATCAATAAAATTTTTATTTATCAAAGGATTTTCACTAAAACCATAAAGATGACTCTTACATTTACAATCTGATGCTCCAAATCCTGAAACAGACCATTCAGATATTTTTTCAACTCTTCTTGCAATCTCACACTCAAGCCTGTCATGAGTTCTTATCGGCAATACATCAATAAAATTTGCCTCTTCTCTTAAATAATCAACATGCCAAAAAAGCTTTTTTCTGCGAATTCTATGCCTCTGGATTCTTTTTGACAACGCCTTCATTGCTGAGCCAACATAAACATAATAACCTTTTCTGAAATATACTTCACCAAGATTTCCCACATTTATTTTTAAGTCCTTTTCAAGCTTCACAATTAAAAGATAACTGCCACTGTCCTTCATCTCTCTATTTAAAATATGCCACGGTATATTTATTTCTTTTATCCCAGAAAAAGTAAGATGTTTACTCCATATGATGCTATATGCCCTAATTATAAGCTTATCTTTTAAGTTAAAAAGAGTTTCTGAAAAGCTTAAATCAGTGTGATAATCAGGCAAAAAATAATCAACCTTAGGTGTGTGCACAATGAAGAAAACGCCTCCAGCATAGTCAGCCATAGACAATTCAATTATTTGTTTTCTGCCTCTTTCTGTTATTGCATCTGGAAACATTGCAATTTTACTGCCCCAGCGGGTGCATGATTTAACCTCAATTAACAATTTTTCTTTTCTATTTGATAAAAGTAAATCAAATCTGCTACTACCGTATTTAATCTCCCTTTTTAAAACTTTCCATACTTTAAACTCCTCAATTTTTGACTCATTTAAAAGTTGCTCCACAATTGAATTTGTCATTGCTGATTGAATAAAAACAGGAAAACCATCTTTTTCTATTGCAACTGTACTCCATTGGGTTGCCCTATTGAGTCCATTGTTTTGTTTAAGATAAATTTTTTCACCGGGTATCATATACTCCATAAGACTTCCGGAATTTGGAAGATGAGCATATATCTTTTTTCCATTAATATTACATTCAACCACAAATCTGTTCACTCTTTTAATTAATGTTGCCTGTTTAAGGTCTTTGAAATCAAATTTCATCATAAATTTTCTGCATCTCCTCTGTATACTCGCCATTTTCTTTGTAAATAAAAAGAGGAGGTTCTACCTTAAGCCCTACCCTACCCCCTTTTACTGCCTCTATAAGCACCATTTTTGCCTCTGTATTCATTTTTGAATGTATAAAACGAATTCTTTTTACCTCAAGCTGATACTTTCCCATTACACGGATAATCTCTGTAAGTCTCTCCGGAAGATGAATCATGCAAAGTCTTCCCTTGTGTCTGAGTAGTCTTTGTCCAATTTTTGCCAAATCCGATATTGTTAGACTCAGCTCATGCCTTGCTAATGCTTTTTTATCTGATGGGCTCATTTTACCCGTGCCGGGTCTTCTGAAAGGCGGATTTGAGACAATTAAATCAAAATCATTATCACTGAAATTTCTTGCATCAGCGCATATGATTTTTACTTTTTCCTGACAATTATTTAGCTCAACGCTAATTTTTGCAAGTTCTGCAAGTTCTGGTTGAATCTCTATCATAATGACATCAGCATCAGGATATTTTTTTGCAAGAATAAGCCCAATTATACCGGTTCCTGCTCCAATGTCAGCAATTCTGTCAACCCTTTTCAGATTTACAAAACTTGCAACAAGTATAGCATCTACGCTAAATCTGTAACCTTCCCTTGGCTGACATATTTTTAAACTTCCTATTGAATCAATTGTGTAATTCACCTTAATTTTTTGCCATAATCTGCAAAAAAAATCAATAGGCAAATCATATTTTTTATGTTATACTTAAAAAAAAGCCTTATAAGGAGGTTTAACATGGTTGACAGAGAAAGGCTTGAAGAGGAAATTAGACAAGTTGCATATGAACTTTATGTAAAAAGTGGATGCATTGCTGGAAGAGATATAGACAACTGGCTTGAGGCAGAAAGAATTGTTCTGAGAAAATATAATTTAATCAAAGAAGAGCAACCAGAGGAGGTAAAAGAAGAGCCCGAGAAACCAAAGACTAAAAGAACGAGAGCTTGCAAGAGAACCTCTTCTGCGAAGTCAAAATCAACATCAAAGGCAAGAGGCAGAAGGAAAAAGGAATGAAAGAAGCATTGTTTTACGAGAAGCTTTCCGACAATAAGGTACAATGCAAACTTTGTCACCATAACTGCACCATTTCTGATGGTGCAAGAGGAGTTTGCGGAGTAAGAGAAAATGTAAATGGAACTCTTTATAGCCTCGTGTATGGAAAGATTATCGCATATCATGTTGATCCTATTGAAAAAAAACCGCTATTTCACTTTTATCCCGGCTCTACTTCATATTCAATCGCGACAGTAGGTTGTAATTTTCGTTGCTTGCACTGTCAGAACTTTACTATTTCCCAATACGGAAGATATCATAAGGATATTCCCGGTGAAGATTTCACTCCAGAGGAAGTGGTCAAAGAAGCAATGGCAACAGGATGCAAAAGCATATCCTACACTTACACAGAGCCAACTATATTCCTTGAATTTGCTTATGACTGCATGGTTGTGGCGCACAAAGAAGGGATTAAAAATGTATTTGTAAGCAATGGATACACAAGTGAAGAGGCTTTAAGATTTGTTGCTCCATATCTTGACGCAATTAATGTTGACCTTAAAGGAGATGAAAATTTTTACAAAAAAGTCTGTGGAGCAAGGCTTGAGCCTGTTATGAATAATATTAAACTGCTCAAAGAACTTGGAGTTTGGGTAGAGGTAACTACTCTAATAATTCCTGAGCTTAATGATTCAGAGGAATTTTTAAGGAGAATTGCTCGCTTTCTGTGTTCTATTGACACTGCAATCCCTTGGCATGTAACACAGTTTTATCCAACATATCAGCTTTTGGACAAACCAAGAACACCTGTTGAAACCCTCAGAAAAGCAAGAAATATTGGCTTTGAGGAAGGTTTAAAATTCGTATACACTGGAAATATTCCCGGTGAAGGCGGTGAAAACACATATTGCCCTAACTGCAAAAATCTTTTAATTGAAAGATTTGGTTATTTCATAAACAAAATCAATATAAAAAACTCCCGCTGCACAAACTGCGGGAGTTTAGTAGATGGAGTTGGATTGCCTTAAAATCAATAAGTTAAATCAAAAACTTAAAGTTTATAGTTAATTTTTCTTAAAAAATCCTTCCTATGCTTACGGTCTTCTTCTGTTTCAACTCCCTTTGGTGAAGAACCATCAACAACTCCAAGAATTCCCCTTCCCTGCTCTGTTTCTGCAACTATTACCTCAAGTGGATTTGCTGTTGCGCAATAAATATTGCATACTTCCTGACACATTTTTATAGCATTTAAAACACTTATCGGGAAAGCACCTCGCATTAAAATGCAGAATACATGTCCTGCTCCAATGTTTTGAAGATTACGAATGCATGTTTGTCTTAACTCTTCATCATTTCCTTCTGAACGAATCAAACAAGGACCAGATGCCTCTGTAAATGCAACTGCAAACTTTGCATGTGAAATATGGGTTGCGAGAATTTCATAAAGGTCTTCTGCAGTCTTAATAAAATGAGTTTGTCCAAGTATAATATTGCATCCCTCTGGTATCTCTACTTTTACTGCCTTAATTTCCATCTTACACCTCCAATGGCTTATTTTTGTTTAAGCTCTTTTAAAATCTTTTCTATTTTAGGCTTTATTTCTGGCAATCTATCTTGAATGACTTTCCAAACAATTTCAAAATCTATTCCAAAATAAGCATGACTGATTTTATCTCTCATGCCTGCCATTTCTTTCCACGGTATGTCTTTATATTTTTCCTTTATGACTTTCGGAATATTTTTTGTGGCTTCTCCTATAATGAGAATTTGCCATACTACTGCACTATTTGTTTTTTCATCTTCAAAAAATGCTTGATAATCCATATTTTTAGTAAACTTTTCTATCCTCTCAATTGCCTCTAATATGTCCTTAATAAACAATTTATAATCCCTTTTCATACATAAACTACCTCTTCTAATATTCTCTCTCTCAATTCTTTCCTAATTCCCTTTTTTCTGACTAAATCAACTTTTTTACCTAAAATATGCCTTAAAAAATTTTCCAACTCAATAAATTTTAAAAGGTCCGGCACTTCAGTGTATTCAACCAGAATATCTACATCGCTTCTTTTATTTTGCTCTCCTCGGACAAAAGAGCCAAAAACGCCAATCTCCTTTACTTTATACTTCTGCTTAATTTCCTCTTTATGTTCCCGAAGAACTCTTATTATATCATCAAGACTCTGCACAGACTTTTTGCTCATATAAAATTATATCACAATTAAGCTTTTTGATTTTTGTGACAACAAATAGCAAGTCAAATCTTAAGATTACGATAGATATTTGAAAATTAATTGTTTTTGCTGTCATTACAAATTAAAAATTAAATTGCCCCGTATTTACTCAAAATCACTCTTGTCCAAAATAAATTTTTTAAAAAGCTCCGATCTGGGTAAAATAGATAAACATTTAGCTTAAAATTAAAGACCCAGATTGGAGGTGTATATGAATAAGTATAGCGGTATTTTCAGTCAAATTCTATCCCTTTTTCCAAGATTAGAATTTGAGAAGTCAGTCAAAGCAGACAGAAGCTGAGCGTAGAGCAAAAGGGTTTACGAGTTGGGGGCAATTTGTAGCTATGTTATTTTGTCAACTTGGGCAGGCGCATTCTCTAAGAGAGATATGTAATGGACTTGCCAGTTGTATTGGCAAGTTAAGGCATCTTGGTATAAAAGAAGCTCCAAAGAGGTCTACCCTTGCCTATGCAAATGAACACAGACCGTGGGAACTCTTTCAAGCAGTATTTTATATGCTTCTTCAGAGATGTCAGTCTAAATTTACTGGCAAGAGGAAATTCAGATTTAAGAACAAGCTAAAGAGCTTTGATGCATCTGTAATAGAGTTGTGTGCAACAGTATTTGACTGGGCAAAATTCAGAAAGACTAAAGGTGCGGTAAAGTTGCATTTACTACTTGACCACTCAGGATATTTACCTGAATATGCGCATATAACAGAAGGTAAAGTGCACGAAGTAAACATATTAAGGAGACTTCAATTTTGTTCTGGTGCTATAAATAGACAGAGGGTGTGTTGACTATGCTTTATTTGGTAGATGGACAGAGGAGGGGGTATATTTTGTAACAAGGTTAAAGGACAACGCCTCTTATAAAGTGATAAAGAGCCTACCAGTGCCAAAGAACAGAAACATAATTCGGGATGAGATAATCAAGCTTAAGGGTTTTTATGCAGAGCAAGACTGTCCATATGAGCTACGGAGGATAGAGGTCATGGATAAGGAAACAAAAGATACAGTTGTGCTACTCACGAACCAACTGAACTTTGGTGCAACGACCATATCAGAGATATACAAAGACAGATGGCAGGGCAGATTTTTTAAGACATTGAAACAAAATCTAAGAGTAAAAACCTTTGTAGGGACATCAGCGAATGCACTTAAGATACAGATATGGACGGCATTAATAGCGATACTGATACTGAAGTATCTGAAGGAGTTATCAACATTTGGATGGTCATTAAGTAATCTAGTTGCATTGTTGAGACTAAACCTATTTACATATAGGAATTTATGGGAATGGATAAATAAACCGACAGAGACACCGCAAATTGAGCCTCAAATAGAACAGTTAAAATTTAGACTTGTTTAATTGGACAGCAAATAAAAAGAAAGGGGGGTAACCTGATTTTGAAAAAGCAAATTTTCTTGTCCAAAAGTCTTATTTTATGCGGATGTTTTTTATGAGTTTAGATTATTTTGGACAGCAATGACTCAAAATAAAATCTTCCTGAACAGATATGAAAAGTTCTTATGGTTGACCTCCCTTAGTTTTTTCTCATATCCCTCAGCTAACAGCTCACTTATTTCTTCTATTTTTCTTGATAATCTCACTGTATCAATCCGATTTCTAATTTCTATCAAACTTTCCCTGCTTTCTTCATCCAGTAACTTTAAATCCTATTAAACGGTATGGCCGTCAATAACCACTTAAGAGCTTCTATTCCCTCATCTGTATATAAAGTCTTTGTACCTCTTTGTATGTATAAGAGACTGTGGGTTCAGCAATTATTCGTGTTTTGTCTTTGATGAATACAACTTTGCCATTATTTCGTAGCAACCATCCCAAGTATTTTCTGTTAAGCTGAGTTACTGATGTTAGGTCATTAAGCATCTGAGCATTTAATTTTTTGGGCATTTTTTGATATTTCGTAGCATTTTTTGGATAATAAAATATCTGCTCTTCATACTGAAGACCTCCTTTGGAATAGGGGAGGGCATAGGGTATTCCTCCTTTCATCTAGTGTATTGGCTAAAAATAAAAGGAATATCAGATGGTCGCCTTTATTGTCAATTGTGAGGAAACAATACTTTTTCGGATAGATTATTTTTGGGGAAAATAAACAAATTGACATATTTTTTCTGGTAATTATAAAATGAAAAATAATTAATTTATGCGGGCGTAACTCAGCGGTAGAGTGTCAGCTTCCCAAGCTGAAGGTCGCGGGTTCAAATCCCGTCGCCCGCTTTTTTTATTGGAGGCAAGTTTGGTAGAATTCAAAGTAGGAGACCTCGCTCTTTTAATAGACTCAAAGGGAAGAAAATATCTTATAAATCTCAAAAATGATGGTTTCTTTTCATTTCACAAAGGAAATGTCAATTTTAATGAAATCATCGGAAAGCCTGAAGGAATAAAGGTTTCCTCAACAAAAGGAGAAAAACTTCTTGTCTTCCGTCCTACCCTTGAAGATTACATCCTAAAAATGAAAAGGGGTGCGCAAATAATTTATCCAAAGGATATCTCAAGAATAATAACTTTGCTTGATATCTTTCCCGGCTCTAAAGTCTTTGAAGCTGGAACAGGTTCTGGTGCTTTAACTCTTTATCTTTTGAGAGCTGTTGGACACAATGGACAAGTTGTATCTTACGAAAAAAGAAAAGAATTTTATGAGACTGCAAAAACTAATATTGAAAGATTTATGCCAAATCCAGATAATCTCGTCCTCAAAAACAAAGACATAGGTGAAGGGATTGATGAAAAGGAGTTTGACAGGGCTGTCCTTGACCTTACTGAGCCGTGGCTTTTTTTAGACAAAGTAATAGAAGTATTAAAATCAGGCGGATTGCTCGGATGCTATGTCACTACAGTGCTTCAGATTTATAGCTTAATTGAAGAAGTTGAAAAAAACTTTTCAAACAGACTTTATAAGGTTGGCATCTTTGAGCTTCTTGAAAGAAGTTGGGAAAAAGAAGGCTTAAGTCTTAGACCTTCATTAAGAATGGTAGCTCACACAGGATTTATAGTTGTCTTCAGAAAGCTTGAATGAGCTATAAAATCCTTCTCATAAATCCGTGGATTTATGATTTCGCTGCCTATAATTTTTGGGCAAGACCCTTAGGAATTCTTAAAGTTGCCGAGTTTTTAAGTCTGTTTAATGTATCCCTTCAACTTATTGACTGTTGCAACAGTTTTAAAATAAAAAAATTTGGCACAGGAAAATACTCCTCTGAAGTTGTAAAAAAGCCTGACATTCTTAAAAACATTCCGAGAAAATTCAAAAAATACGGGATTTCAGAAGAGCAGTTTATTGGAAAGCTAAAACAAATCGGACAAATTGATATCATTTTAGTCACATCTATTATGGCTTACTGGTGGCTTGGTGTAAAAAGAGTTGTTGAAATTCTAAGAGATTTTTATCCAAACACTCCGATAATTCTTGGTGGAATCTATGCAACCCTCTACAAAGAGCATGCTGAAAAAAATATTGGAGCAGACTTTGTTTATGAAGGACAAGCTGACATCAGACTGATTCAGTGTCTTGATAACTTTGGAATCCATTTAAAAAGAATAAGAGAAAAACCCATATACTGGTGGCAGATGGGTTTTTACAAAGAGCTTCCATATGCTCCAATACTTACATCAACGGGTTGTCCTTTTAGATGTGCTTATTGCGCCTCTTCGCTCCTATATAATGGATTTCAGCAAAGCAATGTTGAGGACGTAATTGAAGAAATCACAGGGCTTTACAGACTTGGAGTAAAAGACTTTGCCTTTTATGATGATGCTCTGCTTTATGAATCTAAATCCCATATAAAGCCTATTCTTTGGGAAATTATTCGCCAAGACTTAAAAATCCGATTTCATACCCCAAACGGGCTACATGCTCGCTTCGTTGACAAAGAAATTGCCCGTCTTATGAAACTTGCGGGATTTAAGACTTTGAGACTCAGCCTTGAAACAGTGGACATAAAAAGACAAATTGCAACTGGAGGAAAGGTCACCAATGAGGAACTCGAAAAGGCTGTTTACAATCTCAGAGAATCAGGATTTTCATCTCAGGAAATAGGTGTTTACATCATGTATGGATTACCTGAGCAAACAATTGATGAAGTTTGGGCTGGTGCAGAATTCCTTAAAAAACTCAAAGTAAGAATTCATCTCACAGAGTTTTCTCCTATCAGAGGCACTTTTTACTGGCAAAAGCTGATTGAGAAGGGAGTAATAACAGATGATTTAGACCCTCTTTTAACCAACAACACTGTTTTTTCAGAAATATTCTGTTATCCAAGAGAAGAAATAGAAAAGCTAAAAAATGATGTCAATAATTACAATATGCAATTGTAATAGCAAAGACTCTGATATAAAAGAAAAGTCTGCCTTGTCCGATATCGCTCGCAACAGAAGCTCGTATTAATGAGTATTTATCTATTTTCAGCCCTAAGCAATATAGTGTTGCATGAGATTATAAAAAAGTTTTATTATTAACAATAGTTTCTGTTATTTGGAGAGAAAATGAAAACATTGCTTAACATAAATGATGGCAAAAGGGTAAAAATTATAAAGATTTCAGGTGGTAGAGGAATACGTCAGCATCTACAGTGTCTTGGAATCCACATAGGAGATATTGTCACTTTAAAAAAGACATCTTTCTTGGGTGGTCCAATACTTTTAGAAGTAAACGGCTCTCAGGTCGCATTAGGTAAAGGGGTTGCCTCAAAAATAGAGGTTGAGGAAGTTGAATGAAAATAGCCTTTACTGGGCAACCTAATGCGGGAAAAAGCACTATATTTAACGGACTTGCAGGTTACAAAACAGTAACAGCTAATTTTCCCGGTCAAACAGTCCATTATACTATAAGCAAAGTTACTGTTGGGAACGAAACATTTGAGATAGTTGACTTGCCCGGAATTTATTCCCTCACAGCATTAGATAAGGCTGAGCTTGAATCAAGAAAATACATTCTATCAGGACAGGCAGATGTCATTATAAATGTTATAGATGCCTCAACCCTATCAAGAAGTCTTGAACTGACTCTTCAATTGGCAGAGCTTCAAGTTCCAATGGTTATATGTCTAAATATGATTGATGAGGCAAAAAGAAAGGGCCTTGAAATAGATTTAGCAAGACTATCAAAAATTTTTGGAGTTCCTGTAATAGAAACAATTGCAAATAAAGGAATCGGAATTGACAAAATTTTTAAATCCGCAAAAGAAGCCTTCAATAAAAAGTTAATCCCACAAATCCAACATTTTCACAAAGACATAGAGGAAAAAATCAGTGAAATTGAGAAAATCATACCCGCTGATTTCCTGACGAATATTCCACGAAGATACATAGCTGTAAAACTTTTAGAAGGCGATGCTGAATTGTTTGAAAAAATAAAACAATATCCTGAAATTCTCGCAATGGTCAACAAACTTCGGGAAGAAATAAAAATTTCTCATGGGAAACATGCTGACACAGTTATTTCCTCTGAAAGACATGCTCTAACAATGAATATTTTTGAGGAAGTTACAAAAATCGGAGAACCACAAAAATCCTTAAGAGAAAAAATTGATGACTTGCTTACTAATAGGTATCTTGGTTATCCCCTACTGTTTTTTATTCTTTTTGGAATCTTTTTCACTGTTTTTGAGGTAGGAAGCTTCATAGAAGAGCCTCTAACTGATTTCTTTGATATTTTAATTCAAAAACTTCCTAATTTTGTCAGTGAAGGAAGTTTTGCTTACTTCATACTGAAAGGATTACTTGAAGGATTTTCGGGAGGCATTGGAGTTGCCATTCCTTATCTTATACCCTTTTTTGTCGGATTGACTGTTCTTGAAGACATTGGATATTTACCAAGAATTGCTTTTCTAATGGATTCTATTATGCATAAAATTGGATTGCATGGAAAAAGTGTTCTGCCGCTTATTGTCTCATATGGATGTAATGTTCCGGGAGTAATGGCTTCAAGGATACTTGAATCGCCAAGAGATAGATTTATTACTGCAACAGTCTCTGTTTTTATCCCATGTGCTGCGAGAACCACAATAATATTTGGAATTGTTGGCGCTTATATTGGCGGATTTGCTGTGGCTGGAATATTTCTTTTCAATCTTTTCGTAGTCATGATTTTAGGTGCTGTTCTCACAAAATTTATTCCTGAAGTAACTCCGGGATTGATTATGGAAATACCGCCTCTTCGTATTCCTACATTTAAAAATGTTTATATGAAAACATGGCTAAGACTTAAAGATTTTATAGTAGTTGCATGGCCATTGCTTATCATTAGCAGTATATCTTTAAGTCTTCTTGAATATTTTAAAATTGACGAAATACTTAATCAGATTTTAAAACCTATTGTCAGCTGGATTCTCGGATTGCCTGAACAGACAGGGATTACACTGCTTTTTGGCATATTGAGAAAAGAGCTTTCTATGATCATGCTTTTTCAGGCATTACATACAACCGATTTAATTACAGTTATGACTAAAGTCCAACTCATTGTCTTTACCATTTTCACTGTATTTTACATGCCATGTGTAGGAACAATGGGAGCTTTAATTAGGGAACTGGGAATCAGAAAAACGATTTTTGTTACACTTCTTACCATAGCTATGGCTTCAGTTTTGGCTTTACTGGCAAGATTTTTATTTTCTATGCTAATGTAAGCTAAGGGGGTTAGTTAAGTATCAGAATTTACGGAGAAATAACAGGGCTTAAAAGAAGTCAGATTAATATTTTAGAGAGACTCTATAGGAAAAAACAGCCAGTAGATTTTATTATTTCTTCAGATTTAGCAAAAACTCTTTGTGCGCTCTCCTTTGAGATAAACAGACAAATAGGACTTTTAATAGACCGATTTGGTAGTATCACCCATGTAATTGTGGGTACAGCCAATTCAATACTTATTCCCGAACTTGATAATTTTCCTATTGGTAAAAAGCCTTTAAGGGGGCTTAGATACATACATACGCATCTTAAAAATGAGCCTCCTGACAGAGAAGACATAGCAGACCTAAGACTTCTAAGATTTGATTTGCTCGCTGTTATTACTCAAAAGGAGGGCATTCCGCAAGACATACACATAGTTCATCTTCTGCCATTTGGAAGTGAGAAGCAGTATGAGATTTTATCTACGAGTTTTCATGATTTGAAATTCAACTTTAAGGACTTCATAAAGTCTCTTGAAGAAGAAATGGACAGAATAAGAGCCATTGATACTTCTGACACAAGGGAAAGGGCTATTTTAATAAGCGTTTCAACCTCACCTAAATATGTTTTACAAGAGCATATGGAAGAATTGGAAGAACTTGCCCAATCTGCTGATGTAGTTGTGCTTGATAAAATTATTCAAAGAGTAAAAGAACTAAATCCAAAATATCTTCTTGGTGAAGGTAAACTGAAGGAATTGATAATTAGGGCAATGGATATAGGTGCCACACTTCTGTTGTTTGACCAAGATCTTACGCCTTCGCAAATGAGAACAATAGCGGAGATGACAGAACTCAAAGTTATAGACCGTAGCCAATTGATTCTTGATATATTTGCAAAGCGTGCTCATTCAATGGAAGGAAAGGTTCAGGTAGAACTTGCCCAACTTCGTTATACTCTGCCAAGATTAACAGGTAAAGGAACTGCCATGTCTCGTCTTGCAGGAGGAATTGGAGGAAGGGGTCCAGGAGAGACAAAACTTGAAATAGACAGAAGAAGAATAAAAGAGAGAATTCATCGGCTTGAGAATGAGCTTAAAAAAATACAGGTTGCCAGACAGCAGAGAAAGAAAAGAAGAAAGGAGCTTGAAATTCCGATTGTATCAATAATAGGATATACAAATGCGGGAAAATCAACACTTCTAAATGCTCTTACCAAAAGTGAAGTTTTTGTTGAAGATAAAATGTTTGCCACTCTTGATACATCATCAAGAAAACTGAAATTTCCAGAAGAAAGGGAACTAATCATCACAGACACAGTCGGCTTTATTAGGGATTTACCAGAAGACCTTGTTGCTGCATTTAAATCAACGTTAGAGGAGTTGGAAGATGCCACCTTACTCATTCATCTTGTGGACATATCAAATCCTCAATTTGAGAATCATATAGAGTCAGTAAAAAATATTCTTAAAGAATTGAACCTTGATAAAAAGCCTGTTATGCTTGTTTTCAACAAAATAGATAAAATCAACCTATCAGACGCTGATGTTATTTGTAAAAGATACAATGCAATAGGAATCTCAGCAAAACAAAAAGAAACGCTTCTTCCTTTGATTGAGGAGCTCAAAAGAAGGCTTTGGGAAGAAAAGGTTTCATACAGCATTCTGCAATAGTTTCTTGCGGTTACTTTCTCCTCTATCAGTCATTGTATGTTATATATATGGACGTTTGAGCTATTCCCTTTTCGTCATCGGATGTTAGATATATGGACATTGCGAGAGATTTTATTTTTGAGGCTACACTTTCTTTTTATGAGATTGCTTCGCCTGCCTGTCGGCAGGCTCGCAATGACCCCTTCCTTTGTCATTGCGAGGCATCCGATAGGATGCCGAAACAATCTTAAAAAAGCGTCATTGCGAGCGAAGCGAAGCAATCTCTTCTATCATTCCATGAGAAAAAAGTGAGATTGCTTCGTCGCTGACGCTCCTTGTAATGACGAGGAGGGAAGCCTGTCCCGAGCCGAAGGTGTGGCGAGCTTTAGCTATGAGATTTGACAATAGCAAAATTTAAGTTTAAAAAAATAAATTTGATTCTTAAAGGGTTAATTGGTTACACTGATAAAATATACAACATCTTAGCACAAAATATTTGTAAGCTTGACAAATTTAGCTCTGTCAATTTAAATAATCAATTATATTTTTAAATGGAGGAGAGATGGGTTTAGAAAATTATAAGTTTCACAAAGAACACACATGGGTAAAAATATCTGGAAAAAGTACAAAAGTCAAAGTTGGAATCACTGATTATGCACAAGAACAATTAGGTGATATTGTTTATATTGAACTTCCTGAAGTTGACACTCATGTAGATGCAGGCTCAGAAATGGCAGAAATTGAATCAACAAAAACTTCATCCCCAGTTATAGCTCCTGTAAGTGGAATAGTTGTTCAAATTAATGAAGAGCTTATTGACCATCCAGAACTTATTAATGAAGACCCTTATGGAAAAGGCTGGATAGCAGTAATAGAAATGGACAATCCTGATGAACTTGATGATTTAATGGACTACGATGAATATGAAGCATATATTGAGGAAGAAAGAGAATGAAATTAATTGTTATTGGAGGTGGTCCTGCAGGATATGTAGCAGCATTGACTGCCAAAAGAGCAGGTGCTGAAGTAACGCTTATTGAAAAAGATGAATTAGGAGGCACATGCCTTAATAAAGGATGTATCCCAACTAAAACTATCATTCATTACCTTGAAACCTTTAACAAATTAAAAGAGCTTAAGCATGGCACTGATAAGCCAAATCTTGATATAACACCTAATTTTTCAGAATTGATGGAAAAAAAAGACTATGTTGTAGAGACCCAGCGAAAGGGTCTCTACATGTTACTGAAACAGTCAGGAGTTAAAATTATCAAAGATGAAGCTGAATTAATCAATCCAAAAACAGTACTCTTAAAAAATTCATCTGAAAAAATCACTGCAGACAATATAATAATTGCAACAGGCTCAAGACCAGCAGAACTTCCAATGCTTAGCTTTGATGGAAAACAAATCCTCTCAAGTGATGATTTATGGAGTATGAAAGAAATACCAAAATCAATAACAATAGTTGGTGCTGGTGCAATTGGTTGTGAATTTGCTTGGATTTTCCATCTTCTTGGAAGCAAGGTAACACTAATAGAACTAATGCCAAGAGTTTTACCAATGGAGGATGAAGAAATTTCTAAAACATTGGAGAGGGCTTTTAAAAAAAGAAAGATAGAATTTTATACAGGCGTAAAAATAGAGGAGTTGAAAAAAACTGATGAAGCAGTTGAAATTCTTCTTTCAAATTCAAAAAAAATTTCTTCAGAAGTTGTTCTTGTCTCAGTTGGAAGGGCTTACAATACTGAATTTTTAAAGAGCTCTGAAATTAAGCTTGGAAAAAAAGGAGAAATTTTAGTTGATGAATATTTAAAAACTAATTTAGAAGGTGTTTATGCTGTTGGAGATGTAAATGGAAAATGGCTACTTGCTCATGTAGCATATAAAGAAGGAGAAATTGCTGCAAAAAATATTCTTGGAGAAAAAGAAATAATGGACTACACCATCATTCTATCAACAATTTTTACTGCCTTGGAAGTCTCCTCAGTAGGACTGAGAGAGAATGGAGCTCTTCAAAAGGGAATAGCTATCAAAAAAGGAACTTTTCCTTACAGAGCAATTGGCAAGGCTCATGCAATTGGTGAAATTGACGGAATTATAAAAGTATTGGCGGAAAAAGACACAGATGTGATAATTGGAGCTCATATAATAGGTGCAAAGGCATCTGAGATTATTCATGAACTTGCCCTTGCAATAAAACTTAAGGCAAAAGCAAAAGATGTTGCAGAACTAATTCATTCCCACCCTACCCTTTCTGAAGGTATTAAGGAAGCATGTGCAGACATTTACGGAGAAGCAATTCATAAAATTTAGTTTTGAGGATTAAAATTTTATGTTGGATTTATTAAAGGTCACAATTGTTTTTCTTTTTATTCTTTTTCTGCTTAGGAAAAAGATAAATGTCGGATACGCAATGCTTGCAGGCTCATTAATGTTTATTGTTTTTTATCCTCATACTTTATATAAAATTCCCAACACCTTTGCAAAAAGCCTAACCTCACATACTTTCTTAAATCTTCTTCTTTCCCTTACATTGATTAAATCCTTTGAATTTTCACTAAGACAGGTAGGCTTAATGCAAAAAATGACAGAAGCATCACAGAGTCTTTTAAACAGCAAAAAATTCTCAATAATATCAATGCCCATGATAATTGGAATGTTGCCATCGCTTGGTGGAGCTTATCTTTCCGCACCTATGGTTGACTCTGCTACAAAGAATACAAAGATGTCAAAGGAGGAAAAAGCTTTTGTAAATTATTGGTACAGACATCCATGGGAGCTTATTCTTCCTCTTTATCCCGGTATTGTTCTTGCATCTGCGATATCTGGTGTTCCTCTGGGAGAGCTGATGCTCATTCATTTACCAATAGTTATTATATTTTTCATTACAGGATTTTTATTTAGCATGAAAGGTGTAAAAAACTCTGAAAGAAAAACTATCAAGCAAGGAATAATTAAAAATCTTTACAGCTTTGTCCCTATTGTTTTAGTGCTTCTGCCAGTAATCATTTTTAAGATTGACCTTTATATTGCTTTGTTTGCAAATATCATTCTACTGAGTGTATGGTTTAAAACAGGCTTTAGAAGATTTTATGAAATAATCAAATACGGCTTTACATGGGATGTGATAATACTTGTCATAGGAGTGATAATTTTTAAGGAAATACTTCAGATTTCAGGAGCAGTGCAAGGATTAGCTGAAGTAATTACTCAATCTAAAATTCCTTATCTCTTTGTCTTTGTATTTCTTCCTTTTATCACCGGACTTATCACAGGCTTAAGTGTGGGATTTGTTGGAAGCACTTTTCCAATACTTATGCATATTAAAAACATAGTTCCTTACGAAATCTCTATTGCTTTTGTTTCTGGATATGCAGGTGTTCTTCTTTCTCCTCTTCATCTTTGTTTAATACTCACAAAAGAATATTTTAAAGCTGACATATTAGGCATTTACAAGAAAATTATTCCAGCAACATTGATAATATTTTTTTCAGCATTGATTGAATTTGCAATTTTGAGATATTATAGTTAAACTTCATAAAAAAGGAGGCAATTATGGGAGAAATTATTGATGTAATAGCAAGAGAAGTTCTTGACTCCCGTGGCAATCCTACTGTTCAGGCAGAAGTTCTTCTTGATTCAGGAGCTGTTGGAGTTGCTACTGTTCCCTCTGGTGCATCAACAGGTAGCAAAGAAGCCCTTGAGTTAAGAGATGGTGACAAAAAAAGATTTATGGGCAAGGGAGTTCTCAAGGCAGTTGAAAATATTATGAAAGAAATTGCTCCAAACATAATTGGTATGGAATCTACTGATCAGGTAGGAATAGATAACTTTCTCATTGAAATGGATGGGACAGAGAATAAAAGCAAATTAGGAGCAAATGCAATATTAGCAATATCAATGGCTGTATGTAAAGCATCTGCGCTTGAATGCGGTTTGCCACTTTATAGATATTTAGGTGGAACACATGCAAAGGTGCTTCCGCTTCCCATGATGAACATCATTAATGGCGGAGTTCATGCTGACAACAATCTTGATATTCAAGAGTTTATGATAGTGCCTGCAGGTTTTCAAACTTTTTCAGAAGCACTCCAAGCAGCTGTTGAGACATTTCATACATTAAAGGCAATTTTAAAGAAGGACGGACTAAATGTCTCTGTTGGTGATGAAGGCGGTTTTGCTCCTATGCTCAAGAACAATGAAGAGGCAATAAAACTAATCCTTAAAGCTATCAAAAAAGCTGGTTATGCACCCGGTAAAGATATTTATATTGCTATTGATGCAGCGGCTTCAGAGTTTTACAAAGATGGAGCTTATTTAGTAGAGGGTAAAAAGTTGAAATCAAAGGATATAGTTGATTACTATGAGGCTCTTGTTGAAAAGTATCCGATTATCTCAATTGAAGACGGAATGAGTGAGGAAGACTGGGATGGATGGGAAATGATTACAGAAAGACTTGGCAGTAAGATTCAGCTTGTTGCTGATGACCTTGTTGTTACAAATCCAAAAATAATAAAAGAGGCAATGAAAAGGGGCATTGCTAATTCAATACTTATCAAACTCAATCAAATTGGAACTGTCTCAGAAACACTTGAGGCAATTGAGCTTACAAAAAATAATAAATACACCGCTGTGGTATCACATCGCTCTGGTGAGACAGAAGATACTATGATAGCAGACCTTGCAGTTGGATGTAATACAGGGTTTATCAAAACAGGTTCCCTTTGCAGGGGTGAGAGGATAGCAAAATACAATAGACTTCTTCAGATTGAAGAAGAGCTTGGTGATATAGCCCAATACAGAGGAATGTCTGCATTTTACAATCTCGGGCTTTAATATGGGAAGGCATGTTTTAAGAGAACAAGTAATAAAAGAGAGAAAGGCAAGGAGCAAGACTTTGCTCCTTGTTCTTCTAATTATTTCTGGCTTTCTTGTTTATAATTTCTTCTTTGGGGACATGGGATACATAAAATACAGGCAATTAAAGAATAATGAGCTGAAATTAGTAAATGAAATTAACAATCTTTCCGCTGAAAATGCTGCAATAAAAAAGGAAATAGAATTGTTAAAAAATGATCCATTATATTTGGAAAAATACGCAAGAGAACAATATGGGCTTGTAAAGCCGGGAGAAATGGTATTTCAATTTAAAAACGAGGAAAAATGATATATCTTGCCATTCTTTGGCACATGCATCAGCCCTATTATCTTGACCCACTAAAAAATAAGTTCATGCTTCCTTGGGTAAGACTTCATGGCACAAAGGATTATCTTGATATGATGCTTCTTTTGAAAAACTTTCCTGAGGTTAAAGCTACTTTTAATGTTGTTCCTTCTCTTTTAAGGCAGATTATTGAATATGAAAATGGAACTACAGACATTTTCTATGATTATAGTCTAATTCCAGCTGAGGAGCTTAATCAAAAGCAAATAGTCTTTATCCTTGAAAACTTCTTTCTTGCAAACTGGGATACAATGATTAGACAATTCCCTCGCTATGCTGAACTTCTTGAAAAAAGAGGTAGAATCTTTGGAGATATGGAAAAGATATCAAAAAAATTTACACATCAAGATATCAGAGATATTCAAGTTCTTTTCAATCTTGTATGGATTGATCCTTTGCATAGAGATAAAGACCCTGAACTAAAAAAAATTCAGAAAAAGGGCAAAAATTTTACTGAAGAAGAAAAGATTTATATTTTAAACAAACACATAGAAATTTTAAAAAAAATCATTCCTACTTACACAGAGATGGCAAAATCAGGCCAGATTGAGCTTTCTGTAACACCCTTTTATCATCCTATTCTTCCTTTAATTTATGACAATTACAAAGCAAAGGAATGTATGCCATGGGCTCAACTACCAAAATATAATTTTAGAGCACCAGAGGATGCTGAAACTCAAATCTCAAGGGCAATAAATTTCTTTGAAAGCACTTTTGGTTTCAAGCCTTCTGGCATGTGGCCCTCTGAAGGCTCTGTAAGCGAAGAGGTCTTGGGTTTAATTGCTAAAAACAAAATTAATTGGATTGCAACGGATGAAGAAATTTTAGGGAAATCTTTAGACAAAAAACTTAGAGAGGGTGAACATCTTCTCAGTCCAGAAATTTTATATAAACCCTATGAATTTGGAGGTTTGAAGATTTTCTTTCGAGACAAGGTGCTTTCAGACCTTATAGGATTTGTCTATTCAAGGTGGGACAGTAAAAAGGCTGTGAGTGATTTTATAAACCGAATAAAAAAAGCCCCTAAAAATTCCCTCGTATCAGTAATTCTTGATGGAGAAAATGCTTGGGAATATTATAAAAATGATGGAATTGATTTTTTGAGTGAACTCTACAAAAGGTTATCAGAAGAAAAAGAAATAAAAACAGTAACATTTTCTGAATACCTCTCAAATTACCATGAAATTGAATCCTTAAAAAGAGTATTTCCCGGTTCGTGGATTAATGCAAATTTTTCAATATGGATAGGGCATGAAGAAGACAATGTTTCTTGGGAATATTTATACAGAGTTAGAGAGGATTTGCTTAATTATCAGAAAGAAAACCCTGACAAAGATTTATCTAAAGCATGGGAGGAAATATACATTTCAGAAGGAAGCGACTGGAACTGGTGGTATGGTGATGAACATTACACAGAAACAAAGGACGTTTTTGATGAGATTTATAGACATCATTTGATGAGTGTTTACTTAAATATTGAGAAAGAACCACCTGATTTTCTCTATATCCCCATAAGTAAAACAATGAGAGAAATTAAGTCCGACACTGAACCAAAAGGATTTATTTATCCTAAAATAGATGGCAAAGTTACAAGTTACTTTGAATGGCTTGATGCTGGAAGATTTAATCTGGAGAAAATGGGCGGAAGCATGCATAAAGCTGAAAGCATTCTTAAATATCTTTACTACGGATTTAACAAAGAAAGTTTTTTCATAAGAGTTGACAGTCGCATTCCAATACAAAATATTGAAAATCTGAAAATTCATATACATATTTTGAATCCGAAAAGAATAAAAGTTATATCTGAAGACTTTACACATGCAGAAGTTTTTATTCAGCAAAATGATTCATGGCTAAAAAAGGCTGTAATAGACAGTATTGCATTAAAAGAAATATTTGAAATAGAATTGCCATTTAATATAATTGAAATAAATCATGAAGAGGATATATGTTTCTTCATAGAAATACTAAAAAATGGTTTTGTAGTAGAGAGAGCACCTTTTACTGGATTTATTAAAGTCCATGTGCCTCATCCAGATTTTGATAAACTAATGTGGCTTTAGACTTGACAAAAATAACCTCATATTGTAACAACAGTTACATAAAACAAACTCTCTTGGAGAAATATAATGAAAAAATCAACATTATTTATCATTCTTCTTGGTATTGTTAGTCTATTTTCTGACATGACATATGAAGGTGCAAGAAGCATTACTGGACCTTTTCTTGCATTTTTAGGTGCCTCTGGTGCAGTTGTTGGTTTTGTTGCTGGATTTGGAGAACTCATTGGCTACGGACTCAGACTTGTCTCAGGATACATTGCAGACAAAACTGGAAAATACTGGACTATAACCATAGTTGGATATTTCATAAATCTCTTTGCTGTGCCTGCCCTTGCACTTGTTGGACATTGGCAATTGGCTGTTTTGTTGATAATAGTAGAAAGAGCTGGAAAAGCTTTGAGAACTCCTGCAAGAGATGCGATGCTATCCCATGCAACAGTAGAAATTGGAAGGGGATGGGGCTTTGGACTTCATGAAGCAATGGATCAGATTGGTGCGATGCTTGGTCCAATGATTGTGGCAGCAGTATTTTACTTTAATGGAAGTTATAAAACAGCCTTTGGAGTTTTATTAATTCCTGCTATCCTTGCAATGACAGTTTTATTTACAGCAAGATTGCTTTATCCATCACCAAGAGACCTTGAAATAAAAGTTCCACAGCTTGAGACAAAGGGATTAAGCAAAGTTTACTGGATTTATTTAGCTGCGGTTGCACTAAATGGTGCAGGATATGCAGACTTTCCTCTTATTGCATATCACTTCAAAAAAGTAGCCACAGTTTCTGAAGAATGGATTCCAGTATTTTATGCAATAGCAATGGGAGTGGATGCACTCTCTGCCCTTGTTTTTGGTAAACTTTTTGATAAAAAGGGATTAAGCGTGCTCGCCATCTCTGTAATGCTTTCTTCATTTTTTGCTCCTTTGGTTTTTCTCGGAGGATTTTACTTAAGCCTATTTGGAATGATTCTTTGGGGAATAGGAATGGGAGCTCAGGAGTCAATAATGAGAGCAGCTGTGGCAATGCTCGTTCCTAAAGAAAAAAGAGGAACTGGCTACGGCATATTCAACACAGGATATGGAGTCTTCTGGTTCTTAGGAAGTGCACTTTTAGGACTTCTCTATGACTTCTCTATCCCAACACTTATAATTATCTCTGTAATCCTTCAGCTTTCCGCAGTTCCTTTGTTGGTGAAAGTTAAATTTTTGATGAAGTGATTTTTTCATTAAAATGTCTATAAAAGCTTGTTAACTTTTATAAAATCTTCTGGACTGTTGAAAGCTGTAAAAAACAAAGGACTTCCAGAAAAGGACAAAGGAGAAACAGGTCCAACACTCATAAAAGAGTATTCTCTATTTGAATAATCTAATGCAGAATGAGGATCACGAAAAGATTGATACAGCCTAATTGAACTTTCATCACCACCCGCAATCTCTCGTAAAGCCCACAGCTCATCTCCAAGTGCAAGTCCAAAGCCAAAAAAGTAAACTCTCATCATATGTACTATGTCTTTATGAAGACTTGAAAGAGTTTGACTTATGAATAACCATCCTAATCCATATTTACGAGTTGTTCTTACTGCATCTATCAAAGTTTGACGAAGTTGTTCTTTATATTCACTTTCTTCATATTTATGTTTTGAAGCAAATCTATGGGCTTCATCAAAAACTACAAGAGTATTAAGATTTTTATTTTCAATGTAAGCCTTACTTCCTAAATGAATAATATTTTGTAAAAGTTTATAAATAATAGCTGCCTCAATATTTTCGTTCCAATACAAATCTGGTATTTGTTCTCTTGACAAATCAATAATAACAATTGGTTTATTATCTTCATTAGACAATAAGGCTTGTGAAATTAATTCATTAATTTTTATACAATTTACTCGCTCTGTGCTAAAAAGTTTTGCCACAGGTCGCCAACTTTCACGATACACCCTAAAATAGAAATAGAAATCTACTAAAATAGAGAGGCTCCTTTGTGTATAATAGTTTATATGGAAACAACAAAATCACCCATTGGGTGAACTATTATACACAAGGAGCTTAAGATATGATAAAACAAACTCTGCTTAATTTCAAGTTTAAAAGAACAGATGAAAAGTTAACTCCCCATGCAGGAGCTACTCTTTTTACAGAATTCATGTTGGCTTTTGGAGTTAAAAAGCTTATTCAGAGGATAATGCCATCTCCGGGTTCAAACAGAGGATATGATGCTTGGCAATATATTCATCCCATCGTTCTTATGTTACTTGCAGGAGGAAGACACATAGATGATTTAAGAGAAATTGCTGAAGATAAAGCTTTAAGGGAGAGCACTGGCATGGGAAAAGTCCCATCAAGCTCTGCAGTAGGTGACTGGATAAGAAGAAGTGGCAATGGCGAAGGCATAGTTAAATTGAAAACAGTTATAGATGAAGCAAACAGGAAAGCATTGCAAATACATGAAGCGAAAGAATATACTCTTTGGTCAGCCCCTACAATAATAGAGACTGAAAAGTATGATGCAAAGATGACCTATAAAGGGGTGAAGGGGTACAAACCTATAGTTACCGCATTTAAGGAGTTGCCCATTATCGTTTATCATGAGTTTAGGCATGGGAATGTAGCGGGAGTTCCACTTCAAGCACTTTCACATGCATATGAACTGTTGCCTGAAGGAAAAAGGATAAAGCATGCCTGTCTTGACAGTGAGTTTTACACAGCAGAAGTAATAAATTTTCTCAGAAGCAAAGGCACAACATTCAGTATAGTAGCAGATAAGACAGGGGCAGTGATGGATGCTATAAAGAGAATAAAGCATTGGAGAGAATTGAGGACAGAGGAAGGGATACTTACAAACAGGCAGATAGGGGAGACAGTGCATGTTATGAAGGGCACAGAGGCATTCAGGCTGGTTGTGCAGAGGTGGAAGAAAGAGCAGATAGATTTATTTGATAGCGAGCCTTATTGTTACCATGTGATAGCAACTGACAGAGAAAGTTCAGCAGAAGAAGTTGTATGGGAGTATAACAAGCGGGGGCAGATGGAGAATATTATTAAGGAATTAAAGAACGGGATAGGGATGGAGAGTTTACCCAGCGGAGAATTTGGGGGAAATGCGATGTGGTTTTGTCTTGGAGTGCTTGCATATAATGTTTTTGTTTTGAAGAGGGAGCTTATTCCCAACTTCATCAATTTTCAGCCTTTAAAAATATCAAAAGCTTTATAATTCAATAAGTTATATCTTTTTTCATTCAATTTTGTAGTCTAACTTAATTTTATTATTTTTGCCTATTTATTCCCTTAAATATTGACTTTTTTGTCTAATTTTTGTATACTAATATAAAAAAGGAGGTAACTATGTTCGTAAAAGAATCTTGGTCAACAAAAAAGGTAAAAAATACAAAACCTACGAAATATCTAAAGCTTACAGAGACAAAAAAACTAAAAAGGTTAGGCATGAAAAAATTGCCAATATCACTCACTTAGGTGAGCCTCTTATTTCCAAAATAAGGCAACTGCTTAAGTCACCTGAGAAAAATGTTGTAGTAGACAAAGACAAGTTTTTTGAGGATGCAACTTCAGTAGGGCATATACTGTTACTGTTAGGATTTATGATGAAGATAGGATTTCTGGGATGGTTAAGGCATTTTCCAAAGAAGGTAAGAGATTTGCTTTTGGCAGTAGTGCTTAACAGGATAATAGAGCCAAGGAGTAAGTATGCATCAGTGGGATGGATACGAAGAAGTGGTTTTATGGAACTGTTTGATTTAAGGGAAGAGGATATGCATGTAAATGAGATATACAGGGCAATGGACAAGTTGTATGAGAAGATGGATAATGTGTTAGATGATTTTTATAAGACGGGAGCACAAGGGACAAAGTTGTTGCTTTATGATATTACCTCAGTATACTTTGAGGGTCAAGGACCTCTGGGGCTTGCAAGATATGGATACTCAAGGGATGGGAAGCCTGATAAAAAGCAAGTATTGTTGTGTTTATGTTTGAACGAGAATAAATTTCCAGTGCATTTTGATGTTATAGAAGGCAACATATCAGATAAGGAGACAGTAAAGGGACTAATAAGTCAGTTAAAGAAGAGATACGACATCAAGGAGGCAGTATTTATAGGAGACAGGGGGATGGTGACATTACAGAATATAGAGTATCTTGAGAGAGAGGGGATAAACTACATATTAGCGATGAGATTTAGGGAAGCAAAGAAAATGGTAGTGCAGAAGGGTATACAGTTAGATATATTTCAGAAGGAGTTGCCAGTGACCATCTATATAAGTGAAGAGGAAGGGGTAAAGAGCAGATATGTACTATGTGGGTCTGAATACAGAGAAAGCCATGACAGGGAGACATTGGAAAGTATACTTAAGACAGTTGTCAAGAATTTTGTGTCTCATGCGCAAATCTCATCTGAAACATTTGTTGAAGTTCATACAATACCCCACGAGATACAGCCATCGGTTTGCTCCATCTGCCTTTTCTTATTTTATCTACTATCACATATATAGCCACTGATGCAGTTTTCTCAGATTGAAAATACCCTCCAGAGTTTACCCTTAAGACTTCCAGCCTGCTATTTATATTCTCTACCGCATTCGTTGTATATATGTGCTTTCTTATCTCTTCTGGATATTTCTTGTAACAAAAATAATTCTCCTTCTTGCTATTTAGCATCTTTATATAGGCAGGATATTTCTTTTCAAATCTCTTTAGCACATCTTCAAATTCCCTGACAGTATCCTCATAATCGCCTATGTGTTTTATTCTGTTAATCTCTTCACTAAACTGCCTTGCATCAGCCTTTGACATATTTTTGTAAATATTTCTTTGCATATGAACAAGGCAAAGTTGATGGTCAGTTTGAGGAAATAAGGTCTTTACAGCCTCACTAAGCCCTGGAAAATCATCAGAGACAATTATCATTACTCTCCTCAATCCCCTGCTAATCAGATTGTTAAATATCTTGAGCCAATCTCCTTTGTTTTCTGAGCCAATAAAAACATAATACCCATACAAATCTTTCTTCATCTGCATATCTATCCCTAAAACCGTATAGATGACTGCTTTACGAATTCTTCTGCTTTCATCCTTCATCTCTGTATGATATGCATCACAAAATAGGGCAAAACAATCAGAAGGCAGTTCTCGGCTTACTAATTCTTTTGCTTTACTGTATAACTCCTCTTTTAACTCCTCTATTTGCTCAGGAGAATATGGAAGATTCATGCTTTTCTGGAAGACTTTTGATTTTTGATGGAGAGTAACTCTGCAGAATCAGATTTAGGATGAAATCCTCAAAATCTTTGTCAAATCTTTTCCAATGAGGTGGTAGCACTGCGGAGCGAAATCTTCCCTGTCTGTCTCTTGGCACTGACAAATTTAAATTTCCAAACATACATCCGAGCTGTCTTTGATAAAACCCATTTGATTTGTTGTCAGAGTCTGCCTCTACAAAAAAATCTCTTTCTTTCTTCATCAATAAATTAAAAAGCATCTCAGCTAAAACTTTAATGCTTTCCTGAGGTGGCATCTCTGCAATTTCTTTAATAAAATTTTCAAGCCCAAACTGCCTTATCACTTCCCATTCCTTCTTTTTTAAGGTTATTCCATAAATTGTTTTTTTTTGTGCTATTATTCTTTTTAGTTCCCATTTTCCTCTAATCCAAAAAATATCTGCACAATAGACACAATTTTATTATAACCTCCTCAGAAGGAGTTGCCAGTGACCATCTATATAAGTGAAGAGGAAGGGGTAAAGAGCAGATATGTACTATGTGGGTCTGAATACAGAGAAAGCCATGACAGGGAGACATTGGAAAGTATACTTAAAAGGGGCAGGGAGGCATTGGAAAAAGTAAGGCAGATGGTAGAAAGAGGAAAGCTAAGAGACAGGGAGAAAATACTGAGGAGGGCGCAGAGGAAACTGACAAAAAGTGGAGCTGAGAATTATTATGATTTCAGATACAAAGAAGGCAGATTTCAGATAATAGCAAAGCAAGAAGCTATAAAGAAGGCATATGATATGTGTGGGAAGTATATTTTGCAGACGACATTAATGAAGGAAGAAGATGAAGAAATAGAGAGGCAGTATAAGGAATTACAGACAGTGGAGGATGCATTCAAGCAGTTAAAGGATTTTGTAGAGATAAGACCGATATATCATTATAAAGACAGGAGAGTAAGGACGCATATATTTTTATGTGTGGTAGCCCAGACAGTGTTAAACAGGCTAATGGATGAGTTGAAGGAGAAAGGATGGTTAAGGGAGAGCAAAGAAAACAGTCTGAAGAAGTGTTTGGACAAATTTTATGAGATAGGGATAGGAGGTTTTGAGATAGAGGGGGAGAAAATAAGGATTATGAGCAAAGCTAAGGAGGAACATAAAAAGATACTTAGAATATTGGGAGTAGGGGATAAGATTTTCAGAACTTACGAAAGTGCGAGAGAATTTTGTAGGCTAATCTAAAAATTATAACTCATTGATTTTAAAATTTTTTTATTCAAAAGTTGATGAAGTGGGGTGTCTCTGTCGGTTTATTTATCCATTCCCATAAATTCCTATATGTAAATAGGTTTAGTCTCAACAATGCAACTAGATTACTTAATGACCATCCAAATGTTGATAACTCCTTCAGATACTTCAGTATCAGTATCGCTATTAATGCCGTCCATATCTGTATCTTAAGTGCATTCGCTGATGTCCCTACAAAGGTTTTTACTCTTAGATTTTGTTTCAATGTCTTAAAAAATCTGCCCTGCCATCTGTCTTTGTATATCTCTGATATGGTCGTTGCACCAAAGTTCAGTTGGTTCGTGAGTAGCACAACTGTATCTTTTGTTTCCTTATCCATGACCTCTATCCTCCGTAGCTCATATGGACAGTCTTGCTCTGCATAAAAACCCTTAAGCTTGATTATCTCGTCCCGAATTATGTTTCTGTTCTTTGGCACTGGTAGGCTCTTTATCACTTTATAAGAGGCGTTGTCCTTTAACCTTGTTACAAAATATACCCCCTCCTCTGTCCATCTACCAAATAAAGCATAGTCAACACACCCTCTGTCTATTACTACTATGGCACCAGAACAAAATTGAAGTCTCCTTAATATGTTTACTTCGTGCACTTTACCTTCTGTTATATGCGCATATTCAGATAAATATCCTGAGTGGTCAAGTAGTAAATGCAACTTTACCGCACCTTTAGTCTTTCTGAATTTTGCCCAGTCAAATACTGTTGCACACAACTCTATTACAGATGCATCAAAGCTCATTAGCTTGTTCTTAAATCTGAATTTCCTCTTGCCAGTAAATTTAGACTGACATCTCTGAAGAAGCATATAAAATACTGCTTGAAAAAGTTCCCACGGTCTGTGTTCATTTGCATAGGCAAGGGTAGAGCTCTTTGGAGCTTCTTTTATACCAAGATGCCTTAACTTGCCAACGCAACTGGCAAGTCCATTACATATCTCTCTTAGAGAATGCGCCTGCCCAAGTTGACAAAATAACATAGCTACAAATTGCCCCCAACTCGTAAACCCTTTTGCTCTACGCTCAGCTTCTGTCTGCTTTGACTGACTTCTCAAATTCTAATCTTGGAAAAAGGGATAGAATTTGACTGAAAATACTGCTATACTTATTCATATACACCTCCGATCTGGGTCTTTAATTTTTAAGCTAAATGTTTATCTATTTTACCCAGATCGGAGCTTTTTAAAAAATTTATTTTGGACAAGAGTGCTTGTGGATAATTGAAAAATCTTCGTTTCACAACAGACTCCACCAAGAAGACAAGGTACTCCCTGAGATTAATCATTCTGACGGACGCCTCGCAATACCCCTTTTTTCCGTCATTTCGAGGATACGCAGAGCATAAAGCAATCTTGTTTTTTCCTTACATAAAGAGAGATTACCACGCTTGCCTGACAGGTTAGCAATGACGAAAAAAATTGAACGGTGAGGCTTACTATGAAAGATAAAATTGTCATTGAAATGCCTTTTTTCTTTAATTCAAATTAATCTTGCATGTTACCTTTTAGTAACATCAAAATCAGCAATGTTACCCTTTGGTAACAAATTAATTTATAAAAATCTTGATTTTTTTGATTTTCTATCATGGTATATTTTTTGCTATATAACAAATTGACTTTTCAGCTAATAATCCTAAAAAAGGAGGTGAGAAGAAATCATATCTGATTCTTTTGAATTTTTATCTTAATTCAATCTTAAGAAAGGAGGTTGAAGTATGGAGGAAAAAAAGAAGGGTGTAAGTGAGGATTGGCTGGCGTTTTGGCTTGCTATTGTTATCTTTTTGATTTCTCTCCTATCCTATGCTGGCATGGACCCTCTTGGCTGGGTTGTAAGCACTAAAGAATGGACAGATTCAAGTAAAGCAATGGCTCCAACAGGAAAGGTATATCAAAGTGTTAAGGGTGAGATTGTAAAAATTGATGGCAACAAAATCACAATTAAAAAAGCAGATGGAAAAGAGGAGACTGTAACAGTTAAAGATCCAACTGCCTACAAAGTTGGGGATATTTATGAGAAAAAAGGTCTTTCAGGTTTTGCCTCTTTAGTGCTTACCTACATATTTATGGCAGTTATATTCTCAATCGGTGCGGCTTTGATGCGAGCGAATATAGTGAAGTTTAACATAGGATTTTTCTTTATATTCTGGCTGAGCTACCTCTGCTGGTTCATTGGTCATTATGCCTATTTTGCTGCTACAGATGCAAAAAAGGCAGGAGTTCCTTGGTCTCTGAAACTTACAGGAGAGGGTGGTTTTATCTTTGCTCTCTTACTCGGACTTATCATTGGTAACTTCTTTAGACCCTTTGCAAAATTCATTGGTGAAGCCCTTAAGCCAGAGTTTTACATTAAAACAGCAATCGGACTCATGGGTGCTTTACTCGGACTGAAATCTGCTGAAGCATTTGGATTGGCTTCAGCAGTTCTCTTCAGAGGACTTTGTGCAATTATTGAAGCATATCTTATTTACTGGGCACTTGTTTACTTCATAGCAAGGAAGTGGTTTAAATTCAGCAAGGAATGGGCTGCCCCACTTGCATCAGGAATTTCAATATGCGGTGTCTCAGCAGCAATTGCAACAGGTGGAGCAATAAAAGCAAGACCGGTTGTTCCTATTATGGTCAGCTCACTTGTTGTTATATTCGCAGTTGTTGAGCTTATAATTCTTCCATTCTTCGCACAGGCATTCTTATGGAAAGAGCCAATGGTTGCAGGTGCATGGATGGGACTTGCAGTTAAAACAGATGGAGCAGCATTCGCATCTGGTGCAGTTGTTGATGCATTAATAAGAGCTAAGGCTGAAACAGCTGCAGGAATAAAATATGAGCCCGGATGGATGTTGATGGCAGCATCAACAACAAAGCTGTTTATTGATATATTCATCAGCATTTGGGCATTCATCCTTGCCTACATCTGGTGTGCAAAGATTGAGTGCAAACCCGGAGAGAAGGTATCTGCAAAAGAAATTTGGAGAAGATTTCCAAAATTTGTCATGGCTTATGCAGTAACATTTATCGTAATTCTTCTTATTTCAGCACCACATGCTCCTAAAGTTAAGCCCGTAGAAACTCAGATAGACAAAATTAAGAAAGAGATTACATCCGTTGAAAAACAACTTGCAACAGTCACTGAACCTGCACAGCAAGCTCAATTAACCGCTCAGATTGATGAAAAGAAAGCCAAAATCAAAGAACTTGAAGCAAGCATTAAAGATTCAAAGAAAGTGACAAACGATACAAAAGTTGCGACAGCAGGAACAAATGCTCTAAGAGTGCTTTTCTTCTTAATAACATTCTTTACCATAGGAGTAATGTCTGACTTCAGAAAACTTTGGGAAGAGGGAATCGGAAGACTTGCTGTTGTTTATCTGATATGTCTATTCGGATTCATACTCTGGATTGGTTTGATAATTTCTTACATATTCTTCCACGGAGTTAAACCTCCGATAATAACAGGATAAAAGGAGGTAAACTATGGCAGAAGAACCAAAACTTGTAGAAGAGCTTCAAAAAATGGAAGCAGAATATGAACCCCTGCTTCCTATTGAAAAGAAACTCATTGTTTGGAGTGTTGCTCTTGGTTTAATCTTACTCATCATCTTAGTATGGGTAAGCTACACTTTCTTCCCTGCATCCCACGGATAAAAAGCAAAAGGGGGAGCACACCGCTCCCCCTCTTATTAACACTTTCCTTTTGCTCTTCAAATAGCAACTTTTTATCTTAATTGTAAACACCCTGAGTGCTGATTTACAATCCATTCGTTATCAGTTTGCCTTTTATTTTTTGTCATTGTGGTCTTCACGAAAGTGATGCTTGGCAATATCAAAAAATGGGATTGCTTCGTCGCGAAGCCTGTCGAGAGCCGAAGGCGTGGCGACCTATCGCAATGACGATGAGGGTGTCATTGCGAGCCTGACCGCCTGTTTTTTTCCGTCATTGCGAGCCTCACCAAAGGTGAGGCGAGGCAATCTCATAAAAGAAGAGATTGCCTCGGGACTAAAGTACTTCCCACTTACAAGGAAAGAATTCGCAATAATAGGAAAGACAAACAATCCAAAATTCACCATCCACCAATCACTTCGTATCAAAGGTCAAATTGACTTTCTATATGCATCTTTCACCCTTTTATATATTATTGATTTTTTCGTTAAAATTATTTTAGTATTAATTTAAGTTATAAATTCATAAAAAAAACATATGGAGGCAGGTATGGAAAAATTAATTATTTTATTGGCGCTTTTTTCTCCTGTGATTCTGATAGCTGGAGTTATTTTTAAATTCTATCAAATCTCTAAAATGCCTCTCAATGTTCGTTGGGAAATCTATCCTGTACCACACGGGAAAAAAGATGGTGGTTCATATCTTGAGGAAACAGACTGGATATCTAAGGAACATAAAAAAAACACTATTGCAGAAATTACAGAACCATTGAAAGAAATTTTTTACCTGCATAGAGTTAAAAAGTTTAATACTTATGGTTTATGGCTCTGGTCAATGGCTCTTCATTGGGGATTGTGGTTGATGTTTTTATGGATTTTCTTCATTATAATTGCTCAGTTTACTGAAAGTTTTAATCTATCAAATTTTGCTTTCGTGCCATATTTTGCATACTTTTTAGGCATTATAGGCTCTACAGGACTTATTCTTAAAAGACTATTAAACAGGGAATTAAAACTGTACACCTCTGGAATTGATTATTTCAATCTTTTTTTCCTTCTTTCAATTTTCAGCACAGGATTTTTAATGGCAACTAAAGAAAATTTTGTCAATGAAAACTTTGCTTATGTGAACGGAATAGCAAATCTGAATCTTGCATTATCAGAAATTTCAATAATTACTATAATTCATTTTGTCCTCTTTGAAATTTTTCTCATTTATATCCCATTTTCAAGATTTTTTCATGGACCTGTAAAATTCTTTACTTTTCATAAAATATTGTGGAACGATGAATACCAGAAAAAAGCATCATCTGAAGAGAGGAAAATTATGCAGCAGCTAAATTCCAAAGTAAAGTGGGCAGGACCGCATATTTTGCCAGAACAATCATGGCTTGATAATGCAAAAAATACAAATCTTCATGAAAAATAAGGAGGAAACCATGAAAGCTCTAAGAGATTTTTCACGAGAAACAAAGGACCCTTTAGTTGAGATAAAACTACAGGATTTAGTATCTCTATCTCCTTATATTAATGAAGAGGACGGATTAAAAGATTTATCCAATGAGTTAAAAGAAAAGTATAATTTCTCCCTTGACGGTTTTTCTGGGTTTCCATTTCCTGAGCCATCGGAAGAAGAAAAGGAAAAAATAGTGAAAAAATTTCTCTCTGCAGTAGAAAAACTTTTAAATCCTGAATCCAACTGGACATTTTTAAAGCCCTTCTCTCTTTCTCTAAAGTATTGCGTGAAGTGTAATACTTGCGCAGAAGCCTGTCATGTTTATGTAGGAAGCGGAAAAAAGGAAATATACAGGCCAAATTTTCGCTCTGAAATTTTAAGAAGAATATATAAAAGATATTTCACCGCAAGCGGAAAACTACTGAAATCTTTTGTAGGTGCTGATATAGAAGCTACATATACAGCAATAAGGAGACTCTTGGAGCTTGCATATCGTTGCACGCTTTGTAGAAGATGCGTCCTTTATTGTCCAGTAGGAATAGACAATGGCTTAATAGCAAGAGAGATAAGAAAATTATTTAGTCAGGAACTTGGCATGGCTCCTGTTGAGGTTTACAAGAAAGGAACTAGACTTCACCTTAAAGTAGGTTCATCTACTGGAATGGGTCCTAATGCATTTAAGGACATAATAAAATTCATTGAAGAAGAGATAGGTGAAAAAACAGGAAGAAAAATAAAAATTCCTGTTGATAAAAAGGGAGCTGATATTCTCTTGCTTCACAACGGTGGTGAGTATCTTGCATGGCCAGACCACATAGCAGCCTTTGCAATACTATTTGACTTAGCTGGAGTTAATTATACCTTAAGCAGTGAAACTCTTGGTTATGATGGAGTAAATTACGGTGCATGGTATGATGATGTAGAGCTCGCAAGAGTTGGTTTAAGGCATCTTCAGATTGCCCATGATTTGGGAGTAAAAAAACTTGTAATTGGTGAGTGTGGACACTCTCATAAAGTTTATACAGTTATTTTTGACAGGATACTTCCTGCAAGCTCACCTTTGTGGAATATACAAAGAGAGTCTTGTTTGCCTCTGATGTGGGAAATAGTCAAAAGTGGAAAGATTAAATTTGACCCAAATAGAAACAACTTCCCAATTACAATGCATGATTCATGTAATATTGTTAGACTCATGGGTATTGTTAATCCCCAAAGACAAATTTTAAAAGCTTTAACACCTGGGACATTCAGAGAAATGACTCCAAATCGTTCTTATAATTATTGTTGTGGTGGAGGAAGCGGGTTTGCAATAATTCGTTCTCTTAATTTTCCAATTTGGAGAAACAAAGTTTCTCTAAGAATGAAAACAAAGCAGATTCTTGAAACTTTCAATGATGTTTTGGAAAAAGACACTCCAAAACTTGTAGTTGCTACTTGTTCTAATTGTAAGGGAACGTTAAGGGATATGATTCATACATATGGATTGTTTGATAAATTTAAAATTAACTATTCAGGGTTAGCAGAGGTAATTGTCAATGCTATAGCTGAATTGCCACCATTTTTAAATCTTGAGGAGTTGCCAGAGTAAATATGTTAAAATTTTAGTAAATATGTTAAAATTTTAATCTATGGCAAATATTATGATGACAATTCAGTATGATGGAACAAATTATCTGGGATGGCAAAGACAAAAAAAGGGCAATGCTGTTCAGGCTAAGATTGAAGAGGCTTTGAGTGAAATTTTTAAAAAAGAAATTAAAATTCGTGGAGCAGGAAGAACTGATGCAGGCGTTCATGCTCTATCTCAAGTCGCATCGTTTAAAGAAGCTTTAAAGTTACCCCTTTATATTCTAAAAAAGGCTGTAAATTCCCTGCTTCCATCGGATATAAGGGTGATAAACATACAAGAGGTTGATGACACTTTCCATCCCAGATTCTCCGCAAAAAGAAAATCTTACATATACTATCTTTACAATGATGAAGAATGCTCATGTTTTATTCAAAGATATGTATGGCACTACAAAAGAAAGCTAAACCTTTCAGCCATGCAGGATGCTGCAAGGCTATTCATTGGATGTCATGATTTTACAGCCTTTTCAGGAAGCACTGATGTAAAAGATAAAGTGAGAACCATTTATGATTTAAGTGTAGAACCTGTTGAGTCACTTTGTTTTCTCGACATGGAAATAAGAGGTTCTTTTTTAAAATTCAGGATTGAGGCTGATGGATTTTTAAAATATATGGCAAGAAACATTGTGGGATGTTTAGTTGAAGTTGGAAGAGGCGGACTATCAATGGACAATATTCAAGAAGCCATAAATACGGGGAAGAGACCTAACCCTTTAAGAACAGCTCCTCCCCAAGGTCTTTTTCTTGAGAAAATTACCTATTAACCCTCTTCTGATTCAAATTTTTCCATTATTTCAATCTTTTCTTGACAGTCCCTGCAATAAATTGCAAATGGCAGTATTTTAAGTCTCTCCTCAGGTATCTCCTCTCCACACATTTCGCAGAGTCCATAAGTTCCTTCATCAAGCTTTCTTAAAGCCTCTTCTATTTTTTTTAGAATATCCCTGTGCGTGCTTAATTGCTTAAGGCTTATATCTTCAGAGATATCTATTGCACTTAAATCGGCATCATCCAATACTGTTTCTATAACCTGCCTTTTCTCAGCACTCTGGAACTTCTTCATCTCCTCTTTTGCTTCCTGCAGTATCTGCTCTTTCATTTTATTGAGCATCTTTTTTAATCTGTCCTTTCTTTCACTGTCAATTTTCATTAGATTTAAACCTCCATTATTTCTTTCTCTTTTTGCTCAAGTGCCTTGTCTATCTTTTCAATGAAAGAATTTGTTATTTTCTGTATCTCTTCCTGAGCTCTGCGGGAATCATCTTCACTTAGCTTTTTATCTTTTTCAGCTTTCTTTATTTCCTCAATAATATCACGCCTTATGTTTCTTACAGCAACCCTTGCCTCTTCAGCTCTTTTTCTCACTACTTTTACAAGCTGCTTTCTCGTTTCTTCTGTGAGCGGAGGGATATTAAGCTTAATTGTTTTTCCATCGTTCATAGGAGTTAGTCCAAGGTCAGACTTCATTATGGCTTTTTCAATTTCACCAATCATTCTTTGTTCCCACGGCTGAATAGTAATTAACCTCGGCTCTGGAATTCCTAATGTTGCAACCTGATTTAAGGGAACTTTGTTTCCATAATATTCAACCCTGATGTTGTCAAGAATTGAAAGGGAGGCTCTACCTGTTCTGAAAGTGGATAGGTCCTTTTTAAACACTTCTAACGCCAAATTCATTTTTTCATTAGCCTTCTTCTTGAACTCCTGTATCATCTTTCACCTCTCTTAAAACAATACTTCCTATTTTTTCTCCCAAAATTATTTTTTGTAAACTATCTGGATTTCGGATATTGAACACAACAATAGGAAGATTATTATCCATGCAAAGAGTTATCGCGGTAGAGTCCATTACTTTCAAAGAGTTTCTTATAACATCCATATAAGTAAGGGTTTCAAATTTTTTAGCCTTAGGGTCTTTAACAGGGTCTGAAGAATATATACCATCTACCTTTGTTCCTTTCAAAATTACATCAGCACCTATCTCAATTGCCCTTAAAGCAGCTGCTGTATCAGTAGTAAAATAGGGATTTCCTGTGCCAGCTGCAAAAATCACAACTCTTCCCTTCTCAAGATGCCTTATTGCTTTTCTTCTTATATAAGGCTCTGCAAGTTCTCTCATCTCAATGGCTGACTGAACTCTTGTATTCATTCCTATCTTTTCAAGGGCATTCTGCAAAGCTAACGCATTCATTACTGTCGCAAGCATACCCATATAATCGGCTGTTGCCCTTTCTATGCCTTGCTCCGCTGCCTCAATACCTCTGAAAATATTCCCACCACCAATCACAATTGCAATTTCTACGCCTAAATCATATGCCTTCTTAATCTCCTGTGCCATGTAATTAACAGTGTTGGGATCAATACCATAGCCCTTCTGTCCCATCAGGGCTTCGCCACTGAGCTTCAAAAGAACTCTTTTGTAAAAAAGTTTATTCACTCTGTCCTACCTGAAAACGCACAAATCTTTTCAACACAATGTTTTCACCAAATTTTGCGATTTTCTCAGTTATCAAATCCTTTATTTTTCTTTCAGTCTCCCTAATAAAAGGTTGTTCAAGAAGACACATCTCTTCAAAGAATTTTTCCAGTTTTCCTTCAATAATTTTCTCAACAACCTGTGGAGGTTTATTTCCAGTTATTTGGGCTTTGTATATTTCTTTCTCCTTTTCAATCACATCCTGAGGAACATCATCTCTGCTTACATATTGGGGATTTGCAGCTGCGATATGCATTGCTATATCCTTTGCAAGCTGACGGAACTCCTCATTTCTTGCAACAAAGTCTGTTTCGCAATTAAGCTCAATCATAACTCCGATTTTATCCATATGAATATAAGAAGCGATTATTCCCTCTGAAGCTGTTCTTCCAGCCTTTTTCTGGGCTGTTGCAAGCCCTTTCTGCCTTAAATACTCTATTGCTTTATTAAAATCTCCACCAGATGATTCAAGGGCTTTTTTGCATTCCATCATGCCAGCCCCTGTTTTTTCTCTAAGTTCCTTAACCATTTGAGCAGTTATTGCCATTTTTCTCCTCCTTTACTGTTCTATGTAATCTTCAGATGATTTTTGATACTCCTCTTCTTGGAGTATTTTTTCTTTAATTGCTGATTTTTCAGCTTCCTCTTCTAATTTTTTGATAAACAACTCTCGCCCTTCTATAACCGCATCTGCCATTTTTGATGTTATGAGCTTTATAGCTCTTATTGCATCGTCATTTCCGGGAATTACATAATCAACAACATCAGGGTCACAGTTAGTATCTACAATAGCCACAATAGGAATACCAAGTTTATTTGCCTCTGCAACAGCTATTTTCTCCTTTTTTATATCAACCATGTATATTGCATTTGGAAGTTCCATCATATCTTTTATGCCAGCAAGATTAGCTTCAAGTCTCTGTCTTTCTTTCTCAAGCTTAGTAATTTCTTTCTTAGTGTGATAATATATACTTCCATCCTCTTTCATCTGTTCAATTCTCTGCCACTTTTCTACGCTTTTTCTAACTGTAGAGAAATTTGTCAACATTCCACCCAGCCAGCGATGATTAATATAAAAAACTCCTGCTCTTTTTGCCTCCTCTGCTATTGCTTCTTGTGCCTGCTTTTTAGTTCCTACAAAGAGAATTCCTTCGCCCCGTGAGGCAATGTCTTTAAGAAATTCATAGGCTTCCTCAACTGCCTTTACTGTTTTTTGAAGGTCAATGATGTGAATCCCGTTACGCTCTGCGAAGATATACTTTTTCATCTTAGGATTCCAACGTTTGACCTGATGCCCGAAATGAGCTCCTGCTTCAAGAAGCTCTTTCATTGTGATAACTGACATATTTTCCTCCCTAAATGGTTATTTCCTCCGCCCTTTCTCCTTAACCTTTTAGGCACCATCGGAGAAATTTATGGGCGTGTGTTTTAGGAGGTCAAAGACCTCCTGCATTAAGTTTAAAATTTATCATATTTCACCAATTTGTTTCAACATTATTTCAACAAAAATATCAAATTTCTTGAACAGTGTTAGAAAAATGGTTTAAATTAGATAAAAAACATAAGCCTGAAATTGAATTTGAGGTTAAAAATGTAACTGTTAACACTCTTGTCCAAAATAAATTTTTTAAAAAGCTCCGATCTGGGTAAAATAGATAAACATTTAGCTTAAAAATTAAAGACCCAGATCGGAGGTGTATATGAATAAGTATAGCAGTATTTTCAGTCAAATTCTATCCCTTTTTCCAAGATTAGAATTTGAGAAGTCAGTCAAAGCAGACAGAAGCTGAGCGTAGAGCAAAAGGGTTTACGAGTTGGGGGCAATTTGTAGCTATGTTATTTTGTCAACTTGGGCAGGCGCATTCTCTAAGAGAGATATGTAATGGACTTGCCAGTTGCGTTGGCAAGTTAAGGCATCTTGGTATAAAAGAAGCTCCAAAGAGCTCTACCCTTGCCTATGCAAATGAACACAGACCGTGGGAACTCTTTCAAGCAGTATTTTATATGCTTCTTCAGAGATGTCAGTCTAAATTTACTGGCAAGAGGAAATTCAGATTTAAGAACAAGCTAATGAGCTTTGATGCATCTGTAATAGAGTTGTGTGCAACAGTATTTGACTGGGCAAAATTCAGAAAGACTAAAGGTGCGGTAAAGTTGCATTTACTACTTGACCACTCAGGATATTTACCTGAATATGCGCATATAACAGAAGGTAAAGTGCACGAAGTAAACATATTAAGGAGACTTCAATTTTGTTCTGGTGACATAGTAGTAATAGACAGAGGGTGTGTTGACTATGCTTTATTTGGTAGATGGACAGAGGAGGGGGGTATATTTTGTAACAAGGTTAAAGGACAACGCCTCTTATAAAGTGATAAAGAGCCTACCAGTGCCAAAGAACAGAAACATAATTCGGGACGAGATAATCAAGCTTAAGGGTTTTTATGCAGAGCAAGACTGTCCATATGAGCTACGGAGGATAGAGGTCATGGATAAGGAAACAAAAGATACAGTTGTGCTACTCACGAACCAACTGAACTTTGGTGCAACGACCATATCAGAGATATACAAAGACAGATGGCAGGGCAGATTTTTTAAGACATTGAAACAAAATCTAAGAGTAAAAACCTTTGTAGGGACATCAGCGAATGCACTTAAGATACAGATATGGACGGCATTAATAGCGATACTGATACTGAAGTATCTGAAGGAGTTATCAACATTTGGATGGTCATTAAGTAATCTGGTTGCATTGTTGAGACTAAACCTATTTACATATAGGAATTTATGGGAATGGATAAATAAACCGACAGAGACACCGCAAATTGAGCCTCAAATAGAACAGTTAAAATTTAGACTTGTTTAATTGGACAGCAAATAAAAAGAAAGGGGGGTAACCTGATTTTGAAAAAGCAAATTTTCTTGTCCAAAAGTCTTATTTTATGCGGATGTTTTTTATGAGTTTAGATTATTTTGGACAGCAATGATAAAAAATATTAGCCCAAAATTAAATTTGAGGTTAAAAATGCAACGGATAACAATTTTTATATTTCTGTTTTTTATTTTTACTGCAAATCTCCATGCCTATGAAAAACCTCGTATCTTTGTTATTCCATTTGAAGTCGGTATTTCAAGAGTTCCTAATGACACTGCAAAGGAAATTACAGATTTGTTTGTCTCAGCCCTAATAAAATCAAAATCAGTTGAAGTGATTGATGCACAGAAGATTGAGAATTTCTCAAAAGATTTAGACTTTGAGCAAATATTGAAAATTGCTAAATCTGCTAAGTCTAACAAAATTTTTATGGGTAAAATCAATCAAGTGGAGCTACCCAAAAATAGCGATAGACACTCGTCACTGCGAGCTCCCCTGTTGCGAGCGATAGCGTGGCAATCTGGGGCGAAGCAGTCTCTCTCTACTCGTCATTGCGACTCCGAGCGAAGCGAGGAGGAAGCAATCTTGCCTTTTCCCCTTCAAAGAGATTGCTTCGCATCCTTCGGATGCTCGCAATGACAGCAAAAAATACTTAATTTTCAAATGGTTATACCAATTATTGGATTTCTATCTCTATTTTTGGGAGCTAAGAAAAAATGATTTGCTATTTTTTGACCTTTACAGAGCTATTTTTGGGTTAAACCGTATCTCCGTAATTTTTGAGTAATAGGATTATCAGTACAAGTTTTCATAAAGATTAACCCCCCGATTTTATCACCTAATTTTTTAACTCATTTAAAAATAAACATTCTTATTTTTAAAATCCTCTTTTTTGAATAACAACTTTTCTGTGAAGAGAATTTAACGGAAATATTTATATGGAAAAGCCTTCTATTGCGGTAAGATTCTCTGGAATTTTTGCTTTGAGTTTCCTCATAATAAGTTTCTGTAATTCACTGAGTTTATGCCTTATATAGTAATCTCTTTCCGCTATTTTGACATCTGTCACTACCATATCCCTCAATTTATCCCTGATTCTGTCAGCTTCTATGTTGTCTTTTCCACTTCCCTTAAGTAACTGCTACAGTGTCCTCATAAGTAAAAAAGCCAGTGAAAAACTATTCTTACTTCAAGTGTGCTTTTCATTACTCTGAAACTGTCCTCTATCTTCCACAGATTATAATATGCCTCAAGCACTTGCTCAGCAGTCAAGCACTTTTCAGAGCTCTTTATCGCATAGTACCCATCAAATCTTTCATCTTCCTTGATTCTGTGTATATCCAATTGCAATTTATTTGATCCTTTGAGGTAATATATCTTTTGCCTCTAACTTGCTAAGACTGAAAAGATACTTATGCTTTACCTTCCCATAATCATCTCTATATCCCTCTACCACATAGAAATAGGGAATACCTTGCGATGATTTTATAACTTTTAGAAACATAATTCAATTACACTCTATAAACAGAAAAAGTCAATATATGAATAACATAAAACTAAAAAAGTTATACAACAAAAAATGGAAATACAAAATGAGATATAATATTTTCAATGGTTTATGAGATTAAAAACCGATTTTTTTGAGCTTCAACTGATAAAGTCTTGAGGAGAGCACAATTAGGCAAAAATTATTTATACAATCTTTTTAAAAGCCTCTACGACTTCAGGGTCAAATAATTCTCCTGCCTTTGAAGAAATATATGTAATTGCAACATCTTTGTCAAAATGAAGCCTATAGGGTCTGTCAGTAGTCAATGCAGTATAAACATCACTTACTGCAATGATTTTAGCAATTTGGGGTATATTCTTTTTAATTCCTCTTAAATAGCCCTGTCCATTTAATCTCTCATGATGAAAACCTATTGATTCAAATAATATACTCTCATTGGTGCCTTGAGAAAGTTTCTCGCATAAAATTTCACCCCATAGAACATGAAGTTGAAAAATTTTTACTCGCTGATCATCAAATGTTTTATTTGAAAAGAGAATGCTTGCAGGAATACAAATCTTGCCAATATCATGAAGGAAGCCTGCAAGTTTTATGTTTTCGTCTTTTTCATCCATCATCGTGGCAATTCTGTATGCCATTTCAGAGACATTTTGTGAATGTGAGGTAATAATGAGTTTCTCATTTTCTGTACCCGCATCTTCAATTAGAGCTTTTGAGGCTGTAACTAATCCTGCGGATTCTTTAAGGATAACCATTTTTCTCAAAAAGTAAAAAACATCATCATACTGATTAAAAAGAAGGATGCTCTGTCCAGCTAATTTTATAGCAAGGTCTGAAAATTCTTGAATATTGAAAAATCTCCTTGCAAAAAAAATAACAAAGTAATTTACCCTCTTGTTAATCTTATTAAGAACCTCAAAATTATACTCCTCGCTTTCATAAACCCAAACATCGGGATAGGCAAAATCCCTTTCAAAGCTGATTTCCAATCTCGGATAGTTGATATTCCTTATGGGAATAAGTTTCTTGTTGTCAATATCCCAATTAATCGTAAGATTTTTGGTAGATGTCATTTCTGCCCCTCTTTATAATTTTAACTCATTAAATAATTTTTGTCTATCAATTAGAAAATTTTATTAGAAAAAATCAATAAAAAACTTTTGCTGCGAAGTACTCTGCATGAAATATCTGAGATTAATTGGTATTTTTAGATATTGAAGGAAACATTCTATTTTAAACTAAAAATCCTGAAATATCAGCTTTCTCATTAAATCATCACATATGTCATTCATTAAACTCTCAATTGCGAGGTTTCTGTTTGCAATAATTGATTGTAAATCTCTTGTTACTCTGAAGTATGTTGTAAAAGGTGCAGCTGGCTGAAATTCCTTTAACTTACTTCCATTGGAATCGTAAAGAGTTGCTTTTATATTCAGTAAAATTTGATATTCAACAGTAGTTAAACCTACCTCGGACAGAGTAGAAAGCCTGTAGTTTGTGATTTGAATATCTAAAACTTTCTCTGCAGAAGAAGTCAATGTAAAGCCATTTTCAACAAGCTTTTGATATGCAATTTTTCTCATTCTATCCTGAAGCCCGGGCTCAAGGGTTTGATTCTCAACTTTTCTCAGATAAATCTCTTGAAAAGGTAAATCAGACTTGGTATGAAGAGTATAACCGCACCCATTGATAAATAAAATCGCAATCATAAAAATCTTTAAAAAATTTTTTATCATCTATCGCTCCTTTTCTTAAAAATTATCTAAATTGCACGATTATAAAATGTCATAACGACTCCATCAAATCGTGAAGAAGCAATCTTGCTTTTTTGAGATTGCTTCGGGACTTCGTCCCTCGCAATGACCGAAAAGAGAAAACCTTGCAAAGACGAAGAGGAGGTCACCCAATAACGAAAAGGGTGGTCATGGCTAGTCTCACTGACTTTTTTTGTCATTGCGAGCCTGCTGAGATTGCCACGCAGTCCTTCGCTGCTCGCAAGGCGTGGCAATCTCATAAAAAGACAGAATTGCTTCAAGATTAAAGTATCTCGCAATGTCCATATATCTAATATATTAAGATGACGGAGTAAAACCTTCTCAATGAAACAGAATAATTTCCCCAATGATTGGGAAAAAACCTTCCGATTACAAGAAAAACAACATTCAATGTTCACCATCAACCATTCACCAATCACCAGCTATTAACCCCGCACAACTATATTCACAAGCTTGCCTTTCACTGGAATGACCTTTACAATCTCCTTTCCATCAAGCCATTGCTTTACTTTTTCATCATCAAGGGCAATTTTAACAATCTCTTCATCTGTCATGCCCTGTTTAATCATTATCTTTGAACGAACTTTACCATTTATCTGCACAACAAGCTCAATCATCTGTTCCTTTGCAAGCTCTTCATCATAGGAGGGCCAAGTCTCATTGAGAATAAAGCCTGTTTCTCCAATCTCTCTCCAGAGTTCCTCTGACATGTGAGGTGCAAATGGGCTTAGAAGTATCAAAAAATTCTTTAAGGCAAATTTAAATACTCGCTTTTCTTCATCTTTCTTTGGCTCAAAGGAGTAAACTTCATTGATAAACTCCATGAGCCTTGCTATTGCTGTGTTAAACTGATACTCTCTTTCAATATCCAAAGTTACTCTCTTGATTGTTCTATGAATAAGGCTCAAAATTTGAATCGCCTCAGAAGGCAGTTCATTAAATTCCACGCCCTCTAAGTCAGCCTTAGCGTCTTTAAGCCATTGATGATGTTTATACACAAGTGAATATACTCTTTTTAAAAATCTGTGTGCTCCTTCAACTCCCTGACTTGACCATTCAAGGTCCTTTTCAGGAGGAGCAGCAAATAGTGTAAAAACTCTTACAGTGTCTGTTCCAAATTTTTCTATCATCTCATCTGGGTCAACGATGTTTTTCTTTGACTTTGACATCTTCTCTACTCTTCCTATCTGAACAGGGCTTCCACAATGGATGCATTTGCCATCTTTTACTTCCTTTGGAAATAGCCATTCATGTTGAGGACAGCGATAACTCTCCATGCATACCATGCCTTGAGTAAGAAGTCTTTCAAAGGGTTCATCAAAGGGAAGAATTCCAAGATCGCGCAGCACCTTTGTGAAAAATCTTGCATAAAGAAGATGAAGCACTGCGTGCTCAATTCCGCCAATATACTGGTCAACAGGCATCCAGTATCTTATTTTTTCTTTATTGAATGCATTCTCCTCTCTGAGAGAACAGTATCTGACAAAATACCATGAGGAGTCCACAAATGTATCCATTGTGTCAGTCTCTCTTCTTGCTTCTGCTCCACAGCGAGGACACTTTGTTTTGTAAAAATCTTCAACATATTTAAGCGGAGACTCACCCTTGCCTGTTAAGGTAACATTTTCTGGTAATAGCACTGGAAGGTCTTTTTCAGGCACAGGGACTATTCCGCATTTATCGCAATAAATGATTGGAATTGGAGTGCCCCAGTATCTTTGCCTTGATATTCCCCAGTCACGAAGCCTGTAATTGACTGTTCTTTTACCAAACCCTTTGTTTTCAATGTATTCTGCAACTGCCCTCTTGCCTTCAGAAGATGGCAAACTTGAAAACTCACCTGAGTTAACCATTACACCCTCTTCTTCGTAAGCCTCAGTAAGTGGCTCAGTGAGTTCTTTGTCAACAGGCTTAATAACAATCTTTATTGGAATGTTGTATCTTTTAGCAAACTCAAAGTCCCTCTGGTCATGGGCTGGAACACTCATTATTGCCCCTGTTCCATACTCCATAAGAACAAAGTTAGCTATCCATACAGGAATCCTTTCGCCATTAAGAGGATTTATTGCATATTTACCTGTAAAAATTCCCTCTTTAACATCAGGTTGACGCTGAAGCTGTCTTATTTTCTTCAAAGCTTCCTTGTCTTCACAAAGTCTTTCAGCAAGCGGATGTTCAGGGGAGATACACATAAAGGTTACGCCAAATATAGTATCTGGTCTTGTTGTAAAAATTCTTAATTTTTCGCTCATTCCTTCAATTGGAAAATCAACCTCAACTCCTTCGCTTTTTCCAATCCAGTTACGCTGCATTGAAAGGACTTTCTCAGGCCAACCTGTGAGAATGTCGCAGTCCTGAAGAAGCTCTTCAGCATAGGCAGTAATTTTCAGAAACCACTGTTCAAGTTCCTTTTGCTCCACTTGGGAGTCACATCTCCAGCATGCTCCATCAATAACTTGCTCATTTGCAAGAACTGTCATACATGAGGGACACCAGTTCACAAAAGAGGATTTCCTGTATGCAAGTCCTTTTTCGTAAAGTTTCAGGAAAATCCACTGATTCCATCTGTAATAATCAGGAAGACATGTTGTGACTTCACGCCTCCAGTCATAGCTGAGTCCAAGTTTTATAAGCTGTTTTTTCATATAATCAATGTTTTCGTAAGTCCATCTTGCAGGATGAACACCATGCTTTATTGCAGCATTTTCAGCAGGAAGACCAAAAGCATCCCATCCCATTGGATGAAGCACCTGAAAGCCCTTCATTCTTTTGTATCTTGCAATTACATCACCAATTGCATAGTTACGGACATGTCCCATGTGAATTCTTCCTGAGGGATATGGAAACATCTCAAGGCAATAAAACTTAGACTTAGATTGTTCCTCATTTACTTCAAAAAGTTTACTGTTGAGCCATTCTTCCTGCCATTTTGTCTCTATACTTTTAAAATCGTAATTCTGATTCATAAAACCTCCTGACATATATGGCATTTTGAAGTATTATAAAGAGAGGACTGACAAAAATTCAAATTATTGAGATGTCAAATACATTTAAAATTCCAAAAATTATTAGAAAAACTCCGATTATATAATTTACCCATATAAAAACCTTCATAAACTTTTTTAAATATCGCATAGCTGTATTTATTAAAAGGGAAGAGATTAAAAAAGGAATTGCAATTCCCGCTGAATATGCTCCAAGCATCTTTAACCCCTCGCCTACACTTCCAGACATACTAGAGTAAACTAAAATGCTTCCAAGCACCGGTCCTATGCATGGAGACCACCCAGCTGCGAATCCTACTCCTATGAGAAAAGCACCCAAAGGTGTACCGTATTTTTGAAGTTTTATGCTAAGTCTGAACTCTTTCATAAAAAAACCTGACCTTATCAATCCAATAAGAAGCAATCCAAACAGAATCATTAAAACTCCACCTATAATTCGCAAAACATCCTGATACTCAAAGAAAATACTACCAATAAACGAACTTCCAGCCCCTAATGCAAGATAGACAGTAGAAAAACCTGCAATAAAGATTAAAGTGTAAAGAAAAATACGCCATCTGGAAGAGCTTCCAGATACAAGCTCGGCAGTTGAAATTCCCGAAAAAAGTGAGACATAAACAGGAAGAAGAGGCAAAATACATGGCGAGAAAAAGGTTACTATACCTCCCAAAAATGCAGCTGTTAAAGTAATTTCATTCATCTACCACACTCAGATGGGTCTCCCTTGAGTTTGTCAATAGCATGAGGAAGGGCATCCATGATAACTTCAAGGGATTCTTTAACAGCTTTAGGACTGCCGGGAAGATTGATAATTAAACTTTTACCTCTTATTCCAGCAACAGCTCTTGAAAGGATCGCTGTTTTTGTCTTTGAAAAACCGCTCCATCTCATAGCCTCAGCAATTCCGGGTACTTGTTTTTCAATTACTTCAAGAGTGGCATCTGGTGTTACATCTCTGGGATGAAGCCCTGTACCACCATTTGTCAGTATTAAATCTGCATTGTTAATTTGTTCCAGCAATGCTTGTTTTATTTGCTCCTTCTCATCAGGCACAATCTTGTAAGAAACAACTTCAGCCCAAGAGGAAACCATTTCTTTGATAACCTGACCACTTAAATCTTCCCTTTCACCCTTAGAGCCTTTGTCTGAAACAGTTATTATTGCTACTTTGTATTTCATAGTCTCTTTATCTCATCTCCTACTTTTATTTTTCCACCCTTTAAAACCTTAGCAAAAATTCCTTCCTTAGGCATAATACAATCACCAACAATTTTAAAAATCTGACACTTACTGTGACATGATTTACCATGCTGGGAGATTTCCAATATTACCTCACCTATTTGAATCTTTGTCCCAACAGGTAAACTCAATAAGTCTATACCCTCTGTTGTAATATTTTCAGCAAAATCACCGTATTTAAGGCTCAAACCTTTGTCTTTCATCTTTTGAATACTTTCATAAGATAGAAGACTTATTTGTCTGTGCCAATGAGAGCCAGCATGAGCATCTCCTTGAATACCATAATTTTCTACAACAATAGCCTCTTGAACTGGCTCCTTTGTTGTCCCCTTTTCTTTGCTTATGTTTATTGAAATAACTCTTGGTTTCATAGAGGTATTATAAAGCAAAAATCAATGCATAAGCAAAACTGGTTTTTTAGAATTCTTTATAACCGCCTCAGCTACACTTCCAATTAAAACCGACTCTGTGTATGACCTTCCTTTTGAGCCAATAAATACAATGTCAAATTGAGGAACTCTCTTTAATATCTCCTCTGCAGGGATGCCTGAAAGGATTTGATAATTTAAATCCTTATCAATATTACGAATTTTGTCCTCGGCTTCCTCTTTAAGGTATTCAATATATTTTTCTATCTGCTCAGGTTCCTCAACAATACCTTTTATTTTCTGCTCAGGAACTACATGCAAAACAGTCAGCTCTAAATTAAACTTATTAGCAATATCTTTTGCAAAATTTAAAGCTTTAATAGAAATTTCTGAAAAATCAATCGGACATAAAATTTTCCTTATTTTTATAGCATCTGGGGTTATTTCATTAAACTGACTCTCTTTGACCACAAGGGTCGGTATTTTCATTCCTTTGAGAATTCTCTCAGAAGTTGATGGTCTTGTAATATGATACTTAAAACCCATCACCATAAAACCTTTTTCGTTTTTTATAACTTCCTTTACGCTATCTAATAGCCTTCCAAAAACAACTTTGTAGTTAGCATCAATAGAGAAATTAGAAAGCTTTTTAGAAAGAAGGCTCAATTGTTCCTCAATCTTGTTTTTTTCTTTGTTGATATATGGCATTAAATATGAAGGTGGAGTAAGGGTGTATTCCATAATGTGGAACAAGGTCATTTTTTTACAGTCAATTATATTTGATAGCCAAACTGCATATGAGAGGACTGTTGAGGTAGAGGGCTTAAAATCAATTGCAACATAAATTTTTTCTACTTCCATCATTTTTTCACCTGCTTTCCAAGCTTTTCTTCAACTGAGCGAACTTTTTCTTCAATTCTGTATTTTGCTCCTTTTCTGTCATCAATCTTTATCTCAATGACAACTCTTTCAACTTCATCCATAAGAGCATCCCTACATTTTTTGATGACATTCATAATTTCATCCCACTCGCCTTCCAATATCGTTCCCATTGAATGCATCTTATATGAAAGTCCGCTTTCTTCAACTATTTTTATAGCCTTTGCAATATATTTGCTTAAACTTGGTCCTACGCCTATTGGTATAATGCTAAACTGTACGAGCATTTTTTGACCTCCAAAAGCTTTTTTATAATATAACACTTTACAATTGTTTTTTGACATTTTTTATTGACTCCCAAAAATAGAGATAGAAAACTGACAGATTTATTTTGACCCTTTTCAGGACAATTTTTTATTAAAATTATCCTCTATGTCCTCCTATTTCTTCCTTTTCGTAATAATTTTCCCTATTTTTTTCTCTCTTTTTTATAATTTTCACCTATTAATTAACCTCAAACTTGCCTTTTTAGACAATATTCACCCGTGTTTGTTTTTTATTGCTCTATTTTTTTATCATTTTATCTTGCAAATACTCTTCTTATACAAATGCCATTATTTTTTTTCTTATATGAAGTAGAAGATTAAATTTCTCAACTGTGGTTGATACATGAAGCCATAGCCTTCTGCCATGTTTTACCATTTTCCCTGCTATCTCTATAAAAAACCACCTTATTGTGCTTATAGTCTTGTTCTTATACTCTTGCGGTAAAATAAGCTCCCTCTTCAAAACAAAAACATTATATGCAAGCACTCCAAGACAAAACCACATCGCATTTCCCCCAAATTCTCCGCTGGGTAAACTCTCCATCCCTATCCCGTTCTTTAATTCCTTAATGATATTCTCCATCTGCCCCCGCTTGTTATACTCCCATACAACTTCTTCTGCTTAACTTTCTCTGTCAGTTGCTATCACATGGTAACAATAAGGCTCGCTATCAAATAAATCTATCTGCTCTTTCTTCCACCTCTGCACAACCAGCCTGAATGCCTCTGTGCCCTTCATAACATGCACTGTCTCCCCTATCTGCCTGTTTGTAAGTATCCCTTCCTCTGTCCTCAATTCTCTCCAATGCTTTATTCTCTTTATAGCATCCATCACTGCCCCTGTCTTATCTGCTACTATACTGAATGTTGTGTCTTTGCTTCTGAGAAAATTTATTACTTCTGCTGTGTAAAACTCACTGTCAAGACAGGCATGCTTTATCCTTTTTCCTTCAGGCAACAGTTCATATGCATGTGAAAGTGCTTGAAGTGGAACTCCCGCTACATTCCCATGCCTAAACTCATGATAAACGATAATGGGCAACTCCTTAAATGCGGTAACTATAGGTTTGTACCCCTTCACCCCTTTATAGGTCATCTTTGCATCATACTTTTCAGTCTCTATTATTGTAGGGGCTGACCAAAGAGTATATTCTTTCGCTTCATGTATTTGCAATGCTTTCCTGTTTGCTTCATCTATAACTGTTTTCAATTTAACTATGCCTTCGCCATTGCCACTTCTTCTTATCCAGTCACCTACTGCAGAGCTTGATGGGACTTTTCCCATGCCAGTGCTCTCCCTTAAAGCTTTATCTTCAGCAATTTCTCTTAAATCATCTATGTGTCTTCCTCCTGCAAGTAACATAAGAACGATGGGATGAATATATTGCCAAGCATCATATCCTCTGTTTGAACCCGGAGATGGCATTATCCTCTGAATAAGCTTTTTAACTCCAAAAGCCAACATGAATTCTGTAAAAAGAGTAGCTCCTGCATGGGGAGTTAACTTTTCATCTGTTCTTTTAAACTTGAAATTAAGCAGAGTTTGTTTTATCATATCTTAAGCTCCTTGTGTATAATAGTTCACCCAATGGGTGATTTTGTTGTTTCCATATAAACTATTATACACAAAGGAGCCTCTCTATTTTAGTAGATTTCTATTTCTATTTTAGGGGACTTAAAGATAAAATATTTAAAATATTAAAAACCGTAGGAGGAAAAGGTGAACGAGATAGTAAGACTAATAAAAATTTTTGCTGATAAGATTCAAAGGCAGATTAATTTAATGGAAGTTTGCGGAACTCATACTGTTTCAATATTTAGGCATGGTATAAGAAGTCTTTTGCCTCAAAACATAAAACTTCTCAGCGGTCCTGGATGTCCTGTATGTGTTACTCCGATTGAAGACATTGACAGAATGCTTTTTATTGCAAAACAACCCGAGGTAATTGTCACAACATTTGGAGACATGATGAGAGTTCCAGGAAGCAATGGCTCTCTCTACAAAGCAAAGGCTGAAGGCACTGATATTAGAATGGTTTACTCTCCACTGGATGCTTTGAAAATTGCAGAGGAAAACAAAAATAAAAACGTCGTATTTTTTGCAGTGGGCTTTGAGACAACCTCGCCACTGATAGCAGCAACAATACATGAGGCTGAAAGAAAGGGAATTCCGAACTTCTCAATCTATTCAGTCCACAAGTTAGTACCTCCTGCATTAGAGATATTGGTAAACACAGAAGAATTAAAATTAGATGGTTTTATACTTCCTGGTCATGTGAGCACAATCATAGGAAGCAAGGTGTATGAATTTATTCCTCATAGATATAAAAAATCTTGTGTAATAACAGGTTTTGATGCTGATGATATTTTAAATGCAGTAGCAATGCTTCTTAAGCAAATTATAGATAATGAGCCAAAGGTTGAAATTCAGTATACAGATGCTGTAAAACCCGAAGGTAATCCAAAGGCTGTTGAATTTATAAGTAAATATTTTGAGACATGCGATAGCAACTGGCGTGGAATAGGATTAATTCCTAAAAGCGGACTTAAGCTAAAAAAGGAATTTGCCCATAGAGATGCAGAGGTTATCTTCGAGATACCGTTGTTACCATCAAAAGAGCCTCAAGGTTGTCAATGTGGATTAATTCTTCGTGGAGTTAAACTACCGCCTCAATGCCCACTTTTTGCAAAAGTATGTACTCCTGAAAATCCAGTAGGCGCATGCATGGTAAGCTCTGAAGGAAGCTGTTCAGCTTATTATAAATACGGACGGAGTTAATCTAAATTTACAATCTTATATGAAAAACTCACTTTAGCTGAATGCTCAAGTGTTGCCTTGACAGAACAGTATTTTTCCATAGAAAGCTCAATAGCTCTTTTTACAGCATCCTCAGAGAGGTTTTTACCTGTAACAATAAATTCAATCTCTATTTCTGTGTATCTCTTAGGATATTCATCTGCCTGTTTTCCCTGTACATTTATCTCCACACCCCTGACATCTTGCTTCTTCTTTTTTAATATTGAGACTATATCCATTCCACTGCATCCTCCTAATCCTACAAGCAAAAGTTCCATTGGTCTCATTCCGCTGTTCTCACCACCGAAATCTGGATGAGCATCCATAACAATAGCATGTCCTGTACCTGACTGACCTACAAACTGCATTCCTCCTGCCCATTTTACTTTTGCCTTAGTCATAGCAAACCTCCAAATTTGATTTAGTTACATCTAATTTTAACAATTTTTTATAAAACCTTTGTTACTCTTTAATTGAAAGCCTCACATTTGGTGAGGCGTGACAATCTCTTTGATTGCTTCCTCCTCGCTTCGCTCGGAGTCGCAATGACTGAAAAGGAGGTCATTGCTATACATCCTCCCATCTCATCATCGAGAGAAATCCTCCCAAATTCATCATTGCAAGGCATCCTCACACTTTGTCATTGCAAGCCACACTGTATTTTTTTCGTCATTGCGAGGCATCCGTTAGGATGCCGAAGCAATCTCATAAAAGCGATATTGCTTCGTCGCTGAAGCTCCTCGCAATGACCGTTTGAGAATTGCACAATTTATTTGCAAACATATTCAACTGTTGTATTAACTGCAATCGTTTTCTCTTCTCTGCGAGGCTCTGGAGGTATAACTCTATCTGACTCAGCTGCCATAGCTTTGTAAACGGGAAATGGAAAAGTTGGCCTCTGGACATTGTAATTAATCAATGTAACCTTACATTGTTTTTCAAGCTTTGAGGATAAAGTTTTTCCAAAATCCTTTATTCTGTCAATAATAGTGATTTTTAGCTTATTTTCCTCTTGGTTAAGCGTTTTTTCAGATACTATCCACGAAGGATTTGAAATTGAATATCTCATTTCATTTCCATATTTTTCCTTAAATGGCTCAAGGGCATTAAAAATTTTTGATTGTCCCTCAGGTGAGACTAACTCAAAAATATAGCGCACCTCACCTTTAAACCCACTGCATTTTTGTCTGTCCTTTTCCCACCAACAGTTTCTATAAACATTGTAATTTCCTCCGCGATAGGAAATACCGATATTGCGAACTTTCCTGTCAACTGCACCTAATATGTTAAGCACATCAGATTCTTTTGCACCTAAAGCAGAAATTTCAACCGGCACTGTCAGCAAATCAGGTATAATTTCTTGCTTCTCTTCAACTGTTATTAAAACTTTGGTTTTTAAATCTTCTGTTTTGTTCATTTGTTCATCCGCATAGGTAATCAATGGAAGCAATAAAAAAACAATGAAAATAAAAAGAAAGTGTTTCATAATTCCTCTCCTGTGGATTAAATTTTTTTACAATCTTTCTTATTATAATCTAAAATGATCGTTTTTCATAAAACCTTTTATAGCCTTTCGTCGCAAGCCTCACCGAAGGTGCGTGGCAATCTCTCTTTTGCTTTTTTACGCCTTACTTAGTACGTTTCATGTCTTACTTTTTATGTCTCACATTTTACGAATTTTTAGAGACTGCTTCGCGTAGCCTGTCAAGAGCCGAGTGCGAGGAAGGACTCGCAATGAAGCTTTAGGATATCGCAATTTAGGAAAAATTACTATACCTCAAATTTTGCAAAGCTTTTTTTAAAATCTTTAGAAGGGTTCAGTTTCCTGATTGGTTGACTCTTCAAGCTCTATGAGAGTCTTTTGAAGTTCCTCTTCAGCGGAATGCAGTTTGTTTTTACAGAAGCGAATAAGTTCAGTAGCTCTTTTAACCTTTTCAACCAAAACATCAACATCAACCTCTTGAGATTCAATATATTTTAAAATTTCCTCTATTTCTTTCATTGCCTTAGAATAGCTTAAGTTCTCCATTTTCCTCCTCCTTACCTGTTACTTTTCCTGTGATTTTTCCTTTGTATAGTTTTATATGTAACTGTTGACCTAACTTGACATCTTCAGCACTCTTTAGCAACTTTCCGTTGAGATAGGTAATACTGTAACCTCGCTTAAGAACATTCTCAGGACTAAGCAGATTGAGTTTTTCCTTTAATCTGTCAATCTGAAGGTTTTCTATTCTAATTAGATTATTTGTCTTAGTTAAAAGACTGCTAATAGACGACTTAAAGTCAAAACGAATTTTGCTGGAGAAGTGAGAAGTTTTAAGCTTTATTTCATGCTTTACCTTGTTCAGAAGAATCTCCTCTTGCCTTAATCTCATAGTTGCCTTTCTATGTAATTCATGTTTCAATGAATGAATACTTTCTCTGTGAATGTTCATTCTTTTAAGAATATCCGCATGAAAACTGTTGATCTTGATATTAAGTTCATTATTGGCTCTTATAATGCTGTTCCTTGTGGATGAGATAAATCTGTCCTTTATGGAGTCAATTCTTCCTGACTCAATTTTTAAAAGAGATTGAACCCTGTTTAGAATTCTTTTTCTCAAATCCTCAATCCTTGCATAGTAATCAAACGCCCTGCTGATGATAAATTTTGCAAGTTCAGAAGGAGTTTTAAAGCTTTTGGATGCCACATAATCTGCAACTGTCTCATCCCTCGTATGACCTATTCCAGTGAAAACTGGAAGAGGCATCAGGGCAATTGTCTTTGCAAGCTCGTAGTCATTAAAGCTATGCAAATCAACCACTGAACCACCACCTCTTATTATCACAACAGCATCAAAATTTTTAAATAAAGAGGCGCATTGCTTTAAAGACTCAATCATTGAAATAGCTGCTCCTTCTCCCTGCACAAATGAGTCAAAAAGATAAGTATAAAACTTAAAGTGATACTCATTGTGATGTAAAATATTCAAGAAATCTTCGTATCCTGCCGCAGTAGCACTTGACACAATGGCAATTCTTTGAATGACAATCGGGACTTCAATAAGCTTATTTCTGTCAATCAAGCCTTCACGAGTCAGTCTGTCTATTATTTCCTTTTTTTTCAATGCCATTTCGCCGATTGTGAAAGAAGGATCAATTTGATTTATGTAAATACTAAAACCGTGCTTTTCATGAAATGTTGCTCTTCCAAGAAAGAGAATTTTCAGTCCGGACTGAAGGGACATACCTGTCTTTAATTGAAAATTTCTAATCGTTTCAGTCTGACTTCTCCAGATGACTGCCTTACATTGTGCGATGATTTCGTCATCCTTTTTTTCAACAAGTTCAAGCCAATAATGTCCGTTTTTATCAGCACCTATTTTGGCTATCTCCGCCACAATCCATTGATAATCTGATACTTCCTGTATGAGCTCTTTTAATTCAATAAGATAATTGGAAAGTGTCTGATAAGCAACTTCTACATTAAACATTCATCTGAGCCTCTTTGATTAATTTTTTCATTTCCCTCACAGCTTGTTCAATTCCAACAAGCACAGCCCTTGCTATAATACTATGACCGATGTAAAGCCCCCTTAATCCTTTAATTGAAGCGATTGGTTTGACATTGTAATAATTCAGTCCATGCCCAGCATTCGTTTTTAGTCCAATTGAAGTAGAAAAGACAACTGCGTCTTTGATTCTTTCAAGTTCTTTGATTTGCTTCTCACCCTTCATATCAGAATAATATCCTGTATGGATTTCAACCATGTCTGCTCCTATTTCCTTTGAACATTCTATATCAGCTCTGGAAGGATTAATGAAAAGACTGACAGGAATTCCTGCATCTTGAATTCTTTTTATTGCATCTTTCAAATTCTCTTTTAGCTCCAATACATTAAGACCTCCCTCAGTGGTAAGCTCCTGTCTTTTTTCTGGAACAATGGTAACCATGTCAGGTTTTACCTGCAGAGCTATGTTAATCATCTCCTCAGTTGCTGCCATTTCTAAATTGAGCTCACACGGAACGATTTCCCTTAAAATTCGTAAGTCTCTATCTTGAATGTGCCTTCTGTCTTCCCTTAGATGTACGGTTATTCCATCAGCTCCACCTAAAATCGCCAATGTCGCAGCCATAACTGGGTCAGGCTCAAATGTTTTTCTTGCCTGCCTGACTGTTGCCACATGATCAACATTTACCCCTAAAATCACCATAACTGACCTCCAAATCCCTTAATTGTTTTGATTATAGCACTTTTGAATAGATGTTGACAAAATATCTATCAATCCCAAAATAAAGATAGACAAGCATCACTGCGAGACTCTTTTATGAGTGATAGCATGGTAATCGTCACTGTAAGCCTTCACTTCTCTGTAACTGCGAGCCTCTGCTTCATATCGTCACTGCAAGCCTACCTGTTGCGAGCTAAAGCGTGGCAATTTCAGAGATTGCTTCGTCGCTATCGCTCCTCGCAATGACGCCCTATTTAGTCACTGCGAGCCTCTGCTTCATATCGTCACTGCGAGCCCCTCGATGGGGCGAAGCAGTCTCTAATTGTTGGTTGGTGATTAGTGCATGGTGGGTAGTGAATTGTGAATAATGGAGTTTAGATTTTGGATTGTTTTAATTATATATAATTACGGATCCTATTATTTGTAATTGGAAAGGACTTTAGTCCTTAAGCAATCTCGCCTTTTTCTTCACATACAACAAAGAGATTGCGAGCCTAACCTTGAAAGGTAACCGAAAAATAGCGATAGACACTCGTCACTGCGAGCCCCCTGTTGCGAGCGATAGCGTGGCAATCTGGGGCGAAGCAGTCTCTAATAAGGCTTTATTGAAAAACAAAGTAGAGATTGCTTCGCATCCTTCGGATGCTCGCAATGACAGCAAAAAAATACTTAATTTTCAAATGGTTATACCAATTATTGGATTTCTATCGCTATTTTTGGGATAAAGTTGATGTTTTTCTGACAACTGATAATTGTATAATTAAACCCCACTTCATCAACTTTTGAATAAAAAAATTTTAAAATCAATGAGTTATAATTTTTAGATTAGCCTACAAAATTCTCTCGCACTTTCGTAAGTTCTGAAAATCTTATCCCCTACTCCCAATATTCTAAGTATCTTTTTATGTTCCTCCTTAGCTTTGCTCATAATCCTTATTTTCTCCCCCTCTATCTCAAAACCTCCTATCCCTATCTCATAAAATTTGTCCAAACACTTCTTCAGACTGTTTTCTTTGCTCTCCCTTAACCATCCTTTCTCCTTCAACTCATCCATTAGCCTGTTTAACACTGTCTGGGCTACCACACATAAAAATATATGCGTCCTTACTCTCCTGTCTTTATAATGATATATCGGTCTTATCTCTACAAAATCCTTTAACTGCTTGAATGCATCCTCCACTGTCTGTAATTCCTTATACTGCCTCTCTATCTCTTCATCTTCTTCCTTCATTAATGTCGTCTGCAAAATATACTTCCCACACATATCATATGCCTTCTTTATAGCTTCTTGCTTTGCTATTATCTGAAATCTGCCTTCTTCGTATCTGAAATCATAATAATTCTCAGCTCCACTTTTTGTCAGTTTCCTCTGCGCCCTCCTCAGTATTTTCTCCCTGTCTCTTAGCTTTCCTCTTTCTACCATCTGCCTTACTTTTTCCAATGCCTCCCTGCCCCTTTTAAGTATACTTTCCAATGTCTCCCTGTCATGGCTTTCTCTGTATTCAGACCCACATAGTACATATCTGCTCTTTACCCCTTCCTCTTCACTTATATAGATGGTCACTGGCAACTCCTTCTGAAATATATCTAACTGTATACCCTTCTGCACTACCATTTTCTTTGCTTCCCTAAATCTCATCGCTAATATGTAGTTTATCCCCTCTCTCTCAAGATACTCTATATTCTGTAATGTCACCATCCCCCTGTCTCCTATAAATACTGCCTCCTTGATGTCGTATCTCTTCTTTAACTGACTTATTAGTCCCTTTACTGTCTCCTTATCTGATATGTTGCCTTCTATAACATCAAAATGCACTGGAAATTTATTCTCGTTCAAACATAAACACAACAATACTTGCTTTTTATCGGGCTTCCCATCCCTTGAGTATCCATATCTTGCAAGCCCCAGAGGTCCTTGACCCTCAAAGTATACTGAGGTAATATCATAAAGCAACAACTTTGTCCCTTGTGCTCCCGTCTTATAAAAATCATCTAACACATTATCCATCTTCTCATACAACTTGTCCATTGCCCTGTATATCTCATTTACATGCATATCCTCTTCCCTTAAATCAAACAGTTCCATAAAACCACTTCTTCGTATCCATCCCACTGATGCATACTTACTCCTTGGCTCTATTATCCTGTTAAGCACTACTGCCAAAAGCAAATCTCTTACCTTCTTTGGAAAATGCCTTAACCATCCCAGAAATCCTATCTTCATCATAAATCCTAACAGTAACAGTATATGCCCTACTGAAGTTGCATCCTCAAAAAACTTGTCTTTGTCCACTACAACCTTTTTCTCAGGTGACTTAAGCAGTTGCCTTATTTTGGAAATAAGAGGCTCACCTAAGTGAGTGATATTGGCAATTTTTTCATGCCTAACCTTTTTAGTTTTTTTGTCTCTGTAAGCTTTAGATATTTCGTAGGTTTTGTATTTTTTACCTTTTTTTGTTGACCAAGATTCTTTTACGAACATAGTTACCTCCTTTTTATTTAGCATACAAAAATTAGACAAAAAAGTCAATATTTAAGGGAATAAATAGGCAAAAATAATAAAATTAGGTTAGACTACAAAATTGAATGAAAAAAGATATAACTTATTGAATTATAAAGCTTTTGATATTTTTAAAGGCTGAAAATTGATGAAGTTGGGTTAAAAAGGCATCACATAATAAGGAAAAAATTTTTGTAAAAATAGCAAATCCTTTAATATGGTTATTGGAGATTAATTAAAATGAATAGACAATATCTGACTCCGACAGAATTAAAAAGATTAGGCATTGAAGCGCTCTCAAAAGCATTAGGTCCAATAGGTATGGTTCGTTTTATACAGCAATTTGAAAAAGGATACGGAGACTATACAAAAGAAAGAGAGCAATGGCTGGAAGAAAAAGAAGTGGAAGAAGTTATTAAGAAGATAAAAGATAAAAAATATGATGAAAAATAGCATTAACCTCTCTAAAAAATCTCTCCTCCGTAACAATCAATTGCTACAATAGCGGGAAATTCTTTAAGGAGCAGTCTCTTTATTGATTCTGGTCCAAGTTCTGGAAATGCTATTTCTGTTGCCTCAACTATGTGCCTGCTAAGAAGTGCTCCAGCGCCACCTGTAGCAAGAAAATATACAGCCTTGTATTTTTTCATTGCTTCCTTTACCTCTTGAGAGCGACCTCCCTTGCCTATCATTCCTTTAAGTCCTAATGAAAGAAGTAGCGGTGTATATGAATCCATTCTTGATGAAGTTGTAGGTCCTGCAGAGCCTATTACTTTTCCGGGTGGTGCTAGTGTTGGTCCAACATAGTAGATTACCTGCCCTTTTATGTCAAAGGGTAAAGGCTGATTGTTATTAATTAATTCAACGATTTTTTTATGGGCAGCATCCCTTGCTGTATAGACATATCCACTAATTGAAACTATATCTCCCGCTTTAAGGCTTAAAACAATTTCATCAGTTAAGGGAGTTTCTATTTTTTTCATAGCTCAGCCTCCATGTGTCTTGCTGAATGGCATTGAATGTTTACTGCTACTGGCAAAGATGCTATATGACATGGATGATATTCAATGTGAACTGCAAGGGCTGTTGTTTTTCCTCCAATTCCCATAGGACCTATGTTTAATGCGTTAATCTCTTGCAAAAGCTCTTTTTCAAGACGAGCATAATCAGGATTTTTATTTTGCTCACCAATTTTTCTTAACAAGGCTTTCTTTGCCAAAATTGCGCATTTTTCAAAATTTCCACCAATCCCAACTCCAACAATTATTGGTGGACATGGATTTCCCCCAGCTTTTCTTACAGTTTCAATTACAAAATTCTTTACTCCCTGAAGTCCTTCAGCAGGCTTAAGCATCCTTAGGGCAGACATGTTTTCACTTCCTGCACCTTTTGGAGCAACAATAATTTTTACTTTATCTCCTTTTACAATTTCAAAATGAACTATGCATGGAGTGTTGTCTCTTGTATTTTTCCTCATAAAAACAGGGTCATCAACTACACTTGCCCTTAAATATCCTTCTTTAACCGCTAATCTTACCCCTTCGTTAAATGCATCCATTATATCTCCATCCTCATATAAAACCTCACTTCCCCACTCAACAAAAATAACTGCAACTCCTGTGTCCTGACAAAGTGGAATTTTTTCTTCATATGCTATTTTTTGATTTTCAATTATTTGTCTTAAAATTTCTTTTCCTAAGCCCTCCTCCTTCTCATAAGCCTGCTTAATTGATAGGCTTGCATCTTCAGGAAGTTCAACTGTAGCTTTTTTGTAAAGTTCCTTAACTACATTTACAATTTGCTCTCTTTTAATCTTTTTCATGGCTCAATTAAAAACTTAATTCCCTCCCCTCTTGATAGTTTTTCAAAAGCCAAAGATATTTCATCAAGCTTGAATTTCCCTGATATAAGCTCTTTTAGCTTCAATTTTTTGGTTTTTATTAACTGAAAAGCTTCCTTTACATCATCGGGAATGTAATGAAAAACTCCTTTTAGCGTTATCTCATCATAATGAAGCCTTCCTGCATCATAGCAAACTTCTGAACCAGCCTTTAGCCCTCCAAAAAGTAAAACAGTTCCACCCTTTCTGACAAAATCCACAGCTTTAATCCAAATCTCCTTTTGACCTGTGCATTCAATCACTCTATCAAAGCCAAATCCATCAGTGAAATCTAATGGATTCTCATTTGAGCAATAAATTTTATCTGCACCCAGTTTTTCAGCAAAATTTAACTTATTTTTGTTTCTGCCTAAAACAGCAACTTTTACTCCCATTATTTTCAATACCTGCAAAAATAAAAGTCCTACAGGTCCTGTTCCGATGATAAGAATTTTTTCTCCAGCAGTTGTTCCAAGTGACTTAACACCATGTACAATACATGAAAGAGGTTCAAGGAAGGCAGCCTCTTCAAAATCTACTTCATCTGGTTTATGAAACATATTTTGCCTAACAACTCTATTTTTTACAACAATATACTCAGAAAAAGCTCCAAGCATCATGTCCTTTGTTAAAATTTCACAATGATTGAAAAGTCCATGCCTGCAATATGAGCACTCACCACAAGGAGCAGTATGAACAAGCATTACCGCATCTCCTTTTTTAAAACCTTCTACTCCTTCTCCAATTTTTTCAATTATGCCAGAAAACTCGTGTCCAAATGGTCCCGGCATTGGAATTAAAGGATGTCCTCTTAAATAAGCCTTCAAATCAGTTCCGCAGGTAAGTGCTGCTTTTACACGGATAAGAACCTCACCTTCTTTTATTGAAGGAATTGGCTTTTCAACAATTTCTATTTTTTGACGCTCAACTAAATAGGCTGTTTTCATTGTATTTCATCCATCTTCAAACTTTTTTCGTAAAGCTCTTTTTTGCTTAGACTGTATAATTCTGCTACTATTTTAACTGCCTCCTTTCTGCCCTTCCCTTTTTTCATGAGTTCCTTTATCTCATGCAAGGCTTCATCCAAAGATACTTCTTTATGCTTTTCACCTTCAACTACTATTACATATTCACCTGCTATTTTTCCTTCTTCAAGTTTTTCAATAACCTCTGAAAGCCTGCCCCTTACAACTTCCTCAAACATCTTGGTAAGTTCCCTTGCAATACAGATTTTTCTGTCTCCAAAAACTTCAAGCATATCATCAAGGGTGTTAAGTATTCTGTGAGGGGCTTCATAAAATACAAGGGTTCTCTTTTCAGAGCTGAGCTTAAGAAGTTTTTTCTTTCTTTGGGATTCCTTTACAGGCAGAAATCCAATAAATGTAAACTCAGTTGTGTCAAGTCCTGATATGCTCAGGGCTGTGATAAGTGCTGTTGGACCAGGCACTGGAATTATTTCAATATCTTCTTCAATTGCCCTTGAAATTACAATTGCTCCGGGATCAGAGATTCCTGGTGTTCCAGCATCAGTTATAAGGGCAACTGAGTATCCTGCTTTAAGCTTTTGAATAATCTCTTCAGCCCTAACCTTCTCCTTTGCTGACCAATAGCTTATAAGGGGTTTTTTGATTTCATAATAATTAAGGAGCTTAAGGCTGTGTTCAGTGTCTTCACAAGCAATATAGTCAACTTTTTTTAATGTATCAAGTGCCCTTAGTGTAATATCTTCAAGATTTCCAATTGGAGTTGATACAATATAAAGTCTTCCAGCCATTTTACTCTTCCTTTAAAAGTTGTCTAAGTCTTTTATCTGCCTTTATTATATCATCAACATTTTCACCAGTTATGTCCCAGCTATATTCACCTTTTTTGTCTCTATGAAGTTTTATTTTAACAGGTTTTTTAGGTTTTGCATACTGAAGAACTTTGTCTTTGCTTTGTATTGGTGTCTGAGTTTGTGCAAAAGCTGTATTAATAGAGAATAAAATTATAAAGGCTGACATAAATATTGCAAACAAGCCCTTCATTTTAAGCCTCCCATTTAAATTTGTTTGTGACAGGAAATCTCCAATCCTTACCCAAAGACACTGGTGTAAGCTTAACTCCGGGTGCTGCTTGTCTTCTTTTAAATTCTGCCCTTTTTACCATTTTCAAAACCTTTTTTACTGTTTCTTCATCAAATCCTTGCTCAACAATTTCATCTTGTCCCATGCATTTTTCAATTTGAAAATATAAAATTTTATCAAGAATCTCATAAGGAGGCAAAGTATCTTGGTCTGTCTGCTCCGGTTTTAACTCTGCTGAAGGTGGCTTTGTAAATACCCTTTCAGGAATTCTTCCTTTAGATGCCCATTTTGCTACTTTGTAAACCTGAGTTTTATAAAGGTCTTTTATAACTGCATATCCTCCAGCCATATCTCCATAAAGGGTTGCATAACCTGTTGCAAGCTCAGATTTGTTTCCTGTTGTAAGAACAAGCCAGCCAAATTTATTTGAAAGAGCCATCAAAATATTTCCACGAATTCTGCTTTGAATGTTCTCTTCTGTTACACCCTGAGGAAGCCCTTTAAATACATCTGAAAGCTCATGAAGGTATTGTTCAAATATATCATCAATTGAAATTTCAATGAGATTTATTCCAAGATTTTTTGCAAGCTGATAGGCATCTTCCCTGCTTTCTTTTGATGTATACCTTGAAGGCATAAAAACTCCTGTAACATTTTCACTTCCCAATGCCTCAGTTGCAATAAGTGCAACAAATGATGAGTCTATTCCACCACTTAAGCCAAGACAAACTTTTTTAAATCCATTTTTCCTCACATAGTCCCTTACACCAGTAACAAGAGCTTTAAAAACTTCCTCCTCAAAAGAGAGATTAAAATTTTCTTTTTTATGCATTGGCAAAGGCAATTGCTTTATTTTTCTTTTTAAAGGTATTTTTACTACTTCAGCCTCAGCAAAATTTTGCCTCTCCCATCTTATTTTTGGCTCTCTCATTCTTATTCTTGTTATCTCATCAAGGTCAATATCTATGACTATCAAATCCTCCTCAAAGGCTTTACCTGATGCTATAACTTCTCCTTCAGGTGACAAAACAATGCTTCTTCCATCAAAAACCATCTCATCCTGTCCACCAACAGCATTCAGATAAGCAATGAAAACTCCTAAGTCATAGGCTCTTGTTGAAAGCATTTTGAGTTTTTTTGAAAATTTGCCTGCATAAAAAGGTGATGCACTAATGTTGATAATCAATTCAGCACCTTTTTGAGCCTGAATTGGAGTGGGAAATGTTGAATGAAAAATGTCTTCGCATATATTAACAGAAAACAATACTCCATCATACTTGTAAACAGGAGCTCTGCATCCTGCTTTAAAGTATCTCATCTCATCAAAAACGCTATAGTTGGGAAGATAAACTTTATGATAAACATCTATAAGCTTTTGCTCTGAAATAAGGACTGCAGAGTTGTAAAGGTCATCTTCTTTAAATGGCAAACCTAAAATTACGATAAAATTTTTGATGTTTTGTTTAATTTTATCAAGAGAATTTCTCACTCTTTTTATGAATGAAGGATAGAAAAGAAGGTCCTCTGGAATGTAGCCTGAAAGTGCAAGCTCAGGAAAGACAACAATATCAGGTTCAAAATTTGTAGCTTCGTACATAAATGAGAGAATTTTTTCAGTATTTCCCTTAATGTCGCCAACAGTAGGATTTATCTGGCAAAGTGCTAATCTGACAGTCCGCATTTTACATTAACATTTATTGGACAACATTTTATTGCATCAAAGGCATAAAGTATTCTTCTTTCCTTAGGCAATTTTTCTTCATTATAGGGAATGAATTTCAGATTTGACAGTTCTTTCATTAATTCCTCTTTAGATGGGAAATCCATTGTCTCCTTTACCTCACCGGTAAGAATGTTCATAAGTCTTCCTTCTTCGCTGTCAGTTATAAATGCAAAGGGAATCTGATATGGCTCAACTGTTCTGCAAAAGGCAAGCATAAATCTTTGCCATGAATCAATTGATGCGGGAGTGCATTTAATTGCAAATACTGTTTTCCCATCAAGCCTTATCAAAATATCAACAGAAGTTACGAATTTCTCAGTCTCAGAAACAATCACTTCATAACCTTTATTAATTTCAATATCATTCAGAGAATATCCTTTTTCTAAAAGCTTTTCTACCATGAATTTTTGCAAAAAACCCAAACTCATAGCAAATATCTCTTCCTCTTGCTTTATTATTTCAGCAATAAGAGCCTTTCTTTCTTCAGGGGTTTCAGGTGTTTTCTTCAACGGAATCTCCATCTTATGCCTCCTTATGTATTCGCTTAATAAATTAAATGCTAAATTGTTCGCTTCTAAATCGTCATTGCGAGCGAAGCAATCTCTTCTTTATGAGATTGCGAGCCTCACCTTCGGTGAGGCTCGCAATGACAGGTTAACAAAATATAAAATCGCTCAATTTAATTAAATGATAAATTGATTTAACAACAAATTTCAAATTATAATATTTGGAATGCAAACTAAACTCAAAAAACTCGCAGCTTTCATTGTTATTCTTGGCTTTTTAGTTGTTTTAGCTTACCTGATCATATCAAAGTCTGAGAAAATCCCTGAAGGATTAATCATTTTAAGTGGAAGGATTGAAGGAAGAGAAGTAAATGTTGCACCGAAAATTCAGGGAAGGATTTTCAAACTTTACAAAGATGAAGGAAACAGGGTATCTCAGGGTGAGCTTATTTGTGAAGTTGACTCTGAACAGCTGAATGCAAGGTATAAGACTGCCGTGGAGAATTCTCAATCAGCCTATTACGCAATTTTACAATCTCAGGCAAATTTAATGAAAGCTAAGGCAAATTATGAAAAGGCAAGCAAAGATTTTGAGCGTTACAGCAGTCTTCTTAAGGAAGAACTTGTATCAAAAAGCGAGTTTGACAGGGTTAAAATGCAGTATGAATCAGCAAAGGCAGAGGTTGAGGCATTGTCAAAAGCCATATCACAGACTGAAGCAAATTACAGGGCATCACAGCAAAGGCTTAAAGAGGTGCTTGCAGATTTAAATGAAACAAAGCTTTATTCTCCAATTAGCGGAGTTGTGCTAAGCAGACTAGCTGAAGTCGGAGAGGTTGTTAATCCCGGAAGCGTTGTCTATGTATTAGTTGATTTAAGCAGACTTTATGTAAAAGTATATGTTCCTGAACCAGACATAGGAAAACTCAAACTTGGACTTCCCGCAAGGGTTTACATAGATGCATATCCAGATAAATATTTCAATGGAAAAGTAACAAAAATCTATGAACAAGCAGAGTTTACTCCTAAAAATGTTGAGACAAAGGAAGAAAGAGTAAAGCTTGTTTTCGGAGTTGAAGTCTCAGTGGAAAATCCTGAAGGTCTTCTTAAACCCGGAATGCCAGCTGATGTAGTAATAAAGTGGAAAGAGTCAGCTCATTGGATAAAGCCCAAATAAATCCTGTCATTAAAGTTGAAAATCTTAGCAAAAGCTACAAAAAAGTAAAAGCAGTAAAAGGCGTTTCTTTTTCAATAAACAAGGGTGAAGTTTTTGGATTAATTGGACCTGATGGAGCAGGAAAAACATCAATAATTCAGATACTTGCTGGAGTTTTAAAGGCAGATGAAGGAAAAGCATTTGTAAATGGTATAGATGTAACAAAAGAGCCTGAGAAAGTCAAAGCCTTTATCGGTTATATGCCTCAGGGACTTGGGCTTAATCTTTATGATTCCCTTTCAATAGAGGAAAACATTGAATTTTTTAAAGACTTAAGATTAATTCCTGAAGAAATATTTGAAAAAAACAAAAATACTTTGCTTGAAATCACAAGACTTTCTCCATTTCTTAAAAGGCAGGCAAAAGCCCTTTCAGGAGGAATGAGGCAAAAACTTGCACTTGTATGCACTCTGCTGCATCTTCCAGATATAATTCTTCTTGATGAACCAACAACAGGAGTTGACCCTCTTTCAAGGCAGGATTTCTGGAACATAATACACAGCCTTGTAAGAGAAAGAAAAGTGACTGTTTTACTTACAACATCATATATGGATGAGGCTGAAAGATGCCACAGAGTTGCCCTTATGCATGAAGGAAGAATTTTACTTGAAGGAAAGCCCGATGAACTTGGCTCATTGGATGAGCTCTTTATAAAAGAAGTGTCTGGAGTTTCAGAAATTAAGCCTTTGAAGTCATTATTTGTGTCTGTAAAAACTAAAGAGCAATCTCCAGCAGTTATATGCGAAAATGTTACAAAACAATTTGGAAAGTTTAAGGCGGTAGACTCTGTAAATCTGGTTGTAAAAAAGGGAGAAATACTTGGACTTCTTGGACCAAATGGTGCTGGAAAGACAACACTTATAAAAATGATGTGCGGACTGCTTGAGCCAACAGATGGCAAAATCAGTATTGCAGGATATGATGTAAAAAAGCAAAGGGATAAGGTTTGGTCAATAATTGGCTATATGTCTCAAAAATTCTCGCTTTACAGAGACTTGACAGTATTTGAAAATATGAAACTTTATGCAGGACTTTATAGTGCAAAAAACGCAAATTTTAAAGAAATCATATCAATGCTCGGGCTTGAAGGCTTTGAAAACAGGTTTACAAAGGACATTCCTCTTGGAATAAGACAAAGAGTTGCCCTTGCTTGTGCGCTTCTTCATGAACCACCTATTCTTTTTCTTGATGAACCAACAAGTGGAGTTGACCCAATTGCAAGAAGAAGTTTCTGGGAAATCATATACAGTCTTTCAAGGGAAAAAAATGTAACAGTTATCGTATCCACCCATTACATGGATGAAGCTGAATACTGCGATAGCCTCTGTCTAATGCACATGGGAAGAAAAATTGCAGAAGGAACTCCTGAAGAAATCAAGAAAAATTCTGAAAAACTTTCAGGAAGCCTAATTCAACTGAAAACACCAAGATTTGCAGAAGCCTATGAAATTTTATTGAAAACCTTCAAAGATATCTCAGTTTACGGAAACAAAATTTTTATACGAAGCTTTGAGCCTGAAGAGACAAAAAATAAGCTAAATGAAATGTTGAAAAATGCTAAAATTGAGAATTTTGAAATTTCCCAAATCCCTGTTCCCCTTCAGGAAGCTTTCGTTGATTATATAAAGAAATCTACTTAGCAAAGGATTTTCTAAAACGATATACCGAAAAGGCAAATAAAATTGCACCAAGAATAATTATTCCCAAAATATCATGCCATACATAACTTATACCATTTCCTTTAAAAAGAACACTGTAGCCGAAGTCAATGAAATATCTCATTGGAGAGATAAGGCTTAAATATCTCATCAGCGGATGCATTGACTCAGGCGGAGTCCATGCTCCTGATAAAAATAGCATTGGAATTAAAATAACAAGCATAAGCATCATTGCCTGTGCAAGATTTCTTGCAATTGTTGAAATTGCTAAGCCCAAAGTTGAAATAGTGAATGCATAAAAAAGCATTACGAGGTAAAAGAATAGAATGCTTCCACGAATAGGAACTCCAAAAACACCTTTAAGAATAACAAAAATTGTAAGCAAAGAAAGCAATGAAATTGAAACTACTGTAGGGATAATCTTTGCAATAAATATCTCCCAAGTTCTTACAGGTGTTACAAGAAGCTGTTCAATTGTTCCTTGCTCCTTTTCCCTTACCATTGCAGCAGCTGTTACCAAAAGGGAAATCATCGTAATCATGTTGAAATACTCAAGCATGCTCATAAACCAAGAACTTAAAGTATTTGGATTAAATTCAATTCTTGTTCTCTCATCAATGATTGGCAAATTTTTGATAAACTTTCCTGTAACTCCAATTTTTCTTTCAAGGATTTCAATTGAATAATCATAGATTATCTCTGATGCATAGGCAACTGCAACCGTTGCAGACATTGACATTGTTCCATCAATAATAATCTGAATCTTTGCTCCGCTTTTATCAATCTTTCTTTTAAAATCAGCCGGAATAACAACTGCCATTGATGCTTTTCCTGAATCAAGCCATTTAATTAGCTCCTTGTCGTTTTCAATATAAGATAGGATTTTAAAATATGGCTTTTGAAATCTGCTTGCCAATTCTCTGCTTTCGTTTGTTTTGCTCATGTCATAGATGATAATTGGGAAATTCTTTACCTCCATTGTAAAACCACTTCCAGCAGTGTAAACAGCACCAGTGAATGCCCAGAATAAAATAAAAATTAAAGCCTTGTCCCTGATTAGATGAAGAATTTCCTTTTTTATGAGAGAAAAAATTCTCATTCTACTTTTTTCCTGAATGACAGTATTGCAATTGAATAAACAGCTGTTGCGTAAGCAGTCATTGAAATCAGGTCAACTGTAAAACTTTCAAACCCAATTCCCTTTAAGTAAACTCCTCGCACAATTCCCATAAAGTAAGATGCAGGGATAATTTTGCTTATAAACTGTGCTGAGGCTGACATACTTGTAATTGGTGAGAAAAATCCAGAATAAAGATAAGCTGGAATTATAGTTCCAATGAAAGCAATTAGCATGGCTGATATCTGAGTTTTAGCAAGAATTGATATGAAAATACCAACTCCTACTGCACAGAAAAGATAAATAATAGTTGCCAATGTTAGAAGAGTAAAACTTCCAATAAACTTTGTCTGAAACAAACCAACCGAAAGCACGAATATAATCAAATATGTAACAAAGGCAATGCAGATGTAAGGGATTGCTTTTCCAAAAACGACTTCCCATGCTTTTACAGGACTGCAGTATAGATTGAATATGCTTCCAGATTCCTTTTCCCTGACAACGACAAGGGATGCCAAAAGCACTGAATAAAACATAAGAGTCGTGACTAATTCTCCCGGCAGAATAAAATTTTTGCTTTCAAGGGAAGGATTATACCAAGCTCTCATTTCAGCTGTTACTGGAAAATCTATTCCAGAACTACCAACTCTGTTAGCATACTCTTTAAGAAGCCTTTCATTGAACTGATTGTTGATTGCAGATACATAACCTTTCATCACCTCTGCTCTCATTGGAAATGAACCATCAATTAAAATCTGAACCTGAGAAGGCTTTCCTGAATAAAGCTTACGCGAGAAATCTGGCGGAATTACCACAACAATTCTACATTTCCCAGATTTAATAAGTTCTTCAGCATCTTTATATGAGTCAATCAGACTGTAAAGGCGAAAATACTCAGAATTAGTAAAAGAGTAACGATATTCTCTGCTTAATTGAGATCTGTCATTATCAATGAAAGCTATTGCTATATTTTTTACATCAAGAATTAATCCGTATCCCATAAGCAAAACTATAACTATTGGGACAATAAGGGCAAATGTAAGATAAAGGGGATCACGAAGTAGTTCCTTGAATTCCTTTTTCAGTATTCCTCTTAATCTCCGCAACATTTTTTATTATACCTATGTTGAGCGATTTTTTATAAAACTCTTTTTAATTTGCCCCTACGCGGCATCCTACCAACTCGTCATTGCAAGGGGCTTCATTTCGTTGTCATTGGAGTTTGCTGACAGGCATGGCAATCTCTCCTTATAAGTCATAAAAACCGAGATTGCTTCGCTTCGCTCGCAATGACTACCTTCTTCGTCATTGCGAGGCATCCGTCAGGATGCCGAAGCAATCCCATTCCTTATTGAAAGGGAAAAAAGGATTGCTTCCTATCGCTCGCAACAGGAGCTTGCAGTGACAAGTATCTATCTCTTTCTTGGAAGAATCCGCATTTCATTGACAAAAAAGCTTTATGGCTTTTAAACTAAAAATTAAACCAATTATTATTTGCAAGGAGGAAATGTGTTAAAGGGAATTGAAGAAATTTCAGCCACCAAAAAAAGATTAAAAATTGAAATTCCTGCAGATGTTGTAGAAGGGGAAATCCAAAAAGTCCTAAAAGAAATCCAAAAAAAGGCAAAAATTCCGGGTTTTAGACCGGGCAAAGCTCCGCTTTCAATAATTGAAAAGAAATTTGGAAAAGACGCAGAATCAGATGTTTTGGAAAAACTTGTATCCCAAGCATACAGCGATGCCATAAAAGAGGCAAATCTCAAGCCCGTTCTTCCTCCAATGGCTGAAGATGCTATTGATATTCGCAGAAATGAGCCACTTTATTTTGAACTTATCGTTGAAACAAGACCAGAAATCTCAGACCTCAATTATGAAAATATTGAAATAGAAGACATCTCTGCTGAAGTCAAGGATGAAGAAGTTGAAGATGTTCTCAAAAGGCTTTCAAAGGAAAGGGGAACATATGAGCCAACTGAAGAGCCTGCCAAACCAGAAGACCTTGTAATAATAGATTACACTGCTGACAATGGAAAAGAAGCAAAGGATTATGTTTTCAAGCTCGGTGCAGGTCCTTTTCCTGAGGAATTTTCAAAGGCAATTGAAGGAAAAAAGAAGGGCGATAGCTTTAGCGTAACTATTGATTTTCCAGAGCAGTCAATTGCTGATTTTGCCGGGCAGAAAGTTACATTTCAGATTACTGTTAAGGAAGTAAAAAGAAGAGTAGACATTCCATACGAAGAACTTCCAAATGAACTCGACTTTGAAAATATGGAGCAACTTAAGAATTATGTCAAAGAAAGCCTTGAAAACGCCAAAAAAGACCAAATTGATACAAAGCAAAAATCCGATATCCTCAAAAAACTTCTTGAAACCCACGACTTTGAGTTACCTGAAGGGCTAATAGAAGCAGAGATACAAAGACTTGCCCAAGAATACGAAGCAATGGGCGTTGATATCACTGAAAAAATGAATGAAATCTCAGAAATGGCAAAGAGAAATATAAAGTTGTATATCCTGCTTGAAATTATCGGAGAAAAGGAAGGAGTCACAGTAACAGAAGAAGATATGAAGCAGGAAATTATGTCAATGGCAAGGAAATACGCAATTGCACCTAATGCAGTAGTTCAGTATTACATGTCAAGATATGGCTCCCTTGAACCCATCAGAAACAGCGTATTTGAGCAAAAAGTGCTTGATTTATTAAAACAGAAAGCTAAATTAGTCAAAAAAGAGGAGGCATCACAGTGAGTATTATCCCGATTGTTATAGAACAAACAGGACGAACAGAGAGAGCCTATGACATATACTCAAGACTTCTTAAGGACAGGATAATATTCATCGGCACTGAGATTAATGACCAGATAGCAAATGTTGTAATTGCCCAGCTACTTTTTCTGCAAACTGAGGACCCTGAAAAAGACATCCACATCTACATCAATTCTCCCGGTGGAATGGTATCAAGCGGACTTGCAATATACGATACAATGCAATATGTAAAACCAGACATTGCCACCTACTGCATTGGACAGGCATCTTCAATGGCATCAATACTTCTTGCAGCAGGAACTAAGGGAAAAAGATTTGCTCTTCCCCATTCCCGCGTAATGATACATCAGCCAATCGGAGGATTTTACGGACAGGCAACAGATGTTGAGATTCATGCAAGGGAAATCCTCAAAATGAAGGACATTCTAAATTCCCTACTTTCAAAACATACAGGACAGCCTATTGAAAAAATTCAAAGAGACACAGAAAGAGATTTCTTTATGTCTGCAATTGAGGCAAAGGAGTATGGAATTGTTGATGAAGTAATAACATCCTTAAAAGGAGAGGAACAGGAAAAACATGGCAAAGAAAAATGATGAGATTTACAAATGTTCCTTCTGCGGTAAATCCCAAAAAGAAGTAAAAAAACTCATTGCAGGAAATGGTGTTTATATCTGCAATGAATGTATATCCCTTTGCAATGAAATACTTGAAGAGGAAAAACTTGCAGAAATTCAAAATAAACCCTCAAAATTACCAACTCCGCAGGAGATAAAAAATTTTCTTGACGATTATGTAATTGGTCAGGAGAGGGCTAAAAAGATTCTTTCAGTTGCGGTTTACAATCACTACAAAAGAATATTCAAAGGAACACCATCAGACGAGATACAAAAGAGTAATATAATGCTGATAGGTCCGACAGGTACAGGAAAAACTCTTTTAGCTCAGACGCTTGCAAAATTTCTTGATGTTCCCTTTGCAATTGCCGATGCAACAACTCTTACAGAAGCAGGATATGTTGGAGAGGATGTTGAAAACATTTTGCTTAAGCTAATTCAGAATGCTAATTTTGACTTAGAGCGAGCAAAGATAGGAATAATCTACATTGACGAAATAGATAAAATCAGCAGAAAATCTGATAGCCCATCCATTACAAGGGATGTATCTGGAGAAGGAGTTCAGCAAGCACTCTTAAAAATAGTTGAAGGAACAGTGGCAAACATACCTCCTCAAGGTGGAAGAAAGCATCCCCATCAAGAATACATACAGCTGGATACGACAAACATACTTTTCATATGCGGTGGAGCATTTGTTGGACTTGAGGATATCATAAAAAGAAGGATAGGAAAGAGAACCATTGGATTTATGTCCGAGACATCAAAAATGCAAGAGCAAAATATTCTTGCCCATGTTGAGCCTGAGGATTTAATAAAATACGGCATGATTCCCGAGTTTGTCGGAAGATTTCCAGTAGTAGCATCCCTTGATGAGCTAAATGAGGACGCACTTGTTGAGATACTTACCAAACCTAAAAATGCTCTCGTCAAGCAATATCAAAAGCTCTTTAGCATAGATGGCGTGAAGCTCACCTTCACAGATGATGCCCTCAGGGCAATTGCAAGAAAAGCTATAGAGAGAAAAACTGGTGCAAGGGCTTTAAGAAGCATTCTTGAAGACATAATGCTTGATGTCATGTACATCATTCCATCGGAGAAGGGAATTACAGAGTGCATCATAAATGATGAAGTTGTTGAAAAAAAGGCATCGCCAATTCTGATTTACAAGCAGAAGGAAAAAATAAAAAATGCATAGAATCAAAATCATTATTGATGGCAAAGAAATAAAAGCAGAGCTTGACAACACAGAGTGTGCCGAAAAAATTTACAATGCCCTTCCCATTGAAAGCGAAATAAATGAATGGGGAGATGAATTTTACTTCTCCATTGGCATAAAAATGCCGCTTGATTCAACTGCTACAACTCGTGTAAAAGTTGGAGACATAGGCTATTGGCCTCCCGGCGAGGCTCTTGCCATATTCTTTGGAAAAACACCCATAAGCAAAGGAGACGACCCTGTCCCTGCAAGTGAGGTAAACCTTGTTGGAAGACTGATTGATGACCCTGCTCTGCTTAAAAAACTAAAGGGAGCAAGAAGGATAAGGATTGAAAAAGAATAAGTTCAGGCTTTCTTATCCAAAGGATGAAAAATTCCATCATTGGTTGCCTTTACTTTTAAATGCTTATGCAATTATGGATGAGGGTGTTGCAAAAGATATAAAGACAGCTGAAAAACAAGGAAAAAACCTTGCCTGCAGAAAAGGCTGTAGCAACTGCTGCATGACTCACAAAGACATTCCTGTCTATCCCATTGAGATTGTTGGCATTTACTGGTTTGTTATGGAAAAAGTAAAAGAACCGCTTCGCACACAGATAAAAAGCTCATTAATCAAACATAAAAAAGGTGAGCCATGCCCTTTTCTAATCAATAATGCATGCTCAATTTATCCAATGAGACCCCTTGCCTGCAGACAGTTTAATGTTTTTGATAAATCTTGCGAGCCCGGTGAAGACCCATTTTACACAAGACCCGGTGATGTACTTAAACCGCAAAACAACTATCTTGGAAAAGCCCTTTATGAAACCACAGTATTTTATGGAGTATTTAATGAGCAGGAGAAAATTGAATTTATAAACTCTGGCAAGCTAAACAGCCTTGTAAAAATACTTCAGAATTATCCCTGGATTGAACTTGCAAGAAGAATGGATGAAGGGGCAGAAATTGAGAAAAAGGCTCATTAAAAATGCAAAATGCAGATACTGCGGAAGCGAGATTTTCATATTTTTCTACTGAAGCAGAGTATTGCTTCTCTGCAAGGATTGCGGAGCAGAATTCAAAATATCCCAATACAAAGATGAAATTGATGAGGAAACATGGGAGCTGATTTCAAGGCGCTCCTGTGACAGGGCATAGAACTATTCAGCATATTTTTTACCAGCCTGAATCTCTTTCATTTTACCTATAAGCTCGTCCCTTTTTTTCTCTGCAGTTTCCTTTAAATGATTTAGAACTCTGCCTACAGCTACAATTTCCTCGTGTGAAAGAGCCTTCAAGCTCTCCATATCAATGCTTCCAAGCATCACATTTGCATCCTCGTATCTGCCTTCCTCAAGTGCGAGTTCTATTTGAATGAGAAGTGTTCTTATGTCAGATTGAGGCTGCAACGGTTTTCCTCTCCTGTGAAATTTCAGCCTGCAACTGCTTTCTTACATCCTGCCAAGCGGTTTTGAGATTTTGCAGTATTGTGATGCTTTTGGAGATAATATCTAAGTCATTGAAAAGATTTGCCCTTACAAGCTCATCTGCCAAAATTGAATAAATTGTCCCAAGATTTTTTGCAATCTCTCCACCCCTCTGCCTGTCAAGAATGTCATTGAGGTAGTAAATGATATCTGTAGCCTTTGTTAGCCCTTCAACCTTTCTTTTGAGATTATCAGGATTGTTTACTCCAGCCTCGATTGCCTCTTTTGCAATTTGTAGCGACACAATTGCTTTATCATAAAGCATTATAATAAGCTCTAATCCATCTGCACCAAAGACTTTGCTTTGAAGATATGCATCATTTACTTGCATTATTTTCCTCCCTTTGTCATTTCTGATAATGATACGATAAATGATTGAAGCTTTGTGCTTATCTCATCCATTTTATTGATAAAATTTTCAAGCTGGGCAAATTCTTTACGAAGCCTTTCCTCTTCCTTTGCAAGCCGCTCTTGCATAAGAGAAATCTGGCTGTCAATTTTTTGTATCTGATTATCTGCTGTAGAGACAATATTGCTTAAGGAAGTTACTCTTGCATCAACTGTTTTTTTAAGATTTGAAACTGTTTGTTCCACCAAACTTTGCACTTTGCTGATGTCTGATTCTTTCAAAGCATTAAGCCTATCTGTATTTATTGATATTGTGCCGTCTTTTTCTGAATAGTTAATAAGACCCGCATTAAAAAGTGGCTGTATTGCAGCCAACATTGAGTTTTTTATTTGTGAAACAGAGCTGTCTCCCTGAAACTGAGCACCTTTACCAGTAAGTGAGTTTACAAGGGATATGACAGAATTATATGAGCTTGCTATCTTATTTAAAGTGCTGTCAACTGCTGAATAATCATCAGAAATGCTAATCTGAGCTGTGCCAGTTGTTTTGACTGTAACATCCAGTCCTGAAACGAGCTGAGTAAATGTATTAGTTGAACTTTTTATAGTATTTTCTGAATTGCCAATTTTTATCTCTGCATTCTGTGCATTCTGAATTGTATCATTTAAATCACCAAGCTCTGTGGGAAGCCCTGTTGCGTTAATTGCAAAATCTGTAGCAGTTGTCTCAAGACTTGAGCCTACAGGGTCAGCCTCAGTAAGCATTAGCCTGTAGTCATTGCCTGTATAATAAACAGATGCCTTTACTCTGCTTTGTGAAGAATTTATTTTGCTGACCAAATCATTCAAAGTATCTTCTGCTGAATAGTCTATCTGAAAACTCTCGCTTGCTGTATCACTTGTTCTGTAATTAATAGTCAAAGTTCCAGATGAGGAAAAAGTGGTATTCAAAGATGAAACACCCTGAGATGAAGCCCTTATCTCAGTCTGGGCAAGCTTTAATACACTTACATTCATTGAAATATTAGGAGCAGAGCTTGAGGCAGTGGCAGACAAAATATTTGTATCAGATACTGTTGCCTTTTTCTGGGCAAATTTACTTGTGTCAATAGAGTTAAGGGTTGATTGAAAGTCCTTCAAAACTCCCAGAAGATTTGAAAGACTTGCAGATTTTGTCTGAAGCACTGCTTTTTTCTGAGCAAGAACCTGCAAAGGCTGAGATTTAACTTTCAAAATGCTGTCAATCATTGTGCCAGTGTCTAACTTTCCTGTAAGCCCACTTATATAAAGGTCTGCCATTTTATACCTCCTTTGATACAAAAACGCCTTTTAGTTCATTTAGTCTTCTCAAAAGTTCAACTATATAATCAGGTGGAATTTGCCTTATGACTTCTTCTGTTCTCATATCAATAATCTTTGAAATTGGCATTTGAAGTTCTCTGTCAATGTCAATTTTTAAATATTTTTCAAGCATACTGAATTTGTGCCTTAGCTCTTCAACGAGCTTTTTTAATTCCTCTTGAGAAATTTTTAATAAATCAGTTCTCTGTGCATCTAAACCTTTATCCTGTCTTCTAAAAAATTCAATATCAGTAGTCTTGCTCAAAGAAGTTGATATCTCAAAATTTTCAACAGACCTTTGCGATTGTCTGAATGGATTTATTAAAATCTGTTCATTTGCATTTATCCTGTCCAGCTTCATTGTCAACTCCTTTTAAAACCCCCCTCCATACGGAGGGGGAAAGAGCTTCAAATCTAATTATCTCAGAAGCTGAAGCACAAGCTGAGGTAAGGAGTTAGCCTGTGCAAGCATTGCCATACCTGCCTGCATCCTTATCTGCATTGTTGTAAACGTGCTCATCTCAGCTGCAAAGTCTGTATTACGAATGACATTCTCAGCTTCCTTTGTATTGTCATAGGCTGTCTTCTGTCCATCCCATATAGCCTGAAGATTGTTCATAACAGAACCGATTTGGGTTCTTACTGTGTCAACTTTTTGGAGTGCTTTGGTTGCAATCTCAATTGCAAGTTCAGCGCCAGTATTGTCTGTAACATTGATTGTGTTTAAGTTATAGAATGATGCATTGCCTGATGCTGCTACTCCAAGACCTGCAGATGCGGTAGATATACCAGTGAAGTCGTAGGAATAGCTGTCAGTTCCTGTAATGATAAGCTTTCCAACCTGAACAGCTGAACCTGTAGCTCCATCTGCAACATTTACAGTACCAACACCTAAGAATTGACCAAGATTTATATTCGCACCTGAGTTATTTACAACCTGTATTCCGATAGTTTCTCCTGAAGTTTTCAAGACAAGCTTATTTCCTTCCTGAGAGGCAGTTATATTTAAAGTTGCCGATGATGCCTGAGTATTAATTTGGGAAATAGCTTGTTCAAGGGTTAATGTCTGATTTGCACCAATGGTAATAGTAATAGCTGCCGTTGTGGAACCACCTACATAGAAATTAATTGTGGTAGTTCCTGTTGAGCTGATGTTTGACCATTCAGCTGAGGCTGTGCTTTGATTGACTGCCCTGGCAGATATTCCTGTTTGCTGTAACTGTGCATTACGATTGATGGTATCTGCTATTGCCTTAGCATCAACAGCACCTGTATAAGATAATTGTCCAGTGTTAACCAAGTTAACTCCATTGACTCGGACCGTATCAGCTGATGGATCATATTGCCAGTTATTAACAATCAAAGCGGAATACGCTGAAGTAGCTGAAGATGTATACTGATAATTATCAGGCTTAACAACATGTGCTCCGATGCTTTGAGCTCTTAAGTCAGAGATACCGACTGTAATGGTCTGGTCAGCTCTTGCACCGTAATGAATTACTTTTCCTGCAAATGTTCCATCAAGAAGTTTAATTCCGTTATACTCAGTATCAGTTCCAAGCTTCTGAATAGAATCAACAAGATTTTGAATGTCTCTTTGAAGTGCTGCTCTTGCATTTGGGTCATTGATGTCGTTTGCTGCAGACTGTGCTTTTGTGTAGATTGTCTGAAGTTTTTCAAAAATCTGTGCAGCGTTGTTCTCAGCAATCTGAAGCGCGCTTATACCTGTCTGAATATTTCTGTTACCTTGATCAAGTGCAGCTCCAACCAAATTTAGCTGATCTGCAATAAAAAGTCCTGCTGCATCATCTGCTGCAGAAAGGATTCTTTGACCTGTTGAAATCCTCAAAAGGGATTTGTTCATTGCCCTTTCATTTCTTAGAAGGGCTGTGTGTGTTACTGCTGATTCTGCGTTAAAATTAATTCTAAGTGCCATGGTTTAAACCTCCATGTTATTTTTTATTCCCACCTCCTGTGGGCTGACAGCTTATCGGGTAGATACCTCTCTTCACCTCCCTTCCACCCTGCTGTCTTAATTATTTATATCGTCGCCTCCCAAAAAAAGTTTAACACTCCACAGGGCAGTCTTGATTTGGCTTACCATTTGTTATGTGGTCTATTAAGTAAAGATAAAAAACTCGGAGATTGCTTCCTCCTCGCTTCGCTCGGAGTCGCAATGACGAGAAGAGAGGTCATTGCGAATCTCAATGGATAATGCATGGTAAGACTTCATTAATTTATCACGAGAGGAGTGTGGTCATTGTGAATCTCAATGTCTTTTTTTTATCCATTGCGAGCGTCACCGTTTATTTTTTTCTGTCATTGCGAGCCTTACCGTTTATTTTTTTCCTGTCATTGCGAGCCTCACCGAAGGTGAGGCGTGGCAATCCAACTCCTTATTAAAAGACAAAGTCGAGATTGCTTCGCTTCGCTCGCAATGACGGAAAAAGGGACGCAATGACAGGAAGAGGGACGCGATGACGGAGAAGAGGATATCCTCGCAATGACATACTACAACGTCATTGCGAGGCATCCGTAAGGATGCCGACGCAATCTCGTCTTTTGCCTTTTACGTCTCACGTCTTACGTTTTACGAATGTTTAGAGATTGCTTTACTCAAAATGACTAAAGATAATCTCTCAATTCAGAGCTTAACTTTTTGCATGAACAGCATTATATGAAATTAAATTAAGAGAACTCCTACTTCCTCAGCAGTCTGTTTTGCACCTTCAGTAAAATCTTCACCAATCACCGCTGAAATACATTCAACCTTGAATGCTGTTGATATAATATCTGCTCTTTTTTTAGCTCTCAGCACATCATTTTTGTCAACAACATTAGAAACTTCAACTGCTACCATCACTTTCTTTTCTTTATCCTTCCTTAAATATCCCTTCACAACTGCATCTACTCTCAATGCTTCATCTATGTCAGCTTCGCTTATTAAACCTTTTTCAAATATTTCATATAGAGAGTCAGCAAGGTCAGCAGAATCTACAAGTTTTGCTTTTCTTAACAATTTACCAAAAAATGCACCCACATTGTCTCTTACCTTTAGCTCTAAAAACTTACCTTTTAAGTCTCCAACATCGTCTTTTAATTTAGCCACATCTTGCTTAAGTTCTTTTACATCTTTTTTAAGAATCTCAACATCCTGCTCAATTCTGTCAACCTTTTGTTTGAGTGGTTTGAAATCTTCTTCCTTAAATTTCTCAAACTTGGAAGGAAGCTCAAGAAGCTCCTCAGTAAGAATCAGTTTCCTTATCCTTTCCTTCCACTCAGGTTTCTCTATCAAAATTCTTTCAAAATCCTCAATGGTTCTTATAACTAAAACTTCTTCCATCTCATAACCTCATGTTTAAATTCTACTATCTACTAAATTCTATCATATTAAAAGCCTATTTTTTCAAATATTTGAAAACCCTAAAATAGGCAGAAACTTGTCGCTGAAAACCCCTGCTTTATTTTGTCACTGCGAGCCTCCACATGAGGCGAAGTGGTCTCTAATTAGTGGTTGGTGCTTAGTGCATGGTGAATAGTGAGTTGTGAATGATGGATTTTAAATTTTTATTCGTTTTAGTTGTAGATTATTTCCTATAATTACGAATTCTCTTATTTGTAATTTGGAAGGACGTTAGTCCTTAAGCAATATCGCCTTTTTCTTCACATACAACAAAGGGATTGCCACGCTTCACTTCGGTTAGGCTTGCAATGACAAAAAAACATACGGTGAGCCTCGCAATGACAGGAAAAAATCTTGCTCCTCGCAATGACCTCCCACTTCGTCATTGCGAGGAGCAATAGCGACAAAGCAATCTCTTTCTTAGAGATTGCTTTGGCATCTTAATGAAGCCAAAGCAATGAAAAGCTAACAAATAATTTCTATAAAAATAGCTCATATTACTCTTAAAAAATAGATTAGGGAGTAAAGCTACGAATAATCATTCCATCAAGCATCTCTATTATGCGATTTGTTCTTTTTGCCAAATCATATTCATGGGTAACCATAACAATTGTTACACCTTGTATGTTTAAATCAAGAAAAAGCTCCATGACAAGATTTGTGTTTTTTGAGTCAAGATTTCCAGTTGGCTCATCTGCCATGATGACATCAGGATTGTTTGCCAAAGCCCTTGCAATTGCAACTCTTTGAGCCTCTCCACCTGATATCATGTATGGCTTTCTTTTTTCTTTACCTTTAAGCCCTACAATTTCCAAAAGCTTTAATGCCCTTTGCTCTGCTTCTTCCCTTTCTGTACCAGCTTTAATCATTGGAAGGACAACATTGTCAAGAACAGTAAGCTCATTGATAAGATAGTGAAACTGAAAAACAAATCCGATGTGTTTGTTTCTTAATGTTGAGATTTTTTTCTCATCGTTTGGATCAATTTTTTCACCTCTGAATATCACATCCCCCTCAGAAGGACTGTCAAGTAAACCCATAATATAAAGAAGTGTGCTTTTACCAGAGCCTGAGGCTCCAATTATGCTTATGAAGTCTCCTTCATTGATTTCAAGATTTATATCTTTGAGAATTAACTCATCTTTTATGAATTTTTTAATGTTTCTGAGCTCAATTAACTTCATGCTCCTGCTCTGAATATTTCAATAGGATTGAGTTTGCCTGCCTTATATGCAGGATAAATGCTTGCCAGCACAGCAAATCCAATAGCAAAGAGGCTTCCATACAAAAAATAAAGCGGATTTTTATCAAGTATAAAGCCACGACTCTTTAGAATTCCCTCAACAGTAATGTCAACTGATTCAAGATAAAGCTGAACAAGATAACCACCCAAAATTCCAAAAATTGCTCCCGCCACTCCTATGAGAAGGGACTGAAAAAGAAAAACATAAACAATTTCTTTTCTCTCATAGCCAATTGCCTTAAGAATTGCTATTTCCCTTCTTTTCTCCATCACTGTCATCAGCATAATATTGAAAATTCCAAAACCTGACACAGTAAGAATTGCAAAAACTATCATGAAGGTAATGATATTTTGAACTAAAAAGAGTCTGAGAACATTAGCCAAAGACCTTTGCCAGCTTCTGACTTCGTATTTTGGAAGTTCATCCTGCATTTTTCTTGCTACCTTTTCAGCCAATTTTGGGTCTCTCACCCTAAATACAACTTCATTGACTTGATCTGTAACCTCAAGTATCTTTTGAAGAGTCTTTATGTTCACATAAGCCCTTGATTTGTCAATGCCAACTATTCCAGAGTAAAAAAAATCAACGACCTTCAAAACAAATATGTTTCCGCTTGGTGCAACAACAATTACCTTATCACCTAATTTTTTAACTCCGATGTCTTGTGCAAGAATTTTTCCTAAAATGATGCTCTGAGGGTCTTGTATTAAAGTGTAGAGTCTTTTATTTTCAAGCATACTTTCTATTGATGTTGCTTTAACTTCTTGAGTAGGATTAATTCCAATTACCGATGCTGTTGCATCTACTGAGCCGAACTTTATAATGATTTGACTTTTTAGATGTGGTGCTCCACCTTCAATAAGAGAGTCCTTTGAATATTTATCAATCAAAAACTTATAATCAATAATTTTATCTTTAACATCTTTTGGTTTTGAAGACAAAACCTCAAATATCGTTCCAGATGGATAACTTTTTTCAAGAACCCTTGTTTCAGAAAACACCTTTCTTGGTTTTACTTCAATGTGGGGTTCAATGTTTACTGCCTGTTCAATAAAATACTTCTGAAATCCGAACATTAATGAACTCATGGCAACAAATGCGGTGATTCCAAGTGCTACCCCTAAAACTGATATGGCTGTTTGCCTTTTTCTTGCAAGTATAAGTTTAAGGGCAATAAAAATGATGTGTTTCATTTTATTAAGATAGTCTGCCCTTCGCTAAGTCCTGAAATTACCTCGTAAAATCCCTGATATAAATTTCCTATCTGAACAGATTGCCTTGTTTTACGAAGTCCATTTTTTATCCAAACATAGCCATCTTTGTAAGCTTCCTTAGGAATTACAATGGCTTCCTTTTCCTCAAGAATTATACTTGCCTCAAAAACCGAATTAAGAGGAATGCTATCAGTTATTTTTAAATCAATTTTTGCCTCTACTGTTCTTGAAGTTCTTTCAGAGGCAAGGTCAATACTTTTAATGGTTGCATCAAAGTTTTTATCTGGAAAGGCATCAAAGGAAACCAAAACTTTTTGTCCAATTTTTATAAGTGGAACATACTCTTCATCAATAATAAGAACTCCCTCTATTTCATTTTTATTTCCAATTACCAAGAGTCTGTTTTCTTTAAAAGGATCAACATAATCTCCGGGATCAACGAGAACACTTAAAATATATCCATCAAAAGGAGCTTTAACAGTATATTTTTCAAGTTCCTTTTCAAGTCCCTTTTTTCTTGCTGAAAGAGAATCAAGTTCTTTTTTTAAAGCTATTAAACTGTCATTGTAAACTGTTCTTGCTATCTTAAGCTCCTTTTCTGTGTATATCAAGTTTTTTTCTGCTGTTTCAAATTCTTTCTGAGAAACAAGACCTTCACTATACAGTGCCTTTTTTCTCTCATAATCAAGCTTTGCCTTGTTGTAATTTTCTTCTGCTTGAATTATTCTTGCCTTAAGTCCTTCAATGTAGTCAGAGCCTTCTTTTGCTCTTTTGTATGCAAGCTCATATTGAGCACTCACCTCTTCAATCTGCCGAGGGATTACCTCATTTCTTATTTGAGCTAATATTGAGCCAGCTTTTACAAAATCTCCTTCCTTTACAAAAATTTTATCAACATAGCCAGAACCTTCAGCTCTAAGGGTAACTTGGTCTTTTGCTTTTAAATATCCTGTTGCAAAAACAGCCCTCACAATCTTTTGCTTTTTAACTGTATATGTTTTTTCCTTTGGAATAGAGATATAAATGAGGACTGAAACCATGAATATGAGAATCAAAAGAGTAATAAGCAAAAACTTTTTATTGCGGAAAATTAGGAAAATTTTTTTCATTGCATTTAAAAATTATAACAAAATTTCTGAAAAAATGCATTCTTGCATCTTTGCATAAAAATAGAGATAGAAATCCAATAATTGGTATAACCATTTGAAAATTAAGTATTTTTTGCTGTCATTGCGAGGCATCCGTAAGGATGTCGAAGCAATCCATTCCTTGTTGAAAGGAAAAAACGAGATTGCTTCGGGACTTCGTCCCTCGCAATGACCCCTCTTTTGTCATCACGAGGCTTGCGAAGTAACTTTTTCCCGTCATCACGAGGCTTGCTTTAGCAAGCCGAAGTGATCTCTCTTTGTTGTGACGGGGAATATAAAAACGAGATTGCTTCCTCCTCGCTTCGCTCGGAGTCGCAATGACGGAGAGGGGGTATCCTCGCAATTACGGAGAGGTGTTCACCATTCATCATCCACCACTCACTTTCACCAATTACCAATCAGAGACTGCTTCGCCCCAGATTGCCACGCTATCGCTCGCAACAGGGGGGCTCGCAGTGATGAGTGTCTATCGCTATTTTTGGGCTTTGCATAAAGTTACAAAAAATGCATACAAAATTACATCTTTTAAAGGTTAGATTTTAAAAAAATTGTGAGGTGTGCTATGAAACAGGTAAAGGAAAAAAGTAAAGTAATTACAGCCTTTGAATTTTCTTGGAATTCATGGATAGGTAAACATAAGGAAAATTACCTGTGCAAAATTAACATGTGGCGAGACTGGGATGTCATGCCTGCGAAATTAAGAGAAAACTTAATAGGAAAAAAAGTTGGTGATGAGTTCAATTTAAATTTCAAAGCAGGTGAACTTTTCAAATACAATGAAGGCAATATCTTTGAAGTGCCATATGATAGTTTTCGTCCAATAAAACCTTTTCTTTTTACGTTAAAGCCTAAGATGGGCAGATTTTATCCTCTTGGTTTTTTTGTGGGATTAGCAAATGTTTTTCCAGAAAATATGAATCCTGCAAGGGTAGTTAATATATACGACTCTAAGCTTCTTATTGATATTAACAATCCTATTGCTAAGTATGATATCAATCTTAAGGGAAAAATTGTTGATATCATTGAAATTGCACCAATTGCAGGCGGAGAATGCAGAGCTTGGTGTAATCTACCCTTTGAATATGGACCAGGAATGCAAGTGCCCATTGAGGGCAAATCAACAGACTTTGAAATTGAAAAAAGAGAAAGCTTCCTTAGAGAAGATGAAACCGATGACGAAGTCTTCTACAAAGAGCCTCGCTTTACATATCATATAGACAGACAGTGTCATGCAAATCTTGTTGAGCTTTACAGAAAAATTATTCCTGCCAACTCTAAAGTGCTTGACTTAATGAGCAGTTATGAATCACACCTTCCACAGGAGCTTAATCTTGAAGTTACAGGGCTTGGACTAAATTCAGAGGAGATGAAAAATAACAAAATACTTAAAGATTTTGTAGTAAAGGATATAAACAAAGAACCCGTGCTTCCATTTCCTGATGAAAGCTTTGATTGGATAGTTTGTGACCTTTCTGTTGAATATATAACTCATCCTATTGAAATAGTTAATGAAATAGCAAGAGTGCTTAAAAAAGGTGGTGGAGTAAGTTTTAGCTTTTCAAACAGATATTTTCCACCGAAAGTAATAAGATTATGGATTGATCTGCATGAATTTGAAAGGATGGGTTATGTAATAGAGCTTTTAAGAAAAAATGAGAAATTCACTGACTACGCTACTTACTCATACAGAGGATGGAGAAGACCCTTTGATGACAAGTATTTCGGATGCACGCTTTTTTCAGACCCCCTTTATGTGGTAACTGCAAAGAAAAAATAGAATATTCTAAATGTAAAAGGAGAAAAGTATGGATTGTAAAGTATGCACTACAACTCCAGAAATACCAGATGGAATTGACAAATTAGTAATTACAGCTTCTCATCCTTACATGCTTCAAAAGATTGTATATTTGTTAGGCAGTGTTTTTGAAATTCAAAAATTTGAAAAACATTTAGAATTAAAAACAAGGAGTATGGAATTTTTTATAAATAGTATTTTAAACGACAACTCTTTCACTGAAGTAGAAATTGAAAATATCCATATTCTTCCCATTAAAGAAGGAGATGAAATCAACATAGAGAAACTTCCAAAGTTTAAACCTTTATCATATTGGATTTCCCTTTTCAAAGGCTTAGACTTAAAGTGGATTTTGGATAATGAAAGAATAATCATTTATTTTCAGCCAATCATTGATTTGAAGAATTTCAAAATTTATGGATATGAATGTCTTGCAAGGGGATTAAAAAAAGATGGAAGCATAATGAATCCTCGTGAGATGTTTACCTTAGCTGAAAGAACGAAAATGCTATTTAATCTTGACAGACAATGTAGAATACAAGCAATTAATTATTCTAAAAAACACGGTTTGGGAGATTTTTATCTTTTTATAAATTTTAATCCCGGCTCTATATATAATCCTGAGTTTTGTCTTTCAACAACAATAAATGCTATAAAAGGGACAAAAATGAGCCCTGAAAAGATAGTCTTTGAAGTTATTGAAACTGAAAGAGTCCAAAACATAAGCCATCTATGTAGCATTTTTGATCATTACAGAAGAAATAGACTTAAAGTAGCATTAGATGATATTGGTTCAGGATTTTCAAGTCTTTTAATGTTAAAGGAACTTAAACCTGATTACATGAAAATTGACATGGAACTCATAAGAAATATTGATATTAATCCTCATCAAAGGTCAATTGTAAAAGCCTTAGTGGATATATCAAATGACTTAGGAATAATAACTCTTGCAGAAGGAATTGAGACAAAAGAAGAACTTGAAGTTGTTACTTCTCTTGGCATCAGCCTTGGTCAAGGTTATCTTTTTGGAAGACCCTCTCCTGAACCGACAAGAGAGGTATGCGTGTTATAAGGATTTAAAATGGAAAAAAATTTATTAACCCTTGACAATTTTGTAAAAAAAATTGATTATAAGGATGAATTAATTGAAGATAAAAGGATTAAGCTGAGATTTTTATTCAACAATTGCGCATCCTGTATTATTCAAGCAATTCGTCTTAATTCTCCAGTTCTTTTGATAGGGTTTTTTAATGTCCTTAAAAGAAAAATTAAGAAATATGAAATTTGTGAAGAAAAATTTTGTGCAATGCTTAAAGCTCTATGCGATTGTCTTAATGAAAAGTATGAAAACAAAATATGCATTGAAAGCAATAGAATCATTGAATTATCAACTATAATTTTAAGCAATAACGCTTTAATGTCAAGATTATATGCTTTTGATACATTCAAGGATTACAGAGAGGAATATTTAAAACTTGCTTTAAAAAAAGAAAAAGAAAAGGCTTTTGAATTTATAAAAAGATTAATAAAGGAAGGCATAAGCATAAAGGAGATTTATTTAAAACAGAGATGCCCTATATCAAGCTGGTTTTATGTGGGATTTAGGAGAAATTACCTTTGCGGAACAGCATTACATTACAGCTCTCACTCAATTAATCACGCTACGATTGTATCCTTATATACTAAGTGGAAGCAATAAAAATCAATCTATTGTAGGAGCTAGTGTAAAGGGAGAACTGCACGAAATGGGTATTAGAATGATTTGTGACCTTATTGAATTAGAAGGCTACAATACTCATTATCTTGGTGTCTCTTCCTCAGCAGATAAAATAATAGAGTTTGCTAAAAAGAAAAATGCAAAAATTATTTTACTTTCAGTGACTTATGATAAAAATTTACAGGCTCTAAGAGAATTGATTTTACAATTAAAAGCTAATGATAGTATCAAGGATACAAAAATTATTGTTGGAGGTAGACCTTTCGTTATAAACGATACTCTACATGAAGAGTTAGGAGCTGATGGATATGCAGTAACTTTAGAGGATGTAAAATTTTCAATGGAGAATGAACAATGAAAGATAGGAATAAAACAAGCATTTTTCTTATATCTAATGAAGGAAAAGTACTTAAGACAATAGAAGACTCCCTATTACTTGCAGATGATACACATGGAAATACCCTTTCTTTAATAATTGAGAAGCTCTGCAAAACTTTATTTGACCAACTTCTTAATATCCTACTCAAAGATGAGAGTGAGTGTATGCTTTCTATAAATGATTACTCAGGTTCTTCCCATGCATACATCCTTCGTAAAAAAATTTCTGATAACAAAATATTTTTTGAAATAAGAAAGGACGAACTTATTAACAATGAACTTGAACAGGAATTTTTAAGATTAGAGAATGAAAAAATAAATCTTTGCCGTTTGGAGTTAAAAAGAACAGAAGAGGAAAAAAGCTTTTTTCAAAAAAAGTACCTTGAAGTTCTTGAGGAAATGAGTAGATTAAATAATGAATTGCTAAACACCCAAAGAGAACTTTACAAGAAAAATTTACAACTTGAAGTAGCAACAAATTCATTAAAAGAATTAAATTTGAAGTTACAAAGATTAGCTTTATGTGATCCCTTAACTGGAGTATACAATAGATGGTATCTTCACTCAGTTTTTAACAGAGAAATCACAATAGCAAAAAGACAAAATTACAAGCTCGTTCTTGCTTTACTTGATTTAAATAACCTAAAGTTTATCAACGACACATATGGTCACATTGAAGGAGATAGAATGCTAAAAAATTTTTCTCATCTTATACAGAAAAATATAAGAAAAAATTATGACTATGTCTTCAGATTAGGAGGAGATGAATTTGTAATTCTTTTTATAAATTCAAATATTTCAGATGCAGAAAAAATTATGGAAAGAATAAAAAATCAAATGAAAAAGGATATTGAAACCCAACTTCATCAATTTTCAGCCTTTAAAAATATCAAAAGCTTTATAATTCAATAAGTTATATCTTTTTTCATTCAATTTTGTAGTCTAATCTAACTTTATTATTTTTGCTTATTTATTCCATTAAATATTGACTTTTTTGTCTAATTTTTGTATGCTAAATAAAAAGGAGGTAACTATGTTCGTAAAAGAATCTTGGTCAACAAAAAAAAGGTAAAAAATACAAAACCTACGAAATATCTAAAGCTTACAGAGACAAAAAAACTAAAAAGGTTAGGCATGAAAAAATTGCCAATATCACTCACTTAGGTGAGCCTCTTATTTCCAAAATAAGGCAACTGCTTAAGTCACCTGAGAAAAAGGTTGTAGTGGACAAAGACAAGTTTTTTGAGGATGCAACTTCAGTAGGGCATATACTGTTAGGATTTATGATGAAGATAGGATTTCTGGGATGGTTAAGGCATTTTCCAAAGAAGGTAAGAGATTTGCTTTTGGCAGTAGTGCTTAACAGGATAATAGAGCCAAGGAGTAAGTATGCATCAGTGGGATGGATACGAAGAAGTGGTTTTATGGAACTGTTTGATTTAAGGGAAGAGGATATGCATGTAAATGAGATATACAGGGCAATGGACAAGTTGTATGAGAAGATGGATAATGTGTTAGATGATTTTTATAAGACGGGAGCACAAGGGACAAAGTTGTTGCTTTATGATATTACCTCAGTATATTTTGAGGGTCAAGGACCTCTGGGGCTCGCAAGATATGGATACTCAAGGGATGGGAAGCCCGATAAAAAGCAAGTATTGTTGTGTTTATGTTTGAACGAGAATAAATTTCCAGTGCATTTTGATGTTATAGAAGGCAACATATCAGATAAGGAGACAGTAAAGGGACTAATAAGTCAGTTAAAGAAGAGATACGACATCAAGGAGGCAGTATTTATAGGAGACAGGGGGATGGTGACATTACAGAATATAGAGTATCTTGAGAGAGAGGGGATAAACTACATATTAGCGATGAGATTTAGGGAAGCAAAGAAAATGGTAGTGCAGAAGGGTATACAGTTAGATATATTTCAGAAGGAGTTGCCAGTGACCATCTATATAAGTGAAGAGGAAGGGGTAAAGAGCAGATATGTACTATGTGGGTCTGAATACAGAGAAAGCCATGACAGGGAGACATTGGAAAGTATACTTAAAAGGGGCAGGGAGGCATTGGAAAAAGTAAGGCAGATGGTAGAAAGAGGAAAGCTAAGAGACAGGGAGAAAATACTGAGGAGGGCGCAGAGGAAACTGACAAAAAGTGGAGCTGAGAATTATTATAATTTCAGATACAAAGAAGGCAGATTTCAGATAATAGCAAAGCAAGAAGCTATAAAGAAGGCATATGATATGTGTGGGAAGTATATTTTGCAGACGACATTAATAAAGGAAGAAGATGAAGAGATAGAGAGGCAGTATAAGGAATTACAGACAGTGGAGGATGCATTCAAGCAGTTAAAGGATTTTGTAGAGATAAGACCGATATATCATTATAAAGACAGGAGAGTAAGGACGCATATATTTTTATGTGTGGTAGCCCAGACAGTGTTAAACAGGCTAATGGATGAGTTGAAGGAGAAAGGATGGTTAAGGGAGAGCAAAGAAAACAGTCTGAAGAAGTGTTTGGACAAATTTTATGAGATAGGGATAGGAGGTTTTGAGATAGAGGGGGAGAAAATAAGGATTATGAGCAAAGCTAAGGAGGAACATAAAAAGATACTTAGAATATTGGGAGTAGGGGATAAGATTTTCAGAACTTACGAAAGTGCGAGAGAATTTTGTAGGCTAATCTAAAAATTATAACTCATTGATTTTAAAATTTTTTTATTCAAAAGTTGATGAAGTGGGGTGAAATTGTAAGTTTTGCATATGGTCTTGTAGAAATTAATCCTAACTTAGATCCAAATCTTGAAGATTTACTTAATCAGGCTGATCTTTTAATGTATAAAGATAAATTAAAACAAAAAGAAAAAATACGGGAAAAATGAAGAAAATCGGAATTGTTGGAGCTGGAATAGGAGGGCTTCTTACTGGAGCTCTACTAAGCAAGAAGGGATTGGAAGTTGAAGTTTTTGAAAAATCTAAAAATATTGGTGGATGTTCAGGAAGTTTTAAAAGAGAAGGCAGACTCTTTAACATTGGAGCAACTACACTGCCAGGACTTCTTGAGGGATATCCTGTTGACAGAGTACTTAAAAAGCTTGGTAAAAGCTTTTCTGGAAGAATTGCTGATCCTTCAATTGTTGTAATTGGAAAAGGATATCATGTAAAAAGATATTTAAGTTTAGAAAAAACGATTGATGAAGTAAATAGAGCTTTTCCCATTAAGGGACATGAAAAATTCTGGAAAGAGGTTTGGAATGTAACAGATACCATATTAGGAGGAAAAATTCCGTTTATAAATATACATAAACCTATTAAGTCTTTAAAAAGCTTCGTTAAACTGCTTCCTTTATCAAAATACTATTTTTTGCCTGCACTTCAGGTGCTTAAATGTTTTTATGGAAACTCTCTAAATCAGGATTATCTTGATTTTATAAGAGCCCATGTTCTCGTTACAGCGCAAGCAAATATTGAAAATGTCAATGCCCTCACTATGTTTCTTGCACTTGGATATCCATTCACTGGAATTGCCTATCCTGAAAAGCCAATGGGAACAATGATTGAAGAACTTTTTAATGGTTTTCCAGTTTACCTTCAAACTCCTGTAAAAAAAATCAGAATTTCAGGCAAAAAATTTGTTATTGATACTGAAAATGGCTCAGAATGTTATGATAAAATTGTTCTTGCTTTTCCTTTTATTGAAAATCTTGAAATTATTGAGGATGAAAAAATCAAAAAGTATTTGGAGAAATTTAAAGAAAAAAATTCAGACAAGGGTGCATGTGTTTTATATGGAGTTTTAAAAAACTTCATACCTGAGCATTATTTTTATCTTATCCCTAAGACCAATCCGAAAACAAAGGAATTTAGCACTTACTTTGTTTCTTTTATGCCATGTGGAGAAGAGACAATTTTCACAGTCTCAACTCATGTTCCTTTGAAAAATTGGATACATCTTAGTAAAGAGCAGTATGATAAGGCTAAGCTTGAAAAAATTATAGAGATGAAGGAGGTTCTTTATAAATACTTGAACCTGAAAGAAGATAACATTGACCACTGCTTTCTTTCCACTCCAATAACTTTTAAGAGATATCTTGGAAGAGTCTCTCAGGGTGGAATTCCAATAACAAGAGACAATACATTCTGGAGAATTCCGCAGAATTTCACACCCTTTGAAAATCTTTATCTTGTTGGAGATATGAGCTTTGCTTATCAGGGTTGGATTGGAGTTAGCATTGGTGTGTTAAATTTGATGAGAGGATTGGATGTTGAGGGAGTTTGAGCTTAAGATAAGCTTAAGGGATTGGATTTCTATTGTTCTTTTAAGCATTGTTATTTCAAGTCTATTTTGTTTCATTATATATGAAGTTTCAGGAATTTCAAGCCTTCAAGGATTGATTGCAGGATTAATACTTGGAATTTGTCTTGGACTAATGTCCTTTTCCCTTGTAAGCTTAAATAATAATTTTATACTTCCAAAGATTAAAAGTAAAGCTATTTGGTGGGTTCTCTCAGCATTTTTCTCTTTTTTTGCTGGTGCCTTTGGATTTATCTCAGCTCTATGGATAACATCAGGCTTAAAAATATCCGTGCCTCAGATTGTCACAGAAAAAACTTATTTGTTTTCCCTTTTAACTGGTGTTCTTAACTATCTTATTGGTCTTCTTCTTTTTTTTATAGTAAGAATGAAGGCAAACAAGGAAAGGATTGAAAAAATGCTTCTTGAAACCAGACTTAAAAGCCTTGAGACCCAGCTAAACTCTCATTTCATTCATAATATTCTTAATGCAATCATTGCCCTCATAGAGATTGACAAGCAAAGAGCTATTGAGGCTCTGATAAAGCTTAGTCATTTTTTAAGAAGGCTCATGAAAGAGGCTTCACTGATTCCACTTAAGGAGGAGCTTGAAAACATAAGGGATTATGTTTATCTGGAAAATGTGAGATTTGGCTCAAAAATCAAAGTAGTATATCCAGAGGAATCTGAGGCTCTTGAAATAAAGGTGCCAAAGTTTTCTGTTCAGCTTCTTGTTGAAAATGCTATAAAACATGGACTTTTAACTGATAAAGTTCTTAATATTGAAATTAAAGCAAGGGTAGATGGAGAAAAAGTTGAAATAATCGTTATTAATGACGGAAAAAGAATTGACTCATTTAAACTTGGCACAGGTCTTAAAAATCTCTCTGAGAGACTCCAAATATTGCTTGATGGAAAATTAACATGGGAAATTTCTGACAAGACAGAGTTTAAAATGAGGTTTAAAAAGAAATGAAGGTATTGGTTATTGATGATGAACCTTTGGCAGTTGAAAGACTTATGATTGAACTAAGAAGAGTTGGAGAGTTTATCATCTCTGCATTTACCTCAGCAAGTAGTTTATTGGATGAGTTAAGCAAGGACAAAGACTATGATATTGCATTTGTTGATATTAAAATGCCAGAAATTTCAGGACTTGAGCTTGCGCAAAAAATTAATGCAATCAATCCTAACATTTTCATAGTTTTTGTAACCGCCTTTCCTGATTATGCTCTTGATGCTTTCAAAATTGGTGCTATTTACTACATCCTTAAGCCCTATTCCACTGAGGAGATAAAAAGAGTTGTTGAGAGAGCAAAAAGCTATATGAAAAGAAGGGGCAAGTCATTTTTAATAAAGGACTTTGATGGTTCATACAAAATTGTTTTTTCATCAGAGATTTACTACATAAAGGCTGAACTTAAGGATTGTGTATTAAGAACTGCAAAGGAGTTCTACTACTATCCTGCAAAAATATCTGATTTGGAGCGTGTGCTTTCCAGCGAAAACTTTGAAAGAGTTCATCGTTCCTATCTTATAAATCTTGAAAAGGTAAGCAAAATTAAAACTGTGCATCAAAGTAAACTTGAATTTTACTTTAAAGACATAAAAGACACTGTGCTAAGCAGTAAAGAGGGAGCGAAGATTTTTAGAGAAAAATACAAAAATCTGGAGATACTGTGAAGATAAGAATTGGCTATGTTTCAACAAGAAGATTTACAGGATGCAAAGCAAACAAAACAATTAGGCTTAGTTCACTGGATAAAAAGTTTTATCATATCACACAAGAGAATCTTAACTGTTTATTAGAGACACTGAAGTGGAATGTTTTAAATGAAATCTTCTTTTTTAGGATAAGCTCTCACACAATCCCCTTTGCCTCCCATCCAATGAATAAATTCAACTGGAAGAAAGACTTCAGAGGAATTCTTAGGGAAATTGGAGCTTTTATTAAAAATAACAAAATAAGAGTAAGTATGCATCCTGGTCAGTTTGTAGTTATAAATTCAGCAAATAAAGCAGTCTTTGAAAACAGTGTCAGAGAACTTATTTATCACAGCGAATTACTGGAGGAAATGGAGCTTGATATTGAACATAAAATACAGATTCATGTTGGCGGAGTTTATGGAGATAAGATAAAAAGTATCAAGAGATTTATTAAAAATTATAAGTTTTTACCTGAAAATCTTAGAGATAGACTTGTGATTGAAAATGATGATAGGTTATTCAGCTTAGATGAATGTTTAGTAATTCATGAAGCTACAGGAATTCCCATTGTTTTTGATACATTTCATTATAATTGCAATTCAGGAAAATTAGATTTTGATTCAGCTTTAGATAATGCTATGTTAACATGGAAGGATATGCCGCCAATGATTGACTTTAGCAACGGAGATGTTTCAAAATGCGTTCATGGAGAAAGTATTGATGAGAAAGACTTAAGAGAATTCATAGGCAAATTATACAACAAAGAGGCTGACATTATGCTTGAGGTAAGAGACAAGGAAATAAGTGCTCTTAGTGCAGTAAAGATTCTAAGGGAGAAAAAAGTGGACATGTTTTGATAAGCAAATGATTACAAACAGGAGCTCTTGCAGTGAAAAGCGTCTATTATTTTTGAGCAATAATCACTTAGCTTGCAATAACATATTAAATTTATTTTAAAATAAAAAGAGATATTTTATCACTCTTGTCCAAAATAAATTTTTTAAAAAGCTCCGATCTGGGTAAAATAGATAAACATTTAGCTTAAAAATTAAAGACCCAGATCGGAGATGTATATGAATAAGTATAGCAGTATTTTCAGTCAAATTCTATCCCTTTTTCCAAGATTAGAATTTGAGAAGTCAGTCAAAGCAGACAGAAGCTGAGCGTAGAGCAAAAGGGTTTACGAGTTGGGGGCAATTTGTAGCTATGTTATTTTGTCAACTTGGGCAGGCGCATTCTCTAAGAGAGATATGTAATGGACTTGCCAGTTGCGTTGGCAAGTTAAGGCATCTTGGTATAAAAGAAGCTCCAAAGAGCTCTACCCTTGCCTATGCAAATGAACACAGACCGTGGGAACTCTTTCAAGCAGTATTTTATATGCTTCTTCAGAGATGTCAGTCTAAATTTACTGGCAAGAGGAAATTCAGATTTAAGAACAAGCTAATGAGCTTTGATGCATCTGTAATAGAGTTGTGTGCAACAGTATTTGACTGGGCAAAATTCAGAAAGACTAAAGGTGCGGTAAAGTTGCATTTACTACTTGACCACTCAGGATATTTACCTGAATATGCGCATATAACAGAAGGTAAAGTGCACGAAGTAAACATATTAAGGAGACTTCAATTTTGTTCTGGTGACATAGTAGTAATAGACAGAGGGTGTGTTGACTATGCTTTATTTGGTAGATGGACAGAGGAGGGGGTATATTTTGTAACAAGGTTAAAGGACAACGCCTCTTATAAAGTGATAAAGAGCCTACCAGTGCCAAAGAACAGAAACATAATTCGGGATGAGATAATCAAGCTTAAGGGTTTTTATGCAGAGCAAGACTGTCCATATGAGCTACGGAGGATAGAGGTCATGGATAAGGAAACAAAAGATACAGTTGTGCTACTCACGAACCAACTGAACTTTGGTGCAACGACCATATCAGAGATATACAAAGACAGATGGCAGGGCAGATTTTTTAAGACATTGAAACAAAATCTAAGAGTAAAAACCTTTGTAGGGACATCAGCGAATGCACTTAAGATACAGATATGGACGGCATTAATAGCGATACTGATACTGAAGTATCTGAAGGAGTTATCAACATTTGGATGGTCATTAAGTAATCTAGTTGCATTGTTGAGACTAAACCTATTTACATATAGGAATTTATGGGAATGGATAAATAAACCGACAGAGACACTGCAAATTGAGCCTCAAATAGAACAGTTAAAATTTAGACTTGTTTAATTGGACAGCAAATAAAAAGAAAGGGGGTAACCTGATTTTGAAAAAGCAAATTTTCTTGTCCAAAAGTCTTATTTTATGCGGATGTTTTTTATGAGTTTAGATTATTTTGGACAGCAATGATATTTTATATATAAAATATATAAATAAAAAAAGGAGGTGAAAAAATGGCAGTTTTCAAATGCAGTAATTGTGGCGCGACAAAGGAAGGAAGGTGCAAACCTAAGAAATGTCCTAATTGTGGAAAAACAGGTACAATGGAAAAAGCCTAAAATCTAATTTAAGCGATTTTTATTAGGAAACCTTTTTTAGCTTGTCATTGCAAATAGTACAAAGGGACGGTGAGGTAATCTGAAAATTTTAAATTGCTTACTTATCTCTGATAAGCGTCGAAATTACTTTTTGAGAATATTCCAAGTGAGATAAAAGCTGGAGGGAAAAATGGAAAAAAAATCTGATTGCAAGAAAAATCAACAATACAGATGCACACATTGCGGATACATATACGAACCAGAAAAAGGATGTCCTAAAAACAAAGTTGCTCCTCAAACTCCTTTCGAAGAAACACCTGAGGATTATAGATGCCCCATTTGTAAATCCAAAAAAGCAGGATTTGTTCCAGTCCAATAAAAAGCTAATAAAAAAAGCCGTGGATTTAATCCACGGCTTTTTAACGTCCCCAAGGGGATTCGAACCCCTGTTACCGCCTTGAAAGGGCGATGTCCTAGGCCTGGCTAGACGATGGGGACAGTTTTATGAGCCGCGTTGGATTCGAACCAACGACACCCGCCTTAAAAGGGCGGTGCTCTGCCGACTGAGCTAGCGGCCCTAAACTAACTTACTTAAATAGTTTAAAATTTCATATTAATTTTTGTCAAACATCAGAAAGGTCATAAATGGGCAGGGACGGAATCGAACCGCCGACACGGGGCTTTTCAGGCCCCTGCTCTACCGACTGAGCTACCTGCCCTTTAAAAAAGACCGAAAGATTAAATAAAAAATGGAGGTGAAGGGATTCGAACCCATGGCCTCCTGCGTGCAAAGCAGGCGCTCTCCCAACTGAGCTACACCCCCGTTCTGAATGGGCCTAGTTGGAATCGAACCAACCACCTCACCCTTATCAGGGGTGCGCTCTAACCTACTGAGCTATAGGCCCATCCTCAACATTTAAAATTACCCGAAAATGATGTTTTTTGTCAAGTACACGTATTAGATAAAAATTTTTGTCCGTGAATTTTTTCTCCTATCAACTCCTCTAACAATTCATTATCCCTCTCAATTCTACCCTACTTAGCTGCTCTCTCATTTGTTTTAGCCTTTCCTTTAACTCATAATAGACCCCTTCACTTTCAATAACCCTCCTTGATTAGGCATATTTATTAAAATCTGCTTTGCACGGGACATGCCTGTAGATAAATGCATTGCCTTTGTATGCAGCTCTCTTAAAGGGAGTTGGAAATTGCTTAAGTATCAATTTCAGTATCCCCAATAGCATCTGTCTTGTCTGTTGTATTACTTCTTCAGAGTATTCCCTTATATGTCCAATCTTTAGAAGTTCCGAAAAATAAAGAGATATACACTCGTCACTGCGAGCCCCCCTGTTGCGAGCGATAGCGTGGCAATCTGGGGCGGAGCAGTCTCTAATTGATGACTGGTGAATGGTGATTCGTGGATGGTGAACACCTCTCCGTAATTGCGAGGATACCCCCTCTCCGTCATTGCGACTCCGAGCGAAGCGAGGAGGAAGCAATCTCGCCATCATAGTACCATAGAGCGACAGTGCTACAGAGCGACAGCGTAGAAATCCAACAATTCGTCACTGCGAGCCACTCGATGTGGCGAAGCAGTCTCTAATATGATGTAATAACGTAAGACGTGAGACGTAAAAGGCAAAAGACGAGATTGCTTCGCCTACCTGTCGGCAGGCTCGCAATGACGGAAAAAATAAACGACAGGCTCGCAATCACCCCTTCCTTTGTCATCGTGAGGGCACGAAGTGCCCGAAGCAATCTCGTCTTTCCTTCAATATGGAATGAGATTGCTTCGCATCCTTCGGAGGCTCGCAATGACAGTAAAAAATATTTAATTTTCAAATGATTATACCAATTATTGGATTTCTATCGCTATTTTTGAGATTGGCCCTAAAATAGAAATAGAAATCTACTAAAATAGAGAGGCTCCTTTGTGTATAATAGTTTATATGGAAACAACAAAATCACCCATTGGGTGAACTATTATACACAAGGAGCTTAAGATATGATAAAACAAACTCTGCTTAATTTCAAGTTTAAAAGAACAGATGAAAAGTTAACTCCCCATGCAGGAGCTACTCTTTTTACAGAATTCATGTTGGCTTTTGGAGTTAAAAAGCTTATTCAGAGGATAATGCCATCTCCGGGTTCAAACAGAGGATATGATGCTTGGCAATATATTCATCCCATCGTTCTTATGTTACTTGCAGGAGGAAGACACATAGATGATTTAAGAGAAATTGCTGAAGATAAAGCTTTAAGGGAGAGCACTGGCATGGGAAAAGTCCCATCAAGCTCTGCAGTAGGTGACTGGATAAGAAGAAGTGGCAATGGCGAAGGCATAGTTAAATTGAAAACAGTTATAGATGAAGCAAACAGGAAAGCATTGCAAATACATGAAGCGAAAGAATATACTCTTTGGTCAGACCCTACAATAATAGAGACTGAAAAGTATGATGCAAAGATGACCTATAAAGGGGTGAAGGGGTACAAACCTATAGTTACCGCATTTAAGGAGTTGCCCATTATCGTTTATCATGAGTTTAGGCATGGGAATGTAGCGGGAGTTCCACTTCAAGCACTTTCACATGCATATGAACTGTTGCCTGAAGGAAAAAGGATAAAGCATGCCTGTCTTGACAGTGAGTTTTACACAGCAGAAGTAATAAATTTTCTCAGAAGCAAAGGCACAACATTCAGTATAGTAGCAGATAAGACAGGGGCAGTGATGGATGCTATAAAGAGAATAAAGCATTGGAGAGAATTGAGGACAGAGGAAGGGATACTTACAAACAGGCAGATAGGGGAGACAGTGCATGTTATGAAGGGCACAGAGGCATTCAGGCTGGTTGTGCAGAAGTGGAAGAAAGAGCAGATAGATTTAGACAGTTGTCAAGAATTTTGTGTCTCATGCGCAAATCTCATCTGAAACATTTGTTGAAGTTCATACAATACCCCACGAGATACAGCCATCGGTTTGCTCCATCTGCCTTTTCTTATTTTATCTACTATCACATATATAGCCACTGATGCAGTTTTCTCAGATTGAAAATACCCTCCAGAGTTTACCCTTAAGACTTCCAGCCTGCTATTTATATTCTCTACCGCATTCGTTGTATATATGTGCTTTCTTATCTCTTCTGGATATTTCTTGTAACAAAAATAATTCTCCTTCTTGCTATTTAGCATCTTTATATAGGCAGGATATTTCTTTTCAAATCTCTTTAGCACATCTTCAAATTCCCTGACAGTATCCTCATAATCGCCTATGTGTTTTATTCTGTTAATCTCTTCACTAAACTGCCTTGCATCAGCCTTTGACATATTTTTGTAAATATTTCTTTGCATATGAACAAGGCAAAGTTGATGGTCAGTTTGAGGAAATAAGGTCTTTACAGCCTCACTAAGCCCTGGAAAATCATCAGAGACAATTATCATTACTCTCCTCAATCCCCTGCTAATCAGATTGTTAAATATCTTGAGCCAATCTCCTTTGTTTTCTGAGCCAATAAAAACATAATACCCATAACAAATCTTTCTTCATCTGCATATCTATCCCTAAAACCGTATAGATGACTGCTTTACGAATTCTTCTGCTTTCATCCTTCATCTCTGTATGATATGCATCACAAAATAGGGCAAAACAATCAGAAGGCAGTTCTCGGCTTACTAATTCTTTTGCTTTACTGTATAACTCCTCTTTTAACTCCTCTATTTGCTCAGGAGAATATGGAAGATTCATGCTTTTCTGGAAGACTTTTGATTTTTGATGGAGAATAACTCTGCAGAATCAGATTTAGGATGAAATCCTCAAAATCTTTGTCAAATCTTTTCCAATGAGGTGGTAGCACTGCGGAGCGAAATCTTCCCTGTCTGTCTCTTGGCACTGACAAATTTAAATTTCCAAACATACATCCGAGCTGTCTTTGATAAAACCCATTTGATTTGTTGTCAGAGTCTGCCTCTACAAAAAAATCTCTTTCTTTCTTCATCAATAAATTAAAAAGCATCTCAGCTAAAACTTTAATGCTTTCCTGAGGTGGCATCTCTGCAATTTCTTTAATAAAATTTTCAAGCCCAAACTGCCTTATCACTTCCCATTCCTCCTTTTTTAAGGTTATTCCATAAATTGTTTTTTTTTTGCTATTATTCTTTTTAGTTCCCATTTTCCTCTAATCCAAAAAATATCTGCACAATAGACACAATTTTATTATAACCTCCTAGATTTATTTGATAGCGAGCCTTATTGTTACCATGTGATAGCAACTGACAGAGAAAGTTCAGCAGAAGAAGTTGTATGGGAGTATAACAAGCGGGGGCAGATGGAGAATATCATTAAGGAATTAAAGAACGGGATAGGGATGGAGAGTTTACCCAGCGGAGAATTTGGGGGAAATGCGATGTGGTTTTGTCTTGGAGTGCTTGCATATAATGTTTTTGTTTTGAAGAGGGAACTTATTTTACCGCAAGAGTATAAGAACAAGACTATAAGCACAATAAGGTGGTTTTTTATAGAGATAGCAGGGAAAATGGTAAAACATGGCAGAAGGCTATGGCTTCATGTATCAACCACAGTTGAGAAATTTAATCTTCTACTTCATATAAGAAAAAAAATAATGGCATTTGTATAAGAAGAGTATTTGCAAGATAAAATGATAAAAAAATAGAGCAATAAAAAACAAACACGGGTGAATATTGTCTAAAAAGGCAAGTTTTAGGTTAATTAATAGGTGAAAATTATAAAAAAGAGAGAAAAAAATAGGGAAAATTATTACGAAAAGGAAGAAATAGGAGGACATAGAGGATAATTTTAATAAAAAATTGTCTTGAAAAGGGTTAAAATAAATCTGTCAGTTTTCTATCTCTATTTTTGGGGTCTAATGCGGACGATTGAATATATTTTTAAAATTTTGTATAATTTAATGATTTAGGTTTTTCTGCTATGGAAAAGGAACTTCTCAACGAACAGGAAATAGAAAGAATCCTAACAAGGATTACCTCTGAAATATTGGAAAAAAACAACGGAGCAGAAAACCTTTGTTTGATTGGTATTGTTACGGGAGGATTATATCTCGCTGAGAGAATAAAAAGGAAGATAAAGGAGACAGAGGGAATTGATGTGCCATTAGGTGTGCTTGATATCTCTTTCTACAGGGATGATATAAATAAAATTAAGGCAAACAAATCAGTTCAGCCTACGAATATTCCATTTAGTATTGACGATAAAAAAGTTGTTCTCATAGATGATGTTCTGTATACAGGCAGGTCAGTCAGGGCAGCAATGGATGCACTGATGGATTTTGGAAGACCGTCTGAAATTCAGCTTGCGGTTTTAATTGACAGGGGGCACAGGGAACTTCCAATAATGGCAAATTATATTGGAAAATATATTCCCACTGCAAGGAATGAGAAAATTAAGGTTTATTTAAAGGAAACTTCAGGAAAAGATTCTGTTGTTTTGATGAAACAATGAAAGACCTTGTAGAAATAAGAGAGCTTTCAAGAGATTTTATTGAGGAAATCCTCAATACAGCTAAGGCTTTTAAAGAAGTTCTCCAGAGGGATATAAAAAAAGTTCCAACTTTAAGAGGGAAAACAGCAATTAATCTTTTTTTTGAGCCCTCAACGAGAACAAGAACTTCCTTTGAACTTGCTGAGAAGCGTATGAGCCTTGATGTTCTTAATTTTTCAGTCAGTACTAGCAGTGTGGTGAAGGGTGAGTCCTTATATGATACATTAAAAACCATTGAAGCCTACAATGTAGATTACATTGTCATCAGACATTCCTCCTCAGGAGCAGCGAAGTTTGTTGCTGGACATACCAGAGCATCTGTAATAAATGCTGGGGATGGAACAAATGAACACCCAACTCAGGCTCTCCTTGATGCATTTAGTATTCTTGAGGTTAAGGGAAGACTGGATGGGTTGAAAATAGCAATTGTTGGAGATATTATTCACAGCAGAGTTGCCCGCTCAAATCTATATCTTCTAAGCAAATTTGACACTGAAATCCGTTTTCTCGGACCACCTACTCTTCTTCCCATTGAGCCACCAGACAATGTAAAAGTCTTTTATGACCTTAAGGAAGGTATAAAAGATGTTGATGTTGTTATGCTCCTTAGAATTCAGCTTGAAAGACAGAAAGGTGCATTCATTCCATCTCTTAAAGAATATGCAACAATGTGGGGATTAAAGCCTAATATTTTGCCATATTTGAAGGATGATGCAATAATTATGCATCCGGGTCCCATGAACAGGGGAGTTGAGATAGCAACAGAGATAGCTGACAGCCCAAAAGCAATAATTCTTAGGCAAGTTACAAACGGTATTGCTATAAGAATGGCTGTAATATATTCTTTGACTCCCGGAGGTAGCAATTGATAATAAAAATTTACAATGCCAATCTGATAGACCCATTTAATAGAAAAGAAGGCATTGCCAATGTAACTATTGAAAATGGTATTATTTCCCGAGTTGAACTCAATAAACCAACCAATTTAAGTCAGGTAGCTAAAACACAAGAGCCTTTATTTACAAGTCAAAAGCCTCAGCCGCTAACTGATTATTTAGAAATAAATGCTCAAGGACTTTATGTACTTCCCGGACTAATTGACATGCACTGCCATTTAAGGGAGCCAGGCTATGAGTATAAAGAGACAATTCGGACAGGAACACTATCTGCGGTAAGAGGCGGATTTACTTCTGTATGCTGTATGGCAAATACAAATCCTGTAAACGATAATCCCGAAGTCACTTACTACATTCTTGCAAAGGCTAAGGAAGATGGAAGTTGCGATGTTCATCCAATTGGCGCAATCACAAAGGGACTTAGGGGAGAAGAGCTTTCTGAGATGGCTCTGCTTAAGAAGTCTGGGTGTGTTGCTTTTTCTGATGATGGCATGCCTGTTATGAATTCTTTAATCATGAGAAGGGCACTTGAGTATTCAAAGGCATTGGATACTCCTTTAATCTCTCATTGCGAAGATTTAAATCTTACTGCTGATGGAGTGATGAATGAAGGAAGGCTTTCATTTTATCTTGGACTTAAAGGAATTCCAAAAGCATCTGAGGAGATAATGGTTGCAAGGGATATTATACTTTGCAGGTATTTCAAATCACCTTTGCACATTGCCCATGTATCAACAAAGGGTTCAGTTGAATTGTTAAAGATTGCCAAAGAAGAAGGTATTCCAGTTACTGCAGAGACCTGTCCCCATTATTTTGTGCTCACAGAAGAGGCTGTTAAAAACTATAATACCTTCGCAAAGGTTAATCCTCCTTTAAGAACAGATGAAGACAAAGAAGCAATAAAGTATGCCTTAAAGGCAGGAATAATTGATGTGATTGCAACTGACCATGCTCCCCACCATATTGACGAGAAAAAAGTTCCATTTCAAGAGGCTGCTAATGGAATTTCAGGTTTTGAGACAGCCTTAGCCCTTTCTCTTCAGCTTGTTCACGAGGGATGCATGAGTTTAAAGGAACTTATTGAAAAGCTAACAATCAATCCAGCAAAAATTTTAAAAATACAAAAATCTGGAATTATGGAAGGACAAGAGGCAGATCTGATATTGGTTGATATCAATAAAGAATGGGTTGTTGACAGTGAAAAATTTGCAACTTTAGGTAAAAATACACCGTTTAATGGATGGAAGCTTAAAGGAAAAGTTTTAATGACCATAAAAGGTAAAAAATTTTTTGATATGAGGGAAGAATGAAAAAGGCAGTCTTAGTTTTAAAAGACGGAACAGTATTTGAAGGATTTTCCTTTGGAGCAGAAGGTGAATGCATTGGAGAGGTTGTTTTTAATACTTCAATGACTGGATATCAGGAAATTCTCACAGACCCTTCCTACAAAGGACAAATAGTTGTTATGACATACACTCAGATAGGTAACTATGGAGTCAACGACGAGGATATTGAATCAATCGGAGGGCCTAAGGTTGAGGGCTTTGTTGTAAGGGAAAATAAGGAATATCCGAGCAATTGGAGAGCACAGGGTAGTCTTGGGGAGTATTTGAAACATTACAAAATAGTTGGCATTCAGGGAATAGACACCAGAGCACTGACAAAACATTTAAGAGACTGCGGAGCTCAGATGGGAATAATCTCAACAGAAGAGCTTGACCCTTATGTTTTGCACAGGAAGGTTTTGGAACATCCTGATATCTCAGAGATAGACCATGTAAGCAGTGTAATGTGCAAAGAATCTTATTCAGTGGATATAAACGAGCCATCAGCCACAAGCCAAAAGCCACTATGCATTGTATACGATTTTGGAGTAAAGCATAGCATTCTTCGCAATCTGCAAAGGGTTGGTTTTTCCGTGAAAGTTGTGCCGGGTAAAACACCAGCTGAAGCTGTGTTTGATATGAATCCTAACTGCATCCTCTTAAGCAATGGACCGGGTGACCCAAGAATTCTTGATTATGCAGTGAAAAACGCTAAGATTCTAATTGGCAAAAAACCCCTTTTTGGAATATGTCTTGGACATCAGATAATCGGACTTGCTCTTGGTGGCAGAATTTACAAACTAAAATTTGGACATCACGGAGGAAATCATCCTGTAAAGGATTTAAAAACAGGAAGAATAGCAATTACTGCCCAAAATCACAACTACTGCGTGTGCATTGATGATTTAAAGGGACAGATTGTGCTTACACATAAAAATTTGTTTGACGGTTCTGAAGAGGGAATGGAGCATGTTGAATATCCATTGTTTTCAGTTCAGCATCACCCAGAAGCAGGACCGGGACCAAACGATGCATTGGATGTATTTGAAACATTTAGAAATATTGTAAAAAAATATGAGGGAGTGTAATGGGAATAACTTACGATGAAGTCTGGATTTCAACAATGAGAGAGATTAATATTTGCAAAGACTACATAAAACAATACGAAAAGGAAATATCCCAACTTAAAAAAGAGCTTGGTATAACTTCTGAGAATGTAGAAAATGACTCACAGCAGTCGTGCAAAGCTGGTTGTAATTGCACGAAGCAAATGGATGAAATAAGCTTAAAGAAAAAACTCAAAAAATTACAGGATTTAAAAATTGCCCTTGAAAGGGAAAAACAGAGATTAAAGGGACTGGAGGAGCTTATAAAATAATGCCAAAAAGAACAGATATCAAGAAAATACTTTTAATTGGCTCTGGTCCAATAATAATTGGGCAAGCCTGCGAGTTTGACTATTCAGGAACACAGGCATGTAAAGCCTTAAAGCAGGAAGGATATGAGATTGTTTTGATAAATTCAAATCCTGCAACCATTATGACAGACCCTTCAATGGCAGATAGAACTTATATTGAACCTTTGACCGCAGAAATTCTTGAACTCATCATCAAAAAAGAAAGACCAGATGCTCTTTTACCAACTCTTGGTGGGCAGACAGCTTTGAATTTAGCAGTTGAGCTTGGAGAAGCAGGAGTGCTTGATAAATACTCTGTTGAGTTGATTGGAGCAAATCTTAAAGCAATAAAAAAGGCTGAGGACAGACAACTTTTCAAAGAAGCAATGATGAAGATTGGTTTGGACCTGCCTCGCTCAGCTGCTGTTAACAACTTGAAAGAAGGACTTGAAGTAATTGAATGGATAGGTTTTCCTGTTATTTTAAGACCAGCCTTTACTTTGGGAGGCACAGGTGGAGGGGTTGCCTATAACATTGAAGAATACAAAGAGTTACTTGAAAGGGGACTAAAGCTTAGTCCGGTAAGTCAGGTTCTCGTTGAGGAAAGCCTTCTTGGATGGAAAGAGTTTGAGCTTGAGGTAATGAGGGACAAGGCTGACAATGTTGTCATTATCTGCTCAATTGAGAATTTTGATCCAATGGGTGTTCACACAGGAGACTCTATCACTGTTGCACCTGCTCAGACTCTTACAGATAAAGAATATCAAATAATGAGAGACAGTGCAATAAAGGCTATAAGAGAGATTGGAGTTAACACAGGCGGAAGTAACATTCAGTTTGCAGTTAATCAAAAAAATGGCAGAATGGTCATCATAGAGATGAATCCAAGAGTTTCCCGAAGCTCTGCATTGGCATCAAAGGCAACAGGTTTTCCTATTGCAAAGATTGCTGCAAAGCTTGCAGTTGGGTACACTCTGGATGAAATTGCAAATGATATAACAAGAGTAACTCCTGCAAGTTTTGAACCAACCCTTGACTATGTGGTAGTAAAGATTCCAAGATTTACATTTGAGAAATTCCCAGAAGCGAATCCAATTCTTACTACTCAAATGAAATCTGTTGGAGAGGTAATGTCAATTGGACGAACATTCAAGGAAGCTCTCGGAAAGGCAATTCGTTCACTGGAGATAGGCTCCTATGGTTTTGAAGAGATAAACACTACAGATGATGAAATAAGATGGAGGCTGAAAAATCCGAATGCAGAAAGACTTTGGTATATTGCAGAGGCATTAAGAAAAGGTTTTGGTATAGATGAGATTTACGAGCTAAGTGGTATTGACCCATGGTTTCTGAATAATATTAGAGAGATTGTAGAGCTTGAGGAAGAGATAAAAAGCAAAGGCTTGGGACAGACAGCTGAAGAGATAAGAGAAACCCTATTCCGTGCAAAGCAAAATGGAATTTCAGACAGAAGACTTGCTTATCTTACCAAAAAGACAGAAAGCGAAATAAGAGAAATTAGAGAAAAAATCAACATAAAGCCATCCTATAAACTCGTTGATACATGTGCTGCAGAGTTTGTTGCTTATACACCCTATATGTATTCCTGCTATGAAAAGGGCTACTATAAATTATGTCCAACCACCAATAATCAGACATCAGCAACTATTTACGACAACGATGCACCGCCAACAGAGAATAAAAATAAAGTAATAATTCTTGGCTCTGGTCCTAATAGAATTGGGCAAGGCATTGAATTTGACTACTGCTGTGTTCATGCGGTTTTTGGACTAAGAGAGCTTGGATATGAAACAATCATGGTAAACTGTAACCCTGAAACAGTAAGTACAGACTACGACACCTCCGACAGACTCTACTTTGAACCTTTGACCTTAGAAGATGTCCTGCACATCATTGAACGGGAAAAACCACTTGGAGTAATCGTTCAATTTGGTGGACAAACGCCTCTTAAACTTGCAAAAGCACTGGAAGCACAGGGTGTTAATATTCTCGGAACAAAGGCTGATGCTATTGACAGAGCTGAAGATAGAAAAAGATTTAAAGAGCTTGTTGACAAACTGGGACTGAAGCAACCTCCCAGTGGCACAGCTACTTCCCTTGATGAGGCATTAGAAATAGCAAAAGAACTCGGCTATCCAATTCTTGTGAGACCTTCCTATGTGCTTGGTGGAAGAGCAATGGAGATAGTATATGATGAGAGTTCGTTAAGAAGATACATGACAGAGGCTGTCAAAGCCTCTGAAGACCATCCTGTTTTAATTGACAGATATCTTGAAGATGCAATAGAGGTTGACGTAGATGCGATTTCAGACGGTGAACATGTAATTGTAGCAGGAGTAATGCAACACATTGAAGAGGCAGGAATTCACTCAGGAGACTCTGCTTGCTCTCTTCCTCCGTATTCTCTGCCTGACGAAATAATAAACAAAATCAAAGAAGAGACTATAGCCATTGCAAAGGAGCTTGAAGTCAAGGGACTAATGAATGTTCAGTTTGCTGTAAAGGACTCGGAAATCTATGTTCTTGAAGTAAATCCAAGAGCATCAAGAACAATTCCTTATGTCAGCAAAAGCATCGGATTCCCTCTTGCCCAAATGGCTGCAAAAATCATGGTTGGAAAAACATTAAAGGAACTCGGATTAACGAAAGAAATCAAAATGCCTTATGTGACAGTCAAAGAAGCAATCTTCCCATTTGACAAATTCCCAGAAGTTGACATAATTCTTGGTCCAGAGATGAAGTCAACAGGAGAAGTTATGGGAATAGACAAGGATTTTGGATTAGCTTATGCCAAAGCCCAGATGAGTGCAATGGGCAAAATTCCTCTCAATGGAAAGGTTTTTATCAGTGTAAAAGACAAAGACAAGCCAGCTGTGCTTTCAATTGCAAGGGAGTTTATAGAGCTCGGTTTTACTGTGATAGCAACTCGTGGAACAGCAAAATTTTTAGCTGAGCATGGACTACAAGTTGAAATAATTAACAAACTTCAGGAAGGCAGACCCCATGTGCTTGATTTGATAAAAAACAGGGAGATAAGTTTCATAATAAATACAGTATTTGGCAAACAGGCTCAGCGGGATTCAAAGTACATAAGAAGGGGAGCTCTTCAATATAAAATTCCATATACCACTACTGTATCAGGTGCTGATGCCATAGTAAAAGCCATTAGACGATTGAAAGAAGAGGCTGTAAATATAAAATCAATTCAGGAATACCATAATTCGGTGGCTTATGAATAGTATTTGTTGTATAGTTGGGATTATTAAAATAAATGGGGGTAAATAAATGATAAAGAGGGCATTGATAAGTGTTTCAGACAAGAGGGGGATTAAAGAGTTTGTTAAGGAACTTGTAAACTTTGGTGTGGAAATTATATCCACTGGTGGCACCGCAAAACTGCTTAGGGAAGCAGGAATAAGTGTAATTGATGTATCAGATTATACAGGCTTCCCTGAAATAATGGATGGTAGAGTTAAGACCCTTCATCCACTTATTCACGGTGGAATTCTTGCCAGAAGAGACAAAGAAGAAGATAAAGAAGCCATGCAGAAGCTTGGAATAAAGCCCATTGATATGGTTGTTGTTAACCTTTATCCCTTTGAGTCAACTATAAAAAAGGAAAATGTAAGCTTAGAAGAGGCGATTGAAAATATTGACATCGGAGGTCCTACTCTTTTAAGGGCATCGGCAAAAAACTATAAAGATGTTATAGTCATCGTTGACCCAGAGGATTATCCAATAATCATTGAAGAGCTGAAAAATGGAAATATCTCAGTTGAAAGAAGACTTGAGCTTGCAAGAAAAGTCTTTCACCACACAGCAAGATATGATGCTCTGATAGCAGAGTATTTTGACAAAGTTACACAATTTATTGATTTTGCTGATGACTGGACATTACCACTTAAGAAAATAAGACCTCTTCGTTATGGAGAAAATCCTCACCAAAAGGCAGCACTTTATGCTTTAGGAGAAAAGCCATCTTTAATAGATGCTGAAGTTTTGCAAGGTAAAGAGATGTCTTTTAACAACTATCTTGATACCCATTCAGCAGTTCTTTTGGCAAATGAATTCAGTGAACCCGTATGTGTAATTGTAAAACACAACAACCCGTGCGGAGTTGCCATAGGAGAGAATATCCATGTTGCCTATAAAAAAGCTTTTGAATGCGATCCAGTGAGTGCATTCGGTGGAATAATAGCATTTAACAGAATTGTTGATAAAAACACCGCAGAGGATGTCATTTTGACATTCTATGAGGTAATTGTAGCACCTGATTTTAGTTCCGAAGCACTGGAAGTATTCAAAACAAAGAAAAATTTAAGACTTCTCAGATTCCCCAGTCTTTCAAGCAAAATAAATCCTTCAGGCTATGATTTAAAAAGAATTCTCGGAGGATTTATTGTTCAGGAATGGGATGCGGTTGAAGATGAATTTTCAAATGCCCAAGTGGTAACAAAAAGGCAACCAACAGAGGATGAGTGGAAGGCACTTAAGTTTGCATGGAAAGTCTGCAAACATGTCAAATCAAATGCTATTGTATATGCAAGAGAGGACCGCACAGTAGGACTTGGAATTGGACAGACAAGCAGAGTTTTTTCCTCAAAAATTGGAACAATGCATGCTTTAAGTCCTTTGAAAGGCACAGTCGTTGCATCTGATGGATTTTTCCCATTCAGAGATAACATAGATGTTCTTGCACAGAACGGTGTTCCTGCAATAATTCAACCCGGTGGTTCTATCCGTGATCAGGAAGTAATTGATGCAGCAAATCAGTATAACATGGCAATGGTATTTACAGGTATAAGGCATTTTAGGCACTAAATATGAGGACATTCAAAGAAATAAAAGCAAATTATTATTTTACAAAAGAGGACGAGACAAGACTTCTTGAACTCAAACCTGTAATGGAGAAAAGAGCTGACAAGGTTGTTGAAGCTCTTTATCAATGGATTAATTCCAATGATTCGGTAAAGAGAATATTCAAAAATGAAGCCCTTGCAAAACATGTAATGAGACTTGTGAAAATATGGTTTATTGCCCTTTTCTCAGGCAGATATGACAATGCCTACTATGATAGCTTGATAAGAATAGGGAAGAGGCATGAAAGAGTTGGAGTAGAGCCACACTTCATGATAAGAGCTATCAATGTAATGAGAAATTCCATACTCACCATTTTATGCGAAGAGATAGAGCTTGAGGAAATAAGAACAAAGTATATCGTTTCAATAAACAAAATATTAGACATTAATCTTGACATCATCAACTCTGCCTATATTGAAGAAGAAAGGCGAGGATACCTTCCTGTTTACAAAGTTAAAAGCAAGGTTGTTCAATTGGGTGAGGTATTCTCACAGTTGACAAGCATTATCCTTATTTTGGGCTTGATAACACTGACAGGCGCAGTAATATATCTTTGCGGAAGAGATATATATGAAATTTTATCTGGAAAACTTGAACAGTCTATCATAACCGCTCTCGGCTCAGTTCTAATCCTTTGGGTAATGCTTGAACTTATAAACACTGAAATCGCTCATTTGCGAGGAGGAAAATTTAAAATAAGCGTATTTGTTGGAGTTGCTCTTGTAACAACCATAAGAGAAGTCATGATAGGAACACTGAAACACGAAAGCACAGAGTTCATTTTATCGCTAATAGCCGCTGTATTAATTATAGGTATTATTTACTGGTTAGTTAAAAAGACAGAGGAGAGAGAATGAAAATCCTTGTTATAGGCTCAGGAGGAAGAGAACACGCAATATGCTGGAAACTTGCCCAGTCAAGGGTAATTGATAAAATATACTGTGTTCCGGGTAATGCAGGAATTGCTGAAATTGCTGAGTGTGTTGAAATTGAATCAGGAGACTACTCTGCATTGGTAGATTTTGTTAAATATGAATGGATTGACCTGACTGTAGTAGGTCCTGAGGAACCTTTAGCACGCGGAATCGTTGATATATTTGAAAAGGAAGGCAGAAGAATTATAGGACCAAACAAGGCTGCAGCACAGATTGAAAGTAGTAAAGTATTTGCAAAGGATTTTATGAAGAGACACAATATTCCAACTGCAGACTATAAAGTTTTCACATCCTTAGCTCATGCAGAAGAATACATAAGGCTTAAAGGTACGCCCATAGTTATTAAGGCTGATGGTCTTGCTGCAGGCAAAGGAGTTTTTGTATGTCATAATTATGATGATGCAATTGAGGCATTGAAGCTAATTATGAAAGAAAAAGTCTTTGGCTCTGCCGGAGAGCGAGTAGTTATTGAGGAATGCCTTCAAGGCGTGGAAGTCTCATATTTGGTTTTTACAGATGGCAAAAACATTGTTCCGATGGTTACATCAAAGGACCATAAAAGACTTCTTGATAATGACGATGGACCTAATACCGGAGGCATGGGAACATTTAGCCCGAATCCGACAGTAACGCCAGAGCTTGAAAGAGAGATTTTGGAGAAAGTTATAAAGCCAACTATTAAAGGTTTAAAACAAGAGGGAATTACCTATAAAGGAATTCTTTATGCCGGGCTTATGATTGTGGATAATAAACCCTATGTTTTGGAGTTTAATTGCAGATTTGGAGACCCTGAAACGCAGGTTATATTACCTCGTCTTGAAACTGATTTAGTTGATATATTTATGGCAATAGCAGACCAGAAGCTAAACAAAATAGATGTTCAATGGAAAAAAGAATCCTCCCTTTGCGTTATTCTTGCCTCAGAGGGCTATCCGGGGAAATATAAAAAAGGCTTGCCAATTTCAGGACTTGAGATGATAAAGGGGCTGAAGGATGTCATAGTCTTTCATGCGGGAACTAAATTTGATGAAGAAGGCAGAATAGTCACAAGTGGTGGAAGAGTACTCGGAGTCACTGCCTTGGGAAATGATATTCACGATGCAAGGCAAAGAGCTTACAGTGCTATTAATTTCATAAACTTTGAGGGAATGCAATACAGAAAAGACATCGGCTTGAACATATAAAACTTGTCGGAAAAATTGACTCTATCAGGCAAAAAATGCCTGATTTTTGACATTTTAACTTTTTAAAATCCCTTTATTTTAAACAAGATTCATTTTGGCATGCTTTTTGTTCTTCCTTTAAAAAACCTTAAAGGAGGATGAAATGAGTGCCAAGTCAATAATTTTAAATCTGTCAAAGGATATTCATAAATGGTTTCTATTAAATATCATAGCAATTTTAGCCATCTCTTCATTGATGTTATCAACTCTCGGATACAGCAAAAACGATATAATCTTAATCGTTTCAGGCCTCACAGTTGGTGCAATTATATTTAATTTTTTGTTTGCGAAAATAATGAAAAAAAGAACAGAAGAAACAATAAACAATCTATTTGCAAAAGTAGAAAGTCAGCTTTATTATGATGAACTTACATCAGTTTACAACAGAAAAGCAGGATTTGACAGATTAATGGAAGAGATGGCACGAATGAGAAGAAACGGAGGCAATCTATCAATTGCTATGATTGATATAGACAACTTTAAATCCATTAACGATAAATATGGACACCTTGTTGGAGATAGGGTTTTAAGGCATATTGCAATGGAGATTAAGAAATCTTTGAGATTGAATGATATTGTCTCAAGATATGGGGGAGAAGAGTTTTTAGTAATACTTCCTGACACTGACGAAATAAGTGCGTGTTTTGCTTTGGAAAGAGTAAGAGAAAGCATTTCAAAAAAGCCTGTTAATATAGGAAGAGAAAAACTCTACATAACTGTAAGCATAGGAATTGCAGAATTATCCTTCAACGAAAATCCGATTGATGCTATAGAAAGGGCTGATAATGCACTTTATAGAGCAAAGTATTCAGGGAAAAACAGAATTGAGGTAGGCTTTAAACATACAGTAGGATTATCTTTATCCTAATGAGCGATTTATATAAATCTTTTTAGTCTGTGACTGCGCGCCTGACGATTTTTTTAAGCGATTGCGAGCCTCACCGTCTGTTTTTTTCTGTCTTTGCAAGGCTTGTCAAACAACTTTTTCCCGTCATCACGAGGCTTGCAAAGCAACATTTTTCCGTCATCACGAGGCTTGCTTTAGCAAGCCGAAGTGATCTCTCTTCCTCTATGTCCCATCCAGTCATTGCGAGGAATCCTTCCACCTCGTCATTGCGAGGCATCCACCCTTTTCGTCATTGCGAGGCATCCGTCAGGATGCCGAAGCAATCTCTTCTTAGAATAAGTTCTGTCGCTCTGTAGCACTGTCGCACTATGGCACTATGACGACGAGATTGCTTCGTCGCTATCGCTCCTCGCAATGACGGGAAGGGGATACCCTCGCAATGATGGAGAGGAAGGTCATTTCGAGCCTGCAATTCATTTTTTCCGTCAATACAAGTGTACTTCAGCACCTGAAGCAATCTCATAAAAATTACAGGATTATATTCTTAATGACATCTGAGAATTGTATAATTTAGATTGACAATACTTCAAATAGAGCAAAAAGTGATATGCTACAATTTTGGGCAAATAAAGAATTTCTAAATTTTTATCAGCACTTTTTAAAAAGATTAACAGAGTTTTTAACAAAAATTGTTTAAAAGCCTAAAAACTCATGGAATCTTTAGGAATTTTTCATTAATAGTTTTTCTAATCTGCTCATCAGTAGGGTCTGGTTCAGATAGGAAAAGCTCAATGAGTCTGACAGAATTGCGGGAATAACAATTTGGGCATTTATCTTGAATATGAATTGTAAAACATTCCAAGCAGAAAAAAAGCTGTTCTTAGAGGGATTAGACATTTTCCAAATTTTTGTTTTATTGTGCATTTCTCTTCTATTTCATAATACAGTCCTTTTTTCCATGAATAGATGATACAACAAAATAGAGATAAAAATCCAAGAATTGCTACAATCATTTGAAAATAAGATATTTTTTCTTTCACAGCTATCCATTATCTGTCATTGCAAGGAGCGAAGCGACTAAGTAACCTATAAACATTCGTAAAACTTAAGGCGTGAGACGTAAAAGGCAAAAGACGAGATTGCTTCGCAGTCCTTTGGCTCGCAATGACAGGTGTATCAAGGAAGAGAGATTGCCACGCCTACCTGTCGGCAGGCTCGCAATGACGGAAAAAATTAATCGGCAGGCTCGCAATGAAAGGTCCCTCACCGTCATTGTGAGGGACGAAGTCCCGAAGCAATCTCCACTACCCCGTCATTGCGAGCGAAGCGAAGCAATCTCGCCTTTTATGCCCTTCAATGAGTGTTTGCCACGCCTCACCTTCTTCGGGACACCCAATGACCTTCTCGTGCGTCATTACGACTCCCAGCTAAGCGAAAAGGAAGCAAACTCTCTTTTATGAGACTGAATAGCCTTACCTTCGGTGTACTCGCAATGAAAGGCTAACAAAATTTCCTATAAAAAATCTCTCAATTTTGGTATGAAGCAAAAGATAGATAAAAACTAACATTCTTAATTATAAAGCATAAGGTTTTAGATCAAGCACAGGAGTGCCATCAAACATATCAATTCTTTTTACTTTTATCACATTATCATTAACTTCTATCACATCAAGCACTGAAAGTCCTATTGGATTTGGTCTATGAGGAGAGCAAATGCTAAAAACTCCTCTCTCCTCATCAAGATGAGGTGGCTTCTGAATTAGCTTTTCAGGAGTAAATGGTGGTGATTTATGAAACACAAAAATTACAACAATTTTATCTCCCGGCTTAGTGTCTCTCAGTCCAAGCTTATACTCAGGGTCAACAACAATCTCTCCTTCAACATCAGAAATACTCCAATGCCTCGGCACTGTCTCTGCCTTTGTCCTTATGTAACCAATTGGTTTAAAAATAAACTGCATAATGTTATTTTTTATAAAAACTTACAATTTGAGCAAGAGTGTCTGATTTAATTTCATCAATTAAAAAATATCTCGCATTAAGCCATTCCGCAATTTTAAATGCCAAATCCATTTTTATAAAACTGTTCTTCTTTTCAGTGTCAATGACAATAAAATCTGTAGCTGGCATATCCCTAAGCATAAAACAAATACTTTGAATTTCTTCAAATGGAGGTTTTCCAGTTAAAGAAACATTTGCTTTTCCATCGGTTAAAAGTAAAATCAAAAATCTCATTTCCGGATGTTTAAAATGCAAGTTTTTCACAAGTTTGTATGCTTCCATAAGTCCTGCTGCAAGAGGGGTTTTACCACCAGTTGGAATTTCCTTAAGTTTTTTAATGGCAAGTTCAGTTGAAGATGTAGGAAGAACTACTTCAGCTTTGTCTTTTCTAAAACATATCATTGAAACCTTATCTCTCTTTTGATAACAATCCATAAGAAGGGAAAAAATTGATCCTTTAGCTAAAGTCATTCTTTTTTCAACTCCCATAGAACCTGAGCCATCAACAATAAAAATTACGGTATGACTCATTTTTCTTTCTTTTTCTTTGTATCGTAAATCTTCATCAAGAATGATTAAAGAATCCTTCATTCCTCTTAATTTTTGAAATGGTGCAGATGCTCTTATTGTTGCATCAATGGCTATTTCTTACCTTTTCTGAATAAGGCTTCTTATATATCTTCCACCTCTTCCTTTTGCTTTTGTCTTTGTCCTTCTTCCAGTTACAGTTCTTATTAGTCTATCTTTTCTTAAAATCAGTCTTTTTACTTTAAATGGTTCTCCAACTGGAAAAATTTCTTCCTTTTCAGAAGATGGGATCTCTTGAGATTTAGCATTTTCAAAATCTTCATTTTTTATAGGAGAAGTTTTCTGCTCTTTCTTTTCTTTATTTTCATCTGAATTGGTATTAGAAGATTCATGGCTATGTTCTTGCTCCTCAGAAGGAGGTTCAATAAATCTTCTTCTGTGATTTAATACAAAAGGCGCAACCACCTTAACATGCTCTTCCGTGACTATTGTTTCACCTTTGTATGCTGTAAAGGCTTTTGAAGCATAATAAAGATATATATCCGCCCTATGCCCTGAAACTGCCTCATTTAAAACAACTTCAGCAATAAATTCTTTAACATCGTCTGGCACATGAACTTTTTTTGATATTTCTATCCAAGTTTTAATTTTCTCAATCAATCCATTAATTGAATTCTCTCTTCCTTCCACGCAATGGAATTTTACAATCTCCTTCTTCTTTTCTTTATCTATCTTTTCATCCATAAATACACATAAACCAAATCTATCAAGAAAATGAGATGAAAATTCAGCTTCTTCAGGATTCATTGTTGCAAGTATCTGGAAATTTGAAGGCTCACTTAATTTGAAGCCTTCTCTTTCAATTATGTTTACACCTCTTGCTTGTGTTTCAAAAACAACTGAAAGAATATCAAGAGGAAAAAGATTTATGTCTTCAATAATTAAGAAACCTCCGTTTACTTTTGAAAGAAAACCTTTTTGAAAAACTCTTTTTCCATATTTAATTGTGTTTTCAATATCAATTCCTCCTAAAACTGCCTCCTCTGTTGCATTCATCGGAAGTTCATAAATCGGTATTCCAACATTTTTAACAATTTCACTGAATGCTTTAATAAGTGTTGACTTTCCAGTTCCCTTTTTTCCTACAATTAACACTCCTCCACATCTTGGCTCTATAAGATTAAGAAGAAGGGTAAGTTTTGCATTTTCTTGATTTACAAAATTTAAAAAATTCACTTTAAATTCTCTTAAGAACTTCATTTAATTTTTCAGCCTCATAAGTTATATCTTCAAATGGAAGTCTTTTAAGCCTGTGCTTTAAAGCAAATGGTGCAACAGCTTTTACATCTTCAACTGAAACTTCCTTTTTCCCATTAAATGAAGCATAGGCTCTTGCTGACTTAAGCATAACAATATCTGCTCTGTGACCATCAAGATTAAGCTCACCAGTAATTTCAACAACTGCGGATAAAGCATCATCTGAAACTGTCATATTCTTTAACTTTTCCTTTGCTTTAATTATTTTTTCTGAAAGCTCCTTTTGCTTGTTTTCCCACTTTTTATAAAAACCTTCAGGATCATCATCAAACTCTATTTTTCTTTTAAGTATCTCCATTCTTAAAGCCTTATCCCTTATTGAATTTACTTGAACACAAAGTCCAAATCTGTCAAGAAGTTGTGGTCTGAGTTCTCCTTCCTCAGGATTCATAGTTCCAACAAGGATAAATCTTGCAGGATGAACAAATGAAATTCCCTCCCTTTCAACGGTGTTTATTCCCATTGCTGCAGAATCTAAAAGAAGGTCAACTATATGGTCTTCTAAAAGGTTTACTTCATCAACATAAAGAAAGTTTCTGTTTGCTTCTGCTAAAATTCCGGGCTCAAATCTTTTTTCACCTCTTTTTATTGCATGTTCAATATCAAGTGTTCCAACAACTCTGTCCTCTGTAACACCTAATGGAAGCTCAACAACTCTCATCTTCTTTTTTCAATCTCTAAATTTCCATTATTTTCAATTCTTTCTAAACATTCACTGCAAAAAGGTCCTTCTTGAGCACAACTAAATCTGCAACCTTTAACAACATCTATCTCGGGAAGAAGCTCTGCCAATGCACGAACAGTGGTAGATTTTGCAGTTCCTTTTTCTCCCATTATCAAAACTCCACCAATACTTGGGTCTATAACATTTAAAACCAGTGCAAGCTTCATCTCCTCTTGGTTAACAATTGCTGTGAAAAGAAAAATCATTTCAAAACCTCCCTCATTTTATTTTTCCAGTATTCAACCTCATCTGCTGTCACAACATCTATACTTCCACCCTGAAAATCTCCCTTTGTATCTCCAATTTTTTCCTCAATCCATCCTTCAATTTCAAGATAAATCTGCTTTAAAGCCTCCTTTACATCATCTGAAGGAGACCAAAGCTCTCTTTCCAATGCTTCAATCAGCCTCCTCGCTATTTCTTCCAATGCCCAAGGATTATGCTCTTCAAAGAATTTTCTATTTTCTTCATTCATCAAAAATACTCTTGAAATATCATCAAATATCCAGCCATCAACTTCCCGAGTTGTAGCCTGCCATCCATAAACTCTTCCAATTCTTTTTGAAATATCCCCTGCTCCCTTATATCCATGTCTTTTCATTCCTTCAATCCATTTAGGATTAAGCAATTTTGTTCTTACAACCCTTCTAATTTCATCAGCAAGATCTCTAACTTCAACATGCTCAGGCTCCCTTGTATCTCCATAATAGGTTTTAACATCTTTACCACTTAAGTGTCTTGCTCTGCAGCAGTCATTCCTCCATGTGTGCCAAAATAACAGCAACATCCAAAAAGATCATACTCATCTGAGACAACTTTATTGTAAGTTACATCAACACTTTTAAGAATACTTGCAAATTCTTTATGTTTGCTCTCTCCCCAAATTCCCTTTCCATAGGCATATCCATTCCAGTAAAGAAATACTTCTGCAAGATCCTTTTCATCTTTCCATGCAGAGGCATAAACTGCAAGCTGAGTTCCTGCCTGATATGTCCCTGGCATTGAACAGAAAATCCTTAGTGTTGCAGAGCTAAAATCTCCTCCATTTTGTGAAATTTGCTCCAGAGTATGTTTCCTTATAAAATTCATATCTTCAGGCTCATTTAAAGATGCCACAGTCTTCACTGCTTCATCAATTAGCTCAATACACATTGGGAAATTATCCCTTGTAATTCTAGAAACCCTTATTGTTACATCGATACGAGGTTTACCAAGCTCACTTAAGGGAATTACCTCAATTCCTTTAACTCTACCATTTGAAAGCCATACAGGTCTTACTCCTAAAAGACTCATAATCTGTCCCATTCCTTCTCCATCTGCCCACATAATGTCTGTACACTGCCAGTAAATTGCTATATTTTCAGGATATCTTCCTTCTTCTTTTAAATGTTTTTCTATCAGTTTTTCAGCAAGTTTTCTTCCTATTTCATAGGCAGAAGGAGTTGGAACTCTGTGAGGGTCTAAACTGTAAAAATTTCTTCCTGTGGGTAAAACATCATCCCTTCCTCTTGTTATAAGTCCGCTTGGTCCTGCAGGTATATATCCTCCTGAAAATCCATTTAGAAGAGATTCAATTTCTCTTGAATCTTCAATTTTTCTGTTAAGTTCCAAAATCTTTTCCTTTATTGTCTTCCATTTCGGATCATTCCAGTCAATTTTATTTAAAATCTCCATCATGCCACCCCCATTAAAACTTTCTTAACAATTTCCTTTCCAATTTTATCTATTTCTTCAACTAAAGCTCCATAAGATTTTCCAGTTTTTAAATCAACTTTTTCAGAATTTTCAAGCAATTGTGAAATATCATATCCAAGAAGTTTTGCTATTTCTTTTCTTAAAGAAATCTCTCCAGTACCATATCTTAAAATTGAGTATATGAAATCCACTCTTCTTTCACCTTCAGGTAATTTTCCAAATATATGCATTCCATCCTGAATTTGAGTGTTTCTTATAAGAGAAAGCTTAGAATGGACAGATTCAACAATTTCATCAAAGGGAACCTGATGAAGTTCTTCGTGATTTAGCTCACTTAATGAAACCGTTTTTCCTTTCCAAAATATCTTATTTCTTTATCATGCTTTGCTTTACCTATTGCATTAATTATCATATGCTGAAGTGTGTGAATTCTTGCAGGTTCTTTTCTTTTTGCCTCTTCATATTCACCAAGAAGTCTATCAAGCTCTAAAAGTTCATCATAAAGTCCTCCTTCAGTAAGCACAGTCTGCATATGATCAACCAAAACTGCATAGCTACGCCTTTTTGCAATTGTTCCCTCTGGAGGATTATCAGCATTGTAAATATAAAGATGAGGAACTGTATCAATTGAAATATCTGGTAGGCAGGCAGAAGATAGAGCAACACCTTTTCCAGGTAAAAACTCAATATTTCCATGTGTTCCGACATGAACTATTGCATGAGCCTTAAACTCACGCGAAAGCCATTTATAAGTTGCTATATATTGATGAGGTGGTGGAACATCAGGGTCATGAAGGATTTTGCAGACCTGACCATCACATCTTGAACCTGCACATCCTCTTTTTGGTTGAACCATAACCAAGACATTTTCAAATCTTAAACCTGTGATAACTATTTTTCCATTGTAAAGCATTGCTGGAGGAATCCCATTTTTATATTCTCCCGGCGGTTCTCCCCATGCCTCAATAATTCTTAAACGAGTTTTCTTAGGAATTTCATTAAACCATTCTAAATATTTCTCCTTCTCAACAAATGCTAAAGCTCCACCTTTTTCAACAATTTCCTGAACTGTTGTCCATCTAAATTCTGATATTGCCTTTTTATTCATTATTTCATCAATTAATGCCTTTCCTTTTTCAGGAACATGAACATTATATCCAGCTTCCTTCATCTTCTTCATAATCTCAACTACAGACTCAAGACTATCAAGGTGTGCTGCAGAGCCTACAGTTGCTTCAACGGATGCACATGGATTGTTATGAAGAATAAAGGCAATCCTTCTTTCTTGAGGAGGAGTCCTTTTTAATTCAATCCATCTGTAAATTCTTTCAACAAGTTTTTCAACTCTATCTTTAATTGGCATCTTTTTTCTTTCAGATTCTTCACCTTCTACTTGAGCAGAAATGATAATTGGCTCAATAACTCCCTCAAACTCAGGAAGAGATATGCTCCATCCAATATCAAGATTAAGCTCTTCTTTTTCCCACTCTTTAATTGTTTTATAATACGAATTTATAGGAGAAAAAACAGGAACATTAAGTTTTTTCAATATTTCAACTCCTTCACTTGCCACATCAGTATTGTCCATTCTTTTTTCTCTGCTTGTTCCAATGAAAAATGAAATAAGCTTTATAAGAGCATCAATTCTTGGCTTTCCATCTTTATCAATAAACCATTCCAAAATAACCTCTCCGCTTCCCTTTGTCCCTAAGGCATTATCTTTAACTGAGTATGCAAAACCAGAAATCACATTAATTCCTTTTTCCTCAAGCTTCCTTATCAATAAATCTTCAACATCTTTATTTCCATTTATCCAGTAATGCCTTGAAAAAAGTATTCCTACACATGCACCTGCACTTGCACATCTCTTTCCTCTTTTTTCATACCAAGAAAGATATTCATCAATGTCTTTAAAAATTTTTTCTGCATCAGGATGATAAAGCCCTTCCCAAGGAATCTCTTCTGGCTCTTCATAGGAAATGTTCAAACCTCCTACTTCATTTGCAAGAAAAAGGAACATATTTTTTATGTTTTTCTCTCCATTTATCACAAGATATTTATAAGCTTTGCTTAAAATCTCTGGATGAATATTTGATAGAGTCCAGTATGAAGGGGCATGTCCAAGACAAATAATTTTTGCTTTTGCAGGCTCTTCTTTTAATTTTTTTTCTATACTTTCCCATATTGCTTCATTTGAACGATATAGAAAAATAATATCAGAATCTTCAATTTCCTTTAAAATCTTATCCAGCTTTTCAGGTTCACTGTCAAGGATTCTTGCAGAGTAAACTTTAACTGAGAAATCATTTATATTTTTTGACACTTTATAAAGCATATTGTAATAACTCTGCCAAACAATTGATAAAATTTTAAGCATATTCAACCTCCTACAAAACAGGATAAATCAGACTTATTCCATCAAAGTTAGCCTTCTTTACCTCAACTCCATAAACCCTTTTAATCAACTCTTCACTAATAACATCCTCGGGTGAACCTTCTGCAATCTTTGCTCCAGAATTTATGACAACAACTTTGTCTGAAAAAAGGCTTGCAAGATTTGGGTCATGAAGGGTCATAACAACTGTAAGAGCCTTTTCCTTTGCAATTTCCTTAATTTTCTTTAAAACATTAACTTGATTTCTAAAATCAAGATGGCTTGTTGGCTCATCAAGTAGCATAACAGGTGAGTTCTGCGCAAGTGCCCTTGCAATAAGGGTTAACTGACGCTCACCTCCACTAATTTTTGTATATGGCTTATCCATAATATGTTCAATTCCAACTGTTTTAATCGCAGAAATTGCAATTTCATAATCCTTTTTTCCCGGTGCTGAAAAAATTCCAACATAACTTGCCCTTCCCATAAGAACAACATCTAAAACAGAATATGGAAATGCTGGCTCATGCTCCTGTGGAACCACTGAAAAAATTTTTGTCCTTTTAATATGAGATAAATTGTCAATCTTTTTTCCGTCAAACAAAATCTCACCTTTGTAAGGCTTCCAAAGACCTGCAATACAGCGAAAAAGTGTTGTCTTTCCAGAACCATTAGGTCCAAGAATTGTTGTTATCTTGCCCTTTTCAGCACAAAAACTTATTCCTTTTAAAACCTCCTCCCTTCCTTTATGCCTAAAATATAAATCCTCTATCTCAAGCATCCTTTACTCCTTTTCACCATCCATTATCCACCATCCACTATTCACCAACCACTATTTCCCCCATGCTTCCTTTCCACCACGCTTCATAAGATATATAAAAAATGGTGCACCTGTTAAGGCAGTAATAATTCCTACTGGAATGTCAAAACTTGTAAGAGTTCTTGCTACAGTATCTGCAGCTATCATAAACGAGGCACCTGCACAAATTGAAAGTGGAACAAGGGTTTTATGGTCTGGTGCTGTAAGCATTCTTACAAGATGGGGAACCATAAGTCCAACCCATCCAATAATTCCGCAAAGGGATGTTGCAACTGCTACTGCAAATGTTGAAAATCCTATAAACAAAACTCTCTCCCTCCTTATATTTACGCCAAGTGCTTGAGCCTCCTCCTCACCCATGCTCATCACATTCAATCTCCATCGCATAAGAAAAATTGGTAAAATTCCGAGAACAACTCCTAAAAGAGAGAGCTTTACAGAGCTCCAATCTGCCAAAGAAAAACTACCCATAAGCCAGTAAACAATGCTTTGAAGTTTATGGGGGTCAACCAAAAATTTAACTATTGATACCATTGCAGTAAAAAATGCTGAAACAATAACTCCTGACAAAATTAAAGGTAGTCTTGAAACCTCACCCTGTGTCCTTGCAACCAAATAGGCAATCATAACTGCCAATGTAGCAAAACCAAAAGCCATAAGCTGAATTGGAAGAAAGCTTAAAAACCCGATCGTAATTGCACAACCAAATGCTGCACCTGCTGAAATTCCAAGTATAAATGGGTCAACCAATGGATTACGAAATATTCCCTGAAGTGTAACCCCTGAAGCTGAAAGGCATGCTCCAACAATCCCAGCAAGCAAAACCCTCGGAAGCCTTATATCAATTATTATAGCCTTCTCTGGAATATCTCCGACATCAAGTGCATGTGTAGGTGCAAGTGTATGAAATAATTCATTAAATAAAATTTTTATAACCATAAAAGGTGTAACTCCATAAGCACCCAAAAAAAGAGCAATCCAACCAATGAGAAATGGAGAAAGAAGAATTAATATTGATTTAATACCCCTCATAATGTCTTACCTTATAATAAGATATTCCAAAGACTTTTTTATAGAAATCGTCAGTTACTTTCTCAAAATTTACATCTTTAAAATACTCTGGATAAATTTTCATTGCCATGTAAAGAGCAATTGGAGCAAGTCTTGGAGACCATATAGACCACTTTGGGAGTTTGTAAACTTGATGATTTTTTACAGCCTTAACAAATCTCCATTGTGAATTATTATATAACCAGGATTCATCATATCCTGCAGAGCCCCATATAAATATTACATCTGGATTCCACTGAATAATCTTTTCAATTGAAACATCTATGTTTCTTTGCATAATATTTCCTGCTGGATTTATTGCACCTGCAATTTTAATTACATCTGCTGTAACTCCTACTCCTGCAGAAACCCTTGTCGGAGCTCCTCCAAGATGAATAACTTTTTTTCTTCTCTCAGGAGGAATTTTGCTAACCTTATCTTGAATTAGTTTAAAAATATTGTTCATCTCCTTTATAACTTCTTCAACTCTCTTTTCTTTTCCAAAAAGCCTTCCATGCATTCTCATATCTTTGTAAAGCTCTTCAAGACTATCAGGATATATTGCAATTACATTTGTTCCTCTTTCTTCAAGAAACTTTACTGTATTTGGATTGTATGACCATGTTATAACAACATCAGGCTTAAGCTTCATCACAGCCTCAACATTTACATCAGAACCTGCACCTACTGTTTCCCTTTTTAACCCAACTTCATCAATTTTCAGCCTTTAAAAATATCAAAAGCTTTATAATTCAATAAGTTATATCTTTTTTCATTCAATTTTGTAGTCTAATCTAACTTTATTATTTTTGCCTATTTATTCCCTTAAATATTGACTTTTTTGTCTAATTTTTGTATACTAATATAAAAAAGGAGGTAACTATGTTTGTAAAAGAATCTTGGTCAACAAAAAAAGGTAAAAAATACAAAACCTACGAAATATCTAAAGCTTACAGAGACAAAAAAACTAAAAAGGTTAGGCATGAAAAAATTGCCAATATCACTCACTTAGGTGAGCCTCTTATTTCCAAAATAAGGCAACTGCTTAAGTCACCTGAGAAAAAGGTTGTAGTGGACAAAGACAAGTTTTTTGAGGATGCAACTTCAGTAGGGCATATACTGTTACTGTTAGGATTTATGATGAAGATAGGATTTCTGGGATGGTTAAGGCATTTTCCAAAGAAGGTAAGAGATTTGCTTTTGGCAGTAGTGCTTAACAGGATAATAGAGCCAAGGAGTAAGTATGCATCAGTGGGATGGATACGAAGAAGTGGTTTTATGGAACTGTTTGATTTAAGGGAAGAGGATATGCATGTAAATGAGATATACAGGGCAATGGACAAGTTGTATGAGAAGATGGATAATGTGTTAGATGATTTTTATAAGACGGGAGCACAAGGGACAAAGTTGTTGCTTTATGATATTACCTCAGTATACTTTGAGGGTCAAGGACCTCTGGGGCTTGCAAGATATGGATACTCAAGGGATGGGAAGCCCGATAAAAAGCAAGTATTGTTGTGTTTATGTTTGAACGAGAATAAATTTCCAGTGCATTTTGATGTTATAGAAGGCAACATATCAGATAAGGAGACAGTAAAGGGACTAATAAGTCAGTTAAAGAAGAGATACGACATCAAGGAGGCAGTATTTATAGGAGACAGGGGGATGGTGACATTACAGAATATAGAGTATCTTGAGAGAGAGGGGATAAACTACATATTAGCGATGAGATTTAGGGAAGCAAAGAAAATGGTAGTGCAGAAGGGTATACAGTTAGATATATTTCAGAAGGAGTTGCCAGTGACCATCTATATAAGTGAAGAGGAAGGGGTAAAGAGCAGATATGTACTATGTGGGTCTGAATACAGAGAAAGCCATGACAGGGAGACATTGGAAAGTATACTTAAAAGGGGCAGGGAGGCATTGGAAAAAGTAAGGCAGATGGTAGAAAGAGGAAAGCTAAGAGACAGGGAGAAAATACTGAGGAGGGCGCAGAGGAAACTGACAAAAAGTGGAGCTGAGAATTATTATGATTTCAGATACGAAGAAGGCAGATTTCAGATAATAGCAAAGCAAGAAGCTATAAAGAAGGCATATGATATGTGTGGGAAGTATATTTTGCAGACGACATTAATGAAGGAAGAAGATGAAGAGATAGAGAGGCAGTATAAGGAATTACAGACAGTGGAGGATGCATTCAAGCAGTTAAAGGATTTTGTAGAGATAAGACCGATATATCATTATAAAGACAGGAGAGTAAGGACGCATATATTTTTATGTGTGGTAGCCCAGACAGTGTTAAACAGGCTAATGGATGAGTTGAAGGAGAAAGGATGGTTAAGGGAGAGCAAAGAAAACAGTCTGAAGAAGTGTTTGGACAAATTTTATGAGATAGGGATAGGAGGTTTTGAGATAGAGGGGGAGAAAATAAGGATTATGAGCAAAGCTAAGGAGGAACATAAAAAGATACTTAGAATATTGGGAGTAGGGGATAAGATTTTCAGAACTTACGAAAGTGCGAGAGAATTTTGTAGGCTAATCTAAAAATTATAACTCATTGATTTTAAAATTTTTTTATTCAAAAGTTGATGAAGTGGGGTTTAAAGATGGATTTTCAGTAACAATTGCCTTATAAAGTCCGCAATAATCTTCTGCCCATCTTGAAACACCTATAACCTGATTCCATATATTAAGTGCAGGAATAAGTTCATAGGTAATAACTACTACTGCTCTTTTAACTGGAGCTTGAACAGTAACCTGTCTTTCAAGTTTATCTTTAACAGTTATGGTAGAGGCAAAACCTGCCCCTACCATTAAAAGCAGGATTATTAAAACTTTAATGTAAGCTCTGTAAACCATGACCTACCTGGTGCTTTATAGTATTGATAGCATTTTCTGTTAAAGATGTTGTCAACAGAGAAAGCAAGTTTTGCAAACTTTGTAATCTGATAGGCAATTCTTCCATCAACAACAAAATATGGGTCATATGAAGTATATACATTGTTTACTTTGTCTGAGTTGTCATCATTGATGAACCATTTTCCAACATATCTTCCAACAATGCTTCCTGAGAATCCATATTTTTCAAATTCTGCTCCAATATTTGCCCTCCATAAAGGGTTATAAGTTAGTCTGCATCCAACAGTTGTAGGTTTTGCTTCATTTTCTTTTATCTCAGAGTCAGTATAAGTTATATTTCCAAATATCCTTAACCTGTTTCCAATTTTTTGTTCAACTCCAAACTCTATTCCCTTAGACTCAGCTTTTCCAACATTAACAAGCTCTTGAAGCGTAGATGTAACAGTTTTCCGATAAATTAAATTTTTTATGTAATTTTCAAAATATGTAAGAGATATTTTTGCTCCTTCCCAAAGTTTCTGCTCAACTCCTATATCCCATGAAAAAGTTTTCTCAGGTGAAAGCTCTGGATTTCCTGCATAGGTTGTTCCAGATGAGGATGTCCAAGTTCTGTAAAGCTCATAAACTGTTGGTGGTCTGAATGCTTTTCCGATAGAACCCCTTAATGTTGTCTTATCAAAGGGTTTATAAACTAAAGCAAATTTTGGAGAAAAAGATGAAGCGGTCTTTGAAGGATATTCCTTTGGATAACCAGGCTTACCTACATCATTTGCATATCCATCATAAGTTTTCCACCAGTCTTGTCTAAATCCAACATAGGCTGTCAAATTATTTAAAAGAATTATTTCATCCTGAATAAATAATGCAAATGTTCTATCCTTTCCTCCTGCTTCATATTTTAGTGTTGTTGTAGAGTTTTCATCTTTCCATGTTCTAAGATATTTTTCTGTTGTATCTGCCTTACCATATCTAATCGCCCCACCAAATGTAAGAATCTGATTGTTAAAAATAGGTAGGCTAAACTGTAAATCCGCCATATAAGCATTAGCAGGAGTATTTGAAACATAACAGGATGTGGCAGTACAGCTTCCATCTATTTTTGCACCTGAAGAAGTAGTTACATACCAATCCTTTTCAGTATCAAGATAAGAAATATTAAGTTTCATCTTTAAATCCTTGTAAAGATTAGTCTCAAATCCTAAACCATATGTATTTTGAATTCTTCCACCTCCACCAGGAATAAAAGTATATTCACTTACTCCAGTATAGCTCCATAAAGGATTTCCTAAAGCATTCCTTAAATATGTATGAGGATCGTCATAATTATATTCATACCTGTTCCTCATAAAACTTAGCCTTATTTTTGTATCCTTTGTAAACTCATACTGAACCTTTATGGTTATTCCATCATCCCACCAACGATTGTCTCCTCTGTCTCCTATCAAATATGCAATTTTCCCTTCCCTTGTTTTAGTTTCTTCATAACCTGTAATTCCTGCAGGAGGTTTCCTTGTTTGAACATTCAAATCAGTGGGATATCCGGCTGTTCCCTGCCATCCATAGCTTAAAAATATACTTAATTTATCCCAAAGTTTATCTCCATATGAAATATAAAATCTTCTTAAGTCATCCATTGCCTCTCCTCTGTGCCAGCTTGAACCATATCCTGTTTTAAAAGTAAATTCCCTTTTTTCAGGCATCTTTGTAATAAAGTTGACAACACCACCCATTGCATAACCACCATAAAGAGAGGAAAATGGACCTTTTACAACCTCAACCCTTTCAAGGTCTTCAGGATAATATCCACCCATTCTTACATTTCCAGTATAAGGATTGTTTAAAACAATTCCATCCATTAAAATCAGTGTTCTTTTCTGCTCAGGAATTCCTCTTAAAGTAATAAATGAAAGAGTATCCATTAAACCCTTTGCTCTTCTTACAAATACACCTGAAACATCATTCAAGGCTTGGTCAATTGTCTTCGGTGCTTTAAGTTCAATTCTTTCTTTTGTGACAACACTTACAGAAGCAGGAGCAAATTCAACTTCTTTTTCAGTTCTCGTTGCAGTCACAACAATTTCCTCAAGCTTTGCCTCCTGCTGCTCTGCATAGGAAAGGCTTGAAAACATAAGCATGATACTGTAAATGACAATAATTAGATAAATCATTCTACCCCTCCATCTGAGTTTTTTCAGCTCCCTTCGTGAGAGGTAGACCCTTCATGAGTCCAATTCATAAAAAAAGCCGTGGTAAGGGCTACTGCCCTTCCACGGCCTTCATGACCTATCTAACCCTTCGTGGGTTAAAAAAATTAAACCATAAAAAATTAGGTTTTGTCAAGATTAATTAAAAATTTGCAAAAGGCTTTACAAGTTTTAGGCATAGTTAGTGGTATAATTAAATTAAAAGGATTAGAGGTTGTTAATGTGAAAAAGCTTGACCGTATTACTATTAATCCTCAAATTTGCAATGGCCAACCTACAATAAGGGGAATGCGTATAACAGTAGCTTTTATTTTAAAATTATTAGGTTCTGGAATGACTCATGAAGAAATTCTTAAAGCATATCCTGAACTTGAAAAAGAAGACATTCTTCAGGCAATTGAGTATGCCGCATGGCTTGCAAGTGAGTATCATTATCCCACGCCAGTTTTTGCTGAATAAAAAATTATGAAATTAAAGTTTTTAGCAGATGTTCATATTTCTCCAATTGCTGTTAACGCATTTAAAAACGCAGGCTATGACATTATCCGTGTGACTGATAAACTTCCTCCTACAGCTACTGATAGCATATAAAGAAGAGGCTGTAATCATTACGCAAGATTTAGATTTTTCTGCAATGATTGCTAAAAGTGGATTTAATCGTCCAAGTGTTATTTCTCTCCGTCTTGAAGATGCCAAGCCAGATAAAGTTGCAAAACTTTTAATTGCAGTCCTTCCATTAATTGAAAAAGAGCCTGCTGAAGGGGCAATTGTTTCAATAAATGAAAAAGAATACAGAATCAGAAAACTTCCGTTAAGATAATTTACTTTCTCTCTGTTACAATGCTGTAGTTTTTTATTCCTGCAAGTCTTACTTCATCAATGACTCTTACAAGTAAGCCTACTTCTGATTCCTTGTCAGCTTTAATTCTTACAAAGTCATTTTCTGGATTTACAATATACTCGCTTATCACTGTTTTCAATCTCTCTAAATCAATTCTTTTGTCCATAAAATAAATTTCACCATTTTTTGTGATGTAAATAGTTTTTATATTTTCGCTCCGAGCCTCAGAGGTTTTTGACTCGGGAAGTTTTATTTTTATTGCTGGTTCCTGAATAAGATGGGATGTAAGCATGAAAAATAAAAGCAGTAAAAATACTACATCAACAAGTGGAGCAATGTTTATGTGTGTATGATTATGTTTTTTTCTTTCAAACTCCATTTTTATACCTCGTATAAAAAATCGTTGTTATTTCTTTCATTAAAAATGCTATTTCATCTGCCTGTTTTTCAAGCCAGTGATGCCCAATGTGAATTGGAATTGCTACAAGCAGTCCTGCTGCTGTTGTTATAAGTGCCTCCCATATTCCTCCCGCAAGCATTGCTGGATTTACAGAAGAGCTTTGGGATATCACCATAAATGCCTTTATCATTCCTGTAACCGTCCCTGTCAAGCCAAGAAGAGGTGCAACTGTGGCTATTAGAGCAAGCCAGCTTAATCCTCTCTCTAATTTACGAACCTGCTTTGTTCCAATTACAGAAATCTCCTTCTCCTTACAACCATTTCTTATTCCATCAAATATAGGCTGCATTATCTCGGGATTTTTTTCTAAGATTTCATCAATCGGCTTTTCTAATTCAGCCAATACTTTTCTGTATTCAAAGAATTTGTTGAAAAATATGGCAACTCCTGCAATAGAGCATAATAAAATCGGATACATCAAAAAACCACCTTTTAAAAATAGCTCTAACATCCATCTCCTCCTAATTTGATATAATTAATGTATGATAAGAGAAAGAAGAAAAATTTTTGGACAGATGCTTGTGGATGTGGTGAAATATTTGCTTACTATCATTGTAATTGGAAATATTTTTACAGAAAAAATAAATCTTGTAACAACTATTATGGGAATTGTAGCAGCAGTATGTATAGGAATTATAGCTTTTTATGTAATACCTAAAGACAAGGAGGAATAATAAATGGAAGGTTATTATGCTGCCCTTATAGGCATGTTTATTTTTGCTGTTATAATATATGGACTGATTATTTATACTGAATACTCTGAGAAGAAAAAAACCAAGAAATCCCACTAATCCCTCCTTAATGTAAATTTTATAGAAAGTAATGCCCTTGATAGCACTGGCTTTCCATCAATTTTTGCTGGTATAAATGTTGATTTTTTAACAGCCTCAACTGCTGACTCTGTAAATCCACAACATGCTCCCTCTAATACTTCAACATTTACAAGATTTCCTTTTTCATCTATTGTAAGTCTAAGTAGCACCCTTCCTTCTTTTCCAAGTCTTCTTGCCATCAAAGGATACACTGGTATTTCTCTATGCAAAAACTTAGGTCCTTGAGCAGTGCCAAATTCTCCTTCATATCTATCAACAACTGAGGAAGGATTGCTTTTTTCTGTTTTTTTCTCCTCCTCAGCTGGCAATGAAGCAGGTGACATGTTTTCAATTCTTTCCAATGGCTTTATTGGGTTTTCTTCTCTAACCTCTTGTGGAGGTTGTCTTCTGACAATTTGTTCTATTTTTGATTTTTTCTTAATTTCCTGTTTTTTTTCCACATTATCGGTTTCATCTATTACAAAAAGTTCAATTTCTTTATAAATTTCTGAGATTCCTATTGATATAGGAATCGCAAAAACAAGCATATGTAATAGGACAGATATTATAAACCCGTAATTATGTAATCTTTTCATTGTCAATAAAATATAACCTATATTGAGCGATTTTTTATAAAACTCCTGTTAATCTTTCATTACGAGCCTCACCAAAGGAGCGGCGTGGCAATCCACCTTTTCTTCATTGCAATGATATCAACCCTACCTTCATCGCAGGGGCTTCACCCACTCTGTCATTTTGAGCAAAGCGAAGCAATCAAGCCTTTTCTCCTCCGAAAGAACAGAAGATTGCTTCGGCATCCCTTCGGTCTGCCTCGCAATGACCTTCTTCCTTCGTCATTGCGAGCCTGCCGAAAGGCAGGCGTGGCAATCTCATAAAAAACATGATTGCTTCAGGACTAAACTCTCTCGTAATCTCCATATATTTAACATAAGATGACAATTGATAATCACCCAAATTATGTATAAATAAAAAAAGCCGTGCTAAAGGCTACTGCCTTTCCACGGCCTTCATGACCAATCTAACCCTTCGTGGGTTAAGATATTAAAACATTAAATTACACACTTTTGTCAAGCCCTTATGATAGTTGAAAAATAGAGATAGAAATCCAATAATAGGTATAACCATTTGAAAATTGAGTATTTTTTGCTGTCATTGCGAACATCCAAAGGATGCGAAACAATCCCGACTTTTACCTTTTACTTCTCACGTCTTACGTTTTACGAATGTTTATAGATTGCTTCGGGACTTCGTCCCTCGCAATCACGAGGCTTGCTATGCAAGATTCGGGATGACGGGAAAAAGGAGATGGCGACCATTCGGAATGACTCTTGAAAGTCTCATATTTTAGGATATAGTAACCATAGATCAAATAATAAATTGATTTTTTATTACATTTTGTGATAACTTTTTCTTTAGCCGGTGTGGTGGAACGGCAGACGCGGCGGACTCAAAATCCGCTGGGAGCAATCCCGTGTGGGTTCAAATCCCACCACCGGCATTTTATCTAGATAATACGGGGCAAAAATGGAAGAATTTCTGGAAATTGTTGACAGAGAAGGAAAAGTCATCTCAATAGCACCAAGAAGTATCATTCACGGCAATCCCTCACTGCTTCATAAAGTAGTTCATGTCCTTGTTTTTAACAAAAAAGGAGAAATTCTTCTACAAAAAAGAGCATTACACAAAGATGTCGCTCCCGGTAAATGGGATACATCAGTAGGTGGTCATGTAATGCCCGGTGAAGATATTTTATCAGCCGCTAAAAGAGAGATGTTTGAAGAACTTGGCGTAGTTGCCCATGAGTTGAATTTCCTTTACACATATATTCATTCCAATGAGTATGAAAGTGAATTGGTTTATACATACTGGACGATACATGAAGGACCTTTTGAATTTAACACCTCTGAGATAGAAGAGCTATTGTTTTGGGATATTAACGAGATTCAAAAAAATCTTAAATTGGGATATTTCAGTGATAACTTTAAAGAAGAGTTTTTTAGATACATATTCACATGTTCAAATACGCCATTGTGGTTTAATACTTTACCTATTTTTAAATTTCCTAATATAACCAACATATTTAATACCTAAATTTTCCGGTCCACAAGTATACTGCGAGCGTTTCTTAGTCATTTCAAGCGTCTTTCGTTATTGAGAATCTGAATAAAACGATGAAGAAATAATCTCACCTTTAGATTGCTTTAAAGTTCTTCGGACTGCTCGCAATCACGCAGATGATAGTCATCGTATGTTAGATTTATGGAGATAGCGAGATACTTTAGTCCTAAAGCAATCCAGCCTTTTTATGAGATTACCACGCCTGCCTAACAGCAGGCTCGCAATGACAGAGAAGTGGATTGGCATACCTTCGGCTCGCAACGGACTATCATCCTTGATCGTCATTGTGAGGAGCGTAGGCGATGAGGCAATCTCGCCTTTCTACCTTTCGTAAGACAAATAGATTGCCATGCCTTGCCTTCGGTGAGACACATAATGACGAGAAGTGCGAAGGTTTCGCTATGACAGAAAAAAATTCATTGCAAGGGACGAAGTGACCAATGCAATATGAAAAAAGTTTGTTTCACTGTGTTCGCAGTTGGAGGACTAACAAAGCTTGTAAAAAATCACCCAATTCATAAAAAATTGGTATTTACGAAGTTAAAAGCATTTCCTTGTAGAGTTTTCTTGCGAAGTTGAAAAGTTTTATATATTCTTGATCAGCATAGTCTTTGTAAGTATTAATGGCAGGGCAGAAGGTTTTGTTCTTATAAATCAGAGTAACTTCTCCGTAAATTCCGTCTTTAAGATAAATTCTGTGGCTGTAATCCTTTGTAGTTGCCAAAACAAGCTTTCCGTTGGAGATATATCCGGGGTCAAGATTTATTTTCCTTTTGCTATTTACAGAGAGTTCCTCTTCAATGCGGTTTGTTTTAAGTTTAATAGATGCAATATCACCTTCAGATATAAGCTTTTTGAAAAAGATAAATCGCCTGAAAATAGGACTGCCAAGTTCCGGTGTGTAATAATTGGAATATTCCCATTTTTTGGGAGATGATTCAAAAAGTATTTCTCCAAAAAGCTCTACCAAAGATTTTAGTGCAAGGTAGTAGTTTTCTTTGTCCTTATAAAGCGTTGCAACAAAAAGCAAAACATTCTTTGGAAGTCCCGGTTTTCCCATCAGGAAAGAACCTGCTTTAAATGGGGAACAATATGAGGATTATCCCATTCAACAGGTCCTATTATTTTGTGTCTTAAAATCCCATTTTTATCAATTAAAAAAGTCTCAGGAACTCCAGTGATTCCATAAGTTTTTGAAACAACGCCGTCATCAATGAGAACAGGAAAAGAATAACCTTTCTTTTTTACAAGTTCGGCAATTGTTGTAGGATTGTCTTTATAGGCAATGGTGATGAATACTAATTCTTTATCAGAGCCATTTTTGCTAAGATAACTCTGTATGGATTTTTTTTCCTCTTGACAATCTTTACACCAAGATGACCAGAAATTAAGAATTACAATTTTGCCTTTCTGTTTTTTTAGACTCCATTTTTGTCCGTTAATATCTTTTAATTCAAAATCAGGAGCTGGTTGCCCTATTTTTGTATTTGCTTGAAGACCGGGAGTTTTTCCTTTTTTAAAAAATATGCTTCCTGTGATGATTAATGCAAGCAAAATGAATATGATTAAAAAAACGTTTTTTTTCATTTATGCACCTCAATTCACTGATGTTGTGATTTCTTCATAAACTTCTTCAAATTCAATTTTTTCATCCTTTAATTCAACCTTCACTATGTTGGCTCCTTTAAATCTGCCTTTGAGTATTTCTTCAGAAAGAGGGTCTTCTATTTCTTTTGAAATAGCTCTTCTCATAGGTCTTGCACCATATGCAGGCTGATAGTATTTGTGCAATATCCAGCGTTTAACTTCATCAGAGACATTTATTATAAGACCGAATTCCTCAATTTTCTTGTTTGTTTCAGCAATGAGAAGGTCAAGAATTGACAACAGATGACTCTCTTCAAGAGGATGGAATACAACTATATCATCAACTCTATTTAAGAATTCGGGATTAAATGTCTTTTTTAGTTCAGCAAATACATTGTCTTTAATTTTCATATATATATCACTCTGCTGATTTTTATGAAAACCAAGAGGTGTTGATTTCTCAATAAGCCTTGCTCCGAGATTGGATGTCATTATGATTATTGTATTTCTAAAATCAACTTTTCTTCCAAAACTATCTGTAAGCACTCCTTCATCAAGTATCTGCAAGAGTAGATTAAATACATCAGGATGCGCCTTTTCAATCTCATCAAAGAGAACAACTGAATAGGGTCTTTTTCTAATTCTCTCTGTTAGCTGACCACCTTCTTCATAGCCTACATAGCCTGGAGGTGCACCTATTAATCTTGATACATTAAATTTTTCCATGTACTCAGACATATCAAATTTTATTAGGGCATTTTCATCATTAAACATAAATTCTGCCAAAGCCTTTGCAAGCTCTGTTTTACCAACTCCAGTGGGACCTAAAAAGAAGAATGAGCCAATGGGTCTGTTTTTTGATTTTAATCCAGCTCGGGAGCGCCTTATGGCTTTGCATACACTTTTTATTGCCTCATCTTGCCCAACAATTCTTTTATGAAGCTCCTCTTCCATATGAAGCAGTTTTTCAGTCTCAGTCTTTTCAATTTTATAAAGCGGTATTCCTGTCATTTTTGACACAGTATAGGAAATATCCTCTGCTGTAACAAGAGGAACTTCTTTATACTGAGATTCTTTCCATTTTTTGTAACTTGACTCATAAACTCTTCTGAGTTTGTCCTCTTCGTATTTTGCTTTCTGAGCAGAAGGCAAGTCATGTAGTTTTATGTATAGGGATTTCTCCTTTGAAACCCGTGAAATTTCAAATTCTAAATCCTTGAGCTCTCTGGGCATTAAAGACCTTCTAAGTTTTATTCTTGATGCAGTTTCATCTATAACATCTATTGCTTTGTCAGGCAAAAATCTGTCAGTGATATATCTGTCTGAAAGCTTAACAGCAGCTTCAACTGCTTCATCTGTGATTTTTACTTTATGATGGCTTTCGTATTTTTCCCTTATTCCTTTAAGAATTTCAATAGTTGTCTCCACTGATGTTGGCTGGATAAATACTGGTTGAAATCTTCTCTCTAAGGCACCGTCCTTTTCAATGTATTTTCTGTATTCCTGAGGAGTAGTTGCTCCTATACACTGAAGCTCTCCCCTTGAAAGGGCTGGTTTAAGCATATTTGATGCGTCAACCGAACCTTCTGCAGCACCAGCTCCGATAATTGTATGAAGCTCATCAATGAAAAGAATAACATTGTCAGACTGGGAAGCTTCTTTGATAACTGCTTTAAATCGTTCTTCAAACTGTCCTCTGTATTTTGTTCCTGCAATAATAGCTCCTAAGTCAAGGGCAATTATTCTTTTACCAAGCAGTACATCAGGAACATCTCCCTCTACAATTTTCTGGGCAAGTCCCTCAACAATAGCTGTTTTACCAACTCCCGGTTCACCGATTATTACAGGATTATTTTTTATTCTTCTGCCCAAAATCTGTATAATTCTTTCTATTTCATCCTCTCTTCCTATCACAGGATCAAGCTTTCCCTCAATGGCAAGCATTGTTAAATCTCTGCCAAATTCATCCAATGCAGGAGTATTTGTTTTTCTTCTTTCTTTCTGTGGGGAGGAATAAAAATGAGGTCTTATTGAAAAATTGATTGTAAGCTGTCTGACAGATAAAAGATTAATTCCAAATCCCCGTAATACTTTTCCTGCTATTCCGTCTTCTTCTTTGATAAGTCCCAAGAAAATATGTTCGCTACCAATATAAGGGTGTCCAAGCAGTCTTGCTTCCTCAACTGCGAACTCAAGCACTTTCTTTGCTTTGGGAGAGAAAGGAATCTCACCGTATGTTAAAAGATTTCCTTCACTGGTTATTCTCTTTTCCAATTCGTATCTAATATTTTCTGGAGCTATTCCAATTTTTCTAAGAATTGCTACAGGTATAGATTCTTCTTCCCTTAGAATTGCTAAAAGTATATGCTCTGTATCAAGAAATTCGCTATTTCTTTTTTCTGCTTCTTCTCTTGCAAAGAGAATTATTTTACGACCCTTTTCTGTAAACTTTTCAAACATAGATAAACTCCTTGTTGAAATTTTACTCCTAAATCAATATTAATTCGTTTATTGGAATTGTGTCAATCTTTGGATTTCTCCAAAAAATGGCGATAGAAATCCAATAATTGGTATAAATATTTGAAATTTAAGTATTTTTTGCTGTCATTGCGAGCATCCGAAGGATGCGAAGCAATCTCTACTTTGTTTTTCAATAAAGCCTTATTAGAGACTGCTTCGCCCCAGATTGCCACGCTATCGCTCGCAACAGGGGGCTCGCAGTGAAGCGTGTCTGTCACTATTTTTGATTTTTCCAGACAATAGCAATAGAAGTCCAAAATTTATTATAACCATTTATAAATTAAATTTTCTTATGTTGTCAAAGGATTCTTATATCAACTATTGACTCTCCCACGTGAAATTAGACTCTCTTTAAGATTTAATTTCATTGAAAAATGTCTATCTAAACTATCTTTTTTTGATTTTTATTTCAATTGGGGTGAATTTGAAATCAAAGGATTCTCTTAGAATTTTTTCAATAAATTTTATGTGATGCTGTTTTACTCCTTGTTCTTCATTAGCAAATAAGACAAAAGTCGGAGGTGCTACTTTTGGTTGGGTTATGTAATAGAATCTTAATTCCTTTCCACCAGAAAACAAAACAACATCTTTCAATTTTTGTGAAAAAAGCTTATTTAACGCTGAGGTAGAAACTCTTTTGTGGTATTCTTCAAGAATTTGCTCAATAAGGGGGAATATTTTTGTAAGTCTTGTTTTCTCTAATGCAGATACTGTAAGGTATGGAGCATAATCAACAAACCAAAGCTTTCTTTTTATCTCTTCAGATAGCGATTTAGCTCTTTTGTCCCTTTCATCCAAAGGTATTAAATCCCATTTATTAAATAATATTATCAATCCCTTTTTTTGCTCATCAATCATTCCAGCTATTTTTTGGTCTTGATTTACAATTCCCTCTGTAGCGTCAATAACGAGAATTACTACATCAGCTCTCTCAATGCTTCGTATTGCTTTAAAATAAGAGAGTTTCTCCAGATAGGTTTCTGCAGATTTTTCTTTTTTGTAGTATGAAAGCCTCTTAATCCCTGCCGTATCAATTAGCAAATAGTTCTTTCCATAGTATTTACAAAGTGCGTCTATGGCATCTCTTGTTGTTCCCGGTATTGGGCTTACAATCATTCTTTTTTTCCCAATTAAAGCGTTTATTATTGTTGACTTTCCAACATTTGGTCTTCCAACTATTGCAATTTTTGGGATTTTTTCGTCCTCTTTAGAAGGAGTTGGCATTTCAGGCACTTTGGTACTCAAAATTTCTATTAACTCATCCATTCCATATCCTGTAATAGCTGAGATTGGAATAAGATTGTCAGTCCCTAAACTGTAAAATTCAAAAACTTTATCTCTCTTGGAATGGGCATCAATTTTATTCACAACCCATAAAATTTCCTTGCCTGTTTCCCTTAGTTTTTTTGCGATTTCTATATCAAAAGTATGCAATCCTTCTTTACCATCTAACAGATGTATGATTAAGTCTGCTTCTTCTATTGCTATTTCAGCTTGTTCAAGCATTTGCTTCTGGATAATGTCCTCAGCCTTTTCTCCGGGAAAAAAGCCGCCAGTGTCAACCAAAGTGAATTCCTTATCATCCAATTTCACTGTTCCGTAGTTAATATCCCTTGTTACGCCTGGAATTTTATCTGTGATAGCCTTTATTTTTTCATCTCCCTTAATCAGTCTGTTAAAAAGTGTTGATTTGCCAACATTTGGTCTTCCAACTATTGCTACTGTAAACATTTCTCTCTCCTATTTTTCTGTAAAATCCTTTGGTAGAGGGATTCCCAATGATTTGATTTTTTTATAAAGATTACTTCTTTCAATTCCGATTTTTTCTGCTGTTTTAGTCATATTCCAATTGTTTTCTTTTAGTTTCTTGATTATAAAGTCTCGCTCAAAGGCATCTCTGGCATCCTTGAGTGAGTCGTATTTAAAGTAACTTTCTTGTTTGGTTGTGCCCCCGATTATTCCTGTTTTCTCAATAGCATCTGCATCAATAATCTCTGAATCTGTCATAATCATTAGCCTTTCCACCGCATTTCTAAGCTCACGAACATTTCCATGCCAATCATAATTCTGAAGCATCTTTATAGCATTGCCTGTAAGTGTCTTAGGTTTCCAACCCTTTTCTCTCACAAACTCAGTTATGAAGTGATTTACAAGTTCTGGGATGTCTTCTTTTCTTTCTCTCAATGGAGGTATGTAAATAGGCACAACATTTAATCTATAATAAAGGTCTTCCCTGAAGTTTCCCTTTTTTATTTCCTCCACAAGGTCTTTATTTGTGGCTGAAATTATTCTTACATTAACTGTGATGTCCTTTGTTCCGCCTACTCTCTGGAATTTTTGGGTTTCAATGACCCGAAGGAGTTTTGACTGTGTAAGTAAGGTCATATCTCCAATTTCATCAAGGAAAAGAGTGCCAGTGTTTGCCAGTTCAAATTTCCCTATTTTTCTTTCTACTGCACCTGTAAAAGCTCCTTTTTCATGTCCAAAAAGTTCTGATTCAATAAGCTCTTGAGGAATTGCTGCACAGTTTACCTCAACGAATGGAGAATTTGCCCTATCACTCAATGAATGAATAGCTCTTGCAACAAGCTCCTTTCCTGTACCTGACTCCCCAAGTATTAAAACTCTTGAATCTCCTTTTGCAATCTGCTCTATTTGTTTTTTTATTCTTTTCATTGCATCTGAGCTTCCAACAAGTTCATACTGCTTGACCAAACTGCTTTTAAGCTTGATGTTTTCCCTTTCAAGTCTTTTAAACTGCAGAGCCCTTTCAGTTGTAAGTAAAACTCTATCCATTGAAAGTGGTTTTTCAAGAAAGTCAAAAGCACCAAACTTTACAGCTTGAACAGCAGTTTCAATACTTCCATGACCAGAGATCATTATTACAGGAATATCGCTGTGGTTTTCCTTTATCCTTTTTATGGCTTCAATGCCACTTATTCCGGGAAGCCAAACATCAAGGAAAATAAGGTCAATATTTTCTTTATCAAGAATACTGAATGCCTGCTCAGCGTTTTCAGATTGGATAGTTATATATCCTTCATCCTCAAGAATTCCAGATAATGTCTCAAGAATTCCTATCTCATCATCAACAATTAAAATCTTTTCCTTCATGCAGGTACCTCAATTATAAATTTAGTTCCCCTATGTTCATTCTCAGAAACTTTAATGTTTCCTCCATGCTCTGTAATAATCTTCCTTGCAATAGCAAGTCCAAGCCCTGTTCCACCTTTACTTTTTGAAAAATAAGGAAGAAATAGCTTTTCTCGCGTTTCTTCGTCAATCCCAGGACCAGTATCGCAAATTTCAACAACAAGCTTATTATTTAGTTTAACAGATATTGTGACCTCACCTTTACCATCCATTGCTTTTATTGCATTGTCAACGATGTTTATAATTACCCTTTTGAATTCATCTGGGTCAAGTTCAACTTCCCTTATCTCTTCAGGTTTATTAAAAGAAAACTTAATATCCTTGTATCCTCTATAAAGCTCTATTACATCATCTATAAGTTTTAAAGGATTTATGGATTTTTTCTTTATCTCTGGCAGTCTTCCAAATTTTTGGAATGATTCAATCAGATTTTTTAAGGAATCCACTTCTGATATTATTGTTTTCGTTGACCTTTCAAATATTTTTTCAAAATCTTCATCTTTGTTTTTCCATTTTTTTATGAGTCTTTCTGTTGCAAGTTTAATTGGAGTCAGAGGATTTTTTATTTCATGTGCCAATCTGCGAGCAACTTCTTCCCAAGCAATTGCCTGCTGAGCTTTTACAATCTCTGTTATATCATCAAAGACTACAAGAATTCCCGATGCTCTATCTGTTGTAATGTCCCTAATTGATATAATTTTTGCATTTACTATTTTGCTTTGTCCCTTTATTTTACCTGTAATAACCTTTTTTACTTCATATATTTTTTGCTCTGACAAATTTGCGATAAATTCTTTTAACTCATCGGATTCTATAGAGTTTAATAATTCAGAATAATGTTTATTTTCAAACTGCTCCCTCTCAATCTGGAGTATCTCCTCTGCTGCACTATTAATAGTTAAAATTTTTCCGTCAGGATTCATAAAAATTACGCCTGAACTTATATTTGAGAGAATTTGCTCAAGAATTATTTTCCTTTCGGACAGTTGAATATAGGCTTTATCAAGTTTTTCTATCATTTCATTGAAAGAGTTAACGAGTATTCCTATTTCATCTGAACTTTTTGTCAAAATTTTTACTTTGAGATCACCTTTGGCAGCCCTATTTGTTGCCTCAACAAGTTCTTTTAAAGGTTTAGTTATCTCCTGAGAGATTTTCATAGATGTCCAGAGTGCAAGGAATATCACGATAAGACTTAAAAATCCGAGGAAATAGTAATAATTTGTCTTTACAGCTTTTCTGAAAGAGCCCATTTTTAAATATTCCTCATGAAATCCCTTAAGCTCTTCAACCTTTTTGCTAAGCTCTGAGGGGAGTTCCATTTTCGCTACTAAAATTCCGTTTTTGTATGGAACAGCTGCGATTATAATGTCTTTTCCATTATAAGTGAGCACTTGAGCTGATTTTTTACCCTGAAACGCTTCTTGCAATGATTGGGGCATGTCAGGCTCAGGTTTTTGAATGTGCTCTATTCTAATGTCCCCTGGTAAATCCTTTAGTTTGCCTTCTGCAAAATGCTCAAGCATGCCTAAAAGCCTTGCTTTTTCAAAATCATAGAAGGCTTTGACAGAATTTACAGACTTTGAGACTATTTCTCTGTTTGACTTTGAGAAAATTCTTTCAACTGAATGTTCCAATACACCACTAAATGCAACGAATAAAAGAACAGAGGGGATTAAAACAAGTCCTACAAAAATTGTTACAATTTTTGTTCTAAATCTGTATCCGGGCACTTCTCTATGTTTTTCAATTATCAGTCTGAAGATGCTTCTTATTACAAAAAACGCGAGAGTAACAATTGCCACTATGTTTATTACAAAAAGTGATACAATTATAAATCTCGTGGGAACTTGCTCAGGCGGTATTTGTAAAAGATAAATTTCAAATCCTAAGACAATAAAGAGTAAAGTTGTTAGAAAAACAGGCAAAAAGTATTTTTTAATTCTTTCTTTCATGGCAATCTAAAAATTTCTGATTCTTTAGTTATCTTCTTTTCATATTTGGGGATAAAAAATATTATATGCTCAAGCACTGACGGAAGCTTTTTTATGTTAGATTCAACAGTGATTTTTACGTAATATCTGCCGTTTTCAAGTGTACTGAGCGGACCTATTTTAACCGAGTTAATCTTTAAAGCCCAGTTAATTGCTTCCTGAGCGTCTTTAAATATTTTTTCTATCAGATTCTCTCCTTGTAGACTTTTTACAATAAATTCGCCTTTAATTGGATTGGAAAGCATTATTTTTTGAATTTGAACACCATTTACAAATTCGTCAGGAATAATGGGCCATCTTCTAAAAAGTTCAATTGTAACAAGAATATTTTTGCTGAGACCGTCTTGGAAATCATTTATAAATTCCTGAGAAGGGATAATATTGGCATTAACTACAATATAATTTTTGTCCCTTGTTATTTCAAAACTTATATCCTCAATAGCAGATACATTTGATGAACATACAAGTAAAACTCCAAACAAAACTACTATATGTGCAAAAAACTTTTTCACAGTTTTATTATATCCTAAATTGATTTATTCTAAAATGTCACTGTGAACATTTCCTTTTTTATTACGAGGTATCCGATCCTTTGTCACCGAGAGGCTCACCGTTTGCCCCCACACAGTCATTGCAAGCCTGCCGTTTTATTTTTCCGTCAGCACGAGGCTTGCAAAGCAAGCCGAAGTGATCTCTTTTTTAGGGCATAAAAAAAGAGATTGCTTCGTCGCTATCGCTCCTCGCAATGACGGAGAGGGGAGAGTCATTGCGAGGCAGACCGAAGGACTGCCGAAGCAATCTCTGAAATCTCCACGTTTTTTGCGCAACAGGGGCTCGCAGTGACGCATGTCTATCTCTATTTTTACGCATATTATTTTTGATTTAATTTTGCGGAATGTTTATAATAAACAAAGTAATCATTTAATCGGAGGTGTAGACATGAAAAAATTTTTGGCTATAGCCGGAGTAACTTTTATGCTTTTAGGGGGATGCGCAACAAAGGAGTATGTAAAGGAACAGATTGATCCGATTAACTTAAAACTTGAAAGAATTGAAAAACAGCTTGAAAGAATTGAAAAACAGCAGGACAGCATGAACAAAGAAATATCAAATTTAAAGGTGGATATGGCTTCTACCAAAAAGACTGCTCAGGATGCTTTGAAAAAATCAGAGGATGCAGTAAGAGAAGCTCAGGCTGCAAGGATGAGTGCAGAAGATGCTGCCCGTAAGGCTCAAATAGCAGCTGAGGCATCTAAAAAAGCCTTTGAGCTTCATCAAAAAAAGTAATTATTTTTTTACATTAAAGTCTGATTTAGGTTCAAACTAATCTGTTTTGATTTGGTAAGCAAAATGGAAAAGAGTACTTTTTTTCATTCACTTTGGATAGGTATTGTAGCAGGCTGTTTTGGTGGACTTGTTGGACTTGGCGGCGGAGTGGTTATGATACCTCTCATGGTATCTGTGTTGAAAATCACCCAACACAAGGCTCACGGAACAAGTCTTTTTGCCCTTGTTTTTACTGGTATAACAGGAGCTATTACGTATGGCATGAAGGGCACAGTAGATGTCGTTGCATCTATTATTCTTGCAATAACAGCCATTTTTACTGCAAGGGCTGGTGCAAAATTTGCCCACAGCTTGCCTGAATGGAAATTAAAAAGAGCATTCGGCGGATTTTTAATATTTGCAGCAATACTTATGGTAGCAAAACCCTATTTAATGAATATGCATCATTTTGAAATTAGCGGTGTCTATAAAATTTTAACGCTTCTTGTAGTTGGAGTTTTTGCTGGATTCCTTGCTGGTATGATGGGAATAGGTGGAGGCACTGTAATGGTTCCAGCTCTTGTTTTAATATTAAATTACGGGCAACATATTGCACAAGGAACATCACTTTTATGTATGGTGCCCGCAGGCGCAATGGGTGCTTATACGCATTTGAAACTCGGAAATGTAATAAAAGATTTGTTGCCAGGGTTGGTTATAGGAATCATTGGCGGAACATACATCGGTTCAAATATTGCCCATGCACTTTCAGAGGCGAATCTAAGGGTGATATTTGCGTTGATTATTATTTGGACAGGTATAAAATTTTTAAAAACACCAAAGCCAAATGATTAAAAAAGTAGTTATTATTTTATTCGTGTTTTTCATATCTCTGCCAGCACATGCGCAGGAAGAGAGCAAAAAAATATATTTAAAATTCGGGAAACATAAGGATTTTTACAGATTTGTTTTTACATGTGAGGATATTGAAATAATTAAATCAATCAATGCAAAGCTTGTAAGTAATGGTTCAAATGACGGAATAATAAAACTCTTTTTTCCACTGGCTTTTGATTTTGAATTTGAAGGAAAATCTTTGTCTGATAAAGATAACATAAAGGGAATTCAAACAGAGAAAAAGGACAAGATTTTAGTTATAAAAACAACGGGAGTAAAAGAAATCAAGGTCTTCAGACTTGATAATCCACCAAGATTAATTGTGGATGCTTTTTTTGATGAGATTTTGAAGGAAGAAAAAGTCTCAAAGGCTGTTATATTAATTGATGCAGGTCATGGTGGGAAAGACACAGGTTTGCAGTTTAAAGAATCCAATGAAAAAGACATTGCTTTGTATATAGCTAAGGAAACTGCAACAAGGCTAACTCAGAAAGGAATTAAGGTCTCATTGACAAGAGCAACAGATGATGATATGTCAATAGAAAGAAGGATAAAAATAGAGAATAGTTTGAAGCCATACATATTGATAAGCATACATGTGTCAAATAAAGAGCAATTTACGATATATACTTCTTCAATTAAGAAAAATCTTATCAAAGATGACCCTTCAAAAGTTTTTTTAATAGAAAACACAGCAGTTAAAAATTTTACGACAAAGATAAATGAAAAATTTTCAGAGCCCATATATGCTGAAAAATTGCCTTTGACAATTCTTAAGGAGGCTCTTTCACCTGCTTTAATGATAGAAATTCCCAAAAGAACCTTGACAACTGATAAAAAATATGCAGAAAAAATAATTGACACCTTTGTTCAGGCAATAGAGCTGACTCTCAAAGCAAAGGAAAAAGCAAAATGAACAAAAAGTGGATATTAATTGGAATAATAATATTTGTCTTAGCCTCTGCAGGAGCTTTTTCTGTTCTTTTTTATTTTAACAAGGGTAAAAATGACAATGATGCCAAAAGTCAAACAAATGAGAAATTGCCTGCCTTTAAAATATATCTGCCCAATTCAAAATTAGAACATGTATTTTTAGAAATGGAAAAAAATGAAATGCTCTTGATAGAAAAAATCTTAGAAATCTACATCAGACAACTTCCATCTCCATTAAACACAACAAGAATATTGGGATTATACAGAGACAAAGAGAATACAATTTACTTGGATTTATCAAGAAATTTTATTAATCAGTCTGATGCTTCTGAGGAATTTGATTTGCTAAAGTCAATTTATATGACTCTGAAAGAAAATTTCTCGTGGATACAGGATGTAAAAATATTGATTGAGGGCAAAGAAGTTGAAACCCTGTCAGGACACTTCTCAATTGAAAAATCATTGAAAAATGCATTGGAGGATAAATGAATAAAAAACCGATTGGCATTTTTGACTCTGGAGTAGGAGGTCTAACAGTTTTAAAGGAAATATCAAAACTTCTTCCAGATGAAGATATAATATATCTTGGAGATACAGCGAGAGTTCCATACGGAATAAGGTCTTCGGAAACAGTAATCAGATATTCAATTGAATGTGCTAATTTCCTATATAAAAAAGGTATAAAAATGTTAGTCGTTGCTTGCAATACATCTTCATCTGTCAGTCTTGACACACTTGAAAAACAGCTTCCCATACCAGTAATTGGAGTGATTGAGCCCGGAGTCATGGCAGCGCTTAAGGCTACAAAAAATGGGAAAATAGGTGTTATAGGAACTGAAGCTACTATAAGGAGCAAAGCCTATGAAAAAAAGATCAAAGAAAAATCCCAATCCTTTGAAGTTTTATCAAAACCATGCCCTCTTTTTGTTCCCCTTGTTGAGGAGGGAATACTTGAAGGTCCTATAGCAGACCTCGTGATTGAAAGATATCTAAAAGAGCTTAAGGAAAGCAGTATTGATACTTTGATTCTTGGATGCACACACTATCCATTGCTTAAAAATTCAATTCATAAATATATGGAGCAGATAAATCTTGTTGATTCAGCTGAGGAGGCGGCAAGGACAGTTAGAGAAATACTAACTGAGAAAAATCTTTTGAATACTACAAATAAAAGCCGCTCAATTAAATTTTATGTAACCGATGACCCCGAGAGATTTAGAAAAATTGCTGAAATATTTTTAAACTATGAGATTGAAGAAATAAAAAAAGTATCTCTTAAGGAGGAGAAATGAGGGTTGACGGAAGAAAAAATGATGAAATAAGACCCATAAAGATTACGAAGGATTTTATCAAAAATGCCGATGGCTCAGTGCTGATTGAGCTTGGCAATACAAGAGTTATTTGCACAGCTTCAATTGAAAACAAGGTCCCACCATTTTTGAAAGACCAGAAAAAAGGTTGGGTAACAGCAGAATATTCAATGCTTCCCCGTTCAACTCCTGTGAGAATGCTTAGGGAGTCAACAGCTGGCAGAGTAGGTGGTAGAACACATGAAATTCAGAGATTAATTGGAAGGGCATTACGGGCAGTGGTTGACCTTGAAAAAATTGGAGAGAAAACCATATGGATTGACTGCGATGTTATAGAAGCAGACGGAGGAACACGCACCGCATCAATCACTGGTGGATTTATTGCATTAAGGGAAGCTATAAATAAAGCAATGCAGGCTGGAATGATTTCAGAAAATCCAATTAAGGACACTTTAGCTGCTATAAGTGTTGGAATAGTAAGCGGAGAACCAAGACTTGACCTGTGTTATGCCGAAGACTCACAGGCAGAGGTTGATATGAATGTAGTGATGACAGGTAGCGGAAAATTCATAGAAATACAGGGAACAGCGGAGATTATGCCATTCTCAAAGGAAAATCTTTTGCAGCTTGTATCCCTTGCAGAGAAAGGAATAAGAGAAATATTAAGAATAATTAACGCTGTTTAATAAAACTTTTGTATCAAATCTTGAATTTTGTTAATCTCAAATTTCTGGTCCACAAGTGGAATTTCTCTAATAACTGGAATTTGCTCCTCAAGTGTTGGTTTTTCCTTTTTGTAAAAAACTCCAATAGGTATTTTATCGCCCCACTGCAAAGATTTTTCAAAGGCTTTAATTCTGTCTGATAAATCATAATCTGCTTCAAGATAATAAACCCTTTGCTTGTACCATTCAAAGGTGTTAATTTTATTGAAAGATACACAAGGCTGAAGTATATCCAAAAGTGCAAAGCCTTTGTGTGTTATAGCCTGTTTCATAAGTTCCTTTAAATGCTCAATATCACCAGCAAAACCTCTTGCAACAAAGCTGCAATCAAGGGCAATTGCAAGGGCAACAGGATTAAGGGCTTCTGATAAAACACCAAATGGCTGTGTTTTTGTTATCATTCCCTTCATTGATGTAGGTGATGCCTGTCCCTTTGTCAATCCATAGATTTGATTATTATGGACAAATAGCTTCACATCAACATTTCGCCTTATTGCATGAAGTAGATGATTTCCTCCTTCTCCGTAGCAGTCTCCATCACCAGCTACAGCAATAACCTTAAGGGAGTGATTTGCAAGCTTTACTCCAGTTGCAACTGGAAGAGTTCTACCATGAAGTCCATTGAAGGTATTGCATCTTGTGTAATGTGGAAATTTACCAGCTTGTCCAATTCCAGATACCACAACAATTTCATGAGGACTTATTCCAAGTTCAACCATTGCGAGATTGAATGCTTTAAGAATTGAAAAATTTCCACATCCCAGACACCATGCAGGCTTAATTCCTTTGTAATCATCCAATGTAGGCATAAACCCTCTCCTTAAGTTCATCAACAGTAAAAGGTCTTCCATCATATCTGTTTATATGTTTTTTAATCTCCAGTCCTGTTTCCATCCTAAGAAGCTTTGCAAACTGACTCGTTGCATTCTGCTCAATATTGATTACAATTGGTGTATTTTTAATAATTTCAATCCAACTTTGCTCTTCAGGCAATGGATAAAGCTCACTAAAATGAAGCATTGCAACTTTTTTACTGTCCGAAAGCTCCTCAACCACTTCCTTTATTATTCCATATATTGAACCCCAGCAAATTAGCAAAACATCAGGATTTCTGTCTCCGTAAAGCAAAGGTGGAGAGATTTCTTTTCTTATAAGTGGAAGCTTTTTAAAAAGCCTTTTTTCAACCATTTTAACTCTTGTCTGAGCATCTTCAATAAGATGCCCATCCTCATCGTGTTCATCACTGTCAGTTACAACAAGATGTCTTGACTTTCCAGGAATTGCAAGCTGAGATATACCAGTTTCAGTAAAAGCATGGCGTTTGTATGAGGTAATGGCGTTAAGTTCAGATTCTCCCAATCTGTAATTTTTATATACCAGTTTTTTCAAATCAAAGCCTTCGTAACTGAATTGGGAATCAGCAAGATATTGGTCAGTTAGAATTATGACTGTTACTTGATATTTTTCTGCCATGTCAAAGGCTTTGTTTGTAAGATAAAATGCCTGCTCTGGTGTGCCGGGTGCAAAAAGAATTTTTGGAAACTCGCCATGTCCTGCAAAGAGGGCAAATAAAAGGTCTGCCTGCTCTGTTCTTGTGGGAAGTCCTGTTGCAGGACCTGGTCTTTGAGCAAGAGCAATTACAAGCGGTGTCTCTGTTATTCCTGCAAGGGAGACAGATTCTACCATTAAAGCAAAGCCACCACCAGAAGTGCCTGTCATTGCTCTTACTCCAGCAAAGGAAGCACCTATTGCCATATTTATTGCAGCAATTTCATCCTCTGCCTGCTCAACAACAATCCCGAATTCTTTTGCATTCTCCGATACAAAATTTAAAATTCCTGTGGAAGGAGTCATTGGATAGGCTGAATAAAATTTTAATCCAGATGCTATTGCACCAGCTCCAATTGCCTCATTTCCAGAAATTACCATTTTTGGAGAGCTAAACTCTGAAACCATAAATGAACATGTAAGGCATTTTTCCTTAGCGTATTCATAACCTGCTTTTGCAGATTTTATATTTGCTTCAATAACATCTTGCCCCTTTTTCTTAAAAGCCTCCTTAATCAGTTCATACATTATGTCTGGCTTCTTTCCAAGCATTCCTATGACAGCCCCTGTTGCAACAGTGTTTGCCATTATCTTGCTTCCACCATAAGTCATAGCAAGCTCAAAGAGAGGGATGTCAACAAAACGAGGTTTGTCAAATTTCTGTTTAAGGAATGTTGAATCATAAAGAACTTGACCATTTTGACTAAGTTCTCTCTCATGCAAAATAATGCTTTCAATGTCAAAGGCAACAAGAATATGAATATCTTTTTTTGGAGCTATTACTGGTCTGTCAGAAATTCTTATTTGATAAAAGTTATGCCCGCCTCGTATTCGGGATTCATAGTCCTGATGACTGAATACATAATATCCAGCTCTGGCAAATATGCGGGCAAGGGTTCCACCAATCGTTTGAATCCCTTGCCCTGCCTCTCCACCTATTTTTATTGAATAATCCATTGCGTTAGTTTGTAATTAGGTTGGAGTAACTCCATATTTTACAATGTTTACAACATTTTCATCTGGTTTTGGAAGTCCAGCAAGTTTCCATGCAACAAGAGGATCAATCAGTTTTTCAGATATGCAATTTTTAGGCTGATTTACGTATTTACATACTGCATTTAGAATTGGGAAATAATTATAAGTTTTATAGTATTCTCTTATGAATTTCAAAATATCCAATTGTTCCTTTGTCAAAGGTCCAATTCCTTCTCTTTCTGCGAGAATCTGAGCGACATCTTCATTCCATGCATCAAAGTTTTTGAGATATCCATCGCTGTCAAGTTCTGCCTTTACTTCTTGGTATTTGACAACAGAAACAGTTTCTGGTTTTTCCCTTTCAAATCTTTCTTTTTCAGCTATATTTTTTATAAACTGTGCGACCTGAAGTCCAAGATGCACGCATTTTATATTGTTCATGCAGTCATCAGCATCCTGCTTATCAAGATAAGTTATTAACTCAGATGTGCCCTTTTGAATTCTTACTACATATGCTTGATTTTCTTCGCTGTAGTAAACTGTCAAATTGAATCCATGTTCCTTAATTTCAGGATACATCTCAGTAATTTTGTTCCTCAACTCATCAATTGTGTAAGCCATAATACTCCTCCTATTTTAGTCTTTTTTCCACTTCTTGCCAATTAATGTTTTTAAAGAAAGCTTCAATGTAGTCTGCTCTTTTAAGTCCATAGTCAAGCATAAATGCGTGTTCAAAAACATCCATGATGAGAAGTGGATTGCATCCAGCGGGATGTCCTACATCGTGCTCATTAATCCAGAAGTTAAAAAGCTTTCCTGTTAAAGTGTCTTGATAAAGAATTACCCAACCAATTCCTCTCATTGTGCCAGTAGATTTAAAATCTTTCATCCAATTTTCAAAGCTTCCAAAGTTTTCATCAATAAGTTTTGCAAGTTTCCCATCCTTTGGAAATACTCCGTCTCCGCCAAGATTCTCAAAATAGTATTCATGAAGCCTCATACCATTCCATTCCCAACCAAGCCTTCTTTTAAGCTCGGCAAATTCGGGTGTTCCTGCCTTTCCATCCTTAAGCATTGCATCAAGAGCCTCAATCAACTTATTTGTATTTGTAACATATCCCTGATACAGAGTAAAATGATTTTTCAAAAGAGCTTCACTAAATCCTTGCATTCCTATTAACTTTGAATAATCTTTTGCTTGATATGCCATACTGCCCTCCTGTTAAAGCCTTTTTTTAAATGATATAAAATAAAAATAATTTTGTCAATATCTTTTTTGATCCGAAAAATAGCGATATAAATCCAATAATTGGTATAACCATTTGAAAATTAAGTATTTTTTGCTGTCATTGCGAGCATCCCCGATTATTTTTTTTCCGTCATTACGAGCATTCCCGATTATTTTTTTCCGTCATTGCGAGCATCCGAAGGATGCGAAGCAATCTCTTTGAAGGGGAAAAGGCAAGATTGCTTCCTCCTCGCTTCGCTCGGAGTCGCAATGACGGAGAGGGGTATCCTCGCAATTACGGAGAGGTGTTCACCATCCACCATCCACGAATCACCATTCACCAGTCACCAATTAGAGACTGCTTCGCCCCAGATTGCCACGCTTTCGTTCGCAACAGGTGTGCTCGCAGTGACAAGGGTCTATCTCTATTTAGGGGTTGATACAAAAAGCGAGATTGCTTCACAGCCATATTCGGACTGCTTGCAATGCCTTCCTTCTCTGTCATAACGAGGCTGCCAGAGTATCTCTTCTCCATCGGCTGAAAAAAACCGAGAATGCCTCGCTGAGACTATCGCAATACGAAAACATAACGACGCAAATATCAATAATAGCGATTAAGAATCGCACAATTTAAGTCTAAACAATCTTTATATGATAAAATAAAAAGTGAGAGATATTAAGCATTATTTCAATCGCGCAGCTAATACTTATGAAAAGTACGCTAAACTTCAAAGAAAAATCGCTGAGGAACTCATAAAAGAGATTGATTTTAATCTTCACTATAAAACAGTTGTTGAAATTGGCAGTGGCATTGGATTTTTAAGTAAACCCCTTTCTGAGAATCTTTCCTATGACAGATTTATTCATATTGACATATCGCACGAGTTTTTGAAGAAACTTAGAGATAGAGTAAACAAAAAGCATTTTTTTATCAATGCAAAGGCAGAGGCAATTCCTCTCCGAAGCCCTATTGCTGATTTGCTTATCAGTTCTTCAGCTCTTCACTGGATGAAAGAGCCTGAGAAAAATTTCATTAAAATCTTAGATATTTTGCACAATAATGGAAAATTCTATTTTTCAATATTTACAAGTAATACGCTTCAGGAGCTTAAAAAAGTTTCTGATTTAACAGGTTTTGGTTCAGTTTATCCCCTAAAGGAATATGAGTTTTATATAAAATTACTTCGCAACTCGCCATTTTCTTTCAAATACGATTTAAAAACTTTCAGGGAAGAATTTTCATCCCCTGAGGATTTGCTTAAATTTCATAAATTCACAGGAACAAACTATACTTTGCATAAAAGATTTTCAGGCAAGGCAACTTTTAAGAAATTTTGCGATGTTTATAGAAGTATGTTTGGAAATTCTGAGGGCATTTTGGCAACCTATGAGGTTTTGTTCATACAAGGTCGAAAATAATTTCCCTGTCCTCAATGTTAACTTTAGCTATTCTGACATTGACAGGTGTGCCAATTGTAAATTTTCTCTTTCTCTTTAATCCTGTAAGACAGTATCTGTATTCATCAAACTGATAGAAATCATCAGTCATGTGGGATAAATGCAAAAAGCCTTCAATAAAGTATTCCTCAAGTCTAACTCTCAATCCTTCAGATGTGACCATTGTGACTTTCCCTTCAAATTCCTCGCCAACTTTGTCTTTCATAAACCATACTCTCATTATTTGTATGGAATCTCTTTCTACATCATCTGCCCTTCGCTCCATCTTGGAACTGTGAATTGATATCTCCATCAATTTTTCTTCCAAATTTTTTCTTTTTTCCCTTGAAATCTTTTTCTTTTCCAAAAAATCCCTAAGAATTCTGTGAACAACAAGGTCAGGATATCTTCTTATTGGTGAGGTAAAATGAGTATAGCATTCAGATGCCAAACCAAAATGCCCAACATTTTCAGGACTATACCGAGCTTGCTTAAGACTCCTGAGAATGAGATAATTAACGATTTCCTCATAAGGCGTGCCTTTGATTAATTTTATAAATTCGTGAAATTCCTTTGGTTTAAGGTCACCCTTCAGAATACCAAGATTTCTTATAATTCGCGTAAGATACTGAATTTTGTTTGGCTCAGGTTCTTCATGAACGCGATAGATACTTGGCACTTTATTTTCAAAGAGAAATTCTGCAACTGCTTCATTTGCTGCAATCATGAATTCTTCAATAATAAAGTGAGCAAGATTTCTCTCAGCCTTTATAATTGCCTGAGGATGTCCCTGTAAGTCAAGCAGGACCTCTGGCTCAGGAAGGTCAAAATCAAGACTTCCTCTTTTTTGCCTTTTGTTTTTGAGTATTTCGCATAATTCCGCCATTTTTTCAAAATGGGGAACAAGTTTTTTGTATTTTTTGATTTCCTCCTTGTCTCTATCAACCAGTATTTTCTTCACCGATGTATAGGTCATTCGCTCAGCAGTCTGTATTATGCTTGGATAAAACAAGGCTTCTGTTCTCTCTCCTGCATTGTTAAAATGCATCTCCACAGTAAAGGTAAGTCTTGGAGTTTTTGGAAGAAGGCTACAAAGATTTTCGCTCAACTCAGGTGGAAGCATGGGAATAACTCTGTCTGGAAGATAAACGCTTGTAGCTCTGTTCCTTGCTTCTTTGTCAATAGGAGTATCCCATTTTACATAATGACTTACATCTGCGATATGAACCCACAGTATAAAGCCTTTTCTTGTTTTCTTTATGGATACCGCATCATCAAAGTCCTTTGCACTCTCTCCATCTATGGTGACTGTTGGAAGCTCCCGTAGGTCTATCCTTTTTTTGATTTCCCTTTTTGATATGCCTTTTTGGACAAGATTTTTTGCAAAGGATGAAACCTCAGAAGGAAACTTTTTTGGCAGGTCATATTCATAAATCAAAATCTCTATATCTTCCTTTGGATTCTTTGGTTTCTCAAAAATCTTGATTACCTTTGCTACAGGAGGTTTGTTGCCTGAGGTATAAGTTACCTCAGCTAAAACAAGGTCACCGGGTTTAATTTTGATATCCGAAGGAGTAATGACTATCTGTTGAGTTATATTTCTTTTTCTTGGTTGAAGAGTGAAAATCGGTCCTGCCTTTTCCACTGTTCCCACAACTCTTTTGACAGCTCTTTCAAGAATGCGTATTACCCTACCCTCTCTTCTTCTCTTCTGCTCAAGCCTAACAACAACTCTGTCACCGTGCATTGCTCCCATTGTTGCATGGGGCGGTATGAACACATCATTCTCAGATGGCGAGTCAGGAATTAGAAAACCAAAACCTTCACGATGGGCTTCAAAATATCCTGTAATAAGTCTGGCTTCCCTAACAGGCAAATATAAACCTTTTCTGTTTCTGATAATTTTACCTTCAGACATAAGTTCTTGAAGGAGCTTTTTTAGTTTTTTTCTTTCTGAGGCTTTAAGGGAAAAGATTTCGGAAATTTCCTTAAAACTTACAGGTCTGCCAGATTTTTTTAATATTTCTATAATTTCTTCTTGTGTCATTCGGTTTTCTTAGGCAAATCAAGATATACTACCTGTCCTTTTTCTCCAAGTGGACCAAGATCTTTATCATTGAAAATAACCTTAACTCCGCCAGCGTTTCCAATATGAAGTTTGAAAGTTTTATTGGCTTTTAAGTTTATTTTGTCGCCGGGATTAAGCATTATTTCTTTTCTCTCCTTATTGTCAATTGTTATCCTCATCCATACAAGATCAGTAGCCTCAATTTTAAGAGTCTGCTCTTGGGCTTGGGGTTCTTCAGCAGGTTTTTGTTCTTCCTTTTTGGGTTCTAAAGCCGTCTCAGTTTTTTCTGCTAAATTTGAAGATTGATTAGGCTCTTCTTTAATTACTATAGGAGGAGGTGGCGGAATTTGCTCATCCCTTTTGCCAATATTTAGCAAGAGAGCTACTACTACAATCACTAAAAGTATAATCCCAAATTTGACAGCCCAACTCGGAAGATTTTTGGTAATCGGAAGATTTTTGGTAACAGGTAATTTAAATTGTTTCTTCTTTGGCGGTTCAATTTCTTGTATTTTAGCAACTTCATCTTTTTCAGGCTTCTTTGAGGACAGTTTAGATTCAAGGTATTGTTCATATTCTTTTAGAATTAAAGACGGGTCTACTTTTAAATATATTGAATAGGTTTTGATATAAGATTTCGTATAAACAGGCTCTGGAAGTTCTTCAAATCTGCCTTCTTCAATAGCTTGAAGATAACTTTTTTTTACTTTTATATAATTTGCAATTTCCTCAAGAGTCTTTTCCTGTTGAATCCTTCTGTTTTTCAGTTCCTCATGCATTAAATGGCTTCCTACCTTCTAAAGCTTTTGACAATGTTACCTCATCTGCAAATTCAATGTCAATACCTATTGGAAGACCATAGGCTATTCTTGTAATTTTAATGTCAAAATCTTTCAGCATATCTGCAATCCATTGAGCAGTGAATTCTCCCTTTGCATTAGGACTTGTAGCAATTATAACTTCCCTAATCATGCCTGTTTTAACTCTGTTTTTAAGTTCCTCTATTTTTAACTTGTCAGGAGTTATTCCATCAACAGGTGAAATTGTACCTCCGAGAACATGATAAAGACCTTTGTATCCTGTTTTTTCAAAAAGAACAATATTGCTCGGCTCTTCTACTATGCATATGACACTACCATCCCTGTCAGGACTGCTACAAATTTCACATTTTTCATTTTCCGTGATGTTGAAACATACAGAACAGTATTTAGCTTTCTGTTTGAGGTCCACTATGGCTTGAGCGATTTGTAAAGCCTCATCCTTTTCCATACTCATTATAAAAAAAGCAAGCCTCTGGGCAGTTTTTCTGCCAATTCCCGGAAGTTTGCAAAGATTGTCAATAAGCTTTTCTAAAGGGCTGCTCATAGTTTGCCAAACAAACTGTTTAAGTCAGGCATTCCCGGAAGATTAAAAGGCATTGAAACCTTTGCCATTTCAGCCTGTGAAAGCTCATGGGCTCTCTTTATAGCTTCGTTAACTGCAGCAATTATTAGGTCTTCCAGCATTTCTATATCATCTGGATTTACAACTTCCTTGTCAATTTTTATTGATACAATTTCACCTGCGCCATTAGCTGTTACAGTAACCATTCCACCGCCTGATGATGCTTCAACTGTCATCTTTTTTACCTCTTCCTGCTTTCTCTGAATCTCTTCCTGAATTTTCTGAGCCTGTCTCATTATTTCTCCAAGCATTTTCTTGTTCATCTTTTACCTCCGTTTTTTGGTGTTATGTTAAAAATCCTTCCATCAAAAAGTTGTAAGGCTTTTTTCACTAATTCATTGTCTATTATTCTTTCTCTGTAATTACTTCCATTGTTCAAATTTAAATTCCCTGCTTCTGTGCCATTATTTTTTCTTTCAATAACGGTAATCTTTGCATTCAATCCTATATTTTTCATGACATCATATATTTCTGTAACCCTGTCCCTTACAAAATCTGCAAAAACAGTAGAACCGCCAGAATATATTAATTGAATTTCATTGTCTTCAAAATTGATTTCTGCCTGCTTTATTTTTGCAGTTAAAATGTGATTCTTATCCTCAAGCTGTTCAAGTATCTGTCCCCATTTCTCTGAAATTGAGGTTTTATCAAGTTGAGTGACAATTGTTTGCGATTCAGAAGTAGCAGTAGATGATTGATTGCTGGTAGCTGAGGGTTCTTGTATTTTTTCGTTTTGATAATTAATTTTTTGGGAAAATTCAGGTTCAATTGGTTTATTATCATTTTCAGATGTTAAAGCTTGAATGGGATTATCTCCTGAAGCACTTGAAATCTCTTGAATTGCCAAATCAATATTTTTAAATCTTGAAAGCATGCTTAACTTAAGAAGCGTTATTTCAAAAATAATTCTTGGGAAAAGAGAAGTCTTTACTGCAAATTCAGAATTGATAAGCTCTTTTAGCAACAGAAGTATATGCTCTTCAGAGGTTTTTGACTTAAGTTTCTGAATGAATTCTACCTCAGCCTCGCTTAAATAAAGCTTTAATTTGGGAGTAATCTTAATGATTAAAAGATTTCGGAAAAAGTTAATCAAATCTCTCATAAGAATTTTAAAGTCTGTTCCTATGTCATTTAGCTCTTCTATTTTGAGAACAATTTTCTCCCTATCACCCTCTATAAGACTTTCTGAGATTTCATGAAGTACTTTTATGTCTGTTCCACCTATTAGAAGATTGACATCCTCCAAAGAGATGGATTCTGAATAAGCTGTTATTTGATCCAAAAGCGTCAATGCATCTCTCATACTTCCTTCTGCACTTGCTGCTACGGCATGAAGAGCTTCCTCTGTGATCTGAATACCTTCGTTTTGGCAGACATATTTTAGTCTTTCCTTTATAAGATTTATTGGAATTCTTCTAAATTGAAGATGCTGGCATCTGCTTAGAACCGTTATTGGAATTTTTCTTGGCTCAGTTGTTGCTAATACGAATACTACATGGGGAGGTGGCTCTTCAAGGGTTTTAAGAAAAGCATTGAATGCTGCCTGACTAAGCATATGAGCTTCATCAATAATATATACCTTATAAAGCCCTTCTGCAGAGGCATAACGCACATTTTCTCTGAGGTCTCTGATGTTTTCAACTGAAGTGTGGGATGCCGCATCTATTTCTATTACATTCATCGCATGTCCTTGTTTTACTGCAATGCAAAAGGAGCATTCATCACATGGTCTATTTTTTATATTTGCATCAGCGCAGTTTAGAGCCTTTGCAAGAATTCTTGCTGTTGAGGTCTTTCCAACACCCTTTGGTCCAGAAAAAACATAGGCATGGGCAATTTTTCCTGCTTGTAGTGAATTTTGAAGAATTTTAACAACTATTTCCTGCCCTGTGAGGTCAGAAAATTTTTGAGGTCTATATTTTCTTGCAAGTCCAAGATATGCCATCAATCCCTTTTTATTAAAAGGACCGACTTGCTGCGGCACACAGAATGAGATGCTTACCGTTGCTTCCTTCCGGACCTGGCGGGGTTCACATCCTTCTGTTGCGCAGGGTCGGTCCCAACTGAGTTTTCGTTTAATTCTATTTTAACCTTACAGCTCTTATTATGGCAAATTAAAAATTCTTCGCCGTTTTTATCTATCTTTTTCAACATGTAGTGAGCTCCACATTTTGGGCATTCGTAGGGATAAGGTTCACCGGGAAAGGTAAATTTACATTTTGGATAATTGGAACATGCCCAGAATACTCTTCCATATTTGCCTGTTCTTTTTATGACATCTCCTCCGCATTCAGGACATTTTACATCAGCAGTAATTGGTTGAGTATATTTACAATCAGGATATTTTGTGCAAGCTATAAATTCACCCTTTCTGCCTTTTCTTATAACAAGCTCTCCTCCACAAAGTGGACATTTTTTTCCAGTAGATACAGGCTCTGAAGATTCCTTTGAGGATTCTTTGCCATTTAATGAACGGGTATTTTTGCATTCAGGATAACCTGAGCAAGCTAAGAAAGGCACACCCTTGTTCCATCTTATTACCATCTCTTTTCCACACTTGTCACATTTCACAGGAGTTTTTATTTCCTTTGGCTTTGTTATTTTGGATATTGTTTTTGCTTGGCTTAAGGTCTTTTCAAATTCTTTGTAAAATTCTTCAACAACATTCTGCCATTCTGCCTCTCGGAGAGATATTTTATCCAAATCCTCTTCCATTCTTGCTGTAAAACTGTAATCCATAAGCTCAGGGAATTTCTCCTCAAGGAGATCGCTCACTACAAATCCGAGATAGGTAGGATAAAGTCTCTGTTTAATCTTCTTTACATAGCCCCTTTCCTGAATAGTGCCTAATATGGCAGCATATGTAGAAGGTCTTCCAATTCCCTTGTCTTCCAATGCCTTAACAAGGGTTGCCTCTGTATATCTTGAAGGAGGCTCTGTTGTATGTTTTTGAGCTTCAATATCAACCAGCTCAACAGAGCTTTTTTCTTCCAATGCAGGAAGTATTGTTTCTTCCTCTGCTTCATCTTCTTTGTATAAAATAAGAAATCCGGGAAATACAACAACAGAACCGCTTACTCTGAATTGGGCAACTGATTCTGGGTCTTCTATTATATAAGTCGTCTGTTCAATCTCTGCTGGTGACATCTGACTTGCCAAAAATCTATCCCATATCAGCTTATAAAGGGAAAACTGTTCTTTACTGAGGTATTTTTTAACTTTCTCTGGAGAAAAATCAGGATATGTGGGTCTTATACATTCATGGGCGTCCTGGACTGATGCCTGTTTTTTGCCTTCCTTGTTTTTATAATGGCCTACAAATTCTTTGCCAAAGCTTTTCTCTATAATTGTTCTCGCCCATTTCTTTGCATCATCTGCAACTCTTGTAGAGTCTGTTCTCATGTAGGTAATTAATCCTACTGTAGAGCCTTCTATATCAATGCCTTCATAGAGCTGTTGAGCTATCATCATGGTCTGTTTTGGAGAAAAGCCTAACTGAGATGATGCCTGAGCTTGAAGTGTAGCTGTTCTGAATGGCTCTGGTGGATTTTTCTTTCTCCGTTTTTTTTCAACTTTTGTCAAAGCATAATTCAGTTTTTTCAGCTCATCTGTAATCTCTGCAGCTTTCTGCTCATCTGTAATTAAAAATTTAGGCTCGTCCTTACTCCTGTCAACAATAAGCTTGCCTTTGTATTTATAAAGATTTGCTGAAAAAATACTTTCAGGATTAGCCTGAAATTTACCGTGAATTGTCCAATAATCCTGTGGCTGAAATGTAAGAATCTCCTTTTCCCTTTCAACAACCATCCGCAAAGCAACTGACTGCACCCTGCCAGCAGATAATCCTTTTTTTACCTTTCTCCACAGAAATGGACTCAAATTATATCCAACAAGTCTGTCAAGAATTCTTCTTGCTTGTTGTGAATATACCTTGTTTATATCAATTTTTGTAGGATTTTCAATAGCTGTCCTTACTGCATTGGGAGTTATCTCGTGAAAAATTGCCCTGTAAATTTTGTCTTCAGGAGCTTTAATCTCCTCAGCTATGTGATAGGCAATTGCCTCTCCTTCTCTGTCAGGGTCTGTGGCAATGAATATTTTCTCAGCATTCTTAGAAGCTTGTCTCAACTCCTTAACGACTTTTTCCTTACCGGGAATGATGATGTACTCAGGCTGAAAGCCATTCTGAATATCAACTCCGAGTTTATCCTCTGGAAGGTCCTTTATATGCCCAACAGAGGCTTTAACTTCAAAGTCATTTCCAAGTATCTTGTTAATTGTTTTAGCCTTTGCAGGAGATTCAACAATTATAAGTTTCTTACTGCCTTTGCTTTTTAGTTCCATACTATCTGTCTTCCTTTACTAAAAATAAAACTGTAAATGTCATCTTCGTGCATATCAGTCTCCCTCATAAGAAGATAAACCAAAAAAGCGCGAATCATGTCAATCTCTTCCTGTTCAAGCAGTTCACTGCCCTCTATAAAATTAAGCTCTTCCTTTATTTGATGCAGGTCTAAATCAAACACTGAAAAATCCTTTATAGCATCTTCGTTGTAATCATTGTCAATAAGCTGTCTTGCAAGGACTCGTAAAAAATCAAGAAGCTTCATTATTTCCTCCTAACATACCTACCTTCTATTTTAATTATATGACCTTCTATTTCAAGCTTCAAAAGCATTTCAAGTAATTTTGAAACATTTATACCTGTTTTTACAACAAGCTCATCCAAACTGGAAGGCTCATCAAGTATTTCAAAAATCAATTTTTCTTCACCCTCAAGGGAATTTTTATTTAAATTGCTTCCACTTTCAAGAGACTCCTTTAATGATGGAATAAAAGCAATAATTTCTTCAAGTATGTCCTCCAATGAAGTTACAATTTTTGCGCCTTTTTTTATCAAAAGATTTGTTCCCTCAGAGTTTTTTGATGTGATATTTCCGGGTACAGCAAAAACCTCTTTGCCCTGCTCAATGGCTAAAGATGCTGTAATCAAGGCACCAGAATTAATTGATGCTTCAGTAACGAGTGTTCCTATACTCATTCCACTTATAATTCTGTTTCTTCTGGGAAAGTTTTCCTTTTTGGGAGACTCATCTGGATAGTATTCACTAAGAATTGCACCATTTTTTACTATTCTGTTTGCAAGCATTTTATTTTCGCTCGGATAAATATTGGAGACACCACTTCCAAGAACCGCAATAGTCCTTCCATCTGAGTTGAGACATGACTGATGCGCCACAGAATCTATCCCCCTTGCCAATCCACTTACAATTGTGATGCCAATGGCTGAAAGTTCTGATGAAAATTTTTCAGTAACTCTTCTTCCATATTCAGTAAGCTTCCTTGAACCAACAATCGCAATTCCATAATTGTCCTCTTCCCTGAGCTCTCCTTTGCAAAACAAAACAATCGGTGGATCATGAATCTCTTTTAAAAATTTTGGATAATTCTCATCAATGCTTGTAAAAATCTCAATCTCTCGCTTCTCGCATTCTTGAATCAGTTTGTCAATTTTACGCCAATTTTCAAAGGACTTTATCTTCTTTGCCTTGTTTATTCCTATTCCTTCAACTTCTGCAATCTCTTCCAACTCTGCATTAAAAATGCTTGAGAATGAGCCAAATTTTGCAAGAAGTCGCTTAACGCTTATAGGTCCAATTTCATCTATTTCTTTAAGGGCTAAGGCAAATCTCTTTTCTTCAACCATCTAAGCCTTAATGCATTTATTTTTATAAATCCTTCTGCATCCTTTTGATTATATATCTGGTCCTTTTCAAATGTTGCAAGTTCTTGGCTGTAAAGGGAATAAGGAGATTTTCTTCCAACAACAATGCAGTTTCCTTTATAAAGCTTGAGTCTTACTGTGCCTGTAACATTTTTCTGAATATCATCAATCAATGTCTGAAGAGCTTGTCTTTCCGGTGAAAACCAGTAGCCATAATATATTAGCTCTGAATATTTTGGAATTAGGCTATCCCTTAAATGCAATATCTCCCTGTCAAGGGTAATTGACTCAACTGCTCTGTGAGCAATGTGAAGCACTGTTCCGCCGGGTGTCTCATAAACACCTCTTGATTTTATTCCAACATATCTGTTTTCAACGATGTCTATCTTTCCAATTCCATTCTGCCCCGCAATCTCGTTAAGTCTCTTAAGTAATTCCGCAGGGCTCATTCTCTCTCCATTAATAGCCACTGGATCGCCTTTCTCATAATCTATCTCTATGTAAACTGGCTTATCTGGTGCTTTTTCAGGAGGCACAACCATTGTGTACATATCAGCTGGTGGCTCACTCCATGGGTCCTCAAGTATACCGCCTTCGTAGCTTATGTGGAAAAGATTTCTATCAATACTGTATGGCTTTTCCTTTGTTGCCTGCACTGGAATTTTATGCTTTTCAGCATATTCAATAAGAGAACTCCTTGAGTCAAATTCCCACTCCCTCCAAGGAGCAATTACTTGAATATCAGATTTAAGGGCATAGTATGTAAGTTCAAATCTTACTTGGTCATTACCCTTGCCTGTTGCACCATGAGCCACTGCCTGAGCGCCCTCTTTTATGGCTATTTCAATCTGTTTTTTTGCTATTAGGGGTCTTGCAATTGATGTTCCCATCAAATATCCAGATTCATAAACCGCATTAGCCCTGAGCATTGGAAAAACAAAATCCTTTACAAACTCCTCTTTTAGGTCTTCAATATAGACATTGGACGCACCTGTAGCAATTGCTTTTTTTCTTATCTCTTCAAAATCTTCCTCCTGTCCAATATCTGCGCAAAAGGCTATTACTTCAGCATTATATTTTTCCTTTAACCATTTAATTGCCACAGAAGTATCAAGCCCTCCTGAATATGCTAAAACAACCTTTTTCATCTCTCCTCCATATGCATAAATTTTTAAACTATATTTTAACAATTTTTACCTGCTTTTATGATAGTTGCAAAATATCCCTGAGAAAAACGAGATTGCTTCTGGACTTCGTCCCTCGCAATGACGACGAGGGTGGTCATTGCGAGCCTGTTATTTATTTTTTCCTGTCATTGCGAGTCTCACCTTCGGTGAGGCGTGGCAATCTCTCTTCCTTGATGCCTCCATCCTGTCATTGCGAGCCTGCCGACAGGCAGGCGAAGCAATCTCATAAAAATAAAGTATAACCTCAGGAATAAAATCTCTCGCAATGTCCATATATCTAACATACAATGACAGAAAGAAGGATCATTGCGAGCCTGATCTAAAGTAAGGCGCGGCAATCCCTCTTCCCCATCTGTGAAAAAAAGAGATTGCTGTCTCCTCGCTCTGCTTGGAGTCGCAATGATTGAAAAATCGATCATCCCAAGCTTGCGTGATTCGGATTAGGTATAATCCAAATACAAATCAATCAAAACATCAGGGGAACCAATTAGCATGGACCTATGCGTTTTCCGCTCATCTTCTGGAGCATTTCGCCCTGATTTGGAATCTTTGTAGAAACCTCGCCTTCAAAAGAATCACCTTTATAAGTTAATCTGCCTTTAGTGATGATTGTACCCTCCTGCCCTTTACACTCTAAAGTCCATGATACAGTATCACCACTTATTTCTTGATTAATTATTTTACATTTTTCTTGATCATAACTTGAGTCTTGCTTTGGAATATAGTCTTTCTTATTCATACAGGTAGTATATGTCTGAGGTGGAATTTTCATTGGCATGCCTGACATGGCAGTTGTAACAGTTATTTCCCATTTTCCCTCATTAATATTCGGATCAGATTCAGTTTTTACTCCGCTGCTCTTGGTAGTTGTAGAGACATCTTTTTGATCACTGCTTTTACTACATCCTTGAAATAAAAAAATTGCCAATACTAAAAACAAAAATGCAAGCCTCTTCATCCTTAGCCTCCTTAATTTTTTATAGTGCCAAAATAGCACACCTAATTATACCAATTGAACTGGAAAAATTTCTTGTTTTTCATCAAAAAGATATAAGTTTAGCTCTATTGCAAATTTTAATAATCAAAAATCCTACAGTAAGTTAAATAATACAGTCTAAGAGATTGTAAAACTGAAAAAATCATCTGAATAATGTTTTTGAATATTAATTTAATCTCTAAATTGAACGATTTTTTATGAACCACTTTTTTAATATGTCATTGCAAGTATAATGAAGTAATCTTTTTTGAGATTGCTTCGGGACTTCGTCCCTCGCAATGACGAAAAAGGTGACACCATCGCAATGACGAAGAAGTGGTTGTGTCGCTATCTTCCAATTCTCTTAAATCAGTCTGCATTTTGCAAAAATTTTGTAGAATTTTCAATGTGTTTTAAAAAGCCTTGAGGAGAAAAATCTGACAAAAAAGGGGCTATGACACAACCACAAGAAGGAAAGGCACCCTTGCAATGACACTTTTTTCGTCATCATGAGGCACTGTTAGGCGCCGAAGTGATCTCTCTTAGCTCGTTGAAGAATTACCACGCTTTTGCTCGCAACAGGGGGGGCTTGCAGTGACAATTTTTATATATTTTTCGGTCTCCACGAAACATGCACCTGCACTTACACTTGCACATACACTTATCTAAGTTAATCCCTTTATCGCAAGGATTTTGAAAATATTATATTTACGCAAGTCTGCGTAATTGTTTATAATAACACTTATGAAAATTGCAATTGCATCTGACCATGCTGGAGTTGAGTTAAAGGAATTTGTCAAGAATTTGTTGACTGATATGGGATATGTAGTCTTTGACATGGGAACAGAGAGTTCCTCATGCTCAGTTGATTATCCTGATTATGCTCATTCTGTTGCTCAGGGTGTTTCAGAGGGTATATATGACAGAGGAATATTAATTTGCGGTACAGGAATTGGAATGTCTATAGTAGCAAACAAGGTTAAAAATGTTAGAGCTGCTCTTTGTAATGACCTTTTTACAGCTAAAATGTCAAGACTTCACAATGATGCAAATATTTTATGCATGGGTGCAAGGGTTATAGGAATAGGGTTAGCAAAAGAAATAGTGAAAATATGGATGACAACGCCCTTTGAAGCAGGAAGGCATTCAAAGCGAGTTGAAAAGATAAATTTTATAGAAAGGATGGGAATGGATAAATGAGACAAAAATCTTTAAAAGAGGTTGACTTTGAAATTTATTCTTTAATCAAAAAAGAGAAACAAAGGGAAACTAACAAAATTCTTATGATTGCCTCTGAGAATTATGCAAGCAGGGCAGTTATGGAAGCTCAGGGTTCTTTGTTTACGAATAAATATGCAGAAGGATATCCGGGCAGAAGATACTACGGTGGTTGCGAATATGCTGATGAGGTTGAGAGACTCGCACAGGAAAGAGCTAAACAGCTCTTTGGTGCAGAGCATGTTAATGTTCAGCCGCATTCAGGAAGTCAAGCTAATATGGCAGTTTATTTTGCTTTTTTGCAGCCCGGAGATACTATACTGGGAATGAGTTTACCTCATGGAGGGCACTTATCGCATGGTTCTCCTGTAAATTTTACTGGAAAACTTTATAAAACTGTATTCTACGGAGTTAATAAAGAGACAGGCTATATTGATATGGAAGAAGTAAGAAGGCTTGCAAACGAGCACAAACCAAAAATTATTATTACTGGAGCAAGTGCCTATCCAAGAACAATTGATTTTAAAGCTTTTGCAGAAATAGCAAAGGAAGTAGGAGCTTATCTGATGGCTGATATTGCTCACATTGCAGGACTTGTTGCAACAGGTCTTCATCCAAATCCTATACCATATGCAGATTTTGTTACTACTACAACTCATAAAACTCTTCGCGGACCAAGAGGTGGAGTAATTATGTGTAAGGCTGATTATGCAAAAGCTATAGATAAGGCAGTTTTTCCCGGTATTCAGGGTGGACCTCTTGTTCATGTCATTGCATCAAAGGCAGTTGCATTCAAGGAAGCTTTATCTGATGAATTCAAAGAGTATCAAAAGAAAGTTGTAAAAAATGCAAAAACACTCGCTGAAGCACTGAAAAAAAGAGGATTTAAACTCGTATCCGATGGAACAGACAATCATCTAATGCTCGTTGACCTTACTAATATGAACATAACAGGCAAAGAAGCAGAAGAAGCACTGGATAAAGCAGGAATTACAGTAAATAAAAATACAATCCCCTTTGATACTAAACCACCTACAGTCACATCAGGAATAAGAATAGGAACTCCATGCGTTACAACAAGAGGCATGGGAGAGGAAGAGATGGAAGAAATAGCTGAAATCATAGAAAAGGTTATCAAAAATGTTGGTAATGAATCAGTTATAAAGGAAATGAAGAAAAAAGTCCAAGCCCTTTGTAAAAGATTTCCAATTTATTGATTTTCTCTTAACTGCTGAAAAAATCTTTTTAAGATTTCGCGGCATTCATCTTCAAGAATGCCGCGAACCAATTCAACCTGATGGTTTAATCTTTTATCCTGAAGAATATTATAAAGACTGACAGCTCCTCCTGCTTTCTGGTCATCACATCCATAAACTACTCTTTTTATTCTTGCATGAATGATAGCACCTGAACACATTATACATGGCTCTTTTGTTATGTATAGCACAGCATCAGTAAGTCTCCATCTACCTAACTTCTCTGAAGCCTGCCTTATAGCTAAAATTTCAGCATGGGCTGTTGGGTCTGGAATAGTCTCTTTTTGATTATGAGCTTTTGCAACTATTTTTCCATCAACTACCACTACAGCACCAACTGGAATTTCACCTTTTTTATAAGCCTTTTGTGCTTCCTCTAAAGCCTCTCTCATGAAATAGATGTCAGAAGCCAATTCGTCCACTCTTCAATGCCCTGACCAGTTTTGCATGATACTTCAAATATTTTTATGTTGGGATTGAGAAATTTGGCGTCTTTTTTGATTTTTTCAATATCCACATCAAGTAAATCTTTGAGGTCAATTTTGTTTATAAGCAAAACTGAGGATTCTTGAAACATAAGCGGATATTTGAGAGGTTTATCATCGCCTTCTGTAAGGCTTAAAATCATTACTTTGATGTCCTCTCCTACTTTGAATTCAGCTGGGCATACAAGATTGCCGACATTCTCAATAAACAAAAGGTCCAAATCCTTTAAAGGCAAATCCTTTGCTGCGTCAGCTATCATGTTTGCATCAAGATGACATGCACCTTCGGTATTTATCTGAACCACAGGAACTCCAAGCCTGTCAATTCTTTCAGCATCGTTTGTTCCTGTAATGTCTCCTTCAATTACGCCTACTTTAACTTTATCTTTGATTGCATTGATTGTTCTCTCAAGCAGCGAAGTTTTACCTGCCCCCGGCGAGCTCATAAGGTTTATAACGTAAACCCCTGCCTCTTTGAACATTTTTTTGTTTTCTTCCGCAATTCTGTCGTTTGCATCAAGAATTCTTGTGGTTACTTTAATTTTCATTACTTACCTCCATTTCTATGATATTAAGTTCTTTGCCTGAAATTAAATCTATGGATAGATTTCCACAATTTGGACATTCAAAAATAAGATAATTTTCATTGCTTTGAAACTCATTTTTGCAGTCTTTACAAATTCCTCTTACAGGAACTTCTTCAATTATGAGGGTTGCCTCTGAGGCAGGTGTGCCATCTTTCAGTACATTAAAAGCAAAGAGCAGGGCATCAGTCATAACACCTGTTGCCCTGCCCACTATAACTTTAATTGAGTCTATTTTGTTATATCCATTTTTTTGACACTCTGCTACTGCTATGTTAAGCAATTGAATGGCAATGGATGCCTCATGCATTAGCCCTCTTGCTCCTTTTCCTTAGAGACCTCTTTTTCGTATGCCTCCTTGCCAGCTTCTAATGCCTTTGTTAAGGCTGTTTTTTTCTCATCAAGAGTCTCTTTTGCTTTATCAAGCGTAGATGAAATCTTTTCTTTGGCTTCTTTGATGTAGGTTTCTGCCTTTTCCTTCACCTCTTCAGCGGTTTCTCTTATCTTAGCTCTTGTTTCTTTTCCAGCCTGTGGAGCTAAAAGCAGTGCCAGTCCAGCTCCAACAATTCCACCTAATAGAAATGATACAAATACAGATTTTGCACTAAAGCCTCTGTCTTCTTCCATGTTTATTTACCTCCTTTCTTTAGATTTTCCAAAAAAACTGATACAGCAACAGAAGCAGCTGTTTTTAGCGCATTACTTTTAATTGAAATTGAGTTTTTTACTGTTTCCACTGAGCGTATTAGTTCAGCTACTATTATGCTTAACTTCTCAATCATTGATGAAAGCTCGCGAACTTTTACAGTTACCTCATTGATGTCCTCAACAGAACTTTGTACACCTTTGATTACTTTTTCTGTTTCATAAATTGTTGGACCTAATTTTTCCTGTGTAGTGTTAAGAAACTCCTTAAAAGCATTAATTCCTCTTCTTAATTCAACTGCAACGACTATTAGAAAGATAAGTGCTGCAATAAGGCTTAGTGTGGCAAGAAAATATCCAATGCTTAGGATAATAATCCAAGTTTCGCTCATAAAAACCTCCTTTTAGAAGGATAACATTTTAAGCTCTGCTATGACAAATTTTTCAAGCTTTTTTTTGCATGCATAATTCTTTGAATTACAGTAATCCAGCTGAGTATTGTAAGAACTACTACTGCTGTGTAAATAAAGGATGTCAAACAACCAATGGCAATCAGAATAAGCCTTTCAGGTCTTTCTATCAAGCCAATATTGCATGATACTCCTAAACCTTCAGCCCTTGCCCTGACATAGGAAATCAAAAAAGATGCAATCATTCCAACAACGCTAAAAATCAATCCCTGTTCATCATTGATTCGTGCAAAATACCAGATTATTCCTAAAAAAATAAATCCATCAGCAATCCTGTCAAGGGTAGAATCAAAGAGTGCACCAAATTTAGTAGCCCTTCCATTAACCCTCGCAAGTATACCGTCAAGAAGGTCAAATACTCCGCCTAAAAGTATTAATATACCACCCCAAAAAAGATTGAAGGGAATTATAAAGCCGGAAGACGAAGTTATAATCATTCCGAAAAATGTTACAATATTCGGATTTATAGGAAATGCTTTTGCTAAAGGGGTAAGGGGTTTGTCTAAAAAATGGCTGAATTTCTCACTTAGCAAGCTATCTTTCCCTCTTACCTGCTATGAACTCCTCCACCATATTTTTTGCTACTTCATCTGGATACTGTGTTCTCGGATGCTTCATAAAATAGGCTGAAGGTGATATGAGTAAGCCTCCGACCTTTCTGTCTAATGCCAACTTACAACATCTTATGGCATCTATAACTACTCCAGCACTGTTTGGTGAGTCCTCAACGCTCAATCTAAGCTCAAGATTTATAGGCACATTTCCAAAAATTTCACCTTCTATTCTCAAAAAGCATATCTTATTGTCATTTAACCATGGAATATAGTCAGAAGGTCCTATGTGAACATGATCAGCAGTTATTTCATGAGAAATCTGGCTTGTTACAGCTTCTGTTTTTGATATTTTTTTAGATTTAAGTCTTGAACGATTAAGCATATTCAGAAAATCAGTGTTTCCACCGACATTAAGCTGATAGGTGTTTGTTATTCTTACTCCTCTGTCCATACAGAGCTTGCTCAAGACTCTATGGACAATTGTTGCTCCAATCTGACTTTTTATATCATCTCCAATTATTGGAATTTTCTTTTCTTCAAACTTTTTAATCCACTCATCATTGGATGCTATGAATACAGGTATGCAGTTTATAAAAGCAACGCCTGCATCCAGTGCTGCCTGAGCATAATACTTTGTTGCCTCTTCTGAGCCAACAGGAAGATAGCTAATCATTATTTCAGCTCCAGATTCCTTAAGCACCTTAACAACATCAACAGGTTTCTTTGCAGCTGGAATAAATCTTTTTTCATCCGGATAGTCCTTCATGTGCTCAGCAACACCGTCAAGAATAGGTCCCATTGAAACCTTCACTGGATAGTCAGGCAAATCTTTATAAAATATCTTTGTGCAATTTGGCTTTGCAAAAATAGCTTTTTTAAGGGGTTTGTCAACTTTTCTTTTATCTATATCAAAGGCTGCAACGACCTCTATGTCTCCGGGAAGATATCCACCGAGATTAAAATGCATGAGCCCGGGAATTTTTTCCTGCGAATTGTATTTTTTGTAATACTCAATTCCTTGAATGAGTGAACTTGCACAATTTCCAACTCCAACAATAGCAATTTTTATTTTACCCATCCTTACTCTCCTTGTTGCGATTGATAAAAAAATACCAAAACAAAATTTTATAAACTAATCAATGTGTTTCTGTCAAGCTTTGCACGGTTGATTTAATTTAGCATAGGATTTTACAATATCTTTTAAACATGGATAAAACAACTGAATACATAAACAATTTTTTGAATCACATTAGACTGCAGAGGGGTGATTCGCCTCACACTCTTAGGGCATATAAAAAGGACCTTGTGGAATTTTTTCAGTTTGCAAACACTGAGCCTGAAAAGGTTGAACCAATCACTATAAGAGGATTTGTCTCTGAGCAGATTCTTAAAGGTAAGGCAAAAAGCACAGTTTCAAGAAAGCTGTCTTCAATAAGGTCTTTCTTTTCCTATCTGTACTCAGAGGGAATTATTGAAATCAATCCAGCCCGAGTTGTATCTTCTGTTAAAAATATTAAGCCCTTACCAAAATTTCTTACCGTTGATGATACTTTTAAGATGATAGATTCTGTATCAGATAATGATTTTATATCTCAAAGGGACAAGGCTATTCTGGAGTTTCTCTATGGATGCGGAATAAGAGTTAGCGAGCTTTGTAGCTTGAATCTTGATGATATTGATTTACGAGAAGGACTTATAAAAGTTCGTGGAAAGGGAAATAAAGAAAGAATTGTTCCAATTGGGCAAAAGGCTAAAGAAGCTGTAAAAAAATATCTTGCCATGAGGCAGGTTTTAAGAATAAAAAAGCGTCTCAAATCCGATGAAACTCCGCTTTTCATTAATAATAGGGGTGGTAGAATTTCTGACAGGCAGGTAAGAAGAATTGTAGAAAAATATGCAAAAGCAATTGGAATTTCTGAAAGAATCGGACCCCATACATTAAGGCACACATTCGCCAGTCATCTTTTGATGGAAGGAGCAGATTTAAGGGTGATTCAGGAATTGCTTGGACACTCGTCGCTTTCAACAACTCAGATTTATACGCACATTGATTTAAAGCATTTGATGGAGATTTACGATAAATCTCATCCACTTTCAAGGGAGGAAGAATGAAAATTTGTGGAACTACAGTTTTATGTGTAAAAAAAGGCAACTCTGTTGTTATTGCCTCAGATGGACAGGTTACGATGGGCAATACTGTGCTTAAGCATAATGCTAAAAAAATAAGAAAGATTTATAATGGCAAAGTACTTACAGGATTTGCCGGCTCTACTGCTGATGCTTTCACACTTTTTGAGAAATTTGAAGGAAAACTTGAGACATACAAGGGAAATCTACTTCGTGCAGCGGTTGAATTGTCAAAGGACTGGCGAACCGATAAGGTTCTAAGACGACTTGAAGCATTGCTTGTTGTTGCAGACAGGGAGCATATTTTGATTCTTTCAGGAAATGGGGATGTCATTGAACCAGAGGACAACATTGCAGCAATTGGCTCTGGTGGTCCTTATGCCTATGCAGCAGCCAAAGCTTTATATGACAATACAGAACTTTCTGCAAAGGAAATTGTAACAAAGGCTATGGAAATAGCTTCAAAAATTTGCATATACACAAATAACACGATTGTAATGGAGGAATTGGAATAATGGAACATCTTACACCGAAAAGAATAGTTGAAGAGCTTAATAAATTTATCATCGGACAGGAACAGGCAAAAAAAGCTGTAGCCATTGCGTTAAGAAACAGATATCGCAGACAACTGCTTCCAAAGGAGTTAAGGGATGAAGTTTTGCCAAAGAATATTCTAATGATTGGACCAACAGGTGTTGGAAAGACAGAGATTGCAAGAAGACTTGCAAGACTTGTAAATGCTCCGTTTATCAAAGTTGAGGCATCCAAATTTACAGAGGTTGGTTATGTGGGCAGAGATGTGGAATCAATAATAAGGGATCTCACTGAGGTTGCAATGAACATGGTAAAACAAGAGCATATGGAAAGGGTTCAGGAAAAAGCAAAGCAGATGGCTGAAGAGAGATTGCTTGATATACTTTTGCCACAGCCAAGATACAGAGCAGACATGGATGAGGCACAGGAAAGGTCAAGATATCAAGAAACCCGTGAAAAGTTGAGAAAACAGCTAAGAGAAGGATTACTTGATGACAGATATGTTGAGATTGATATAAAGGAAAAGGTAATTCCTTTTGGAGTTATATCAAATGTTGCTATGGAGGAAATAGAGATAAATCTTAAAGAAATGCTCGGCAGTTTTCTTCCCGAAAAAGTTAAAAGAAAAAAGGTCAAGGTTTCTGAAGCTCGTCAGCTTTTTACTCAGGAAGAGGCAAATAAATTGATAGATATGGAAAAGGTTACAAAAGAAGCCATTGAAAGGGTTGAACAGACTGGAATAGTTTTTGTTGATGAAATTGATAAAATCGCATCTCGTGGAAGCTCTTATGGACCTGATGTCTCCCGAGAAGGTGTTCAGAGGGATTTGCTTCCAATAGTAGAAGGTTCTACGGTTTCAACAAAATACGGTCCTGTAAGGACTGACCACATACTTTTCATAGCTGCAGGTGCATTCCATGTATCAAAGCCTTCAGATTTAATCCCAGAACTTCAGGGAAGATTCCCAATCAGAGTAGAACTTAGCAGTCTTGGCAAGGAGGAATTTATAAGAATACTCACTGAGCCTGACAATGCACTGATAAAACAGTATACTGCTCTTTTAAAAACTGAGAATGTTGAACTTCATTTCACCGAGGATGGAATTGCAGAAATTGCAGAAATCGCCCAGCTTGTTAATGAAAAGACAGAAAACATTGGTGCAAGAAGGCTTCATACAGTAATGGAGAAACTCCTTGAAGACATATCATTCAATGCAAATGAGCTTAGTGGAAAGAAAATAGTAATTGATGCCAAGTTTGTAAAGGAAAAGCTTAACGAAATTATCAAGAGTGAAGACCTTAGCAGATATATCTTGTAAAATTTTAGATTATGGATTAAGGAAAGATGATGAAATGCTCTGTTAGGCATCTGACATTATTAATTGCCCTGTTTATTTTTTCCTGTGCACCAAAACAACAGCCTGTTACAATTGAAGAAGTTCCCTCTGGAGCAAGAAAAGTAGTTGCATCATGGTATGGACCGGGATTTCACGGAAGACCCACTGCATCAGGAGAAATTTTTAACATGTATGATTACACTTGTGCCCACAGGGAATTTCCATTTGGAACAAAGCTCAGGGTGGTAAATATCAAAAATGGCAAAGAAGTAATCTGCACAGTCAATGACAGAGGTCCATTTGTTGCAGGAAGAGACTTAGACCTTTCATATGCTTCTGCAATGAAGATTGATTTAAAAAGCACTGGAGAGGTTTTAATGGAGCCAATAGGAAGAGATTACAGGTATGTTAGATATGTAAGCTATAGACCAATTGCAGGAACTCTTACAATACAAGTAGGTGCTTTTAAGGAAATTGATAATGCTATACTTTTAAAACAAGCTTTAAGTCTTAGTTACAGGGATGTCTATATAACAAAGTCTTTTGTAAAGGGAGAAACATTCTACAGGGTAAGGGTTGGCAAATTCAATAGCTATGATGATGCTTACAGAATGGCAAAATCAATGGCTCAAGAGGGTTATAAGGTTTTTGTTACCAATTTTGAAGGAGGTATGAAGGATGAAATTTGAACACTTTGATGATGTTGTTAAATTTCACGGACACGCATGCCCGGGTCTTGCACTCGGATATAGGGTAGCAAGAGCAGCAGTCAGAGAACTTAATATAAATCGCTCAGAAGATGAGGAACTCGTCTGTATTGTTGAAAATGATTCATGTGCAGTTGATGCCATACAGGTAATCACTGGATGTACATTTGGAAAAGGAAACCTTATATTCAAAGACTATGGCAAACAGGTTTATACATTTTACAACAGAAAGACAGAAAAGGCTGTTAGAATATCAATTGATTTTGAATTTAAAGAAACAGATGAGGAAAGGTCTCTCTGGCAGAGATTTATGGAAGGCGATAATTCAGCTGAGGTGATTGATTTTATAAAAAAAAGAAAGGCTGAAAAAATGAAAAAAATTCTTGAAGCCCCGGAAAATGAGATTTTAAAAATTACATATCCAAACATTAAACCTCCAAAGGAAGCACGAATTTTCAAAAGCGTAAAATGTGACTCTTGCGGAGAAAAAGTTGCAGAGATAAAAGCAAGACTCCTCAAAGGCAGAATACTTTGCATTCCTTGTTTTGAGGGTGAGTTATGATTGAAATTGAGATTGAAATTACAGGAATAGCTCATCTTGGGGAGGGAATTGGCAAACATGAGGGAAAAGTCGTTTTTGTTCCTTATGCAATTCCCGGAGAAATCATCAGGGCAAGAATAATTAAGGATGAGGGAGATTTTTACAGGGGAGAAATAATAGATATATTACAACCATCATTTTTTAGAGAATCTCCTCCATGTAAATTATTTGGACAGTGCGGTGGATGTAGTTTTCAACATGTGGCATATATCTATCAGACAAAACTCAAGGAAATAGTTGTGATAGAACAATTAAAAAGAATTGGTGGATTTGAAAATCCAGAGGATTTTACTAACTTAACTATTAAAGCAGAAAATCCATTTAACTATCGCAACAGAGGTGATTTTTCAATCAACAGGCAAAGAGCTTTGGGGTTTAAAATGCGTGGAACACATAAATTTATTCATGTTGATTATTGCCATATAATGCACCAAGAAATAAATATGATTCTATCACAGCTTCAGGGCAAAAATCCAAAACGAAAAACCCATAATATAACTATTAGATACGGCGTAAATACTGGAACATGGTTGGTTCAACCAGAGATGGAAGTAAACGAAATAAAAACTGGGCAAAATTTTTATACTGAAAGGCTTCTTGGAAAGGAATTTACCATTTCCGCACCTTCATTTTTTCAAGTCAATACCTTTCAAGCGGAGAATTTAATCAACACCGTGCTCAACTACCTAAGCCCAGAGGACAAAACAGTCATTGATGCATACGCAGGAGTTGGCACATTTACAGCATTTATTGCAGATAAAGCAGAAAGGGTAATTGCGATTGAGGAAAGTCGTTCAGCTTATAAGGATGCCAAAATCAATCTAAAAGAATATGATAACATCACCTATCTTTGTCAGAAAACTGAAGAAACACTGATGGAGTCTGATATTTCAGGAGATGCTATAGTATTGGACCCACCAAGAGTTGGGTGTATGAAAGAAGTTCTGCAGGCAATAGTGGAAAGGAGAATAAAAAAAATTATCTATGTATCATGTGAGCCCTCAACCCTTGCAAGGGATCTTAAATATTTGAAAGAACAGGGATACAGACTTTTAGAAGTTCAGCCGGTTGATATGTTTCCCCAAACATATCATATTGAAAATGTGGCTTTGATGAGGCTTGAGTAAATAATTATCTTAAAAACAAATTTAGTAATTCTAAATCATCATTCCAATTTTTTCGTCTTTGTGAGCATTCTATCGTTATTGCAATATTTTCCTTTCCCTGTCATTGCGAGGGTGCTTCCTTCTTTGTTATTACGAAGTTTTCCATTTCTTTACCATTCCGAGCGGTTTCTTTTCTTTACCTTTGCAACGGGCTTTCTTCATCATTGCAAGGGGTTCCCTCCTCGTCATTGCAAGGAGTGATAGCGACAAAGCAATCTCTAAACATTCGTAAAACGTAAGACGTAAGAAGTGAGACGTAAAAGATTGCGACACAGCCACCCGAAGCGTGGCAATCTCGCCTTTTTATTCCAACGGAGAGATCACTTCGCCCCACTTCATCAACTTTTGAATAAAAAAATTTTAAAATCAATGAGTTATAATTTTTAGATTAGCCTACAAAATTCTCTCGCACTTTCGTAAGTTCTGAAAATCTTATCCCCTACTCCCACACTGGAAATTTATTCTCGTTCAAACATAAACACAACAATACTTGCTTTTTATCGGGCTTCCCATCCCTTGAGTATCCATATCTTGCAAGCCCCAGAGGTCCTTGACCCTCAAAGTATACTGAGGTAATATCATAAAGCAACAACTTTGTCCCTTGTGCTCCCGTCTTATAAAAATCATCTAACACATTATCCATCTTCTCATACAACTTGTCCATTGCCCTGTATATCTCATTTACATGCATATCCTCTTCCCTTAAATCAAACAGTTCCATAAAACCACTTCTTCGTATCCATCCCACTGATGCATACTTACTCCTTGGCTCTATTATCCTGTTAAGCACTACTGCCAAAAGCAAATCTCTTACCTTCTTTGGAAAATGCCTTAACCATCCCAGAAATCCTATCTTCATCATAAATCCTAACAGTAACAGTATATGCCCTACTGAAGTTGCATCCTCAAAAAACTTGTCTTTGTCCACTACAACCTTTTTCTCAGGTGACTTAAGCAGTTGCCTTATTTTGGAAATAAGAGGCTCACCTAAGTGAGTGATATTGGCAATTTTTTCATGCCTAACCTTTTTAGTTTTTTTGTCTCTGTAAGCTTTAGATATTTCGTAGGTTTTGTATTTTTTACCTTTTTTTGTTGACCAAGATTCTTTTACGAATATAGTTACCTCCTTTTTTATATTAGTATACAAAAATTAGACAAAAAAGTCAATATTTAAGGGAATAAATAGGCAAAAATAATAAAATTAGGTTAGACTACAAAATTGAATGAAAAAAGATATAACTTATTGAATTATAAAGCTTTTGATATTTTTAAAGGCTGAAAATTGATGAAGTTGGGCTTCGGCTTCCTTCGCAAGCCTCGTGATGACAAAAAAGGGTGTCATTGCGAGCCTCCGAAGGAGGCGTGGCAATCTCGCCGTCATAGTGCCATAGAGCGACAGCGCTACAGAGCGACAGAACTTACTTTACGAAAAGATTGCTTCGGCATCCTGACGGATGCCTCGCAATGACGGAAAAAAATAAATTGCAAGCTTAGGATGAGAGGAAAAAAATAAACCGTGATGCGTGCAATGACAAACTTAATTAAACGGCAAGCGTGTAATGACAGATTGACAAAGGTTTTGTGAAAAATCCTCAATTCAGGTTTAACGTGATTATCTTACTAAAATGAATCCAATGGGATGCATCTAATGTATGAAATTCTGCATTTGGAAATAGCTCTTTTAAATCATATAAAGCTTTTACAGGCAAAATCTTATCATTTATACCTTGAGTCAGGATTAACCTGCATTTGTATTCACTGTAAATAGAAGTTATTTTTGAGGAAAGCAGAAAATTCAAGCCATTAATTAGCTTATCTTTATCAATAGCATCAGGTATTACTGGATTACATCCTGCATTAATAAGAAAATCTTTGACCACAGCCTCTGGCTCAGTTTGCATTTTTTTAATCATTCTTTTTATCACGCGTTCACTGACATAATCAGTGAACCTTTTAAATCCTGCAACAATGATTACTGTATCAAACCTCTCGCTGAAAAATCCAAGATTTTTCAAAACAATATGCCCGCCAGTTGACCAGCCAACTAATGTCTCACCTGATTTATCTTTCAAAAAATTTAAAATCCCTTCCTCGTCATAATCAAGGAAGGGATTTATGAAGCTCCAATCAGATGGAATGTCTCCTAATGCTTCCCTAAACCCAGCCCAACCTGATATGAAAAGATTCATCCTTATAGAAGTCCTCAATTAGTAAAATCTAAATTAAGCTATTTTATATAAAACATTTGTTAGCCTGTCATTGTAAGCCTCAACGAAGGTGAGACTTGGCAATCTGCCTCTTCGTAATTGCGAGCCTATCATTACACAGGCGACTTAATCTAAAAGGCAACAAGATTGCTTCCTCTCGCTTCGCTCGTCGCAATAACAAGAAAATTTCTGCAACAACTAAAAAATGCTCGCAATGACGAAGAAAATTTACAATGATACTAAATAATCTTCCAATTTAGTAAAATCTAAATTGGAAACTCATAACTGAAGTATAATTTAAAACCTCTCTGTTCAGCAAACTTTATTACTTCTGAGTTAATTGTTTGGGCTGTAACCAAAATTTTTATGAAATTTTTTCCAAATATCTTTTCCAAAGATTGAAGCTTTTTCTCAAATTCGGTTATATCGCTCTTCTTTAATTGAGTTTTGCACTCACCCAATACCCAGAAACTTTTTTCCTTGATTTCAACTTTTCCAATTATATTAAGTTCTATTTCTTTTCCTTTGCTCAAAGAAACAAAGGTTCTTTTGAAAGGTTCTAAGACCTTTGCTCCAAAATCTCTTTCAAGTAGTTGTGGTAAAGCCTTGTATGCTCTATCTTCAAGGAGAAAGCCGTGCAAATTAATGAGATTTCCAACCTGTTCCCTTGTCTTTCTATGTTCCTGAACAAGTTTTGCAAGTTCATCCTCAGTCTTCTTCTGCGCCTCTGCTAATTCCTCCACCACCTGCTCAAGCCTGCCAAGTCTCTGCTCAGCTCTATTCTGCGCCTCTGCTAACTCTTCAACTGTTTTCTCAAGCCTTGTAAGTCTCTCCTCTGATTTTTTCTGTGCCTCTGCTAACTCTTCAACTACTTTCTCAAGCCTTGTAAGTCTCTCCTCTGATTTTTTCTGCGCCTCTGCTAATTCGTTTAAAGATTTCCCTATTTCAGCTACAGTATCCTTTAACTCTCTGAAGTCTTCTTTTGTTACAGTTTTAGCAACCTCTTCAATTAAATCTAAAAATATCTCCCGAAAATCTTCTGGGAGCTTCTCAATTTTTCTGTAAAACTGAACACTTACCATTAAAAATCTCCTAATAAGTTGCTTTTAATATATAATAACATTATTTCTATGAAGACTTAAATATTCAAATAATACCCAAAAAATAGAGACAGAAATCCAATAATTGGTATAACCATTTGAAAATTAAGTATTTTTTGCTGTCATTGCGATCATCCGAAGGATGCGAAGCAATCTCATTCCTTATTGAAAGAGAACAAAGGAGAGATTGCTTCGCTTCGCTCGCAATGACAGGGAGGGGGACGCAATGACGGGGGAGAGGATACCCTCGCAATGACACACTACAAAGTCATTGCGAGGCATCCGTCAGGATGCCGAAGCAATCTTTTCTCTTAATCTATGGAGAAAGACGAGATTGCTTCGGGACTTTGTCCCTCGCAATGACGAAAAGACGGAGTGTCACACCTCAACTTCTTTGAGGCTCGCAATGACTGGATAGGTATAAAAAAAACGAGATTGCCACGCTGCCTGACTACAAGCATGCAATGACAGATTGACAAAGGTTTTGTGAAAAATCCTCAATTCAGGTTTAACGTGATTATCTTACTAAAATGAATCCAATGGGATGCATCTAATGTATGAAATTCTGCATTTGGAAATAGCTCTTTTAAATCATATAAAGCTTTTACAGGCAAAATCTTATCATTTATACCTTGAGTCAGGATTAACCTGCATTTGTGTTCACTGTAAATCATTGCTGTCCAAAATAATCTAAACTCATAAAAAACATCCGCATAAAATAAGACTTTTGGACAAGAAAATTTGCTTTTTCAAAATCAGGTTACCCCCCTTTCTTTTTATTTGCTGTCCAATTAAACAAGTCTAAATTTTAACTGTTCTATTTGAGGCTCAATTTGCGGTGTCTCTGTCGGTTTATTTATCCATTCCCATAAATTCCTATATGTAAATAGGTTTAGTCTCAACAATGCAACTAGATTACTTAATGACCATCCAAATGTTGATAACTCCTTCAGATACTTCAGTATCAGTATCGCTATTAATGCCGTCCATATCTGTATCTTAAGTGCATTCGCTGATGTCCCTACAAAGGTTTTTACTCTTAGATTTTGTTTCAATGTCTTAAAAAATCTGCCCTGCCATCTGTCTTTGTATATCTCTGATATGGTCGTTGCACCAAAGCTCAGTTGGTTCGTGAGTAGCACAACTGTATCTTTTGTTTCCTTATCCATGACCTCTATCCTCCGTAGCTCATATGGACAGTCTTGCTCTGCATAAAAACCCTTAAGCTTGATTATCTCATCCCGAATTATGTTTCTGTTCTTTGGCACTGGTAGGCTCTTTATCACTTTATAAGAGGCGTTGTCCTTTAACCTTGTTACAAAATATACCCCCTCCTTTGTCCATCTACCAAATAAAGCATAGTCAACACACCCTCTGTCTATTACTACTATGGCACCAGAACAAAATTGAAGTCTCCTTAATATGTTTACTTCGTGCACTTTACCTTCTGTTATATGCGCATATTCAGGTAAATATCCTGAGTGGTCAAGTAGTAAATGCAACTTTACCGCACCTTTAGTCTTTCTGAATTTTGCCCAGTCAAATACTGTTGCACACAACTCTATTACAGATGCATCAAAGCTCATTAGCTTGTTCTTAAATCTGAATTTCCTCTTGCCAGTAAATTTAGACTGACATCTCTGAAGAAGCATATAAAATACTGCTTGAAAAAGTTCCCACGGTCTGTGTTCATTTGCATAGGCAAGGGTAGAGCTCTTTGGAGCTTCTTTTATACCAAGATGCCTTAACTTGCCAACGCAACTGGCAAGTCCATTACATATCTCTCTTAGAGAATGCGCCTGCCCAAGTTGACAAAATAACATAGCTACAAATTGCCCCCAACTCGTAAACCCTTTTGCTCTACGCTCAGCTTCTGTCTCCTTTGACTGACTTCTCAAATTCTAATCTTGGAAAAAAGGATAGAATTTGACTGAAAATACTGCTATACTTATTCATATACACCTCCGATCTGGGTCTTTAATTTTTAAATCTATTTTACCCAGATCGGAGCTTTTTAAAAAATTTATTTTGGACAAGATTGATTCCAAATAATTTCTAAATTTTGCTATAATTTAACTAATGCTTACTAAGATAAAACAATTTTTTGCAAAACTCACTGAAGAAAGATACTTTTATCTTAAGTTCAGACTCATTCTTTTAAATACATTCTTTGCAATAATTCCACTTGCGATTGTTATAACAATTACATATTTCTGGATTTATCAATTAGTCAATGATGATTTCAAAAACAATCTTAGCTCACAAATGGAGGAAACTCAGCATTCTATTGAATTTTTTATTTCTCAAAAAATGTCAGCCTTACGATTTTTAGCAAGTTCCTATCCAGAAAATTACTTTACTGATGAAAAGAGATTTTATAAACTTTTTACAAATTTTAGAAGAGAATTTGTAGGAATCGTTGATATGGGAGTCATAAATAGTCAAGGAATACAGATATTGTATTGTGGTCCATACAAATTAAAGGGAAAAGACTATTCAGACACAGAATGGTTTAATGAAATGAAATTGAAAACCGAATACGTAACAGATGTATTTCTTGGCTACCGAAAAATTCCGCATTTTTCGATAATAATAAAAAAAGAATTCCCATCACAAAATGATTTTATACTTCTTAGAGTATCAATCAATATGGATATATTGGAGCGATACTTGAAAAATCTTCAAATAACCTCACAGGATGACGCATTTCTCTTAAACAACAAAGGAGTTCTTCAGACAAATTCAAAATTCTTCGGTAATGCAATGGAAACTGTACAATTTGTTAATATAAAATTTGACTTTAACATAAGCAATGTAAATATACAAAAATTGAAAATCCATAAAAAAGAAGCTTACATAGCATATACACCAATTAAAAATACTAATTGGATTCTTGTGACAAAAATATTTTCAAAGCCTTATGAAAAAATACCTGCATTTTTTACCAAGGAAGTTACTCTAATTAGCTTTTTTAGTATTGTTGTAATATTTTTTGTAATAACAACTTCTATTAGTCATCTCGTAAATAGACTTCAGAAGCTTGATCAAGAAAAAGAGATAGCTATTGCAAATGCTGAACATGCTGATAAACTTGCATCAATAGGCAGGCTTGCAGCAGGGGTTGCTCATGAGATAAACAATCCTTTAGCGATTATCAACGAAAAAGCAGGATTGATGAAAGACCTTCTTGAGTATGGAGATTTATCCCAAAATAAAGACAGATTTATCCAACTAATAAGTTCAATACAGGATGCTGTTACAAGGTGTAAAACAATTACTCACAGGCTTTTAAGTTTTTCAAAAAAGATAGATAGAGCAAGGGAAGAATTTTACATAAATGAAGCAATAAAAGAAGTAGTGAGTTTTATTGAGAAAGAAATTCAGGCTAAAGATATTGAAATAATTTACGATTTTAATGAAAATATACCAAAAATTATAACAGATAAAGGACAGCTGCAACAGGTTTTGCTAAATATAATAAACAATGCAGTTGATGCTGTTGACATCGGGGGTCAAATAGAAATAAAAACAGAGATTATTGATAGTAATCATGTAAGGATATCAATAAAAGACAATGGACCTGGTATTCCAAGGGACAAATTAAAGCATATTTTTGAACCTTTCTATACTACTAAAAAGAAGGGAACTGGCTTAGGTTTATACATTTCTTACGGAATTATTAAAAAACTCGGAGGAGATATAAAAGTAGAAAGCAAAGTTGGTAAAGGAACAACTTTTTATATAGAATTACCTATTAATCCTGATTTGGAGGAAATTAAATGCAAGGCAAAATTCTAATTATTGATGATGAACAGGAATTTGTCACAACTCTTACTGAAAGACTTAATATAAGAGGATATAAAACAAATGGTGTAACAAGTTTTTTAGAAGCAATCAAATACATAAATGAAATTCCTGATGTTGTAATTCTGGACATAGGACTGAAAGACGCAGATGGACTGGAGGTGTTAAAGAAAATAAAAGAGATAAATCCTTCAATTCAAGTAATAATGCTTTCAGGATATGGAGATGATGATAGAATTAACAAAAGCTTACAAAATGGAGCATTTGATTATCTTATAAAACCTGTAGAAATAGATGAGTTGATCTCAAAAATTGAAACAGCAAAACTAAAAAAGGAGGAAGGAAAATGATAGAAAAGCCAATCGCATTTATTGGTAAAATTATTGCTGACTTTACGCATGAAATCAATAACCATCTTGCCCTAATAAAAGAATCTGCAGGACTTATAGCAGATGTATGCAAAGGTAAAAAATCAATTGATAAAAAGGAAATGCCGTATATAATTGAAAGCATTGAAGCAATTGAAAATCAAATACACAAAAGTGTAAATTTCATAAACTATTTCAACAGATTTGCACACAGAATGGATAATCTTAAAAGTTCTTTTAACTTGAATTCAGCGATTGAAGAAATTTCTGAATTAATGAAAAGATACTTAAACAGGAAAAAAGTCTTTTTTAAGTATGAGTTACCATCAAACCTTCCTGATATTGAGAGTTCACCTTTCATATTACATTTCTTAATATTTTATGCATTAGACAGTTTTTTGAAAAAATCCAAACCTGATACAACTATCCTTCTAACGGCTAATAAAGAAAATAATCTGATAAAACTCACAATAAAATATGAAGGCGAATCCGTAGAAAATATCCCTCAAAATATCTGGCAGATTTCAACAGTTCAGGAAATAGCATCGCTCGTAAATATAAAAATTTCAGAAACTGACAAGGTCGTTAATATAGAAATACCTATTTAATTATTTTTCTTCTTTATTTTTCATAATTTTTCTGGCTGTGTCAAACTCGCCTTCCTCAGCAAAAGCAATTGCAGACATAGTAAGCTCAAGCTTTCTCTGATAGGCACCTTTAATTTTATCCATTAGGGTTTCAATATCCACAGGCTTTCTCAAAAACTCATAAGCACCTAATTTCTGAGCTTCTTCTTGATCCTTTTCAGTTCCATGAGCTGTAAGAATTATGACTTGAGTTGTAGGATATGCTTGTCTAATTTGTCTTAAGACCTCAATACCATCCATTCCAGGCATTCTTAAATCCAATACAATAACATCTGGTTCTTGCTCTTCAGCATACTTTATTGCTTCTTCACCACTGTAAACAGTATCTGGCTTTAGTTCTCTCATCTCAAGTCTTTTTGCAAGAGTCTTTACAAACTCTACTTCATCATCTACTAATAAAACTCTCATCTGTCTTCCCATATTTACCTCCTCTTTATTTATGTCTTTTTAAAATAATAAAAAATTTTTAGAAAAATGTAAAGAAAATATAAATTATTTTTCTATAAAAAATTATAATAACTTTTTTTGGGCTATTTATGTAATAATTTTATAATCTTATATCTAAAAAGTTAGGAGGTCAGGATGAAGATAAGGTATCTGAGTTTGTTTATCGTTTTGCTTTTGTCTTTGCTTTCTGTCTCTACAGCTTTTGCTGAAACAGCAACACCTGCGGATAGTTCAATGCCATGGTGGACATGGCCATTGCTTCTATTTGTAGCAACCTTTATACTCGGAGTGTTGGCAGTTCTTGGCGGTGTTGGAGGCGGTGTTCTTTTTGTTCCAATAGTTGGCGGCTTTTTTCCTTTTAACATGGACTTTGTTAGAGGTGCAGGACTTTTTGTTGCCTTAGCAGGTGCACTTGCAGCAGGACCTGGACTTCTTAAAAGAGGATTTGCTGATTTGAGACTCGCTATGCCTCTTGCTTTAATAGCATCTGCCTCTGCAATTGTTGGTGCTATGATAGGACTGGCTCTACCACCACATATTGTTAATATCGCACTTGGTGGAACAATTCTTATGATCGTAGCAATTATGCTTCTTGCCAAAAAATCTGAGTATCCTGAGGTAAAGAAAGCAGATGCACTATCACAGGCACTAAAAATAAGCGGAATATACCACGAAATTTCAACAGGAAAGGAAATTGATTGGAAAGTTCACAGAACTCCCCAAGCTCTCGTACTTTTTGTAGCAATTGGAATTATGGCTGGAATGTTTGGTCTTGGTGCTGGATGGGCTAATGTTCCTGTATTAAATCTTCTTATGGGAGCGCCCCTAAAAGTTTCTGTGGCAACAAGTAAATTTCTTCTTTCCATTACAGACACATCCGCTGCATGGATCTATTTAAACAATGGAGCAGTGCTTCCGATGATGGTTGTTCCAAGTATTATAGGAATTATGCTTGGTTCAGTTGTAGGCGTAAGGATTCTGGCTGTTGCAAAACCAAAAATAGTAAGATACATTGTCATTGCTATGTTACTTTTTGCAGGAGTAAGAGCGCTTCTAAAAGGACTTGGAATATGGAAATAAAGGAGGTAAAACATGACAAAGCATGAGGTTAAAGAAGAACAGATTGTTTATGCAAAATGGCTTGATTGGGGAATGAAAATCGGACTTCTCTTACTTATTTTGACATTTATAATTTATCTTACAGGCATACTTTCTCCTCAGATACCAATATCAGACTTACCTAAATACTGGAAATTAAAAGCTCATGAGTATTTGGTTTCCGCTGGACTACATCCGGGATGGGCATGGTTAAGTCTTGTTACAAAAGGAGATTTTTTAAACTTCGTACCAGTGGCATTTCTTGGTGCTGTTACTATTCTTTGTTACATTAGAATATTGCCAATCTTTCTTAAAAAGAAAGATTTTGTTTATTTTACAATTGCATTTATTGAATGTTTAATATTAATTCTTGCTGCATCAGGCATTTTACATGTAGGTGGACATTAATAATAAAAGGAGGCTTTGAGCCTCCTTTTATTATTACCAAGGTTTTGTTTGAAGAATCTCTTTAAGATGTTCCTCAGTTTTCTTTTTAATGATAAGAAATCTTTTATTTTTAGCCTCAGATATCTTTTCAAGAAGCTTTTCAATATCTACAGGCTTTTGTAAGAAATCCATTGCACCTTCTTTAATAGCCTCAACTCCTGCTTCAACACTACCATGACCAGTCAAAATAATTATCTGTAAATCAGGATGTTTACTTCTTATCTCCTTCAAAACCTCTATTCCGCTTTTCCCTGGCATGACAAGGTCAAGAATAATAGCATCAAAATCCCTCTGATCAGTTTTTTTAATTGCTTCATCACCACTTGTTGCAGTTTCTAATTTAAGTCCTCTCATTCCAAGCCTTTGTGAAACAACCTTTAAAAACTGTTCCTCATCATCAACAAGTAAAACATTCGCCTTCAGTTCTTCATTTGTCATTTAAATTCCCCCCTTTTTTGAATTTTTTCTCTAACTCTTTCTATTTTTATTATAAGCTCTTTCAGGTCAATTGGTTTAATTATATATTCCAGTGCTCCAAATTTCAAAGATTCTTCAATATAATTGACATTTCCATAAGCTGTAAGCATTATCACCTCAATTGTAGGATTAACTTTTTTAATCAATTTAAGAAACTCTGTGCCATTAATTTCTGGTATGTTAATATCAAGTATAACAAGATGAGGGCTATAACTATAAATCAAAGGCATTGCTTCCACAGCTGAAGTGGCAACTCTAACATCATAATCCCTCATGGAAAGTCTCTCAGAAAGAGTAGTAACAAAATCAACCTCATCATCAACAAGAAGAATTTTCAATTTCCCCATTTTATTCCCTTAAAGATTAATTATCGCTATAGTCGGTTCAATGCACTGATTTAAAACTGCCGAGCTTACTCCACCAAGAACAATATCCTTTAATGCTGAGCGTCCCTTTCTTCCCATGATTACTAAATTGTAACCACCCTCTTCTATCTCCTTTAAAATCTCATCCTTTGGAAAACCTAATTTGCTTTTTGTCAAAATTAAATTCTCTGAGATGCCTTCATCCATTAACATTTCCTTTGCTTTCTTTAAAATCTCTTCTGCCTCTGCCTCAGGGTCAATTCCCTGCCTTACTCTTTCAAGATAAAGGGAGACATTAATAACTCTGAAAATTGTAATTTTCCTTACTGCTGAAATTTTACTTGCAAGGCATGCTACATGCTGAACTGCCTTCATTGAATAATCTGAACCGTCCACAGGTAAAAGTATGTTTAAAGTAAATGGCTCTGGCACTTTCTGTCCAACAATATAGATATTTGCATTGTACAAACCATGTATTACTCTCTGGGAAACACTTCCAATAATATATCCTTTCCAATCTGACATTCCTCTTCTTGCCATAATTAAAGTCTGAAAGCCCTCATGCGATGCTATCTCTATTATCTTATTTCCCGGTTCTCCTTCTTCAATAAGTTTTGCAATGCTTCCCTTAAAACCCTTTACCTTTAAAGTAGCTTCATAATCTGTAAGAAATGGCATTATGTTTTCTTCAATATGTTTTGCCCTAATTTTCTTAAAAGTCTCTGACTGCTTAATTAATTCTGCTCTGAAATCAATATTTTTCATGTGTTCACTGAGATAGCCACCTTTCATGACATAAAGAATTGTAATGCCTGAGCCTTCAACTCCAGAAAGCAATGCACCAGCAAAATTTATTGCCCTCTTTGAATGCTCGCTTCTGTCCACTGGCATTAAAATTTTTTCAAATGCACATTTTGCCATAATTCATACCTCCGTATATTAGTAAAACAGCAAAAGCCATAAATTTGCAATTGCAACACTTATAACCATATAAGGGAATGCATACTTAAAAAATCCGAAAAAGCTTATTCTATGCCCAGCACTCTCTGCAATTCCGATCGTAACAACATTGGCTGAAGCACCTATAAGAGTTCCATTGCCTCCAAAGCATGCTCCCAATGCCAAAGCCCACCAAAGAACATTGCTCTCTGCACCAGGAATTACCTTTGTAAGATAAGCAACAATTGGAAGCATTGTAGCTGTAAACGGAATGTTGTCAACAAATGCGCTCATTATTGCTGAGACCCATAGAATAAGACATATAGCAAGAGTTAAGTTACCTTGAGAGAGATTATGAACCCAGTCTGCAATCACTGCCAAAAGCCCTGCTTCCTCAACTGCTCCTACTATGATAAATAAGAATATGAAAAATAGCAATGTGGGCCATTCAATGTCTTTTTCAATAAGCTCAAGCATCTTTACTCTTTTTGTTACAATCGCGTACATAAATAAGGCACCTGCTCCAAAAAGAGCTGGAATACTCACTTCCATATGCCATATACCATGTGTTGCAAAGAAGAAAACAACCACCGCCATGCCAACAAGTCCATATCCAAGAAGAACCTTATCTGTTATTTTGTATTCTTCCCTTAAATAGCTTATAAATGCATTTATATCCTCTACCCTGCCTTTTTTATATTCCTTTGAATAGAAAAACTTATTGTAAAGAAATAAAGCTACAAGGGAAATTGCTACAGGGATTGTTAAGTTATATACAAACTGCATAAATGTAAGCCCGGTGTAAGAGCCAATCATTATGTTTGGTGGGTCACCAATCAAAGTTGCTGTTCCACCAATATTTGATGCCATTATACCGGGAATTAAAAGGGAAAGGGGATTAATCTTAAGGGCAATTGCAATCTCAATAAGCACTGGAGTGTAAAGAAGCATTGTTGTAACATTATCAAGAAATGAGGAGGTAACTCCTATGAATATGCATGAAATAATTGCAAGGGTCATTACATTTCCCTTTGCGATTTTGTATGACATGTATGCACACCACTGGAATACTCCTGTGTGTTTCAACACTCCAATAATTATCATCATTCCCATTAAAAGAAAGATAACATTCATGTCAATGGCTTCAATTGCTCTTTCAAAGGAGATAATATGATACTCCGGATTTATTGTTCCGATTGTGTAGGTTAAAATGAGCATTGTTGCAGCACCAATCATGGCAGCAACTGTTCTGTGAAGAAGTTCAAAAGATATTAATACATAGGCAAGAAGAAATACTATAGTTGCAATCCAGAAAGCAGGACCTAAATGCCTCTGAAAAATTATGTCTTTATTTAAGTAAAACTCATTACCCTTTACTGCGAAATCATCTTTTTTAAACTCAACGGTTGTTTTCTTGTAAGAGCTTTTTAAAATCTCAATCTGAATCTTCGCATTGTCAATCGTTCCCTTTGGTAAGTAAAACTGAATCTGAAATGTTCCATGAGATGAGGTGACGGTCTTATCAATTTCTTTATGGTCTGCAATTATCTTATGAGGCTTTCCATTAACAAAAAGGGATATCTCAGCCTCTTTCACTGGCTCCTTATGGGGATCAAGAACTGCTCCTGAGATAAAAAATATATCAAAATCTGCAGACTTTTCCTCAGCAAAAGCAGAGACATTGAAAATTATAAAACAAAACAGCAAGGACAAAATTATCTTTTTCATGAGTCCTCCTTAAATCTTCAGTTTTTTCTTTTCACAATCAATAACTACATAACATTCATCTGGAACAATGTAGTTTTCCTCTGGTCCGTGAACCTGAATTCCTGAGATAACTGCATAGTCAGCCTTTTTCTGATCCACGACCTTTTCAATGATGTGTTCTAAATCTTCAACAATTGCTTTAAGCGTAATCTTTGTTAAGGTGAGAAGGTCAGGAACCTCTCCATATTTAAGCTCTCTGAGAATCCTTCTTTTTAAAAGACTCTCTTCAATGTCATCCTCATCAAGCCTTATATTGATTTTTCCACTTGAAAGCTCATTAAGAAAAAGGCATAAGGCACCGCAAGCATGCGATTTTTCAAGTCCTTTTCTTTTACAGACTCCCATATTCTCATTTTCATCAATGGCAATATGGGAGAAGGCATAAAAAACATACCTTTCCTTTCCCTCAACCTTAGGTGCATGACTTATAAAAGCTTTCATGCCAGTCTTGCCGGCTGTGAAAAGACCGGCAAGACTGGAGAAATTGAAAGCCTCTCCCCACATTCTTTTTACATGACTTCTAACTGTCTGACAAATCTCATCTCTGCATACACAAACCGATGCAATTGCGTTATCATCAGTAAAGCCAAAATCTTTCAGAACATCGTATGACTTTTTTAAAAAATCATACTCTTTATAAAATCTACCAAATATCCTTTCTAAAATAGGCTTTATAACCATAGCCTACCTCCTATTTCAAAAGTATTGGCATTCCCAAAAGGGGCCATACTGTGACAAGAAATACTGCTAAAACCAATATAAGCACAATACTCATGATAATTCCATGCTTGAAAAACTCTCCTGGTGTAAACTGCCCCGACTGATAGGCTATTGCATTAGGTGCTGCTCCAATCAGTAGTACAAATGGCATACCTGCTGTAACAAGGGATGCATAAAGTATTACATCTGGTGCAACTCCAAGATAATTTGCAATAACAAGAGAAACAGGAAGTGAAATAGCAATAGCTGCAACATTCATTATGAAGTTGGTCATTAGAAGAACAAATGTTGCTATACCAAGAACAAATATAAGCCATGGAGCATTCTGAAACATTACAAGCCAGTTAACAGCAAGCCACTGTGCAGCACCCGTTTTCCATAGACAAAAACCTATGCTCATTGCACCACTGAAGAGCAAAATAATGTTCCATGGAATATCTTCAAGCTCTTTAATTGTAAGAACGCCAGTAAGGAAGAAAAGCAATGTTGAACATAGCATTATTGCAGAACGATCAAGTGGTTTAAGAGCTGGAACAAATGACTGAAGCGACATTACTACAATAACTGCAAGAACACAGATTATTACAAACTTCTCCTGACCTGTCATTGGACCAAGGTCTTTCATCATAGTTTTTACTTTCTGTTTTAATCCCGGAATAACGCTTTTCTCGGGTCTGAGGAAAATCATCAAATACAACCAGATGAGAAAAACCATTATCCATCCAATTAAAAACATATATTTTGTTAATTCAAAAAATCCAATGTCTCTTCCTGTAAACTCTTTAAACATTCCAGCTGCTGCAGGACCTCTTGCAGCACCTAAAAATGTAACAATACTTCCCGCACCAGCTGCATAAGCCATTCCAATGAAAAGCGCCTTTCCAAACTTAGTGGGCTTATCCCCTTCTCCATAGAGTGCATTTATTGCAAGAAGTATTGGAAACACTGTAGCTGCTGCGGCAGTATGTGCCATAAGATGAGCTAATGCAGCTGTTACACACAAAGCACCAAGAACAATCATGCTTGTTCTTTCTCCAACAACATTGAGCATATTGTATGCTAAACGCTTTGTAAGTCCTGTTCTTGTAAATGCAAGTCCGACAACAACAGAACCAAAAATGAACATAACTGAAGGATCCATAAAATCACGAAATGCATCCTTTGCTGAACGGATTGCAAAGAGTGCTTGAAATACACCTATTGCTATACTTGTAACACCTATTGGCACGACTTCAAATACCCACCATATACCAGCAAGCATAAAAAGCGCTATAGCACCCTTAGCTTCTTTTGAGAGGGGAAAATGCTTTCCCATTGGATCAACAGCATCTGGCCATGCTGGGGAAAAATAGATTCCAAAGAAAAAGGCAAGTCCCAGAAATATAAAGAAGATTCTCTTCCAAGGAATTTTTCTTTTTTCCTTTGCCACATAAATTTCTGGTGGTGGTTCAGGTAAACCTTCTGGTCTTTTTTTCTCTGCCATCTCCTCCTCCTATTCCTTAATTATTTCCTGTGAAATTGCATCAAATACTTCAACCATTCTTACAATGCCCACAAACTTCTTTTTGTCCTCAATCACAGGTAGCACAGGCAGTTCAAAGTGAATCATAAAGTAAGCAGCCTTTGTAACAGGGTCAGAGGGGTCAACAAAATGCTTTGCAGGAACCATTATTTCGCTAACAGGCTTCTGGGCAAGTTTTTTAGACTCTTGAGTGAAAAGACTGTCCCAGACAATTGTTAATCCTGTTTTTTCCTCTTCTGGAACCTGTGCCTTTGCAGGTGGCTTAAGAAAAGAAGGTTCAAGACCTTTCAAAATATCCTTGAGCGTCACGGTTCCTAAAAGATTATACTTCTCATCAAATACTAAAACTGCAAGAGGGTCTGTGTGCTTCTGGGTAGAAATAAAAGAAGCCTTCACAACCTTAATAGCCTGTTCAATGCTGAACCAGTAGGGAATATGAGGATACTCAAATATTCCCAACATAACATCCTTTACTAATTTTCCATCTGACATACCCCACCTCCTAAGGTTTATAATGCTTTTCTCTGAAAAGCAATAAATAATTTATTGCTGTCATTCTTTTTATAAAATCTATTCAAAAGAATCACTGTATCGCCTGAAAAAACTTTTTGAGTCAGACAAATTGCAGGCTCGCCTTCTACCGCCTGTAAACTTTGAGAACTCTCTTTGTTTAAAAACTGCAATTCAAAATAATTGTTCACACTCGTTGTTCTTATGCTGTATTTTTTCTCAAAAAGGTCAATTATTGATTGAGTTTCAAGGTCTTCTTCAAGTATCTGAGGACATATATTAAACGGCACAAAGGCTTCCTGAAGAATTGAAGGTTTATCTTCAAAAAACCATAACACCTTTATATAAATTACATGTCTGTTTTCTGGAACATTCAACTCTTTACTTAAGTCTCCAACAGGCATCATAACTGTCTTTGCAAGAACATCTTTCCTGAAACCCGACTCATCTTCAACCCATAGTTTTTTGAATACTGTAGTCATGATTAGACCTTCTGAAATATAACTTTTGCTTACAAATGTTCCCTTCCCTTGCTGTCTTACAAGATATCCTTGCCTTACCAATTCCAAAACAGCATTTCTTACTGTTGCTCTGCTTACATTAAACATTCTGCATAGCTGGTCTTCTGTTGGTATCTGCATGTCCGGAGTCCATTCTTTGTTTTCAATTTTTCTCTTTAAAATTTCAAATAGTTGCATATACAACTTTTCATGTTCATCTCTGCTAATTAACTCAACCATACTTACCTCTTTGTTATATTGTTATAATATTATAACATTGTTATAATGTAACATTGTAATATTAATTATCATACTAACTATGAAAAAATTTGTCAAAAAAAATTTTGTTATAAAACAATTAAAATTCGTTATACCTAAATTGAGCGATTTTTTATAGACAACCTCTGTTAACCTGTCATTGCATGATTGCCGTTTAATTGGTCTGTCATTGCACGCCTCACGGTTTATTTTTTTCTCTCATCCTAAGCTTGCAGTTTATTTTTTTCCGTCATTGCGAGGCATCCGTCAGGATGCCTTGAAATGACGGAAAAAATAAACCATGAGGCTCGCAATGACAAGAAGGAGAAATCCTCGCAAATACGGAATGGGGTGACTGTCGCAAGCCGAAGGTATGGCGATCTATTGCAATGACGATGAAAGAGCGTCCTCATAATGACGATAAGGGGGAAGTCCTCGCAATGAAAAAAATCCCCGCATGACATCCTTGAATCGCACAATTTAGGCTATAATTAGGTTATAATTAAGCATGATAGATTTTTTTGGATTTTTCAAGTCTAAGGCAAGGAAAATAGAGGAGAGAAAAAAACTGAAAGAGTTATTTAAAGAAAAGTATTCCTATTTTCAGGGCGTCCTTCAAAGTAACAATCATGTATTAAGCCTAATGGCAGACCTTGAGGAAAAGCTAACAGGTGAATATCTTTTTGATAGTGCCTATATAAAAACAACAGTAAAATCAATATCTGATGGAGTTGAAAATATAATTAAAAATCTGAATGCCCTATCAGATGGTAAGTACCAAGTATTAGAAAAAGTTTGCAGAGAAATCCGAGAAAAAATTGAAAAAACTCTGGCAGCAAGAATTGAAATCCCTAAAACAGATTTTGCAATTCCCCTTGAGAAACTTGATAAAGACTCAGTTAATATTGCTGGTGGTAAGATTGCACATCTTGCTGAGCTTAAAAATGAATTGAAAATACCTGCACCAGAAGGCTTTGTTATTACATCTTATGCATTTGTTAAATTTTTGGAAGCTGCAAATCTGAAAGAAAAAATATCTGAAATCATTAACAGTATTGATATAAATAAAATTGAAGAACTTGAAGAAGGAAGTAAAAAAATTCAAGAACTTATTATAAATGCAGAAATTCCAAAAGAGATTGAAAACTCTATAAAAAAAGCATACGAAGAGTTATGCAATAAAACAGGAAAAAAATGCAATGTTTCTGTCCGAAGCAGCGCAATTCATGAAGACTCTGATTTCAGCTTTGCAGGGCAGTATTCTTCTTATCTAAATGTGCCAGAACATTTAATCCCATATTATCATAAAAAAGTAGTAGCAAGCCTTTTTAATAAGAGGGCAATTTTTTACTATAAAACAAAGGGATTCTCTGAGAACGAAATGGCTATGGCTGTTGGAGTTCTCAAAATGGTTAATGCAAAGGCAGGTGGAGTCATGTATTCAAAGAATCCCAATAATCCTGAAAGTGAAAACATTATTATAAGCGCTGTAAGGGGGCTTGGAAAACTTATTGTTGACGGAACTGTGAACGCAGAAACCTATGTTGTTTCAAGGACTCCAGAGATGAAAATCTTAGAAAAAATTCCCGGGAAACAAAATAAAATGCTTATCTGTAAAGAAGAAGGTGATATTGAAGAGATTCCCTTGCCTGATTCGCCTTCCCAGTTTGCTTTGAGTGAAGAAGAGATAATATCCTTGTCTCATATGGCTGTTCAGATAGAGAACTACTATGGTATTTCACAGGATATTGAATGGGCTATTGATGAGGATGGAACGATTTTCATACTTCAAGCAAGACCATTGAGAGTTTTAGAAAAGAAGCCTGAATCAAAAGTTGTTCTTCCTACAAGAATCAAGGGCTATAACATTGTCTTAGAAGGTGGCATTACTGCCTGCAAAGGAGTAGGATATGGTAAAGCCTTTGTCCTTCAGCATGAGGAAGAACTTCAGGATTTCCCTGAAGGTGCGATTTTAGTTGCAAAACATACAAATCCAAAATATGTTTTAATAATGAATAAGGCTTCTGCAATTGTAACAGATATAGGAAGTCCTACTGGTCACATGGCATCTCTTTCAAGGGAATACAACGTACCAACTTTAATTAATACTGAAAATGCAACAAAAATTATAAAGCATGGACAAGAGATAACTGTTGATGCAACTCACTGCGTAATCTATGAAGGAAAAGTTGAAGAACTTATAGAAGCTTATAAAAAAATTAAAGAGCCTTTCAGGGAAACAATACTGTTTAAGACTCTTGAAAAAGTCTTGAAACACATAGTTCCACTGACACTGGTTGACCCTACTTCACCGGATTTCAAACCTGAAAACTGTAAGACTTTCCACGATATAACAAGATTCTGCCATGAGATGGTGATGTATGAGATGTTTACAATGTGGGATAAATATGACAGTGAACATCATGCTGTGCCTCTTTTAGCAGGAATTCCCATTGGGATTTTAATTATTGATATAGAAGATGGATTAAGGGAAGGAGTAAAAAAAGCAACACCTGAAGATATTCTTTCCATTCCGTTTCAAGCTATTCTGCGTGGAATGAAATCAATGCAGTGGCCCGGTCCACCGCCTGTTGATGCAGGAGGATTTCTTGAAATGGTTGCCCATACAGTATCTATACCTGAAGAACAACTAAGAGAAACAGCTAAAAAGAGCTTCTGTATCATAACAAAAAACTATATGAACTTTAGCATTCGTTTAGGTTACCATTTCTCTCAAATTGAAGCCTATGCAGGAGAAAACATAAATGACAACTACATAAAATTCTTCTTCAAAGGCGGTGGTGCTGCTGTGGATAGAAGATTAAGAAGAGTATGGCTAATCAGTGAAATTCTTAAGAAAATGGGATTCAGAGTAACAATCAGAGAAGATGTTATTGATGCAATACTTACAAAATACAACATTCCAGAAATTGAGAAAAGACTTGAAATTTTAGGCAAACTTACTGCCTACACAAAACAGCTTGATATGGTTCTATTCAATGATATCGTCGCTCAGATGTATAGAGACGAATTCATAAGTAAATACATCAAGGATATCTGGAATTAAGAGCCAGATTTTAGTTTCTCCTTAAGCATTTTGTTTTCCCGCTGAACCTTTAACCACTTTACAGCCTTTTCAATTGTAAAGAGAATTTGTTCCTTTTTGAACGGCTTAGTTATGAAGTCAAAGCCACCTTTTTGAATTGCCTCAGTTGCTGCATCAATTGTTCCATAGGCGGTAATGATAATTACTGGTACATCTTCATCTCGCTTTTTGGCTTCATCAAGAAGCTGAAGTCCGTCAAGTCCTGGCATTTTTAAATCAGTAATTACAATATCAAAGCTACCTTTTCTTACAAGTTCAACTGCTTCAACAGGATTGTTTGTGGTAGTTATCTCATACGGTGTTTTGTCTCTGATTATCATGGACAAAAGCTTGAGCATATCAGGCTCATCGTCAACTATAAGAATTTTTTCTGGCATATTTCCCTCCTAATTTTACTCCTTTGCATGTGGTAATTTTATTATAAATTTAGTTCCAGTCTCCTCGCATTCCTCTTTTGTCTTAGTCTCAAAGGTTATTATACCATTATGCTTTTTGATAATATTATATGAAACCCACAATCCAAGCCCTGTTCCTTTACCTACTTCCTTTGTCGTAAAGAAGGGATCAAATATCTTCTGCCTGTGTTCCTTTTTAATTCCGCATCCTGTATCAGCTATGCAAATCTCAATCCATTCATCTTTAAATCTTGTCTCTATAGTTAATGTTCCTCCGCCCTTCATTACATAAATTGCATTGTTGATAATATTAAAAAATACCTGCTGTAGTTCACCCGGATCTCCTTTTACCAATGGTAAATCTTCTTGCAAATGCTTTTTTAATTCAATGTTATTTATGTTAATAGTGTTTTTCATAACATCAAGAACAGTTTCAATACATTCATTTATGTTTACAAGCTGTTCCTTATGTTCCTTGTGTCTTACAAAACTTAACAGATTTTCAACTATTCTTTTAGCATTAGTTGCCTGCTTTTCTATTGTCTTTAGAATATCATATTCCTGTGACTCAGGATTAGTCTTCTCAAGTAAAATCTCTGTAAAGCCCAAGATTATTGCAAGAGGATTATTTATTTCATGAGCAACTCCAGCTGCAAGTGTTCCAATTGAAGCCAACTTCTCTGTGTAGTAACTCTGCTCTTCCATCTTTTTTCTTACAGTGATATCACGAGATATTGCAAGAACAGCATATATATTTCCATTTTCATCCTTTAAAGCCTGCAGATTAGTGTTAAAGAGATAATCCTTCATATCGGATGTTATTCTGTGTATTATCTGTCTGCTTTCTCCTGTTTTAAATATTTGCTTGATATTGATATAAAGCATGTTGCCATCTGGAACAAATATCTGAGAAGCGCTTTGATTCAAAATTTCTTCTTCAGGCTTCTTAAAAAACTTAATTCCAAACTTGTTGATAGAAAGAATCCTGCCCTCATTGTCCGCAGTAAAAATTATATCCTCAGCATTTTCAATAAGAGATTTGTATTTTTCTTCAGATTTCTTTAACTCTGCAGTTTTCTTAGCCACCTCCTTTTCAAGGAGATTTGACCATGAAACAAGAATAAAATTAATAAAAAGTCCACCAAATAAAATAACTATGATTATTATTCCCTGCAGTATAAACTGTTGAACATGTATGGAATGTATTGCTCCATCAACCTCACTAATTGGTGCAACTACAGCTATTGACCAAATAATAGGTTGTGGACTCTCTTTAATTTTAATTGGTGCGTAGGCAATTAATTTCTTTATCTCTCCTTCTTCGCCTCTATGCCATCCAGATATATACCAGCTTGTGCCTTCTTCTCCCCTAAGCATTTTCTCTCGTTGAATTTCATTTATTCGTGTAAATGATATTGTAGGCTTTTTACCTTTTCTTGCTTCAAATGCATTTTCTCCTATAAATCCGCTCTCCTCATGATAAAGAAAAATTCCTTTATGATCAATTACCCAAGCATATCCTGTTTTACCTGATCTTATTTCTTTAGTAATTTTTCTTACCAAATGTGTAACATCAACTGTAAAAACTATTGCTCCTGAAAATTTATTAGTAGCCACAGGGTGGGACTCATCAATTGAAATCTGCCAAACAGGGATGACCATTTTCATAATAAGTACTTTTGGGTCAGTTTCACACTTTACAATCTCAGTAAAATATACTTCCCCTTTGTTTTTCTCATCAGATGCCCATCTAATAAATTGCTCGTCTTCTTTTTGTAAATTCTCAATCATGCACTTCTTATCTTCAATTATTCTGTAAGTCTTTTTTGTGCTGTTTTCAATGAATTTTATCTCCTTTACACCTTCAAATTTCACACTTGAAAATGTAATGTTCATTCTGTTTATTAGCGCGGGTTTTTCTGAATATTGAATTGCAGGGGATAAACTAAGGAGAGTAATCTCTCTTTTTAATGTCTCAATGGAGTTTTCAATCTGTTTAGCAGCATGCTTTGCAAGCATAAGTTGTTGCTGATTAAAATTCTCTACTACAATCTCTTTTACCTTATGGGTTGACATCCATCCTAAAAACAAAACCATACCTAAAAGAATTAGCATCGCAATAGATATAATTAGTTTGAAATACTTAATATTGAAAGGATGATATCTTTCAACAAAGGCGAGTAATTTATTTATTAATTTTTGAAAAGGCATTTTTTTATTATACTTTATTTGGATAAAAAAAAAGGGAGAAGCTGTAACCTCTCCCTTGAGAAAAGACTTATTACTTCTTTCTCACAACCATTACGGGTCTGGCTACTGTGCCTATAACTCTTTCCGTGACACTTCCCATGAAGAATTTTTCAATGCCTGTTTTACCGTATGTGCCCATAAATATAATTCCAACAGCATTTTTATTTGCTACATCTGCTATCTGCTCAAAGGGTTCTCCCCTTAAAACTAAAGTTTGAACTTTAACGCCTTCTCGCTCTGCTGCCTCTTTTACTGCTTTTATCGCTTCTTCGCAATAGGGAACATCTGTATCTCTCTTTGCAACAGATACAGCAATAAGCTCACTATTGAATCTTTTAGCTGTTCCTATTGCCTCGGCTGTAGCAACATTACTATAGACAGAGCCATCTGTTGCAACAAGAACCTTTTCAAAGTTTAGTGTGGCTCCAACAGGCATTACAAGAACCTTACAAGGTGCATTGCCGATTACCTTTTTGCCAACTGAGCCAAGCATAGCACTTTTTTTGCCAAGAATAATCAGGTCAACGCTGTTTTTAATCGCTTCATCAATAATATACTTATAAGGCTCAGGTCCTGTGTAACTAATTGTCTCGCATTTAACCCCTGATTTCTCTGCTACTGCCTTGACATCATCCAAAGCCTGTTTTGCTCTTTTTTCCATTACATCAATTACCTGTGGTAAAGTTTCTACAAACTCGGCAGCAAAAATTGGAACTTCTGCAACGCATATAGCATAAACAGTGCTTCCACATGGTTTTGCAAGCTCAACCGCAGCCTGAGCTGCAAATTTTGCTGCCTCTGAGCCATCAGTTGCAACGAGTATCTTATCTAATTTTGTTAATGGGCATGCACCAATTGCCATCTTAGACCTCCTTCTTTACTTTTGCTTTTTTTGTAGATAATCCTAATCCTTCAAACAGATAAAGGACTCCAAAGCCATACCAGATTGTGTATATTACATAAAATACAAGAAGTCCTGTTGCAATGCCTGCTTTTTCCGTAATTTTAACTGCAGGAATTCCATAGAAATTATATGCAGGCTCAATGGCTTTTGTAATGACATTCTTAACAAAATTTGCATCCTCAGCTTTTTTGTCAAGGGTCAGTCTCTTATTAACAAGGCTCAAGGCATTGTGCCACTGTCTGAACATCTGTTTCATCTTTTCATCATCTGTAACTTCATATTTCTTCTTTATGAAATCACCGTTGTTTTTATACATCTGATCAGAATCCTCAAGGGCTGCAAGCATTACTGCTCCAAAGTCTCCTGTTATGTGGACTTTTGAACCATCAACTTCCGCCTTAGCTCCATTAATTGTGAATATCTTTGCAATTCTCTCAGCTCTTTTCTCAGCATCACCCGGCTTATCATTAGGTTTTTTAGCATCTATGACAACATCAAGAGCTTTTCCCTTAAATTTTTCAGCATCTTTAATTAGCTTAGGAATCTGATAGGCTGAACCCTTTGCCAATTTGTTGAATAAGTCATCCGAATATTCAAGGCCGTTCATTCCCTGTCCATATATTGGAGCGAAAATGAGTATTAACACTCCAGCAAAGCTTGCCAATAATATCAATCCCCATGTTAGATGTTTTTTATCAGCTGCCATATTATCCCTCCTCCCTAAAGGATTTTAAGTTTTTAAAGAAACTACCTAATACCCATACACCAAATCCTCCGACCGCTACCCAGAATACAACATTTCCAATAAGCATTATGATATCGCATGCTTCCTTTGAAATAGACCAAAGCTCAAGGCTTCTTAATTTATCAGGAACAACACTTGCTCTGTTTGCAAATCCAGCTAAAATTGTAAGAACCCAGAATCCTCTTATTACCATTCCAGGAACTACCTTTGTTGTAAGAGCACCAATCTGAATTCCAATAAGAGAGCCAAGAAGAAGACCCATTGCCAAAGTATAGAAAACATATCCGTAAATAGCATACTGAGTTATTGAAGAATAACCAGCTGTAAAGATAATTTGCAATATATCAGTTCCAACTGTTGTTGGTGTGGAAACTCCAAGAACATAGACAAAAAGTGGGAATGTTACAAATCCGCCACCAACTCCCATAACTGCTGCAAGAAGTCCAACCAAGAAACCGCACATAGCAACAAAAAGCCATGATATTCTTCTTCCACCAAAGTCTTCATCAAAATTAATCATAGGTGGGATGTTAATTTTTTGAATGCTAATTGCAAGTTTGGTTGTTGTTAAAGGTCCTCCACCGTGGGCATCAACATGTCCTCCACCTTTAGCAGCTTTTTTAAGCTTTATAAAATCTCTAAGCCCATAAAAACCTAAAAATCCAAGAATTACAGCATAGATTATACTGATGAAAGCCTCACTCAATACAGGGTCTGTGTTATAAATTGTTCTCTGAATGTAACCACCTGTGGTTGCACCCAATACAGAACCAATAACAAAGGCAACTGCAAGTCCAACGCAAACATTACCAAGTTTTTTGTGAATAACTGTTCCCATTATTGCCTTTGCAAAGATGTGAAACTGGTCTGTTCCTACTGCCAGAATTCCTTTAACTCCTGCTGCCATTAAAGCTGGTGCGATGATAAAGCCTCCGCCTGCACCGATACATCCTGTTATAAGACCTGCTGCCAGACCAACCGCAATTGAAGCAATAAAAACTGTTGTTGTGTAATGGGATGGTGCATAGGCTGACTTACCACCCAAGAAATCAGCAGCTCCTAAAAAAGATACAAGCAGAATTGGAGAGATGAGAGCAATCAGAATTAAAAGCCTCTTTTTGTTCTTCAGAATGTTGTCTGACATCTTCTTTTCCCACTGGGCTTGATATATTGCCCCAGCCATCATAAGTTCGTATAGTTTCCTAAATTTACTCATTCCACAGCCTCCTCCTTTAAATTTTTTGTTTTCTTTAATAAAAACTATAACATCAAACAAAGCATTTTAATCCCTTTCTACTCCCACCTCCTTTCTTTTTGGTTTTTTCATACTTCTTACTAAGCTTGTCAAATTCCTTTGGTTTTGAGAATGTTATGGAGACAAGCAAATCCTTCATTTTTTTCAACACTTTTTTCATTAAAAATAAAATATGCAATAGGCGTGCCAGAGATAGTGTTTAATAAAAATAAGGCGTTAAGACTAAAATTTAGCAGAAGATGCAACAAATTATTGCATTTTATTCTATTTTTGAAAAATTTTTCTGAAAAAATGGCAAAGTGAATGCAACAAAATGTTTCACCTTAAAATTATGTGGCAATCTTGAATTGTTTCAGTTTACGCTGAAGTTGTTGCCTGTGAATACCTAAAAGCTCTGCAGCCTTTGAAATATTACCTCTGCTTTTTTGCAGTGCTGACCAGATAAGCTCCTTTTCAAAATTATCTACAACCTCCCTCAAGCTTCCCTGCGGTACTCTTCTTGTATGTTGAGTTTTTAGCAAATAGGCTGGTAAATCTTTCACTGTTATTTCTGCAGAATTGGTAAAAGCAATAGCTCTCTCTATTATGTTTTCAAGTTCACGGACATTACCGGGAAAAGAATAATTCATCAAAACATCAAGAGCTTCATCTGTGATGCCCCGAACTGTTATGTCTTTTCTTTTAATTGAGTGTTTTTTAATAAAGAAATCAACAAGAGACGGAATATCTTCCTTTCTGCTTCTAAGTGGTGGTAATTCAATGTTAATTACATTAAGTCTGTAGAATAGGTCTTCTCTGAAAGTTCCCTCTTTGCATGCCTTTGGAAGGTCTTTATTTGTTGCTGCAATAAATCTTACATCAACCTTTATTGGTTGATTTCCGCCTATTCTTATAAACTCTCCCTCCTGTATGACCCTGAGAATCTTTGTCTGAAAAAGAGCTGAAACATCGCCTATTTCATCAAAGAATAATGTGCCATTGTCTGCCCATTCAATAAGCCCTTTTTTTGTATAATTTGCACCTGTGAAAGCACCCTTTTCAAATCCGAAAAGCTCTGATTCAAGCAATGTATCTGGAATAGCTGAGCAGTTTATAACAATAAAGGAATTATCCTTTCTTTCACTTAAATTATGAATTGCTCTCGCAACAAGTTCCTTACCAGTGCCTGACTCCCCTGTAATTAAAACATTGCTGTCAGTCAATGCTGCCTTTCTGATACCGCAGTAAACATCTTCCATTATTCTGCTTATTCCAATTAAACCCGGTATTTCAACCTTTGGTTTATCTTTGAAATTTTCAAATATCTCTCTTACAGCTTCCTCTTTAAGAGGTTTTTGAAGAAAGTCTGTTGCACCAAGCTTCATTGATTTAACTGCTTTAGTTATATCATGGCTACCAAAAGTGATGATTGGCATGTACTGTTTTAACTCAAAAAGTCTTTTTTCCCAACCATCTGAGTCAATATCAAGAAAAGCTATATCATAACCAGATAAATTAGAGGAAAGGGAGGACTTTGTATGAGAGGACTTTTTAAGAGTAATCCCTATAGAGTTGAAAATTTCGTAAATCTTTTTTGCCTCATTAGAGATAACTAAAACACTGAATGACCTTAAAAATCCCATTGCAGTTAAAATAGAATTTTTTAAACATAATTGTCAATACCCATTGACACCCCTGAAAAAGTCATAGACATTTAGCTTTACCTTCAGCCCACAGTGATTTTTTGCTGAAATACCATTAAAGTTGTGTTAAAATAGTCATAAAATTTAGTTAATCCATCGGAGGCAAAAATGATTGTTGCAAAGGCAAAGAGTAATTTGAATTTTGATTTCAATGGCTACCATTTTAAGCTTAAACCCGGGGATAAACTTCTCTTTGCAAATGATGTTTTCGGACTTTTACCTGAAAAAATAAAAGCTCAGTTTGAACAAGCAATGAGTGTTCTGCCGCCTTTTTACAACGGAGAAGATTTAAATGGTAAAACACTTCTTATCATAGCTCAGGCAGCAATCGGTGATGCCCTTTGCATGACTCCTGCATTGAGGGAGATTAAAAGAAGATATCCTGATATGAGCCTTCATGTGACCATATCAGGTAGAGCCCGTAAAGTCCTTGAAAAGCTTCCCTATATTGATAAACTTCTTCCCATACCTGTAGAATTCAAGGAAGTGTCAAAGGCTGACTACATTGTAAAAGTTGTTGAAATGGTTAATACTCCCCAGTTTGACAATTTAAACATGGTTGAATATTTTCTCTGGAAGTTCCATCTTTACAATGCAGAAAAAGAAACACCGGATATTGTTGTTGATGAGGATGTATTAAAAGAGATGAAGGAGAAATTTGACAAAATCAGAGAGGCATCTGGTGGTAAAAAAGTTCTGCTTTTTCATTATCTTGCATCATCCATCCACAGAACCCTGCCACCTAAGTTGCTAAAGAAAATTGAAGATTTAATATGGGATAAATATGTTCCTATAATATGCTCTTTGCCTGACGAGGATATTACAGTTGAGACAGCCCTTGATGTTTACGGAATAAAGGCAGCAAATTTTTCGGTTTTTATGAAAGATTTGAGATATTTAATTGCATCAGTTGCACTTTCAGATGCAGTAATAACTGCTGACACCGCAACACTGCACATTTCAGCTGGACTTGGAAAGCCTACTGTTGCTGTATTTGGTCCTATTGATGCAGCACTCAGATGCTCAACATATCAAACTGTAATAGGAGTTGCACCAAATTACAGGGGACAGACATGTGTAAGCCCATGTAAAAGGCATTTTACCGACAGTCCATGCATTGAAGCTCAGCTTAAAGCACAGTTTTACAGCCCTTGCATTGAAAGCATTCCTGCTGAGGTTATTTATCATGCCTTGATTGATGCTGAAAGACTTTTGGAGAGCGATTATCCAAAGCCTGAAAAATGCATACTATGTGAATTTTCTGGTCATATTCCACTTTTTGAAGTTATAAACGGATTTAGAATTTTTGAATGTTCCTCCTGCGGACTTCAGTTTACATATCCAATGAAAGTTGCAGATTATGAGAAAATTTACAAGGGAGATTTTGAAGACTTGCTTAGCATTACTGATTTAGCTTACAAATCATTTCAAGATGTAAAAGGAGAAAAAGAGGAAATTGAAAAATGGAAAAGAGTTCCAAGATTCACTGTACTCATACCAATTCTTAAACTTCTTCCAAGAGGTAGGCATCTCGATGTTGGAGCTGCCACTGGTTTTTTCATGTTGATTATGAGAAATTTAGGATACGAGACCTATGGAATGGAAGCATCAGAAAGTGCTGTGAAAATCGGACAGGAGAAATTTAACTTAAATATTGCTCATGCTGTCACATTCCAGGAACTACCCGATTACATGAAAAAACCTTATAATATTATCACTGCTTTTGAAGTGCTAGAACATGTTCATGAACCACTTAATTTTCTTCAGGAAATATTTAATCTTCTTGAAGAAGGTGGAATCCTTCTTTTAAGTTGTCCACCTTTTTATAAATTTGAAAACATTTCTCATGGATACAGAAAGTTTAAATGGTGGTTTAATGACTATCCACCCCATCATGTAACCCGATGGAAGCTGTGGACTCTATACTATGCTTTAAAAAAAGTAGGATTCTCTGAAATTCATCTTTTTACAGAGCCTCTTATTCCCGGAACAGTTCTTGAGGGGGTTAATCCTCCAGCAGTTGACCTTAAAATGCCTGATGGTAAAGTGTTTACGATTGATGCAAATGCAAGCAGAGCAATAGTTCTTGAAACGCTGAAGCCCCTTTATCTTAACTCTCCATATCTCGGTAACTTTCAGTATGCATTAGCTGTGAAGGGAAGTTTGGGAGTCGATATTGAAAGTATGATAAAAAGAGCAATTAGAATGTCAGCTGTTGAGATAATATGGAGTAGAGGTGATGTAAGATAAAACTATCCTATTGCATAAAAATCAAAAAGCTGAAAGTTTCGTAGGCTTAGATAATGCGAGAGAAGAACTAGCAAATAACCCTTATTGTTTATACTCCATAGTTTTTCTGGAGATATTCTGTTGAATCTTTCAATATCAAGAACAAGCATGTTCTTTATGGATGCCTTTCCGCATTTAAGGTCAATTGACAAGTTCATTGGTTTTAGCAAATTTTCAGCCACTAATTCATTGCAAAATCCAATTGCGTCATTTAAATCCCTTGCCAGCTCCGTTATTTTATTTCTCTGAGAAATAAAAAACTCTGTATCCTCGCCATCATTAAAAAGCCTTTCGCCATTTTCATCGTGGCAAGATTTATCTATTATCACGACATAATCATCTCCTTCTTTAATAAGACCAAACGGATAAAGCTCAACAAGTTTGGGAATGAAATCTATCTTCCATGAGCCATCGTCTCTTACAAATACATTTCTACCACCTGCTCCCAATACTGCAAAGGGAAATACAGTGTTTTCTGAAATACCAAAGAACACAGGGCAATACATTGATGCAATCATAAGTTCACTGTATACAACAGGAACAATCTCTACATCTTCCATAAATGCGTAATTCTCAGGCTTTTTTATTTTAATATCCGCATGTGTTTCCTTGTCTAAAATTTCAGGCTCTCTGAATGCCTTGAATAAAGCCTTCATTTTATCCCTCCATTTTCAGTGAACTGGTTATCTTTTCTTGTTTAAGATATTGTTTAACCTGTTCTCCTTCTGTTTCAAATCCTCTCTTGCCCATAGCTCCGTAGGTAAGCCTTTTTCCAAGCTCTACTCCGGGCTGGTTAAACGGATTTATGCCATAAAGCATGCCAGCCATTGCAGTTGTTACCTGAAGAAACTGAAAGAGCTGTCCTATGATGTATGGCTCAATTTTAGACAGCATGATTTTCATGTTAGGCTTTCTGTTCATCCATAAAGCCATCTCAGTTGCAATCTGTTCAGTGTTTATAAGCTCCTCAAGGGTGTGTCCACCTAAAAATCTCAATCCCTCAATATCGTGAAACTCCTCTGGAATCTCCTCTTGATAACCATGCCTTTCAACTGATAAGAATAAAATAACTTTATCCTCAGGACCTTCCATCCAAAGCTGAAGCTGTGAGTGCTGGTCTGTAGTTCCCAAAGACGGATAAGGAGTTGTTCCCTTGCCTTCTTTGCCTAAACTTTCAGCCCAAAGCTGACAGAACCATTCAGAAAGAGTTTTTAGCCTGTCTGAGTAAGGCATAAATACGATTATCTTTTTTCCTTTTAATGTATCCATCAAATAAAGAGCAGATGCCATGCAAGCCATTGGATTTTGATTTAAGTTTTCATTAAAAGCATTACTTGATACATCCCTTGCTCCCTCAAGTAATGCTTCACTTTTTATACCTATTGCCTCAGCAAGAAGGAGACCCACAGGAGAAAGCACAGAGTATCTTCCGACAACATTTTTCGGAATGGTTAATGCTGGAATTTCATACTCTTCAGCAAGCCTGCGAAGATTTCCCTTTTCAGGATCAGTGGTAAAAACGAAATGTTTACTTACATCAAGCTTTTTGTCCCTTATCATTCTCCAGAAGATTAAAAACGATGCAAGGGTCTCAGATGTGCTTCCTGATTTGGAAATCACATTGATAAGAGTTCTTTTTAAATCTATGGTTTCAAGGATATTACGAAAAGTTGCAGGGTCAACATTGTCATATATAAAAATCTTTGGTGACTTTTTCAGATTATGCATGGGACTAAGGGATTCAAGGATAACTCTCGGACCCAATGCACTTCCGCCTATTCCAAGAAGAACAAAATACTCATAATCCCTTGCCCTTTTCCCAATCTCCTTAAGCTCTGTTAAGTCCTGTTCAGGTAATTTGAGAAATTCAAGTTCCTTGTAATTGCTTGATGAAATGAGAGAGACTGCTTTTTTTGCATGGGATTCAAGCTGCTCAATGAAAATTCCGCTATTTCCTATTCCCTCCACTAAAACATTTGAAAAGTCAAGTTTTACCACCTTTGCCTCCTTTTTTTAGAAAAATAGGCAACTAAAAAAATGATAAACACTGATAGGATTACAATCATAGCAAGAACCTTAGTGAGCTTGAATGCCATAATAATAAGAAGGGCAAGGGCTAAGAGAAGATAAAGCTGCCAACCCATATTAAGACTCTTCTATCTTTTGCCTTTTAACATAAAGATAAGCCTCTTTTGTGGAGAGAATCAGAATAGCGATAAATCCTATAAGTAGCCCTTTGATGTCAAACCATCCCTTTATTGCCATAATCCACAGGAAAATAAAAATAAATCCTAACTTTATGTAACTCAGTCCAATAACCTTTAACTGGAAAAAGGGTTTCCCAAAAAATTTTTTAACAGCCCATGCAAGTTCCCTTACACTCAGCCAGCTTATAAATCCACCTAAAACTACATTAAAAGCCACGATTTCTTTTTGCCATATAAAGTAGCTACCAATAGCCAATAATGGCACTAAAATAAGTGTTTGCCTATTGATTCTCTTGATTACTTCCTTGTCCATCTTCCCTGTTCACCTTCCTTATAAATCTAAAAATTTCCTTTATTCCAGCGGCAAAGCCTGCCATCAGAAAAATTATTGAAAAAATTGGAAAAGTATTGATTAGTTTATCAAGAAAATATCCAAGTATAACACCTACGACAACACAAAGAACAAAATTAATACCTAAGGCTGATGCCTCAAGCATTATTTTAAATATGGATTTTTTTGTTTTATCCTCGCTCACCCTTCTACTCCACACTCTGATAATACAAACTCTTTAAGAAAAGATGCAACTTCTTTGTAAAAATCTGTCTGGGCTTTTTCATAAAGGGTCTCACAAAACATAGGAATCCAGTCACAAAGCCTTTTTAAAAACTCTATCTGCAAGTCTTGAAGATTTTGCTCAATCAGATAACTCATAAAAATAAGCTCCATAGAAACATGGTCTGGAGCTAAGTCAAACTCCTCATCAATTGCTACTCCTGCTGTCCAGTAAAAATGCTGAACATCATTAAGGCTTAAATCAATAGGTATGTCTGCATATTTCTGACTTCTGTAAAATTCCTCATAGTTTGGCACCTGCCCCTCGGTAAAAAGATTAACATAGTCATCGCATATCTCTTCGTAAGTATCATTTATAGTAATGCCTGTTAGGGTCTGAAAATCCTCTATCATTTCAATATCAGGAACATCCATAAAAAGGTATCCAAAAAATCTATATATTTCAGCCCGTTCTTCTTGCTCTAAGGGATCTAAAAAATTCATAGCTCTTTAAGTGTGTTATATGCTGCATCTATAGTTTTTTCTATATCCCTTTTTGTATGGCTAAGAGATATAAAGCCTGCTTCAAACTGTGATGGAGCTAAGTAAACTCCTCTGTTTAGCATTCCCCAGAAGAATTTTTTGAACTTTTCAATGTCAGAAGTCTTTGCTGTGCGGGCATCAACAACTTCAACATCTGTAAAATATGTGCAGAACATGGTTCCTGCCCTATAGAATTTAACTTTTGCTCCTGCCCTTTTTGCTGCATCCTTAAGCCCTTCTTCAAGGGCGGTCATCTTCTCTTCAAGCTTTTTGTAAGTGGAGGGCTTAGATAATATTTTCAAAGTCTCTATTCCTGCGGTCATTGCCAATGGATTTCCTGAAAGAGTGCCTGCCTGATAAACTCCTCCATCAGGTGCAACCATCTGCATAATTTCTCTCTTTCCACCGTATGCTCCAACAGGAAGCCCTCCTCCAATCACTTTTCCAAGACAGGTAAGGTCTGGTTTTATTCCATAATACTGTTGAGCTCCACCAAAGGAAACCCTAAATCCTGTCATCACTTCATCAAAGATTAGAACAATCCCGTGCTTTTCTGTCTCCTGTCTCAGGGTTTTTAAAAATTCTTCCTTTGGAAGAATGCATCCCATGTTTCCCACAATAGGTTCTAATATTACGCATGCAATATCCTGCCAATGTTCTTTGATAGTGTTTTTGAATGCTTCGGTATCATTAAAGGGAAGCACTATGGTCTCAGAGGCATAGGAAGATGGAACACCTAAACTGTCGGGAATTCCAAATGTTGCACCACCTGAGCCAGCAGCAACAAGAAGTCCATCCACATGTCCGTGATAACATCCTTCAAACTTTATAACCTTTGAGCGTTTTATAAATCCCCTTGCAACCCTTATAGCAGACATGGTCGCCTCTGTGCCTGAGTTTACCATTCGGATTTTTTCAATTGAGGGAAAAGCTTTCATCACTAATTCCGCAAGTTTGATTTCAAGCTCAGTTGGAGCTCCATAGCTTGTTCCTTTTTCAACAGCTTTTTTCAAAGCTTTGACAACTGAGGGATAGGAATGTCCAAGAATTAGCGGACCCCATGAGAGAACATAATCTATGTATTCATTTCCATCCACATCGTAAATTTTAGAACCCTTAGCTTTTGATATGAAAAGAGGATTTCCACCAACTGCTTTGAATGCCCTCACAGGACTGTTTACTCCACCGGGCATTAATTTTATAGCCTTGCTGTAAAGTTTCTTTGACTTCTTTGTTTTCATTTTCTCCTCCTCTTTAATGCTAATTAAAACATCTCACCCAGTGTCCGGGCTGTTTTTCAATAAGGGCTGGGACATTTGTCAAACAATGGTCTTTTTTCATGCTACATCTTGGATGAAAAACACATCCCGATGGTAAAGTTTTTAAACTTGGAACATTTCCGGGAATGCCTGAGAATTTTTTACCTTCAGATGGAATACATTCCAACAAAGCTTTCGTATAAGGATGAAGGGGGTTTTTGTAAATTTCCTCTACCCAGCCCTTTTCCATAATTCTTCCTGCGTACATTACCATTACTGAATCTGCGTATTCACCAAGTATATTTATATCGTGGGTTATTAGGATAAGTGATTTTCTCTCTGTTTTCACAAGATAATGCAACAAATCCAATATCTCTTCCTGAACTGTAACATCCAAAGCAGTTGAAGGTTCATCTGCTAATATAAGGTCAGGTCCACAGGCAACTGCCATTGCAATCATTACTCTCTGCCTCATTCCTCCAGAAAGCTGATGGGGATAGCTTTCAAAAACATGGGATATCTTAAACTTTTCAAAAAGTTCCCTCGCAATTTCCAATGCCTTTTTTTTGGGCATATGGAAATGATGTATAAGAAGCTCTGCAACTTGAAATCCAGCCTTTAAAACAGGATTTAGGGAAACCATCGGATCCTGAAAAATCAGTGAAATATGCCTTCCCCTTATTTTTCTCAATTCTTCAGAATTGAGATTAAACAAATTTTTATCTTGAAAAAACACCTCTCCTTTGGCTGTAAAAAAATCTGGCAAAAGATTGATTATAGACAAGGCAGTTAAACTTTTACCGCTTCCACTTTCGCCAACAATTGAAAATATTTCACCCTTGTCAACTTGAAAATTTATATCTTCAATAAAAAGTAAATCTTTAAAAAAAATGCAAAGTTTTTTAACCGATAAGGTCACTTTACTTATTTAATGCTTCTTTTAGTTCTTTGCTCATTTTGAAATGGATTGCCCTTTGAGGAGGCACTTCAATCTTTTCGCCTGTTTTTGGATTTCTTGCAATCCTTGCGTCCCTTTCTTTCACTTTAAAGTTGCCAAATCCTCTTAATTCTATCTTTTCTCCCCTTGAAAGGGCTTCTTTCATTCCATCAAATATCATGTCTATTATTAATGCAACCTGTTTTTTTGTTAGAATATCAACCTTTTGAGAAACAGTTTCTACAAGTTCTGATTTTTTCATGGTTACCTCCGTTAATTTTCAATTTGTGGTTTATAAAGGAAGTATAAATTCACACTGGGCAAAATCCTTCTAATCAGGGATTCGGTATCTCCCTTTAAAAATTCCTTGATAATTGTCGTCTTTTTTGTTACCACCTCCGGCTCTCCTTTTATTTTTGCAAGCTGAGCAGCAACTTTAACCGCGTAATCAAGGTCTCCAATTTCATCCACAAGTCCTATTTCTTTAGCTTTAATGCCTGTAAAAACCCTACCATCCGCTATTGCCCTAACTTTTTCAATTGGCATTTTTCTTCCCTCTGAAACAGCATTGATAAACTGGCTGTGTACATCGTCAATGAGTTTCTGAAGTACTTCCCTTTCATCCTTCTGAAGTTGTTTAAATGGAGATGTTATATCTTTGTATTTTCCGCTTTTTATAATTTCTGCCTGTATTCCTAATTTATCAAGCAATCCCTTTACATTCGGTAATTCAATCAAAACACCGATAGAGCCTGTCAATGTGCCCGGATTTGCAATAATCTTTGTTGCAGGGCAAGAAATATAATAACCTCCAGAAGCAGCAACAGAACCCATTGAGACAACCACCGGTTTTACTTTAACTGTCCGTTTTATCTCTTCATAAATCTCCTGAGATGGAACAACCGCACCCCCGGGACTTTCCACTCTCAGGATTATTGCTCTGATTGATGGATTTTTTCTGTAATCCTTTAATTCTTCAACAATGTTCCTTGAATCAACAATAACGCCCTTGACATTAACAAGAGCTATTTTTCCTGAAGAAAGACTGGTTTCCATAATAGCAGCAAGGAAACTAATAAACAGGAAAGAGCCTAATATTATCAGAAAAATTTTTAATTTTTTGCTTCTCATTCTCCCTCAGCCTTTTTCATGCTAAGTCCTATTTTTCTTTTTTCAGGATCAACTTTAACAACTAAAACCTTTATTTCATCGCCTTCATTTACTGTTTTGTCTTTATCTATCTCAGATTTATAAACAAGTCCTTCAACAATTCCTTCTAAATCAACAAAGATTCCGTGTTCTGTCCTTTTAATTACTTTACCAGTATAAATCTCACCAACTTTAAATCTCTCAGGAATTTCTCTTATCCATGGGTCTTCTGTCAGTTGCTTGATGCCTAAAGAGAGTTTTTCTTTATCTGGGTCCAAATTTAAAATTACTGTCTCAACCTTCTGTCCTTTTTTGAAAAACTGTGATGGATGGTCCACATGTTTTGCCCAAGAAATGTCAGATATGTGCACAAGTCCATCTACTCCCTCAGGAAGTCTTATAAAGACGCCAAAGTCTGTAATTGTTTTTACTTTTCCTATGATCCTGTCCCCTACTTTGTATTTTTTGCCTACTATTTCCCATGGTCTTGGCTTTAGCTGTTTGAGGCTCAATGCTATTTTTTTGTTTTCCTTGTCAATATCAAGGATTTTAACATTTATCCATTCGTCAACCTCAGTGTAGTGAGTGGGATGTTTGGGCTCTGTCCAGTCAAGCTCGCTTAAATGAACAAGTCCTTCAACCCCTTCCTCAAGTTCAACAAATATTCCATAATCCTCAATTCTTGTTACCTTAGCCCTTACTTTCATTCCAGGTTTATATTTTTGGTCAATGTTCTCCCAAGGGTCAGGTTTTCTTTGCTTGTATCCAAGTGTTATCTTTTCATTTTCCAAATCCGCCTTCAACACGACAAATTCATATTCCTTTCCAACTTCAAAAAACTTTGAAGGATGCTTTACCTTTCCCCAAGAGATGTCTGAAATATGAAGGAATCCGTCCACGCCTCCGATGTCAACAAAAACACCGAAATCTGTAATATTTTTAACCTTACCTCTTATCTTTTCCCCTTCTTTAACTTTCTCAGCAAGCTCTTTCTTTATCCTTTCCTTTTCTTCTGTAAGAATAGCTTTTCTGGAAAGAACAAGAGTCGTTTTTAAATTCTTCCAAGGTCCGTAAAGATTTCTTGGAGGCTCAATCTTTTCTATTTTGACCTTAAATGTTTTACCAACATATCCATCAAGATTTTTAGGTTTTGAAAGCTCAAGTAATGAAGCAGGGATAAACCCCTTTATTCCATAAAAAGATGCCAACAAACCGCCCTTTGTTTTAGAAGTAACAGTAACTTCTACAGGCAGTCCCTTTTCATAGCTCTCCATAAGCGTTTCCCAAGCTCTAATCTTCAGTGCTCTGTCACGGGAGAGAAATATAGCTCCTTGAGCATCATCTATTTTTTCAATGTAAACATCAATCTCATCGCCTTCCTTTAGAGTTTCAAGCTCAGTTTTTGAAAAATCGCTCAAAGGAATAATGCCTTCAAATTTATAACCCACATCCACAATAATTCCATCATCCCTTACACTAATAACTTTTCCCTTTACTATCTCGCCCCTTTCTACATGAGGAATAGAACTCTCATATAGGCTTTCCATTTCTTGTTGTTCGCTCAACTGATTCTGCATGGCACTCGTCCTCCTTAATTTATAAGCATTTTAATTTTATCAATTACTTCGTCAATTATCCATTGTGGTGTTGATGCACCTGCAGTTACTCCTATTTTTTTTACATCTTTTAACCAATTTTTGTCTATTTCTTTTGCTTCTTCAATATGATAAGTTTTAACCCCTATCTTTTTACAAAGATTTGCAAGCTGAGTTGTATTTGCACTGTTTCTGCCACCTATCACAATCATTACATCAACCTGATTTGCCACCTTTTCTGTGGATTCAAGTCTTTTTGAGGTAAAGTTGCAAAGAGTATTGAATATTCTTATCTCTTCAAACTCATCAAGGGAGTTAATTATTTTATTGAGAATTTCCTTTACCTTTGATAAAGGTTGGGTTGTCTGCTGAATTATGCCAATTTTTTTATTTAAATTGGGAATTTCATCAGAACTTACAACAACAGCCTTTTCTCCTGCGTAGCTGACAATTCCCTTTACTTCAGGATGTTCGCTGTCTCCTATTATTAAAACCTGATACCCCTCTTGCGAAAGCTTTTCTGCGATATTTTGCGCTCTTTTTACAAAAGGACAAGTGGCATCAATAATTTCATAGTTTTTGCTTTTTAATTCTTTAAGTTTATCCTTTGGTATGCCGTGTGCCCTAATAATAAGCGTATTAATGTTTTCTTGAGCTGACACATCCTCAATAGGGTTAATTCCCATTTCTTTTAGTCTTTCAATGACCTGTGGATTATGAATGATAGGACCTAAAGTAAAAACGCCATTCTTATGTTTCTTTGCAATGTCAAAGGCGATATCAATTGCCCTTTTTACTCCAAAGCAAAAACCAGCACCTTCTACGAGGATAATTTCATGCATATGTTTTTGATAATACAAGATATTAAGCAGATTCTGCAACTTTTTTGAGAATCAGCGAAATAACTTCCTGAATTGAAAGCTTTGATGTATCAATATAAATTGCATCTTTGGCTCTCATCAATGGAGCTATGTCTCGGGTTGAATCTCTTCTATCCCTTTCAATGACATCTTCAAGAGCCTGCTCAAAGGTTATCGGCTTGGAAAGTTGAATCAGTTGCTCATATCTTCTTTTTGCCCTTACCTCTGGAGAAGCATCCAGATAAAACTTCTTCCAAGCATCAGGGAATACAACTGTTGTCATGTCTCTTCCTTCCGCAACTGTGTCATATTTCATAGCAAAGCTTCTCTGTATTGGAAGCAAAAATTTTCTTATTACGGGTTTTGCAGACAACTGGGATGTAACAGCACCTATATCTGGCGATCTTATTAAATCTGAGACATCTTCACCACAGAGGAAAATTTTTCCATTTTCATAGTAAATTGCGATGCTATTAAGCTCTCTTTCTAATTTTTCATCCTTCATATTAGAAAAATCTTTAATATTAGGAAATTTTTTGAAAAAATGGAGAGCAACTGTCCGATACAAAGCTCCTGTATCAAGATAGTAAAATCCCAAAATCTTTGCAACTTCTCTTGAAATAGTGCTCTTTCCAGCACCTGAAGGTCCGTCAATTGCAATGACTCTTTTCATCTTTGAAGCCTCTCAAGCAATTCATAAAATTCAGGGAAAGATATGTCAACGCAGTCAGTATCTTTTATAATGGTTGTTCCTTCTGCAAAAAGCCCTGCCATGCTCAATGCCATTGCAATCCTGTGGTCCTTGTAAGAATAGACCTCAGCACCCTTGAGTTTGCACGGTCCATTTATCTCAACTCCGTCTTCAAACTCTTTTATATCCACTCCCATTTTGCTTAGCTCAGTTACCATTGCCTTTATTCTATCAGATTCCTTTGCCCTAAGTTCTTTTGCATCTCTTATAATTGTTGTGCCATGTGCCTGCGATGCAACAACGCATAAAACAGGAAACTCATCTATTAGTCTTGGAATTAAATCTCCCTCAACAACAGTGCCTTTTAGCCCTTTTGAGCTCTTTATAAAAATATCTCCAACTGGCTCTCCAGCCTGCTGTCTTTGATTTAATATCTCTATACTCGCTCCCATCTGGAGCAAGACATCCATAAAACCTGTTCTTGTTTCATTTAGGCAAATGTTTTTTATAAGAACCTCAGAGTTATCTAAAATAACTGCTCCTGCAATGAAAAATGCCGCAGATGAAAAATCTCCGGGAACAGTTAGATCAAAGGGCTGAAGTTCATTTTGCGGAGGTAGTATTTTCACTAAAGGTCTTTTAAACCCATCCCTCATACTCCATCCACTATCCAAAGAAACGCCCATGCTTTTGAGCATTCTTTCTGAGTGGTCTCTGCTTTTGTGAGGCTCGATAACTACTGTCTCGCCCTCTGCATAGAGACCTGCCAGCAAAATACAGCTTTTTACCTGAGCACTTGCAATAGGCATTTCGTATTCTATTCTCTTTAATGAACCGCCTTTTATAACAATAGGTGGAAGACTGTTATCTGCTCTGCCCAAGATATTGGCTCCCATTATGGAAAGGGGCTTTATAATTCGCTTCATAGGTCTTTGCCTTAGAGATTCATCGCCTGTGAGAATGCTTAAAAATGGCTGCCCTGATAGAATACCACTTAAAAGTCTGATTGTTGTGCCAGAATTTCCACAGTCTATAACATTCTCTGGTTCTTTTAAAGACTTTAAACCTTTGCCATTTACAATAATCTCCTTTGAGGAATTTATTTCGATCTCAACTCCTAACGACTGCATTGAATTAAGCGTGCTTATTGGATCCTTTGCCCATAGAAAATTTTTTATCTTTGAACTTCCCTTTGCAATTGAGGCAAACATAACAGCCCTGTGCGATATGGATTTATCTGGCGGAGGCGTTATTTCTCCTTTTAAACATTTTGCCCTATTTATTATCCTTTCCATCATGCTCTCCTTTTCAACCAGATTTATATCCTAAAAATGGCTATAAAAAACTAAAAATTACTAAAACTTTTGAAAAATAAACATTTTTTACTGTCATTGCGAGCACTCTGAGTGCTGAGAAGCAATCTCATCTTCATTTTCTCATAAAGCCATATTATGGATTGCTTCGCCCCTAATTGCAAAGCTATCGCCCGCAAAAGGGGGGCTCGCAGTGACGCATGTCTATCTCTATTTATGAGTATATGACTACTTTTTGAAATATTCATTTAGCTTTTCTATACTCCTAAAAACTTCAACAGCGCTGTGTGCTTCTATTGTATAAACATAATTTTCATTGCTTATTAGATTAAACAATGTTTTAAAGTCAAAGCTACCGCTTCCTATTGAAAGATGTTCATCAGCACTGCCATTGTTGTCATGAAGATGGAACTCAATTATAAATTTTTTAAGCTCCTCTATCCAGAATTTAAGTCCGCTCTTTGAGAATAAATTAAAATGCCCAGTGTCAAAGCAAATTCCAAAATATGGAGAGGATACTTTTTCCATGAGAAGTTTTAGATTTTCTGGGTCTTCTTCAAAAATATTCTCAATGGCAATCTTAATTTTTAATTTTTCAGCTCTTGGAAGAATTTTTTCCCATGTAATTAAACTATTTTCAAGCCAAATGTTTACTTTGAAAGCATAATTCCATTTGTTGTAGCCTGAATGAAATACTATGGTTTTAAGATTAAAATTCTCTGCAATATCAAGCACTTGATTATATCTTTCAATGGTAACTTCTCTTATTTTTGAGTCAACAGTACCGGGTGATAAATCCATAAAAGGTCCATGAAAAGACAAGGAAGGCTCATAATTTAGAGCCTTCCTAAGCCTTAGAATATCATTCTCATTAATTTCATCAAGGCTTTTGGCGTCAAAATAAATTTCAAGATTTAATTTTTCCCGCTGGATTATTTCAGCATATTCGTAAAACTTGTTATATGGAACATGAATATGGGGTTTAAGCATTTAAGAATTTACCTTTTGTTGAGCTTTTGAGTTTTCATTGGACTTTTTCCCATTACTTCCATTATTTGAATGATTTTTACGGGCATAATCAGTGACATACCAACCGCTACCTTTAAGGATAAAAGATGATTGAGAAATGAGTTTCTTCAACTCACCTCCACATATTGCACACTTTTTTAATGGCTCATCACTGAATTTCTGCATAACCTCATGAATCTTGTGGCAATTCATGCACTCATACTCATAAATCGGCATCGCAACCACCTCCTGCTGAAATATTTTATAAAAATATTTTAAAACATCCTTTTTTATTTTTGGTATAATAATTCATAAAGTCCCAAGGAGGTCTTTATTATGAATGTTCTTGTAACAGGTGGCGCTGGCTTTATAGGAAGTGATTTTGTAAGATTAGCAGCAAGAAAAGGCTGGAAAGTCACTGTTGTTGATAAACTCACCTACGCAGGAGACCTTGATAGACTTAAACCTATTTATGACAGATTAGATTTTTACAATGTTGACATACTTGACAAAGAAGAAATGAGAAAAATTTTTGCAAAAAAGAGACCCGAAGCTGTTTTACATTTTGCCTCAGAAACAAACATAGACAGGTCTGTAATAGAGCCGAGTGTATTTATGGAAACCAACATAATAGGCACTATTTATTTACTTGAACTTTCAATGGAGTTTGAGATAAAAAAGTTTATTAATATAGCCTCATACGAGGAATATGGAGAAATAAAGGAAGGAGAAAGGGATGAAGATTGTCCTCTTCATCCTCGTTCCCCATATGCTGTAAGTAAAACTTCCGCGGATATGTTAGGACAAGTCTATTGGAGAGCCTTACAACTTCCTGTGATAACTCTCAGACTTTGCAGCATTTACGGGCCATGGCAAAATCCTGAGAGACTTATTCCAATGACGGTTTTAAAAGCTTTAAGAAATGAGCCAATTCCAATTTATGGTACAGGAGACATTATTCGTGAATGGCTATATCTTTGCGATTGCATAAGAGCTATTTTTGCAGTCTTAGAAAAGGGAAAGCCTGGCGAAGTTTTTAATGTCGGAAGCGGTGAGAGATTTCAAATAATTGACATTGTAAAACAGATACTGAAACTACTTGATAAACCTGAGTCCTTAATCAAATTTGTTCCTGATAGACCGGGACATGAAAAAAGATTCGCAATATGTAGCGAAAAAATAAAAAATAAGTTAGGCTGGTCACCTACAACTAAATTTGAATCAGGACTAAAATCCACAGTTGAATGGAATTTGAATAATAGGACGTGGTTGTTTAAAAAGCTATTCTATTATGAAGATTTATGGAGCAAGCTTTACAAAGAACATTAAATGTCTATGTTGGAACTTCGGGTTGGCAGTATGGTCATTGGAAAAATATTTTTTATCCTGAAAATTTAAAATATTCAGAATGGCTTTCGTTTTACAGTAAACATTTCTCAACATTAGAAGTTAATGTTACTTTTTATAGAAATGTAAAACCTTCAACATTTCAGAAATGGTATAGTGAAGTTCCTGAGCATTTTCTTTTCTCTGTCAAGATGTCAAGACAAATAACTCACTTCAAAAAGCTCAAAGTAGAACAAAATACTATTGACAGCTTTATTGAAAACGTTTCCATACTGAAAGATAAACTTGGCGTAATTCTTATCCAGCTTCCTCCTTCCCTGAAATTTGATGAAATGTTATTAAACGATTTTATTTCAATGCTTGATAAAAATTACAAATATGCAATTGAAGTGAGGAATAAAACTTTTATTGATGATAAATTTTTTGATATTTTGAAAAGCGAAAAAGTTGCTTTCTGTATTGCGGATTCAGCAGGTAGATATCCTTATTATGAAGCAATAACTTCTGATTTTGTTTACATAAGACTACATGGCTCTAAAAAACTTTATGCATCTGAGTACACAAAAGAGGAATTGATTGAATGGGCTGAAAAAATAAAAAATTGGAATATGCCTACATTTGTTTATTTTGACAATGACTATATGGGTTTTGCTGTTAAGAATGCTTTACAGCTGAAAAATTATTTACATTCTTCTGAGGAAGAAAAAATAGGGCATACTCCTTCTGCTTGCTGAATTTTTACAGCATTTGCAAAAAGATACTGCTTAATACTGTCAGCACCTACTATAAATTTCTTTTCAGTTCCTTGATTGCAGTACAGCACGGGAACTGAATTGATTTTTAGAGATTTTAAAATTCCGCTTACTTCCTTTACATCTACAGCATGAACAGGTATTGACATCTGGGTGCAGAGCTGTATTACTTCTTTACAATGGGGACAGTCTTTGGAATACAAAAGCACATATTGCGCTGATGGCATTTCATTTATTTGAGGATTTACAAAGTAAGTAATAAAAAATACAGAGACAAAACTTAAAAAGGCAAATGCCAGCTCACGCCTGCCTTGAATAAGTCTTAGTACAGCTGAAATAAACAAAATTGTAAAGATTGTCAAACAAAAAACACAGAATTCTTTGATGATGAAACTCTGAAAACCTAAGAGATAACCCTCGGTGGCTAAAGAAATTATTAATAAAGCAGAATGAATGTAAGGAAATTTTTGTTTTATAGAAAGATAAAATAAAACGCTAAAAAGTAAAATTCCTATCAAAAGCAGGACGATGTCACCACCTCTTACAAAGCTTTCAACAATTCTACATCCTTCGGTTTTACACAAACTTTTGTTGTAAAAATGAAGAATAAGTTCAGTCAGCGAAAAAAGTAAACCAAGTAAATATAAAAAGCTTGAAACATACGAGAGTTTAGAGCTGAGCTGAATTTTCATACTTTTATAATATAACCCAAAATTGACATTTTCTCCAACTTCCCAAAAATAGCGATAGACACTTGTCACTGCGAGCCCCTCGATGGGGCGAAGCAGTCTCTAATAAGGCTTTATTGAAAAATAAAGTAGAGATTGCTTCGCATCCTTCGGATGCTCGCAATGACAGCAAAAAATACTTAATTTTCAAATGGTTATACCAATTTTTGGATTTCTATCTCTATTTTTGGCAACTTTAAAAAATTTTTTCAATCGTGTTATAATTTTCACATGAATCAAATTACAAAATCTATTTCCTTACCAAAAGTAGGTTTAGCTCGTATAACTTTTTACAGAGACAAGCGAAGAACAACTAAAGATAAATCTGTATTTTCACTTCCCTTTGATGTTCAGTTAAATGAAAAAACAGCTACTGGAGAAATAATTTACAGCCTTGTATTTCGTTCATGTCGCATACTTTGGAGTGAGCACCCTGGAGATGCTGCAATTGCCGAGAAAACTGAAGATTTTATTAAAGAATTTCTTTTTGGAACTTTATTGTCAGTAACTGAACCCATAGAACCTGAGGAAGCTCAAAAAATCAAGGAAAGTTTGAATGAATTTTTCAGTTCTATAATTAAATATTCAATAACAGATGAAGGTACATGCATAATTAAAGCACCTATTGTTTCAAAAGAATCAAAACAGATTCAAATTATATTGAGAAAAAAGGACACTGGAGAATACTTTCTCTCAGACGATGGAATCATATTAAGAAGTTTTAGACCCCACGAGAGGGGACAGAGGGAGAAAGTTGCTTTGACTGCTAAAAAACTTGGAATAGAAATTACAGAAGAAGAACTTTTTCTGTATTCACCGCCTGATAAAATTGCAGAAAATTTATATAAATTTATTCAAATTCTCTCCGCAGTTTATATCTTTTACCTTTCATAAGAATCATTTAAGGCATTTCAAAAAACAGATAGAAATCTAAAAATTGCTATAACCATGTGAAAATTAAGTATTTTTATCGTTATCGCAAGCCCTGCTGTTTTATATTTCCGTCATCACAAGGCTTGCGAAGCAAGTCGAAGTGATCACTTTTTGGGAAGAGAAAAAGGCGAGATTGCTTCGTCGCTATCGCTCCTCGCAATGACGGCGAAGGGAAATCTTCGCAATGACGAGAAGGAAAATCCTCGCAATGTTCCGTGTTAATTTGTCAAGTATTTTTTTCCATTCATTGCAATTTCTTCATTGTATGGTATCCCACTTTTTAAAACTCCATATACCTGCCTTATTAGTTTATGGGCTACTGCTATCAATGCCTGCATCTTGCTCTTGCCCCTTTGTATCATCCTCTCATACAATGCTTTGCATGCCTTATTATATCTCATCGCTAACATCGCTGCCATATACAATATCTTCCTTATATATGCACTCCCCTTCTTCTGTATCCTCCCCTTTTTCTTTACACTCTTGCCCGATTCATATACTCTCGGGCTTATCCCTATATAACTGCCTACTGCCTTTACTCTGTCAAAATTTTCAAAACATCCAAGCATTGATACTGCTATGCATGCTGTCCTCTTGCCAACTCCAGGCACACTATCCGCTAACTTTATCTGTTTCTCATAACTGGCTACCGCCAATTCTTCCAATTCCTTCTCCATCTTCTGTATTGTTTCCTCTGCATTTTTTATGAGCTCGTTAAAATTTTCTATTACTGTATCTACCATTATCGGTTCATATCTTAATGCTTCTCTTTGATTCTTTAAACAATTAAGATGTTTCTGAATCTTCGCAAGGCAAGTTAATAGTATCTTAATCTTCCGCTGGGGTTCATCCATTGGCTTAAATAATCTTATCTCTTCGCAAATCTCCACACTCTCAGCTATCACTGCAGAGTCTATTTTGTCTGTCTTCGCTCTATTAAACTTTGCATCCGCAAGTTTCTTTGTCTGCAGCGGATTCAAAATTGCTACCTTATACCCTTGCTCATATAAGGCATGGACTAATTTTAAATGATAAACTCCTGTATGTTCCATAACAACCAGTATATCCTCTTTACAGCAGTCAGGTAGCTCCTTTTTCAAAGCCTTATGCAACTGCTCTGCATGATTCTTTAGATTGAAAGAAGCTCTTTTACCTTTACCTCTTTCCCTAATTGTTACTGCTATGGTATCCTTTGCCACATCTACTCCAACTATGAACTTCTCTTTTGTCATTTCTCTTCCTCCATTTGATTTTTTTGTTTTTCTTCCCTTATCCTATCATCGTGGGAACTCATTCAGGCTGTCTGAGCCTAATGTTCCGTTCAGGCTTAAGGGAAGGGAGAAGGTGGTGGACAACATTGCGAACGGTCTTTAAGACCTATGACAAATCGTCCTTGCCCACCTTCTTTCTTCCTTTTATTTTAACTTATCCCTGTTTAGTGTCCATATATTTATCATACGATGACAAGGGGGAGGGCATTGCGAGGCTCGGTATAGCAGGTATTGACAAGACAAAGGTTGGTAGCCTCACCGATATTTTTTTGTATTTTCAAGGCAGACCGATTCCATATTTTCAGTCATTGCGAGCCTCAATGATTATTTTTTCTGTCATTGCGAGCCTGCCGACAGGCAGGCGACGCAATCTCGTAAAAAGAAAGTATAGCCTCAGAAATAAAATCTCTCGCAAAGCCCATATATCTAAAATATGATGACGAAAAAAGAAAAATCCTCGCAATAATAGTAAAAAATGTTTATTTTTCAAGTTGTAATGATTTTTAGATTTCTATCGCCATTTTTGGGACAAACTGAGGTTTCATATAAATAAGCAAAGCTATGGTATAATATTTTTAGCGCCCATAGCTCAGTAGGATAGAGCGGCGGACTACGAATCCGTAGGTCGGGGGTTCAAATCCTCCTGGGCGCATTCTAAATAATCGCAAGAGAATAAAAGGTGAAAATAGGTATAATAGGCGGTAGCGGTCTTAGTGATACTGAAATATCAAATGAAAAAATTTCAATTCAAACTCCCTACGGAGAACCATCCTGTCCTTATGAAGTAGAAGATATTGGTTTTACAAAAACTCTATTTCTAAAAAGGCATGGATTAAACCACAGCATCCCTCCCCATAAAGTAAATTACAGGGCAAATATTTACGGCTTTAAGCAGTTGGGAATTGAGAGAATTATAGGAATTTTTGCTGTTGGCTCACTAAATGAAAATATCCCACCCGGAAGTATTGTATTGCCTGATCAGATAATAGATTTTATTCAGGGTATGAGAAAAAATACTTTTTATGAGGAAGGAAAAGTTGTTCATATAGATTTTACTGAGCCTTTTTGCCACGAGATGAGAGAATGTTTCATAAAAACCGCTGAAAACTTAGATATTCCAATTATTTCTAATGGCACTTACATCTGTGTAAATGGTCCAAGACTTGAGACAGCAGCAGAGATTAAATTTTACAAAAGTATAGGAGCAGATATAGTTGGAATGACACTTATGCCTGAAGCTTCATTGGCAAGGGAGGTTGAGATTTGCTATACCGCAGTTGCTGTGGTGGCAAATTACGCAGCGGGAATATCAAAGAAGCCTCTCACTGTAAAAGAAGTAGTGGAATCTATGAAAGCTTCTTTGGATGTTATCAAAAAGATAGTAAAAGAAACAATAAAAAATTTACCACAAGAAAGAGCTTGCGCGTGTAAAGATGCTCTTAAGAACGCTTCTTTTTAGCATATTACTCTTAGCGTTTACTTCAAATATCCTCTATGCCCAAGAGTTTGCTGATTTGATAGTAGTTATAAAATCAAAAAGAGTTATGTTTTTGATGAAAGAGGGAAAAATACTGAAGGCTTACAGAGTTGCATTAGGTAAAAATCCTGTAGGTGCAAAATATGCACAGGGAGATGGAAAAACTCCAGAGGGAAGATATTATATAGTTGGGAGAAATCCAAATAGTAATTTTTATAAATCCTTAAAGATTTCCTACCCAAACGAAAGAGATATTGAAAAGGCTATTCGTTTGGGAGTTAATCCTGGCGGAGGAATAATGATTCATGGACTTTCAAAAAATGTTGAATACTTAGGGAAATATCATATTCTTGATGACTGGACAGAGGGTTGCATTGCTGTGACTAATGAAGAGATGGATGAGATTTGGATGTTGGTTGCGGAAGGCACTCCAATAGAAATTCTACCATGATTGAATTAAACGACAGTTTTAAAAAAGCCCTATCCATAGCAGAAAATACTAACAATAATCTTTTTATAACAGGAAGAGCTGGCACAGGAAAATCCACTTTTCTTAAATATTTTAGAGACAATACAAAAAAGGAAATAGCAGTGCTTGCACCAACAGGTGTTGCTGCTTTAAATGTCAAAGGACAGACAATGCATTCATTCTTTGGTTTTAAGCCTGATATAACAATACATAAAGTAAAAGATATCAAGCCTAAAAATTCAGAGTTATATAAAAAACTTGACACAATTGTAATTGATGAAATATCAATGGTAAGAGCTGACTTACTTGATTGTATTGATGCCTTTTTAAGAAAGCACGGACCTAAAAAGAGAAAGCCCTTTGGTGGAGTCCAGATGATTTTTATCGGAGATTTGTATCAGCTTCCTCCTGTTGTTACATCAAGGGAAAAGCCTATTTTCAAAGATTATTACAGTTCACCGTATTTTTTTAGCTCACAGGTTTTCAATGAATGTGAGTTTGAATTTGTAGAGCTTGAGAAGGTTTACAGACAGTCTGATTCAGCTTTTCTTGAAATATTAAACAGCATAAGAAATAATACTGTTACAGATGACCTCATAGAAAAACTCAACAGCAGGGTAAATCCAGATTTTACACCACCAGATGAAGAATTTTATGTTTATCTTACAACAACAAACAAAATGGCTGAAAAAATTAATTTTGAGAAGCTTGCCAAAATACAAGGAAAAGAATTTGTCTATCATGGCTTTATTGAGGGCGAATTCAATGAAACTGACCTTCCAACTTCCATAGATTTAGTATTAAAAATCAATGCACAGGTAATGCTTCTTAACAACGACAGCAAAGGCAGATGGGTAAATGGAGATATTGGAAAGATTGTAGATATTAAGCAAAAAAGAACTGAGCCAGATATAATTTTTGTTGAGCTTACAAATGGCGATATTGTTGAGGTATCTCCATTCACATGGGAGATGTTTGAATTTTACTATGATAAGGAGAAAAAGAAAATTTCAACTGAAATAATTGGGCAGTTTATCCAGTATCCTTTAAAGCTTGCATGGGCTATAACAATACATAAAAGTCAAGGACTGACTTTTGATAAAATGATAATTGATTTGGGCAGAGGAACATTTTCTCATGGACAACTTTATGTGGCTCTTTCAAGATGTAGTAATTTTGAAGGTTTGATACTCAAAAAACCTGTAAATAGAAAGCACATTTTACTTGACAGGAGAATTGTCAGATTTATTACTCAGTTTCAATATAAAAATGCAGCAAAAAAGCTATCCCTTGAGGAAAAAATTTCTTTGATAGAAAAGGCAATTGAGAATGGTAAAAAATTAGAGATTTTGTATCTTAAATCAACGGATGAAAAATCAAGAAGAATAGTAAAGCCTCTTTTTATTGGAGAGATGGAGTATGGCAGTAGAGTCTTTTTGGGATTAAAAGCAATGTGTATGATGCGTGGAGAGGAACGAAATTTCAATGTAGAAAAAATATTAGAAATTCATGAAATAGATTAACTTACTCCTCGTATTTATATTCAGGTTGAAGCGTAAAGAAAGCAACTGCAAGCATTATCCATCCCACAATTATAGCAATAGCACCAATACCAAAGATAATCAATCCAACTGAACCCCAGAATATGAAATTACCAGCAAGTTTAAACAGATTTACACTGGTGTATTGATAAAGAAGCTTAAAAGATTCTCTGAAGTAATAGCAACTAACAATTGTTAAGACGTATGCGGCTAATAGCAAAACAATCATTCCTATAGTTGGAAAATTTCCTATTTCTCCATGATGTGTAAGAATAGGAACAATTGAAAGAGCGCCAAAAAGAACAACAATTACGCCTCCTACAATTGAGATTAAAACTCCAGTTAAAAACTTTTTAAAAATATCCTGATTCTGAAATATTTTTGAAAATTTATTCAAAGATATAAGAAGAAGTACAAATCCACTTATCCATAAAATCCATCCAATGTATGGAATAAGCCCCAAAATTATAAATAAAGCTCCTAATCCACCTAAAATTTTTTCATTCCCTGCCTGTTGCATAATAACCTCCTGTCCAAAGGTTTCACTAATTATAATCTAAATTGAGCGATTTTTTATAGTAGACCTTTCCGGGCATTTGCGAGACATCCCCAATTCTTGTCATTACAAGGACTTTCTTCTCAACTCTTGCGAGGTCCCTCTTTCTTTCATTGCGAGGGTGCGCCAGCACCCGAAGCAATCTCGCCGTCATAGTGCCATAGAGCGACAGCGTGGCAATTTCAGAGATTGCTTCGGCATCCTTACGGATGCCTCGCAATGACGGTGAAGTGTGTCCCTGCGAGCCCCTGCTTCACACTGTCACTGCGAGCCACTCAATGTGGCGAAGCAGTCTCTGAAAATTCGTAAAACGTAAGGCGTGAGGCGCGAGAAGTAAGACGTAAAAAGTGAAAAGTAAAAAAACGAGATTGCCACGCCTGCCTGTCGGCAGGCTCGCAATGCCCTCCCCCTTGTCATCGTATGATAAATATATGGACACTAAACAGGGATAAGTTAAAATAAAAGGAAGAAAGAAGGTGGGCAAGGACGATTTGTCATAGGTCTTAAAGACCGTTCGCAATGTTGTCCACCACCTTCTCCCTTCCCTTAAGCCTGAACGGAACATTAGGCTCAGACAGCCTGAATGAGTTCCCACGATGATAGGATAAGGGAAGAAAAACAAAAAAATCAAATGGAGGAAGAGAAATGACAAAAGAGAAGTTCATAGTTGGAGTAGATGTGGCAAAGGATACCATAGCAGTAACAATCTGGGAAAGAGGTAAAGGTAAAAGAGCTTCTTTCAATCTAAAGAATCATGCAGAGCAGTTGCATAAGGCTTTGAAAAAGGAGCTACCTGACTGCTGTAAAGAGGATATACTGGTTGTTATGGAACATACAGGGGTTTATCATTTAAAATTAGCCCATGCCTTATATGAGCAAGGGTATAAGGTAGCAATTTTGAATCCGCTGCAGACAAAGAAACTTGCGGATGCAAAGTTTAATAGAGCGAAGACAGACAAAATAGACTCTGCAGTGATAGCTGAGAGTGTGGAGATTTGCGAAGAGATAAGATTATTTAAGCCAATGGATGAACCCCAGCGGAAGATTAAGATACTATTAACTTGCCTTGCGAAGATTCAGAAACATCTTAATTGTTTAAAGAATCAAAGAGAAGCATTAAGATATGAACCGATAATGGTAGATACAGTAATAGAAAATTTTAACGAGCTCATAAAAAATGCAGAGGAAACAATACAGAAGATGGAGAAGGAATTGGAAGAATTGGCGGTAGGCCAGTTATGAGAAACAGATAAAGTTAGCGGATAGTGTGCCTGGAGTTGGCAAGAGGACAGCATGCATAGCAGTATCAATGCTTGGATGTTTTGAAAATTTTGACAGAGTAAAGGCAGTAGGCAGTTATATAGGGATAAGCCCGAGAGTATATGAATCGGGCAAGAGTGTAAAGAAAAAGGGGAGGATACAGAAGAAGGGGAGTGCATATATAAGGAAGATATTGTATATGGCAGCGATGTCAGCGATGAGATATAATAAGGCATGCAAAGCATTGTATGAGAGGATGATACAAAGGGGCAAGAGCAAGATGCAGGCATTGATAGCAGTAGCCCATAAACTAATAAGGCAGGTATATGGAGTTTTAAAAAGTGGGATACCATACAATGAAGAAATTGCAATGAATGGAAAAAAATACTTGACAAATTAACACGGAACATTGCGAGGATTTTCCTTCTCGTCATTGCGAAGATTTCCCTTCGCCGTCATTGCGAGGAGCGATAGCGACGAAGCAATCTCGTCTTTATTTTCTCAATAAAGCCTTGTTAGAGGCTGCTTCGCCTCCCTCGGAGGCTCGCAGTGACTTGTGTCTATTTCTATTTTCAATTTGTTTATTCAGAATCAATTCGTGCTTTTTTATACTCTATCCACAGACCTTCTTTTGTGATTCCTTCATGTAAAATGAAATCCCAAGGAAGAAAATCTTCAAAGGATTTTGTTTCGTAGATTTCTTGTTTTATTTCATCAAATATCTTTCCAAAGTTCTCCCCCCTTGAAACCCTTGCTGCTATGGTTAATGCCTGTCTATCAGCCCTTGCAAAGTAGCCTTGCATATAAGAGTATTTTGGAACTTCGTGTAAAAGTTTAAATCCCTTGATTTTCAATGTATCTTTACTAAGCTTTTTTAATCTCTCCTTCACAATTTCTATCTTTTCCATTCCATGCCACTGAAATGGTGTAAAGGGCTTAGGCACAAATATACTAATACTTGCGGTGATTCTCCGCGTAAAGACTGCCCTAATTTTTTGTATAAGCTTTACAATTTCATCTATGTCTTCTTCCTTTTCAAATGGAAGTCCTATCATAAAATATAGCTTCAGGGTCTCAACCTCTGTATTTGATAATTTCTCTGCTATATTCAATATGTTCTCCTCTTCAATTCCCTTTTTTATTACTCTTCTTAATCTTTCTGAGCCTGCTTCAGGTGCAAGGGTTACAGTTTTTCTTTTGGATAAGACATCTAAAGCCTGTAATGTATGTTTATCAGCTCTTAATGAGGTAAAGGAAATCTCTATGTTAGGTGTATCTAAAAGGGTTTGCAACTCTCTGTAAGCAGTTAAAGATGGTGCAATTAGTCCAAGACTAAATCCATAACTAATAGCTTCATCAATTTTTGCTTTTAATATCTCAGTCTTGACTTTTCTTGGAGGATTATAAATCTGACCTACAAGACAAAACCGACAGCTAAAAGGACATCCTCGCATTGTTTCAATTAGAAACTTCTCTGAAAAGACTGCCATTGGTGTGACAATTTGGGAATAACTGAATTTGTTAGATAAATCTCTACAGTAAACTCTCTTTATTATTGAAGGTGCACCATGCCAAAGAATTTGCCTGCCATTTATTTTTCCAGTTGCATCAAAAACTTCTTTGTAGGCTTCGGGAATATAAAATCCATCGGATGATAGAAGCTCTTTTTTCAGGTTTTGCTTGAATTCTTCTAAATATGAGCCTTCCCTGACTTGTTTATATTTTTCTACGAAAACAGCAATTAATTCCTCAGCCTCACCTAAAAAAACTATATCAAAAACCTCTGATAGGGGCTCTGGATTAGAAAAGCATAAAACACCTCCTGCAATGATGAGAGGATACTCATAAGTTCTTTCAGATGTTAAATATGGAATTTTTGCGAGTTCAAGAATTTTAATAACATTTGGATAATCATTCTCAAAGCAGAGACTAAACGCTATAATGTCAAATTCATATAGCGGCTTTTTAGACTCATAGGAAATGAGAGAAATGCCTTTTTCATACTCAAAGATTTCTTCCTTTTGGGGTAGAAAACATCGTTCACATACAACATCTTTTCTTTCATTAAAAAGCCTGTAAACTGTCTGAAATCCTAAATTACTTATGCCAACTTGATAAATATCTGGATAAATTAGACATATTTTTATTTTTCCACCGTGGTCTTTTCTTATAACTCCCTTCTCAGAATTGAGAATCTCATCAATCTTTGCGTATATTTTCTTCATCTAATAATCTGTGCTTTTTTCTCAGAAAAGCTGGAATATCAAATTCATCCTCTATGTTGTCAGGAATATCTGTAAAGGGTTTTTCAATTGATTTTACAGATTCAGCTGGTTTCTCTGCAGAGCTCTTTTTTTCAAACTCTGAAAGTTTATTTGTTTTTTCTTCATTCTCAGTTGGGCTTTGCTCCTTAATTTCTGAGTGAAATGGCTTTATATTTAATGGTGTTGTATTAATTATATTTTCTTCTGTTTTATAAGATTGGACTTCTTCTGCAGAAGATAAGCTCTCGGCTGGTTTTGATAGTTTATCTGTCTGTTCTTCTTTATGCTTTAATGATTCAACAGCATCTATATCTTTTGCTATTATTTTTCTTGTTGCCTTTAGTACACTTTTTGATGTATTTTTTGGCATCCATGACTCAGTAGCAAGTTCTAATTCTTCTGTTTTATCATCAAATCCTGTTGCAATAACTGTAACAAAAATCTCATTCTCTATCTCAGGCTTAATTACCGTTCCAAATATTATATTTGCATCTTCATGGGCAACATCATAAATTGTTCCTGCAATTTCTTGCACCTCATCAAGGGTAAGATCAAAGCCACCTGTAATATTGATTAAGATTCTTTTTGCTCCTTCTATGGATGTTTCCTCTAACAGAGGATTATTAATAGCTCTTAAGGCTGCCTCTCTTGCTCCCTCTTCCTTAAAGCATGTTCCAAGTCCTATAATTGCTTTGCCTGATTTTTCAATGATAGTTTTTACATCTGCAAAGTCTCTGTTTATGAATCCTGGATTAAGTATTAAGTCTGAAATTCCTTGAACAGCCTGCCTTAAAATGTCATTGGCTATTGCAAAGGATTTAACAAGGGGAGTTCCTTTATCAACAATGAGATGAATTCTATCATTTGGAATTACTATTACTGTGTCAACATATTTCTTTAACTCCTTTAGTCCAACAACCGCGTTATGCAATCTTTTTTTACCTTCAAAATAAAATGGCTTGGTGACAACTGCAACTGTAAGAATTCCCAACTCCTTTGCCATAGATGCAATAACTGGAGCTGCTCCTGTTCCAGTGCCTCCTCCCATTCCAGCTGTTATAAAAATTAAATCCGCTCCTTCTATGCATGACATAAGCGTGTTTTTATCTTCTAATGCAGCTTTTTTTCCTAATTCAGGGTCTGAGCCTGCACCAAGTCCTCTTGTGAGCTCTTTTCCGATTTGAACCTTTAAAGGAGCAAGGGAAATTTCTAAATGCTGAATATCGGTATTAACAGCTATGAATTCAACTCCCTTTATTCCTGCAGAAATCATTGTATTTACGGCATTTGTGCCCGCTCCACCTACACCAATAACTTTTATTTTTGCAACTGGTCTTTCTACTTCCTCAATATCAAACATTTCTCCTTCCCCCTTTATTAAATTTTTATTACCCCCCTAATCCAAGTGGATATTTTTCTCAATATATTGCCTATTATAAAATTTTCTTGGTCAAACTCGGATGTTCTTAATGCATAAATCAAACTTCCAAAGGCTGAAGCAAATTCTGGAGAAAGAAATTCATCTTGCAATACCACAGTATCATCAAATCCCATTTCAGAACAAACTGATGCTATGCCTGTATTTGGATGACCAATTCTTACAGGCATTGAAAGAAAACTCTCAGCCAACTGAACAAAACCCTTCATTTGAGCATTTCCACCTGTAATAACTGCTGAGGACAATGAGATATCATTAGGCAAGGAATTAATCTCCTTTTTTAAGATATCAAGAATCTCTTCGCACCTTGCATATACAATCTCACTTATAATACTCATTGGAACTCTCACAGCTTGCTTGTCCATCCCCCAAATCTCCACTTCATCGGAGACACTTTTAAACTTCAAGCTACCAAAATTAATATCAGGTATTGCCACTCCAAATTCTTTTTTGACTCTCTCTGCTTCATTAAAAGGGATTTTAAGTCCGATTGCTATATCATTTGTTATGTGATTTCCTCCAATGCCGTAATTATTTATGTGTCTTAAACAACCATCATAAAAAACAGCTATCTTTATGCTTCCTGCTCCAATATCTGCAACAACTGTGCCCAAATCTTTATCATGCTCTGAAAGAACAGCCTCAGCAGAGGAGACACCATGTAATACAACTTCTTCTACCTCAAGCCCTGCCCTGTTGCAACAGGTAACGATATTTTGAATATGAGAGTTTGGTGCAGTTATTATGTAAACCTTTGCCTCAAGCCTCAATCCCCTCATTCCAACTGGATCTTTTATTCCATTAGTTCCATCTACTATAAACTCCACAGGAAGAATATGAACTACTTCATTGTCAGAAGAAGTCTTTATGGCTGAGGCAGATTCAATAACTAAATCCACATCCTCTTCTGTTATTTCTTTCTTCTTTATCCTAATGGCTGCATCACTGTATACTCCTTGAACCTCTCCTCCTGAATAACATACATAGGATTTTTTAAGCTTTATGTTTAACTCTGTTTCAACATCCTGAATTGCTCTTTTTATGGAGGATACAAGAGCCTCCATATCAACGATTTTTCCCTTTTTTAAGCCCGAAGATGGATAACTTTTTAAAGATAAAATTTCAAGATTGTTATTCTCAACCTGTGCAACAAGAATGCATATTTTGCTTGTTCCTATGTCAACTATAGTAAACAACTCTCTCATTCACTCCTTCTTTATTCAACTGGTTTGACAATTACTCTATCTGGAACTCTTAAATCAACATATTGTGCTTTAATGCCTCTTTTTTTTATCTCATCCAATACAATCGCATATTTGGCAAATTTAAGCTCAAGTTCACCTTTACCTACAATAATTGGAAAATCATTTACAAAAAGAGTTAAATTTTCTGGCTGACTGCCAGTTATTATTATGTTGTCCTGAGAACTAATAAAGCCCTTAGAGTTCAAAAAATTCAGTAATTCCAATGCTGATTGCAACGTCTCCCTATTGTTAATTGGATCAATGTTTTTTAAAATAGGCAATAAGATGAGGGATGATTCAAGCTTATCTGTAAAATCTTCAAGAATTCTACCATCCCTATCAATAAGATAAGCACTCCCATCATATTTAGCTACTGCCACAGGAGAAGCCTCTTGAATATATATTGTCAGCGTTCCATTTAAATCTTTTCTTATGACAGCATCTTTTATCCATGGCATCTTTTTTAGTCTTTCATATAAAGTCTTTGATGACGGGTAAAGTAATGAGCTTCCCTCCTTAATAGAAAGTGCGTATTTAATTTCATGCTCCTTTAAATGTTTATTCCCAATGATTACAAAATGTCTTATTTTTAGTAAATGAAACAGTAAAAAGACCACCACTCCTGCAACAATCAAAACCATAAGGATGGTAATCTTTCTTCTACTCATATATTTTAATCCCATGTAGTTTTATGTATTCCATTCTATTTGTCCCTAAAACACCTATTTCCAATCACCATCCACCAGTCACAAGTCACTATTTACTCTCTTTAATGGCGAGTTCAAGAATTTCCTTAACTAATCCCTTGAAATCATAACCAGATAGTGTTGCTATTTTTGGTAAAAGTGATGTCTCTGTCATTCCGGGAATTGTATTTACCTCAAGAACATAAGCATTTTCATCTTTGTCAACAATTATGTCAACCCTTGTTCCGCCCTTACATCCAAGTGCTTTATGTGCCCTTAAGCCTAAATCCTTTAACTTTTCATATAAACTTTCATTAATTTCAGGAGGAAGAATATATTCAGTAAGCCCTTTTGTATATTTTGCTTCATAATCATAAAATCCTTTCTTTGGTCTAACTTCAACTCCTCCTAAAGCTCTTTCTCCAAGCACTCCTATGTGAATCTCTTTTCCTTCTATAAATTTTTCAACTATCACTCTATCACCATATTTAAATGCTTCGTTTAAGGCTTTATTAAGAGATTCTTCATCCCTTGCTATATTTACTCCAACAGATGAACCCTCACAAGCAGGCTTGATAACATTTGGAAAACCAATTGTCTGTTTAATAGCAATTAAAGGGTCTTGGCTTTTTAATTCTGATTTTTCTATGACTCTAAATGGAGGAACTGGTATTCCGTGATATAGGAATATTTTTTTTGATGCTTCTTTATCCATTGCAAGGGCTGATGATAGAATTCCAGAACCAGTATAAGGAATTCCCATTACTTCAAGCATTCCTTGAATTCCTCCGTTTTCTCCCCATCCACCATGTAGGGCTAAGAATGCGACATCAATTTTTTCTTGAACAATTTTTTGACAAAGCTCTTTATCCGCATCTATAAATACTGCATCGTATCCAAGCTCTTTTAGAGCATTGAAAATTGCCTGCCCGCTTCGCAGGGAAACCTCTCTCTCCGATGAAATTCCTCCTGCTATTACTCCTACCTTCATATCTCATCCCTCCAAATACTTTATCTCTGGTTCAAGCTCTATTGAGAAAAGCGTGAAAACTTTATCTTTTACAATATCCATAAGCTTAAGAAAATCATCTGCCCTGCCCTTTCCAGCGTTGATAAAATAATTAGCATGCACACTGCTTACAATAATATCACCAACTCTCATACCTTTCAAACCAGCTTTGTCAATTAAATATCCGGCTGAATTTCCTTCTGGATTTTTAAAAACGCAACCTGCTGAACGTTCATTCAAAGGCTGACTAAGTCTTTTTCTCGCAAGAAAATCCTTCATTTTTGAAAATATTTCTTCACCACGTTCATTAAGAATAAATTTTGCAGATTTTATGATAAAGCTGTCTGGCAAGCCTGAGCTTCTGTATCGGAAATTTATTTCCTGTCTTTTCAATCTCTTAATATTTAAGTTCTCATCAATTACTTCAATTTCGTCAAGACAATCCTTTGTTTCATATCCAAAAGACCCAGCATTTCCAAAAACTGCTCCTCCTACTGTTCCCGGTATTCCTATAAGTCCTTCCATTCCCGAAAGATTATTTTTAAGCAAAAAAGCAAGAACTCTTCCGAGAATTGCACCTGCACCAACATTTAAAGTAAAACCTTTGAGTTCAATTCTATCAATCTTTTTTGTGTTAATAATGACTCCCTTAAAGCCTCTGTCACTTATTAGCAAATTGCTTCCGCCTCCAATAAGATAATACGGAATTCCCTCATTTTTTATAATCTCCATTAGTCCTAACAAGTTATCATCATCTGGAAAAACTATAATCTTTGCATTTCCTCCAATTCCAAGTGTTGTGTAGTTTGCAAGAGGTTCATCTTTTTTATAAGTTATTCCTCTTTCTTTGCAAAATATTTCAATATTTCTCATAATCTGTCTCTTACTGATTCTCCAATTTTGTAGACATCTCCAGCTCCAATGGTAAAGACAACATCTCCTTCTTTAAGTTCCTTCAGGATATCATCCTTTATATTTTCCTTGTCTGGATTAAACTTTACATTAACTCCATTTGATTTAAGTCTTTTATACAACTCCTCGCCTGTTACTCCCTCAATTGGAGATTCACTGGCTGGGTATATGTCCATCAAAAAGAGAACATCTTTTTTCCTCAAAGCATTTTTAAACACAGAAACAAACTCATCCATATGGTCTCTTGTTCTTGTATATCTATGAGGCTGAAATATTACACAAAGTCTCTTAGGTTTAAGCAACATTGCAGTCTTCAGCACAGCTTTTATTTCTGTTGGATGATGTCCGTAATCATCATAAAACTTTATGTCTGCCTTTTGTCCCTTAAATTCAAATCTTCTACCAATACCAGTAAAATTCTGCAATGCCTCCCTCAAATTATCAAAAGGAATGGAGAGTTCATGGGCAACTGCTATTGTAGCCAAAGTATTTAAAACATTGTGTCTTCCAAGTACAGTAACTTTAAAGTTGCCAATTGGGCTATTTCTAAAAAATGCCTTAAACTGCATATAAGGTGCATCATACCGAATATCTTTTGCATAAAAGTCTGAAGAGCTGTCAAATCCATAGGTGATATATCTTCTATTAAGATGGGGAATTAAATCACGGATGTGTCTACATTCTCGGCAAAGTATTGAAACTCCATAAAAAGGAACCTTATTTGCAAATTCAAGAAAAGCCCTTTTTATTTTCCGCAATGTTTTAAAATAATCAAGATGCTCTTTGTCAATGTTTGTTATTACAGCAATAGCAGGATTTAGTTTAAGAAAACTTCCATCACTTTCATCTGCCTCAGCTACTAAAAACTCTCCCTGTCCAAGTTTTGCATTTGTGCCTAATGATTTTAATTTTCCACCAACAACAACCGTTGGATCAAAACCAGCCTCGCTTAAAACTGTGGCAATAAGAGATGTTGTAGTTGTTTTGCCATGTGCTCCTGCAACCAAAACCGAATATTTTAGTCTGCAGAGTTCAGCAAGCATTTCAGCTCTTGGTATAATTGGAATTCCCTTTGCTTTAGCCTTTATAATTTCAGGATTATCAGGCTTGACAGCCGATGAGTAAACAACAACATCAGCTTCATCTATATTGTCCTGTCTATGACCTATAAATACCTGTATTCCTAATCCCTTTAGTCTTTTTACTGTTTCAGACTCCCTTATATCTGAACCTGTTACTGTGTAACCCATGTTATTTAAAACTTCTGCAATACCGCTCATACCAATTCCACCAATTCCAATCATATGAATTTTTTTAAATTGATACATCATCTCCTCCTCATTAACGATTCACCGATTTCTAATATCTTCTCTGCTGCGTTGGGTTTACCAAAAGCAAGAGATGCAATTTCCATCTCTTTTTTTATTTCTGGTCTTCCGAAAATTTTTTCAATTATCTTTGCAATTCTCTCACCATTTAGCTCTTTGTCAAGCACCATCTCGCATGCTCCCCTACTTAAAAGCCTCCTTGCGTTCATCTCTTGATGATTATATGCTGCATATGGATAAGGTATAAGAATTGATGCCTTGCCTAAGGCTGTAATTTCTGCAACAGTTGATGCTCCTGCTCTACATACTATTAAATCTGCTACTGCATAGGCTTCTGCCATGTCATATATAAAAGGAAGAACTGTTGCTTTGAATGATAATTTCTTATACTCTTGCAACACCCAGCTGTAATCTGCCTCACCGGTTTGATGAATTATTTGCATTTTATCCCTTAAAGGCAACAAATGAGTTAGTGCATCAATAATTGCTTTGTTTATTTTTCTTGCGCCAAGACTGCCTCCAAATACAAGTAGTGTCAGTCTATTTTTTTCAAGCTGAAAAAGATTGACAGCCTTGTCTTTGTCACCAGATAAAATCTCTTTTCTTATGGGAGTACCTGTAAGATAAATTTTTTCTTTCGGAAAATATTCAATAGTCTCTGGATATGTTATAGCAATGGCATCAGCAAATTTTCCAAGAAGCTTATTGGCAAGTCCAGGAACAGTATTCTGCTCAAGAATAATAGTTGGAATTTTTCTTAAAGAAGCTGTTAGAACCACAGGAAAAGAAGCATAACCCCCTACTCCGAAAACAATATCTGGTTTGAAGGTTTTTAAGATACTACTGCTTTCAGATGTTGATTTGAGGAGATTCAATATAGCTCTTGCCTTGTCCTTTATACCTTTACCAACAAAACCACTCACAGAAATCAGTCTTAATTCATAGCCAATTTTTGGAATTACCTTTTTTTCAATTCCACGCTCAGTGCCCACAAAAACTATTTTTGAGGACGGATATTTTTCAGATATATGAGATGCAAGAGCAACTCCCGGAAAAAGATGTCCTCCTGTTCCTCCTCCAGCTATTATTACTCTCATGTAGTTTTTCTCCTTCTGTAATAAAGCTTACGAGTTCTAACTGCAGGCTTTTCTGTAATGTTTAACATGCTTTTATTATAGAATGCTGAATTAATTTTTGATAAATTAAGCAAAATTCCCAAAGCCATAAGATTTACAACCAGTGATGAGCCACCATAACTGATAAATGGCAATGGAAGTCCCTTTGTAGGAGCTAAACCTGTTACCACAGCAAAATTAATAAGTGCCTGAATAGCAATCATGATAGTGATACCAGAGGCAAGGAAAAAATGAAATGGGTCATTTTGTTTTTGGGCAATTTTTAATCCCCTCCAAAAGAAAACAAAGAATAAAACAACTACAGCGCAGGCGCCTATAAATCCCATTTCTTCACCGATATGGGCAAAAATAAAATCTGTATGAATTTCTGGTAAGTAGGCAAGTTTCTGTTTTCCTTCACCAAGTCCCTGTCCTGTAAGTCCTCCACTTCCAAGAGCAATTAATGACTGCACAAGTTGAAATCCACTTCCCTGCGGATCAGCCCAGGGATCAAGAAAAGATGTTATTCTTCTCCATCTATAAGGTTCTTTAGCCAGATAAAATATAACAGGAAGGGCAAGCAATGAAGTAATTCCAATAAATTTTAAATTAACTCCTGCAATGTACAACATAGCAAAAGTTATTATCCCAAGAGTCATTGCAGCTCCAAAATCAGGCTGTTTTAAGAAAATAATCTGAAATAAACCCATTACAGCGATTGGTATTAAAAAATGCTTTATGCTATTTCCGTTAAAATCTCGTTTACTAAAAAAAAATGCAAGAAAAAATATCATTGCAAGCTTTACAAATTCAGATGGCTGAAAGACACTTGGCCAAAGTCTTATCCATCTCCTTGCTCCTCCAGCACTAACTCCAAGTGGAGTAAAAACAAGAATTAGCATAATAAATGAAAGTATTAAAATAGGGAAAACAAATTTTTTAAGATTTTCCCTTGGTAAAAAGGCAAACAAAAACATTAGAAATAATCCGATTAACAGTGTGAACAACTGTTTTTTTAAAAAAACCAATCCTCCCTTTTCTCCATAACTTGCCTTAATTGAGGGTAAAACAGAGGTTGCACTATAAACTGCTATAAGTCCAATTATTATAAGAAAAGTTGCTACAATAATTAGAGATTTATCAAAGCCTTCCCTATTCATAAGGAATTAACAATCTCCTTAAACACATCGCCCCTGTGTTCAAAGTTTTTAAACATATCAAAGCTTGCACAACCAGGAGAGAGCAATACCACATCTCCTTTCTGTGCAACTTCTTTTGCCTTTAAAATCGCTGATTTCATATCATTCTCAAAGTAATGCGGAACAAGGTCTCCTAAAGCTTTTGCTATCTTTTCTGCTGCCTCACCTATTAAAATTAATGTTTTAACCTTTTTCTGAACCAGTTCTCTTAATGAGTTGAAGTCTCCATCTTTGTCTCTTCCACCAGCAATGAGAATCACTTTACCCTGAAAACTCTCAAGGGATTTAGCAACTGCATCCACATTAGTTCCTTTTGAATCATTAATATATTTGACACCATCAATCTCTCTTACAAACTCCATTCTGTGAGGAAGTCCCGGGAATTCTCTTACAACTTCCTTAATGCTTCCTCCTTTGCATCCTGCTGATAATGCAAGAAGAGATGCTGCCATAATGTTTTCAATGTTATGAACACCTTTTATCTTAAACGAATTTACATCAAGAATAGTATTCTCCATCTCCTGTTTTATTGTCTCTGAAAACTCCTCTCTCGCATTAAACAATATCTTGTCATTCTCTAAAAAAGCCCCATAAACTTTTTGCTTTCTGCTAAAGTAGAGAATATGAGGCAATTTGCCCCTTTTCATATATACATTTCTTAAATGTTCAATTGCTGAAACAGTATTTTTATCATCCATGTTTAGTACCAAAACATCATCGCCAGCATGATTTAGAAAAATTTTTGCCTTAGCTTCAATATACTCCTTCATGTTTGAATATCTGTCCATGTGATCAGGAGTTATATTAAGAATTGCTGCATAATTGGATTTGAAGTTTTTTATGCCTTCAAGTTGAAAGCTTGAGAGTTCAAGGACAAGATAGTCTAATAAAATTTCATTTTTGTAAATTCTTTCTATCACGTCTGCCATAGGCAGTCCAATATTTCCAGCCAGTGCAACCTGTTTTCCATCTTTCTTTAAAAATTCATAAGTAAGGGTTGAAGTCGTTGATTTGCCATTAGAGCCTGTTATGCCGATTATCTTTATATCAGGTTTTATAAGAGTTAAAATCTGCCAACTAATCTCAATTTCACCAATTACAGGAATTCCCTTATAAATAGCTGAAAGCACAGAAGGTGTGCTCATTGGAACACCAGGACTTATAACAATCAATTCCGCCTCTTCAAAGGCTTCTGTAGGATGTCCACCTGCATAAAGTCTGTAAAGCTTTTCTTCTGTTGAACCCAAAATTTCCTTAATTTCAGTTAATGATTTCTTATCATTTGCAATAACTTTTGCTCCTAATAGGGAAAGAAGATTAATGAGAGATAATCCGCTTTTACCAATTCCTACAACAGTAATCTTTTTGTCTTTAAGGTCAGATAGATTTTGTATTAGCCTTTGCATTCCTCACCCTCTTTTGTTTTGATTTTTTTGTCTTTATATCCTTTGTATTTTTTGTTTTCTTAGCCTTTATTACCTGCTTGGATTTAACTTTTCTGTCCTTGTAAGATGCTTTTACTATAGGAGCTTCTTCTAATTTAACAACAGGCTCATTTTTTCCAGACAGAACATCATCAGCCTTTGCAAGCAAAATCTGAGTATCTTGCCAAAGCTTTTCTCTGTTAGGAGCTCCTAATACAGCAGTATAAACCAGTCTGTTTCCCACACGAGCAGCACTTACAAAACAGTGTCTTGCCTTGCTTGTAAAACCTGTTTTACCGCCTATCATATTATCCTCTGACCATAGAAGTTGATTTGTGTTTTGAATAAAATGCTCCTTTCCATTTTGTTCATGAACAAGATAAACCCTTGTATTTATTGCCTCTTTTATTAAAGGATAAGAGATTGCCTTAGATATTATTTTTGTTAAATCATATACTGTTGTATACTGTCCTTTACCGGGCAAACCAGAAGCATTCACAAATTTCGTATCCTTTGCACCTATTTTTTGAACTTTTTCATTCATTAGTTTTACAAAATCTGCCTCTGTGCCTGCTGTTGCCTCAGCCAGTGCAACAGCAGCTGAGTTAACAGAACGCATTAGAGCAAGATATATGAGGTCTCTAACTGTATATACTTCACCTTCCATCAATTTAGGGTCTACACTTTGAGTCTTAGCGGCTTTATTGGAAATTTCAACTTTGTCTTCTGGTGAAAGTCTTTCAAGGGCAACCATTGCAGTGACAAGTTTTGTAGTGCTTGCAGGTGGATGCTTAAGATGGGGATTTTTTCCATATAAAATTTTTCCTGTCTGGGCATCTACAACAACAGCACTTTTTGCATCAATTTCTTGAGCCTGCGATATTAAAGTGCATGTGAAAGTGAATGTGAGAGTAATAACAAAAATTATCAGAAATTTCTTTAACAATTCAATTACCCACAAACCCGCTCTTTTACTTGCACTTGCACTTATACTTACACATACACTCTTCATAGTATCACCTCAGTTTTAAAGTTAAAAGACTTAAAAGCGCAAGGATTATCCCAATAATCCAAAATCTCACAATAACCTTTGGCTCCGGAATTTTCTTTAATTCAAAATGATGATGAATAGGTGCCATCCTGAAAATCCTTTTTCCGCCTGTAAGCTTGAAATAAACTACTTGAAGAATTACAGATAGAGCTTCAACAACAAAAAGTCCTCCGACAAGGGCAAGAACAATCTCATGCTTTGTAATAACAGCCAGAGTTCCAAGAGCACCTCCAAGACTAAGGGAGCCAACATCGCCCATGAAAACCTCTGCAGGATATGCATTATACCATAAAAATCCAAGACAAGCTCCGAGCATTGCTCCACAAAAAACAGCTAATTCACTTGTTCCGGGTATATAAAGAACATACAAATATTTTGCAAAAATAGCATGCCCTGATATATAAAGAAGCACTGCATTTGCAATTGATGCGATGCCAACAAGTCCTGCAGCCAGACCATCCATACCGTCTGTTAGATTTACTGCATTTGAGGAGCCTACAATTACAAATATAGCAAATGGCAAATAAAAGATACCCAAATCAATAAGCCATTGTTTGAAAAACGGAATACTCAATACAGTTGTGTATGGGTCTTTCGGATTAAAATACAGAAAAAGTGTTACAGCAGTTGCTAAAATAAACTGCCCGATTAATTTATACCTTCCCGGCAAGCCTTTATAATTCCTTCTTGACACTTTAAGATAATCGTCAATAAAACCAATTAAACCAAATCCCAAAAAACTTAGAATCATAAGCCACATATAATGATTTCTGAGATTTCCCCACAATAAAACAGAGATTAAAACCGATCCAATAATTATAATGCCACCCATTGTGGGTGTTCCTTCTTTTTTAAAATGAGATTTTGGACCATCATCTCTTATATGCTGGGTTAGACTAAGACTTTTTAACCATCTTATACATGCTGGAGCAATGAGAAAAGTAAAAAAGAAAGAAGTAATAATAGCAAGAAGTGTTCTAAATGTAATATATCTAAATACATTGAAAACAGAAATCTGGTCACTTAAACTATAGAAAAGTTCATAAATCATTCTTCCTGACTCCTTTTAAGAACTTCCAAAATTTGCTCCATTCTCATCCCCCTTGAACCTTTAATCAAAATAACCTCATTTCCTTTAAGTAAAGTTTTAAGGAAAATACCAGCCTTTTCTGCTTCATCAAAAATATTCCCATCAACATATCTTAAAGCATTTTTAATAAACTTTCCCACTCCAATAAAATACTCAATCCCTAATTCTTTAACCCACCTGCCTATTTCTTCATGAGCTTTTTCAGTGTATTGTCCAAGCTCAAGCATGTCACCTAAGACAGCAATAGCTGTTTTGCTCCCTTTTCTTCTTGCAAGCTCTTCTAAGGCAACCTTCATAGAGGAAGGATTAGCATTATAAGCATCAAAGAATACTTCAATCCCGTCTATCTTGATTACCTCTCCCCTCATCTTTACAGGAACAAAGGACTCTGCCACTTCCCCAATCAAACACTTTGAAATTCCGAAATTCACAGCTACCGTAGCTGCAGCTGTTATATTGTAAACATTATGTAACCCTATGAGATGAGTTTTTATTGGAAAACTAAAGGTGTCTGCATTAAAAATGAACTCAACTCCATCATTAATAAACTCTATGTTCCGAGCATTAAAATCGCATTTTTCATTTAATCCAAATGTTATTAAATTACCTTCCCAGTTTTTAAGTCCCTCCAAGAGAAACTGATCATCACCATTAGCGAAAACTGTTTTTACATAAGGAAGTATCTCTAACTCCCCCTCCCTTACACCTTCCAATGAGCCAAAACCTTCCAAGTGTTCATAACCAATATTTGTTATTACTGCATACTGGGGATAAACAATTTCGCAAAGCTCCTTAATATCACCTATCCTGTTAGTACCAAGCTCCAATACCATTATCTCTGTATTTGGCTCAATTTTACTTAAACAAAGAGGAACTCCGATATTATTATTTAAATTGCCTTCTGTTTTTAATACTTTGTATTTTGTTGAAAGAAATTCAGCGATTAACTCCTTTGTTGTTGTTTTTCCATTACTTCCTATTACAGAAATCACTTTTCCTTTGAAATTTTTCCTTAAATATCTCGCCAGTGAATGTAAAGCCTCAAGTGTATCTTTAACTTTTATGACTGTTTTTCCTGAAAAGTCTATTTCTATATCCTTTGAAATAGCTGCTCCAGCACCTTTTGATAAAGCTTCTTCTAAAAAATCATGCCCATCCCTTTTGGTTCCTCTGAGGGCAAAAAATAGTTCTTCTTTACCAATTGTTCGCGTATCAATAGAAGCACTTGTAAAAAATTTCTTACCCTCGGATAATACCTTGCCTCCTGTTGCATTTATTAAATCTTCTAAAGTAAACATTATCTCTTTAATCCCTTCAAAATATTTTTTAATACATCCCTGTCACTGAATGGATTTCTTTTTCCCTTTATTTCTTGATAATCCTCATGCCCTTTGCCTGCTACTATTAGAATATCTCCTTTCTCACACATCATAACTCCCATTTGCAAGGCATCTTTCCTGTCTGGAACAACAATAAAGTTGTCCCTTGAAATGCCCTCTTCAATGTCTCTTATAATTTCTCTCGGTTCTTCCCATCTTGGATTATCCGATGTAATGATTACAAAATCACTTAGTTCTGTGGCAATTTTCCCCATCAATGGTCTTTTGCCTTTGTCTCGGTTTCCTCCGCACCCAAAAATCGTGATAATTCTACCTGTTTGACTCAGCTTTTCCCGAAGGTTTCTTACACTTAAAAGAAGTCTTTCAAGTGCATCGGGTGTATGGGCATAATCAACAAATACAAGAAATTGTTGCCCCTCATCAATATTTTCAAATCTTCCATCTGGTGCTTTTGCGCCTGCCAGTGCAGATTGAATTGTCTGAATTGGGACATTCAAAGCCATTGCAACAGACAATGCACTGAGCGTGTTGTAAATATTGGGAATACCAAGCAAAGGAGTCTTTATAGATATAACATTAGAAGAAATTGCGAATGTCTCAGGATTTTTTATTACAATTTGTAGTTCTGTACCTTTGAATGTTAATTTGAAATCTTTTACATACAAATCAGCATCTGAATTTTCAAGGGAGTATAAAATCTTTTTTCCTTTAAATTCAGATGCAAGCCTTCTGCCGTATTCGTCATCAAAATTAATTATCGCAGTGCCATCTTTTGCAAGCAATTCTGTAAAAAGCCTTTTTTTCGCTTGAAAATAATCTTCCATGTCTTTATGAAAATCAAGATGATCCCTTGATAAGTTTGTAAAAACAGCAATTTTAAATTCTGTGTAATCAACTCTCTTTAAAGAGAGTGCATGGGATGAGACTTCAGAGATAACATATTCAACTTCATTGTCAAGCATAGTTCTTAGAAGCTGCTGAAACTGCAAGGATTCTGGTGTGGTATGCTGGGCTTTTATTTCCTTGTCTTCAATTAAATATCTTATTGTCCCTATTACACCTGTCTTTTTGCCGTATTGTTTAAGAATCTCTCTTATCAAATAAGATGTAGTTGTTTTTCCATTTGTACCAGTTATGCCAATAACATTAAGCTTATTGGAAGGACATCCATAAAATCTATTTGAAATCCAAGCAAGGGCATCTCTTGAGTTATCAACTCCTATCCATGTAACATCTTTTATACTTTCAGGTTTATATCTTGCTTTTTCATAAACGACTGCGCATGCTCCATTTTTTATTGCTTCATCTATAAATTCGTGTCCGTCAATATTTTGTCCAGCAATGGCAATAAAAAGGCAGTTTGGTTTGACTTCTTTTGAATTGTAATGAACAGATGAGATTTCAATGTCCAAATTACCTTTTACTTCAAAATCATCTCTAAGAAGTTTTAATAGTTGCATTTTTTTATTTTATCTCCTTATTCCTTTTTACCAATATCTACTATTACCTGAATTGAGATATTCTCAATTGTCATTGCAAAAGGTCGCCAGCCTTCAGCTCACGACAAACCTTCGCTAAGCAATCTTTTTCCCTTTTCCATCATTGCGAGGAGTGAGCCCCCCTTCTTCTGTCATTGCGAGGGTGCTTAAGCACCCGAAGCAATCTCGCCTTTTCATACCCTACCCAGTCACTGCGAGTCACTGTTGCGAGTGAAGCGAAGCAGTCTTTGAGATTGCTTCGTCGCTTCGCTCCTCGCAATGTTCCGTGTTAATTTGTCAAGTATTTTTTTCCATTCATTGCAATTTCTTCATTGTATGGTATCCCACTTTTTAAAACTCCATATACCTGCCTTATTAGTTTATGGGCTACTGCTATCAATGCCTGCATCTTGCTCTTGCCCCTTTGTATCATCCTCTCATACAATGCTTTGCATGCCTTATTATATCTCATCGCTGACATCGCTGCCATATACAATATCTTCCTTATATATGCACTCCCCTTCTTCTGTATCTTCCCCTTTTTCTTTACACTCTTGCCCGATTCATATACTCTCGGGCTTATCCCTATATAACTGCCTACTGCCTTTACTCTGTCAAAATTTTCAAAACATCCAAGCATTGATACTGCTATGCATGCTGTCCTCTTGCCAACTCCAGGCACACTCTCCGCTAACTTTATCTGTTTCTCATAACTGGCCTACCGCCAATTCTTCCAATTCCTTCTCCATCTTCTGTATTGTTTCCTCTGCATTTTTTATGAGCTCGTTAAAATTTTCTATTACTGTATCTACCATTATCGGTTCATATCTTAATGCTTCTCTTTGATTCTTTAAACAATTAAGATGTTTCTGAATCTTCGCAAGGCAAGTTAATAGTATCTTAATCTTCCGCTGGGGTTCATCCATTGGCTTAAATAATCTTATCTCTTCGCAAATCTCCACACTCTCAGCTATCACTGCAGAGTCTATTTTGTCTGTCTTCGCTCTATTAAACTTTGCATCCGCAAGTTTCTTTGTCTGCAGCGGATTCAAAATTGCTACCTTATACCCTTGCTCATATAAGGCATGGGCTAATTTTAAATGATAAACCCCTGTATGTTCCATAACAACCAGTATATCCTCTTTTCAGCAGTAAGGTAACTCCTTTTTCAAAGCCTTATGCAACTGCTCTGCATGATTCTTTAGATTGAAAGAAGCTCTTTTACCTTTACCTCTTTCCCTAATTGTTACTGCTATGGTATCCTTTGCCACATCTACTCCAACTATGAACTTCTCTTTTGTCATTTCTCTTCCTCCATTTGATTTTTTTGTTTTTCTTCCCTTATCCTATCATCGTGGGAACTCATTCAGGCTGTCTGAGCCTAATGTTCCTTTCAGGCTTAAGGGAAGGGAGAAGGTGGTGGACAACATTGCGAACGGTCTTTAAGACCTATGACAAATCCTCCTTGCCCACCTTCTTTCTTCCTTTTATTTTAACTTATCCCTGTTTAGTGTCCATATATTTATCATACGATGACAAAGGAAGGGGTCATCGCGAGCCTGCCGACAGGCAGGCGAAGCAATCTCATAAAAATAAAGTATAGCCTCAGAAATAAAATCTCTCGCAATGTCCATATATCTAACATACGATGACAAAGAACAGAATACCTCGCAATTACCTACCAAAAAATCTTTCAAATTAAGCATCAACAAGTAATTAATATGAGACCATCCTCTTCTGCTCATTAAAAGTAACAACAAGTCCTTTTTCCTTTGCATCATCTCTTGGAACATTAAGATACGCCAATGCTTCATTTGCAATAGCCTTAAATATTGGAGCTGCAACGACTCCGCCGTAATGTGCACCTTTTGGGTCATGAATAACAACAATCAATGCGATACGGGGATTATCAGCTGGAATAAATCCAACAAAAGAACCTACATATTTGTCTTTGGAATATTTTTTTATTTTAGGGTCATACTTTTGGGCTGTGCCTGTCTTTCCAGCAACAGCATTGCCATCAAGCCTTGCAGTTGTCGCAGTTCCACCCTCTTCTGTGACCTTCTTAAGAATTTCTATCATGGTTTTTGCAGTTTTTTCGGAAATTATTCTTTCCCTTTGAATGTATGATTTATACAAAATCTCTCCATTGGGTGACCTAATTTCTGAAACAACAAAGGGTCTTACAATATAACCACCATTTGCGATTGCAGAATATGCTCTTAAGATCTGAATCGCAGTAACTGCAACCTCTTGTCCAATTGGAATAGCACCTATTGATGTGCCTGACCATTTCTGCGGAGGTCTGACATATCCTGAAACCTCCCCGGGAAGGTCTATCCCTGTTTTCTCTCCAAATCCGAATTTTTTTATGTAATTATAAAGTCTTTCTCTCCCTAACATCATGGCTATTTTTATAGTTCCAACATTTGAAGATTTTTGGATAACTTCCTCAAATGTCAACACTCCATTCCTGTGAACATCTTTGACTTTTTTACCTCCGACTTCTATATATCCGGCTGAACAGTCAAACTTAGTTGATGTTTTGACAATGGCTTCTTCTAATGCAGCAGTGGCTGTAACTATTTTAAAAGTTGAGCCCGGTTCGTATAAATCTGTTATAGCCCGATTTCTTATTATACCAATATCTTTAATTGACTTTAAATTGTTAGGGTCATATGTTGGTCTGTTTGCAAGTGCAAGAATCTCTCCTGTGAAAGGATCTATCATTATGGCAGTAACTGCAGATGCCTGCCATTTTTTCATTGCTTCATCAACATGTTTTTCAACAATATACTGCAATCCCTCGTCAATGGTAAGAAACAAATCATTTCCTTTTATCTCCTCTAAAATTCCCTCAGAAAGCTTTTTACCTTTCGCATCTCTGAAAACCCTTTTTGAGGCTTTTTCAGCCCTAAGATATCTGTCATACTGCCTTTCAAGTCCCTCCATTCCGTTCTCATCAATATTTACAAAACCAATTACATGGGATGCAAGAAAACCCTTCGGATAAAATCTTGTTCCCTCTGTTACAAAACCAACACCTTCTATTTTAAGGGCTTTGATTTTCTGCACCACAGTATCATCAAGCTTTCTTCCAAGCCATACAAATCTTATATTTTTCTGTGCCATACTTTCAATGACTTCGGAGTCAAATTTAACATAGGTCTTTAAAGGAGTTAGAGACTGAGAGGATGTTAAAGCAGATGGGTCAACGAATAGAGATTCCCTTTCCAAAGATACTGCAAGTTCTCTTCCCTGCCTGTCATATATGTTTCCCCTTTTGGCAGTTATCTGTTCTTTTGTAATCTGTTGATTTTTTGCCCTTGAAAGATAGCTCTCGTGCTCAACGAACATAATAAGGGCAAGGCGAAAAATAACTACCGCAAAAAAGATTGAAATAATGACACTAAGAATAATCAGTCTTTTTTGCATTTTTAATATTTTTGAATTTTGCTAAATTTTACATTCTTTATAAGTGTTTGAGGATTACCTGCTATGTAAACAACTTTTTTTCTATCAGGAAAAACCATTGTGTTACCCTGATTGTCAAATCTTACAATGGAACTTAGGGAAGCCTTTTCAGCAAGAAGAATTTTCTTTTCTTTCAACAATATCTTTTTCTTCTCCTCAAGATTGCCTAATCTGTATTCAATAGATACAACATTTGCTCTAACCCAAAGAATTGCAAAAATAGAAATCAAGCTCAATAAAATTAATCCAGCACTCAAGAAAAAATAAATTTTATTATTATAGCTCATTCTGTGCATAGCTTTTCTCCTCCCCTTAATCTTGCACTCCTTGAAGCCGGATTTTTACTTACTTCATCCAAAGATGGGAATATAGGTTTCTTTGTAAGAATTTTAATAGTCCCCTTTTTCTCCTCTTCCCTTAAAAAGTTTTTAACAATCCTGTCTTCTCCTGAATGATATGAGATAAGACAAATTCTGCCGCCATTTTTCAGTAAATTCAAAGCCTGCTTAAGACCTTCCTTTAGTTCATCAAACTCTCTGTTTACCTCAATCCTAATTGCCTGAAAAGTTTGAGTTGCTGGGTGAGTCCTGCCTCTTCTTGGGACAATCTTGCTTATCAAATCCGCCAATTCTTTGCAAGTATCAATCGCTTTTTTTCCTCTCTGTTTTACAATCTCCCTTGCTATTTTTTTTGCAAATGGCTCATCTCCGTAGTCTCTGAATATCTGCAATAGCCTCTGTTCAGAATACCTGTTAACAACATCCCATGCTGTAAGCTCTGTTGTCTGATCCATTCTCATATCAAGCCTTTCATTTGAGTGAAAGCTAAAACCCCTTGAAAAATCTTTAAGTTGAAGCATTGAAACCCCAAAATCAAAGAGAATTCCGTCAATCTCTTTAATTCCTATCTCATATAACTCCTTTTTAATTTGAGAAAATCTTGCTTTTACTAAAATTACTCTGCTGTCTTTTAAAACTTCTCTGGCATGCTCAATAGCATCAGGGTCTCTATCAAAACCAATAAGCTTTCCTATTTCTCCAAGTCTTTTAAGAATCTCCAGAGAATGACCACCGCAACCAACAGTAGCATCTACATATATACCGTCATCCTTGATGTTGAAAATTTGTAGAACTTCATCAACCATTACAGGAATGTGAACTTTTTTATAATCCGTACTGAGCAAGGGCATCCTGTATCCTCTTAATATTTACCTTTGATGGGTCAGTTACACTGTCCCATATGTTCTTATCCCAGATTTCAATTCTCTCAATCTGTCCCACTATAACAACCTCTGTGTTAATTTCCGCATCCTGCCTGTGTTCATAGGGAATAAGCAGTCTTCCTTGTTTGTCCAGCTCGCAGGGAACTGCAGAGGCTATAACTCTTCTTAAAAAATACATAACTGCCTCATCGGATCTGGGTAGTTGTCTTATCTTTTCCTCTAATTTCAGCCATTCCTCAATTGGATACAGATGCAAGGCTTTATCAAAGGGAGCATTTGTAAGAAATAACTTTCCAGATGAATATTTAGTTGCCAGCACCTCCCTAAGAGGAGCGGGCATCATGACTCTTCCCTTTTGATCTAAATTATGGTAATATTTACCTATGAAGGATATCATTTCCACTTTTTACCACTATTTACCACAATATTATATGAAGAAAAAAATTTTGTCAAGAGGTATTTTTTATGTTTGAAAAAGTTTTTGAAAAAATTGGAAAAAAACTTGATGAACTTAAAGTTCTAAATCTATATCGTTCTATCAGAGACCCTGAAGCCTGTGAGGGAATGAAAATCTTCATTGATGGAAAAAAACTCATAAATTTTGCATCAAATGACTATTTAGGCTTAAAGAACCATCCAGTTGTTAAACAAGCTGCAAAGCAAGCAGTTGAAATCTTCGGAGTAGGAACAGGAGCATCAAGACTATTATGCGGAGGAAGTAGGTTTCACAAAGAATTAGAAAATCTTCTTTGTGAATTCAAAGGCTCAGAGGCAGCTCTTGTCTTAAACTCAGGCTATACTGCAAATATCTCTTTAATTCCAGCTTTAGCAAAAGAGGAAGATGTGATTTTTAGCGATGAACTCAATCATGCAAGCCTTATAGATGGTTGCAGATTAAGCAAAGCAAAAAAAGTCATTTATAGGCATAATGATATGGAACATCTAAAAAATCTTATAAAAGAAACTCCATGCAACGGACAAAGAATCATTATCACTGATACAGTTTTCAGCATGGACGGTGATCTTGCTCCAATTAGAGAACTATACGAAATTTGTATTTCTGAGGAAGCTATTTTATATCTTGATGATGCTCATGGAACAGGAGTTCTTGGAAATGGGCACGGAGCACTACAACACTTTGGGCTGAAAGCTGATAATTTTATTATTCAAATGGGCACACTCTCAAAGGCACTTGGTTCCTTTGGCGCCTTTGTATGCGCAGACAAAAGATTTGTTGAATGGTTTATAAACAATGCGAGAGGTTTTATTTTTTCAACAGGACTTCCTGCCTCAGTAGTCGCCTCTGCTATTGCCTCCATAAAATTGATAATAAAAGAGCGAACTCTTATAGAAAGGCTTTGGGAAAATACTCATAAAGTCATAACTGTTTTAAAAGACCTTCAATTAAAAACTACAGCCACCGAAACTCCAATAATTCCAATCCTATTTGAAAGTATAGAGGAAGCAACGAAAGCATCAAAAATTCTATATGATTCAGGGACTTATGCTCCAGTTATAAGACCGCCGACAGTAAAAACACCAAGAATCAGAATAACAGTAAGCGCGGGTCATTCTGATGAAGATATTGATACGCTGAAAAAGGCTCTTATCCGCCTTTGCCAACAACTTCGCCAAGTTTGAATATTGGCAGGTAAAGAGATACTACTATAAACCCTATTGTAACACCAAGAAAAACTATCAATGCTGGTTCAAGCATGCTCATTAGGTTTGCCACAGCGTTGTCAACTTCCTCATCATAAAAATCAGATATCTTGTTTAACATCTCATCTGTTTTACCAGTTGATTCTCCAACGTTTACAATTTGAATAAAAACAGACGGGAAAAGGTCTGGTTTTGATTTTAGGGTTTCTGTCAAAGATTTACCTGCTGTAATATCATCTTTCATTGACATAACGACATCTTCAATAACCTTATTACCACAAGCCTTTCCAGATATCTCCATACTTGTCAGAATCGGAACACCGCTGCCAAGAAGTGTTCCAAGAGTTCTTGCAAATCTTGAAAGTGCTGCCTTTTGAAGGATTATTCCTAAAAGAGGTATTTTCAGAAAAACCGTATCAGTGACTTTAAGTCCCATTGGAGTTTTTCGGAAAAGTTTAATGAAAATGAAAAATCCTATAATGCCTAAAAATATAAAAATTCCTGTTTTTGCCATGAAATTACTAATTCCAATTGTTATCCTTGTTGGAAGCGGTAAATCAAGACCCATTTCGCCAAAAAGTTGTGCAAATGTAGGTATAACAAAAATCATAATAACTGAAACAACTAAGACAGCTATGGCTATAACCAATGAAGGATATATCATGGCTCCAATAATTTTCCTTCTCAGCTTTATCATTTTCTCCAGATAGTCTGCCATTCGCATGAGGACTTTATCCAGCATACCACCTTCTTCACCAGCTCTAACCATATTTATAAAAAGAGAACTAAATACTCTTGGATGCCTTCTCATAGCATCAGCTAATGATGACCCTTTTTCTATGTCATTCCTCATCTGCATGAGAATTTTTCTGAATGTCTTGTTTTTTATCTGGTCTATTATTCCTTCAAAGGCTTGAACAACAGGCACTCCTGAGGCAAAAAGGGTTGCAAACTGACGGGTAAAGAACAGAAGATCTTTTGATGAAACTTTGCCAAAAGCAAAGGCTTTTCTTTCTTCTTTTTCTCTTATATAGCGAGGAATTATGCCGCTTTGCCTTAGGGCAAGAATAAGAGCTGCTTCATTTTCAGCTTCAGTTACTCCTGAAACCACTTGACCACTTTCTGTTCTGCCCTTCCATATGTAAACTGCTGGCATATTAAACCTCTCCTTTCCTCAGCATAAAAGCTCAGTTTAACTGAGAAAAGCTTTAAATTTTTTTATATTTTATCACATTTTTTTCTTTTTTTAAACTGTTAAATAATTTTTTCAACCCTTATGTTCAATCTTTATCAGGTTTTAAAAGATTACTATTTTCATCCCAAAAAAAGCAAGTACTATTGGAATAATAAATACCACATATTTCATAAATCTTTTCCAATAGTTTCCTTTAATATATTCACTTACAAGCCCATTGAGTCCATAAAATCCGTGATAAAGGGCTGAGAGCAAAAATATTATATTAAAAAACTGCCAAGATGGCTCTTTTAGTCTTTGAGCAACAGCTTCATATGAATAGTTATCATGTCCCATAAAGTGCATAAAGATAAAATGATAAAGAAGCCCCGCAACAAGTATCACGCCTGTTATCCTGTGAAAAAGCCAGCTCCACATTAAAACACCTCCTTAAGAAAGTAAAAAGCTCCTATCAACCAAATTAAACAGACTGCAAAAGCAGAAAAATAAGCCATCTGTTTATGATATTTTGTAGAAAATCCTATTTCAAGCATTGTTATTCTTATTCCAGCAAAAACATGAATTAAAACAACTGCAAAAAGCATCAATTCACCTATTTTAATTACAGGATTCTTCATCATATTCATAATCTGGTTGTAACTGCTTGGGTCTTTCAAATGGCTTAAAACAAAAATATGGGCAATTAAATAGAGGGCAAGCAAAACTCCTGTTATTCTATGAACAAGCCATGCTAAAGAACCTATATGCCATCTGTATCTCACCGTTCACCTCCTCTAAAACCCTTTTTAACTGCAAGCCTTTTAAGTTTAAGTATATGATTTGTTATGTCTATTTCCTTTGGGCATACCTCAACACAATTAAAAATTGAATGACATCTCCATACTCCGTGTTCTCCTGTGATAGCCTGTAGTCTTTCCTCAGTAGCTCTATCCCTTGTGTCAAAAAGAAATCTATAAGATTTAAGTAATGCAGATGGTCCTAAATACTGCTTGTCTGCCCAGAAAACAGGACATGAAGTTGTGCAACTGCCACACATTATGCATGTTATTGACTCCAAAATCCTATGCTGCTCCTCTGGTGACTGAATTCTTTCTCTTTCAGGTGGTGGTTCATCGTTAATAAGATATGGAAGAACCTTGTCATTTTTTTCAAAAAATAAGGTCATATCCACAACAAGGTCTTTAATTACAGGTAGCGAGGGCAGAGGTTCAATTTCAATTATCTCTGGAAGGTCTTTAACAAGAGTCTGACAGGCAAGCCTGTTTTTACCATTTATGTTCATAGCACATGAACCACAAACACCGTGAGCACAGGATTTTCTAAAAGTAAGAGTGCCATCAATATTTTCTTTAATTTTTACTAATCCGTCCAAAACTCTTTCCATACTGTTTAATTTAATCCTAAATTCATCCCACCTTGTAGGTGGATTTTGATCAGGTAAATATCTTTTGATTCTGAAAGTATAGAACTTACTCATTAGTATTTCCTCTCCTCCGGTTTAAATCTTGTAATTTTAACAGGCCTGTATTTAAACTGAATTCCTTTGTCAGACTGGAATGCAAAAGTATGCTTTAGCCAGTTTTCATCATCTCTCTGTGGATAGTCCTCCCTGCAATGAGCTCCTCTGCTTTCTGTCCTCTGTAAGGCACATGATGCAATAACTTCAGCCAAAGTAAGCATATGTCCGAGCTCAATTGCATCAAGTAAATCAGTGTTAAATGTATTTGATTTATCAGATATGGCTACCTCTTTGTATCTGTCCTTTAAAACTTTCAATTCTTCAAGAAGCGTCTTTAATTCTTCTTCTTTTCTAAAGACTGAGCACTTATCCATCATAGCTAACTGTAAATCTTTTCTAACTGAACCAATACCTTCTTTGCCCTTTGAATTTTTAATACTCTCAATAGTTTCTACAATAGAGCTAATTCTGTCTTTCTTTACCTTTCCCTTATTAGCAGTTTTTATGAAAGCACTTGCTGCTTTGCCTGCTCTTCTTCCAAAAACAACTGTGTCAAGCAATGAATTACATCCAAGTCTGTTTGCTCCATGAACTGAAACACATGCACATTCACCAGCTGCATAAAGCCCTTCAACTGCAGAGCCATCAACATCTCTTAAAACTCTTCCGTCAACATCAGTTGGAATTCCACCCATTGCATAATGGGCAGTGGGAACTACAGGAATTGGAGACTCAGATGGGTCTATTCCCATGTATATTTTGCAAAAAGTTGTAATTTCAGGAAGTCTTTCTTCAAGAATTTTCTTGTCAACATGCCTCAAATCAAGATAAACATAATCCTTCCCATCAATTCCCCTTCCCTCTCTTATTTCAGTAAGAATAGCACGGGAGACCATATCTCTTGGAGCAAGGTCCTTGATAGTCGGAGCATATCTTTCCATAAACCGCTCTCCCTTACCATTAATTAATATTCCTCCTTCACCCCTTGCTCCTTCTGTAATCAGTATTCCAAGACCATAAAGTCCTGTAGGATGAAACTGGAAGAACTCCATGTCTTCAAGAGGGAGTCCCTGCCTAAAAAGCATACTCAGACATTCTCCGGTACTTGCATAGGCATTTGAGGTAACCTTGAAAATCTTTCCATATCCACCACTTGCAATAATAACTGCCTTTGCCTCAAATACATGCAAAGAACCATCCTTGATATTTAAAGCAATAACTCCCTGCACAGCATTGTTTTCAACAACTATATCAAGAACCTGAAATTCTTGAAAGAATTTAACTCCCTTAAGCTGACTTTGTTCATATAGAGCAAAAAGCACAGCGTGACCTGTTCTGTCTGCTGAATAACAGGCTCTTCGGACAGGTGCTGCACCAAAATCTCTTGTATGTCCGCCAAATCTTCTTTGTGCTATTTTACCTTCAGGTGTTCTGGAAAAAGGAACTCCCATATGTTCAAGCTCAATAATTGTAGGGATAGCATCATAACACATGATTTCAATTGCATCTTGGTCTCCTAAAAAATCGCTTCCCTTTACAGTATCATAGGTATGCCACTCAGGGCTGTCTGGCTCCTCATTACCTAAGGCTGCGCCTATTCCTCCTTGAGCTGCTGTTGAATGGGAACGGGTTGGATAAAGTTTACTAAGCACAGCTACCGAGCCTGAGTCTTTACATTCAATGGCTGCTCTGCAGCCAGCGAGTCCTGAGCCAATAATAACTGTGTCAAAATAGTGTTTGTTAATCTCCATCACCATCTCTCCTCTTGTTTGAAAAAATTATATTATTTTTGTATAATTACTCACAACATGTCAAGCAAAAGGGGGTAAAAATGGGATATGTGCCAAGTCCAAGTTATAGTATAACAATAAGATTAGAGATTGAAAACAAAATTGGAATGTTCGTAAAAATTGCCTCTGCCATAAGCAGTGCAGGTGGAGACATGGGTTCAATTGATATTGTAAAGGTTGAAAAAGGAAAAATTATAAGAGATGTAACAGTAAATGCCAGAGATGAAGAACATGAAAAGAAAATTATTAAGGCACTAAGAAATATTGAAGGAGTAAAAATACTCAGAGTAATGGACAAAACATTTATTATGCACGAAGGAGGTAAAATCGGAATAATTAATAAGGTCTCAATAAAAGGAAAAGAAGACTTATCAAGAGTTTACACTCCCGGTGTTGCAAGGGTTTGTCTTGATATCCATAAAAGTCCAGAACATATTTATAGATACACAATAAAGGGCAATACAGTAGCTGTCATAACAGATGGAACAGCTGTTTTAGGACTTGGCAACATTGGACCAGATGCTGCGATGCCAGTTATGGAAGGTAAATGTATGTTGTTTAAAGAATTCGGCGGGGTTGATGCTTTCCCAATTGCCATAAGAACAACTGATATAGATGAACTGGTTGATATTATAAAAAAAATCTCCACTCCCTTTGGCGGAATAAATCTTGAAGACATTGCTGCTCCAAGATGTTTTGAAGTTGAAAAGAGATTAAGAGAAGAGCTTGACATTCCAGTAGTGCATGATGATCAACATGGAACAGCAATTGTTGTTCTTGCTGCATTAATTAATGTTGGAAGATTACTAAAACGAGACATTAGAGAGTTTAAAATTGTAATTTGCGGTGCAGGAGCTGCAGGTACTGCAAATGCATATATGCTTCTGGAATATGGCATAAAAGACATAATTGTCTGTGATAGAGCAGGAATTATTTATGAAGGCAGAGAAGAAGAAATGGATGAATACAAAATAGAACTTGCAAAAAGAACAAATCCAAGAAAAATTAAAGGTAAACTTTCTGATGCCCTTGAAGGAGCGGATGTTTTCATTGGACTTTCTGCTCCTAATATTTTAAAACCTGAGGACATTGAGAAAATGGCAAAAGACAGAGTTGTTTTTGCTCTTGCAAATCCTGATCCTGAAATTGCACCTGAACTCGCAATGCCCCTTGTAAGAATAATGGCAACGGGAAGGTCAGATTATCCAAATCAAATCAATAATGTATTGGCATTTCCTGGTTTATTTAAAGGACTTCTTGATGTTCGTTCAAAAGGAGTTGACAAAGAAATTTTCTTTGCAGCAGCAAATGCTATTGCAAACATAATTAAAGATGAGGAACTCAATGAAGATTACATAATTCCAAGCATTTTTAATAAAAAGGTTGCAACGGCAGTATCCCATGCAGTTTCGGAAAAGGCTAAAAAACTTAAACTTGCAAGATAAATATTGACTTTTTTAAAGATTTTTTATAATATCATTAAAATCTCTAAATTAGGAGGGGCGATATGAAATTGCGGGTTTTATTTATGTTAGGTGTCTTAATTTGCTTTGCCCTTATCATAGGGCTTTCAGAAGTAGCTGATGCTCAGAAAAAGGTTTACATCAAATGGGGTGCAACTTCTGTTCGTTCAGGACTCTATGCTAACACAGTTGCTATGGCTAAGGTTGTCAATAAAGCTTATCCCGGCGAAATTGAGGTTACAGTCGTTGAAACAGGTGGATTCATTGAAAACCTGTCAAGGCTTAAAAGAAAAGCAATTCATATGGGACCCGCAGATGCAGCGGCTGGTTATGCAAACTATGCAGGAATTATTGACTATCAGGGAAAAGCCAATCCAAATTTAAGAGCTCTGTGGGGTGGCTATATTACACCAATTCATATCGTTGTATCAGAAAAATCAGGAATAAAAGCAGTCAATGAACTCAATGGAGTTTCCTTTGCCATGAATCCTGGAACAACATCTGGAAGAGTGGTTGATTTGTTCTTCAAAGCCCTAAATATAAAACCTGAATACAAAAACATGGGAATTGGAGCAAGCGTTGACGCAATGAAATCAGGAGTTGTAAAAGGTTGGTATAAAGCTGGATACAAAGATGCAGCTATTCTTGACCTTGAAGCTAATATGGACATTAGAATTCTTCCTGTATCAAAACAAATGATAGACCAGTTCAATAAAGTTTATCCCGGGCAGGGACTTTATATGGAAATTCCTGCAGGTTTATTCAAGAGCGTGAAAAAACCTCAAGGTAGCCTTGCCTATGTTGTTGCAGATTTTGTTGATAAAGATGTTCCTGAAGATGTGGTATTCAAGATAGTAAAAGCTGTATGGGAAAACAGAAAAGAAATCGTGGGATCCCTTGCAACCTTAAAAGAGGGAAAATTTGACGATATGGTTGGAATGTTGCAATACATCAATGTTCCTCTACATCCGGGAGCAGTCAAATTCTACAGAGATGTATTAAAAGCAAAGATACCTGAAAGATTAATTCCACCTGAGATGAAGAAGAAATAAGGATTTATCAGTATTTTATTTGAGAGGAACTATTCGGAGGACTTATTAATGGAAGAGAGAGAGTTACTGGATTCATTTAGAAAAATAATCAAAGACGAATTAAAGTCTCTTGCCACGAAGGATGATCTAAAGGCTTTTGCTACAAAAGAGGATTTGAAAGCATTCGTTACGAAGGAAGATTTAAAAGCCTTTGCTAATAAAGAGGATATCAAAGCATTCGCAACAAAGGAAGATATAAAAGCCTTTGCTACCAAAGAAGACCTCAAAGCTTTTGCTACGAAAGAAGACATAAAAGTCTTCGCTACTAAAGAAGATTTGAAGGCTTTTGCTACGAAAGAAGATCTGAAAGCCTTTGCTACCAAAGAAGACCTCAAAGCTTTTGCTACGAAAGAAGACATAAAAGTCTTCGCTACTAAAGAAGATTTGAAGGCTTTTGCTACGAAGGAAGATTTGAAAGCCTTCGCTACCAAAGAGGACTTCCTTGAGATGGAAAGCAGGCTATGCTCTGCTTTAGAAAATGTCAGAGAAGCAGTGAGACTCTCTCTCTTTGAATTAGAACAAGAATTAAGAGAAATCAAAAGCAAACTCAGATTTTATGATTTTGATTTTCTTGCCAGACAAAATGATGCTCTTGCTAAAGTTTTAAAAGACCTTTATGAGGAAAAAAGAGTCATTTCTGCTCAATTAAAAGATCACGAAACAAGGCTTGAAATAATTGAAACAAGTTTAATGGGAGGGAAAAAATGAAAAGAGCTTTTTTGATTTTTATAGTTTTGTTATTATTGGCTGCGCCATGCTTTGCTCAACCAACAGTAACGATTACACCTTCAACAGGAGCTCCAACAACACCAATTAAGATTGAAGGAAAAGGATTTCAACCAAATGAAGAGATTGATATTATAATAACCCTTGATGAAGGCGAAAAAGTAGGACTTGGCACAGAAAAGGTAGATGTTGTAGTAACCAATGAAAAAGGTGAATTCTCTGTAAATTCAGGCATACCAACAAATGCAAAGCCTGGAACTTATAAAATTGATATTGTCGGAAACAAAGGCTCTGTTACAGAAGCAAAAATTGAGGTCACACCAAAAGAGAAAAAATAATTAAGGAGGGTCTACTGAAGAATGCGTGAACTAACAGGTTTCTGGAAGATAATTCTTGGTGTTCTTGTTGGAATCTGGGGTGTTTTTATTTTATACACTGCTTTGTTGCATGCCCTGCATCCGCTTCTGCAGGGCGGCATCTCCCTATCAATAGGAATTGCAATAGTTTTTCTTGTATATCCCTTCTCAAAAAGACTTTTAAAAAAGAAAATTCCTAAAGTACTTCAATATCTTATTACTGGAACTCAAAACTCACCCTCTTTACTTGACCTCATATTTTTAGCGATTAGTATTATTCCTTGCATTTACATAATGCTCCACTGGGAAGAAATTGTAACAAACCCGGGAGTATTTGAAACATATCATTTAGTGTTAGGAACACTTTTGATAGTGTCTCTTCTTGAGGCAACAAGAAGAGCTCTCGGTTTTGCGATACCAATATTGGTTATTTTCTTTATTGGATATTCAATATTAGGTCCAAAAATTCCCGGAAGATTTGCCCATCCCGGATTTGATATAGTTGATATTCTCTATCAGCTTTATTTGATGACAGAGGGTATATGGGGACTTTTAACTGATATGACAAGCAGAATCATCGCTCCATTTATAATATTTGGTCCTATTCTTTTTGCAACAGGTGTTGGAAGCACAGTTATGGAGCTTTCCACATACTTTGGTGGAAAAATAAGAGGCGGACCCGGTCATGTCGCAGTTATTTCAAGTTCTTTATTTGGAATGCTTTCTGGCTCATCCGTTGCAAATGCAGCAACTACAGGCTCATTCACAATCCCATTAATGAAAAGATTTGGCTTTTCAAGAGAGTTTGCAGCAGCAGTTGAGGCAGCAGCATCATCTGGTGGACAAATAATGCCGCCTATTATGGGTGCTGGTTGCTTTATAATGGCTGAATTTCTGAATATTCCCTATACCTCAATAATGATTGCAGGTTTAATTCCCGCATTAATTTATTTTGTCGGTATTGCTGCTGGAATATGGATTGAAGCAGGAAGAACTGGTATGGGAAAACTACCAAAGGAGCTCATGCCAGAACTCAAGCAAATTCTTAGACCGAATAGAATATTAGGATTTATTTTACCTATAGGCACTCTTGGAGTTCTTCTTTTCATGTTCTTTCCAGCCCAGATATGTGCTGCATGGGCAATAGTTGTATCAATAGTTTTCTTTACTTTCTTTGGTGGTCCGTTAACTCCAACTGAAGTTTGGGGAAGAATCAAGAAAGTATGGAAAGGTTTATTTGAGGGAGTTGTAAAAGCCTTAGCATGGCTTATGGTAATGATGGCTTGTGTTCAAATTGCTGTAAGTCTAATTTCACTTACAGGTTTTGGAGTAAAAGTCTCTGAGCTAATAATAGAAATCTCTGGATATAATGTTTATCTTGCCTTAATCGCAACAATGCTAACAGCTATAATACTTGGTATGGGAATGACAACAACTGCAGCCTATGTTATTGCTGCAGCTGTTTTAGTTCCAGCTCTTCAGCAAATGGGAATTAATCCATTGGCTGCGCATCTTTTTATTTTCTATTTCGCAATTAAGTCTGGACTGACTCCACCAGTTTGTATTACTGTCTTTACTACATCAGCAATTGCAGGAAGTAACTGGATCAAAAGTGCTTGGAACTCAATGAAACTTGGTATTGGTGGATATATAATGCCCTTCTTCTTTATATTTGTTCCAGCTTTTCTAATGAAAGGTTCTCCAACTGAGATATTATTCATTTTTTTAGGAACATTTATTGCAATGTTTGCAATTGAAGCTGCGGTGTTAGGATATTTCACAAAGCCTTGCACTCCTGTAGAAAGACTACTATATCTTGTAGGTGGACTTATTATGATGGCTCCCGGTTATTGGACCTTCATTGGATTGGGAATATTTTTATTAGGCTATCTTCTTGAAAGATTTGATATTCAAATTCCTATAATTGGAAGAAGACCTGCCCAAATTGTTAGAAAATAAATTATATATGCCTGACTGGGAACTGCCTCGTCCCAGTCAGGTTATTCTTTTTCCTTATTAATAACTCTCTTTGCTTTACCTTTAAATCTCTCCAGTGTCTTCTTTTCAACCAGTTTGACTTTAACATCTATGTCAAGTTCTTCTTTTATTCTTTCTTCAATTTGCCTAATCAACTCATTTTGTTTTCTCATCTCATCAAAAAATAATTCCTCCGATGCCTCAACAAGAACTGTAATCTCATCAACAAATCCCTTCTTTTCCATAACAATCTGATAGTGGGGTTCAATGCCCTGTATTTCACAAAGTATCTCCTCAATCTGCGAAGGAAATACTTTTACTCCCTTTATAATTATCAAATCATCAGTTCTGCCCTTGATTCTATCAATTCTTAAAAATGTTCTTCCACACTCACATTCTCCCGGAATTATTCTTGTCAAATCCCTTGTTCTATATCTGATGATTGGCATGGCTTCTCTTGTAAGAGTTGTTATTACAAGCTCACCTTCCTGACCATCAGGAACATTTTCTAATGTTTCAGGATCAACTATTTCAATAAAAAGATGATCATCATTGACATGAAGACCATTTTGATATATGCACTCACCTGCAACTCCCGGACCATAAATCTCGCTCAATCCGTATGTATCAATGGTTTTGATTCTAAGTTTCTCCTCTATTTCCCTTCTCATTCCCTCAGACCAAGGCTCTGCGCCCAAAATACCTAATTTTAAAGACATTGACGAGGGATTAATTACCATATCAATGAGTGTTTCAGCAATTGCTAAAGCATAGCTTGGGGTGCATGCCAAAACAGTGGTTTTGTAATCCTGCATTATTTTAATCTGCTTTTTAGGATTTTCTGAAGAAATAGGAACAACTGAAGCACCGATCTTTTCTGCACCGTAATGCAATCCAAAGGCTCCTGTGAATAAACCGTAGTTGTAAGCTATCTGAATAACATCATCCTTTGTTACTCCTCCTGCAACAAGATTTCTTGCCACGAGTTCTGTCCAAATCTTTAAATCATTCCTTGTATATCCTACAACTGTTGGAAGACCTGTTGTTCCACTGGATGCATGAAGTCTTACAACTTCCCTCAAAGGAACAGCAAGCAGACCGTATGGATAATTTTGCCTCAAATCTTCTTTTGTTGTAAAAGGTAGTTTCTTTAAATCCTCAAGGGATGAAATATCATCAGGGTCTATGCCTAAATCATCAAATTTCTTTCTGTAAAATGGCACATATCTGTAAGCTCTGTGAATGGTTGACTGAAGTCTTTCAAGTTGAAGCTGTTTCAATTCCTCTCTATCAATACACTCCTTTTCCTTATCCCAAAACATACTGCCCTCCTAAATAATTACTTCTGCATCAAGGTCTCTGCCAAGATATGCTCTTTGAACATCCCTGTTAAAAAACAAATCTTCAGCAGGACCTTCAAGAATTAATCTGCCTGTCTCAAGAACATATCCTCTGTGAGCGATTTTAAGTGCAATTCTTGCATTCTGCTCTACAAGAAGCACAGTTAAGGAAAAATCTCTCTGAAGTTTAACAATATATAAGAAAATCTCCTTTACGATGTTTGGTGCAAGTCCCATGCTGGGCTCATCAAGCAGTAAAAGCTTTGGTTTTGACATAATTGCTCTTCCTATTGCAAGCATTTGTTGTTCTCCGCCTGAAAGTGTGCCTGCAAGTTGTTTGCGTCTGTCTTTAAGCTTTGGAAAGAGTTCATAAACCATTTCAATATCCTCTCTTACTGCTTTAGCATTCTTTATTGAGTATCTATGATAAGCACCTAAGATAATATTTTCCTCAACAGTCAATGTTTTAAAAATCAACCTTCCCTCTGGCACCTGAGCAATTCCCATACTTACAAGTTTTTCAGGGGAAAATCCATTAATAACTTTATCTTCAAAAATTATCTGCCCTGAAGTTGGTTTTATAAATCCAGAAATACTGTTTAGAAGAGTTGTTTTACCAGCTCCATTGCTTCCAAGTAATACAACAAGCTCCCCCTTTTTGACATGCAGAGAGACTTTTTTCAAAATATGAAGTTTTCCGTAATGAACATCTAAATTTTTTATTACAAGCATCTATTCTTCTTCTCCAATGTATGCCTTAATTACTTCATCATTTTTCTGAATTTCCAATGGGTTTCCTTCTGCAATTACTCTACCAAAATTAAGCACTGTAATTTTGTCACTTATCTTCATAATTAAATCCATATCATGTTCAATCAGAAAAATTGTAATCCCCCTTTCATCCCTTAATTTTGTTATTAGTTTGCCAAGTTCCCTTGTTTCCCTCATATTAAGTCCTGCAGCAGGCTCATCAAGTAATAATAAAGAAGGCTCTATAGCAAGTGCTCTTCCTATCTCAAGGATACGCTGCTCTCCTACAGGAAGATTTTTAGCAAGAATATCTCTTCTTTCGTAGAGATTAATATAATTTAGTATCTCTTTGCTTTTTTCCAAAATTTCTTTTTTGTTCTTTCTAACATCAGGCAAATTTAAAGCATATTTTATGAAAGACTTTTCTTTTTTGGGATAAAAACCAACCATGATATTTTCCAATACTGACATCTCTCCAAAAACATCAATATGCTGAAAAGTTCTTCCGATGCCCTTTTTTGCTCGCTCATGTGGTGGCTTTTTATTTATAAGCACAGATTTAAAGTAAATCTCGCCCTCATCCGCAGTTTCAATGCCTGAAATGATGTTAATCAGAGTTGTTTTGCCTGCTCCATTAGGACCTATCAAAGAATGAATATTTCCTTCAGCCACATTTATTGTTACTTCTGATAGACTTTTTATACCACCGAAGCTTTTATGTATATTTTTCATCTGCAAAATCATGCCTTTTTCCTAAATAAATCTTCAATCAAAGGAACTATTCCGTTTCTCAGGAAAAGAAGAGAAAGAGTTAAAACAATGCCATAAACCAAAATATCGTATTCCTTAAATCCTCTAAGAGCCTCAGGCAGAAAAGTTATTATCAAAGCTCCTACTACAGCTCCCCATAGACTTCTCATTCCACCAATGATTACCATCATAAGAACTAATATTGAATAATGGAGTGAAAAGGTGCTTGGACTTAAAAATGTTACAAAATGAGCATAAATGCAACCTGCAAGGGAAGCAAAAATCGCACTTAGAACAAACACTTTAATTTTCAATTTAGATACATTTATTCCTATGCATACACTCGCTGTCTCACTGTCGTGAATTGACTTTAAAGCTTTTCCTGCCATTGAATTTATAAGATTCATTGAAAAAATCATGCATAATCCAACAAAAAACCAAGAAAGATAAAAATACTCTGTTAGGGTTGACATTGTGTAACCCAAAAAACTAAATTGTGGTATATCGCCAAAGCCTGATGGTCCGCCAGGACCCCATTCATTTAAAATTACATAAATAATCTCTCCAAATCCCAATGTAGCAACAGCAAGATAATGACCTTTTAATCTTAAAGCTGGAATCGCAAGTAAAATTGATATCAAAGCACTAACGATTACCGATAAAAACATGCTAAAAACAACTGGTAAGCCAAAGTTAAGGCTTAAAATAGCAGAAATATAAGCACCAATTCCATAAAAACCTGCCTGTCCTAAAGAAATTTGACCAGCGTATCCCATAAGAATTGTAAGTCCAAGTGCCACAAGTGAATTTATAGCTGCAAATATTGTTACAGTAAGAATATAATTGTCCTGAACGAACACAGGAAAACATAAAATTAACAGAGCAAAAATCAACAAACTTATATAGTCTCTCTTCGCCATTTAGAGTTTTCTCAATTTTATAACTTCTTTGCTACCAAAGATTCCTGCTGGTTTAAAAAACAAAACAATGAGCAAAAGCAGAAGAGCTACAGCGTCTTTAATTCCCGAATGAATATAACCCGCTGTAAGTGATTCCAGAATTCCCAGCAAAAAACCACCAAATACCGCACCCTTTGAAGTGCCAAGTCCTCCAAGTATGGCAGCAGTAAAACCTTTCACTGTTAGAATAGCGCCTTTGTCATATTCCATAAGAGTTATAGGAGTGATAGCAATTCCAGCAACCGCACCAATAATTGCGCTAATTACAAAGGAAAGCATTACGATTCTTGATACATTTATACCCATGAGCCTTGCTGCTTTAGTGTCAAGTGAACAGGCTCTCATAGCTTTTCCAAGCAAAGTCTTGTTGAAAAATAGATTGAGCAAAAGAATCAATGAAAAAGTAATTCCAATAACCCATAGTATCTGCTGACTTATAACTGCTCCAAATATATTTATTGGCTCTCCTTCAGTAAATGGAGCATATGCATAAGGGTCTTTGCCGAATTTAAACATTAGCAAGCCCTTTAAAAGTATTGAAACAGCAATTGTGACCATTATCATTAATAAAAGATTAGCCTTTTTTATTAGTGGACGAATTGTCAATCTTTCCATTAGAAGTCCTAAAAGAGCAGCGACTGTAATTGTTAAAAGGAATGATAAAAAAAATGGAAGCTGGAGATGTTCTAAGAAATACCACATCCCCAAGCCTCCCAAAACAACAAACTCTCCTTGTGCAAGATTAATAATTGATGTAGAGTTGTATACAATATTCAGACTAATCCCTACAAGAGCATAAACAGCTCCTGCAGTTAACCCAGAAAACAGAAATTGTAAAAAAACCGACAGCTCTATTTCAGTATCTCCCAATCACCATTTTTTATGATTACCATCTCAAAAGAATCTACTGTAAGTCCGCAGTGATCCTTTGCAGACATGTTAAACACACCCCCAATACCGGGCCAGTTTTTAATATTATTCTCAATGTATTGCCTTATTTTAGCTCTATCCGGACCCACCCTCTTTGCCGCATCAACTACTAACATAAAAGCATCATAGGCATGTCCGCCAAAAGTTCCCGGTTCACCTTTATATCTTGCCATGTAGTCTGTAACATATTTTTTAAGTATTGGCTTTTGAGGATGTTTATCAGGCAGTTTATCCCATACAACTATTCTTCCAAGTGGAGCAATAACGCCTTCAGCTGCCTTTCCAGCAAGTTCTATGTTTTTCTTACTACCCCAACCATGACTCTGAAATAATGGAATACCCATTTTTAAGGCATGCCAGTTTTTAGTTACTATTACTTGTCCAGGTCCTACTGACCAGTTAATGACTGCCTGAGCACCTGCAGATTTAACCTTAGTAAGCTGAGTTGTCATATCTGTATCCTTTGGACCGTATCTCTCATCAGCAACAACCTGTATTCCGAATTTAGGAGCTAATTCCAAGAGTGCTTTTCGTCCTGCATCACCAAAGGCTGTAGAGATAGTTAATATTCCAACTTTTTTTATTCCCTTTTTCTGCATATATCTATAAATTGCTTCAACTGCACTTGTGTCATACTGAGCTGTCTTAAATACCCAATATCTCTCACTAACAGGTGTGGTTATATTAGCACCAGCTGCACATGATATCAATGGAATCTTTGCAGAAGTTACAATGGGAATCAAAGCCATAGACTCTCCTGTTGTAGAAGGTCCAATTATAGCAACAACATTATCCCTTTCAATAAGCTTTTTTGCAGAAAGAACAGCCTGCGACTCATCACTTTTTGAATCCTCAATAATCACCTCAATTGGATGACCATTAATACCGCCTGCCTTATTAATCTGTTCAGCTAACATCAAAACAGTATTTTTCTGCGGTTCCCCTAAAAAGGAAGCAGCACCTGTAACAGAGAATATCGCCCCTATCTTGATTGGTTCCTTTGCAAAGAGACTGGTGGATAGAGAAAACACAATAAAACAAACCATTAAAAATAATCCCAACAGCTTTTTACCCCTTTTCATTCTTAATACCCCCTTTTGCTGAGTTAAAAAATCAAAATTCACCAAGTGCACTTTAATCCTAAATTGTGCAATTCTCAAGTGTCATCGCATCTTACTTTTCATTCTTTTTCGTCATTGCGAGCCTCACTGAAGGTGAGGTGTGGCAATCTCATAAAAATAAAATGTTTTTTTTACTCGCGATGACGTTTTAAAATCACCCAAATTAATTTATATTTATATTAAAAAAACTTTGTATAAAATTCAACTCTCTAATTGCCTCTATCCCTCTTTCGCCTTCTTATCCATTTATCTATCTCTACCACCAACACAACAGAAAGGGCTAAAGGAATAATTTTAAGCCATTCAGAAAGTAAAATAGGCTCTGTTCTAAATATCCATTGGAATAGGGGAGAATAAATAAATGCCAACTGGGCAATAGTTGAAGCAACCAGACCGAAGAATAAGAAAGGATTACTGAGTGGATTAATCCGAAAAATAGATTCATACTCAGATCTGCTGTTCCAAGCTTGGAAAAATTGGAAAAAAACCATAGTTGTTACTGCCATAGTCCTTGCCTTTTCAATGGATGCTCCTAAATGCAATTCATAAATAAATGCCACGATTGTACCTATTGATATTAATGTTCCAACTATCACTGTTCTCTCAATCAATAACCGTGACATGATACCTTTCTTTGGAGATCTTGGGGGTCTGGTTAAAACATCTTTTTCACCCGGTTCAAAGGCAAGCGCTAAAGTTTGTAGCCCATTTGTTACTAAGTTTATCCAAAGTATCTGGGCTGGAACATATGGAATGGGAAGTCCAAAGAAAATTGCCATGGCAATGGATAGTATTGATGCCAATCCTGTTGGAATAAGAAAAAATGTTACCTTTCTGATATTATCAAAAACAATCCTTCCTTCTTTCACTGCATGAAATATACTTGCAAAATTATCATCAGTAAGCACCATATCAGAGGCTTCTTTAGCAACATCTGTTCCACTTTTACCCATAGCTATTCCTATATGGGCAGCTTTCAGTGCTGCAGCGTCATTAACACCGTCACCTGTTACCGCTACAATCTCACCATGTCTCTTCAACTGCTCAACAATTCTGAATTTATGTTGGGGAGAAACTCTCGCATACACTGATACTTCTTTTACCTTTTGAAAAAGCTCTTCATCGCTCATCTTCTCAAGCTCTTTACCAGTAAGAACCTTAGATTTTTCATCTGAAATTCCAAGCATCTGTCCTATTGCTTTAGCAGTAACTGCATGGTCTCCTGTTATCATTATTACTCTTATTCCTGCCCTCTTACATCCATTTATTGCTTCAATTACTTCTGGACGAGGAGGATCAATCATACCTTGAAGTCCTGCAAAAATTAGTCCCGTAATTGTATCACATTTTTCAATTTCCTTGCATGAGATTTCTTCTACATCCTCCGATACCTCTCTATATGCAAATGCTAAAACCCTTAAACCTTTCTTTGCAAAATTTTCAGAAATTTCGTAAACTTTTTCATTGTCCAAAGCTTTTCCGTATGAGTCTTTTATACATAACGGAAGAAGCCTCTCAGGTGCTCCCTTTAAAAATAGATATTTTTTACCTCTGTAAGAATGCAAAGTTGCCATATAGCCCCTCTCAGATTCAAATGGAATTATTGCTACCTGCCTGTATTTTTCCTTTTCCTCTTCAGGATTTAATCCTGCCTTCATTGCAGAGACAATTAAAGCTCCTTCGGTTGGGTCTCCTTGAACTTTATAATCACCGTTTTCTTTGTAAAGAGATGACTCGTTACAAAGCAATCCAATTCTCAAAACCTCAATCAACTCCTTATGTTTTAATGGCTCAATTGGTATTCCATTGTTAAGGATTTTGCCTTTTGGCTCATATCCACTTCCTTCAACCTCGTATATATTTTTTCCATCAAATATTAACTTAACTGTCATTTCATTTTTAGTAAGTGTCCCTGTTTTATCCGAGCCAATTACAGTTGTGCTACCAAGTGTTTCTACTGCATGAAGTTTTCTAATAATGGCGTGATGTTTAGCCATTCTTGCCACTCCTACTGCAAGAGTTATTGTTACAACTACAGGCAATCCTTCAGGAATTGCAGCAACCGCTGCAGCCACTGCGGTCATAAACATTGTCTTTATTGACTCGCCAGCAATGAATCCAGCAATAAAAAGAAATAAACATGCCAGTAGAATTACGATTCCAATAGTGTTTGCAAACTTTGTAAACTTCTCTTGCAAAGGAGCTTTTACTGTTTCTGCTTCCTTTATGCTTTTTGCAATCTTACCAAAAACTGTATTCATTCCAGTTGCAACTACAACTCCCTTTGCTCTTCCGCTTACAACAATCGTTCCCTTAAATGCCATGTTCCTTTGGTCTCCGTATGTTAGCCCTTCTTCCTTTATTGTGTGATGATGCTTTTCAGCTGGAAGGGATTCTCCTGTAAGTATTGACTCATCAATCTTTAGCTCAACTGTATGAATTAATCTTATATCTGCGGGAACACGAATGCCAGAATACAAAACTACAACATCTCCAGGAACCAGCTCTTCACTGTTTATTTCTCTTTCAACTCCATCTCTGATTACCTTTGCCCAAGGAATCAACATCTTTTTCAAAGCTCTCATGCTTTGTTCAGCCTTGTATTCCTGAATATAACCTATTATGGCATTTAGAATAACAACTGCAAATATTACTCCTGCGTCAATGTATTCCTTCAGAAATAAAGTTATTATGCCTGCTATGATTAATATGTAAATCAAAGGACTTGTAAACTGACGCAAAAACATCTTAATTTTGCTTATTTTTTCATCTTCACCCAGTATATTTTTCCCATAAATCTTGATTCTCTTTTCAGCCTCCTCACTTGTCAAGCCCTTTTCTGTGGTATTTAATTTGCTGAAAACTTCTTTAATACTTATCCTATACCACTCCATAATACTCCCTCCATAAAAATTTACATATTCAGTATAAACGATTTGGGAATTTTTTGCCTTTATAAAATTAAATTTGCATTTTTTAATTTTGTTAGTGTATAATTTGATGTCCATGCATTTATTCAAAGACCAAATAAAGAGCATTATTGAAGCTCTATTGTTTGTCTCTGAAAAGCCTATTTCAATAAAAATTCTACAATCTCTGCTGAACATATCAGAAAGGGATATCAAAGAGATTATTCAAGAGCTTATGGATGATTATAAATTAAGAAATGGGGGAATTATAATTATAAACATTGAAGATTCCTATCAGATGGTTACAAATCCTGAATATGGAGAATGGGTAAAAATCTTTAAAAAGTTAAATAACTCTAATAAACTATCTGAGCAAGCCCTTGAAACACTTGCAATAATAGCTTACAAACAGCCAATTACAAAAGCAGAAATCGAAAAAATAAGAGGTGTTAATTCAGATTATGCAATAAAAACTCTTTTAGAAAAAAAACTCATCAAAATAGTAGGAAAAAAGGAAGTTCCTGGCAGACCTTTCATGTATGGGACTACAAAAGAATTTCTGAAGTTATTCGGCATATCAAGTTTAAAAGAATTACCAGAGTTAAGTCAGTTTGAGAAAATTAATGTTGCATGAAGGAGGTGCCGTATGAAGAAAATACAATTTCTATTTTTCATATTAATGCTTATTCCCTGCATTGTTTTTGCTGAAACATACACAGTAAAAAAGGGAGATAATATTTACAGAATTGCAAAAAAATATAATGTTTCCATTGATGATATAAAAAGGGCAAATAACTTACAAAACAATAAACTACAAGTAGGAATGAAATTAGAAATTCCTGTAAAGAATTCATCTGCAGTAAAATCCAAAGCAATTAAAAATAATACAGAGCCAGTTTATCATACAGTTAAAAAGGGTGAAAACCTTTACAGGATTGCAAAAAAATACAATGTATCTGTTGAGGAAATAAAAAGATTGAATAATCTAAGTAGCAATAACTTAAAATTAGGGCAAAAATTAGTTGTAAAAGCAGCACAAAAAACAAATTCCCAACAGGAGAATTCCACTGCAAGGGAAAATGAAAATGTTCATGTTATCAAAACTGCCAAAGTTGATATAGAAAATAAAATTGAGGAAATAGAAGAAATAAAAACTTCTGAAGATTTATCTCAGATGAGCATTACTGAAAGATTGTTGTTGTTTGCTAAAAAGATGCTTCATTTACCTTATAAATTCGGTGGAAATAGCTATACAGGACTTGACTGCTCCTTCTTTGTTAAGAAGGTTTATTCAATGGTAGGTATTGATCTGCCAAGAACTGCCAGAGAACAGTTTACTGTTGGAATTCCTGTTTCAAAGGAAGAGCTAAAACCGGGAGACCTTGTATTTTTCAAAACCTATGCAAAATTTCCATCCCATGTAGGTATTTATCTTGGCGATAATCTTTTTATACACGCATCCACAAGAGGTAAGAAAGTTACAATTGACAGCCTTGAAGCTCCTTATTACTTTCAAAGATATATAGGAGCAAAGAGAATTGTAGATATAGGCAAAGAAGAGCTTCAAAAGGCTATTGAACAGGCAGAGAATTAATTTTTATAAATTATTTTTCCCATGTCACGAACATCATAACCGCCAAGACTTATTACAGCCTTCTTAAAATCTGCGTCTTCCTTTATTACATTCAAAAGTGCCTGAATAATAGGTGATTCTATAAATTCAGCAGGAATTAAAAGGTCATATCTTTCTTCAGCAACTGGAATGAAGTCCAAATCCAATGCTTTAGCAGCAGCCAAAATCCCAAGTCCCGCATCAGCCCTTCCTGTAAGCACAGCAGATGCAACTCCCATGTGAGTGTACTCATCTTTTTCATAACCTTTTATTTGTGAAGGATTTATACCAAGTTCTCTTAAATATTTATCAAGCAAAAGCCTTGTTCCTGAGCCAGCTTGTCTGTTAATGAAAATAACATCATCACGAACAAGGTCTTCAAAATTCTTAATATTTTTGGGATTCCCTTTTTTAACTATGAATCCCTGTATTCTATAGACAAGATTTATAAGAACAACCCTTTTATCTGGCATAAGTCTCTTGATAAATGGCACATTGTACTCACCTATTGCTTCATCCAAAAGATGAGTTCCTGCCACATGGGCTTCACCTTTTTTAATTGCAGCCAAGCCTCCCATAGAGCCTACATGGGCTGATGAAAGTGTTACATCGGGATATCTTTTTCTTAGGAAATTGTACAAAACATCTAAAGTATTGTCATGACTTCCAATGCAAACAATGGTTTTGTCTATTTCATCCTTTCTTCTCCAAAGATGTACATTGACCTCCATTCCCTGTGAAAATCCCTCAGAACCGTTAGGAATAACAATGTAGCCATCAGCTCTTACAACAGACATAAGAAGTCCAGCACCACGACCCATTGGTGTAACAATATATTTTTCTCCTACTTTGCCAACCTTTACCCTTACAAATTCATCAACTCCAATTGGAGAGCTTATCTGCCTTGAAAGAATTCCCTTAAGTGTTTCTTCATTCTTTGTAGAAACTCCAAGATAAAACTCAATTAAAGGTTTTACAAAAAGGTCAAAACAAAGAAATGCTGAGACAGGATATCCTGGAATTCCTAATATAGGCTTATTTTCAATAAATCCAGCAATAAAAGGTTTTCCCGGTTTTATAGCAACTCCATTTATTATTAATTCTCCAAGTTCATTAATAACTTTATATGTAAAATCTTCTTTCCCATATCCTGAACCAGCATTGAGCAAAACTAAATCACACTCTTTAAGAGCTATTTTTACAGCATTTTTTATTTCTTCCTCATCATCCTTTGCTACAGGATATCTTTTTGCAACTGCTCCAATTTCCTCAACCAATGAACTTAAAACTGCAGAGTTGTACTCAAGTAGATGAGGTGGCTCAGGAAGTTTATCCTGAAGTGTGTCAGGGTCAACAAGTTCAGAGCCAGTTGGAATAATTCCAACAATCGGCTTTCTTCTTACTTTTATATGGGTTATTCCGCTTGCAAGCATGGCTCCAATGTCTGCAGGGCGAACAGCATGACTTTCAGGAATAATTAATTCAGTTGCAACAATATCCTCACCAATTACACGAACATCATTGTATGGTGGAACTGACGAATATATTTCTATGTAGCCTTCCCCTAAACTTACATCTTCAACAGGAATAACAGCATCAAAGTCCTCTGGAAGTGGGTCTCCAGTTTCAATCCATATTGCATCAGTACCAATTTTTAATCTTACTGGCTCTCTTTCCGTTGCTGTAAAAGTATCCCTTGCCCTTACAGCATAACCATCCATTGCAGCAGAATGGAAATATGGAGATGAGAATTTTGCGAAAACTGCCTCCGCAGTAACACGATTGAGAGAATCTCTTACATGAATTAATTCACTTTCAATAGGAAGTTTTACTCTATTTTTAAACTCACTAAAAAGTTTTTCCTTTGCATTTTTAAGAGTTAAAAGTTCATGGAAAACTTTTTTCCCAGCCATTACTCAATAATCCTCAGTCCAAGAATATTAGGGGAACGTCTTATATAGCCCTTTTTCTGAACAGCAATATCAAGAGGCAAACTTACAATATCAATTAAAAAAGGGTCTTTATATTTAATATAATGCTCTTCTTTAAAGCTTTTTATATAAGTGTTGCATTCTAAGCAGTATTCTACTCTTATTTCTTCATCATCAAGAAATATCTCTATTCTGCTTGAATTTTTATTGAAACAATGGGGACAACAGATTCTGAAGAAACTGCCTCCATGCTCACACAAAGGACATATCATTATTTTTTCATTATTTTCAGTAATCATTGCAAGAGAAGCCTCTGTTCCGCAAATAGGGCATTTTCCTGTATCCGTAAAAGGAGCTTTTTGTCCCTCTTTTCTTAAAAATACAAAGAAAGGCTTGCTCAGAACAAATAGAAGCCTTTCAACTTCATCTTTAGAAAAATCTTCACCTTGAATCTCAAGAGACCATAAGGTTTGAGGTTCTTTTATAGGGTCCTTTCCTGATTTTAAAATTTCATCTTTTAAAAATGCTATTGATTCATAAGGAGCTTGAAAAACTTCAGAAAAATTTGTTAAAACAACATCTATTAAATCTGAACTATTTTCCAGTTTTAATCTCTCTTTTTCGCTTTTACAGGTATCAGTAAATTTTCTTATTTTCTCATATAACTCAAGGGGACTCTTCAAATGAGGCTTTTCATTAATTATTTTCTCAATTTCCATAAATCCTCCTATTTTTAGGGTATTTCTGGTGGTTTTATTTTTAAGTCTTCGCCAGATAGAGCTTCAACTAAAAAAGTTTTTAAAGCTTTCTTTTCGTCCAAAGAAAGATTTAAAGGCTTTAGAGCTTTATTTCCTTGTCCTCCGCCTTTGTTAAAGAAATCAATTACTTCATCAAGTGTTTTAAATATGCCATTATGCATATATGGAGCAGTTTTTGCAACTTCCCTCAGTGTAGGAGTTTTAAAAGCCTTGTAATCTTGTTTTTTCTTAGTTTTAAAATAGCGACCTAAATCATCCTTAACATTCATGTAATCTGGAAATTTGTTTATCTTAGCTATGTATCTTCTTGTTACAATAAACTTATCTTCATTTGCATACTTTGGATTTTCCGGAACCATCAAGGCGTGGAATTTCTGATCACTTAGGTAAGGTCCGTAATGGCACTCAATGCATTTACCTTTTCCCTTGAAAATTTCCAAGCCTTTTTTGGCTTCCTCAGATAATGCATTCTTATCGCCCTTTAAATACCTGTCAATAGGAGCATTTTTAGAGATAAGTGTTCTTTCAAATGCAGCTATTGCCTTTGCAATTAATTTAATATTTACCTCTTGTCCAAAAATTTTCTTAAAAGCTTCCCTGTATTCAGGCACAATTCTAATCTCTTCCTCAACAAAATCAAGATTTTGATTCATTTCAAAGGGAGACATTACAGGGAACTCAGCCTGTTCTTCAAGAGTTTTTGCTCTTCCATCCCAGAATTGAGTTTTTGCATAGGCAGTATTGATTAAAGTCGGTGCATTTCTAAAATTTCTTGTTGTAGGATAGCTAAGAGATATTTCTGCTCCATCTGTAAATGCTTTCTCTGGGTCATGACAACTTGCACAGCTTGTTGTTCCATCACCTGAAAGGCGTCTGTCAAAGAAAAGCTTTTTGCCAAGTTCAATCTTCTCTGGAGTCATTGGATTATCTTTTGGAATTGGAGGAGGTGGCAAAGGTGCAAGCTCTTTTTTCTTTTTATCTAAAGCAAAACTGTCAATGTTTAATAACAGACATCCAGTAAATAGAATAACAAAAAAAATCCAAATGTTATTTTTTCTTAACATTTTTTAACTCCTCCATGATTATAGCTTTAAAGTAATCATAATCTCTTACTCCAAGCACTTTTAAGCCATTAATATAGAAGGCAGGAGTTACATAAAGGTCAAGGTCTTTTGCAAGTTTCAAATCTCTTTCAATAATATCTGCACCCTCAAAATTATCAATGGCTTTTGTGAATTTTTCAACATCAAGATTTAAATCCCTTGCATACTGTATGAGAGATTCTCTGTCAAGTCGTGGAGATTTTTTAATCAATAAATTATGCATTTCTTTGAATTTTCCCTGCCTCCATGCTTCAACTGCAGCCTCAGCAGCTATTCTTGCATAATCTCTGTATTTATATGGAAAGAACTTTATAACAAGCTTCACTTTTCCATTAAACTCCTCTACCAATCCATCAATGGTCGGACCGACCTCAACACAATGTGGTCATTGGTAATCTATAAACTCTACAATTACAAGCGGAGCATCTGCAGCTCCAATAAATGGTGAATTCTCTATTGGAAGATTATAACGGGGTTCTGCAAAAACACTGAACGGAATGAGTAAAATAGCTAATAAAATTAACTTTTTCATGGTTAATTCCTCCTTTTAGATAATTTTTAATCTAAACTAAGCATTTTTATGAACCTAAGTTAGCCTATATAATTGCATGGCATCCTTCCTCCTCGTCATTGCGAGGGTGTCTGAGCACCCGAAGCAATCTCATAAAAACAAAGTATAGCCTCAGAAATAAAATCTCTCGCAATGTCCATATATCTATCATACGATGACTATGAGAATCGCTCAATTTAGTTTTTAAATTAATTCAATTATAACATAATATTGCAGTTTAGATAGAGTTGAAAAAATTTTTGCAGGCAATTTGACGAGGTTTAATAAAATGCCCCCTGCAGGAATCGAACCTGCGACACCAGGTTTAGGAAACCTGTGCTCTATCCTACTGAGCTAAGGGGGCTAAAAAAATTATACCAAAAAACTTTATTTTAAATCCAAAAAAACTTGACAATGATTCTCAAAATTTTATTTAATATATACCAATAATGAAAAATTGGGACTGGCAAACAAGGGAAAAATTAATTTGCGACATTAGCAAAATAAAAAATGAATATCCTCTTATTCATGAACTACTTGTAAGTAATGATGGAGAAAAAATAGCAGCAGTTGTTGAAATTGAAGACAAGCAGGTAAAACCCTTCATTAACGGACAACATTGGGAAAATTCATTTGAAAGAGTTTGCTTTCCTCAGTTTACATCTGAAAACAGTTTTATATGTTTGGTGCTTCAAAATTATGAATGGACCTTAGCAAAGGATGATAGCGTAATTGATGGAACTTTTGATTATGCATGGAATCTTCAGTCATTAGGAAGCTCAATTGCATTTAATGTAAAAAAAGGAGACTCCTACGGCGTATTTTTAAATGGAAAAGTTTGGGAAAATTTATTTTTTGATGTAAGAGACCTTTTTATTTCACCTGATGGGCAAAGAACTGCTTCATATGTAAAAGTAAAAAATCCTCCACTTCTTGATATTTTCAGCGCAAAAGAAGGAATATGGACAATTGCTGTTGATGGAATTGCTTGGCAGAAAAGTTTTATATCAGTCTACGGATGTTGCTTTAGCCCTGACAGTAAAAAAGTTGCCTCCACTGTAAGGCTTTCTCAGCAGGAGTTTACAGTTGCAGTAGATGATGTTCTTTGGAATGAAATCTTTTTAAATGCTTGGGAACCCATTTTTATAAATGAAAACGATGTTGCAGCTCCTGTAAAAACTGAAAAAGGATGGACAGTTGCATTAAATGGTAAACAAATTTGGAATAACTTTACTCAAATATTGCACTTAAAATCCTCACCAACAGAAAAACTTGTAGGTGTAGTCGCTACAGAGTTTGGAAAATGGACAATTGCTGTTGATGGAATTGCTTGGGAAAGAACTTTTTCTCAAGCAGTGCTTCCACCATTTTTCTCCAATGATGGAAAAAAAGTTGCTGCAGTTGTAAGGGAAAATAATCAGTGGACAGTTGCCGTTGATGGAATTCCTTGGAATACAGGATTTGACAGGATATGGTCTCCACAGTTTAGTCCAGATGGACAGTATATTGTTGCAAAAGTTGAAAAAGACGGAGCTTATTTTATAGCAATTGATGGAACAATTTCAAAAGAAAATTATGAAATGCTATGGGAACCTCATATTAGCCCTGATGGAGAAAAAATACTTGTAAGATGTATAAAAGAAGGAAAATATTTGAGAAAGATTATGAAAATTAGTGAGGTTTTGGGATAATGGAGCAGTTTTTCTCTGATCCATCAGTTTATACTTTTGCTCGTGGACCAATGGTTTGGATTGCATTCCTTGTATTTTTTGCAGGTATGTGTTGGCGCATCTACTCAATACTTAAAATGGCAAAGAAAGAAAAAATCATATATCCTTATTTGAGTTTGAAATATACTTTAAGGTCTTTGCTCCATTGGCTTGTGCCTTGTGCAAGCATAAGCATGAGAAGACATCCTTGGTTTACCGCAATAACTTTTGCATTTCACATATCTTTACTTGCTGTTGCTATTTTTCTCAAAGCCCATGTAGAGCTATGGCAGGAGTCATGGAAAATCAGTTGGTGGTCTCTTCCTGTTGGCTTAGGTGACTTCATGACAGTGATAGTTCTTGTATGCTTAATATTGTTAGTTTTTAGAAGACTTACTCAAAAAGATGTAAAATTTCTTACTTCAACTTCAGACTATGTAATACTTGCAATAGTTGCTCTTCCATTTTTAACAGGATTTTTAGCTCATCATGAACTTTTACTTGAATACAAAATAATGCTTACAATACACATGTTAGCTGGAGAGCTTATGCTTATTGCAGTTCCATTTACAAAGCTTAGTCACATGTTTGTATTCTTTTTGACAAGGGCTCACACAGGAAGTGAATTTGGAGCAGTAAGACATTCAAGGGATTACTAATTTGGTGAATAGTGAATGGTGGCTCGTGGATAATGAATTAAGGAAAGAGGTAGAAAATGGAGTTTGTTAGAAAAGAAGTTACAGACATAGGAATTGATGAAACTCTTAAAAAAGTTGATGAGGCGAAAATAAAAAGAGCTATTGATTGGGTTCTTAAAAAAGAAGCTTCAGCCAGACTGAAAGTTTTTGTTGAGACATGCCTAAGATGCGGAATGTGCACAAACTCATGTCATCATTATCTTGGTCATGAGGGAGACCCAACATATGCACCTGCTGCTAAGGTAAAGCAAACTATATGGGATATGTTAGATAAAAAAGGAAATGTATCAAAGGAGGACATAAAAAAATATGCTCGAATTGCGTTCTCCGAATGTAATCTATGCCGTAGATGTGTGCAGTTTTGTCCATTTGGAATTGATATAGCATATTTAATCTCCCTTGTAAGAAGAATATGTTGTCTAATTGGTGCTGTGCCTCAGTATATTCAGGATCAGGCTCTCAGCCACATGCAGACAACTAACATGCTTTGGTTCAGGCAAGATGAATGGCTTGATACAATTCAGTGGCTTGAAGATGAATTAAGGGCAGAGATAAAGAATGCGAGGATTCCAATTGGAAAAAAAGATGCTGAAATTCTTTATCTTGCACATGGACTTGAAGCAAAATACATGACAGGACTTCTTACAAACATGGCTAAAATTATGAATGTTGCAAAGCTTGACTGGACTGTTCCTGAAACTGATGGATGGGACTATACGAACAAATCCTTTTATGCCCACGATTTTGAAACGATGGGCAAAGTTGTAAAAACCCATTATGAAGTTGCACTCAGGCTAAATGTAAAAAGAATTGTTATGGGAGAATGCGGACATGCATTCAGAACAGGTGTCTATGAGGGAGTAAGATATTTGGGATGGAAAGAAACTCCAATTCCATATATACATGGAGTTCAATTCTTTTATGAACTAATAAGAGATGGAAAAATCAAAATTGCTAAAAAAATTGAAGAACCTGTCACTATTCAAGACCCATGCAACATTGTAAGATACAGAGGAATGGGAGAAATGATTAGATTTATAGTAAAAGCAACATGCGAAAAAATTATTGAAATGACCCCAAATTATGACCACAACTACTGCTGTTCAGCTGGAGGTGGCATGATTGATGCAGGACCTTCATGGAAAATGGCAAGAATGGAGGGAGGAAAAGTAAAGGCTGAACAAATAAAGGATACAGGAGTAAAAATTGTAATAGCTCCTTGTCATACATGCCATAAGGGAATTGAAGATTTAAATGACTTTTACAAACTTGGTGTGCATGTTAAATTCCTTACAGATATAATTGCAGAAACAATGGAAATACCTGAAGAGATGAGACCATGAAAAGATTAGCTTTAATAGGAATTTTAATATTAGTGTTTGCATTTGCAACAAAAACTCTTTATTCAGTCGGAACTTTAAAGCCTCAGGAAGAAAACTTACTTGAAATAGCTCATCAAGAAATATTTGGAAAACTTGAATATGGAAAGGTAATTTTTAAACATCAAAAACATGTAGAAGCTATGGCTAAAATTCTTGGCAAGTCTCAGGAAACAGTATGCACTGAATGCCACAAAGAAAAAGAAGGAACTCTTTCATTTGATTTTGCGAGTGGTAAGACTTCCGATGAAATCAAAAACTCATATCACAGTAAATGCCTAAATTGTCATCAAAAACTCAGTGCAAAAAATATAAAAACAGGACCTGAAATCCTTTCATGCAGAGATTGTCATAAAAAAGAATATGAAAGAGCCACTGTAAAGTATCCTCAATTTGATTTTGACTTTGCACTTCATGAAAAACATGTTAAAAAACATCAAAATGACTGTAGCCTTTGCCATCACACCTATGACATAGAGGAAGAAAATAAAGAGCTTGCTTTAGTTTATGAGAAAGGAACTGAGCAATCCTGTTACTACTGCCATGATTTTAGCAAAAAAAGAGGACCTGAGCTTTCAAGGATTGTAAAAGTTGCAAAAGAAAAGAATTTAAATTTAAAGAATTCCTTTCATTTACTTTGTATTAACTGCCATGTAAGCAATAAAATTCAAGGAATTGAAGCAGGACCAATTGTTTGCTCAAAATGTCATACAGGAAAATATAAAACTTTGGATGAGCTAAAAGATGCTCAAAGACCTGAGATGGAACAACCAAAGACTGCTTTTATAACAATAGAAAATGCAAAGATGAAAGGTGTTTCATTCAATCATGAACTTCATGAAAAAAATAATAAGCACTGCAGAGACTGCCATCATGAAACATTAAAGTCCTGCAAAGAATGTCATGACATTAAAGGAAAAGAGGAAGGAGGATTTGTAAATACTGCAACTGCATATCATTCATTAAACTCTCAAGTAAGCTGTCAGGGATGCCACCAAAAAATTATAAATTCTAATAAAGACTGCACAGGATGTCATTACTTTATTTCACCCGTTAGAACTGAATTGGCAAACAGAGAAATTTGCCAGAGATGCCACACTGGCAAAAAGGAAATTGAAAAGACCTCAGAAATTGTCTTACCTAAAGAAAAATTCAAAGAAGAAGTTGTGATAAAGCACATAGAAAAAGAATTTGATCCAGTAAAAATGCCCCATTACAGAATGTCAAGAAAACTCACGGATATATCAAATACAAGCAGGCTTGCTACATATTTTCATGCGAATGGGGATACAATTTGCAGAGGATGCCATCACAAAAGCAAGGAAACTGCAGAGGCAAAACAATCTGAGCCTCCTCTTTGTGTAAACTGCCATAGCGTAAACTTTGAACCAACAAAACCAAAAAGACCAAGACTTCAGTCTTCATATCATGGAATGTGCATAAAATGTCATGAAAATATGAAAATAGAAAAACCAAAGAAATGCACAGACTGTCATGAAAGAAAGGTGTAAAAAATGCCATTAATTGAGCAAATATCATCAAGTCACGGCATTGAATATGTAGTGGCAGTGATTTCAATATTTACTTTTATAGTAATTTTTAGCATGATTTCAGAGAAAAAGAAATACTGAGGGCAAAGGATGGACAGAAGAGATTTTCTTAAAAAAGCTCTTACAGTTACTGGACTTACTCTTTTAGGTAAAAACGCTTGTGCTGAGCCATCAATATATGCAACAGGCAATTTAGCAAATAGAAAAAATTGGCAGAAATACGAAGATATAAAAAAGCAAAACATAAAAATTGATGAACCCTATGCAGTTCTTGTTGATTTGACAAAATGTATTGGGTGTCGCAGATGTGAATGGGCATGCAATGAATGGAATAAAAATCCAAACAGATCTCTTAAGGAATTTGAAGAGTCAAAAGACCAGAAATCATCGGTTTTTGACAAACTGAGAAGAACACATGCAGGACAGTTTACTGTTGTAAATAGATTTTATGTAGATGGAAATCCAGTTTATGTAAAAAAACAATGCATGCACTGCATTGATGCTGCATGCCTTTCAGCATGCTTTGTTGAGGCATTCAAAAAAACAGAACATGGAGCAGTGCTTTATAATCCATCTTTATGTGTAGGTTGCCGTTACTGCATGGTTGCTTGTCCTTTTGACATTCCAGCATACGAATACTATGATCCAATTACTCCTCAGGTAACAAAGTGTACGATGTGTTTTGACAGAATTACAGAAGGAAAACTACCTGCCTGCGTTGAAATATGCTCAGCGGATGTGATGAAAGTTGGAAAAAGAAGCGAAATATTAAAGCTTGCCTATGAGACAATTAATAATAATCCAGACAGATACATTCATCATGTCTATGGTGAGCATGAAGCAGGTGGAACAAGCTGGCTTTATATATCCCATGTTCCATTTGAAAAATTAGGATTTCCAAAACTTGACAAAACTCAAATTCCTAAACTAAGCAAAAACTTTCTTTTTACAGTAAAAGTTCTTGAGATACTCGCAGCTCCTGCATTAGTATGGGGAGCTTACTACATGATAAAAAAGAAAAAGGGAGAAAATGAGGAAGAATAGCTTTTTCAAAGAAAAAATACTTTTAGGAATGAGTTTTAAAGAATATCTATTAAAACATGCTACAGTGTCGAATTTTATTGCATTGATAATTCTTGCACTTTCCTTTTTCTCAATGGCATACAGGCTTATTTATGGACTTGGACCAGCCACAAATCTTTCTGATACTTATCCTTGGGGACTTTGGATAGCCTTTGATATCCTTGCAGGAATTGCACTTGCAGCACCAGGACTTACTGTTGGAACAGCTGTTTATCTTTTTGGAATGAAGGACTACAAAAAATTAGCAAAGCCAGCAATACTTTCAAGTCTTCTTGGATATGTTTTTGCTGTATTTGCTTTAATGTTTGACCTCGGAAGATATTACAGAGTTTTCTATGTAATTGGATGGTCATGGGGATTGGACTCAATTCTGTTTCTTATTGCATGGCATTTCTTCCTTTATATAATCATTTGCTTTATTGAATGGTCACCATCTCTTTTTGAATGGCTTGGAAGGGAAAAACTGAAAGAATTCTTCTCAAAGCTTGGTATTTGGGCAACTGTATTTGGTGTAATAATTGCAGGAGGTCATCAGTCAGCATTAGGTGGACTTTTCCTTGTAGCACCAACAAAAATTTATCCTCTCTGGTATTCTGCACTTCTTCCTTTGTTTTTCCTAATTTCAGCAATTTTTGCAGGAATTTCAATGGTAATAATTGAAAGCACCCTTGCACACAAATTTTTTAAAGACAGAATCAAAGATTTCAGTCATGAAGAGTTCAATTCAAAAATTATTGGTCTTGGAAAAGCTCTTGTTGCAGTTCTTTTTGCCTATATAATCTTAAAAATACTTGACATTGCCCATTATGAGAAATGGCATTATCTGAATACAAATTACGGTTATTGGTATCTTTTTGAAATCTTAGGTTTTGTTCTTGCTCCAGCCTTAGTTTTGATACATGCAATAAAAAATAAAAATGCAAAGCTTGTTAAATTTTCTGCTATATTTGTCATAATTGGCGTTATAATTAACAGATTTAATGTTTGTCTTATTGCTTACAACTGGTACATTCCACTTACTGAGAAATATTATCCAACTTGGATGGAAGTTGCACTTTCTGCAGGTGTTGTAACTTTAATAGTTTTATTTTACAGATTCACTGTCAGAAGAATGGCTATTTTGAGCTAAGGCAGGTTCATACTTTATTTTTAAAATCCTGTGGCCTACCATTTCAATAACTTTAAAAACTTTCCCATTTTCTCTTACTTCATCTCCAACTGCTGGAATTCTTTGGAGTTTCGTCAAAATAAAACCACCTAAAGTTTCATATTCTTCTGAATCTTCAAGTTCAATTCCGTAGTCTTCTCTCAAATCTCTTATTGATATTCCAGCATCAATAATCATGGAGCCATCAGGAAGCGTTACAGCAGGAGTTTCAAATTCATCTTCATCCCTTATCTCACCAACAAGTTCTTCAAGAATATCTTCCATTGTTACAAGTCCTGTTACAGAGCCGTATTCATCAACAACTATTGCCATGTGCGTTCTCTTTTTCTGCATTTCATTTAAAAGTATGTTGATTCTCATGGTTTCAGGAACAAACATTGGTGGTTTAAGAAGTTTTTTGACTTCCTCAATTCTGGGTTCAGGATTGTGAAAAAGAAGATTATAAAAATCCTTTGCTACCAGTATCCCTCTTACATCGTTTAAATCTCTTCCGATTACAGGATAACGGGAAAACTGTTCTTCCATAATGATTTCTTTTATCTCTTGTATACTCATATAGACACTAATTGTAACCATTTCAGGAGCTGGAACCATCACTTCTTTAACCATGATATCAGAGAAACTAAAGGCACTATGTATTAATTGACGTTCTTGAGGCTCAAATATTCCCTTTTCCTCTCCCTCTTCAATTAAAAGCTTTAACTCTTCCTGAGAAATAAAGCCTCTTTCTGAAAAAGCTTTCAATCCAAAAGGTCTTAATAGCAAGTTAGTTGTTGTTGTGAGAATTTTTACCAATACAGAAGTTATTTTTGAAAAACTGTCTATAAATCTCGCTGTTCTAAGACTTATCCATTCAGGATTTGAAAGGGCGATTGATTTGGGAACAAGTTCTCCCATCACTACAGAAATATAGGTAACTATTATTACTATGAAGGTCACTGCTAATGCCTCTGCGGAGGCTGATATGAATTTGACAGGGATAGACTCTATCAAAGGCTTGATATTTTTTATAGCAAACGCACCTGCCACAGCAGAGGCAAGACTTCCAATAAATGTAATCCCAACTTGAATTGTTGCAAGAAACCTGTCAGGATTTTCTTTAAACTTCTCTATAATCTCAGCTCCTGGCTTCTTCTCTTCAATTAGTTGGCGAAGCCTTGACCTTCTAAGTGTAACAACTCCTATTTCAGCAGCAGAAAAAATACCATTTAGAAGAATCAGAAAAAGTATAAGAAAAATTTCATTCATAATAAAATTCTATTAAAATCAAACCCGCTAATAGCTTTTTATTTTTCTTACCAAAGCCTCCGCAACCTCCTGAGTTCCAACAGGTGGATTCGGATCATTAGGATTTTTCATGTCGTATGTTACATATTTACCTTCTTCAATTATTTCCGCAACTGCTTTTTCTATCTTATTAGCTGCATCCGTCTCTCCAATATATCTGAGCATCATCACAGCGCTTAAAATAATTGCGAAGGGATTTACCTTATTAAGACCTTTGTATTTAGGAGCACTTCCATGTGTTGGTTCAAATACTGCGTATTCATCTCCAATATTGGCACCCGGTGCTAAACCAAGTCCACCAATTAATCCAGCTGCAAGGTCACTTATTATATCACCATAAAGATTTGGAAGAACGAGAACATCATAAAGCTCTGGTTTTTGAACAAGTTGCATACACATGTTATCAACTATTTTATCTTCAAATTCAATCTCAGGATAACGAGATGCAACTTCCCTTGCCACTTCAAGGAACAAACCGTCGCTAAATTTCATAATATTTGCTTTGTGAACAACAGTAACCTTTTTCCTGCCATGTTTTTTGGCATATTCAAATGCGAATCTGACGATTCTCTCTGTTCCAAAAACAGAAATTGGTTTTATGCTAATTCCAGAGTCTTGTCTAATCTTTTTCCCAGATTTTTTTTCAATGAAATCTATTAGCTCTATTGTGTCGGCTTCACCCTTTTTAAATTCAATTCCAGCATAAAGGTCCTCAGTATTTTCTCTTACTATCACAAGGTCAACATTATCATATCTTGTTCTTGCACCCTTAAAACTTTTACAAGGTCTTACGCAGGCATAAAGGTCAAGCTCCTGTCTAAGTGCTACATTTACACTTCTAAAGCCAGTTCCTACTGGAGTTGTTATAGGTCCCTTGATGGCGATTTTATTCTTTTTTATTGATTCTATTACCCTGTCTGGAAGAGGAGTTCCTTCTTTTAAATATACTTCCTCGCCAGCATTTTGAATCTCCCAATTAATTTTTACTCCTGTAGCCTCTACTACCTTAGTCATAGCCTCAGAAATTTCAGGACCTATTCCGTCTCCGGGTATCAGTGTAATCGTATACATTTCTCCTCCTTAATCTATTGTTAGTTTCATTTTATCAACTAAATTATGGTACAACAGTAAGAATCTGCCTGACAATGTCAGGATAATTTGCTATGAATTTCAACTCATCATCAGTAAGAGGTTTTTGTGTATGTAAATTTGCATATTGTACAAGTTCAAGGATTTTTCTTGCTTCTTCGTCATTGGGGAATTCAATGCCAAGTTTGCTGTAAACATATCTGAAGCCCTTAATTCCTCCGTATTCACCAGTTGTTATAATTCTTCCTGTTTCAAGTAGTTCAGGCTCGCCTCTTCCTACATCCTCAGGAGAATAAAGCTCATAATTTGAGCGATCCTTTAGAACTCCATCTGCATGAATTCCTGATTCATGGGCAAAGGCATTAGCACCAACACCGGGCTGATTTATTGGGATAGGGATGTTAAAGGCATAAGAAGCATATTTTGCAATTTTCCAAGCCATATGAAGATTTATATGTTCATCTAATGGACATTTCTCCCTTAAGCCATGTGAAAATTTCAGTGCCAATATTGTTGATACAAGATCAGCATTTCCTGCCCTCTCTCCATATCCATTAACTGTTGTATTTATATAACTTTCAACGCCTGCCTCAATCGTGCCTTGAGCTCCTGCAACTGAAACTGCTTCTGCCATTCCGAGGTCATTATGGCAGTGCATTTCAATAGGAAATTTTGTTGCAAGGGCAAGAGTGTGTATTCTTTCATATATTGTTATTGGGTCTTCACATCCAAGAGTATCGCAATATCTAAATCTATCTCCGCCCGCTTCTTTTCCAGCCAAAATAAATTCAATAAGCCTGCTTAACTCTGTACGGGAGGCATCCTCTGCATTAAAGCCTACTGTTTCTGCTCCCAGTTCTTTTGCAAGTTTAACAGCATTGTACATTCCCTTTACTATATCATCCCATGTTTTTCTGCCTTGAAATTTTCCCTGAATCATAATATCAGAGGTAGAGACTGATAAATTTAAATGTTTTATTTTGGGACAATTTTTAAATGCCAATTCTACATCCTCAGGAATAGCCCTTGCCCATCCTTCAAGATGAAGTCTCTTGATTACTCCCATTTCAGCAAGTTCAAGATTAGCGTTAATATAGTTTACCTCATGTTTTAAAGTTGGAAATCCGATTTCACTCTGATAAACCCCCATCTCATCAAGATAAAGATTTAACATAGTTTTTGAAAGCTTAGGCAACAAGATTCTTGATGTCTGAACTCCGTCTCTATTTGTTACGTCAATAATATACACCTTTTTTCTTTCTGTCATTTATCCCTCCTGTTTTTTTATTTTTTTTATTTTTTCAGTGAAATTTCTCGTTGAATGGCTACTTTACCTGTTCTGACAAAATCTTTGATACCCATTGGCTTCATTAATTCAAGAAATGCCTGTATTTTCTTTTCATCCCCTGTTATTTCAATAGTATAAGTTGTTGGTCCGGAGTCAACAACTCTTCCTCTGAATATTTCAACAGTTTTTAATACTTCAAGTCTGTTTTCTTTTTTTGGAGCAACTTTTACTAAAATCATCTCCCTTTCAACATGCTCAAGCTCTGTTAAATCTATAACCTTTATAACATCAACAAGTCTATTCAGCTGTTTTGTGATCTGTTCAATAACTCTATCATCTCCTGTTGTTACAATTGTCATTATAGCCATCTGTGGGTCAAGAGTTGGACCTACTGAGAGACTTTCAATATTGTAACCGCGTCCACTAAATAATCCTGCAATTCTTGCTAAAACTCCAAATTTATTTTCAACCAGCACAGATATTGTGTGCCTCATTTTTTCCTCCTATTTAACAGCTTTAAGTTTTCTTTCTTTTTTCTTTTCTTCAAAAATCATCTGGTCAATTGCAGCTCCGGGAGGCACCATCGGATAAACTTTTTCTTTCCAGTCAACAACAAAGTCCATAAATACAGGTTTTCTAATAGAAAGAGCCTCTTTGATAACTGGTTCAACTTCACTTGGTTTTATTGCTCTAAGTCCAACTGCACCATATGCTTCAGCTACCTTAACAAAATCTGGTGCACTGCTTAGATAAGTATGTGAATATCTTTCGTTGTAAAATATCTCCTGCCACTGTCTTACCATGCCAAGATAGCTATTATTGATAATAGCTACCTTTACGGGTAAATCGTATATTACAGCAGTTGCAAGTTCCTGTATATTCATTTGTATGCTACCATCTCCAGCAATGTCAATTACTGTCATATCAGGAAAGGCAAGCTGTGCTCCTAATGCAGCAGGAAAACCATATCCCATTGTTCCAAGACCACCAGATGTAACCCATCTTCTTGGCTTGTCAAATTTATAAAACTGAGCTGCCCACATCTGATTTTGTCCGACTTCTGTTGTAATAATAGCATCACCATGGGTTATTTCATATATCTTCTCAATAACATATTGAGGCTTAATAACTTCTGGATCAAACTCATAAGTCAGAGGTCTTTCCTTTTTCCATTGAGCTATTTGTTTTAACCAAGCTTTTCTGACCTCTTCCCACTGAGGTTTTATCTCTTCCTTAAGAATTTTGTTTAGCACTTTTAGAACTCTACTTACATCTCCAACTATCGGAATATCTACTCTTACATTTTTACGAATAGAGGTTGGATCAATATCTATGTGAATAATCTTTGCATTAGGTGCAAAGGCATCTGTTTTTCCTGTAACTCTATCATCAAATCTCATGCCAATTCCAATGATTAAATCAGCATTCTGAACAGCCATATTTGCATAGTAAGTTCCGTGCATTCCAAGCATTCCAAGAAAAAGTTCATGAGTTCCGGGGAAACTTCCAAGTCCCATCAATGTGTTTGTTACAGGAATCTGAGTAATTTCTGCAAGCTCTCTTAAATGCTCATGGGCACCAGAAATTACGCAACCTCCACCAGCAATGATTACTGGTTTCTTAGCCTTTGAAATTTCCTGTGCAGCCTTCTTTATCATGTAATAATTACCTTCGTATGTTGGATTATAGCTTCTAATTTGAATTCTCTCTGGCCATGAAAATTCAGTCTTTCCCTGTGTGACATCTTTCGGAAGATCAACAAGAACAGGACCTGGTCTGCCTGTTGTGGCTATGTAAAAAGCTTCTCTTATCTGCCAAGCAAGGTCCTTAACATCCTTGACAAGAATATTATATTTCGTACAGGGTCTTGTTATACCGACTATATCAGCTTCCTGAAAAGCATCATTTCCGATAAGAAATGTTGGAACCTGTCCGGTGAAAATAACAAGAGGTACAGAGTCCATGTATGCGGTGGCAATTCCTGTAACAGTATTAGTGGCACCAGGACCGCTTGTGACAAGCACAACTCCTGGTTTGCCTGTTACCCTTGCATATCCATCTGCAGCATGGGTTGCTCCCTGCTCATGTCTTGTTAGAATCAGTTTTATATCAGGGTCATCGTATAGAAGGTCAAATATATCAAGTATAACTCCACCGGGATAACCAAAAATGTGTTTAACTCCCTCCCTTTTCAAACATTCAATTAAAATTTCTGCCCCTTTCATCTTTCCCATAGGTTTACTCCTAATCTTTTGGTACTTAAATGATAACTTAACATAATTGTCATTTCTTTATCAAATTGTTTTGTTCAACCCTAAAATAGACATCTGTCAATGCTATTCCTAATTTGATAGCGTTATCGTGGCAATGCCCCTACACCGTCACTAAGAGCCTACCTATTGCGAGCGGAAGCGTGGCAATTTCAGAGATTGCTTCGGCATCCTTACGGATGCCTCGCAATGACGGTGTAGTGTGTCCCTGCGAGCCACTACTGCACGCTGTCACTGCGAGCCACTGCTTCACACTGTCACTGCGAGCCACTCAATGTGGCGAAGCAGTCTCTGATATTCGTAAAAAGTGAAAAGTAAGGCTTAAAAGGCAAAAGACGGGATTGCCACGCCTGCCTGTCGGCAGGCTCGCAATGACAGAAAAAATAATCGGTGAGGCTTGCAATGACTCCCCCTCTCAGTCATTGCGAGGGCACGAAGTGCCCGAAGCAATCTCATAAAAAGAAAGTATGGCCTCAGAAATAAAATCTCTCGCAATGTCCATATATCTAAAATACAATGACAAATGTTTATAATTATTTTTTGACTCTCTCTTTTACCAACTCCGTTACTTTTCTAAAATCTATTTTTCCACTGCCCATCTTTGGAAGTTCTTCTATAACTATGAAACTCTTTGGTAGATAAATCTTAGGTAAAGTCTCTGAAAGCTGTTTCATAATTTTCTTTTCATCTACTTTTTGAGTAACAGCAACTATTATTTTTGCTCCTTTTATTTCATCAGGAATCTCAACCGCACAGCATTCAACTCCCTTTGGAAGGATTTTTTCAAGTTCATCTTCAACTTTAACGAGAGAAACCATTTCCCCACCAATTTTTACAAACCTCTTAAGCCTGCCTGCATGCCAGAGAAATCCTTCTTCATCCAAGAATCCCATGTCTCCTGTATCATAAAATCCATGTCTAATTCTTATTGCTGTTTCCTCAAAATCATCGTAGTAACCCTTCATTACACAATCGCCACTGACGAGAATTCTCCCTACTTTATTAGGTTCACATTCCTTGCCAGTATAATAGTCCTCTATCATTACCTTTAAATTTGGAAGAGGCTTACCAACACTTCCGGGTTTATTAGCATCTGGCGTATTAACAGATATAACAGGTGATGTTTCAGTGGTTCCGTATCCTTCTAAGAGAATTTTATTGTGCTTTTCCCAGAAAGCATCTCTTAAAGCTTGAGGACATTTATCAGCTCCGCTTACCATAATCCTTACACTGTCAAAATCTCCTTTTTCTGATTTCTTAAGATATCCCCACCAAAAACTTGGCGTGCCTACCATGATTGTTGGCTTTTCTTCTCTAACTATCTGACATATCTTTTGATATTCCAATGGATTAGCATAAGTAATAATTGTCATTCCATGATATATGGGCGCCCAAAGATTTATGTTCAAGTCAAATACATGAAAGTAAGGAAGATTTGCCAACATTATGTCTTGTTCACTTATCTTGACTACTTGGCTAAAGCCTTCAATATTACTAATTATGTTTTTATGGCTTAACTCTACGGCTTTAGGGTCTTTTTCACTTCCTGAGGTAAATAGGATTACTGATGTTTTTTCATCATTGCCGTCACAGTTGCAGTACCATAAGAGAAATTTAAGAGGCATGTTAGCTATTCCTGCAGCTATTAATTTATCCTTTATACCAACTCCATCAACAATATCCTCAATGAATATCATTCTATCAACAACAGGACAGTTAATTTTTTCAAGAAGTGCCCTTGAAGTTATCACTGTTTTAAAATCACACTTTCTCTGAGCATATTTGACATTATTTTCAGCGCCTGTAGAGTAATTAATCATGACAGGAATTTTACCTGCCATCAAAGTTCCTATAATTGAAAAGGCGCACCCAGCAGAGGTGGGAATCATAATTCCGATTAATTTTTCCTTAAAGTTTCTTATTTTTTTGGATAAAATGATACTTGCAATTAAAGCTTTCCTGTAAGTAACCTTCCTATCAGAGTATTTGTCAATGAAGGCTAACTTAGCAGGAAATTGCTTTGCTGTGTATATAAATTTCTCGTGCAATTGCATCTTTAAAACCTGTATACAAGTTGTAAACTTGTTATATCAACATGTCCTTTGTAATAGCCTTTTAATCCACCACGCAGTCTGTCTTCTCCCACAGGGTCTTTGTCAACATGTGATGTCTTAAAGAAAAGATGTGCATAACCAATATCAAATGATATGTTGTCTGAGAATTTATATCCTAATCCAAAGGCAATCCATATTCTGTCTGTGTCAGGAATTCTTGGTGTTCTGTGCTGTGCATCAGGAATTGGTGTTTCATCGTAAGCAATTCCTGTGCGAAGTATTAACTTTTCAGTAGGTCTATAGGACAATCCTAATGAGTATCTCATTGAGTTTTTCCAGCTTGTTGTAACCACTGTGTCTGACATTAAGGGATTATCGTATTGGATTCTCAATTCATTAAAGCTTTTCCAACCTGTCCATGTAACATCAGCCATAACTGCCCATTTTTCATTAAAGCTATGATAGAAGCTAAGAGATGCCATATCAGGCAGAGTTAGACGAGCAGTTGCGTCACTGTCTTTAAATATTGCACTTAAGGGTGGAGGAACATTTGAAAATTTTGCCCTTCCTTCTAATTTTTGTTTTACCTGAGACCTATAAGAAAAGCCTATCCTTGTGTTATCTGAAAAACTATACAAAACTCCGAAGTTAAAACCTGCTGACCAGCTATCTCCTTTTAGTTGTGCAAATCCGTCTGATAACTGAGGTACTAGTCCGGGAATCCCCCTTAAAGTTCCGATTGTGCCAAAATCTATAGCATTTGTCAATTCTGCCTTTATATACTGAATGCTTATTCCTGCCCAATGCTTAATTGATCAGTAAGCTTATAAGCAATTGTGGGATTAATATTCACTGTTTGTACAGCTGATTTTATTGCATGGTATCTTCCTACCCAGTTTTTGTCATACTCTGTCTGAAGCCCAAAGGGAACATTCAGCCCTATACCAACGCTTAACCTATCATTTACAGGATAGGAGAAATAAAAATTTGGAACAAACACTGTAACACCTGCATTTCCTCCATCATTTCCTATAAGTGGAATGCCTGTAATAGGTTGTAAAACATGGGTTGAATTCTCATTATGAAATTTTGCATGCGGGATGATTACATGCCCTCCTATTATTAGCTCAGGCTTTTTCAGTTGAGTAAGTCCAGCGGGATTATAGAATATTGTTGTTGCATCCTGAGCAGATGCTGCACCTCCTGCATAGGCATTTCCAAGTCCGCTAACACTCTGTTCAATAAGAGCGAAGCCAGCTGCATGAGCATTGCTCGTTTGCATTAAGACAAAAAAAACACCAATGAGAACAACTGCTAACCTAAACTTTTTCACCTTGCCCCTCCCAATTGTTTTATTGTGCCCCCAGAAATGATTTATTTTAACAAAAAAGATCATAATAATCAATCAGATAAAAATATTTGTGTGGTTACTATATTAAAATGTCATCTGTTTTTACTAAATTGAAATGTCACATATATGTTAACCTCCTTCTTTTAGGCAAGCAATCTAAAGGAAGGAGGTTTTATGGAGAAAAAAATACATTTTTACGGAGGAAGAGTTGAAGAGGTTTGAAGTAATGAATCAAGTCTTATCAGGCTTTTTAACCCTTAAACAAGCTCAGGAGATATTAGGGTTGAGTTACAGACAGGTTTTAAGGCTAAAGGAGAGGTTCAAGTTTCAGGGTTTTGAGGGACTTTTAAGGAAAATACCTGAGCCACCCACAGCCCTAAAGATTGACTCTTCCGTCAAGGATGAGATCATAAGCTTGAGAAAGTCTTTGTACTGGGATTTCAACATACTTCACTTTAAGGATAAACTTAAGGATGTTCATGACATTAACTTAAGCTATGAAAGTATAAGAAAGATATTGATACAGGAAGGGTTACATGAACCTAAGAAGAAAAGAAAAGTATACCGAAGGAGAAGGAGGATGCCTAAGGCAGGAATGCTTGTGCAGATGGATTCATCTCAACATAGGTGGATTGAAGGTATTGGGCAGCAATGGTGGCTTGTAGCAATGATAGATGATGCAGATGGATTTGTGTATGCTGAATTTCATCCATCTGAGACAGTATGGGCAAATATGTCAGTAATAAGAGCATATATAGAGCAAAGAGGTGTCTTTATGGCTTTATACACTGATAAAGCCTCTCACTTTAGGACAACAAGGCATGGAGGGCTTCACTATCATGTTGAAGTACAACATAAAGAAACCCAGATTGCAAGAGCATTAAATGAATTGGGGATTAAACTAATCAATGCAAATACTCCGCAGGCAAAAGGAAGAGTTGAACGTAAGTTTAGATTTTTTCAGGACAGGCTTATTAAGGAGATGAGATTAAGTGGTATAAGGGATTATGATGAGGCTAACAAGTTTCTCAAAGAGGAATTTCTTACATGGAGTAACAGTAGATACACTCTTTCTGTAGAGAGTCTTTATATGCCTGTGGCTAAAGAAAAAGACCTTGACCTTGTCTTTTCAATAAAACATCCAAGAAAAGTGAACAAAGACAACACATTAAGATACTGTGGAGGAGTTTATCAGATACTTCCTGTAAAGGGAATTAAGAGCCTTGCAGGCAAATGGGTAGATGTTTGTGAACTTAGAGACGGTAGAATGGAGATATTATGGGAAGGCAAACGTATAGGATATTCAGAAATAAAAGGATTAGATAAGACAGAAAAAGAGAGACTTAAAGAGAAAGAAGAGATTTTAAATCTCAGGACTTATATAGAGGAACAGAGAGAGCAGAAGGAAAAGAAGAAATATAAACCTGCAGCTAATCACCCTTGGAGGAGAAGCTTAAAATAAAATGTGACATTTTAATGTAGTAATAAAGTGTGACTTGACTTTAGTAATAACATCAGATAAAAATATTTGTCATTACAACATTTTTTAAAAATTAATTAAGCAATTTTTTATATGACCTTTTTAACCTGTTATTGCGAGTCTCTCCGAATGTGAGAGATGGGAACTACCTTACTGAAACGAGAAAGAAGAGATTGTGTCGCTTACTGACGCGTCCTCGCAATGACTTTTCATTCTCCGTCATTACTACTCCGAGCGAAGAGAGTAGGAAGCAATCTCGCCGTCATAGTGCCATAGAGCGACAGTGATACAGAGCGACAGTGTGGCAATTTCAGAGATTGCTTCGGCATCCTTACGGATGCCTCGCAATGACGGTGAAGCGTGTCCCTGCGAGCCACTGCTTCACACTGTCACTGCGAGCCACTCAATGTGGCGAAGCAGTCTCTGATATTCGTAAAAAGTGAAAAGTAAGACTTAAAAGGCAAAAGACGGGATTGCCACGCCTCACCTTCGGTGAGGCTCGCAATGACGGAAAAAAATAATCGGCTGGCTCGCAATGACTGAAAAAATATTTATTCAAATGGATATAGCAAATTTTAAATTTCTATCGCTGTTTTTCGGTTAATTTTTTACTATGAGCGAAAATGTTGTACTCTGGATATAACATGTGCATATATTCATCCTTTAGGATTTTTTGAGGCTCGCCGAAGCATACCATTTTTTTGTTTAGGCAAAGAAGGCATTTAGACTCATGGGCAAATGTTGCGATATCATGGGTGACAACTAAAATTGTCATCTGAAAATCTCTATTCAAAAGCTCAAGAATGTCCAATAAATCATCCCTTGAATTAGGGTCTATGCCTGTTGTAGGTTCATCCAGAATTAAAATCTTTGGCTTTGGAGATACTGCCCTCGCAAGAAAAGCCTTTTGTCTTTCGCCTCCAGAAAGTTCTCTTAAAGGTTTTTTTCTTAAATGAGATATCTTAAAAACATCCATTGCCCATTCAATATCATCTTTTTTGCCTTTTTGGACACTTATTTTGACAAGCTCTTCTACGGTGATTGGCATTTCAAAGATGCTTTGAGATATTCTTTGGGGAAGATATCCAATAGGCTCATATTTGAGATACTCTTCAGGTCTTTTACCGTAAATAAGCACCTCTCCTTTTGTGGGTTTAATTATTCCAAGAATTAATCTGAGCAGAGTGGTTTTACCAGCTCCATTTGGTCCAACTATTCCAAGATAACAGCCTTCGTTTATATTGAGGTTAATATTCTCAAGAATTGTAATCCCATTGACTGAATAGCTAACATTGGAGAGAGTAATTAAATATTGCGTTTTAAATCTTAATTTTAAAGTTTGGGTATCCATCAATTCAGTGTTCAATGCTCATTTTTTTGCATTGTAATGCAATGGATAATAGATTTAGATTGGATTTCATGACTTCTATGTAATCGCTATTTGATTTTGTATGATACGTATTAAAATTTAAAATTTTTGCCTTTGTCTCTTCTGAAAGCGCTCTTGCAAGTTTTTCTCCTTCAGGTTCTGAAATTATGTATTCTATGGATTTGTTTTTCATCAATTCTTTGATCCTTTTAATATGTTTAGGTGAAGGTTCTTGTTCAGGCTCATGAACAATAAAGTATGCATTAAAGCCATATCTTGCTGATAGGTAATTTAAAAACTCATGTGTTGAAACAATATCTCGCAGTTTACATCCAGAGAGAGTTTCTCTGTATACTTGCTCCATTTCTTTTAATTTCTGCTCATAGGATAAAAAATTTTTATCAATAATATCCTTGTTTTGAGGAGAAATTTCAATTGCCTTTTCTTTTATGATTTTTAAAATTTCTTTAGCAAAGATTGGGTCTAACCAGATATGAGGGTCTATTTCATCGCTGGCAGAGTATTTTTTTAATGGCAAACTGTCCTGTATTCTAACTACTTTAACACCTTTCTGAATAAGGTCTTCTCTAATTTTATCAATCCATCTATCTACATCAGTATTGCCAAGATAGATAACCATTGTTGCATTGTGTAATTTCTGAATGTCCTTTAATGAAGGCTCAAATTCATGAGGGTCAATACCTGCAGGGATAATTGACTCTACTTCAGCATTAGGTAAAATCTGTTTTGTAAAATGCTCAAGGGCAAAAAGGCTTGTGTAAATTTTGAGAGATGTTTCTTGTTTTTCTGTTTTTTTTGCACAGGAAAATAAAAGGGTGAACAATAAAAGGGTGCAAAGAGTAAGTGCTAAGGGATGATAATTTTTTTTAAGGAAAAGGATTTTAAAATTCATATCTCCCCCTTTCATATAATAAAAAAATAATAAAAAAAGAGTTCACATTGACTTGCTTCGCAAGTTTCGTGACGAGAGAAATTTACAACTGTGAATCTTCGAAGGAGCGAAGCATTCCTTAAAATTCTTTAAGAAGTAAGACTTAAAAGGCAAATGATTAGATTGCCACGCCTGCCTGTCGGCAGGCTCGCAATGACAGAAAAAATAATCGGTGAGGATAGCAATGACAGAAAAAATAAAAAGGCAGTCCTGCAATGTTCCTCTCTTCGTCATTGCGAGGGTGTCTGAGCACCCGAAGCAATCTCGTTTTTTTCTTCCATTAGGAACGGGATTGATTCGGAATCCTAACGGATACATCGCAATGACAGAAAAATAAGTAGTTGCGAGGGGCTTTAGTCCCAACACGATATCAAAAGAGTTTGCTTCACTATATTCGCAATAACAGCCTGCAAAAGTTTTCATATAAAAATCGCTTAATCTACATTGAGAATATATCTTTGAGCTTATCCTTAAATCCTTTTGAACTTTTCTTGATTTCCTCGCCAGATACTCGGGCAAATTCTTCAAGAAGCTCTCTCTGTCTTTCATTGAGTTTTTTGGGAACATCAATATAAACAGTCACAATTTGGTCACCCCTGTGTGTTGCTCCAACTCTTGGCAAACCTTTTCCCTTAAGTTTAAATGTTGCTCCTGATGGAGTTCCAGCTGGGATTGTTATTTTTTCTTTGCCATTTAATGTTGGCACTTCTATCTCACCACCGAATACAGCTTTGACAAAGGATATTGGCATCTTGTAGTGAATATTTGTTCCTTCCCTTTTGAATAATTCGTGTTCTTTGACTTCAATGTAAATATAAAGGTCACCTCTTGGTCCGCCAAACTCGCCAAGTTCTCCTTCGCCTGTTACTTTTAATTTTGTTCCTGTATCAACACCGGGTGGTATTTTTACAATTAAAGAATGTTCAACTTTTACTTTACCCAATCCTTCGCATTCAGGACAGGGGTCTTTTATAATTTTTCCTTTGCCACCGCATTTATTACAACTCTTTGATACTGAAAAAAATCCTTGTGTATATCTAATATATCCAGTGCCTCCACAGGTTGGGCATATAATAGGTGAGGTTCCAGGCTTTAATCCTCTTCCATTGCAGTATTTACATTCTTCCCACCGCTTGTATTTGATCTCTTTCTCCACACCAAATGCGGCATCTTCAAGGGTGATTTTAATGTCATATCTTAAATCAGCTCCTCGTGTGGGTCTATCTTTTTTAAATCCAAAAGCTCCAAAGAAGTCTTCAAATATGTCCTCAAATATGTCTGTAAATGTTGTGTTATAAGTTTGATAGCCAAATCCTCCATTGGGACCTTCTGGAGTTCCGTATCTGTCAAAATTTGCTCTTTTTACAGGGTCTGACAGGCATGCATAGGCTTCATTAATTTCTTTGAATTTTTCCTCTGCTTCTTTATCTCCGGGATTTAAGTCAGGATGATATTTTTTAGCAAGGCGCCGGAACGCCTTTTTGATCTCCTCTTGAGAGGCGTCCCGGCTAACTCCTAAGATGCTGTAGTAGTCTTTCATTTATTATCCTTATCCTCTACCTCAGCTTCTATGACATCGTCTTCTTTTTTGCTCTGTGATGCTCCAGATGTTCCTGCACCAGCTGATGCTCCAGCTTTCTTGTAAAGTTCTTCAGCAATTCTGTGAGATGTCCTTGCCAACTCATCAATTGCAGCTCTTATTTCGTTGACATCGTTGCTTGTATCCTTTATCTTTCTGCATTTTTCAATAGCTTCCTCAATTCTCTTTTTCTCATCTTCTGGAACTTTATCTCCCATATCTCTTAAAGTTTTTTCAACTGTGTAAATCATGTTGTCAGCATCGTTTCTTGCCTCTGCAAGTTGTTTTTTGCGTCTGTCTTCTTCTGCATGGGCTTCAGCTTCCCTTATCATTTTCTTAATCTCTTCCTCTGTAAGTCCGCTTGATGCAGTTATTTTTATTGATTGTTCTTTACCTGTAGCAAGGTCTTTTGCAGAGACATGAAGTATTCCATTAGCATCTATGTCAAAAGTCACCTCTATCTGCGGAACACCTCTTGGTGCTGGTGGAATTCCTGTAAGTTCAAACACACCAAGTAGTTTGTTGTCAGCAGCCATTTCTCTTTCACCCTGATAGACTTTTATTGTAACAGCTGTCTGATTATCTGCAGCGGTTGTAAATATCTGGGACTTTTTAGTTGGTATTGTGGTATTTCTTTCAATAATTTTTGTAAATACACCACCAAGTGTTTCAATTCCAAGAGAAAGAGGTGTTACATCAAGAAGAAGAACTTCTTTTACTTCTCCCTTAATAATTGCTGCTTGAATTGCTGCACCCACTGCAACAACTTCATCAGGATTAACTCCTTTGTGAGGGTCTTTTCCAAAATACTCTTTAACGACTTGCTGAACTCTTGGAGTTCTTGTCTGTCCGCCGACTAAAACCACCTCATCTATATCTTTTTGAGAAAGACCTGCATCTGATAGTGCTCTTTTACATGGTTCAAGAGTTCTTTCAACCAAGTCTTCAACAAGCTGTTCAAACTTAGCTCTTGAAAGCTTCATAAGTAGATGTTTTGGTCCTGAAGCATCAGCAGTTATAAAGGGAAGATTTATCTCAGTTTCCATTGCAGAGCTGAGTTCAATTTTAGCCTTTTCAGCAGCCTCTTTAAGTCTTTGAAGAGCCATCCTGTCCTTTCTTAAATCAATTCCCTCCTGCTTTTTGAATTCATCTATAAGCCAATCCATTATTTTTTGGTCAAAATCATCACCACCAAGATAGGTATCTCCATTAGTTGCCTTGACTTCAATAACTCCTTCTCCTATCTCAAGTATTGATATATCAAATGTTCCACCGCCGAGGTCATACACTGCGATTTTTTCCTCTTTTTTCTTATCAAGTCCATAAGCTAAGGCTGCTGCTGTAGGCTCGTTTATAATTCTCAAAACATTTAGCCCTGCAATTCTACCAGCATCCTTTGTTGCCTGTCTTTGACTATCATCAAAGTAAGCAGGAACAGTGATAACAGCCTCTGTTACAGGCTCTCCAAGATAGTCTTCAGCTGCCTGTTTTAGTTTTTGAAGGATCATTGCAGATATTTCTGGTGGAGAATATCTTTTTCCCATTATCTCTACATGGGCATCTCCATTTGGTGCTTCAACTATTTTGTATGGAAGTTTCTTTTTAGCCTCCTGAACCTCTGGAGAGTTGTATTTTCTACCCATAAGTCTTTTTATTGAAAATATAGTATTTTCAGGGTTTGTTATTGCCTGTCTTTTTGCAATCTGACCAACAAGTCTCTCTCCTTTGTCAGTAAAGGCAACAACAGATGGCGTTGTTCTTTGCCCTTCTTGATTTGGAATTACAACAGGCTCACCGCCTATAACAACAGCAACAACAGAGTTCGTTGTACCGAGGTCTATTCCTATTGCCTTACCCATAATTAAGCCTCCTTTTTTTAATTTTCAGCACCCGATGGGTGCGATGAACCCTCTTCTGAGGGTTTAGGTTTTTTAGAGACTACCACAAGGGGTTCTCTAAGAAGTTTATCTTTATAAGTATAACCTTTTCTTAGTTCATCAACAACAATATTCTCATCCATTTCATCAGTCTCTAATGTGCTTATTGCATGATGAACCTCTGGATTAAAGCCTTGCCCAATTGTTTCAATTGGCTTGACGCCGTATTTTTCAAGAATTCTAAAAAATTCTTTTAAGGTATTCTCTATACCTGCCTTCATGCTCTCAACATATTTTGAACTATCCACCCCAGAGGCATGTTTTATAGCAAGTTCAAAGTTATCAATAATCGGTAAAAGGTCTTTGATAATTTTTTCATGCGCATAGTTTGTAAGCTCTTCCCGTTCTTTTTGAACCATTTTTTTGTAGTTTTCAAACTCAGCATAAAGCCTCAAGTATTTCTCCTTCATTTCAGCAAGTTCCATTTGAAGCTCTTCTGCTACATCTCTTGGTTTGTCTTCTAATGCTGCACCTTCATATTTTAACTGTTCAACTTCTTTATTTATATCTTCCATATCTGCCTCCTATTCAGATAATGTATTAGTTAAGGATTTTGCCAGAGCATTTACAAGCATTATAGCTTTTTGATAGTTCATTCTTTTTGGTCCGACAAGAGCAATCACTCCTAAAGATATATCCCTTTCTTTGTAGGGCGAAGCTATAATGCTTAAACTCCTAAATTCTTCAATTGGATTTTCTTCGCCAATTATAATTTTTAAATCATCTTCTTCAGAAACATTCTCAAAAAGCTTTATTAAAAGATGCTTGTCCTGAATTGTTCTTGCAATTTCTCTAAGTCTGTTAATATCCGAAAAATCAGGAAGATGCATTATGTGGTAAAATCCAGATATAAAAACATCTTCCCTTGAAAAGTAAAGAGCTTCATTGCACATTTTTAAAATTTTTGAAATAATCTTATCCCAAAAAATCTTCTCTTGTTTAAGCCTAATAAATAAATCAGCTCGGATTTCATCAATAGTTTTACCCTGATAATTCGTGTTTACAAATTCAGCCAATCGGTTCAAATCTTGCTGAGTAATTTCAGGATATGCTTTTATATATTTGTTTTTCACAATGCCTTTATCGTTTACAATTACGGCTATAACAATATCGTCTTTAAACTTTATAAAATCAACCCTGTACAATGCTGTTTTGTCAGTTTCAGGTAAAAGAACAAGCCCAAGATATTTGGTAATCTGAGACAGGCTTTGAGTAGCCTCAAGGAAAAGAGAGTTCATGTCGTTTCTAAGCTTTTTAAGCCTTTTTGTCAGTTCTTCAATATACTTTCTTATTTCTCCCGATTGGGAAGTCAATGCTTCTTCTAATATATAATTCACATAAAACCTATAGGCTTTATCTGTAGGTATTCTTCCAGCAGATGTGTGAGGTTGATAAAGAAAACCCTCGTCTTCTAAATCAGCCATAATATTCCTTATTGTAGCAGAGCATACATTGAATCCGTATCTTTTCATGATGTATCTGGAACCTACTGGTTCAGGTTTTTCAATGTAGGATTCTACTACTGCCCTTAATACTTTTCTTGCTCTGTCGTCCATTGTTATTCTTTCCATTTTAGCACTCCCTATTGCTAAGTGCTAACATTTAAAATTATCATGAAATAGCTCTTAAAGTCAATTATATCTGAATTTTAACCTAAATTGAGCGATTTTTTATAGAAGACCTGAGTTAGCCTGTTGTTGCAAGGCATTCTTGATTTTTGTTCTTGCGAGGACTTTCTTCTCTGCCATTGCAATGAGCGAGACCCTTTAGCCTATCATTGCGGGATATCTCTTTATCGTCTTTGCGAGGTCTTTCCTTCATCGTCATTACGAGGATTCTCCTTCCAAGTCAATGCGAAGGATGAAGTCCCGAAGCAATCTTGTCGCTTATTCTCCAATAAAGAAGAGGATTCGTCTTAATAGGAAATAATCTATAACCAAAACAATACAAAATCCATCATTCACAATTCACTATTAACTAACAACCAATCAGAGACTGCTTCGCCTCCTTCGGAGGCTCGCAGTGACGGTGTGGGTAATTGCCACGCTATCGCCGCAACAAGAGGCTCGCAGTGACACACTACTCCGTCATTGCGAGGCATCCGTTAGGATGCCGAAGCAATCTCTGAAATCTCCATTTTTTTGCTCGCAACAAGAGGCTCGCAGTGACGATGTGTTGGATTACTTCGGTTCGCTCGCAACAAGTAAGCTCGCAATGCCGCGTGTCAATATCTTTTTTTGGGATTTATCTCAAATTTGACTTGTCCAAACTTAAAAGTTTAACATTAATAGTATGAGCACGCCTGAGTTTGTTCATCTACATCTTCATACTGAGTACAGCCTTCTGGACGGAGCTATTAGAATTAATGAGTTGATTTCTCAAGCAAAAGCTTATGGAATGTCTGCGGTTGCTATAACTGATCATGGAAATCTTTTCGGTGCTGTTGAATTTTTCAAAAAAGCCACAAAAGCCGGCATAAAACCAATAATTGGTTGTGAAGTATATATTGCTCCAAAAAGTCGATTTGAGAAGACAAAAATTAATAAAGATCCAGTCATGCCTGAGGAAGCATCCTTTCACCTTACACTTCTTGCTGAAAATGAAGATGGTTACAAAAATCTAACAAGACTTGTAACTCGTTCTTATACTGAAGGTTTTTATTATAAGCCAAGAATTGATATGGAACTTTTAAGTCAACACAGCAAAGGACTTATTGCTTTATCTGGATGTCTCAAAGGTGAAATTCCTTACAGTATAGTTCATGAAAAGATTGAAAGGGCATACAATACAGCAAAGCAGTTAAAAGACATTTTTGAAGAAAACTTTTATCTTGAGATTCAGCCAAATAGCATTCCTGAACAGGCTATAGCAAACAAGGGATTGATTGAGATTTCAAAAAAATTTGATATTCCAGTTGTTGCAACAAATGACTGTCATTATCTGCATAGAACAGATGCTAAGGCTCATGAAATTTTGCTTTGCATTCAAACAGGCAAAACTATAAAGGAAGAAAAGAGACTTAAGTTTCAGGTAGACGAGTTTTATTTTAAATCGCCTGAAGAGATGTATTCTGCCTTTTCAGAAATCCCAGAGGCTTTAAAAAATACTCTATTTATTGCTGAGAAATGTAACTTTACTTTTAACCTTAATGGTTATAAAATGCCCGTATATCAGGTTCCTGAAGGCTATACTGATGAGCAGTATTTAAGAGAGCTTGCATTTAAAGGGCTTAATGAGAGATTTAGAGGCAATCCTCCTGATGAGTATCTGAAAAGACTTGAAATGGAGCTTGATGTTATAACAAAGATGGGCTTTTCATCATATTTCCTTATTGTGTGGGATTTTATAAATTATGCCAGAAGCAAAAACATCCCGGTAGGACCGGGAAGAGGCTCTGCTGCAGGAAGCCTTGTTGCATATGCATTGAAAATTACAGATATTGACCCAATAAAATACGGCCTACTTTTTGAAAGATTTTTAAATCCAGAAAGAATAAGCATGCCAGATATAGATGTTGATTTTTGCAAAGACCGTCGTGAGGAAGTAATTCAATATGTATCTGATAAATATGGAAAGGACAGGGTTGCTCATATTATAACTTTTGGAACTATGGCATCAAGAGCTGTTGTAAGGGATGTTGGAAGAGCCTTGAATATTCCTTACGCAGATGTTGACAAGATTGCTAAGATGATTCCCTTTGCCTGTCCTTCACTTAATTCAGCCCTTGAGTTAGAGCCCAGATTGAAAACTTTGTATAACAATGATGCAAAGGTCAAAGAACTTATAGACATAGCTTTAAGACTTGAAGGGCTTGCAAGGCATGCATCACAGCATGCAGCTGGAGTAGTAATATCTCCTATCCCCCTTGAAGACCTTACTCCGCTTTACAAAAATCCCGGCGAAGAAATAATAATTACGCAGTTTGATATGAAATCTCTTGAGGATGTCGGCCTTGTCAAATTTGATTTCCTTGGGCTTAAGACACTTACGGTAATTGACAATACAATCAAATACGCTCTTCAACAAGGAAAACATATTGATATCCAAAATATTCCGCTTGATGATAAAGAAACATACAAACTTCTCTCAGATGGCGAAACAATCGGAGTATTCCAGCTTGAAAGTAGAGGTATGAGAGAACTGCTCCAGAGACTTCAGCCAGAGAGATTTGAAGACCTTATAGCAGTCGTTGCTCTTTACAGACCGGGTCCACTTGGCTCAGGAATGGTGGATGATTTTATAAAAAGGAAAAAGGGGTTGGTTCCAGTAGAGTATGACCTTCCGGAACTTCAAGACATTTTAAATGAAACATATGGCGTTATTCTATATCAAGAGCAGGTAATGAAGATAGCTAATAAAATTGCAGGATTTAGCATGGGACAGGCAGATGTTCTCAGAAAAGCTATGGGTAAAAAGATTCCCGAGCTAATGGCGAGCTTAAAGGAAGATTTTGTAGAGGGAGCAGTAAAGAATGGCGTGTCCCGTGAAAAGGCAGAATCCCTTTTTAATTTAATGGCAGCCTTTGGTGAGTATGGCTTTAATAAATCCCATTCTGCAGCCTATGCCTATCTCTCATACATTACTGCCTATTTAAAAGTTCATTATCCTGTAGAATTTTTTGCCGCAAACCTCTCAAATGAAATGGGAGATACAAACAAGCTCGTTAAGTTTATCAATGAATGCAAGCAATGGGGCATTGAAATAAAAGGTCCTGATATAAACGAATCTGATAGAGCGTTCATTGTTAGTGAAAATTCAATACGATTCGGACTTGAGGCTGTTAAGGGAGTTGGTGGCTCAGCTCTTGAGAGTATTCTTAAGGAGAGAAAAAAGGGCAAGTTTAAATCCATGACAGATTTTCTTTCCAGAGTTGATACCAGAAAGGTAAATAAAAAAGTCATTGAGTCATTAATTAGGGCAGGAGCATTTGATTCTCTTTATTCTGCATATCTGCCTCATAAAGCAAGGGCTTTAGCAATGCATGAGCTTGTAACTTTTAAAGGTGGCTCAACAGCAGCGCTATTTTTTGATTCGGAGAATGTAAAAGAATGGGATCACTCAACGCTTTTGAACGAAGAAAAAAACTCACTTGGATTTTATCTTAGCGGTCATCCTCTAAAACCCCTAAGACCTGCTTTAAATAAAAAAGGCATATCAACCATAGCAGATATATTTGATACAGCTGAGGATGAATTTATTGAAGGAACTGATGAATCGCAAGAAGTAAACATTGCTGGGATTGTTGAAGAGGTTAAGAGCAAGGCAAAAGAAAAAGGTGTCACAGGTTATATTACAATAGAAGATGAAACTGGAAGAATGGAGGTTGTTATCTATCCTGAACTTTTCAAAAAATGCAGTGATATTTTAAAAGAGACAAAAACAATTCTCATCAAAGGTGTTGTCTTTAAGTCATCAGATACAACAAAGTTTCTTGCAAGAGAAATAGATGACCTTAATGATTTAAAGATAAAGTATGAAGTTATTGTTGACTGCTCAGATGAGGAAAAAGCCTACAATACATTAAAAGAAATAAAAAAATGTCTTAGTCAGAAAAGAAACGGGGAGGGGTCTGTGTATATCTGTTTGGATTTTTCAGATTATAATGTTACAATTCTTACACCATTTGAGCCCTGTTTAGATTTTGATATGAAAATTAAAAGAATTCAAAACTGTCAACTGAGAGTATCATGACATTCTATCTTGATTTTGAAAAACCAATACAAGAACTTGAAACAAAGATTGAGGAGTTAAAAAAACTTTCCGATGACAGTGATATTAATCTATCGCAAGAAATAAAAAGACTTAACAAAAGGCTTAAGGAATTAAGGGCTGAAATATTTTCAAATCTAACTCCATGGCAAAAGACTCAACTTGCAAGACACCCCGAGAGACCATATACCCTTGATTACATCTCAATGATAGCTGATGACTTTATAGAGCTTCATGGTGACAGGAGATTTAGAGATGATTATGCAATTGTTGCAGGTATTGGAAAAATTGAGAATCAGCGAGTGGCAATTATTGGTCATCAGAAGGGAAGAACAATAAAGGAGAGAATACAACGCAATTTTGGTCAAGCCCATCCAGAGGGATACAGAAAAGCTTTAAGAGTAATGAAAATCGCAGAGAAATTCTCAATTCCTATAATTTCAATGATTGACACTCCGGGAGCTTATCCGGGTATTGGAGCAGAAGAAAGGGGACAGGCAGAGGCAATAGCAACAAATCTTATGGAAATGTCTCTTATTAAGACGCCAATAATTGCTACAGTTATAGGCGAAGGAGGAAGCGGAGGAGCATTGGCGTTGAGTGTGGCTGACAGAATATTTATGCTTGAACATTCCATATATTCAGTAATCTCGCCTGAGGGCTGTGCTGCAATTCTTTGGAAAAAAGATGGAGATATAGGAATAGATGACTATGCTCGAGCTGCAGATACTTTAAAACTGACTGCACAGGACCTTAAAAACTTTGAAATTATTGACGATATTATTCCAGAGCCTCTTGGAGGGGCTCATAGAGACCCACAGGAAATAGCAAAGAGAATAAAAAATAAGATACTTACAACAATAGAAGAACTAAAAGAAATGAATGTAGATGAACTGCTCAAAAAAAGATATGAAAAATTCAGAAGAATAGGAAATTTCTGGAATTCAACATCTCAGAGAAAAAGATAAATTCAAAACCAAGGTGAAGATAATGACACCTTCACCTTGTTAATTTTTAATAATGGGTTTTAAATAAGATATCAGTAATCATGTTATTTGACTCTTCCAATTCAGCTATTTCATTCTCTGAGTCGGCAGTTATTCTAAACCAGCAATTAGATTTGGGTGCAAATGAATTATCAACAAAAATTGATATTGTTATGTATCCTCCTGCCTGAAGATTTTCTAGTTCAATAATTCCATTTATAATTTCGCCTTTTTTATGCTACGCCATTTACCATCATTGCCATAATAACCAACCTCATAAGTTGTTGGCTTTAGTTTGCTTCCCTTTTCTGGATAATAATCTTTTTCAAAATCCCATCTTCTCTCTATCTTTGTTTTAAACTTTGCTACATTGCCATGTCCTTTGTTTAAAATGTTAAATCTTAAATGTGCTTCATCATAAATTACTGCTTGTTCATTCTCTTGCTTAGAAATTTTAGGATAAATTTCGACTCTTTCTTATTGACAAGTCTGGGAGTTTTGATATAACTTGAGATGCTTTTTTTGAACTATCCTTTGCTTTTTCCAGATTTACATCTGAAATTTCAATTCTTCTTGGCTGAAAACTTTTTGCAAAATCTCCAGATGGAAAACAACCTTTTCTCAAATATTCTGGGTCATCATTAATTGTTAGAGCATATCCATTAACATCAAGGGTTGCAAATATTCTAAATTCTCTACTGTCATTTAGAGGATTTTGTCTTGGTACCCAGCCTCCAACATATTTGAATCCTCTCTCTATGTCATTCTCATTAACAGTAAAGCCTATAACTTGAAATCCTGAATAAGTATAAGGTGTAAAGGCTGGAGTAGGACCTGTGTATTCCAAAACATTGGTTTCTGTCTCTGAATACTTGATACCAATTAATCGTAGGGACATTCTTTTTCCCCAAGCATGTGTTAGTTTTCCTGAAGGACCCTCAAAGGCGCAATTACAACGTCCTCGACCTGCTGGTGAATAGGTTTGTTTTGTAAATTTGACTTTTACACCAACAGTTATTGCCGTGTTTGTATTAAAATCTGCTGGTAAAATAAGTATATCCTCAACCTGTGCACAGTAGAAAGTTTTAAAAGTAATCTGAGGCGCATTAGGTTTAATCTGTTGAGCTAGAGAAATTTCAGCCAAGACAAACACACAAAAAATCAACAAAAAAAAAAATAATATAAACGCTCTTTTTTTCATGTCCCTTCTCCTTGGTATTTTATGCTCATTTTACTCTAAATAATTATAAATGTCAAGTCATCATTACTCTTCAGAATTTTATGTTAAATGAAAAAGTCGAAAGAAGATGGAATTAGTTATGAACTTTTTTTATTTCAATTAGTGTAATCTCTGGTGGTGCAAAAATTCTAATAGGAGGTCCCCAAGTGCCTGTTCCGTTACTTGTATGAAGATAGCCTCCAGATGGTAGTTTTATTAGACCTGAATCATTTAAATAATAAATCTTTGTAATTAAACTGAATGGGAAAAATTGACCTTTATGTGTATGTCCTGAAAGTTGTAAATCAAAGTATCTCTGGGTTTCATCATTAATAAATGGTCTGTGACGCAAGAATAGATTGAAAGCATTGCTCTTACTTAGATTTTTAATTAAAAATGCTTCTCTTTTTAATGCTTCATCAGTTTTTATAAGATTTACAGCTTCGTCATCTACTCCTATGATATTTAAATTTAACTCTGGGATGTAAACACTATCCTGTCTTAAAATTTTAAAGCCTGACATTTCTGTGAATTTTAAAGATCTTTGAAGTCCTGCATATACCTCATGATTTCCCAAAATTGCATATTTGCCGAATGGAATATCTATTTTTTTAAAGATATGGGTGAGATTTTCTATTTTATCAAGTTGTCCATCTACAAGGTCGCCTGTAGATATTAAAAGGTCTGGTTTTAATTTTTTAATATTTTCAACAACTTTGAGTAACCTTTTTTCACTAATAATTAAACCAAGATGAAGGTCAGATATTTGGGCAATCTTTAAATCTTGCCTAATTTTTGAGGATGTTATTTGAATTTTCTTAACTTTAATGTTCGTTGCTTCAAAATAACCGTAAATTACAAGCATCATTGCTAAAATTACAGAAATAAAGAAAAAGGCTTTGGAAGAAATTTTTAATTTCGCAATATCAAGAGATAAAAGTTTTTCCATAGACTTAAGAATAAATGAAAAAATATCAAGGGTTAATGAAAAAAAGAAAAATAATGCTATGAAGCCCATCCAAATATATCCAAGCCATGCGAGTTTTTCTGCTAAGAAATGATAACTATTTCTCTCAAATATTCTTATCAAGAAAGGAGATAGCCACATTACAAAAAGGAAGAATGTTATAGGAATGAGATATTGCGCACTGTTTATGGAGGTAAATTTTTTAAGTTTAAGAAAAAAATATAGATGAACAAAACCATATAGGCTAAAAAATGTGATGATAAAGAGTGTCATTTTATTTATTATTATAATATTTTTGAGTTATCCAAAAATAGAGATAGACTACAACACTGCGAGCCTGCCGATTATTTTTATCCGTCATTGCGAGCCTGCCGACAGGCAGGCGTGGCAATCTCATTCCTTTATGTCCCTTCCAGTCATTGCGAGGCATCCGTAGGGATGCCGATGCAATCTCTGAAATTGACACGCTATCGCTCTGTAGCACTGTCGCTCTATGGCACTATGACGACGAGATTGCTTCGGGTGCTGGCGCACCCTCGCAATGACGAGAAGGGGATGCCCTCGCAATAACGAGAAGTGGGCAATAAAAAAGGCGGTGGCAGAGCCACCGCCTAAGAGCGGACACGGTATATTTTGGTTAATTTAGAACTTTAAGACGATGCCGTGTCTTACACCCCAAGCATCATCTGGGTCTTTACCATCGCTGAGCTTGTAAGCATCGCCGGGCCAGAAGTAACCACCTTCGATGAAGTAGGTAAGACCTTTGTCAATCTGGTAGGTAAGCTTTGCATCAACTTCCCAGCCAAGGTCTTTGTCTTTCTTGGTGTACTCATTAATTGCCACTGCTTTATGGGCTCTTAACCAGTAGCCATAGAGCTCTGCTTTGAGGTCTTTTGTGATGTCATAGGCACCACCGAATTTTACATACTGGGTATTGCAGAGACCATTGCCAGTACTAAAAGAAGAATCAAAATTACAAGCTGAGTTAGCAAGATATTCGTATACGAAGGTATAGTGCTGCTCTGGACCAAGAGCTGTTATGAATGTTTCAATCTTGTCATCAGTGCTGTCCTTATCACCGCTACCAATTGCATACTCAAGGGTAAGTGCTAAAGGTATTGTCTTGAATTTGTAATCAAGTCCTGCTAATGCAGCCCAGCCACGGAGTTTAACATCAGAGAGTCCTTCTTCAGAAAGTAAATATTTACCTGTCTGGAATTCTACATCTGCTCTGAAGTTAAGTCCTGTTCCAGCAATGTCATCATAGTTTCCTCTTAAACCAATATTCCAAAGATGAAGAGGAGCAGGAGGAACAGAAGGATCGTAAACAAATTTTTGGTCGTCAACATATGTTACATCAGCACTGATGCTCCAGCCTTTGCCCTGATAAACACCAAGGATTCCGTATGCGGTTGAATCATTATTGCGTTTTGTATTTCCTTCATAGAATTTGATTGTGTGTGCTGCAAGTGTGAGTTCCTTAAGTGGCTGAACGAATACTAAGATTGCATCATCGCCATAGTATGTGTGGTCAAAGAAGAGTCCATAGCCAAGTTTGAGGAGCTGACGACCTACTTTAAATCCTGCTGGAACACCAAGAAGTCCAGAGCCCTGATACTGAATCCATGCCTGTCTTATGTAAAGATTTGACTCATCGTGCCAGTTACCTTTTGCATAAACACCTCTAGGACCAGTGCTTCCAGAACCCCAGTATACATTTTCAGACGTATTGTCAGTTCTGTTACTTTCAATCTCTACATAACCAGTTGTGTTTGGAGATACCTTTGCCTCAAGATTGAGTCTTACACGATAGTCATAGTAGGAGTTGTTCTCAGTATTATCTGCTTCCAAAGGCATATTTTTAAAATATGCGCCTCTGAATCGCAGCTCACCACCGAGGGTAATCTGGGTTTTTCCTTTTGCGATTACTGCTGTTGTGTCTGATGGGATTTCAGCTGGTGCTGCGTAGGAGAGTGCTGCAACACCTAAAAGAAGAACCAATACTGCTAAAATACTTGTTAATCGTTTCACTTCCTAACCTCCATCGGTTAGTTCAGTTTCACCGTCCAAGACGGTGTTTACTGCAAATAATTTGAGGCTTTTGCCTCAGTCTGCCCAGCCTTTGGCTGGGTCTTTACCGTGTCCGCTCCTTATCACCTCCTTTGAATTTTTCGTTTTTAGAAAATTTTAACATAAGTATTTCTCCTTGTCAAGCCTTTTTTGTTTTTTAATTATTAAAAAGCAAACAATGTGCCAGGGAAATAATTCTTTATTTTCAAAGGGTTTTCATTTTTGTCATATTTTCCCTGTCCTTTCAATGCCACACATTTGTGGTATTTTTTATACATTTTTTGTATTTTTTGTGGATATTTTTTCGTCATCACGAGGCACCGTTAGGTGCCGAAGTGATCTCTTTTTTGTGACGTTTTACGAATATCAGAGACTGCTTCGCCACATTGAGTGGCTCGCAGTGACAGTGTGAAGTAGTGGCTCGCAGTGACAGTGTGAAGCAAGGCCGCGCAGTGACACACTTCACCGTCATTGCGAGGCATCCGTAAGGATGCCGAAGCAATCTCTGAAATTGACACTCTGTAGCACTGTCGCTCTATGGCACTATGACGACGAGATTGCTTCGGGTGCTGGCGCACCCTCGCAATGACGGAGGGGGAATGAGGAGATTGCTTCGTCGCTATCGCTCCTCGCAATGACGAAAAAAGGACACCCTCGCAATGACGGGGTGGGGACGCCCTCGCAATGACGGGTGTTGGATTTAAGCTTGACATTTTTTAAAGGGATTTAGTTTAATATATGTTATGGTTTCGAAGACAGAGAAGATATGGATGGATGGAAAGTTTGTTGATTGGGATGATGCAAAGGTTCATGTGCTTACCCATTCACTCCATTATGGATTGGCTGTTTTTGAAGGGATTAGATGTTACAAGACAGACGAAGGTCCTGCTGTATTTCGCCTGAAGGACCATGTTGAAAGGCTTTTTAAATCAGCCCATATTTTTACCCTGCAAATTCCCTTCACTGAAGAAGAAATCTTTGAGGCTATCAAGGAGACTATCAGGATAAACAAGATTGATTCCTGCTACATAAGACCTATTGTGTTTGTAGGTTATGGTAATATGGGTGTTTATCCAAAAAATAATCCAGTGCAGGTAGCAATTGCTGTATGGAGTTGGGGTGCTTATCTTGGAGAAGAAGGACTGCAAAAAGGGATTAAAGTTAAAACTTCTTCCTTTATAAGAAATCATGTTAATTCAAATATGTCAAGAGGTAAGGTTGCAGGTTACTATGTAAATAGTCAGCTTGCAAAAATGGAAGCTATCTCATGCGGATATGATGAGGCAGTTTTACTTGATACTGAGGGTTATGTGTCTGAAGGAAGCGGAGAAAATATTTTTGTCATCAGAAAGGGTATTCTTAAAACCACACCGCTTACATCTATTCTTGAAGGCATTACAAGAGATACAGTAATGACACTTGCTAAGGATTTGGGAATAGAAGTAAGGGAAGAGCGTTTCACAAGGGATGAGCTCTATATCGCTGATGAGGCATTTTTCACAGGCACCGCTGCTGAGATTACTCCAATTAGAGAAGTTGATGGAAGAATAATTGGGAAAGGATGTCGCGGTCCAATCACAGAAAAGATTCAGAACCTATTCTTTGATGTAGTCAAAGGTAAAAATCCCAAATACAAGCATTGGCTTGATTTCGTATAATTCTACTTTAAATTCATAAACTTAGCAGCTTCGTTAATATCTTCGTCAGTAATATTTTTATGAATTTTTGACATTTTGCCGTTTCTTAAAATGTTAAAGAGCTCTGCCTTTGATTTTACTCCTCTGTCTGCAAAAATGTTTTGCAGGCTTTTTTCATCTTTGTGACATTTGTCGCATTTCAAGGCAAATGCTGAAGATGAAAATAATAAGAGGATTGAAATAATAAATATACATAGTCTCATGGTCATACCTCCTTCAATGCTTTTAAAAGCAATTGATTGACCAACTTTGGATTGGCTTTTCCTTTTGTAAGTTTCATAACCTGTCCAACAAAAAATCCAATGAGTTTTTGCTCCCCAGCTTTAAATCTTTCTACTTCTTTTGGGTTTTTGCTTAAAACTTCCTTGATTGCATCCATAATCACAGTATCATCGGATATCTGAGTTAGTCCCTTTTCTTTAACTATCTGCTCTGCACTTTTTCCTGTCTTGTACATATCTTCAAAAACTTCTTTGGCTGTGTTTCTGTTAATTGTGCCTTTTTCAATCAGATTAAGAAGTTCAACTAACTGAACAGGTTTTAAAGGGCATTCAGTTATTTCTTTGCCTTCTTCATTGATAAGTCTTAATAGCTCAACCATTATCCAGTTTGCAGCTTCTTTAGGCTTTACACCTAACTGCACAGCTTCTTCAAACCACTCTGCCAAAGCCTTTTCTTCTGTGAGAATTTCAGAATCATACGCAGGTAATCCATATTTCTGCATGAATTTCTCAATCTTTGCATCAGGTAACTCTGGCATGTCTTCTTTTATTTTTTCAATCCATTCATCAGAGACTACCACAGGTACAAGGTCGGGCTCAGGAAAATATCTATAATCATGTGCCTCTTCTTTTGAACGCATTGAAAAGGTTTTCCCTGTCTGGGCATCCCAAAGCCTTGTCTCTTGAATTATTTTTTCGCCATTCTCAATTAGTTTTATTTGCCTCTGTATTTCATACTCCAAAGCTTTCTCAACATATCTGAAGGAGTTAATGTTTTTAAGCTCTGTTTTTACTCCAAATTCTGTTGAGCCAACAGGTCTTACTGAGACATTTGCATCGCATCTTAAAGAACCCTGTTCCATATTTCCATCGCATACACCAAGATATCTGAGAATGGTTCTTAGTTTTTTCATGTAAATCGCTGCTTCTTTTGGTGAGGAAATATCAGGCTCTGAAACAATTTCCATCAATGGCACACCTGTTCTGTTGAAATCAACGAAGCTGTAGCCTGAAGGATCATGAATGTTTTTACCTGCATCTTCTTCAAGATGTATTCGCTTTATTCTAATTTTTTTCTTCTTTCCATCAACGGTAATTTCAAGATATCCATCCTCGCAAAGAGGAAGCTCATACTGACTTATTTGATAGCCCTTTGGAAGGTCTGGATAGAAGTAGTTCTTTCTTGCAAACCTGCTGTATTGAGCAATTCTGCAGTTCATTGCAAGTCCTGTTTTGATTGTATATTCAACTGCTTTTTTATTTAGGACAGGAAGCACCCCCGGCATTCCAAGACATACTGGGCATACTTGAGTATTTGGTTCTGCGCCAAATTTGGTTGAACAGGCACAGAATATTTTGCTTTCTGTTAAAAGTTGAGCATGTACTTCCAATCCAATTACTGCTTCGTATTGCATGTTCTCTCCTTTTATAGATTTGGTTTCATTTTATGCCATGTTGTTGATTGTTCATAGGCATATGCAAGTTGAAGTATTCCAACTTCGTCAAATGGTCTTCCTATTATTTGAAGCCCTATTGGAAGACCGTTTTCGCTAAATCCACAGGGAATTGAGATTGCAGGAACACCAGCAAGGTTAACCGAGATTGTAAATATGTCAGAAAGATACATCTGAAGGGGGTCGTCTATTTTTTCTCCAATCTTAAAAGCTGGTGATGGAGCAGTTGGAGTAATTATGTAGTCAACATTTTCAAATGCTGTCTCAAAATCCCTCTTTATCAATGTTCTTACCTGAAGAGCTTTTTTGTAATAGGCATCATAATATCCTGCGGAAAGGGAATATGTTCCAAGCATAATTCTTCTCTTTACTTCTGCACCAAATCCTTTACTCCTCGTTTTCATATACATTTCAAGGAGGTCCTTGCCCGGAGCTCTGAGTCCGTATTTTACACCATCATACCTTGCAAGGTTTGATGATGCCTCAGAGGTTGCAACAATATAATATGTGGCAACAGCATATTCAGTATTGGGAAGAGATATTTCAACAGGAATACAACCAAGAGACTCAAGCTGTTTTATAGCATCCTGTATTTTTATCTCAACATCCTTATCCATTCCCTCAATAAAATATTCCTTGGGAATTCCAATTTTTATTCCCTTTACATCCTTGCCCAGTAATTCTGTGAAATCTGAAGCCTCAATGGGAGCAGAAGTTGAGTCCATTGGATCATATCCTGCAATGACATTCATCATGATTGCTGAATCAGCAACGCATTTTGTAATTGGTCCAATCTGGTCAAGGGATGATGCAAAGGCAACAAGTCCAAAACGAGAGACCCTTCCATAAGTTGGCTTAAGTCCTACAACTCCGCAAAAAGAAGCTGGTTGTCTGATTGAGCCTCCTGTATCAGAGCCAAGAGCAGCAATACATTCATCTGCAGCCACAGCAGCAGCACTTCCTCCTGAACTTCCACCGGGAACTCTTTCCAAATCCCAAGGGTTTCTGGTTTTATGAAATGCTGAGTTTTCAGTTGAAGAACCCATTGCAAACTCATCCATGTTAGTTTTACCAAGCATTACATATTTTTGGCTGAGAAGTTTTGAGGTAACTGTGCTTTCGTAGGGAGGATGAAAGTTATATAGTATATTTGATGCGCATGTTGTGCGTATTCCCTTTGTGCAGATGTTGTCCTTTACTGCAATAGGAATTCCAGTAAGCAATTTTTGTTTTCCATTAAAAATAGCATCCTCTGCATCCTTTGCCATTTCATAGGCTTTTTCAACTGTAAGAGTTATGTATGCCTTGACTTTTCCTTCAACTTCCTGAATTCTTTTGAAAACATCAATTAAAATTTCGTGGGGTCTGACTTCTCCACGATGAATCATTTTTGCCAGCTCTACCAATGTTAATTTATGAAGCTCCAAAGCAAGCCTCCTTCAAATTTTTATAGGATAAATTAATCGCTCCTAAAATGTCCCTGCGTCTCCGAGCAAAGCGTGGAGGAAGCAATCTCGCATTCCCCCTCTCCGTCATTTCGAGGTCGCCACTGCTTCAGCTCCCGACAGGCTTAGCGGCGAAGCAATCTCTTTTTTTCCTTTTTCCTCCGAAGAAGAGATTGCTTCGGCATCCTATCGGATGCCTCGCAATGACGGACTAACAAAAATTTTATATTAGGTTAAAGCAAATCATTTCTTTTTTTCAAGGTATGTGCATCTGACATATTCTAATTTCATAAATCTCATGCATCCATTGCAGGAAATACAGTCCGATCTTTCCTTTCCCTGAGCCCATTTTTTTGGCAAATCAGGTTCAATAATAAGCGGCCTTGAAAGGGAGATTAAATCAGCATCATTTTTTTGCAGGATATCCTCTGCTACAGAACGGGAACGAATTCCGCCGACAAGCATTATGGGAACTTTGAGGTTTTCCTTGAATTTCCGTGAATATTCTCTAAAATAAGCCTCTTTTTCAGGAGAGTCAATCTTTGGTCTAACAGGCCTCTCCTCTGGTTTTGATTCAACTATTCCTCCGCTTACTTCAATAGCATCTATACCAAGATTTTCAAGCCTCTTTGCTATTCTCAGGCTTTCTTCAACTGTGAGCCCTCCTTCTATAAAATCACAGGCATTGAGCTTTATCATCACAGGATAGTCGTATCCTACATTGTCTCTTATACTTTGATAAACTTCCTCAAGAAAATGAAATCTTCTTTCTTCATCTCCTCCCCAGTAGTCATTTCTTCTGTTTGTGTATGGTGAGAGAAATTGATTAATCAAATATCCATGAGCTCCGTGAATCTGAACACCGTCAAAGCCTGCTTCCTTTGCTCTTCTTGCAGCTTTTCCAAAGGCTTCTATAATTTCCCATATTTCCTCTTGGGTAAGTTCTTTTGGTGTAACTTTATAGACAGGCTCAAAAACAGAGGATGGAGCAACAGGTGCTTTTCCTCCAAGAAATACAGAAGCACACTGTCTTCCACCATGATTGAGCTGTATTACTATCTTACCACCTTCTTCATGAACAGCCTGAGTAAGCTTTTTCAAGCCATCTATGTAAAAATCATTATGGATGCAAAGCATTTTTGGTGCACTTCTTCCTGAAACATGAACCAGAACATTTCCAGTAATTGTAAGTCCTACACCACCCTTTGCAAGGGTAACATAAAGATTAATCAGTCTGTCTGTTACAAAACCGTCTTCATCAGCCATTTTTTCATAGGTGGCTGAACGAACAATTCGGTTGTTCATCTTGATTGACTTGATTTCAAAGGGTGAGAAGAGCTTCATTATATCACCATCCTTGATGCAAGTTTAACAGCCTCAATGAGGCTTGTAGGGTCTGCCTTTCCCTGCCATGAGATGTCATAGGCTGTTCCGTGATCTGGAGAAGTTCTTATAAGAGGAAGACCCACTGTAAAGTTTACTCCTTTGTCAAAGGCAACGAGTTTGAAAGGCGCAAGTGCCTGATCATGATACATTGCAACAACCATGTCAAATTCTCCATTTTTTGCTCTCCAGAAAACAGAGTCAGCAGGATAAGGACCAGATACATTTATACCCAATGCTTTTGCTTCATTTATTGCAGGAGTTATCTCTTCAATCTCCTCTCTTCCCATAAGTCCTTCCTCACCAGCATGGGGATTAAGTCCACATACTGCAATTCGGGAGTCAGAAATGCCAAGCATATCGCAGGCTTTTTTGGCAAAAAATATAGTCTGGATAACTTTTTCTTTTTTTATCAAGTGCGGAACATCCTTAAGAGGAACATGTATTGTTACAAGAATAACCTTTAAAGATTCACTATAAAATGCCATTGCATAGTCTTCAGTTTCTGTAAGTTCTGCAAGCATATCTGTATGTCCCATCCAAGGAAGCCCAGCCATTTTGAGAGCAGTTTTTGAAATAGGGCATGTGACAATAGCCTCAATTATGCCAAGCCTGTAAAGCTCAATAGCCTTTCTGATGTAAGAAAAAGACGCTCTACCTGATTCCTCAGTTGGTACACCTTTAGGTAATTTAGCAGGATTTTCTATTTCATTGAGATTTAATATTTCTATGTTGTCTGGGTCAAAATCCATTCCAATTTTTTTGATTACTTCCTTTATAACCGCCCTGTCTCCAATAACAACGGGATTGCAAATTTTATAAATATCTTCCTGTGCAAAGGCTTTAACAATGATTTCAGGACCTACTCCAGCAGGGTCTCCCATTGTAATGGCAACTTTTCTTTTAGCCATTTTGTCCTCCTATTAGGGTTTGAAAATTCTAATATTTTAGAACAGTATCATCTTCTTTAGGGATAAATTTAAAGATGGAATCCTTGAGATTGGTATTTATCTTTACAGATTGGAAATCAATCTTTATGGTATTGTCCTGAAAATCAGTTACTTTAAGTGACTTTATGGGAAAACTCTCATCATGGGTAATAATTTCAATACTTTTTATATTACCCATTTTACTCTTTGGAATTAGTATTAGAGAATTCTCTGACCTTTGGGTGATTTCAAAATCCCTTTTGAGAACTGCCATTCTTGAGAGAAGCGCGAGGGGAAGCTGACCGTATTTTTCCTCTGTAAAACTGCTCTGAATTGCCTGTTTTCTTGCTTTGTCATATACAATCAGCGATGTCTTATTTAAGTAAACCACCTGCGAGAATTCTCCCTGATATTGCCATCTGATTTTATCGCCCTTGATGTAGAATCTGCCTGTAAATTTTTGAGTTTTATCCAAATCCTTTATGTAGGCTGTCTGGATAAACTTTCCATTTGCGTCATTTATGTTTTTATAAGCTTCCTCAAGCCTTAAAACAAGCTCTTCTGAGGCATAGGCGTTGAAAGATAGATATTGGACTGTGAATAAAGAAACGAGAAAAACATTAATTAAACAAGTTAAAATAATTTTCTTAAACCTAAATCTATTCATCATTTCCCAAACCTCCTTATGCTTAATAGCTAAGTTGTGCGATTCTTAAATGTTATTCTATCACTTTTTGTCATTGCAAAGGACGAAGTCCTGAGGCAATCTCTTTTTCTCCCTTTTAGTCGGAAGGCGAGATTGCCACGCCTCACCTTCGGTGAGGCTCGCAATGACGAAAAAATAAACGTACATGCTTGCAATGACAAAGAAAATAGTCATTGCGAGGAGCGTCAGCGACGAAGCAATCTCGTTTTTTAAATTGCTTCGAAGTCCTTCGGACTGCTCGTAATGACAAAGGAAGGGGTCATTGCGAGCCTGCCGACAGGCAGGCGAAGCAATCTCATAAAAAGAAAGTATAGCCTCAGAAATAAAATCTCTCGCAATGTCCATATATCTAACATACAATGACAAAAAATAAAATGATGCCTCGCAATGACCAAGAGGCGGATTTCCTGCCTGTCTAACTGCTGGCATGCAATTTCCCCACTATGTTATTGCGAGCAAAGCGAAGCAATCTCTTTCTCCTCCTCGCAATCAAATAACAAAATTTTTCTAAAAAATCGCTCAACTTAGTTAATGCCTAATTTTTACAAGTTATCATCAACAGATAATCAATTATTAATTATACCATTCAAGCCTGTTTTTTGGCACATACCAATGAATATAGTTATGCCAAATTCCAGCAGGAGCTGGCTCAATTCCTTTTATCCTTTTGTTTACAGCTATAATTGTATCAGGAACATACAGGAATGTGTATGGCTGGTCTTCTGCGATTAGAGCATGGACTTTTCTGTAAAGCTTTTTTCTCTCATCTCTGTCAAGAATTTCCCTTGCCTTTTCAATGAGGCTATCTACTTCAGGATTACTATATCCCACAAAGTTAAACTCACCGGGCTTGGTTTTTGATGAATGAAAGATATCGTATAAATCTGGGTCTCTGGACAAAGACCAACCAAGAAGAACAGCCTGAAACTGCCTTTTTGTTACAAGCTCAAGGAAAGACTGCCATTCAAGCACTCTTATATTTAATTCAATCCCAACTTTTTTCAACTGCTCTTTTATGATTTGGGCTGTTTTAAGCCTTGCCTCATTTCCCTGATTAACAAGCAGTACAAAGGAGAATCTAACTCCGTTTTTTACCAAAACTCCGTGCCTGTCAGGAGCCCATCCAAGTTCAGCTAAAATCTTTTTTGCCTTTTCGGGATTGTATTCAAAGTCTTTTACATCAGGATTAAAAGCCCATGAGGATGGAGGAAAAGGACCAGTGCAAGGAGTTCCGTATCCAAGAAGAACTCCTTCAATGATTTCTTTTTTATTTATTGCATGGGCAATTGCCTGACGAACCCTTTTTTCTGAAAAAAGCGGATTTTTGAGATTATAACCTATGTAAGTGTAACTGAAAGAAGGATATCTAAAAACATTGAAGTATTTTTTAAAAGCTGATTTTTCGCCGTAGTATTTATACTGTGCAGGGCTTAGTCCCATAAAATCTATTCCTCCGAATTTAAGCTCAAGAAACATTGTGGAAGGGTCAGGAATAATCCTTGTAATAAACCTCTCAAAAAATGGTACTCCCTCAAAATATTCAGTGTTTCTTTCCAGAATTACTCTTTGTCCAGTAATCCATTCTTTCATCTTGTATGGACCTGTGCCAACAGGTTTTCTGTTCAATGGGGAGTTAAAAAGCGCTTTGTCTTCAAAAAGATGCTTTGGCAGGATTCCCATTCCCCAAGACTCCAATGCAGGAGCAAAGGGCTTTTCATAGACAACTTTCACTGTGTATTTATCAATAGCCTTTACTTCCTTTACAGGACCATAGTTACTGCTGTAAGGGGTTGGATTTTTAGGATTTGTTATGGCTTGATAGGTAAAAATCACATCTTCTGCAGTAAATTCTACTCCATCATGCCATTTGACACCTTTTCTTAAATGAAAGACTATTTCTTTCCCATCCTTTGATATTGTCCAGCTTTCTGATAGATCACCGATGATATTTAAGTCTTTATCATACTTAGTAAGCCCATTAAAGATTCTTCCGCTAATATCAGCACTTGCTGAATCTGAAGCAAAAAGAGGAAGAAGCCTTTTTGCATCTGCCGATGATGCTCCAGTAAGTGCGAATGGCTCTTTTACATCAGGAGCTTTTTGACAAGCAAAGAGAAAAAGGAAAAGAAGCAAAAAAAATTTGCCATATTTTTTGAACATTACTTTTGTTTGGGCTGTTCTCCTGACGGTGACTCTGCTGGGAGTTGCTGAGCAGGCTGAGTTTGAACAGGTTGAGTCTGTACAGGAACTTTTTCTGGAACAACTGATTTTGTTCTTGTTGTAAAGTAGGCAAGAAATAAGGATGAAACCATGAATAATACCGCAACTCCAATTGCTACTTTATTTAAAAATGTTGCTGCTCCTCTTGGTCCAAAAAGTGTCTGTGATGAACCACCACCAAAGGCAGCACCTAAATCTGCTCCCTTTCCTCTATGGAGCAGAACGACTGCTATCATAACAAAGCAAATGATTATGTGAAAAAATAAAAGTAATGTTTTCATAATTCCTCCGCTATTTATCAAATTTTACAATTTTTGCAAATTTTATTGGGTCTAAGCTTGCTCCTCCGACTAAAACTCCATCAACATTGTCTATTGCCATAATGGATTTTATATTCTCAGGAGTCACACTCCCTCCATAAAGTATTCTTATTTTATCAGATTCACTACCATAAAGATTACCTAATTTTTCTCTTATAAACGCATGAGTTTCTTTTATTTGTTCTTCTGTTGCTACAACTCCAGTGCCTATTGCCCATACAGGCTCATAGGCTATTACAATAGGCTCAAGAGTATCTATTCCCTCAACTCCATTTTGTATCTGCCTTTTTAGCACTTCAAATGTTTTATTGCTTTTTCTTTCTTCTATGGTTTCGCCAATGCAGAAGATTACTTTTAAATTCTGTCCTATGCAGGCTTTTATTTTCTTGTTGATTATTTCATCGGTTTCGTAGAAATATTTTCTCCTTTCAGAATGTCCGATGATTACATAATCTACTCCCATATCCTTAAGCATCATGGGAGATACTTCACCTGTATAAGCACCCTGATTTTCATAAAAGGCATTCTGGGCACAAAGTTTTAAGTTTGTGTTTTTTAATTTTCTACCAACACTATCAATACAAAGAAATGTAGGAGCTATGCCAACCTCTCTGTCATTAATACCTTCAACAAGCGGTAAAAATTGATTGATGAAATCAACAGCCTCCGCTAAAGTCTTATGCATCTTCCAATTGGCAACACAAAATTTTGTTCGCATAATTTAATAGTTTAAGTAAAATTGCTCAGATTAGTCAAATACTCGCATAGGATTATGTGGTTACTATATTAAAATGTCATCTGTTTTTACTAAATTGAAATGTCACATATATGTTAACCTCCTTCTTTTAGGCAAGCAATCTAAAGGAAGGAGGTTTTATGGAGAAAAAAATACATTTTTACGGAGGAAGAATTGAAGAGGTTTGAAGTAATGAATCAAGTCTTATCAGGCTTTTTAACCCTTAAACAAGCTCAGGAGATATTAGGGTTGAGTTACAGACAGGTTTTAAGGCTAAAGGAGAGGTTCAAGTTTCAGGGTTTTGAGGGGCTTTTAAGGAAAATACCTGAGCCACCCACAGCCCTAAAGATTGACTCTTCCGTCAAGGATGAGATCATAAGCTTGAGAAAGTCTTTGTACTGGGATTTCAACATACTTCACTTTAAGGATAAACTTAAGGATGTTCATGACATTAACTTAAGCTATGAAAGTATAAGAAAGATATTGATACAGGAAGGGTTACATGAACCTAAGAAGAAAAGAAAAGTATACCGAAGGAGAAGGAGGATGCCTAAGGCAGGAATGCTTGTGCAGATGGATTCATCTCAACATAGGTGGATTGAAGGTATTGGGCAGCAATGGTGGCTTGTAGCAATGATAGATGATGCAGATGGATTTGTTTATGCTGAATTTCATCCATCTGAGACAGTATGGGCAAATATGTCAGTAATAAGAGCATATATAGAGCAAAGAGGTGTCTTTATGGCTTTATACACTGATAAAGCCTCTCACTTTAGGACAACAAGGCATGGAGGGCTTCACTATCATGTTGAAGTACAACATAAAGAAACCCAGATTGCAAGAGCATTAAATGAATTGGGGATTAAACTAATCAATGCAAATACTCCGCAGGCAAAAGGAAGAGTTGAACGTAAGTTTAGATTTTTTCAGGACAGGCTTATTAAGGAGATGAGATTAAGTGGTATAAGGGATTATGATGAGGCTAACAAGTTTCTCAAAGAGGAATTTCTTACATGGAGTAACAGTAGATACACTCTTTCTGTAGAGAGTCTTTATATGCCTGTGGCTAAAGAAAAAGACCTTGACCTTGTCTTTTCAATAAAACATCCAAGAAAAGTGAACAAAGACAACACATTAAGATACTGTAGAGGAGTTTATCAGATACTTCCTGTAAAGGGAATTAAGAGCCTTGCAGACAAATGGGTAGATGTTTGTGAACTTAGAGACGGTAGAATGGAGATATTATGGGAAGGCAAACGTATAGGATATTCAGAAATAAAAGGATTAGATAAGACAGAAAAAGAGAGACTTAAAGAGAAAGAAGAGATTTTAAATCTCAGGACTTATATAGAGGAACAGAGAGAGCAGAAGGAAAAGAAAAAATATAAACCTGCAGCTAATCACCCTTGGAGGAGAAGCTTAAAATAAAATGTGACATTTTAATGTAGTAATAAAGTGTGACTTGACTTTAGTAATAACAATACTCGCATAGGATTACCAAAAATAGATAGAAATCAAATAATTGCTATAAACACTTGAAAATTAAGCATTTTTTCTGTCATTGCGAGGCATCCGTCAAGATGCCGAAGCAATCTCTTCTTAAAATAAGTTCTGTCGCTCTGTAGCATTGTCGCTCTCTGGCAATAGGACGGTGAGATTGCTTCGTCGCTATCGCTCCTCGCAATGACGGTGAGGAGAGAGTCATTGCGAGCATCCGAAGGATGCGAAGCAATCTCTACTTTATTTTTCAATAAAGCCTTATTAGAGACTGCTTCGCCCCAGATTGCCACGCTATCGCTCGCAACAGGGGGCTCGCAGTGACGAGTGTCTATCGCTATTTTTCGGTAAAACTGCTCAATTTAGATTTAGCATTTAATTAGGATCATTGCTGTCCAAAATAATCTAAACTCATAAAAAACATCCGCATAAAATAAGACTTTTGGACAAGAAAATTTGCTTTTTCAAAATCAGGTTACCCCCCTTTCTTTTTATTTGCTGTCCAATTAAACAAGTCTAAATTTTAACTGTTCTATTTGAGGCTCAATTTGCGGTGTCTCTGTCGGTTTATTTATCCATTCCCATAAATTCCTATATGTAAATAGGTTTAGTCTCAACAATGCAACTAGATTACTTAATGACCATCCAAATGTTGATAACTCCTTCAGATACTTCAGTATCAGTATCGCTATTAATGCCGTCCATATCTGTATCTTAAGTGCATTCGCTGATGTCCCTACAAAGGTTTTTACTCTTAGATTTTGTTTCAATGTCTTAAAAAATCTGCCCTGCCATCTGTCTTTGTATATCTCTGATATGGTCGTTGCACCAAAGTTCAGTTGGTTCGTGAGTAGCACAACTGTATCTTTTGTTTCCTTATCCATGACCTCTATCCTCCGTAGCTCATATGGACAGTCTTGCTCTGCATAAAAACCCTTAAGCTTGATTATCTCATCCCGAATTATGTTTCTGTTCTTTGGCACTGGTAGGCTCTTTATCACTTTATAAGAGGCGTTGTCCTTTAACCTTGTTACAAAATATACCCCCTCCTCTGTCCATCTACCAAATAAAGCATAGTCAACACACCCTCTGTCTATTACTACTATGTCACCAGAACAAAATTGAAGTCTCCTTAATATGTTTACTTCGTGCACTTTACCTTCTGTTATATGCGCATATTCAGGTAAATATCCTGAGTGGTCAAGTAGTAAATGCAACTTTACCGCACCTTTAGTCTTTCTGAATTTTGCCCAGTCAAATACTGTTGCACACAACTCTATTACAGATGCATCAAAGTTCATTAGCTTGTTCTTAAATCTGAATTTCCTCTTGCCAGTAAATTTAGACTGACATCTCTGAAGAAGCATATAAAATACTGCTTGAAAAAGTTCCCACGGTCTGTGTTCATTTGCATAGGCAAGGGTAGACCTCTTTGGAGCTTCTTTTATACCAAGATGCCTTAACTTGCCAATACAACTGGCAAGTCCATTACATATCTCTCTTAGAGAATGCGCCTGCCCAAGTTGACAAAATAACATAGCTACAAATTGCCCCCAACTCGTAAACCCTTTTGCTCTACGCTCAGCTTCTGTCTGCTTTGACTGACTTCTCAAATTCTAATCTTGGAAAAAGGGATAGAATTTGACTGAAAATACTGCTATACTTATTCATATACACCTCCGATCTGGGTCTTTAATTTTTAAGCTAAATGTTTATCTATTTTACCCAGATCGGAGCTTTTTAAAAAATTTATTTTGGACAAGAGTGAATTAGGATATAATAAAAAAATGTTCCATCCTCTCCGCATTAAAGAATTCAGGGCTTATTGGATATGTCAAGTTATCTCATTAACAGGAACTTGGATGCAACACATCGCACAGGGATGGCTTGTATATGTTTTAACCAAATCAGCATTTTATCTGGGCTTGATCTCATTTTTGCAGTCCTTTCCGATGCTTCTTTTTACACTATTTGCCGGAGTTATGGCAGATAGATATTCAAGGAAAAAAATTCTAATTTTGACCCAGATTGTATCTCTAATCCCTGCAGTCATTATTGGAGTTCTAATCCAACTTAATTTAGTGAATATCTGGCATGTAGCCGTAGCATCAATTGTTTTAGGGATAGCAGGAGCATTTGATATGCCAGCAAGGCAGGCTTTTATATCGGAAATCGTTAACAAAGAAATGTTAACTTCAGCTATAGCAATGCAGTCAATGTCTTTCAACATAGCAAGAATTATAGGTCCGATTTTAGCTGGAATTATTGTAACCCATTTGAATTTTTATATGTGTTTTTATTTTAATGCTTTGAGTTTTATACCTCTAATTATCGTTCTTTCCAATTTGTCTATCAAATCCCTGCATTCCCTCGCAGAAGAGGCATCTGTTAAGCATTTTCTAAAAGAAGGCTATCTTTTTATTATTAATAACAAACAAATTTTATATACGATATTCGCGGTTGGAACATTTACAATTTTTGGAATATCTTTTATTCCTATCCTTCCTGTGATTGCTGAGGAGATTCTTAAGACTGGAGCAAAAGGCTATGGAATCCTTGTCTCTTCAATAGGAGTTGGCTCTCTTACAGCTGCAACAATTATTGCTATCAGAAAAGAAGATATTGATGATAAACTAAGCCGAATCTTTAAAGCATCTCTTATAATTCCCATAGGACTTTTGGGAGTCGGGTTTTCAAAAAATTTCTATGTTACAATGTCATTTGCTTTTCTGTTAGGTTTTGCCTTTGTGAACTTCTTTACAGTAAGCAACAGCTTTATCCAGCATCAGACAGAGCAAAGAATGAGAGGAAGAATCATGAGCTTTTTTGCCTTTGTTTTTTTGGGTTTTACGCCTATAGGAAACCTTTTAATAGGATGGCTTGTTGAACAACTAAATATAAAAACAGTGATATCCATCTACTCAATTCTATGTATGTTTTCTTCTATTTTATTTTTTAAAATCCTCCCAAAATTGAAAAAATAGGTTTCAAGATAGAGGCTGTCGCACAACGAGTCTTCTTTTGCAAACGAAAGCGAGGCAATCTCTCTTCCTTTGTGCCTATCCCGTCATTGCAAGCATGTCCAAAGGACTGAGAGGCAATTTCCTCTTTTGCCTTTTACGTCTCACTTCTTACACCTTACGAATATTTAGAGATTGCTTCGGGTGCTGTCGCACCCTCGCAATGACGAAGAAGAAAGTCCTCGCAATGACACCTTTTTTTGTCATCACGAGGCTTGCCAAGCAAGCCGAAGTGATCTCTCTTTTTGTAATTGGGGATAGAAAAAGAGATTGCTTCGGGACTTCGTCCCTCGCAATGACGGGAAGAAGGGTCATCACGAGGCATCCGTCAAGATGCCGAAGTGATCTCAAAAAGCGTCATTGCGAGCGAAGCGAAGCAATCTCTTCTTAAAATAAGTTCTGTCGCTCTGTAGCACTGTCGCTCTATGGCACTATGACGGCGAGATTGCTTCGTCGCTGACGCTCCTCGCAATGACGAAGAAAAGGAATACCCTCGCAATAATTAAAAGGGGGAGCATTTTTCGAGCCGAAGGCGTGGCGACCACTCGCAATGAAGCTTGCGAAATCGTGCAATTTACGGTTAAAATGAATAATGCAACAGAAAATAGAAGAAATTATCAATAGAACCTTAGACATCGCCTCACATTATAAGATTGTAGGTAAGGTAGTTAAAGTCCTTGAAAATGAATTTGCAACAATGGATGAATTGCAAGATATACTCTCCCGTGATAAAGGTTTTACAGCAAGATTTTTAAGAATTGCCAATTCTCCATACTATGGAATGAGCAGAAAGATAAAGACTGTAAAAGAAGCAATAATTTTATTAGGCGTAAACACGGCAAAATCTTTGATTTTATCTACTTCTTTGATATATCTATTCAAAAAAATGGATTCCTTTGAGCAAAAACTGTGGCAACATGGCTTAGCAGTTGGAATATCTGCAAGTTTACTGGCAAATATTACAGAATTGGCAACGCCTGAGGAAAGTTTAAGCTGTGGTATTTTGCATGATATAGGAAAAGTGCTTTTAAACAATGCAATGCCTGATGTTTATCCAAAGATTTATGAGAAATATCATGATACAAAAAAGTCTTCTATTGAATTAGAAAATGAAATTTTGGGTATAAATCATGTAGAAGTAGGAGTGGCTATCGCAGAAAAATGGAATTTTCCAGAGTTAATCAAAGACACTATTAAATATCACCATTATGTAAAATGTGCATCTAATGGTAATGACTCAGAAAGTAAAAATATTTGTAAACTCATAAGAGTATCTGATCAAATATGTAATGAGCTTGGCTATGGATTAAAAAAGCCTGAAGTTGAAAGATTAGAGGAAGAGTTTGACGCAGATAAAAAAATAATCCAAGAAATAAGGAAAAATATTTCTTTTCAGCTTAATCAAGAAATGCAATCGCTAATGAAGGAATAATTATTTTCTATTTTTTCTCACTCTTTTGTTTGTATGCCAATTCATCAGCTCTTTTCAAAATTTTATCAATATCTTCACCCTTTTCAATAATTGTTATTCCATAACTTAAATTAGGAGTAATTTCTTCTTTATCATTTATTTTTATACTTTTTACATTGCCTTTAATTCTCTCTGCTAAATTTTTTGCAACTTCTGTATCTCCCTTAACCACAACAACAAATTCATCTCCACCCCACCTTGCAGCAATGTCATCTTTCCTTATGCTGCTTTTTATAGCATCTGCAACAGACTTTATAGGCATATCTCCAATTACATGTCCATAAGTGTCGTTTATTTTCTTTAAATCATCCAAGTCTATAAAGATTAAGGAGTATTTTTGAGTATCTTCGGTTTTAAGTATTCTGTTTAGATACCTTTCAAAAAATCCTCTGTTGTAAAGTGATGTTAAAGTATCCAATGAAGCCTTGTCTAATAATCTAAGTTTTTCTTTTACTAAGTAAGTTATATCATGGGCAATAAATAGAAGATATTTTTTCTCTTCTCCAACAGGAATAATCCATCCACTTACAAATAAATCCTCTTTTAATTTGAATTCATGAAGCTTGGTTTTTTGCCATAAATTTATTTCAGCTATTTCCCTTACTAATTGATATAAGCGAGATAAATCTTCTCTTTCAGCACTTAACATCTCTTTTGCAATTGAATTAGCAAAAATGATCTTGCCTTCTTTATAAAATACCACTATAATTGCCTCAGACTCCTCTGCAATTGACTCATATATTTTTCTGTTCTGTTCAATTTGGGATATGTAATTTTCTATTACCAAAGATAGATAATCTATTTCGTCTTTATGGGAGAATTCAGGTTTTTTCGCATCTTTTTGCAATTTTTCTACCATGAGGAGTAGCTTTTTGGTTATTGTCTTAATTACTCCATAATGAAGCACTATGCCAAATAGCAAAAATAAGAAAGTAGTTATCAAAGTCATCTTTAACGCACTCTTTTTTATTAATTCCCAGATAAATTTCTTTTTTTCAAATTTGATAACAATTCCGTAATTGCCAAAGAAATCTTTTTCTGAAAATGCTGCCATGTATCTGTCTGAATAATCGTTTATATACAGAAATTCATTATTTTCAGTTGATTTTTCCATCTTCAAATCTTCAAGATTAAACAATCTCGCTATGAAATACAGTTTTTCCTTTGAAATAAATCTTCCCATTATGAGATAACCTGCTGGCGGACCAGAAAAATCACCTTTTAAAACTTCAAAAACCGCAACGATGAAAGGAATGTCATCAATGAAAGTAATACCCACTAATCCCTGATTTTTAAATTCCTGCTTAGAAACATAATGCTTGACATACTTTTCCCAAATCTTAGTATTTACAGGCACTATTTTTTGAGTTTTTGGGTCTAATTCCGTTCCTCCTTTTAGTTGTCCATTTAAATCAAAATAGGCTATGAGATTAACTTTATTGTTTTCTAAAGATTCTTTGGTTATGTTTACAATGTCAAAGGAAGGATTTTTATTTTGCATATAAAGCCTAGCATCATCCCAAGCAGCCCAGTCCTTTGTGAGTCCTAAAAGGTTTTCATACTCTGATTGAATGTAAATTTTTAATTTGCTCGTATCATCTGATATAACTTTTTCCTCAATTGTATTTACAAAATTTTTGATAAAAGCTTGATAGAATGAAAATATTAAAACAATTGACAACAAGCCATAAAAAATATATAGTAGAATGAATTTCCTTTTTATGGTCATTTCTTTGAATTTTAACATAATTTTTTACTTTATTCATACTGGATTGACGATTTTTATATAAAATATTTATGTGATTCTTAAGAGTCATCTTGAGGATTTTTTCCCTGTAATTGCAAGGAGACACCTCCCTCCGTCATTGCGAGGGCTTCCCCTTCTCGTCATTGCGAGGAGCGTCAGCGACGAAGCAATCTCGTCGTCATAGTGCCATAGAGCCACAGTGCTACAGAGCGACAGAACTTATTTTACGAAGAGATTGCTTCGCTTCGCTCGCAATGACGCTTTTTGAGATCACTTCGGCATCCTGACGGATGCCTCGCAATGACCCTTTTTCCCGTCATTGCGAGGGACGAAGTCCCGAAGCAATCTCGGTTTTATGACTTATAAGGAGAGATTGCCACGCCCGCCTCATTGCAGGCTCGCAATGACGAAAAAAATAATCGGCAGGCTTGCGACGGCGAGTAATTACTTAATTTTCAAATACTTATAATGAAATTCAAATTTTTATCTATTTTTGTAAGCAAAGAAAAGAATGGGAGACCAAATTTTTGTCAACGACATAAAGAATAAGAAAATCGTTTTTTGAAAAGTGGCAGGCATATGGTATCATATATTATGAAAAAATTTTTTAGGGAGGGACGATGAAGGTAATCCTTAAAGATGATGTTCAGGGCTTAGGTAAAGCAGGTCAAATCGTCAATGTAAAAGACGGTTACGCAAGAAATTATTTATTACCAAGAGGACTTGCTTTAATAGCTGATGAAAAGAATGTTAAGTTGCTTGAGATTCAGAAAAAGAAATTTGAGGAAGAAGCAAAAAAGAGGCGTCAAGATGCAGAGTCTGTTGCTCAGCGTCTTAGTGAGCTTCAGCTTACCATTAAGGCAAAGGCTGGAGAAGACCAAAAGTTATTTGGTTCTATCACAGCAAAGGATATTGCAGAGGCTTTACAGAAAGAAGGATTTTCAGTTGATAAAAAGCAAGTTGTTATTTCAGAACCAATAAAGAGAGTTGGAGAATACGCAATTGAGATTAAGCTTCAGGAAGGTATTTCAGCAAAGCTTAAGGTTAATGTAGTCGCTGAATAGTTTAAGAAGTCAGATGCGAGGTTAATTTGGAAGATGTGATATGGCTTATGTAAGAGAAGTAAATTATTCTGTGGATAAACTTCCTCCTCAAAGTATTGAGGCTGAACAGGCTGTTTTAGGAGCGATAATTATTGATGGAGAATCGCTGACAAAGGTTGTTGATATTCTTACTCCTGAGGATTTTTACAGAGATTCCCACAAGAAGATTTATCAGTCAATGCTTGACCTTTTTGACAGAAATGAGCCTATTGACCTAATAACTATCACCGAATATTTAAGGGGGAAGGGAGAACTTGATGAGGTTGGTGGTTTAAGTTATCTCAGCAATCTTGCCACAGTAGTTCCAACATCCGCAAATATCAAATATTACGCAAAACTCATAAGAGAAAAGGCACTTCTTAGGGCAGTTGTTCGGGCTTGCAGAGAAATTGAGTCAAAGATATATGAAGAGCCTGATGATGCAGAAGAAATCATTGATTATGCGGAGAAGCGGATTTTTGAGATTTCAGACAAGAGAATAAATACAACCTTCTCTCCTATGAAGGATGTAATGAAGCACACTTTTTCATTACTGGAAAGTCTATACGATAAGAAATCCGTTATCACAGGTGTGCCATCTGGTTTTAAAGACCTTGATGAGCTTACAAGTGGTTTTCAACCGGGAGACCTTATCATCATTGGTGGAAGACCCGGAATGGGAAAAACTGCATTTTCTCTGAATATTGCTCAACATGTTGGAGCAGAGCTTGGAGAGCCAGTTGCGTTTTTCAGCCTTGAAATGACAAAGGAACAGCTTGCAATGAGACTTCTAAGCAGTATGTCAATGATTAACTTCAGCGCCCTAAGAAGAGGATTTGTAAGCAAAAAAGAATGGGAGCGTTTAACAGAAACAGCAGTTAAGCTAAGTGAAGCTCCAATTTACATAGATGACTCCTCTGGAATGACTGTGCTTGAGATAAGGGCTAAGGCAAGAAGACTTAAGATGGAACACGGCAGACTTGCTCTTGTCATCATTGACTATCTTCAGCTTATGCGTGGAAGGGCAAGTTATGATGTGAGGGAGCAAGAAATAGCTGAAATATCACGTTCGCTTAAGGCTATGGCAAAGGAACTAAAAGTGCCTGTTATTGCGCTTAGTCAGCTTAACAGGGATGTTGAAAAAAGTTCAAACAAAAGACCGTCTTTGGCTAATCTCAGAGAATCAGGAGCAATTGAGCAGGATGCGGATGTAATCATCTTTCTTTACAGGGATGAAGTCTACAACAAGAAAAATCCGGCAAACAAAGGTAAGGCAGAGGTGATTATAGCAAAACAGCGTAATGGTCCAACTGATGTGGTAAATCTTACATATCTAAGCGAATACACAAGATTCCTTGATTTTACTGACCAATACGTTGGCACAGAAATAGAGGAGGAATAGATGATAAGAAAACCTGCGGTTGCAGGATATTTTTATCCATCCAATAAAAGGGAACTTCTTGAAGAGATAAAAGAATGCATGCCAAAAAAACAACAGATAGATGCTTTAGGAGCAATATGTCCCCACGCAGGTTATGTTTATTCAGGACATGTTGCAGGAGCTGTTTATGCAAGATTAAAACCAAAGGAGATATTTATCTTGTTCGGACCAAATCATACGGGTTATGGACGGGAAGTTTCCCTAATGGCAGAGGGTGAATGGGAAATTCCCTTTGGAAGTCTCTCTGTTCACACAAAACTTGCTGAAAAAATCATTGAAAAAACATCGCTTGCTGCCGATGATATAAAAGCTCATCTTTATGAGCATTCTCTTGAAGTACAACTTCCATTTATTTACAATCTTAATCCTGATGCCAAGATTGTGCCAATAACTTTGAAGCTGCTTTCCCTTGAAAATTGTATTGAACTTGCCCGTGCTGTTGCTGAATCTTTAAAGGAGCTTGAGCTTTTAGACAAGGCTATAATTATCTCAAGCACTGATATGAGTCATTTTCTTCCCGATGACCTCACAAGGCGGGTTGATGCATTAGCAATTGATAGAATTAGAAATTTTGATCCAGAAGGACTTTACAGAACTGTGCTTGAGCATAATATTTCAATGTGTGGAGTTATTCCCACTGTTACAATGCTTTATGCTACCAAACTTCTTGGTGCTACTCAGGTGGAAATTATAAAATATGCGACCTCTGCTGAAGTAAGCAGAGACTACGATAGGGTTGTGGGATATTTAGGTGCAATTGTCTACTAAAATTCCACTTAGTGCCATAATTCTTGCAGGTGGCAAATCTTCAAGAATGAAAACTCAAAAATGCCTGATCCCTTTGGGAAATCAAAGAATAGTTGATAAACTTGCAAACGGTTTAAAGGAAATATTTGAGGAGATTTTCATTGTTACTAATTTTCCTGAGCTTTATTTTTCAAGCGGAGTATTTCTTTTAGGTGATATTTATCCTTTCAAAGGACCTATGGCAGGATTGCATAGTGCAATGAAAAATTCAAAGTACGACATATTTGCCTTTGCCTGTGATATGCCCTTTGTGAAAAAAGAGATTATTTATGCTTTGACGGATAATCATATTTCCAATGGAAATTTAGCCACAGTAGCAAAATATAATAACAAAATCTATCCTCTTCCCGGCATATATTCAAAAAGCCTTTTGTCAGAGCTTGAAAGATTGTTGTTGGAAGATAAACTCAGCATGACAAAACTACTTGAGGATATTGGTGCTTTTGTTTTAGATGTTGCAAATTTGGATGAAGAAGGATTATCTTTTATTAATATAAATACTCAGGAGGATTTAGAAATCCTACAAAGGAGGGAGATTAAATGTTTGGATTAGGAACACAGGAGTTAATGATTATTCTCATAATTGTTGTTATTCTCTTCGGAGCTTCACGGCTTCCACAAATCGGTGAGGGAATTGGTAAGGCTATAAAAAATTTCAAGAAAGCCACATCTGATAAAGAAGAGATTGATGTAACACCGAAAAAGGATGAAAAAGAAGAGAAAAAGTAAATGTGAGAGAGTTAATAGCTGAGATTGATTTAAACGGGCTTGTTCATAATTTTTTAAGCATAAAATCTCTCTTACAAAAGAGAAATCCTTCCTGTAAAATAATTGCCATTGTTAAAGCAGATGCTTACGGACATGGTGCAATAGAGGTTTCCCATGCCCTTGAGTCTTTTAATGTATACGCTCTGGGCGTTGCATTTTTTGAAGAGGCGGTTGTTTTAAGGAAATCTGGTGTTAAATCTAAAATCATCGTTCTTTTTGATAGAGAGGTAGATGGTATTTTTAAATACAGTCTCGTGCCTGTAATTTTTGACTTCAAACAGGCTGAAATACTGTCAAAAGAAGCATCTCGGAGAGGTGTTCTACTGCCAGTTCATATCAAACTTGAAACAGGAATGGGAAGACTGGGCATATATGACAACCCTTGTGAGACAATTAAAAGGATTGCTGAGATGAAAAACATTTACATAGAGGGCATTATGACCCATCTTCCAAAGGCTGAAGACAAAGAATGGACACATGAGCAGTTGAGAAAATTTGAAGCAATAAAAAAATCTCTCCATGAAGTCGGAATCAAACCGATTTTTCATGTTTCCAACTCACAGGGACTTGCCTATGAAAATGCATTATTTGATGCAGTGAGACCGGGATTAATGCTTTACGGATACGGCTTTTTGGATAATTTAGTTCCGTGCATGAGTGTAAAAACGAGGCTTCTTGATATCAGAAGGCTTCCAAAGGGCACGCCGATAAGCTACGGTGGCACTTTTGTAACGAAAAGAGATAGTCTGATTGGAGTTGTCCCTGTTGGTTATGCTGACGGGTATTTTAGAAGCCTGAGCAATAAGGCAGAAGTATTGGTTAGAGGAAAAAGAGCTCCAGTTGTTGGTATTGTTTGCATGGATTTGACAATGATTGATTTAACTGATGTTGCAGAGGCTAAAATTGATGATGAGGTAACACTCATCGGACGGTCAGGAAACGAGCAGATTACAGCTTCTGATTTAGCCCAATGGGCAAATACGATACCTTACGAAGTCCTGACCTCATTGGGCAATAGAGCAAAGAGAATATATAAGAAGGAGGAGACATGATAGCAGAGAGAGCAAAAAAAGTTAAACCTTCACCAACTTTGGCTGTTGACTCAAAGGCAAAGGAGCTTAAGGCAAAGGGTGTAGATGTTGTAAATTTTGGAGTTGGAGAGCCTGATTTTGACACTCCTGAGCACATCAAGGAGGCGGCAATCAAGGCAATTAAAGACGGATTTACAAAATATACTCCTGTTGGTGGAATTGATGAACTTAAAGAAGCAATTATCTCAAAGCTTGAAAACGACAATGGACTAAAATACAGCAAAGAAAACATTATTGTCTCATGCGGTGCTAAACATTCACTCTATAACATCGCGCAGGCATTGTTTCAGGAAGGAGACGAGGTAATAATACCATCTCCATACTGGGTTTCATATCCTGACCAAGTTCTTTTAAACGATGCTACACCAGTTATTGTAGAGACTTATGAGGAAGATGACTTTATGCTTCGTCCAGAGGTGCTTGAAAGCAAGATTACCTCTAAAACAAAGGCAATAATTCTTAACTCTCCCTCCAATCCAACGGGTTTTATTTACAACAAAGAAACCCTTGAGAAGATTGCAGAGATTGCCCTCAAGCACAACATCTTCATTATCTCCGATGAGATATATGAGAAGCTTATTTACGACAATGAAAAGCACATCAGCATTGTTTCCCTAAGCAATGAGATAAAGGAAAGAACAATACTTGTAAACGGTCTTAGCAAATCCCATGCAATGACAGGATGGAGAATTGGTTATACCGCAGGACCAGCTGAAATTATAAAAGCTATGACAAAAATTCAGAGTCAGTCAACATCCAATCCAACATCAGTAGCCCAAAAAGCTGCAGTGGCGGCTTTAAAAGGTCCACAGGACTGTGTGGAGCAAATGAGGCAGGAGTTTGAAAAAAGAAGAACCTATCTTGTTGAGGAGCTTAACAAAATTCAGGGTGTTTCATGCAAGATGCCAAAGGGAGCGTTTTATGCTTTCCCAAATGTAAGTAAAATTTTAGCAGAGAAAGGCGAAAAGGCTGGAATAAAGTCTTCTGTTGATTTAAGCATTTATCTTCTTGAAAAAGCCCATGTAGCATTGGTGCCCGGCTCAGCCTTTGGAGCAGAGGGATATATAAGAATTTCCTATGCAACAGGTATTGATAGAATTAAAGAGGGAGTAGAAAGAATAAAGAGAGCTTTGGATACATTATGACTACAAAATTTAAATGCGGATATGTTGCTTTAATTGGTAAACCAAATGTAGGCAAGTCAACACTGCTTAATACAATATTGGGAGACAAGATATCTATTGTATCAGAAAAGCCTCAGACAACAAGGAATAAAATAATCGGAATAAAGAATTTGTCTGAGGCTCAAATAATATTTGTTGACACACCCGGAATACATAAGCCTCGTCACAAACTTGGAGAGTTTATGGTCAAACAGTCCTTTGAAGCGATGGAGATGGTTGACTTGATAGTCCTCCTTGTTGAACCGGAAAATCCTCAAGATGCTGATATTTCTATAATCAAAGAGCTTAAAAAAGTAAACAAACCTGTGATTCTTGCCATAAACAAAATAGATAAAGTTCCAAAACAAAGCCTTCTGCCCTTGATAGATATTTACAAAGACCTATATCCATTCAAAGAGATTATTCCTATTTCTGCATTAAAATCCGATGGAATAGATAAACTTCTTGAAAGAATTATTTATTACCTGCCTGCCTCTGCCAAGCTCTATCCAGATGATATGATAACGGATCAGGCTGAGCGGTTTATGGTGGCAGAGTTTATCAGGGAAAAAATTATGAAGTACACAGAGGAGGAGATTCCTTATTCAGTGGCGGTTGATATTGAGTCATGGGAAGAAAGCGAAAATCTCATAAAAATAAGGGCAAATATTTATGTTGAAAGGGAAGGACAAAAACTTATTATAATAGGAAAAAAGGGTGAAAGGCTTAAGACAATAGCAACTGAAGCGAGGCTTGATATTGAGAGATTTCTTGGAACAAAGGTTTTTCTTGAGGTTTGGGTTAAGGTGAGAAAGAAGTGGAGGCAGAGAGACATATTTTTAAGAGCATTGGGGTATTAAAATGTTAATTGAGATGAAGGTAGAAGGACTTCTTTTTGATCCAAGAAGCGGGATGTATATCTTGCTTCTTCAGCAGGTTGACGGAGATGAGACATTACCAATTTGGATCGGAAAACCAGAGGCTGACTCAATTGCCCTTGCATTGGGTGGTGTCATCACTCCAAGACCATTGACCCATGATTTGATAAAAAACATACTTGAGGCATTGCGAGTTCAGATTACAAAAATAGTTATAACTGACTTGATAGAAAACACATACTATGCTCTTATTCATGCCTACGATGGTGTAAGGGAAGTCACCATTGATTCTCGTCCTTCAGATGCTGTTGCGATAGCATTAAGAGTTCAGGCACCAATTTTTGTTGAGGAAGAGATATTTGAGACAAGAAAAACTGATGAACTTGAAGAATGGCTTAAAAATCTTAAGCCCGAAGATTTTGGCAACATCATGTAATGAATGCATTACTTTACTGAAGCTATTGTTCTTAAAAGCAATCCTTACGGCGAGGCAGATTTAATAGTTACATATTTCACTAAAAATTACGGACTTTTAAATCTCTTTGCCAAAAGCCCACGAAAGATAAAAAGTAGATTTGGAAGTTCCCTTGAGCCATTGACATACTCAAGAATTTCCTTTATTGGCAGAGAAGAGAGACTGCAGAGAATTATTCAGTCAGATATAATACATTCCTTTCAGAAAATCAGAGAAGATTATAGATTGTTTCTTAAAGCTGCTGAGGGATTGAAACTTATTAACCGAATAATGCCCAAGAGGGAGCCTAATTCTGAACTTTTCTCAATTCTGCTCAAAACCCTTTTTAGTATAGAAAAAACACAAAAACCGGGAAATTACATTCTTTTTCTTAAAACAAAGACATTGGATATTCTTGGTTATCTTCCTGATTTTAAACACTGTGGAGTATGTAAAACTCAATTAAATAACCAATGTTACTATTTCAAGGGTTTTATTGTCTGTGAAACATGCTTTGGGAACATGCAAACAGGCAATGAGCAGATTGATTCCAGTTCAATGATTGCTTTAGGAGTTAAAAAATTAATGAATGAAATAACTAAATGGAAGTTTGATTTTTTAGAAAGAGTAAAAATATCAAGCAAACTAATGGAAGAGGTGGAAAAGTTTTTAAGTAATCACTTGGAAATAGTTTTAGAAAAAGATTACGGATTAAAAAACATTGACTCACTGCCTTTGTCTGATGAAACCATGTTAAAATAAAAAATCCATAAAATCAGGAGGCAACTATGAATCAGCAAAAACCGATGTGTGTCATATGCGCATGGAGAGCAACCTGCCAGAAGCAATTTTCTCTTAAGGCAGGGCAAAAGTGTCCTGAATTTGTTAAGGATGTTACAGTAAAGATAGAAGAAGAGGAAGAAGAGACAGAGAAGGATAAGGAAAAAAAATAACAATCTGCAGATAAAGTCAGATGGATTTTATAAAAGAATTTGTTCTAACATTTATACCGCTTTTTGTTGCCATTGATGCAGTTGGAATACTTCCTATTTATATTTCCCTTGTTGAGGGAATTCCGGACAGGGAGAAAAAAAACATTGCCAGGCAATCTGTTATAACAGCTTTTCTGGTTTCAATATCTTTTCTTTTTTTAGGCAAGTTTATATTTTCCTTGCTTAATATTCGGCTTGAAGACTTTATGATTGCAGGTGGAATTTTACTTCTTATTCTGTCAATATCCGATATCTTGAGGGTAAAGGAAAAAGAACTTACATTGAGCGAGACACTTGGAATTGTGCCAATAGGAACACCTCTTCTTGCTGGACCTGCTACTCTAACCACGCTTATTATATTGGCAGGAACATACGGCTACTGGATAGTAATAATTTCTCTTTTTGTTAATCTTTTTATTGCATGGATCATGCTGGAGAAGGCTCAGCTTGTAGTAAAAGTAATGGGAGTTCATGGAATAAAGGCATTCGCAAAGGTAATGGCACTTCTACTCAGTGCAATAGCTGTTAGCCTTATAAAAAAGGGATTTATCAAAATACTTGAAACGGTGAATTTATGAAGCCTACTAATGTCATATATCTTTTAAGACACGGAGAAACTGACGGACCAAAAAAAGTCTACAAGGGTCACATTGATGTGCCTTTGAGTAAAGAAGGTGAAAAACAGGTTGAAAGGGTTGCCAGATTTTTAAAGGAGTTTGTAAGGAGATATGACTTAAGTTGTGAAGTTTGCTATTCCTCTCCCTTAAAAAGGGCTGTAAAGACTGCTGAGATTATTGCAAAGGCTATTCCAATGCAAATAAAACCAACGGAAATCCTGAAAGAAAGAAGTTTTGGAGAATGGGAGGGGTTAAGCATAAATGATATAATGTCTCTTTATCCTGAAGAATTTGAAAGATGGAGAACAAATCCTGTTAAGTTCTCACCTCCTCGGGGAGAAAGCACACTTCAGGTAAGTGAAAGGGCTGCTAAAGCACTTAAAGAAATTCTTTCATCTCACAGTGGTGAGCAAATTTTCATAACAGCCCACGGCGGTATAAACAGGGTAATACTCTGCAATATATTAAATATTCCCCTTGAAAACATCTTTCGCATAGAGCAAGAGTTTGCATGCGTTAACATCATAGAATTTTACGGAACACAACCTCTTGTAAAATTGATTAATGGTGTTTTCTGGTAGGATGAACATTTTTGAAAGGCTTTATTTGTTTTTTTATGAGCGCAAGAAAAAAGAGGCATTAAAAAATCAAAAAAAGCTTCCTTTCCCAGTCATAAGCATTGGCAATCTAACTTTGGGTGGAACAGGCAAAACACCTTTTGCTATTGCCCTATCAAAGGAATTTTTATCAAAAAATTACACGCCTGTGATCCTTACACGGGGATATAAAGGCAGACTTTCAGGACCTGTAATTGTAACAAAAGATATGTCAGCTGAAGATGTTGGAGATGAGCCTTTAATGATGGCATGGGATGGACTTACAGTAATAAAGTGTGCAGATAGATATCGTGATGGTATATATGCTATTGAAAAATTGGCTCTCACTGAAAAAAGTAGAGTTGTTTTCATCCTTGATGACGGATTTCAGCATAGGAGGCTTTATAGGGATTTGAACATTCTTCTCATTGACGGTTATAAGGGGTTTGGAAACAAAAAACTCATTCCTTGCGGTTTTCTCAGGTCTCCCATTGAAGAAGTCACAGAGGCTGATATGGTGTTTATCACGAAAAGAGAAAATGAGAGCCTCAGAAGAGAACTTGGTAGATTTAATGTAAACAACATAGAATTTGTTCCTCTTAAAACAAAAGGCATATTTGACATAAATGGCAGTGAGGTTAAACCTTCAGGGCAAAGAGTCTTTGTCTTTGCAGGAATTGGAAACTTTGAAAGCTTTATCAATCTTATCGCTCAGCTTAATTTTAGAATCATAGGACAAAGAAAATTTATAGACCACAAAAAATACAAAGCAGAGACAATAAAAAAGATTTACAAGGATGCTCAAGGTGCAGATTTAATAATAACAACAAAAAAAGATTTTGTAAAAATAAAGCATATATCAAGGTTCATTCCTAATTTGTGCTATTTTGATGTATTTATGGAAATACCAGACGATGCAGTTGAAAAGATTTTAAGTAGAATCAGCGTCTTGGATTCTTCTTCCTCCATTCAGAGGGGACTTCACTAAGTCCGCCTTCTGACCAAAATCCTTTTCGTTCCTGTCTTGCAAGCCTTTGGGCTTCCAAAAACCACTCTGCGTATTTAACATTTGGGGGAATGGTATATACCATTGCGTAACCATTTCTTAACATCAAGTAATTAATCATCTGTCCATCCTTAGTCCACAGATAAGCCAGTAGTCTGCCATATTTGTCTCTGTGCTGAACATCAAGTTCAATTTTTACCATCCAGTCGCTTTCTTTTATTAACTTTCTAAGATGATTCTTAGCTCTCCTTCCCCACGGCTCTTGGGCAAGTTCTGGCGAGTCTATTCCTATTAGCCTTACTTTTTCAGTTGTTTCAAAAAATACTAAAAATGAAGATGTTACGATGGTTACCGTATCTCCATCATGAACCTCTGATACTTTATAGTATTCTTTTGGCTTGCTGTCACAAGCTCCAGCAATGAATAAAAGAAGGAAAACAATGATAATAGAGAAGTTATAAAACCGCTTCTGCATAGATAAATTATATCATGCATTTTTAGAGAAAATCTTAGTAATTGCAATTTAATAAAACCAAAATTTTGCTACTCTCAAATGTCTTTACGAGACTGTCTTGTGTGAGGCGTGGTAATCCGCCTCTCAGTCATTGTGAAGCAGACCCAATGGCTACTTAAGCAATCTCATCTTTTTACTTTTTACTTTTTACCTCTTACCTCTTACTTCTCACTTCTTACTTTTTAAGTCTTACGAATGTTTAGAGATTGCTTCCTCCTCTCTTCGCTCGGAGTCGCAATGACGGGGTGGTGGAGATTGCTTCGTCGCTGACGCTCCTCGCAATGACGAGGAGGGGAAGCCCTCGCAATGACAGTGAGGAGAGGGTCATTGCGAGGCATCCGTCAGGATGCCGAAGCGACCTCAAAAAGCGTCATTGCGAGCGAAGCGAAGCAATCTCTTCTTAAAATAAGTTCTGTCGCTCTGTAGCACTGTCGCTCTCTGGCACTATGACGGTGAGATTGCTTCGTCCGGGAGACTTTCGCAAGCTAAAGACGCAGCAACCTCGCAAAGACAGGCGAAGGAGTCTGTGTCCTCCCAATGCCCCTTGAGGAACGGTCAATTTTTTGTGTTTATCTTTGAAACCCAGAAAAGGCATTTATCAAGAATTTCCTCCTCATCAACCATAGTATGCTTTCCGTGAACAATCACTGGACAGCCGTTGACAAAGACATGAACTATATCTGAAGCCTTAGCTGAGTATATAATTGTTGAGAATATGTTATAAATTGGCTGAAGATGTGGTTTTTTCATATCCATTACAATAATATCTGCTTTTTTCCCTATTTCAATACTTCCAATTTTTTTCTCCAAACCAAGACATTCAGCACCCCATATAGTTAACATTTTCATACAGGATTTTACATCAACCACTGTTGGGTCTCCTGTAATTCCCTTCTGAACTTTTGCGGCAATTGATATTTCCTCAAGCAGGTCAAGATTATTGTTGCTTGCTGCACCATCAGTGCCCATGCTTACTTTTATACCTTTTTTTATCATTTGAGATATAGGAGCTATTCCACTTGAAAGTTTTAGATTACTTTCTATGCAATGGGAAACTCCGACTTTTCTCTCAGCTAATATATCAATTTCCTCTTGGTCTAACCATACAACATGGGCAGCACAAATATTTCCTTCAAGAAATCCTATATCTGAAAGATATTTCAAAGGTCTCTTTCCGCGTTGTTTAATGCAGTCGTTGACTTCCTTAAATGTCTCGCTCAGATGGATATGCATCGGAACTTGATTTTTTATGACAAGCTCCTTTGATTTAAGTAAAGTCTCTATGCTGCATGTATAAATTGCATGGGGTGCAACTGCTGGCTGGATTAAAGAATCATTTTTGTATTTATCTATAAAATCCTGTGCTTTTCTGAGATAGTCATCTGCACCTTTGCCAGATGGAGTTGGAAAATCCAAAACTCCCTGACCAACAACTGCTCTAATTCCAAGACTTTTTGCAGCTTCTGCGATTGAGTTGGTAAAAAAATACATGTCATTGAAAGTTGTTGTTCCAGATTTAAGCATTTCAAGACATGCAAGCCTTGTTCCATCATAAACGAACTCTTTGCTTAAAAATTTAGCCTCAAGGGGCCATATATGTTGAGAAAGCCATGTATGAAGGGGAAGGTCATCTGCAATCCCTCTGAATAATACCATTGCAGCGTGGGTATGGGTGTTGATAAATCCTGGAAGCACTGCCGAGAACTCATCTCCGAAAATCTGAATTTTTTCGTTTTTATATTTTTTAAGAATTTCAGCGAAACTGCCGATATCAAAAATAGAGTCATCCTTTATAACAACTGCGCCATCCTCTATGACATCGTCTTTCTCATTCATGGTGAGAACATATTTACCTCTGACAAGAATAAGATTCTTCATGTCATTCCTCCGAAGATAGGCTTTTAACAAATATTATAGCACACGAAAAATATTACAAAAATAAGCTTACCCAGAATAAATAGAAATTCAAAATTACCATAATCTAAAATGAACGATTTTCAAGTGTCATTGCGAAGGCATTCCCTCTCCGTCATTGCGAGGGCACTCCCTTTCCGTCATTGCGAGGGCACGCAGTGCCCGAAGCAATCTCCTTTTCTCTCCCCCGTCACAAAAAGAGAGATCACTTCGCCTTGCTTCGCAAGACTCGTGATGACAGAGGGAATGTCATCGTATGTTAGATATATGGACATTGCGAGAGGTCGCCACGCTTTAGGCTTGCGACAGTCTCCTACATCCTCGTCATGACAAGGGTGCGTTAGCACCCGAAGCAATCTCGTCTTTTTTGACGCCACGCTTCAGTTGAAATGACAGTAAAAATATTTATTTTTCAAAATTTTTAGATTTATATCGCTATTTTTTGGTGTTAAACTCTAAATTTATTGTTGTTAATATTGGTAAAAATCTTCTTTTTAAGAGAAATACAAGTGGAAACTGAAAAATTTTTGAGAAACTTAAAAACATAATACTTTACGAAATGAGAGAAAAATTTGAGCTTTTTAAATCAAAAGTAAGAGTTAAACTTACAGATTACATACTCGCAATAGAGTCATTAAGTTTAAGAATTGGAGGAAATTTTATTTACCCATGCTTTTTATTTGCAATAGATTCAAATACAAATTCTCGTATTCTTTTACCATTCTTTGTATGTTAAAATACTTCACTCTTTCTTTTGCCTTTTCAGCTAAATTTTTAAGTATCGCATAGTTATTAATTGCGTAATTCATTGCATCAAGTATTGCTTCAGTTTTTCCAGATTCAATTAAAATTCCATATTTTCCGTTATCAAGAAGTTCAGGTATTCCATCTACTTTAGTTCCAACTACAGGTGTTCCAACTGCCATTGCTTCAATTAGAACATTAGGCATTCCTTCATAAAATGATGGCAAAATTAAAACATCACTTGCTTTTATATAATCAATGGGATTTTTAACATAGCCCAAATACAAAATCCGTTTATCATTCTCAGATGCTTTTATAACCTCTCTTTTCAATTCTCCGTCACCCAATATCAGCAAATATGACTTAGGATAATTCAATTGCTGAAAAGCTTCCAAAAGTAATTGAATTCCTTTTCTTCTCACAAGGCTTCCACAAAATATGAAATAAAAATGTTCGTTTTTCAGATTTAGGGATTGACGAATTTCTTTCTTTTTTGTTTGAATTTTTAATAAAGATTCCACTTCGAAACCGTTATATATGACTTCTATATTCCTAACTCCGTATTCTTCCAGTTCTTTTTTAAGGGCAAAACAATTTGTGGTAATATAGTGCGTTTTTTTATAGGCTTTAACAATTAATAATTTTTTAAATTTACCAAAATTCACATCAATATCGTAAAGTTCTCTCATATTAACTCTATGGGATGCGACAAATAAGCTTTGAGAATTTAAAAGACTTGATGAAATAGCAGTTAAAAACGTTGAATATTCAAGCCAAGTTTGTATGATATGAGGGTTAATATTAGTTATTTGTCTTCTTATTTCTAAAATAGCCTTTAGCGTGTTTCTTCTTTCACTTTCAAGCAATCCATTTATCTTGACGTCATTTCTTAATTCATTAAATCTTTTACCTTTTCTTTCAGTTAAAAAAACATAAATATCAAAAAGTTCTCTATTCAAATTATTAACGAGATTTAAAAATTGTCTCTCTGCTCCGCCTCCGTCTAAATGGTCAATAATTGCTAATAATTTTATTTTCTCCATGTCTCCATCCATCTCAAAAAGAAATAAATAGCGAAAATTTTAGTCCATAAATTGCGTCTTTCTTTTTTTTGCCCTTTTACTAACTTTAAAATATAGGATTTTTCTAAAAATTCATTTTCATCAAAACTTAAGATCCTTTCAAGAATAAAATTTTTTGGAATAAGATCCTTAGGGATATCAAATCCTTGCTTTCTCTCAAAAGGGAAATCAGGAGGAAGATATTTCTTTGCAATTTGCTTTAAAAGGTATTTCTTTATACCATTTTTTATTCTTAAATTACCTGAAAGGTAGGAAAATGAAAATTCAACGATTCTATAATCAAGTAGTGGACATCTTACCTCAATAGAGTTCATCATACTTGCTCTATCAACCTTGACGAGAATGTCATCAACAAGCATTGTTTTTAAATCTGTAAAACACATTTGTGATATAAAATCATAATTTCTGTCCATAAATCTTTTCCTGTAGTTAAATGGTTCTTTTATATTAATCTCCTCAAGAAAATCTCTTTTGAAAAGTTTCTTTCTTTCCTCTTCTTTGAATATTTGTGTGGGATAAAGAAACCATCCATCCGAACCTTTAGCTATACCATATAAAGTATTTTTACCAAAAAATCCCTCAGGTAAAAGTTGCGATATCATACCAGCTAAATATTTTAAAGGGGGAGGGGACAATTGCCCTAATTTCTTTGCAATAAGAGCTGAGTGATAATGAATATAACCTCCAAAGTTTTCGTCACCACCGTCTCCTGAAAGAACCACTTTAACATAATCTTTAACATATTTAGATAGAATATAAGTTAGTAAAAGTGAGCTATCATAAATGGGTTCATCTATTTGTCCTGAGACATACTCAAGCTCTTTTTGATAGTCTACTGATACTACAATGTTGTGATGTTGAGTTTTTAAATGTGAAGAAACAATTTTTGCATATCCAGCTTCACTCTTAGAACTCCCTTGAAAGTCAACATTAAAACTCATCACCTCGTGGTCGGTGATTTTTGTCATAAAAGCTGTTACCAAACTTGAATCAATCCCTCCACTGAGCAAAGACCCAAGAGGAACATCTGAGATTAGTCTTATTTTAACAGAGTCTTCAATAAGGCTTTCCAATTCTTCAATTGCACGCTCTTCTTTGATTTTCTCCCTAAACTCTGGAACTTCCCAATAGTTTTTTATTTTTATGCTCTTGCTTGTAATGTCAAAGATAAGAAAATGCGCAGGTTTTAATTTGTAAATACTCTTCAAAATTGAGAGTTCACCGGGGATGTAACCATATGAAAAATAAAAATTAACAGCTTTAGGCTCTATTTCAACGGGAATTATATCTGAATAGTAAATAGATTTTAGTTCAGAGGCAAATAAAAAATTTTCTTTGTAATAAGAATAAAACAGAGGCTTTTTGCCTATCCTATCTCTTGCTATTAGTATTCTATTCTTTCTTGAATCATATATTCCAAAAGCAAACATGCCATTTATCTTTTCCAAAAAATTCTCGTCCCATTCTAAATAAGAATTTATTAACACTTCTGTATCAGAATTTGTCTTAAAGAGATAGCCTTTTTTTTCAAGTTCTTTTTTTAAAACCTGATAATTATATATTTCTCCATTGAATACTATATGAACGCTACCATCTAAACTGCTCATTGGTTGATTTGCATCAGTGGAAAGATCAATTATGGATAATCTTACATGTGCGAGGCCAACAGTTTGTTCTTTATTTATAAAAAAGCCTTCTGCATCTGGTCCACGATATTTGACGCAATTTATTGATTTTTTTTAGCAGTTCTAAAGTTACGCCTTTATTTTTACTGTATAAACCAAAAATTCCGCACATCTTAAAGTTTAACTCCTATATAAAAGAATCCGCTTGCGAAGTATTTGTTATTTATCTTCCTTTTTAGTATTACATCAAAATATTTAACCTATACAAATAAGAGTCTACCTAAAATTCCAAAAAGCTCTGATATTAATTCTCTATCTGAAAAAGCTCTGAAAAAATCTACTATTCCCCAATATAAACCTGAACCGCTTCCAATCAAAACTCCAGAGTCAATTTTTCCAAATCTAAGGAAAAGTTCTTCAAGTCCCTTATCTGTAAATCGCCAATAATCTTCAGGATCCGGATGATAACCTTGCATAAATGGAGTAGAAATATATACAAAACCACCTTTTTTTAAAATTCTATAAAATTCATCTGCAGCCTTCCATGGATTTTTTATATGTTCAAATGTTCCAGTGCAAATTATGCAATCAATGCATTCATCCCTAAATGGCAATTCATGAATATCTGCTAAGACTTTGGGTTTTGTTTCAAATGATTTATCAACAGTAATAATATAAGGATTTAAATTTCTGCCGCCACTCCCTATGTCTAAAATTATTTTATCTCTATTAAATCTTTCTAAAAATTTTTTTAAATGTGCTTCATTTGACAAAGTTAAGTTTGGCATATATTGCCATATTCTGAGTTTTTTATGAAATTTGTAATACGGCATTTTATCCTTTTACCGCTTTGATAAGAATTTCTTCATAATCTTTTATCACTTTTGATATATCAAATTTTATTGCTTTTTGAAAACCATTCAATACAAGCTTTTCTCTTAACTCTCCGTTAAACAAAAGTTTTTTAATTGCCTCCACAAGTGCAGTGACATTATCAGTTGGAATAAGTATTCCATTTACCTCATTATCTATAATTTCTTTTGGTCCGTATGGGCAATCTGTTGATATCACAGGCACGCCACAAACCATTGCTTCTAATAAAACCCCCGGGAAACCCTCATAATTTGAAGGTAGTATAAAAATGTCTGCATTTTTCATCCATTTGTAGGGATTTGTCTGAAATCCTAAAAAATCAACCCTCTCAGTAAGTTGCATCTCTCTAACAAGGTTTTTCAGATTTTCTTCTTCTTTACCCTTGCCAATTATTACTAAGTTACCATTATAGAAGTCTTTTACTTGCGAAAATGCTTTAATCAATAAAGGTATGTTTTTTTGTTTATGTAATCTTCCTGCAAATAGAATATATTTCTTAGGATAACTAATTTCCTCGTATGATAAGTGTTTAATTTTATTTATATCTAAAGGATTGTAAATTACTTTTAGTTTTTTTGGATTGATACCTAATTCTACGAGTTCGTCTCTTATTCCATAGGAAACGCATATAATAAAAAAAGCCATTTTATAAATATTTTTTGTAATAAATTTTGCGATACTAACTTTCAGACTCTTTCGCAAAATATCTTGAAAATAACTCAATGGAGCAATACGTTCTGAAATAATTGCTTTTGTGTCCTTACTCAATAAGCAAGTAGAGAGAAGTATTATATTTGATTCCCAGAGAAAACTTATACAAACATCAGGCTTTATTTGTTTGATTAATTTAAACAATTTAAATAAAAGGAAAAAAAATTCCTTTGAAAGACTATAGCTTTTCATTCCAAGTTCTACCAAATTGATATCTGATGGGAGTTCACTTAAAAGTTCACCTTCTTTTTTGAGAAGAATCAAATATGGGTTAAAGACATTTTTGTCAATATTTTTTAAAATATTAGACAATACTCTTTCTGCCCCACCACCCGCCAAAGAATTTACTAAAAATACAACTTTAATTTTTTTTGTATCCAATTCCGAATATTTCCCCTTCTATGAACAGATCTTTGTTAAATCGTGAATGAAGAAAATAGTTAAAAATTTTAAAAAAAGTTCTCGCATATGGAGAAACTCCTTTTATTGGAAAGACCTTTACATCTAAAAATTCGCAAATTAAAAGAACTTCTTTTAAACTTGGGGCTGTAAAACCTGTTTCATGAGTAAATTCTGAATACCTATTTTGTCCTCCAAAAAGTGGTGAGCCTGCATTAGGGACTTCAATTAGAATCATACCATTGTTGTTTAATTTTTCATAAATAAAAGAAAGAAGCTCAAGAATCTCATTTTTAAATAGATGCTCCAATACATGGAATGCACAAATCATGTCAAATTTTTGCTTGGTTGATTTTAGATAATCAAAAATGTCAGCTTGAACAATGTATAAGCTTCCTCCAAGCTTTTTAGCAAGTTCTAACTGCTCAGGTGAAATATCAACTCCATGAATATTTTGATAGCCAAGCTCTTTAAGATACTTCAAAAAATATCCTGCACCGCAACCAAGTTCTAAGATATGAGCATCTTTGTCTTTAGGTAAAATATTTTTATAATTAAGCTTATAAATTTTTCGCCTGAAATTGTATTCATCCTTAAAATCATATTTAGCAGTATGCCTAATCTGCGTCTGCACATATTTTTCATAAAATCTTTTTCTGTAATCCAGTTGCATAAAATTTAAATATTTTAACACTTCAGCCTGCGTTATAACAATTGAAAAACTGAACCCAAAAATAGCGATAGAAATTCAATAATTGGTATAACCATTTGAAAATTAAGTATTTTTTGCTGTCATTGCGAGCATCCGAAGGATGCGAAGCAATCTCTTTGAAGGGAAAAGGCAAGATTGCTTCCTCCTCGCTTCGCTCGCAATGACGGAGAGGGGGTATCCTCGCAATTACGGAGAGGTGTTCACCATCCACCATCCACGAATCACCATTCACCAGTTAGAGACTGCTTCGCCTCCTTCGGAGGCTCGCAGTGACGATGTTGTGGATTGCCACGCTATCGCTCGCAACAGGGGGCTCGCAGTGACGAGTGTCTATCTCTATTTTTCGGCTGAATCTTTATAACTTTGTAAAATCATATTGATGGAGGTAAAACATTAGGTATAAAGTAATAATAATTATGTTCCAGAATACAAAGAATATGTTATAGATGTCCCTGAATTAATAGGATATATGAGCCAGTGTAAAATAAAAAAATTGTAATATGCCTTTGTTTTTTGGAACATTATGAATACGAACTTTTGTTTTTATAAAAAAAGTTATTTGGGGTGAATTTTGTCTGAAAAGGCAAATTTCAAATTAATTAATAGGTAAAAAACTATGGAAAAATGGATAAAGAAGAGCTTGAATTAATAGACAAGGGAAAAAATAGGAGGACACATAGAGTATAATTTTCATAAAAATTGTCCTAAAATAAGGTCAAACTTCTTCTGCCTGTTTTCTCTTTATATTTTTGGGCTTGTTTTTTCAAAAGTTGACTGAAATTTCAAAAAGTTTTTAAACTATAATTTCTGTATATTTTAAAAAGGAGGTCTTTTATTAAATGGGAGATAAGATTTTAAAGATGGGGTTACCAAAGGGAAGCTTACAAGAGTCAACACTTAAGCTATTTAAAAAGGCTGGTTTTAATATACATGTATCCCATAGGTCTTATTATCCTTTTATAGATGACGAGGAAATATCATGTATGCTTCTTAGGGCTCAGGAGATTCCAATATATGTTGAGGAAGGCTATCTTGACTGTGGGTTAACAGGATATGACTGGATACTTGAGCAGAATGTTGATGTTGTTGAGGTTGCTGAATTGAGATATGCAAAAGAGGGTTTTAGACCTGTTAGATGGGTTATTGCTGTTCCTGAAGACTCTCCCATAAAGACAATTGAAGATTTACAGGGCAAAAGAATAGCTACTGAGTTGATGGGTTTCACGAAAAGATATTTAAAATCTAAAGGAATAAAGGCTGATGTATATTTTTCATGGGGAGCAACAGAGGTAAAGCCGCCATACCTTGCGGATGCTATTGTTGACCTAACCGAAACAGGCACCTCACTTAAGGCAAATAAACTTAGAGTTATTGAAACGATATTAGAGTCAACAACACGATTTATCTCAAACAAGAATGCATGGAGAGATTCCTGGAAAAAGAAAAAAATGCAGGATATTTCAATGCTTCTTCAAGGAGCTCTTTTAGCAGAGGAAAAGGTTGGACTTAAAATGAATGTGCCGAAGGATTCTTTAAAAAGAGTTTTAAGTTTGTTAAATTCTTTGCACTCTCCAACAATATCTCAGCTATATGATGAAAATTGGTATGCCCTTGAAGTTATAATAGATGAGAAAAAGGTAAGGGAAATTTTACCAAAGCTTAAAGATGCTGGAGCATCTGGTTTTGTAGAATATCCATTGAATAAAGTAATTCCATAGGGAGGTGATTTTTTATGTATGCAGTTATAGAAACTGGAGGCAAACAGTATAAGGTAAAGGCAGGAGATGTTTTAAAAGTAGAAAAGCTTAATTTGAAGGCTGGTGATGAGGTTGTCTTTGACAAGGTTTTATTTGTAAAATCTGAGACTGGATTAAAAGTTGGAAATCCCTATATTGATGGACTAAAAGTAAAGGCTGAAGTAATTGATGAGGCAAAGGATGATAAGGTTCTTGTCTACAGACCTGCTTCTAAAAAGGCTGTGAGAAGACTAAGAGGACATAGGCAGTGGTATACTAAAGTAAAGGTAAAAGAAATTATAGGAGGTTAAAAAATGGCACATAAAAAAGGCGTTGGTTCCTCAAGAAACGGAAGGGACAGTAAAGCAAAAAGACTTGGAGTAAAAAGGTTCGGTGGACAGTTTGTAAAAGCTGGAAATATACTTGTAAGACAACGCGGAACAAAGATTCATCCGGGAGCAAATGTTGGTGTTGGCTCTGATTATACTCTTTACGCTCTTATTGATGGTGTAGTAAAATTTGAGAGAAAAAACAGGGAAAGAATTAAGGTAAGCGTTTATCCACTTACTCAGCCTGCCCAATAAATTTTTATAGCGGATAGTCTATTGACTATCCGCTTTTACCTTCCTTCAATGAAATTCGTTGACTATGTAAAAATATATGTTAAAGCAGGTGATGGCGGAAGAGGATGTGTAAGCTTCCGAAGGGAAAAGTATGTTCCTAAGGGTGGTCCTGATGGAGGAGATGGTGGAAAAGGAGGAGATGTAATAATTCAAGCCTCTTCAGACCTTCATACACTTCTTGATCACAAATATCAAAAAACCTATAAAGCCGAAAGAGGAGAACACGGAAAAGGCAGTAATATGAAGGGAGCGGATGGTGAGGATTTGATTATAAAAGTTCCTGTTGGCACTGTTGTAAAGGATGCAGAAACAGACGAAATTCTTGCAGACCTTGATGAAGAAGGAAAATCAGTAGTTGTTGCAAAGGGAGGAAAAGGGGGACTTGGCAATGCTCATTTTGCCACTCCAACAAATCAAGCTCCAAGATATGCTCAGCCAGGAGAAAAAGGACAAGAGCGATGGATTATTCTTGAGCTTAAACTTTTGGCAGATGTTGGACTAATTGGACTTCCGAATGCAGGAAAGTCAACTCTTATCTCTGTAATTAGTTCCGCAAGACCCAAAATTGCTGACTATCCTTTTACTACTTTGTCACCTGTATTAGGCTTAGTCAAATATGGAGATTATAAAAGCTTTGTAGTGGCTGATATTCCCGGATTAATTGAAGGAGCTCATAGGGGAGCAGGACTTGGGCATCAGTTTTTAAGGCATGTTGAGAGAACTCGTCTATTGCTACATCTTGTTGATGTCTCTGATATACTTGAATCAGACCCTGTGGATGATTTTGAAAAAATTCAAAAAGAACTTGTTCTTTATAATCCTGCTTTGTTAGAAAAACCAATAGCAGTTGTGGGAACAAAGATTGATTTAGCCTATGAGGGAAAAAGACTAAAAAGGCTTAAGACTTACTGTGAGCAAAAGGGACTTGATTTTTTTGCAATAAGTGCAGTAAAAAGAGAAGGGATTGATAAATTATTAGAATATCTGGCAGATAGAGTAGGTGAAAAATGAGATTAGTTGTAAAAATAGGAAGTAATCTTTTAACAGACAAGATGGGAAGAATCAATCAAAGAAGAATACATTCCTTTGCAAAGGAGATTTCTGAGTTGACTGATAAAGGCATAGAAGTTGTTATGGTCTCTTCTGGTGCAATTGCCTCTGGCATGAAGAAATTGGGACTCAAGAGCAAACCAAAGGAAATAAGAAAAAAACAGGCAACTGCTGCGGTTGGACAGCCTTTGCTTATGTGGATGTATGAGAAGTATTTTTATAGATACAAAAAAAATGTTGCCCAGATTCTTCTGACAAGGGATGACCTTAGTGACAGAGAAAGATACATAAATGCGAAAAATACTATACTCACCCTTCTTGAAATGAAAGTCGTTCCTATAATTAATGAAAATGATACCGTTGCAACCGATGAAATAAAATTTGGAGACAATGATCAGCTTGCAGCTCTGGTTTCAGGGCTTATTGAGGCTAATTATCTAATAATTTTATCGGATGTAAAAGGGCTTTATACTTCTGATCCTAAGAAGGACCCCACTGCAAGAATAATAAAGCATGTAAAAGAATTTTCAAAGGAAATTGAAATGCTTGCTAAGCCAACATCAACGGGATTTGGCACAGGTGGAATGTATTCTAAGGTTCTGGCTGCAAAAAAGGCAACTTCCTTTGGAATTCCTGTTCACATTATTAGCGGCAGAAACTATGGCAATATTAAAGCAGTTCTTGAAGGAAAAGAAATCGGTACATATTTTGAGCCTGTTAAGGAGAGGGTTACCTCCAGAAAAGGCTGGATAGCCTATGCCACAAGGGCTAAGGGAAATATTTACATTGATGAGGGAGCTGTTAAAGCACTGATAAAAAACGGAAAAAGTCTTCTTCCTTCAGGAATAAGAAAAGTGGATGGTGAGTTTGATGTCGGTGATGCGGTTTACTGTATTGATGAAAAAGGCGAGAGGATAGCAAAGGGGCTTGTTAATTATTCTTCTTGCGAGATAAAGCTAATCAAAGGCAAAAAATCATCTGAAATTGAGAAAATTCTCGGTTATAAGTATTCAGACGAAGTAATCCACAGAGACAATCTTGTTATTTTGGCTTAATGAAGATTGCAATCGCACAGTTTGATATTATCTGGAAAAACCCATCAGAAAACTTAAAAAAAATTGAAAAAATTGCCCTTGAAGCCTCAGCCTCAGGCAGCAATCTATTAGTGTTGCCTGAAGCATCAACAACAGGCTTCTGCATGGAAGATATTAAAATTGATGAGGATAATGAATACACAGAGAAGTTTTTTATGAAACTCGCATCTGAATTAAACATAAATATCATTGCAGGATATTTTTTACTTAAAAATAACAAAAAGCAAAATGTGGCAAAAGTTTTCTCTCGGAACGGTGAAGTGTTATCATCCTATTCAAAAATCCATCTTTTTTCGCTTTTAGAGGAGCATAAACATTTCTCTGCAGGAGATTCTCCTGTTTTGTTCAATATTGAAGATTTTTGCTGTAGCGTTTTTATCTGCTATGACCTTAGATTTCCAGAGTTATTCAGAAAAGTTATTCCTAAGGCAGAAGTTATCTTTGTGCTTGCTAATTGGCCCTCATCAAGAGCTGAGCATTGGAGTTGTCTTCTACGGGCAAGGGCAATAGAAAACCAGTGTTACATTGTCGGAGTCAATAGAGTTGGAAAAGACGGGAATGGCTTGGAGTATGCTGGTGGCTCGGCAGTTTATGGACCATTTGGGGAGACCTTATTAATGACTGATAACAGGGAGAGTATTTTTTATTGCGAGATAAATCATGAATATCTGCTTGATATTCGCAGAAGATTTCCATTTTTGAATGATTTATAAGCATTCATTCGTGAATTATTTCTGTCCCAACTCTTTTTATGTGTTCCTTAACCGCATCATCTAAAAGTTCATAATGAGTTAAATCTATTGAGTAAATCGTATTTATTTCTTCAATTTGATCAAGAATTTTTAGATATTCAGAAAAATCAAGTTCAGGCGCAACAATTGCTATGTCAATGTCTGAACCTTTCTTATAATTTCCTTTCGCCCTTGAACCATAAATGTACATCTTTAATACTTTCGGATTAGAAAAAACTATCTTTTTAATTTTTTCTACAAGCTCTGTAGGTATGCCAAAATTATACATTTTCTTTTATTTCTCTAAATCCTCTCAAAAGCTTTTCAAATTCTGGATAGAATTTATTGAGGATATTTCCAATTACTTTTTCAGCCACAGCTGTATTATATGTATGAGCAGTTAAATTTCTTGCAGATATCATTTCAGACCACACATCAGCATTCTCTATTAACTCATATTTAAAAGCTTTTTTTATAGCATCTCTTGCTCCTCTGATCTCTGAAATACCTTGATACTCAAGATAATCCTTTAAAAGATTCCAAGCAAGCTCATATGTATATTCAAAGGCTTGAATTAAACCTTGTTTTTCAAGCTCACTAAGTTCTCTTTTTTTAGATAAATCTACAGCATCTTTTAGCTGTAACAAAGCTCTTTCATAATTATTAAATCTTTGCATCCACCTGATATCCATGATTTATTTTATCATATCTTTGGAAAGAGTAATTTGAAATACAAGTTTCTATCTTAATTTTTTCTGACTTACCCGAAAAATAGAGATAGACACTCGTCACTGCGAGCACCCTGTTGCGAGCGATAGCGTGGCAATCCACAACATCGTCACTGCGAGCCCCTCGATGGGGCGAAGCAGTCTCTAATTGGTAACTGGTGAATGGTGATTCGTGGATGGTGGATGGTGAACACCTCTCCTTAATTGCGAGGATATCCCCTCTCCGTCATTGCGACTCCAAGCGAAGCGAGGAGGAAGCAATCTTGCCTTTTCCCCTTCAAAGAGATTGCTTCGTATCCTTCGGATGCTCGCAATGACAGCAAAAAATACTTAATTTTCAAATGGTTATACCAATTATTGGATTTCTATCGCTATTTTTGGGTTTTAACTTGATATTTGACTTTTTATTTTTTTATCTGCTAAACTGAACATTAGTTCACATGAACAGGCGTTCAGCAGAAGAAACTAAAAAAAGAATATTTCAATCAGCCATTAAGGTTTTCTCCCAGTATGGTTACAACGGAGCTACAATGAGGATGATTGCGAAGGAAGCTGGATTGAGTGTGGGAGCTGTTTATCTGTATTTCAAAGACAAAGAAGAGCTATCCCTATTTTTGCTTAAGGAAAAAATATCAGAGATTGAAAACAGAATAAAAGAAGCATTGCAAGGCACAAGCTCTCCTCTGGAGGCTTTAAAAATATACTTAAAAACTTCTTTTCAGTTTGCAAGAGAAAACAGAGAGCTTATCATAATGCACAGCAGGGAACAGGGATTCACATTTGGTCTGGAGATTAAGAGGGAGTTTTTCAAAAAGGAGATGGAGCTTCTGAAGAGACTTATAAATGAGGGTATTAAGGCTGGCGATTTTAGAGATTGTAATCAAGAGGAAGTTGCAAAGTTAATTATGATGCTAATAAGGGGCTATGTTCTCTCTGTTGTTGTGTCTCCCGAGAATCTTTTAGATGAAAATGCTTGCTTTGAAATTATTTTAAATGGTCTTTTAAAGACCTAAATTAAGCGATTTGTTATAAAACATTTGTTAACCTGTCATTGCGAGCCTGCTGTTAGGCAGGTGTGGCAATCTCATAAAAAAAGCGGGATTGCTTCGCTACGCTCGCAATGACGCTTGAGAATCACACAATTTAGGAAAGAATAAAGAGGTGTGAAGATGGATGTAAAAAGAGCGTTTGTCTTAATTTTAATTTTATTAGTTCCTATAGTCTCAGCATGCGAAAAGAAAAAACCTCAAATGCCAATGTCTCCAGAGGTATCTGTTATAAAAGTTGAAACTGAGGAAGTAGTGCTTACAACAGAGCTTCCGGGAAGAACATCTCCTTACAGAGTAGCAGAAATAAGGCCTCAGGTAAGTGGAATTATTCTCAAAAGATATTTCACAGAAGGAGGTAATGTTAAGGCTGGAGAAGTCTTGTATTTGATTGATCCTGCACCATACAAGGCAACTTATGATAATGCAAAAGCAGCACTTTCAAGGGCTGAGGCAACTCTTCAATCAGTGAAGGCAAGATATGAACGTTATCAGGAGCTTATAAAGGTTAATGCTGTAAGCAAGCAGGAATACGACGATGTAAAGGCACAGTATGAGCAAACTCTATCAGAAATTGAAGCACTCAAGGCACAGGTAAGGCAGGCACAGATAAATCTTGGATATACAAAAATAACTGCTCCAATATCAGGCAGGATTGGTAAATCAAATGTTACAGAAGGTGCTCTTGTAACTGCTTATCAGGCTCAGGAGTTAACAAAAATTCAACAGCTTGACCCTATTTATGTGGACATCCCTCAGTCAACAAAGGAATTGAGAGAACTTGAAAAAAGACTGAAGCAGGGAAGGATTAAATATGCAGGGAAAGAGCAAAATAAGGTAAAAATTGTTTTAGAAGATGGCTCTGAGTATCCACTTGAAGGAATTTTGCAGTTTAAAGATGTAACCGTTGATCCTACAACAGGCTCAGTAACACTCAGGGCAATATTTCCAAATCCAAAGGGGATTTTACTTCCAGGAATGTTTGTAAGGGCTATAATTCGTGAGGGAATAAATAAGCAGGCTATTCTTATTCCCCAGCAGGCAGTTTTTCGCGATCATAAGGGAAATCCTTTTGTATATTTAGTTGACAAAGAAAACAAAGTCATCCAAAGACCTATACAAGTTGACAGGGCAATAGGTGATAAGTGGCTTGTTACAGAAGGGCTTCAACAGGGAGAACTTGTGGTAGTTGAAGGAGTTCAAAAAATAATGATGATGCCCGGAGTTCCTGTTAAAGCTGTTCCATATAATCAACAAAAGGTGAAATGATGCTTTATAAATTTTTTCTTGACAGACCTGTTTTTGCTTGGGTTATTGCTATTGCAATAATGGGAGCAGGTGCTCTTGCAATATATAATTTACCTGTTGCCCAGTATCCATCACTTGCTCCACCTTCAATCTATATTCAGGCAACCTATCCCGGTGCTTCTGCTGAAACAGTTGAAAACAGTGTAACGCAAATCATTGAAGAAAAAATGACAGGCTTGGATAGAATGATTTATATGTCTGCGACAAGTGATTCATCAGGAACCTGCAGAATTGAGCTAACCTTTGAACCCGGAACAGACCCTGACCTTGCTTGGGCAAAGGTGCAAAACAAGCTTCAACTTGCCATGCCAAGCCTTCCTGAGGCAGTACAAAAAACAGGAATAAGCGTAGGTAAAGCAACAAGAAACTATCTTTTGATAGTATCCCTCATCTCAGAGGATGGAAGGCTTGATGCTTATGATTTAAGAGACTATCTAAAGTCAAATGTAGAAAAGGTTCTTGCAAGGATTGAAGGTGTCGGAGAAGTTGAAACTTTCGGATTTCCATATGCAATGCGCATATGGGTAGAACCTCACAAACTTGTAAGCTATGGACTTACTATTAGCGATATTGTCTCTGCCTTAAGAGCTTACAATGTTGAAGTCTCAGGTGGGCAGATTGGTGGAGCACCTGCAAAGGAAGGTCAGCGACTAAATGCACCAATAATTGTTCAGAGCATGCTTAAAGAGCCTCAGGAGTTTGCTTTAATTCCTGTAAGAGTAAATCCTGATGGTTCAACTGTAAAGATAAAAGATGTTGCAAGGGTTGAGATTGGAACAGATTATTACGACATAGAAGCTTTTTATAATGGAAAACCTGCAGCTGCTCTTGCAGTAAGACCTCTTCCCGGAGCAAATGCCCTTGATGTGGCTGACAAAGTTAAGAAAAAAATGGAGGAACTAAGTAGAAACTTTCCTGCAGGTGTCAAAATTGTTTATCCCTATGACACAACTCCATTTACAAAGGTTGCCATAAAAGAGGTCGTTAAAACACTTATTGAAGCCATTGTTCTTGTTTTTCTTATAATGTGGCTGTTTCTTGGAAGCCTTAGAGCCACAATTATACCAACCATCACTGTTCCTGTTGTGCTTTTAGGAACATTTGCAGTTCTTGGAATAGCGGGTTATTCAATAAACATGCTTACAATGTTTGCAATGGTTCTTGCAATAGGACTTCTTGTTGATGATGCTATTGTAGTTGTTGAAAATGTAGAGAGAATTATGCGTGAGGAAAAACTTCCCGTAAGAGAAGCAGTAATAAAATCAATGGATCAAATTGCAAGTGCTTTGATTGGAATAGGTGTTGTGCTATCTGCTGTTTTTGCTCCTATGGCTTTTTTCAAAGGCTCAACTGGAATAATCTATCGTCAGTTTGCAGTAACAATCATTTCAGCCATGCTTCTTTCTGTTTTTGTTGCCCTAACTCTCGCTCCTGTTCTTTGCGTAACATTTTTGAGGAGTCATTCTCCAGTCTCCCGTGAAAGGAAAAACATATTCTACTACTTCAATCTAATTTATGAGAAGTTTTATAATTTGTTTTTTAAGTCAAGATACATCTATACAAAAACTGTTGAAAACTCCTTCCACAAAGTTCCTGTTTACATTTTCATTTATATACTTATTGTTGCCTCTCTTGGTTTTATTTTGTTTAAGCTACCTACATCCTATCTACCTGATGAAGATCAGGGAATGATGCTTGCACAGGTTATGCTTCCCTCTGGAGCTACTCTGGAACAGACAAAGAATGTCTTGTCAGAGGTTGAAAACTATTTTCTTGAAAAAGAAAAAGATGCAGTTGACTCCATAATCACTGTTGCAGGAATGAGCTTTTCGGGAAGAGTTCAGTCTTCTGGGATGGCATTTATAAAGCTGAAAGACTGGCATCTTAGAGATAGCTCAAATTTAAGGGTAAAGGCTATTCAGCAAAGGGCTATGATGCATTTTTCTCAGAACAAGAAAGCTATGATATTTGTTTTCCCTCCTCCATCAATTATAGAACTTGGAAATGCCACAGGATTTGACCTTCAGCTGATGGATATGGGAGGTTTTGGGCATCAGAAGATGATGGAAATAAGAAACCAGTTTCTTTATCTTGCAAATCAGGATAATCGTTTGAAAAATGTAAGACCAAATGGACTTGATGATATACCTGAATACAAAGTTGATATAGACTGGGAAAAAGCAGGAGCACTTGGCATACCTATAACTTCAATTCATAACACTATTTCAGCTGCGTTTGGAAGCAGCTATGTAAATGATTTTATTAAGGGTGGAAGGGTAAAGAGAGTTTATGTTCAGGCAGATATTCCTTATAGAATGCTTCCAGAGGACTTGAATCGTCTATATGTGCGTAATAACGAAGGTAAAATGGTTCCATTTTCCTCTTTTGCCTCAGGTAGATGGATTTATGGTTCACCAAGACTTGAAAGGTACAATGGATTTCCTTCTCTGAATATATGGGGTGAGCCTGCGAAAGGATACAGCTCTGGTGAGGCTATGAAGGCTGTAGAAGAAATTATCTCTAAGCTTCCAAAGGGAGTTGGACATGCTTGGACAGGTTCTTCTTATCAGGAAAGACTTGCCACAGGACAGGCACCAATTCTTTATGCTTTTTCTATATTTGTTATATTTCTATGCCTTGCAGCCCTTTATGAGTCTTGGACAATCCCGATTACAAATTTAATATTGCTGCCAATTGGTATATTCGGTGCTGCATTGGCTACATGGCTTGCAGGACTTAGTAATGATATCTATTTTCAGATAGGATTTCTTGTAACTATGGGTCTTTCATCAAAGAATGCAATTCTTATAATTCAGTTTGCAAGGGATAAAATAAAGCAAGGAGAAGAGTTCCGTAGAGCAACTTTAGAGGCAGCAACGATAAGATATAGACCTGTTATTATGACCTCCCTTGCGCTTTTCTTCGGAATTCTACCACTTGCCATTGCAAGAGGAGCTGGCTCTGGAGCAATGAATGCAATTGGTGTTGCCATTGAAGGCGGAGTAATTGCAGGAACATTTGTAAGCATTGTATTTGTGCCTCTTTTCTTTGTGCTTGTTTTAAATCTATTTAAGGTTAAAACAGTAAAATGAGAAAAAGTATAAGCATAATCTTTATAGCCCTTTTTTTATCAGCCTGCACAATGATTCCAGAATACAAGAGACCATCTGCTCCTATTCCTTCAGAATGGCCCAAAGGTGATGCTTACAGTTCAATAAAACATGAAAGCGTTCCAAAGGCATTTGAGCTAAGCTGGAAAGAATTTTTACGAGATGATAAGCTTTGCCAAGTTATTGAAAAAGCTCTCAAAAACAACAGAGACCTTAAACTTGCTGCATTAAATGTTGAACAAGCAAGTGCCTATTATGGAATTCAAAGGGCAGAGCTATTGCCTGCATTAGATTTAAGTGGAACTGGTAGCAGAGAAAGAACGCCTGCTGAACTTTCTAATAGTGGCAAGGCTCAGATAAGTTCAAGATACAATGTTACTGTAGGAATTACTTCATGGGAGATTGACCTGTTTGGAAGACTGAGAAGTCTTGGTGAAATGGCTTTGGAGCAGTATTTTGCACAAGAGGAAAACTACAAGGCTGCAAAACTCTCTCTTATTTCAGCAGTAGCAACTGCATATTACACTTATGCAACGGACAATGAAAATCTAAAGCTTGCAAAGGAAACACAGAAAAGCCAGCAGAATATGTATGAGCTTATGATGAAGAGATATGAAGCTGGTATTATCTCTGAAATAGACCTTCACAGGGCAAAAACTCAGGTAGATATAGCAAGAGAGGCTGTTGCAAGGTACACACAGGCAGTTGCACAGGACAAAAACTTTCTTGACTTTCTTGTTGGTGAAATACTCCCAGATGAGCTTTTACCTGAAGGTTTGGAAAGCATAACTCCAGCTCAAGATATTTCTGTGGGACTGTCATCTGAAGTGTTACTCAGTCGTCCTGATGTCATGGCAGCAGAGCATATGCTTAAAGCATACAATGCACAGATAGGTGCCGCAAGGGCAGCATTTTTCCCAAGAATTTCCCTTACAACGGTTTTTGGAACAGCATCCAGAGAGCTTTCAGGGCTATTTGAATCTGGAACAAAGACATGGAAATTCCAGCCCTCTGCAGTAATGCCGATATTTGATGCAAGGGTTTGGGCTGCCCATCGGGCTGCAAAGGTTGAAAGGGAGATTGCTTTGACAAATTATGAAAAGGCAATTCAGAAAGCATTTAAAGAAGTTGCTGACACATTGGCAGTAAAAGGCACAATTGATGAGCAGATACAGGCAATTTCCTCTTATGTTAATTCACTTTCAGAAACATACAGACTTGCAAAAATAAGGTATGAAAATGGGGTTGACAGTTACTTAAGTGTGCTTGATGCTCAGAGAGCATTGTTTCAGGCACAGCAACAACTAAATAGTCTTAAGTTATCAAAACAGGCAAATCTTATTAATCTTTACAAAGTAATTGGCGGTGAATACAGTAAACGCATTTCAGAAAACAATTAAATATTCTATCCCACCCTACCCTAACTACTATTGTTTATCCTGAATTGTGAGATTTTATACAAAATCTTTGTTAGACTGCCAATGTGAATATAGTGAAACAAACTTTTTAGAGATTGCTTCGGCAGCCCTTCAGTCTGCCTCGCAATGCCCACCCTTTTCGTCATTGCGTTCCTCTCCCCGTCATTGCGAGCGAAGCGAAGCAATCTCCTCTCCCTTCTCGTCATTGCGTTCCTCTCTCCGTCATTGCGAGGAGCGTCTCTTTTTCCGTCATTGCGAGGAGCGTCAGCGACGAAGCAATCTCGCCGTCATAGTGCCATAGAGCGACAGTGCTACAGAGCGACAGAACTTATTTTAAGCAGAGATTGCTTCGGCATCCTGACGGATGCCTCGCAATGACCACCCTCACCTTCAATTGCGAGGGACGAAGTCCCGAAGCAATCTCTAAACATTTGTAATACGTAAAAAGTGAGAAGTGAGAAGGAAGGAGTGAGGAGTGAAAAGGAAAAAGATGAGATTGCTTCGCATCCTTCGGATGCTCGCAATGACAGCAAAAAATACTTAATTTTCAAATGGTTATACCAATTTTTGGATTTCTATCTCTATTTTTGATGAAAATCTGGTGATTGCAAACGAAGGGATTAAAAAGTTATAATTTAGTGTGAAAAATGAAATTAAATTAGAGCTTACTGAAAATCTTGAAGACTATCTCTATGAGATTTATGAAGTTCTAAAATCTGCTCCTGTTGTAAGAATTAAAGATATTGCTGAAAGAAGAAATGTAAAGCTTTCAAGCGTTGTAATTGCTGCAAAGAGTCTTTCAGAAAAGGGATTAATAAATTATCAAAAATATGGCTATATTACTTTGACTGAAGAAGGACTTGAAATTGCAAAACAGATAGAAAGCAGAAAACAAATTCTATACAATTTTTTAACCCAAATTTTGAAAGTCAGTCCTGAAACTGCACTTAGAGATGTTCATAAAATTGAGCACGACCTATCTTCAGAGACAATTGAAAGAATAATAGATTTTACAAAGGAATTTTCAAAATAAAATCAAAAACCATTGGAGGTGGGTATGTTCTTTGAAACTTCGCTTTTAACATTGATTGTAATAGTTTTTTTGGTTATTTATGTGCTTAGCAGTGCAATCAAGGTGTTGAAGGAGTATGAAAGAGGAGTTGTTTTTAGACTTGGAAGGATTATACCTGTGAAAGGTCCAGGCTTAGTGCTAATTTGGCCTGTAATTGATAAAATGGTCAAAGTAAGTTTAAGAATTGTTACAATGGATGTTCCGCCTCAGGATATCATTACTAAGGATAATGTCTCTGTCAAGGTTAATGCGGTTGTTTATTTTAGACCAATTGACCCAATTAAGGCAGTTACAGCAGTTGAGGATTTTTATTATGCAACAAGTCAGATTGCCCAGACAACTCTAAGAAGTATTTTGGGACAGAGTGAATTGCAGGACCTTCTTACAAATCGTGAACAGATTAACGCTGAGCTTCAGAGGGTCATAGATTCGCAGACTGAACCATGGGGAATAAAGGTTACCGCTGTTGAGGTTAAAAATGTTGACCTTCCACAGGAAATGCTTAGGGCTATGGCAAGACAGGCGGAGGCAGAAAGAGAGAGAAGGGCTAAGATTATTCATGCTGAGGGAGAATTACAGGCAGCAGAGAAACTCACAGAGGCAGCAAGAATTATTTCATCAGAACCTGCAGCATTGCAGTTAAGATATTTGCAGACTCTTAAAGAGATTTCATCTGAAAAGAATTCAACTATACTTTTCCCTCTTCCAATGGACTTAGTTACTCCGTTTTTGGAGAAATTAAAGGGTGACAAAAAATAAAATTACATTGAGAGCACTGTTGAGGTTATTTCTCCTCGCAGTGCTTATTTCTTTAATCGTTTTTTTATCTTACGAATTTGGGATTATAGATTTTTTTCTCAATGAAGAAAAGCTTAAAAATTTTATCAAATCTCTTGGACCATTTGGTTTTATAGGTTTTGTTATCCTTCAGGCTTTTCAGGTTGTTGCAGCACCTATTCCCGGAGAAGTTACAGGTCTTCTTGGTGGTTATTTGTATGGAACTTTAGGTGGAATCATTCTTTCCTCTATCGGACTTACTCTTGGTTCAATGCTTGCTTTTATTCTTGGAAGAAAATTTGGCAGACCCTTTGTTGAAAGGGTTGTTGACAAAGCTATTTTAGGTAAATTTGACTATCTTCTCCATCACAAAGGAGCTTTTCTTGTATTTTTTTTGTTTCTCTTGCCCGGTTTCCCAAAGGATTATCTTAGCTATTTTCTCGGGTTAAGCAGGCTTTCTTTGCTTGAATTTACTGTTATTGCAGGAGTAGGAAGACTTCTTGGAACAGTGCTTTTGTCTATTGGTGGAAGTTATCTTAGGCATCATGAATATGAGAAGTTTTTTAGCCTTGCAGGTATAGCCACTGTATTTATGTTAATCGTATGGTTATTCAAAGAGAGAATAGAAAGACTCTTAAGGCTTTGGCATATACACAAATATAAAAATGAAAAAAGCAATAAGAAAAACAGTAATTCTACCACTTAATCAGTGCAGCACCCCATGTAAGTCCTGCACCAAAGGCAGCGAGCATTATATAGTCTCCCTTCTTTATTTTTCCCATCTCAAAAGCCTCATCTAAGGCAATTGGTATTGATGCAGCAGATGTGTTACCGTATTTGTGTATGTTAACCATAACTTTATCCATTGAAAGACCGAGACGATTTGCCATTGCCTGAATAATTCTTATGTTTGCCTGATGAGGAACAAGAAGGCTCAGTTGGGAGGAGTTTATGCCTGCTTTTTTAAGGGTTGTTTCAACAACTTCTTCAAGGGTTTTGACTGCTACCTTAAATGTTTCATTTCCCCGCATCTTAATAAAGTTTAATCTTTGTTTTATTGCATTTTCATCCACAGGAATTTTTGAACCACCAGCAGGCATGTGAATAAAGTCCCACATTGTTCCGTCTGAGAATATGTCAATTATTTCTATTCCAGCGTCTTCTTCTGTGCCTTCAAGAATTACTGCTCCAGCACCATCAGCCAGTAAAACGCAAATGCTACGGTCTGTCCAGTCAGTAAATCTTGATAGAGTCTCAGCTCCAACAACAAGAGCCCTTTTGTAAACTCCTGTTTTTATAAATTTCTCGGCTACGGAAAGAGCAAAAATAAAGCCTGAACAGGCTGCATTTATATCAAAGGCTACTGCATTTTTTGCTCCGAGCTTCATCTGAAGCATGCATGCTCCTGAGGGTGTGAGCATATCAGGAGTGACCGTAGCTAAAACTATTAAATCTATATCTTCTGGAGTAAGTCCAGCTCTATTTAATGCTTTCATGGAAGCCTCGTAGGCAAGGTCACTTGTTGCTTGCTCAGAAGAGGCGATTCTTCTTTCTTTAATGCCTGTTCTCTCTGTTATCCATTCATCTGATGTATCAACCATTTTTTCAAGGTCAAAATTTGTAAGCACCTTTTCAGGAGTATAAGAGCCTGTTGCTATTATTTTAGCTTTCATTTATAACCTCCGTTGCCATTAAGCTTTCTGAAATTCTTTTATATATTTCTTTCTTTGCCATTTCACTGGCTACTTTTATTGCATTCTTAATAGCCTTTGCTGATGACCTTCCATGACATATTATACTCGTGCCGTTGATACCCAAGAGTAAAGCTCCGCCGTATTCAGAATAATCAATTTTTTTGCGAAAACTTTTTACAGCAGGCTTTATCATCATATACCCAAGCTTTCCTGTTATCAATTCTGTAATTTCTCTTTTAAGCATTTTCATCAGCGCCTCGGCAAGTCCTTCGCCAACTTTTAGAACTATGTTTCCAACAAATCCGTCGCATACAACAACATCAGCCGAGCCAAAGAATATGTCTTTGCCTTCAATATTTCCTGTGAAATTAAGATTAGATTTTTGAAGAATTTTAAATGCCTCTTTGGTTGCCTCATTCCCTTTTGTGTCTTCTTCTCCTATACTCAAAAGAGCTATACGAGGTGATGTTGAATTAAAAAGAGCTTTATGATAAGCCTCTCCCATATAAGCAAACTGCACAAGATGTTCAGACTTGCAGTCAACATTTGCTCCAGCATCAAGGAGAATAAAATGTCCTTTCAGGCATGGCATTACTGTGGCAATCGCAGGTCTTTCAACATTTGGAAGTTTACCGATAAGTAGAAAACTCAAAGCCATCATTGCACCAGAATTACCAGCACTTAATACAGCCTGCGCCTTGCCTGCTCGGACAAGTTCAACAGCTTTTCTCATAGAAGTATTCTTCCTTCTTATTGCCGATGAAACACTCTCTTCCATCAGAATTTGGTCATCGGTGTGGAGGATTGAAATTTTACCTCTTAATCTTCTTTTTTCTGGGAGGGCTTCTTTGATTTTTTCTTCGTTACCTACCAGTATAACCTCTATTTCTTGTTCAGAAACAGCTTCCAGAGCGCCAAGAATATTTACTTCGGGGGCATAATCGCCCCCCATTGCATCAACAGCAATTTTGAGCATTTTGAGATTACTCTTCAACCTCTAAGAATTTTTTGCCCTTATAAGAACCACAATTCGGGCAAACCCGATGGGGTAATTTTGGCTCCTTGCACTCAGGACACAGAGTTAAATTGGCACTGCTTAATTTAAACCAATTTGCTCTACGCTTGTCCCTTCTTGATGGAGTATGACGATGTCTTGGATTAGCCATTTGTTTTTGTCCTCCTTAAAAGTGATTGTAATACCGCAAATCTTGGGTCTATTTCTTCTTTTTGACATCCACAATCAAATTCATTTAAATTGTTGCCACATATTGGGCATAAACCTTTACAGTCCTCTGAACATAAAGGTTTCATTGGTATATTCAATAAAATCTGGTCACGAATTATATCCTCTGTGTCTATAATCCCTTTCCTGTAAAAAGCTACTTCCATCTCATCTCTTTTCAGTTCAATTAGCTCTTCCTTATTAAGTTCCTCTATTGGATGATAGGAAATATCTACTAATGACTTAATAGGCATTATAAAGTCTTTAAGACATCTGCTACACTGAAGCTCAATCTCTCCACTTACAACTCCCTTTATAAGAACTTTATCTCCCTTTTTGTCAATACGAAGAATCGCCTTAAAGGGGGTTGTGATCCGCATACCCTCCAGAGCTGGAGATTCAGTAATCTCAATATCTAAACCTTCTTCTGGTATATCAAAGACCTCTATTTTCATTCTAAAACCTCAAAAAATAAATTCTCCCGATTAACGGGAGATTTTATATTTTAACAAAAAAAGAGCAAAATTTGTAAATTTAATAAATTACCCAAAAATAGAGATAGACACTAGTCACTGCAAGCCCCCCTGTTGCGAGCGATAGCGTGGCAATCTGGGGCGAAGCAATCTCTCTCTCCTCCCCGTCATTGCGAGCGAAGCGAAGCAATCTCGCCTTTTCCCCTTCAAAAAGATTGCTTCGCATCATTGGGATGCTCGCAATGACAGCAAAAAATACTGAATTTGAAAATGGTTATGCCAATTATTGGATTTCTATCGCTATTTTTGGGATTACCCTGTTTTTAGGCTATTATATTTTAGATAATTTAGGCTTTTTATTTTTCAAAAAATTTTAAAGCTTCAATGAACAAAAATGATTTGTCTTTATCACTTCCTATTTCTCTTATAAAAAGTTGTCTTTGGCTTTTTATAAATTCTGCTATATTGTCTATTAAAAGTGTTTCAAAAAACTCAGAAGGGATTGGGATTTCAAGAAAACCGTCTGGGAAAAGAATAAATTTGCTAAAGAAAGGATTTTTCTCAAGGGTTACAAAGATTTTTTCCATCAACTCACTTTGTGCAGAAAAATTCTCCCGTAAAGTATAAAATGCTGTTTTCAATGAGTTTTCAAGAAAGTAGCCATCCCATATAACAGGAAAATTCCCCTTAAAACCTTCGCATTTTCTGAAAGCTTTGTTTCTTCTTTCTCTGATTACCAAATCTTGCATTTCTTCAGGGAAAGTGATGGAAAAAGGAACAGTTCTGCATTGAAGAGGCTTTAAATCATTATGAATTGAGCAAAGCGAGTTTTTGAGCATTCTGCATTTTGCTCTGAACCTGTTACCTGCAATGAAGTCACCAATAATGAAAAAATTTTTATAGCTAAATGTTAGTTCTTTTAGATAATCTCTGTGAGTATCATTTACAGGATAGATTTTTCTAAAACCAATTGTGATTGGAAAGAGTTTGTATAGTTTGTTTATTTCTGGCAAAGTTATTATAGTTGCTCCTCCACAGCAAACAGATGAGCAAGTTTTAATACACTGAAATCTTATTTCTTTTTTCAAAGGTTTCCCCTCCTATTTTAAAAGCTTAAAATTTATTATAATCTAAATTTAGCGATTCTCTTGCGTTATCGCGAATGCTCGCCATACTTTGGCTTGCAATAGTCTCTACGAAATAGCATAAAGATTGCTTTGTCATCCTATCGGATGCTTCGCAATAACCCCCTCATCGTCATTGTGAGGATATTTTTTAATTAGTAATTGCGATAACACGAAGTGTACGAGGAAATTTCGTTTTTTTCTTCCCAAGAAAAGATCACTGTGGCATCTTACGATGCCTCGTTATGACTGAAAAAGTAGTCATTGGGGTGGACTTTAGTCACAAAGCAGTCTCTACTTCCTCTTTTAATAAGGAACGGCATTGCCTCGCTTTGCACTGCTCGCAATAACGGATAAAAATGTCCTGCGAGCCTCTTAATGACAGCAAAAACATTTATTCAAATATTCATAGCCATTTTTAAATTATATCGCCATTTTTGATTTTTACCAAAAGATAGAGATAGAAATCCAATAATTGGCATAACCATTTTCAAATTCAGTATTTTTTGCTGTCATTGCGAGCATCCCAATGATGCGAATCAATCTCTTTGAAGGGGAAAAGGCAAGATTGCTTCCTCCTCGCTTCGCTCGCAATGACGGAGGGGGGTATCCTCGCAATTACGGAGAGGTGTTCACCATCCACCATCCACGAATCACAATTCACCAGTTAGAGACTGCTTCGCCTCCTTCGGAGGCTCGCAGTGACGATGTTGTGGATTGCCACGCTATCGCTCGCAACAGGGGGCTCGCAGTGACGAGTGTCTATCTCTATTTTTCGGTGGGACCCAAAAATAGAGATAGAAAACTGACAGTTTTATTTTGACCCTTTTCAGGACAATTTTTTATTAAAATTATCCTCTATGTCCTCCTATTTCTTCCTTTTCGTAATAATTTTCCCTATTTTTTTCTCTCTTTTTTATAATTTTCACCTATTAATTAACCTCAAACTTGCCTTTTTAGACAATATTCACCCGTGTTTGTTTTTTATTGCTCTATTTTTTTATCATTTTATCTTGCAAATACTCTTCTTATACAAATGCCATTATTTTTTTTCTTATATGAAGTAGAAGATTAAATTTCTCAACTGTGGTTGATACATGAAGCCATAACCTTCTGCCATGTTTTACCATTTTCCCTGCTATCTCTATAAAAAACCACCTTATTGTGCTTATAGTCTTGTTCTTATACTCTTGCGGTAAAATAAGCTCCCTCTTCAAAACAAAAACATTATATGCAAGCACTCCAAGACAAAACCACATCGCATTTCCCTCAAATTCTCCGCTGGGTAAACTCTCCATCCCTATCCCGTTCTTTAATTCCTTAATGATATTCTCCATCTGCCCCCGCTTGTTATACTCCCATACAACTTCTTCTGCTGAACTTTCTCTGTCAGTTGCTATCACATGGTAACAATAAGGCTCGCTATCAAATAAATCTATCTGCTCTTTCTTCCACCTCTGCACAACCAGCCTGAATGCCTCTGTGCCCTTCATAACATGCACTGTCTCCCCTATCTGTCTGTTTGTAAGTATCCCTTCCTCTGTCCTCAATTCTCTCCAATGCTTTATTCTCTTTATAGCATCCATCACTGCCCCTGTCTTATCTGCTACTATACTGAATGTTGTGCCTTTGCTTCTGAGAAAATTTATTACTTCTGCTGTGTAAAACTCACTGTCAAGACAGGCATGCTTTATCCTTTTTCCTTCAGGCAACAGTTCATATGCATGTGAAAGTGCTTGAAGTGGAACTCCCGCTACATTCCCATGCCTAAACTCATGATAAACGATAATGGGCAACTCCTTAAATGCGGTAACTATAGGTTTGTACCCCTTCACCCCTTTATAGGTCATCTTTGCATCATACTTTTCAGTCTCTATTATTGTAGGGTCTGACCAAAGAGTATATTCTTTCGCTTCATGTATTTGCAATGCTTTCCTGTTTGCTTTATCTATAACTGTTTTCAATTTAACTATGCCTTCGCCATTGCCACTTCTTCTTATCCAGTCACCTACTGCAGAGCTTGATGGGACTTTTCCCATGCCAGTGCTCTCCCTTAAAGCTTTATCTTCAGCAATTTCTCTTAAATCATCTATGTGTCTTCCTCCTGCAAGTAACATAAGAACGATGGGATGAATATATTGCCAAGCATCATATCCTCTGTTTGAACCCGGAGATGGCATTATCCTCTGAATAAGCTTTTTAACTCCAAAAGCCAACATGAATTCTGTAAAAAGAGTAGCTCCTGCATGGGGAGTTAACTTTTCATCTGTTCTTTTAAACTTGAAATTAAGCAGAGTTTGTTTTATCATATCTTAAGCTCCTTGTGTATAATAGTTCACCCAATGGGTGATTTTGTTGTTTCCATATAAACTATTATACACAAAGGAGCCTCTCTATTTTAGTAGATTTCTATTTCTATTTTAGGGGTGGGACAGAAGGGTTGCAAAAAAATAAAAATTAGTGTAAATTATGAATATAAAAAATTTTGAAAGGAGGTGAAAGGGAAATGAAGAAATTATTAGCTATTGCATTAGCAGTCATGTTTGCAGTCGCATTTGGTTGCGCATCAAAGGATTATGTAAAGCAGGAAATTGATCCAATAGTTGACAGACTTGGAAAGCTTGAAAGCAAAGTAGACGCCCTTGACAAAAAGATTGATGCTTGTTGCAAAAAGGCTGATGAGGCATTAAAGAAGGCTGAAGATGCAGCAAAGAGAGCTGAAGATGCAGCAAAGAGAGCTGAAGATGCAGCATCAAGAGCAGAGGCTGCAGCACAGAAGGCTGGAAAAGCATTTGAACTTCAGCAGAAGAAATAATTTTTATTTCATAGCCACAGGTCTGATTGTATGACCTGTGGCTTATTTTTTGTAGTTACTGAGGTAGGAATTCCTGTTTTCTTTTTAATCACATAATAAAGCTTAAATGTATCAACGGATTTTAATAATCCTTTTTTTGCAAGCTGTTCAGTAGCATTTTGCAGATAATCAAAGTCTTTTAATTGATCATCCCAATGCACTTCAACATAGACATCATCTCCAATTTTTGCAACCTTTACAGGTTGCCTTACAATAATAACTTCTGTTCCAACAGGAACCATTTCAAAGAGCTTTGGAATATCCTCAGGATAAAGCCTTATGCATCCATGCGTTACTTTTCTTCCGACAGCCCAAGGTCTATTAGTTCCATGAATTAAATAACTCAATCCTGAAAGCCTCATTGCATGCGTTCCAAGAGGATTTTCAGGACCGGGTGGAACTACAGCAGGAAGCTCGGGTCTTTCCTGTCTTATTGACTCTGGAACATACCAAGGAGGATTAACCATTTTGTGGCTAATTTTGTATTTTCCAACAGGAGTCTCAGTCCCGTCATCCCCTATTCCAATAGGGAATGTTGTAACAAACTCTTCTTTGCCTTTTTTATAAAAATAATAAAGCCTCATCTCGGAAAGATTTATTATTATTCCATTGAAATTATTCGGTCTGTCAGGAAGAATCCAAAAAGTTGGCACGGTGACTGTTTTTCCTTCTCCGGGTACGAATGGGTCAAGATGAGGATTTGCCTCTGTTATTTCGTTGTAACCAAGATTATAAAGACGGGCAATTTCAATTAAAGATTCTCTATTTTGAACCACATGCTTTTTGATCTCGCCAATGATGTTTGTATTTGAGTCAATGCGAAAGGTTGCTCCGAATGAAGGAGCAAAGCTCAAAGCAACAATAAAAAAAATTGATAATACTATGAATCTTTTCATATTCATTTGTTTACATTAAAAAAACGGTCCCAACGGGATTCGAACCCGTGTTTTAGCCTTGAGAGGGCTACGTCCTGGACCTGGCTAGACGATGGGACCGTCTAAACTACTGGGGAGAGAGGATTCGAACCCCTACAAGCAGATCCAGAGTCTGCCGTCCTGCCGTTAGACGACTCCCCAATCATTAATATGTATATCATAAAATTAAGCCCATTGTCAAATTAAAAAGATTTGTGTTAAAATTTTCAACATGTCAGTTACAAACATTATAATGGTTGGCACAGGTGGGCAGGGAATTGTTCTTGCAAGTAGAATTATTACCCATGTAGCCTTTCAAAGCGGATATGATGTAAAAGAAAGTGAATTACACGGAATGGCTCAAAGAGGCGGTAGTGTTCTGGGACATATAAGATTTGGAAAGAAAGTTTTTTCACCCTCAATCCCTTATGGTGAAGCGGATATTCTTGTAGCTTTGGAAGAAATGGAAGCTGTAAGATATCTGAGATTTTTAAAACCCTCAGGCATTATTATTTTAAACAGAAAAAAAATACCTCCCGCAGCTTTGGAAAATGTAAAATATCCCGAGAATATTGAACAATTTCTGATGGAAAAAGGATTTAAAGTTTTTCCAATTGATGCAGAAAAGGTTGCCAAAGAAATAGGAAATGTAAAGGTAGAAAATTCAGTTGTTATTGGCTATTTGTCGGCATTTTTGGATTGTAAATTAGATTGCAAAGAAGAAGAATGGCTTGAGGTGATTCAAAACTCAGTTCCGCCTAAAACAGTTGAGCTTAATATAAAAGCATTTCAAGAAGGGAGGAGGTTAGCAAAAGAAAATGCAATTTTGGAACAAGGAAGTAGAAACTTTACCGAGGGAACAACTTGAAAAGCTTCAATTTGAAAGGTTAAAAAAAACTCTCCGAAGAGTCTATCAAAAAGTCCCCCACTATAAAGCCAAATTTAATCAAGCCAATATTAAGCCTGATGATATAAAAAGCCTTGAAGATGTCAGAAAGCTTCCATTTACAACCAAAGAAGACCTTTATGTTGACTATCCCTTTGGTCTTTTAACCATACCTGTTGAAAAAGTTATCAGGGTTCATACATCAAGCGGTACAACAGGCAAGCCAAAGGCTATTTTTTTCTCAAAAAAAGATATAAATAACTCAGCTGAACTAATTGCAAGATGTTTAGTTATGACAGGAGCCCGTAGAGGTGATATTTTACAAAACTCAATGACCTATGGTCTTTTCACCGGTGCTTTTGTAATGCACTATGGTGCAGAAAAGGTTGGAATATTTGTTATTCCAGCAGGACCGGGAAACACTGAAAGGCAGATCAATTTAATGCGAGATTTTGGAACTACAATGATTCATATAACTCCAAGCTATGCTCTTTATGTTGCCTCTGTGATATTTGATAAAGGGCTTGACCCTCGCAAAGACTTGAAATTAAAAAGAGCCTATTTGGGTGCTGAGCCATACTCAGAGGAGACAAGAAGAAAAATAGAGGATTTATTGGGCATAGATGTATATAACTGTTACGGATTGACAGAAATGAACGGTCCTGGGGTTGGTTTTGAGTGTATTTATAAAAACGGTTTACATATTTGGGAAGATAATTTCTTGCTTGAGGTAATTAATCCAGAAACTGGAGAGCCTGTGCCTGATGGAGAGATAGGAGAGCTTGTTCTAACCACTCTTAACAGAGAAGCAATGCCTCTTATTAGATACAGAACAAGAGATTTGACAAGAATAATACCAGAACCATGCAGATGCGGAAGGACACACAGAAGAATTGCAAGAATTTTAGGCAGATCCGATGATATGTTTATTGTGAAGGGTGTAAATATATTCCCTCAGCAAATAGAGCAGATTTTGATGAGTATCAAGGGAGTAGCTCAGAATTATCAGATTGTCTTAGAGCCAATTGATGAGTTGGTAGTCAAAGTTGAGATAGACAAAGAAATTTTTGACGGTAAGATAGAGAGACTTATAAAGATTAAAGAAGAAATAATTGAGAAAATCCGCTCTGCAACTATGGTTAAGCCAAAAGTTGAGTTACTTGAACCCGGCACACTTCCTGTAAGTGAAGGCAAGGCAAAAAGAGTATTTGACAATAGAACGCTTTAAGGAGGTTTCAATGAGTAAAGTTTATATGATATCGATTTTTGCTGAAAACAAGCCCGGAAGACTTGAAAAAATTACAAAAGTACTTGCTGAGGCTGATATAAACATACTTGCTTTCTCAATTACAAGCACTAACGGCTTTGGAGTAATAAAATTTTTAGTTAACAAATGGAATGAAGCCTTTAAGCTTTTTAAGGAAAAGGGCTTTACAGTATCGCTAAATGAAGCAATAGGAATAGAAATGAAAGATCAGCCCGGAGGACTTTATGAGGTTGTAAAGATATTATCATCAAAGGGAATTAACATAGAAAGTGCTGCTGTGTATGTTGCAGAAACAAGAAAAAAAGCCTATCTTATTGCTGAAGTTGAGGATACTGAGAAAGCAAAGAAAGCTTTAGAAGGAGAAAACCTAAAATTCTTAACTCCTGAAGAAATTAAGTGAGGTGATGAATATGGGGGTGATGAATATGTATTGGAATAAAGAAGCAGAATGCATTCCTGAAGAAAAACTAAGAGAATTACAACTTCAACGACTAAAAGATGTGGTAAGACGGGCTTACGAAAAAGTTCCATACTATAAGAAAAAGTTTGATGAAGTGGGTATTACACCAGATGATATTAAAAAACTTGAAGACATAAGACACATTCCCTTTACTGGTAAAGTTGACCTAAGAGAAGTATATCCCTTTGGAATGTTTGCTGTGCCACTCAGCGAAATAGTAGAGATTCATATGTCAAGCGGAACAACAGGCAAACCTGTGGTTGCAGGATATACTCTGAATGATATTGAAATTTGGGGAGAAGTAATGGCAAGATGCCTAACAATGGCAGGAACAACGAAGAATGATATTGTTCAGGTTGCCTATGGATACGGATTATTCACAGGAGGATTTGGCGTTCATTATGGAGCAAGAAAAATAGGTGCAATGATTGTGCCAGCCTCTGCAGGAAACACAAGAAGGCAGATTGAAATAATGAGAGACTTCGGCACAACTATACTCACATGCACACCATCTTATGCACTTTACATGGCAGAAGTTGCTCAGGAAATGGGTATAGAGCCAACCACTCTTAAGCTCAAATCCGGTTGTTTTGGTGCTGAAATGTGGACAGAGGAGATGCGAAAAGAGATTGAAAAAAGATTTGGACTCAATGCTTACAATATCTACGGACTTACTGAAATAATTGGTCCGGGAGTTGCCCACGAATGTGTTGAAAAAAAGGGTTTACATGTATTTGAGGACCATTTTCTCATAGAAATCATTGATCCAGAAACAGGAGACCCGCTTCCAGATGGAAACAGAGGAGAACTTGTTATCACACCCCTGACCCGCGAAGGGATGCCAATGTTGAGATTCAGAACAAGGGATATCACTTCTATAATCAGAGAAAAATGTGCCTGCGGAAGAACTTTTGCAAGAATAGAAAGAATCAGGGGCAGAAGCGATGACATGATAAAAGTGAGAGGAGTCATGCTCTTCCCATACCAGATTGAAAAGGCTATCTTGGAAGTTCAGGGCGTTGAACCCCATTATCAGATTATCATTACAAGACCCCAGTATCTTGATGAGATAGAGGTTATGGTTGAGATGTCAAAGGAGACATTTTCCGATGAGGTAAAACAAATTGAAAACTTGAAGAAGAAATTGGAAAAGAGGATAGAAGAAATTGTTGGCATTAGGGTAAAGGTAACTTTAGTTGAACCAAAGAGCCTTCCAAGAAGCGAAGGTAAAGCAAAGAGAGTAATTGATAAAAGAAATTTGAATCAGTAGGAGGACTAAAATGAAGATAAAGCAGGTTTCTGTATTTTTAGAAAACAAAAGAGGAAGACTTTATGAAGCACTTCGTGCCCTTGCAGATGCGAATATAAACATCAGGGCACTTTCAATTGCAGACACATCTGAATTTGGAATCTTAAGACTAATTGTTACAGACCCGGAAAAAGCAAAGGAAGTGTTGGAGAATAACGAATTTACAGTGAAGCTTACAAATGTAATTGCTATGGCAGTAAAAGACAAACCCGGTGGACTTGCAGAGTGCCTTAAATATCTTTACGATGCAAATATCAACATAGAATACATTTATGCCTTCGTAGAAAAATCTGGCGAGAAGGCAGTAGTAGTCCTGCGGACTGAAAATCTTGATAAAACAATATCTGTCCTTCAGGAAAAGAGCGTGCAAATACTCAGCTGGGATGATGTTTTAGCTCTTTAATTTTCGCGCAACCAAAACGCACGCTCTCTTTGCAATGACAACATTAACCCCGGGGCTATCAAGCCCCTTTTTTATTGCCTCGTATGTAACCTTTTTGTCATATGGGTCAACAACTTCAACTGAGTCTGCTCCACAGGCTTTGCAAATTTCAGCAAGTTCAACGGATTTGGTCCTTTCACCCTTTGCAGTAATTCCAAGCTCAGGAGTTGGTTGATGACCTGTCATTGCAACAACAGAGTTATCAAGAATGCATACAAGAATATTTGCCCTGTTATAGACTGCATTGATAAGAGCAGGGATACCTGTATGAATAAATGTTGAATCACCCAAAACAACAGCAACACGGCTCACACCTTGCAGTGCAATTCCAGAAGCCTTGCTTATACTTGCCCCCATGCAAAGACATGTGTCAATTGCGTTAAGGGGTGGATTTGCACCTAAAGTATAGCAACCAATATCACCGGTCACAAAATTTGGCTTTGCCTCATTTAGTGCCTTATAAAACTCTCTGTGTGGACATCCGAGACAAAGCACAGGTGGACGAGGAAGAAGAAGATTGGCTGGCGGTTCTGCAGTAACGGGTGGTATTTGGTGATTGGCAAACAATTTTTTTACTGCATCAATACCAAGCTCGCCTTCCATTGGTAGCTCACCAGAAAGCTTGCCTTTAACATTTTGATGAAACTTTCTCACAATAGGCTCAACAAATGGATAACCTTCTTCAAGGACAATAACCTCGTCAAGATTGCTTACAAATTCTTTGATTAATGCCTCATCTACAGGATAGGCTGAGATTTTAAGAATTGGAAGATTTTCAGCAACTTCCATTGCATAAAGAAAAGTAATTCCACATGCTACAATACCTTTGTTAGAATTGCCGGGAAATATTTTGTTAAGCTCATGTTTTTTTATGATATCAAGTATCTTTTGCTGCTTTTCGTTAAGTCTTTTATGAAGATTTATAACATGCTTTGGAATAGCAATCATCTGCTCAGGATTTTTTTCTATTTTTAAAGGATTTTCCTGTCTTCTCGTTCCCATAGTAACAGGACCGTAGCAATGCAGAAGCCTTGTAATGCTTCTTAACATAACAGGAAGTCCCAATTCTTCCGAAACATCAAAGGCTAAAATGGTCAAATCCTTTGCCTCCTGAACATCAGAGGGCTCAAAGCAGGGAATTTTTGCAAACATTGCATAAAATCTGCTATCCTGCTCATTTTGAGAAGAGTAAGCTCCCGGGTCATCTCCCACAGCTAAAACCAGTCCACCCCTTACACCAAGATATGCAGAGGTCATAAATGGGTCTGAAGCTACATTCAAGCCAACATGCTTCATTGAACAGAGAGCTCTTTTTCCTACAAGGGAGACTCCATAAGCTACTTCGTAGGCTACTTTTTCATTTACAGACCATTCTGCCTTTACAGGCGAATTTTGAGCAACATATTCAAGAATTTGAGTTGCAGGAGTTCCCGGATAGGATGAAGCATAAGAAATTCCTGCTTCTATTGCTCCTTGAGCTATTGCAGATGTTCCAAGCATTAATCTCTTTTCCATATCTTTCTCCTTTGAAGAATATGAGCTAAATATTTCTAATATACCACATTTGTTTGAAAAATTAGATAGATGCTCCTCACTGCAAGCCCCTGAGATCAGGTAAAGCAGTCTGTAATTGTGACTGGTGGTTGGTGGATGGTGAATAGTGAATGGAATATTTTTTCTATAATTGCGACTTCGAGCAAAGCGAGACAATCTCGCATTCCTCTTTCAGCAACCAGCTCGCCAAGCAGTGCGAAGCACTGCTTGCAATGACGAAAAGATAAATTTATGCTCGCAATGGACAAAAAATCGCTCAATTTAGAGATAAGTAATTAGGAAGAGATTACTTATTCAAATTTAAAATTGCCTTAAAAAGAGGATGATTCCTTATAGGTTCATAGGTCTTTGAGGTTTTTAGGTAATTCCAATTATTATAACCCTTTTCAATAGCCTTTAGAAGCCATTTGCAAGCTTCTTCTGGCATTCCTTTGGCTGCATAAAGTTCAGCCATGCTATTCAAGGCATAAATGTTATTAGGATTAAGCTCAATTGACTTTTTAATATCTCGTTCAGCTTCTTCCAGTTTTCCCATCAAAAGAAAAGTAAAACCTCTGTTATTATAGGGCATTCCATTATTAGGTTTCAGTTCAATGGCTTTATTATAATCTGCTATAGCAAGCTCATAAAGTCCAAGGACAGAGTAAACTATTCCTCTATTGTTATATGCAAGAAAATAATCTGGTTTTAGTTCAATGGCTTTAGTATAATCAGCAATGGCAAGATGATAAAGCTTTTTTCTATAATATGCATTCCCTCTTTCCTTATATGCCTGATGGTTTGTAGGGTCTTGTTCTATCATTTTCGTATATTTAGCAATAGCAATATCATGCTTTTTACTTCTTATCAATTTGAGCTTTTTGTTTATTGACTGTGACATACTATAAACATTTTATTTCTTTTTCAGACTTTATTTCAACCAAATTTGCAAATTTTTCTAAATGTAAAAGATTTTTCACTTAAAGCACAAAAATATAGAGATAGACACGCTTCACTGTTCGCTCACCCGTTGCATGCAATAGCCCACACTTTCACAACGAGCATCCTTGTTGCGATCAAAGCGATGCAAGCTGGGGCAATGCAGTCTCTAAAAATTCGTAAAACGTAAGAAGTAAAAAGTAAAGACGAGATTGCTTCGGCATCCCTACGGATGCCTCGCAATAACAAAGAGAAAAAATAGCGAGGCTCGCAATGACGGAAAAATATTTATTTTTTCAAATAGTTTCATTAATTTTTAGATTTAAATCGCCATTTTTTGGTAAAGCTTTTTGATTTTATCAGAGAGTATGCTAAAATTACTTATAACAAGTAAAACCGTGCCGCTATGAGAAAAGTTGGAGAAATATTAAGAGCATAAATTGTTGTTTAGGTTGATATTATATTAACAAAACTTCATAGTAGACTTAAATATGCATAAAACAGGTATTGCAAATCTTCCATTACACTCAGGAAAAGCACCTCAGTGGCTTTTCAAGAGAATGATAGCTCTATCAAGGGCAATTATTGAACTAATGGCTATAGAGCTTGGGAAGAATGAAATTTTAAAGCGCCTTTCTGATCCATTCTGGTTTCAGGCATTGGGGTGTGTATTAGGTTTTGACTGGCATAGCAGTGGAGTTACAACAACTGTAACAGGAGCAATAAAAGAAGCTTTAAAAGGAGCTGAGACAGAGCTTGGAATTTTTGTTGCTGGTGGCAAAGGAAAAAGAGCTATTAATACTCCAAACGAAATTATTGATTATGCAGATAAAGTTGGCTTCGGTCCTGAACCTTTTATTTATGCAAGCAAACTCTCTGCAAAGGTTGACAACACTGCAGTTCAAGATGGCTTTCAACTTTATCATCACACAATAGTGTTCACTCAGGAAGGACACTGGTGTGTAATTCAGCAAGGAATGAATGAAAAATTGAATATTGCAAGAAGATATCATTGGCTAAGTCTTAATCTTAAAAGCTTTGTTGAAAAGCCTCATGCTGCAGTATGCTGTGATGTAAAAACTAAGGCATTAAACTTTACTGCAAAGGAAAACTCTGAACTGAGAAAAGCGACAGTAATGCTATCCTCTGAAAAGCCAGATAAGGTTGTAAAAGAATTTATAAAAATTAGGGAGCTTAGTCAACCTAAAAGGCATCATATTACAATGTCTGACATAAAACCAGAGAATCTTTATAAGGTGTTACTTAAAACCTATGAAAACCTACCGAATGATTTTGAATCTTTGCTTTTAGTAAAGGGATTAGGAGCTAAAACCTTGCGTGCACTCGCGCTTACAGCTGAGCTTGTTTATGGCACTCCTATTAATTTCTCAGATCCAGCTCGTTTTAGCTTTGCCCACGGAGGCAAAGACGGTACACCATACAGGGTAAGCAGTAGACTTTATGACAGAACAATTGAAATAATCAAAAAAGCAATTGAAGAAGCCCGCATTGGAAGAGAAGATAAAATCCTTGCATTAAAAAGATTGGCAAGAATCGAAAATACCTCTCAACTCCATCTTCTATCTTTGTAATATTCAATCAAATTAAAAAATTCTTTTCTGTTAAATATTTCCATATTTTCGCAATAGTAATTAAAAAATGCTTTCATCTCTTCTTTACTGAAAGGAAGAACAGGTCTCCAAAGATAACCTAAATCTCTTGCAAATCTTTTCAGTTTAAAAAAATAAATTTTTTGAATATTATCAAGATCAACAATTGATTCTAACTCATCACCCACAAAAAAGAAGTGTTTAATATTTGCATCACCTAATGAATATCCTGCTTTGTGAAGAGCAACTGTTATATCAATTATTTTTAGAAATAATTTTGCGATTTCATCCTTATTGTTCTGGATTTTCAAAATTTCAAGAAAGTTTGTGCCACTACTGCCAGCCATAATGTAAAAGTGTCTACCAAATACTTTTCCATATCCAAAGACTTCTACAACAGGAATTCCTTGAGCCCTTAATCTTTGAGAATACAAATAAGCTTTTTTAGCAGGATTGTAAAGGAAATATTTAATTTTTCTTTTGAATTTGACAGGTATGAAAACTTTTATGAAGTATTTTGAGCTGATGTCACTTAAAACAAAAGTGTCAGATTTTGTTGAGTATATTTGAAATCCTTTCTCTTTTAAAAATGCCTCGCATTCATTTGCAATTCCGCTAAAGGGTTTTAACAAATCCCTATTTTCTTTTACAGTATCCAGAAATTTAAGAACAAATTTTCTAATATCTTCGTCAAAAAATTTAAAATTCCTCATCCAATTCTAATCTTCAAATAAATTTTTGAAAGAACACTTGATGAGTAAATCTTTAGCTTTGGGAGCAACCATCCAGCACCTTTGCATTTTACAGGAAGTCTTTTTATATGCAGTAAATCATAAATGTTTGCACCTCTTTCTGTTGTATATAAAGCTTTGAACCCACACCCACATGCAATATTTATTGATTTTTCATCATATGCTCCTTTGGGCCAACAAAGATGTAAAGACTCTTTATTTATCTTTCTCTTTAAAGTTTCCTTGCTCCTTTTTATATCCTCCTTTATCATTTCGTAATTACCAGCCTTTAAATATTCTGGTATCTTATGCGAACTTCCATGACTTTCAATATCAAAAATTCCTTCCTCTTGCATCTCCTTAAGTTCATTCCAAGTGCAAAGAAAGTCTCTTCTGTCCTCATTAAAAATCATATGCCACATTTTTTTGTGCTCAACTACTGAAAAACTCTCTCTTTTAAAATCATCTAAAACCATATCAGTCACAACAAACATAACAGCCTTCATTTTGTATTTTTTTAAAATTGGATAAGCAAAAAGATAATTATCATAAAAACCATCATCAAATGTAAGAAGAACGCATTTTTTCCTTTTTTCTTTTGGATGCATCATCAAATAAATAAACTCAACAGCAGACAAAGTTTTCCAGCCCTCTCTTTTAAGTGCTGAAATCTGCTCTTCAAAAATCTCAGGAGTAACATTTAACTCCCTCTCCTTAGGCATTACATGATGATACATAATTACAGGAATAGAATTATTTAGCATTTAAAAGCTCCTTGTAAAGTTTTTCAGTTTTTTCAATCATCTGTTCAAGAGTAAATTTTTCAAGCACTGTTTTCCTTGCCTCTTCTCCAAGTCTTTGTCTTTTTTCTTTGTCTTTAAGTAAATAAATAACTTTTTCAGCTATATCATCGGGATCACGGGGTTTAAAAAATACTCCGTTTACTCCATCAATTATAAATTCCTTAAAAGTATCAATTTCAGATAAAGCCACAGCTTTTTTCATTGCCATTGCTTCAATTAATGCCTGTCCTTGACCCTCAAGATAGGAAGGATAAACAAATACATCATAAAGAGAAAGAACTTCTGGAATATCATCTCTATGTCCTAAAAATAAAACTCTATCTCTTAAGCTTTCCTCAACATAGGCAAGATATTTTTGCTTATAAGGCTCACCAATAGCACCTGCAAATACAAGATAACAAGGATAAACCTTATAAATTTTATTAAATGCTTTTAAAAGATATTCTTGTCCTTTTACTTGAGTAAAAGTAGAAGTATTTCCAATAATTAGCGCATCATTAGGGATTCCAAATTTTTCTCTTATATTTTTTTTCAATTTTTTTGGATTAAATTTTTCAATATCAATTCCGCTTGGAATTATTGCTATTTTATCTGATTTGTTATTTATCTTTTCTATTTCATTTTTTATAAACTCAGTCAAAACAATAAATCTATCTGGTATTTTGTAAATAAATCTTGTCAATGGGTCTTTCCCAATTGGATACAAATTATGTCTAAATCTTACAAGCTTACATCCAGAAAGCTTTGCTGCAATTCCTCCTGCCCAACTATCGGTAGAGCTATGAGTTGCAACAATTTCAATTTTTTCTTTTTTTATTATTTTAATCAGTTTCAAAATATTTATAATTATTTTTATAATTATTTTGCTTTTTTTAAAATCAAGCTCATAAACTTTAATGCCTGCTTCTTTAGCTTTTTGACTTAGCATAGAATTTTTATTACAAACAAGCACTATTTTATGTCCCTTTTGAGATAAACCAATACACTCATTTAATACTCTTTTCTGCTGTCCTCCCCATCTTTTTAATGTTTCAGTATGAAGAATGTTCATTTTGAAACAAGCTCCATATAAACAGATTCAATTTTATCCAGCATTGCTTTTAAACTATGTTTTTCCTTAATTTCTTTTTTAGCTTTCTCAGCCATTATTTCACCAAAACGTGGATTCTTAAGAACTTTAATAATATTTTCAGCTAATTCATCAGCATCATCAGGTTTAGTGAGCAGTCCAGTAATTTCATGTTTTACAACCTCTGGAACGCCTCCCACTGCTGTTGCAACAACTGGAACTCCTACTGCCATTGCTTGAAGAAGTGCCTGAGGAAGTCCTTCAGATTTTGAACTGAGCACAAATACATCTGCCACACTGTAAAAAGGCGTAACATCTTCCTGAAAACCAGTAAAAATGACAGAATTTTCAATATTTAGCTTTTTTACTAAATCCATCAAAAAATTTTTTCTCGGTCCTTCTCCAATAAGAAAAAGTTTTGCAAAAGGAAATTCATTTAAAACTTTGCTAAAAGCAATGATTGTTAATTCATGATTTTTTACTAACCTTAAAATCCCCACATTTATTATTATTTGATTATTTTGATCTAATCCAAATTTTTGCTTAATACTTTTATCCCTTTTTACATAGAAAAATTTTTCTTCAACTCCAGTAGGGATGCTTATTACTTTTTCAGAAGGAAAACCATTATTTTCAATCAGGTTTTTTCGCATATTTTCACCGCAGGTAATAAATAAATCAGGTAAATAGTGTACAAAGTTAAAAATATTCCTTCTAAGCGGAAGATTAAGATGACGGGTTCTTACAATTGCTTTAACTCCAGCAATTTTTCCTGCTATTGCTCCAATCCAAGAGTCAATTCCACTATGTGTGTTTATAATATTTACTTTTTTCTGCTTTAAAATTTTTACAAGTTTAATGATTGATTCAATATCATAAGGCTTCCTCAATGGTAAAGTAATAACTTCAATTCCAAGTTCAATTGCCTTTTCTTTTATTCTGCTTTTTTCTCTACAAACAAGGGTTACAGAATGTCCTTTTTCCATTAATCCTTTGCATTCATAGAGGACTCTTTTTTCTTGTCCTCCCATTCCATCGGACCATTCAGTGTGAAGAATTTTTAGCTGTCTATTCATGAAACTTTATGATAACATAAGAAGAGATTTTTAATTAATTACCTGAGATAAATAATAGTAATAAAGTTCTTCTAAATTCTCTTTTGGTCTTTTATGATTTTCATTTGTTAATATATCCCATGCTATCCAAGACAATTCGTAAATATTTTTCCCTGTAACATTTATTTGCCTTTTTCCATCTAAAATAAAAGCACTGACCATATGTGTATCATGCACATATTGCAATTTATCATTAAAAATTGCTGGAAGATGATCAGCAGTTACAACAATTAAAGGATTTTCATCTCTTTTGTAAATCTCGTTTATTAAATAATACAAATTTTTAGTTCTATAATAAAATATATTAACTCACTCTTGTCCAAAATAAATTTTTTAAAAAGCTCCGATCTGGGTAAAATAGATAAACATTTAGCTTAAAAATTAAAGACCCAGATCGGAGGTGTATATGAATAAGTATAGCAGTATTTTCAGTCAAATTCTATCCCTTTTTCCAAGATTAGAATTTGAGAAGTCAGTCAAAGCAGACAGAAGCTGAGCGTAGAGCAAAAGGGTTTACGAGTTGGGGGCAATTTGTAGCTATGTTATTTTGTCAACTTGGGCAGGCGCATTCTCTAAGAGAGATATGTAATGGACTTGCCAGTTGTATTGGCAAGTTAAGGCATCTTGGTATAAAAGAAGCTCCAAAGAGCTCTACCCTTGCCTATGCAAATGAACACAGACCGTGGGAACTTTTTCAAGCAGTATTTTATATGCTTCTTCAGAGATGTCAGTCTAAATTTACTGGCAAGAGGAAATTCAGATTTAAGAACAAGCTAATGAGCTTTGATGCATCTGTAATAGAGTTGTGTGCAACAGTATTTGACTGGGCAAAATTCAGAAAGACTAAAGGTGCGGTAAAGTTGCATTTACTACTTGACCACTCAGGATATTTACCTGAATATGCGCATATAACAGAAGGTAAAGTGCACGAAGTAAACATATTAAGGAGACTTCAATTTTGTTCTGGTGCCATAGTAGTAATAGACAGAGGGTGTGTTGACTATGCTTTATTTGGTAGATGGACAGAGGAGGGGGTATATTTTGTAACAAGGTTAAAGGACAACGCCTCTTATAAAGTGATAAAGAGCCTACCAGTGCCAAAGAACAGAAACATAATTCGGGACGAGATAATCAAGCTTAAGGGTTTTTATGCAGAGCAAGACTGTCCATATGAGCTACGGAGGATAGAGGTCATGGATAAGGAAACAAAAGATACAGTTGTGCTACTCACGAACCAACTGAACTTTGGTGCAACGACCATATCAGAGATATACAAAGACAGATGGCAGGACAGATTTTTTAAGACATTGAAACAAAATCTAAGAGTAAAAACCTTTGTAGGGACATCAGCGAATGCACTTAAGATACAGATATGGACGGCATTAATAGCGATACTGATACTGAAGTATCTGAAGGAGTTATCAACATTTGGATGGTCATTAAGTAATCTAGTTGCATTGTTGAGACTAAACCTATTTACATATAGGAATTTATGGGAATGGATAAATAAACCGACAGAGACACCGCAAATTGAGCCTCAAATAGAACAGTTAAAATTTAGACTTGTTTAATTGGACAGCAAATAAAAAGAAAGGGGGGTAACCTGATTTTGAAAAAGCAAATTTTCTTGTCCAAAAGTCTTATTTTATGCGGATGTTTTTTATGAGTTTAGATTATTTTGGACAGCAATGACATTAAATAATTTTCTAATAAAACGCATAAAAATTAAAAAATCCTTTTTTAGACTATAATTTGCATCAATTTGAGATTATTATTTATAATATCAAAATTAAATAACAAATGTAAAACAATCTCAAACTATAATTACTATGAAAAATCCGACTATTACAATAATAAAAAGCGAAAGACCTAAAGAACCAATTTTAAAAAAAAAGAGAATTTTTTATCGTTTTAACAAGTTAAAAGTAATTATCTTTAATTTATTATTCAAAAGAGGTTTTAAATATAATGCATTATCTGCAGAAGAATCTCTTGATTTATTATTAAAAACTAAAAAATCTCTTATTAGATTTGGAAATGGTGAATCTGAAATAATAGTTGGACTTGATATGGGAACGCAAGAATACAGAAAAGAATTAAGAAAAAAACTTATAGAAATTTGGAAAAATTATTCTGAAAACAGCCCTTATCTTATGGCTTTAACAAATTGGAATTTAACTGCTGACATTAAAGAACTTAAAAGAAGGGGTACCTTTGGAATATGGCGTTTTATGCGATATTTACTTTGGAAATATAAAATTGAAAAATCATCCTTGCCATATCCTGAAACAGATATGTTTAGAGCTTCAGAAGTCACATTGCCATATGAAAAAATTGAGTTATTATGGAAAGATTTTCAAAATATTATCATGGTTCATAATTCAAACGAATATTTTAATTGGTTTAAAAATAAAAATTTGGATAAAAAAGTTTGGTTTGTAAAAATTCCTGATAAGAATATGTTTGATGTTTTAAATGAAATTAAAAGTAAAATTCTTCAATTAATAAATTATAACGATTTGCCAGCTACAAATACTGTAATTTTATTAGCAGGAGGACCTGGCGGTAAAGTACTTTGTTATGAACTTATTAATCTTGGGTATAGATGTTATGATATGGGTAATTTTTTCCACACCTTTTATCAATTAGAAAAACTGCAAAATGAAAAAATTTAAAGTCCTTCACGTAGTCTCCAAATTACCTTCAGGTGGCGTTGAATGGATGATATATAATGAAATAATTAACTATTCAGAAAAATTTATTCCTATAGTTTGTTGCATTAAAGAAGGAGGTGAAGTTGCTGAAAAAATTAAACAGAAAGGGATAAAACTTTATGTTCTAAACAGGATGCAAAGTCATGGTTTTGATTGGAAAGCTGTAAAAGATTTATATAATATAATAAAAAAAGAAAAAGTAGATATACTTAGAACTCATCAGTATCATGCAAATTTATACGGAAGAATTGCTGGAAAACTGGCTGGAGTTCCTTTAATTTTACCTACTTTTCACAATGTATATGTATCCCCTAAAAGACCAAAATGGCATAGAAGAGTTTTTAATAAAATTCTTTCCTATTTTTCTGATTACTTAATTGCTGTCTCAGAAGCTGTCGCATCTGACATTGTTAAATACGATTGGATTAAACATTCAAAAGTAAAAGTTATCTACAATGGTATATCAGTGGAAAAATTTAAAATAGCATTTGACAAAAGAGAAATCAGAAAAAAATTTAATTTATCAACTGACAAAATTATTATTGGCACAGTTGGAAGACTGCATCCAGCAAAGGGACAAGAATATCTTATCAAAGCTGTGGCAGATATTAAAAATGTTACGATAGTAATAGCTGGAGAGGGTGAATTAAAGGACTATCTTAAAAATATTGCAAATAAATATAATGTAGAGTTAATACTGCTTGGCAATTTAGATAACGAGGAAATTCCTTATTTTCTTAAATCCATTGACATTTTTTGTTTTCCATCTTTGTGGGAGGGATTACCTTTGGCAGTCATTGAGGCAATGGCAGCTGAGCTACCGATTGTAGCATCTGATATTCCTTCTCTCGTTGGAATATTAGGTGATTGTGCACTGTATTTTCCAGCCAAAGATGTAGAAAATTTAAGAAAAATTCTTTTGAGTGTAATTAATTCAGAAGATAAAAGAAAAGAATTATCTACAAAAGCAAAAATGAGAGTAGAAAATTTTTCAATTAAAAATGTGGTGAGAAAATATGAAAGTTTATTTTTAGAAACATTAAGATTGAAGGGGATACAATGAGGGTTTTATTGCTATCAAGTTTTTCAAAGCCATGGGATAACTTTTATTCTTATAAATTGGGATTTGAAAAAAATGGTCATAAGGTTTATTCTTTCGGGAAAAGAGATTCTGAACTTCTTAATTTTGTTAATAGTAATAAACCTGATTTTATATTATTTACTAAAGATGAAGTTGATGTTGAATTTTTAGAGCCGATTAAGGGAAAAGTTCCCTTAGTGATGTGGTATCCAGATCCGGTAATTCCTGATTGGCTAATTCCGTATGTGAAAGTAACAGACGTTCTCTTTACAATGTCAGAAGGATTGATTGAGGAATTTAAAAAATACAACCCTAAAACTTTCTGGCTTACCCAGGCATTTGAGCCGGATCTTTTTCGAATATCTAAGATTACTGATGATGATATAAAAAACTTTAGTTGCGATGTGACTCATATTGGAAATCTCGGCTCTAAGGCACAGTATCTTATAAGAAGACAATATCTCAAAAGAATTATAAGAGAGGGATTTAAATTAAAATGGTGGGGACCACCTCTGCCAAGAAAAATCTCTACAATACCTTTACTTTTAAGTAATTTAAATAGAGCATATGGTGGAAGAATGCTCTGGGGAGAAGATTATGCAAAAGCCTGTATTCTCTCAAAGATTTATTTAGGTGTAGATTCAATGCCTCATATAAAAAAATCAATGAGTGATAGATTGTACAAATCAATGGGATGTGGTGCATTTTATCTGTGTAGATACGTAAATGGCATAGAAGAAATGTTTAAAATTGGAGAAGAATTAGAAACTTTTAATGATAAGGAAGAAATGATTGATAAAATAAGATTTTACATAAAGAATGAAACATTAAGAAAAAAAATAGCTGAAAAAGGAAAAGAAAAAATTTTAAAAGAACATACATATGAAATTAGAATAAAACAAATGATGGAAATTCTGAAAAAGGAGATTCTATAAACGGTGGTTAATAACAGAATTGGAGAAATGATAGAAAAAGTAATTTTTATTCTTTTAGTTTTTTACTTTTCAACACTTTTTTTCTCAAAAATGGAAACATTAAGAACCATTGCATTGTTTTCAGCTTTTGTATGTTGGTTAATAAATATTAAGAATGCAAACTTAATAACTCTAATTAACCCTATTAGTTTATTTTTTTATGCCATGATTTCCATAATTGGGATTTCTTATTTTTATTCTTTTAATCCACAAGAAACTCTATCACAAATAAAAAGTGAACCCTTAAAAGCTCTGTTAGGTTTTACAATTTTTGCTTCTGCAATAAAAGATGTAAAAAAAATAAACTTTATAGCTTACTCTGCAGCATTCTCTTTAACTGTTATTGTCTTGTCAGGCTTTTATACATTCTTTTTCGTAAACAATTGTAGTTTAATGAGTTCCAATACTTTTATTTTATATGCAGGACCAAATAGATTTCCCTATTTTATTTTGTTTTATTTCCCATTCGTAATTTATGCTTTTTTAAAAACTCCAAATAAGTCTTTCAAAACTCTTTGCATTTGCTTAATTATTCTTTCAACTATAGCATACATATTTTCATCTTACAGAATTGGCTTAGCAGCTTTCATCTTATTCACCTTATTTTGGTTTTTAGGTATAAAAAAAATTGAAAATATTAGTCTAAAAAAGTATCTAATTCCAACCACTATAGGACTTTTATTTTTAATCTTTGCTTCATATTTATTCGTTCCTGTTTTCCAAGCAAAAATTCATTCATTCTCTCAAAATTTAACTACATTAACATATAGAACTACAATATGGGAAAAAATTTTATTAGCTTTTAAAGAAAAGCCGCTATTAGGATGGGGATGGGGTGACAGTTTTGTTAACAATGAAGAGTTATTTAAAAGTATAGGAACAACACCACCAGATTGGAAAGGTCATCATAGTATGTTTTTAAGGATGCTATTTCATACAGGAATAGTAGGGTTAATTTTTTATGTATTGACAGTTTTTTATTCAAGCTATAAATTTTTATATGAAGCTTTAGTGAAAAAAAGACATTCTTACATATTTTTGGCTTTATCTTCTGTAATTATCTTTAATTTCATCTTTATTGGTTTATTTGATGCATACAAATCACTTCATTGGTTAGCAGTAATAGTTGCTATGGGAGTAAACATACTGGAAAAACAAAAATGAAAAATGCTTTAATTTTGATTCCTGAAAAACATTTGGGAAATCTAATTGTTTCAATGTCTGCTTTATACTCATTGAATGAAGCTTTAAAAGAATTTGAAAAATATATTGTTGTAGATGAAAGATTCATTGATATACCTGAAATGTTCTTTTCAAAAAAACAAATCATTCCCTTTGCCCGTGAAAAAATTAAAAAATCTGATTTATACCAAAAAATATTGTTAACTACTAAATTAATTGCAAAATTAAGAAATCTTGCTCCCTATATTACTATTGACTTTGAAGGCAGGCAAACCGGTGCTTTGCTTGCTTTTTTATCTGGAGCAAAGAAAAGAATAGGACTGAAAACAGGAGATAGAAGTTATCTTTACAACATAAAAATAGAAATCAAGAATAATGATTATTTTCATAAAAGAAATTTCTATCTTTCTTTGGTTAAATCTTTAGGGTTTAATGTTGTTCCACTTCCTCAACCTAAAATAAAGGAAGAATGGATTGAAAATCTAAGTAAAAAAATTAATCTCAATAATAATAATAATAAAACAGTATGCATTCATCCTTGGGCTGGAAAAATTTATAAAAGATGGGACTTAGAAAATTTTTTAAAAGTTGCTGAAAATCTTTCATCAAAAGCAACAGTCTATTGCATAGGATCCAAAAATGAGGCAACTGAAATAAAAATGCCTAATGATAGAATAATCAATCTTACAGGAAAACTCTCATTAGGTGAATTGTGTGCTTTAATGAGTAAAGTAAATCTTTTTATTGGAAATGACTCCGGTCCAATGCATCTTGCATCATTATTTAATATTCCAACAATTGCTCTTTTTGGCTCAGCAGATGAAAGAAGATGGGGACCAACAAGTGAAAAATCTTTTGTTTTAAGAGGTGCTCCCCGTTGCGAACACTGCATTGGAAGAAAATGCGATAAGTCTTTTAGATGCGTAAGAAATATTAAAGTGTCTGATGTACTTGAAATATCTCTTAAAATTTTAGATGGTAAAATATGAAAATTGCAATTATTAGAAAAAAATATACTCCATTTGGTGGAGAAACATATCTAAGGGAATTGATTAATAAATTAGTTGAACTTGGTTGGGAAGTTCACATATTTTGCAGAAAATGGAGTGGAAAATCTGAAAAAAATATAAAAGTTCATAAAGTATTTACAATTCCTTTTCCCTCTTTTTTAAGAGAAATAAGCTTCTCTATTTTTTCTTCTATTGCTGTTAAAAAATCAAAAAATTTTCAAATTATTCAATCCCACGAAAAAACTTTTTTTCAAGATATTATCAGAGCTGGTGATGGTGTTCATAAAGAATGGCTCAAACAAAGGATGCAAAGAATAAATTTGCTAAAAAAACTTTCTATTCTTCTTAATCCTTTTCATCAATGGTATCTTTTGGCAGAGTATTTAATGTATAAAAAACATAAATACAAAAAAATTATTGCAATATCAGAACTTGTAAAAAAAAATCTTATTGAGCACTACTCAGTTAATCCTGAAGATATTGTTGTAATTTACAATGGAATTGACACAACAAAATTTAAAAAAAATGAAAATTACAGAAAAGAAATTAGGCAGAAATACAATATTAAAGAAAGCGATCTTGTCGCACTTTTTGTTGGTTCAGGATTTGAAAGAAAGGGTGTAAAATACTTTATTCAGGCAATTGAAAGAGTACCACATCCAATCTGTGGTTTAATTGTAGGTAAGGGAAATCCAAAAAAGTATGAAAAATTCATAAAAAACCAAAGAATCATTTTTTGTGGACCCCAAAAAGAAATAGAAAAATACTACTCTGCATCAGATATATTTATATTTCCTACAATGTATGAACCATTTGGCTTGGTTGTTCTTGAAGCAATGGCATGTGGATTACCAGTAATTACAACATCTCTTGCTGGTGCTTCTGAAATTATTGAACATATGAAAGACGGGTTTATTGTAGAAAAGCCAGAAATGGTTAATGAAATGGCAAAATACATAAAACTCTTGATTGAGGATAAAAATATGTATAACCAAATATCAGTAAATGCACAAAAAAAGGCTTATCTTTACGATATAAAAAACAATTTGCAAAAAATGTTAGATTTATATAAAAATAAAAAATTGAACATTAAAATTTTGTAGGAGGCTAAAAAATGAATCTTATTTTAGTTTTGTTATTTTTCATGTTATTATTAAATCCTTTATACGCCGCTGAAACAATTATTCTTGCGACGACTACATCTGTTGAAAATTCTGGATTGTTGAATCATATTTTGCCAATTTTTGAAAAGAGGACAGGCATAAAAGTTAAGGTTGTTGCAAGGGGAACAGGGGCAGCAATTGAGATGGGTAAAAGGGGAGATGCTGATGCATTGTTTGTTCATGCAAAGGAACTTGAGATTGAGGCAGTCAAGCAGGGCTATTTTGTTAATCGGCATGAAGTCTGCTACAACGACTTTATAATTGTTGGACCTAAATCTGATCCTGCAAAAGTAAGGTATGCAAAAAATGCCTCAGATGCATTTAAGAGAATTTCAGACGCTGAAAGTCTTTTTGTTTCAAGGGCTGATAAATCAGGCACTCATATGAAAGAATTATCACTATGGAAAAAAGCAAGCATTGAACCAAATGGAAAGAGATGGTATCTTGAGGCAGGACAAGGAATGGAGAAAACTCTAAGAATTGCAAATGAAAAGCAAGCATACACACTTACTGACAGGGGAACATGGCTTGCTGTAAAGGACAGGATTGAGCTTACAATTTTATTTCAAGGTGACCCTATTCTTTTCAATCAATACTCAGTCATGGCAGTTAATCCACAAAGGCATAAACATGTAAAATATAATGAAGCAATGCAATTTATAAAATGGATAACATCAAAGGAAGGACAATCAGCAATTGCATCATTTAAAGACAAATATGGAAATCAACTTTTTATTCCTAATGCAAAATGAACTTTATAATTGAATCCTTCAGGCAGGCTTTTAATCTGATTATAAACCTTGACAGAGAGCTCTTTAGCATAATAATTCTTTCCCTTAAAGTCTCTGGATTAGCTCTCATTATTGCAACTTTAATCGGTCTTCCAATTGGAGCCCTTATCGGATTAAAGAAATTTCCAGGAAGAGGTATTGTTATAACTCTTCTTAACACATTTATGGGACTTCCTCCTGTTGTTGTAGGATTGTTTCTTTATTTGATGCTATCAAGAAGTGGTCCACTTGGTTTCTTGAGTCTGCTTTACACTCCAACAGCAATGATTATTGCTCAAACAATTCTTGCGTCTCCAATTGTTGCCTCCCTCACTCATTCTGCAATAGTAAAAGTAAACATTTCAGTTAAGCTTGCATCAATTACACTTGGTGCAACTGCACTGCAGTGCTCCCTTACTATCATAAAAGAGGCAAGATATGGAATAATGGCTGGTGTTATTGCAGCACTTGGAAGAGTAATGGCTGAGGTTGGTGCAATTCTTATTGTTGGTGGAAACATTGCAGGATACACCCGTGTTATGACAACAACAATAGCAATGGAGACTGACAAAGGAAATTTTGAGCTTGCAATGGCTCTCGGAATAATTCTTCTTTCAATATCGTTCATCATAAATCTTATGCTTTTCCTTATTCAGAAAAAGGGAACTGCGCAGGTGCAATGGGGCTAAAACTCATTTTGTCAAGCATTTATAAATCCTACAACAATAAAGAAATTCTTAATAACTGCTCATACTCCTTTAGCAAAAGTGCAGTTTATGTTCTTACAGGTCCTAATGGTTCTGGAAAATCAACACTTCTAAGAATTTGTACACTTCTTGAGTCTCCTGACAAAGGAGAGGTTCAATATTTTGAAGATGATAAACTCCTTCCCCATGACTTAAGACTAAGAAGAAGGATTACTCTGCTACTGCCAGATGTAGGAGTTTTCAACAGCACTGTTTTTAACAACATTGCCTATGGACTGAAGATAAGGGGATTTAAAAAGAATGAGATTAAAGAAAGAGTTCAAGAGGCACTTGAATTTGTTGGATTAGCTCATAAAAAGAATCAGAATGCCCTTACCCTTTCAACTGGTGAGACAAAAAGAATGGGTATTGCAAGGGCAATTGTAATAGAGCCAGAAATTTTAATGCTTGATGAACCAACTGCCTCAGTTGATAAGGAAAATACTGAAATAATAGAAAAAATCCTCATTCAACTTAAAAAGAGATTGAAATCAATAATAATCATTGCAACCCATGATAAAGAATTTGCAAAGAAAATAGGAGACTTTCATCTTTTGCTTGATGAAGGAAAGATTAAGACTATTTCCTAAATTTTGTCATTCTTAAGCGTCATTGCGAGGCATCCTATCGGATGCCTCGCAATGACGAAGGAAGGGGGGCATTGCGAGCCCCACTGACTCTTTTGTCATTGCAAGCCTGCCGACAGTTGGCTGTGTTATAATTGTCAGATTTTTCTCCTCAAGGCTTTTTAAAACACATTGAAAATTCTACAAAATTTTTACAAATGCAGACTGATTTAACCCAACTTCATCAATTTTCAGCCTTTAAAAATATCAAAAGCTTTATAATTCAATAAGTTATATCTTTTTTCATTCAATTTTGTAGTCTAATCTAATTTTATTATTTTTGCTTATTTATTCCCTTAAATATTGACTTTTTTGTCTAATTTTTGTATACTAATATAAAAAGGAGGTAACTATGTTCGTAAAAGAATCTTGGTCAACAAAAAAAGGTAAAAAATACAAAACCTACGAAATATCTAAAGCTTACAGAGACAAAAAAACTAAAAAGGTTAGGCATGAAAAAATTGCCAATATCACTCACTTAGGTGAGCCTCTTATTTCCAAAATAAGGCAACTGCTTAAGTCACCTGAGAAAAAGGTTGTAGTGGACAAAGACAAGTTTTTTGAGGATGCAACTTCAGTAGGGCATATACTGTTACTGTTAGGATTTATGATGAAGATAGGATTTCTGGGATGGTTAAGGCATTTTCCAAAGAAGGTAAGAGATTTGCTTTTGGCAGTAGTGCTTAACAGGATAATAGAGCCAAGGAGTAAGTATGCATCAGTGGGATGGATACGAAGAAGTGGTTTTATGGAACTGTTTGATTTAAGGGAAGAGGATATGCATGTAAATGAGATATACAGGGCAATGGACAAGTTGTATGAGAAGATGGATAATGTGTTAGATGATTTTTATAAGACGGGAGCACAAGGGACAAAGTTGTTGCTTTATGATATTACCTCAGTATACTTTGAGGGTCAAGGACCTCTGGGGCTTGCAAGATATGGATACTCAAGGGATGGGAAGCCCGATAAAAAGCAAGTATTGTTGTGTTTATGTTTGAACGAGAATAAATTTCCAGTGCATTTTGATGTTATAGAAGGCAACATATCAGATAAGGAGACAGTAAAGGGACTAATAAGTCAGTTAAAGAAGAGATACGACATCAAGGAGGCAGTATTTATAGGAGACAGGGGGATGGTGACATTACAGAATATAGAGTATCTTGAGAGAGAGGGGATAAACTACATATTAGCGATGAGATTTAGGGAAGCAAAGAAAATGGTAGTGCAGAAGGGTATACAGTTAGATATATTTCAGAAGGAGTTGCCAGTGACCATCTATATAAGTGAAGAGGAAGGGGTAAAGAGCAGATATGTACTATGTGGGTCTGAATACAGAGAAAGCCATGACAGGGAGACATTGGAAAGTATACTTAAAAGGGGCAGGGAGGCATTGGAAAAAGTAAGGCAGACAGTTGTCAAGAATTTTGTGTCTCATGCGCAAATCTCATCTGAAACATTTGTTGAAGTTCATACAATACCCCACGAGATACAGCCATCGGTTTGCTCCATCTGCCTTTTCTTATTTTATCTACTATCACATATATAGCCACTGATGCAGTTTTCTCAGATTGAAAATACCCTCCAGAGTTTACCCTTAAGACTTCCAGCCTGCTATTTATATTCTCTACCGCGTTCGTTGTATATATGTGCTTTCTTATCTCTTCTGGATATTTCTTGTAACAAAAATAATTCTCCTTCTTGCTATTTAGCATCTTTATATAGGCAGGATATTTCTTTTCAAATCTCTTTAGCACATCTTCAAATTCCCTGACAGTATCCTCATAATCGCCTATGTGTTTTATTCTGTTAATCTCTTCACTAAACTGCCTTGCATCAGCCTTTGACATATTTTTGTAAATATTTCTTTGCATATGAACAAGGCAAAGTTGATGGTCAGTTTGAGGAAATAAGGTCTTTACAGCCTCACTAAGCCCTGGAAAATCATCAGAGACAATTATCATTACTCTCCTCAATCCCCTGCTAATCAGATTGTTAAATATCTTGAGCCAATCTCCTTTGTTTTCTGAGCCAATAAAAACATAATACCCATACAAATCTTTCTTCATCTGCATATCTATCCCTAAAACCGTATAGATGACTGCTTTACGAATTCTTCTGCTTTCATCCTTCATCTCTGTATGATATGCATCACAAAATAGGGCAAAACAATCAGAAGGCAGTTCTCGGCTTACTAATTCTTTTGCTTTACTGTATAACTCCTCTTTTAACTCCTCTATTTGCTCAGGAGAATATGGAAGATTCATGCTTTTCTGGAAGACTTTTGATTTTTGATGGAGAATAACTCTGCAGAATCAGATTTAGGATGAAATCCTCAAAATCTTTGTCAAATCTTTTCCAATGAGGTGGTAGCACTGCGGAGCGAAATCTTCCCTGTCTGTCTCTTGGCACTGACAAATTTAAATTTCCAAACATACATCCGAGCTGTCTTTGATAAAACCCATTTGATTTGTTGTCAGAGTCTGCCTCTACAAAAAAATCTCTTTCTTTCTTCATCAATAAATTAAAAAGCATCTCAGCTAAAACTTTAATGCTTTCCTGAGGTGGCATCTCTGCAATTTCTTTAATAAAATTTTCAAGCCCAAACTGTTGAATCACTTCCCATTCCTCCTTTTTTAAGGTTATTCCATAAATTGTTTTTTTTTTGCTATTATTCTTTTTAGTTCCCATTTTCCTCTAATCCAAAAAATATCTGCACAATAGACACAATTTTATTATAACCTCCTATTTTTATGTGTGGTAGCCCAGACAGTGTTAAACAGGCTAATGGATGAGTTGAAGGAGAAAGGATGGTTAAGGGAGAGCAAAGAAAACAGTCTGAAGAAGTGTTTGGACAAATTTTATGAGATAGGGATAGGAGGTTTTGAGATAGAGGGGGAGAAAATAAGGATTATGAGCAAAGCTAAGGAGGAACATAAAAAGATACTTAGAATATTGGGAGTAGGGGATAAGATTTTCAGAACTTACGAAAGTGCGAGAGAATTTTGTAGGCTAATCTAAAAATTATAACTCATTGATTTTAAAATTTTTTTATTCAAAAGTTGATGAAGTGGGGTCTAAGAGATTTGGGAGATTGCGACACAGCCACGACAGGCAGGCGTGGCAATCTCATAAAAAGAATAGATTGCTTTAGGACTAAGGTATCTCGCTATCTCCATATATCTAACATACGATGACGAAGAGGTAGATTACCAAGCCTAACTTTGGTGAGGCTCTCATAAGAATCGCTCAATTAAAAAATGAAGGTAGGATTAAGACTATTTAGTATGTCTCACCTTTACAGTATTTGCATGGGCATGTAAGCCTTCAACCTCTGCAATAAGCTCAACATATGGAGCAAGTTTTTTAAATCCTTGAGCTCCTACTTTTATTAATGAGCTTCTTTTTACAAAGTCATAAACACCTAAAGGAGAGAAAAATCTTGCTGTGCCAGATGTTGGCAAAGTATGATTTGGACCTGCAACATAGTCACCTATTGGCTCTGGCGTCCATTTTCCAAGAAAAACCGCACCAGCATTTTTAATTTTGGGAAGCAGACTTTCAGGATTTTCAGTCATAATTTCAAGATGCTCAGGAGCTATTATGTTTGCTACTTCACATGCTTCATCAAGGGATGATGTTATTATTATTGCACCAAAATTTTTAAGAGATGCCTCTGCAATTGATGCCTTTGGAAGAAGCTTTATCTGTTTTTGAATTTCTTTTTTCACTTCTTTTGCCAAATTCTCAGATACTGTAACAAGGACACTGCAAGCCATCTCATCGTGCTCAGCCTGAGAAAGCATATCTGATGCAACAAATGAAGGATTTGCTGAGTCATCAGCAATAACAAGTATTTCGCTTGGTCCTGCAACCATGTCAATGTCAACTTCACCAAAAACAATCTTTTTTGCAGTTGCAACATATATGTTCCCCGGTCCTACAATTTTATCTACTTTCTTGATTGTCTCAGTTCCATAAGCCAATGCACCTACAGCCTGAGCTCCTCCAACTCTGTAGCATTCCTGAACTTCCAAAATATCAAATGCAGCACAAAGAACAGGATTAATATGTCCCTCTGGAGTTGGAACACATACTGCAATCTCCTTTACTCCCGCAACCTGAGCAGGAATTATGTTCATGAGCACAGTTGATGGATAGCAGGCTTTTCCACCTGGAACATATGCTCCAACCCTTTCAATTGGTCTAATAATCTGACCAAGAACAATGTCTTCTTCCTCATACTGCCATGATGCATCAAGCTGTTTTTCATGAAATTTTCTTATCCTTTCAGCAGCAAACTTAAGAGCATCTACAACAGCAGCAGGGACTTTTTTAGCATTTTCCTTTATTTCATCTAATGAAATTTTGAGTGGAAGGCTGTGTTTGTCAAACAAAAGATTATACTTTATTAAAGCCTCATCACCTTTTTTTCTGACTTCATCAAGAATTTTTTTTACAGTCCTTTCAATCTTTGGATTTGATGTTGCCCTTTTTCTTATTTTCTTTAAAATTTTTGAAAGTTGCTCTTTTGTCCTAATCGTTTGCATAAGAAATTATACAGATATTTAACAAAAAATTGCCAGTTATCGCATTAGATAATAAAAAATGTCCGTGAAATATAGATGGATAGATAAAAATAAAATGTCCGTAAAATGCTAAAATATCTCCTGAGTCAAAACAATTATACTCAGGAGGACAAAACATGATACAGGAGTTTGATATGCAATTAATGACAAGGTTGATAAAAAACTACATAAACGCATCAAAAAACAAAAAATCTGAAATTATCAGACAGTATGCTGAAATCTCAGGTATTTCAATATCTACAGCTCAGAAGAGACTGAAAAGATTTGAAAAAAAGTATTTGTCAGGACAATATCATACAAAGATGAAAAATACTCAGAAAAACTCTAAAAGAAAAAGGAAGTACAATTGGCAACATATTGAACTATTGAGACAGTGCCTTAAACTTTCAGGTTTTATATGTGCAGAAAGGCTTCATCCAATACTTTCTGTCTGTATTGAAGAACTTACCAAAAATAGCGATAGAAATCCAATAATTGGTATAACTATTTGAAAATTAAGTATTTTTTACTGTCATTGTATGTTAGATATATGGACATTGCGAGAGATTTTATTTCTGAGGCTATACTTTCTTTTTATGAGATTGCTTCGCCTGCCTGTTGGCAGGCTCGCAATGCCCCCTTCCTTTGTCATTGCAAGCCTCAATGATTATTTTTTCTGTCATTGCGAGCCGCACAGAAGGTGAGGCGTGGCAATCTCTCTTCCTTGATGTCTCCATTCTCTCACTGTGAGCAATCCGAAGCATTGCAAAGCAATCTCGTTCCTTTATGCCCTATCCAGTCATTGCGAGGCATCCTTAAGGATGCCGAAGCAATCCCGTTCCTTGTTGAAAAGAAAAAAGAGATTGCTTCGGGCACTTCGTGCCCTCGCAATGACAAGGGGGGCAACCTCGCAATGATCCCTCTTTTGTCATCACGAAGCTTGCGAAGAAACTTTTTTTGTCATCACAAGGCTTGCGAAGCAACTTTTTCCCGTCATCACGAGGCTTGCGAAGCAAGCCGAAGTGATCTCTTTTTTGTTATTTGGAATAGAAAAAAGAGATTGATTCAGTTGCTATTGCACCCTCACAATGTCTAAAAAATAATCGCAGTCGTGCAATGACGGATTAACAAAATTTTTATAAAAAATCGCCCAATTTAGATAAAAAATGTTTAAAATATAGAGATGATTACGTTATTTTTTGCTACAAAAATAGAATGCGAATTGATTACAAAATCTTTATCAAATAAAAGCGAGTTCTCTATTAAGGGTGTCCCTTTCCTTAGAGGTAAAATCAAAAATACCGATGCATTGATTTGCATTTCTGGAATTGGGAAAATAAATTCTTCTATTGCTGCGGTTCTTGCTTTTGAAAAAAATCCTATCTCCTATGCCATTGTTTCAGGCATTGCAGGAGCTTATCCTTCATCAGGATTAAAAATAGGGGATATTGCTGTGGCTGATAAAGAAATAGATGCAGACAAGGGAGTTTTAATTCAGTGTGAAAATAAGGACGATGCATTTATATTCATAGAACAGGAAGAAATCAGTCTTTTTGTGCCAGATTTTCTAAAAGGCTTAAAAACAGGCACTTTTCTTACCGTATCTGCATGCACAGGTAATATTAAAAGAGCAAATTTTCTTGAACGAAAATTTAATGCTATATGCGAAAATATGGAAGGTGCTGCGATCGCAAAGGCTGCTAAAATTTATAATGTCGTGTTAAGTGAGATAAGAAGTATTAGCAATTTAGTTACTGACAGAACAAAGCTTTTAACAATTGATGAAGTAAAAAAATCAGCTGAAGTTTCTCAGAAATTTATACTTGATAATTTTAACCTTCTTGCAGAGCTTGCTTAATCTGAGCAATTATTTTGCTGACACTTTCCTTTAATGCTTTATGTTCATCGCCTGCAAAATTCAAAAAATCCTCATAAAACTTAAGCGCCTGAGTTTTATCGCCCATTCTATAATAGGTAACTGCAAGATTATAAAGGGTCTCTGGATGATTGGGTTCAAGTTTAAGTGAATTTAAAAAGTATTCAACAGCCTTTTCATATTCTTCCTTGTTTAAATAAATAAGTCCTATATTAGTATAGGGCAATGAAAAGGATTTATCAAGACTAATTGCTTTTTCAAACTGCTTTAAAGCCTCTTCAAGCTGGTCAAGATAAAAGAGTGCTAAGCCATAGTTGTTATAAAGCTCTGGAGAGTAAAAGCCTTCATTTATTAGTTCTTCATAAATCTTACATGCTTGGTCAAATTCTCTATATCTGAGAAAATCATTGGCGTCTTCAAATCTTTCTTCGTATGTCATTTTTTGCTCCATTTAAAAATTATATCAAAGTTATTGTGGCTTTGTATACATATACCAAGGTTTTTCTGATGGTCTTTCCAATCCGCATAATTTTGAGACATTATCAACTATCTGATTTGCATTAAAGGGTCTTATGATGACACCGTCAACCAATTTGTTCTGAATTAGATTTACAATCTTGTCTCTTTTCGTATCTGCCGAAATAATAAAAAGAATTTTAATCTTTGACTTTTCTCTTACTTTCGGTAAAAAAGACTCTGTGCTTTCACCATCTATTAAAGAATCAATTATTAGCAAACAGAAATCTATTTCACTCTCAAATATTTTTTCAAGTTGATATAGGTGGTCAACATACTGAGCAGAAATGACAGGTAAGTCCTTCAATGCCCAGTTTATAGCATTTACAATATCTTTCTGAACACATATAAGAATTTTCTTTTTCATCACTCCTTCTTGCTCAAAATTTCACCTAAAAAAATCAAAGCTTTTTTTACTCCCTCGGTTTTTAAAATCTCGCTAAATTGAGATACATCTATTATATAATAATCCTGCCTTTTCTTTATAGTAACCATAAAGGCTTGCAGAAAGTTATTTTCTGAAATTAATGTCTCAATAACAAAATCTTCGTTCCTTTGCCAAACAGAAAAACACTTCAGATATAAACCTTCTTCAATCTTAAATTCCTTATTGGATATATTCTGAATTTTCAGCTCTTTTGGCTGTATTTTTACTGGAAACAAATCTTTCACCTCCTTGATTTCCCGAATTGGCATAGGATCAGGCTCTTTTTCTTTTTTTAATACAATATCCCATATTTTCTTTCCCATTGAGAGCCAACGCTTTTCATATTTAGTTAAAGGCTCTGTAACAGAAGGTATTGAAACATATACTTCAAAGCATTCCAATGCATTAGCCTCTTGTAATGAAAATTCAACAAACAAATACTCATCGGTTCTAATTTTTATCTCTCCAGAAGGAATTAACTTTTTTGCAAAAACATATAGATTCTCTTTTGTTGTAAGCCTTTTTTCTTGATGGGATTTTTTAAACCACGGGTCAGGATAATTCATGATTATTCTTTTTACGGTACAATCTTTAAATAGAAGCTGAAGCGCCCAATAAGCATCAAGACGAGTGCAGAATACATTGGATAAATTCAATTTAATACATCTTTTGAGAAGTTTGTTAATTGAGATCCATGATTTTTCTATGCCAAAAAATATTTCATCTCTATGCTCTTGCGCAAGTTTTATTAGATAATCACCAGAGCCGAAACCTATTTCTACTGTGAAGTTTTCAAAAGTGAGAGGTTTTTCCACTTTTCTGTAGTCAATGTAAAACTTCATTGAATTTAAATCCTGAATTAATCGGTTTTCAATTGTCATTATACGAGCTCTCAATCCTCATTTTTTGACATCTTCCAACTTGTCATTGCGAAGGTTCGCCACGCCTTCGGCTCGCATAAGTCTCCCACCTTTCCATCATTGAGAGGACACCCCCCACATCATCATCGTGAGGACACCCCCACACCGTCATTGCGAGGAGCGATAGCACCCGAAGCAATCTCATCTTTTCTATATCATAAAGAGAGATCACTTCGGCTTGCTTCGCAAGCCTCGTGATGACGGGAAAATGTTGCTTCGCAAGTCTCGTGAAGACTGGAAAAGTGGTCATTGCGAGGTTGCCCCCCTTGTCGTCATCGTATGTTAGATATATGGACATTGCGAGAGATTTTATTTCTGAGGCTATACTTTCTTTTTATGAGATTGCTTCGCCTGCCTGTCGTCAGGCTCGCAATGACCCCTTCCTTCGTCATTGCGAGAGCACGAAGTGCCCGAAGCAATCTCTTTTTTCTTTTCAACAAGGAACGGGATTGCTTCGGCATCCTAACGAATGCCTCGCAGTGACAGGATGGGTCACCAAGGAAGCGAGATTGCCACGCCTGCCTTTCGGCAGGCTCGCAATGACAGAAAAAGTGTCCTTCGGTGAGGCTCTCAATGACAGCACGTAGGTAAACGGTGAGGCTCTCAATGACGGAAAAAAAATAATCGGCAGGCTTGCAATAACTCTCATGATAATCATTGCGAAAGGTAGCGACATTTCCGACTCGCCACAGTCTCCAAAACCAAGCAATTTCAACATTTACCACTGTGCATTTCAGATATTTACAATGAAAGGCTAACAAAGGTTGCATATAAAAAATATCTCATTTAATTTAAATATCGCTTATAAACCTGTTTTTTCCAGATTTTTTTGCCTGATACATCAAATTGTCTGCCCGATTTATAGCATCCAATATATTTTCTTCTTTTTTCAACATAGTTCTACCACCTGAGACAGTAAATCTTATTATTTCTCCATCGTGTTCTATCCATGTACTCTGAATAATTTTGACAATCTTGTTGCCAATTGAATTTATTTCCTTTGGTTCTTTTATAAATACCAATATAAGAAACTCCTCACCTCCCCAGCGACTCACGATATCTTGATGTCTTACAATGTTTTGCAAAGTTTGAGCAACTGCTTTTAAAACCTTGTCTCCTATATCATGACCATAGGTATCATTTATTTTTTTGAAATCATCAATATCAAACAACAAAATTGCCGGATTATAGTTTAGCATTAACATTTCTCTTTGTCTTAACTCACAGAGTGTTTCAAAACCCCGACGGTTTAATATCTTTGTTAGAGAATCTTTTAAAGCAAGACTTAACAAATCTTGCTCTGTATCAGAAGTTGAAAAAACTGGTAAAAATATTTCAACTACACCCTTTACTTGATTGTCTTCTATTATTGGAATGCCTTTTACTCTTACCCTTAACCTATATCCAGTTTTATGATGTAGGTAAACCGTATCTTCAACCTTTACTCGTCTTGACATTGCCATTAACATCGGACAGGTATTTTCGCATAGATTGTTTTCGTGTTCATCAACATGCCTTAGAATATTATCATTACAACCTTTACCTATTACTTCCTCTGCTTTGTATCCTGTTATTTCCTCAGCAGACTTGTTCCAAAATAAAATTCTTCTTTGAGTATCAATAAAATAAATGCCTTCGTATAGACTATCTGCTAATTCGTAAAATATTTTTTCCATAGCCATAATAATTATAATACCGAATTACTTTTGATAGCAAGCACCTGATTTTCCCAAAAGATAGCGATAGAAATCCAATAATTGGCATAACCATTTGAAAATTAAGTATTTTTTTGCTGTCATTGCGAGCATCCCAAGGATGCGAAGCAATCTATTTGAAGGGGAAAAGGCAAGATTGCTTCCCCCTCGCTTCGCTCGGAGTCGCAATGACGGAGAGGTGTTCACCATGCACCATCCACCATCCACGAATCACCATTCACCAGTTAGAGACTGCTTCGCCTCCTTCGGAGGCTCGCAGTGACGATGTTGTGGATTGACACGCTATCGTTCGCAACAGGGGGGCTCGCAGTGACGAGTGTCTATCTCTATTTTTCGGTTTTCCTCAAAAATAATCTACCCGAAAAAGTATTGTTTTCTCCTAATTGACAAGAAAGGCGAGCGTCTGATATTCCTTTTATTATTAGCAATATAGTAAATGAAAGGAGACATATCCATGCTCGTAACTATCCAATTGGTGAGGTATATGAGAAAAAAACTAAGCGAGGTTCAACCATGACAATCTTCAATGTCTGTTCTGGAAAATTTTATTTTGAGGAAATACAGCATATTAATTGCTCAAAATTTTTCCTTAAATTCTTCAGTCGTGGTTGGTCTTGTAAGTGTTAAATATTTTTTAAGCTCTCTCATCGCTTCTTCTTTGTTTGAAATTCTTCCAGCAAGTGTAAGGATTTCTATTCTCTCAATTAGTTGACCAACCAATGGAGAAGGTTCAAATCCGAGTGCAAGAATGTCCTCGCCTTTGATGACAGGGAGTTTCTTTTTGTTTTTAGAGTAAGTCTTTTTGTAAAAATGCTCCAAATCTTTGTAGAACCAAGCCCTTGCAAGTCCAATAGGGTCAATGCTTATGCCATAGATGAGTGCAGGATATAGGATGCTTTCATAACTTCTGAGAAAGCTTACTTTATCTAAGAGAGTCTCTATTTTTTTTAGCTTATCTGCAGCCTTTAAAAGGTTTTCAATAAATCTTTCCTCTTTCCGAGAGGGTTTTATTTGTTTAATCATAGACAAAGCATGAATCCCAAAGATTGCAGCAAATTTCATGCACTGGATAATATTTTTGCCTTGCAAAGGCTTGTAATAGTCAAAAACTTTCTTGGGAGACTTTAAAACTTCTTCCATTAATTTTAATGCATTAATATTCGGTTTAAATAGTAAATGCTCTGGAGATGTAAAAATAACTTTAAATATCTCGTCTTCTATCATAAGTTCAGCTGTCCTTGCACTGTCAGCAACAGAAAGTATTTTCCATAATTCCTCTTTAATTCTCTCTTTAGCGGTTAGTTTCATAAGATGAGCGTGTTTTTTCATTGCCTCACGGGTCTTCTCCTCTATTTCAAAGCCCAAAGTTGCATGAAATCTGTAAGCTCGCAAAATTCTTAGTGGGTCTGCTTTTAAATTTTTTTCTTTGACCATTCTGATTTTCTTTTCATTTAAATCCTGCAGACCATTGAAAGGGTCAATCAATTTTTTCAGTTCCAAATCAGTAGCCATTGCATTTATTGTAAAATCCCTTTCTTTGAGGTCATCTTCAATGGTGTCTCCACTGAGACGAGAAAAGTCTATCGTAACTTGCTCCTTTACAACTCTTCCAATTTGAAAAACTTCATCAAGTAAAACATAAGTCCCATTTATGTACTTTGCAAACTCCCTTGCAAGGTTGAGCGCATCTGCATTGATTGCAAAATCCAAATCTTTCAGCTCTCTATTAAGAAGCACATCCCTTACAGTTCCTCCAACGAGAAAGGAATTACGATCTAAGTTTTTACTTTGGAGAAATTCTTTAACTTTCTGAAAATGTTCATTTTGACTTAATTTTTTAAACATGGCTCTCCCCTTATGCCAGAATTAATAATAAATGTTACTGGTCCTTCATTTATAAGGGACACATTCATAAAACTTCTAAATTTGCCTTCTTTTACAACTATTTTCATGATTTTAAGTTTATCTATGAAATATCTATAAAGCTTCTCTGCTTCTTCTGGAGGCATTGCATTGTCAAATGAGGGTCTGTTACCTTTTCTGCAGTCTCCTGCAAGGGTAAACTCCGAGACAACCATAATCTCACCGCCAACATCTTTGATGGATAGATTCATTTTGCCCTTTTCATCTTCAAATATTCTTAAATTTGCGATTTTATTGACAAGATAATCTGCATCCTTTTCGGAATCGCCTTTTTCAATTCCAAGAAATACGAGGATTCCTATTCCGATTTCAGACAAGCAATTTCCTTCAACTTCTACTGATGCCCGACTTACTCTTTGGAGTATAACCTTCATTTATGTTAATATATCATACCATGCTTGAAGATGTCTCAAAAATTTTGGTTGTTGATGATGAAATAATAAATCTTGAATTAGTATCCACAGTTTTTGCAGATGACCCGCTTATTACTATAATTACTGCAAACAGTGGAGAAGAAGCTCTTGAAATATTGCAATCTATAACACCTGATGTTATTGTTCTTGATATTCGCATGCAAGGCATAAGTGGAATTGAAGTTTTAAAAATACTTAAAACAGACTCTGCAATATCTCATATTCCTGTAATAATTCTTTCAGGCAACGAAAATGAAAAGAGACACGCACTAAAATTAGGTGCCAATGATTTTGTGAGTAAGCCATTTGATGCTGAAGAACTGAAGCTGAGAGTTATGAATGCGCTTCATGTTAAAAAATATCAAGATTTGATAAGAAACCTGAATGAAATATTGCAAAGTGAGGTAAGAAAAAAGACAAAGCAACTGCAAGAAGCTCTTGAACTTGCAAATGAAGCTGAGTATGAAATAGTATTAAAATTTGGTATGATAGCAGAATTTAAAGATGAGGAAACAGGAAATCACATAAGAAGAATGAGCCTTTTTTGTAAACTTCTTGCAGAAATTGCTGGCTTATCAGAGGAAGAGCAAAGGATAATATCATTAGCATCACCATTACATGATGTTGGGAAAATAGGCATTCCTGACCATATTCTAAAGAAGCCGGGAAAACTTACTCCAGAGGAATTTGAAATAATCAAACTTCATACTGTAATCGGTGCTAAAATTCTTACATCTGATCCAAGATTTACAGTTCTCAAGGCAGGTAGAATAATTGCTGAACAGCATCATGAAAAATGGGATGGTTCAGGATACCCTAAGGGATTAAAGGGAGAAGAAATACATATCTATGCAAGAGTGGTCTCAATTTGTGATGTCTTTGACGCTTTGACATCTGACAGGGTTTACAGACCTGCATTTCCAATTAACAAGGCACTGGATATTATGAAAAAGGAGCAAAACTCCTTTGACCCTCGTCTTTTTGAGCTTTTCATTAACAACATTGACAAATTCCTAAAATTGCGTGAGGAATTTGCGGATTCCTAAATTGTGTAATTCTCAAGCGTCCTTATTATGCTTTTGTCAATTAAGGTCTGCCTACGCTGTGATACATAAAGCCTAAGTCTTTTACTTTTTGCGGTTCATAAATATTGCGAAAATCAAAGAAAAGATTGCTTTTCATAACTCTCCTTATCTTTTCAATGTCAAGATTTCTAAATTGATTCCATTCTGTTACTATAACCAAAGCATCTGCTCCTTCAGCCACTGAATAGGCATCTGAACAATATTTAATGTTTGGATATATTTTCTTGGTATTCTCCATAGCTGCGGGATCATAGGCTTTTATGTTTGCCTTTTTCTCAAGAAGTCTGCCAATGAGGTAAATAGCAGGAGCTTCTCTTATATCATCCGTGTTAGGCTTAAAAGAAAGTCCAAGAATGCCTATTGTCTTTCCTTCTAAATCGCCCTTAAATGAATCTATTATTTTATCTGTTAGCCTTTCCCTCTGTCTTTGATTTGCTTCAATGGCTGATTTAACTATGCCAAGATTTACTCCCTTTTCTTCAGCCATTTTAACCAGTGCCTTTGTATCCTTTGGCAGGCATGAGCCTCCAAACCCTATTCCTGCATGCAAAAATTTTGGACCAATTCTTCCATCAAGTCCCATTGCCTTTGCAACTGTGTTCACATTAGCTCCAACTGCCTCGCATAGCATAGAAATTTCATTAATAAACGATATCTTCGTTGCAAGAAAACTGTTTGTGGCATATTTTATTAGCTCTGCAGTGGTTATGTTGGTTATAACAAAAGGCGTCTCTATTAAGTATAAGGGTCTATAAAGGTCTCTCATGATGGCAATTGCTTGCTCAGATTCAGCTCCGATAACTACTCTGTTGGGTCTCATGAAATCCTCAACAGCTGAGCCTTCCCTTAGGAATTCAGGATTAGAGACAATATCAAATTCTACGGGTTTTTTACGATGCTTTTTGATGATATCTCTTATTTTAAAGCCCGTTCCAACAGGAACTGTGCTCTTTGTTACAATTACTTTATAGCTCGTCATATTTTTTGCAATATCATGAGCTACTTCTTCAATATATTTCAAATCAGCAGAGCCATCTCCCCTTGGTGGTGTTCCAACAGCTATGAAAATAACAAGAGAGTCTTCAACTGCTTTGCTTATTTCAGTAGTAAATCGCAGTCTATCTTCTTTCATATTTCTCTTTACAATATCCTCAAGTCCTGGTTCATAGAATGGAATAATTCCCTGTTTTAGCTTCTCTATCTTATCTTTGTCCTTATCAACACAGGTGACAAAAACTCCAAATTCAGCAAAACACGCTCCTGTAACCAGTCCAACATAGCCTGTTCCTATTACAGCTATATGCATCAGTTAACCTCCCTAAATTAGTGATATTTAAATATTATAACCTAAGGCTTATGCAAACTTCAGTTTGGAATTTTTTATCTCAAGGACAGCAATATAAATTCGTCAGTGTGAGCCAAAGGCGAAGCAATCTCTGAGATTGCCACGCCTCACCTTCGGTGAGGCTCGCAATGACCAAAAAATAATTGGTGAGGCTCGCAATGACCTCTCTTCGTCATTACGAGGCTTGCCGACAGGCAAGCCGAAACAATCTCTCCGTTATATCATACGAAGAAAAAATACAGATTGCTTCGGCATCCTAACAGATGCCTCGCAATGACGAAAAAGACCAGTGAGGATTGCAATGACGGAAAAAAAATCGGTGATACTCACAATGACCGGATAAGAGCGTCATTGCGAGGGCTTTCTTCATTGTCCTTGCAAGGATTCTCCTTCACCGTCATTGTAATGACTTTCCCATTTCGTCATTGCGAGGATTATCCTCCACCGTCATTGCGAGGGTGCAATAGCACCCGAAGCAATCTCGTCTTTTTGATACCACGATTCACTCGCAATGACAGTAAAAATTTTCTATTTTTTAAAAGTCTTAGTAATTTTTAAATTTCTATAGCCATTTTTTTTGAAACAATACTCTTTCACTAAGACTATTTCTAAGGCAAACCCAAAAATAGCGATAGGAATCCAATAATTGGTATAACCATTTGAAAATTAAGTATTTTTTGCTGTCATTGCGAGCATCTGAAGGATGCGAAGCAATCTCTACATTGTTTTTCAATAAAGCCTTATTAGAGACTGCTTCGCCCCATCGAGGGGCTCGCAGTGACGAGTGTCTATCTCTATTTTTCGGGCAAATCGGGTGCTTGACTGAGAAGCGATAATCTGTTAGAATTCAACATGATATTTAAATTTTTAATACTTCTCTTCATGTTCCTTCCTGTCACAGCAGTTGGAGAGACGAATTATTTCCTGCCAAAAACATATCTTATCCTGCCAGAACAAAGTGCAGTAAAGATTAATTGGATTTTAGCTCCTGAGTCAAAAAATTATTTACCGAAAGAATCAGGAAAAAAATTCAAGTTTGCCATTGACTTTAAAAATGAACCAATTCTTTTGTATGAAGACAAACTTTTAATTAATCCAACTACAGGTTACATTGTAAGCCTACAAGAGCCTGTTAAAGAAATGGTTTGCCTTGACAACGGTGTGATGCTTTTTTCAAATGCTGAGCAAATTGGATATCTGGTGGTAGAAAAAAACGATAAATTAATTCCCATTGCTAAAATTAAACCTATAGCAAAACTGCCTTTTAAAAATTCAAAAATTTTCAAAGGAGATGAAACTCTTTATGCAGTAAGTTTTAACAGCAAAGCCAAAAAATATGAAGTTTTTGTATTCAACAACAAGACAAATCTCTTTGAAAAAGTTTTAAACTTCAATGAGCCAATAAAAGCAGTAAGTGGAAAGGGAAGAAATATATATTTTGCCTTAGGAAAACAAGTGATTGAATACAAAAATGGAACAATAAAATATATTTATGAACACCCGAGAGAGGAAATACAGGATTTAATGTATAACGAAATTTCTGGCTTATTTTATAAAACCTCAAAGGGAGTTGGAATGATTAAAGACAATGGTGCAATTGAGTTTCTTCAAACTGAGGAGGCAATAGTTTTCCTTAAGAATACTTCCCTTTATGTGTTTTTCCCAAATGTTGGTGGGATTTTAGAACTGAAAAATATTGATGACTTGAGAAACTTTGGCTTCAAAGTTATAAAAGTAATAGATATACAACAAACCCTTTAAGAGGTTCTGCCATGAGAGGGAAAATTTTAATTTATTTGCTCATTTTTTTATTTATAAGTCAAACTTCATTATCCTTTGCTGGAGGAATTCCAACACCCTCTGCAACATGCGATGGATCTCAATGGTATGATGGAACTTTTATTCCTAAAGGACAAGTAAAAGAGGTATATTATGGTGGAGTAAAATACAGATGCGTTGGATGTGGAGGTTGCACGCCTATATCAGGCTCTTCAGCAAGTACAACTTACACTCCATCTTATACTCCTTCATCAAAGCTCTCCCCTTCTCAGCAGTTGGCTATAGGAATTATGGGTGCTTTTTTAAGTGGCTTTTTTAGCACCCTTTTTAGCATGCCTGATTTCTCAGATGATGAAGAACAAAAAAGAAAAGAGTATGAACAGCAACAAAGAAAAATTGAAGAAGAAAAGAAAAAGCAAGAGGAAATGAAAAAGAAACTTCTTTCCCAATACAATGCCTTACTTACACAGGCAAAAAGTCAGGTTCAAACTCCTTCAAGCCAAAGCAGTTCATCTAATCTTGCCTTTCAAACTCTTGGAGGTCAGCTTACTCCATTTCAGTGGAATACTCCTTCTTTATCTCAATCCACTTCCAACAATACTGAGCAACCATTAATCACCATATCTGATATCAACACTGTAGTAGGCAATGTAATTCAAGATAAGGTAACTGAGAAACTGCAAGAAAAAATTGAAGAGTATGGAGGCAAACTTGTTGAAAGGCTTGATAAAAAATATGGAAAAGAATGGGGAGCAAAGTATTATGAAAAAGGTTTACCTATTCTTAAAATTGCAATTGCTGCAAAAAATGAAGGAGCTGTAGGAGCTGGAGTTGAAACTATAAATTTAGGCGTTTCATTAATTCAAATGCCAACACTTCAGGCAGAAGTAGCTGATGTTGGGAGGAAGATATACAGTAAATTTGCCTTTTCAGCCTTAGATAAATTTTTAAGTGAAACTGAAAGAGCTGCAGAGTTCTTAGGTTTTAACTTCAACAAAGAAGAATTCATGCAAAATTTAGAAAACGATATGAACACAGGACAAAAAATAATATACAAATGGTTAAAAGGAGAATAAAAATGAGACTTTGGAGAATTTTGCTAATTATCCCCTTCATTTTAACATCCATAAGCTGTGAACCCATAAGGGTCACAACAAAAGTAGAACCTTTTCAGGTAGAACCACCAAAACAAGTAAGCGATGTAAAGAAAATTCCAAGCGAAGCCATTGTCATATTTGACGACTCTCAAATATCAAGATGGACTCATTATACTGCAGAGGTAATTCACACAGTAGAGTTTCCTTCAGGAAATCTTTTAAGGCAAGCTTTGCCTATTTATTTTGATAAAATGTTTACAAAAACAATGTATGAGAAATCTTTAAGCTCCATGCCTTCACCTAAATCAATTGTAATTCATGCCTCAGTTGATACAGTGTCATTTTCAGAAGAATGCTGTCTTCCACTTAAATTAACCGTAAATGCAAAAACTAAATTTTCTATTTATGACAGTGACTTAATTGAGATAGCATTGCCTATTTTAAGTTCAGGCTCTGGACAACTTACAAAACCTGGTCTTTTTGCAGTAGTAAATAACAAAGACTATGGCATTACTGCTTACGAGGCGATTTTAAATTCAGTAAAAAATTCAACAGAGTTAATTTATAAAGCTATAAACAATCCACAGGCACAGATTATTGAGGCAAAACAAATAATAAATCAAAATCCTTCAAATATTCTTGCCTACAAGGTTGTTGCAAATCTTTCCTTAAAAAATAATGACATACCAGAGGCTTTTGCTGCCTCGCAAATGATTGTTCAGATTGCTCCAAAAGAAGCAGATGGATATTTTCTTCTTTACAAGACCTATCTTGCCCAAAAAAAATACAAAGATGCATTTAAAAATCTTGAACAGGCAATTGCAATTGCTCCCAAAAATGCTCTTTACATGATGAAGCTTTTCAGTCTTTACATAAATCAAGAAAAATACGAAAAAGCATTAAAAACAATAAATAACTATGTTGAAAGCAGACCTGATGATTTATATGCTCCAGTATGGCAAGCCATGACTTTAATTAAAATGGGAAAATACAATGAAGCAATAGAGACTTTAAAAAATCACATAAGCAAACTTGAGTTTTCAGGAGTTGGAATAAGAATTAAAAAACCTGAAGATGACTTTGTGCAGGTTGAATCTGTTGAGCCCAATAGTCCAGCAAGTAAAGCAGGAATTCAGAAGAATTATCAGATTATTGAGATTAATGGAAAATCAACATCCCAGTTGAAACTTAACGAAGTTATTCAGCTACTTAGAGGAACAGAAGCCTCTTCTGTTACAATTACATTCAAAAAACCTGAAACTGATGAGACTTTTACAAAGACTTTAGTTAGGGAAAAATTCTTTACAGACAAAAATACTGCAAAGTCCTGCCTCAGTCTTATAGCCATTGCCATGTTGGAAAAAGGTCAGATAGAAAATGCAAAACAATATTTGGATGAGGCTGAAAAGATAGAATCTGAAAACGACAATTTCAGGCTTGCAAAATCCTATTATCTACTGATGCAAAAGGAATATCAAAAATCTATTAGTGAAGCTCAAAATGTTAAAAATAGTGATTTTGCCTTATTTCTTATAACTGTGGCAAATTTAAAAATGGGCAATTTTGATGAAAGTGTAGGCTCTTATAAAAAAATAATCAATTCAAATAGCCTTTTAATAACTGAAAACAGTAAGAAACTTTTATTTTCAGCATTAACTCCATATATAGAAAAATTAGAAAACAAAGCCATTGAGCTGGAAAAGTCCGGCAAAATATCTCAGGCTTTGCAGGAATATGCAAAACTCACTGAAATATCAAATCCTGAAAAAGCTCAATGGATAAGAAGCAGGGTATCAAGAATTATTTCATCTAATCCCTCTTTTTTAGAGTTAACAGGAGAGCCAAGAAATCATTTCCTTAAGGCAGAGGTTTTATATACTAATAACAAACTTGAAGAGGCAGTTGAAGAGCTTGAAAAAGCAAGACAGTTACAACCATTCAACCCCTATATTTACTTTAACAAAGCAGTTGTATATGAAAAAATGGGAGAGCTTTTAAAGGCTATTGAAAACATGGAAATATATTTGCAAATTTATCCAAGTGCACCAAATGTCCAGACTGTTAAAGATCAAATATTCAAATGGAGGGTTATGCTTGAGAAAGAGCTTTAGTATTGTTGTTTTATTTTTGTTTATAATTTTTGGTTGTGCTCCTCAAACAAGGGTTCAAATGGAATCCTCTTTTACTCTTAGACCTGACAGAGTTATAGCTGTATGTGTTGAAAGTAAAAATCCTGAATACATTAAGGAAGCTGAAAAAATTGAGATTATTCTATTGGAAAAACTTAAAAATTCCAATCTGTTCAGTGCTATCAGAAAAGACAGAAAAGATGCTGATATTTTAATAAGAGTGAATATTACAGAAGTTGTTAGAGTACGTTCTTCAGATAGGTTTTTATTTGGAGCTATGGCTGGAAGGGCAAAAATAGCAGGCAACATATTGATAGAAAATTCTCGCAGAGGAGAAACTATTGGCAGATTTTATGTAGAGAGCATTTCCTCAGGAGGTACGGTTTTTGCGGGAACAACAGAGGATGTAATTGAACAATTCGCTAATCAGCTTGTAGATACTATTCTATCAAATACTGTTAATTAGCTTATGAACATCAAAAATCTTTCATTAAATACAAAATTTACGCTCTCAATCATTATCATCATCTTTGTCTTTTGCATAATTTTTTCTTTACTTCTTTACTATCATCTTAAGCAAAAAGTAATAGAGGATGCCAACGAAAAGACAAGAATAATACATACTCAGATTGATGCATTGGGAAATTATGTTAAAGAAGAGCTGCGACCTGCTATTTTCAAACTTCTTCATGAAACAGGCAGACAGAATGAATTTATTGTAGAAGGCATGTCAACAACCCATGTAAGGCTTAGTGTTATGAAAAGGTTTAATAATAAAATCGGTGCTTACACATATAAACGAGTGTCTCCAGACCCTATAAATCCTGAACATAAACCTGATGAGCTTCATATTAAACTTATTGAATATTTTGCTAAAAATCATGATAGAGAGACTTGGAGCGGTATAGTGAAATGGAATGGGCAACAAATTTTAATAACTGCCAAGCCTGTCATAGTTGAAAAAGGATGTCTTATTTGTCATGGGAAAATTAAAGATGCTCCACAGGCGCTATTGAAAATGTTTCCCCGCACAAGAGATTTTAATTGGAAAGAAGGAGATGTAATGGGAGTTGAGACAGTTTCTCTGCCAATAGCTGCAACACTTGGAGAAATAAAGGGAATTGCAATATCAACATTTTTATTTGGCGTAGTTTCATTGATTTTTCTTTTTGTTGCCCTTCAGGGTGCTTTCTATAGTTTTGTTATAAAACCTTTAAAAAGACTTAGCAGTCTTTTTAGAGGCATTGTTGATGGCTCTGAACCTCTTAATAAGACCATTGAAGTAAAAATTCATGATGAAATAGGAGAGCTTATCCAATCCTTCAATCAAATGGGAAAATATCTTTATGAAGCGCAGGAAGCGATAAAAAAATATGCAGAGACTTTACAAACTATTTTTGAGGGAATAACTGACCCACTGGCTCTAATAAATAGGGACTGTAGTGTTGAAATGACAAACCATGCCTACAGAGTATGGATTAAAGAAGGCAGAGCTGCAGTTTTTAGCTCTCCATGTGACCTGCAAAAAGTTGATGCGGACAAACCCTGCCCTCTTCATTTTTTGAAAAGAGTTATTGATACAAAAAAACCACTTTCAGAGTATTGGGAAGGTGATGATGAAAAGTATTACTTTGTTCACTTTTATCCAATATTTGATGAAAAAAGTGAAGTAGTCAAAGTTGTTCATTATGTAAAAGATATAACTGAAAAAATGAAAATAGAAGAGCAAATGCGAATTACAGAGAAATTGGCTGCTATTGGACAGCTTTCTGCAGGACTTGCCCATGAAATAAACAATCCACTTGGAGGAATAAGACTTTGTTTACATAATCTAACATCCACAGAAATGGATGAGGAAACAAGAAAAATGCATATAGAGGTTATAAATCAGGGATTGCTTAAAATTCAAGAAATCATTAAACAACTTCTTGATTTTTCAAAACAAACAGAACTTATAATTTCAAAGGTTAATGTAAACAGTCTTGTTGAAAATGTTTTAAAACTTACTGATTATCTAATTTCAAAAAAACAAATCAAAGTAGTTAAAAATTTTGCAACTGATATGCCAGAAATTATGGTTGACCCTAACAAAATTGAGCAGGTATTCTTAAATATAGTGCTAAATGCAATTCAAGCAATGGATTCAGGAGAAAAAATTCTTACAATAACAACATATACGCAAAATGGAAAATGTTACATTTCTTTTAAAGACACAGGTCCTGGAGTTCCAAGTGAAATTTTACCTAAAATCTTTGATCCTTTTTTTACAACAAAACCAGTTGGGCAAGGAACAGGTCTTGGACTATCTGTTAGCAAATCAATAGTTGAACAGCACAATGGACGAATATTAGTTGATACTTCATCAAAGGGAACAACATTTACAGTTGAATTGCCAATACAAGGATGAAAGAAAAAATTCTAATAGTTGAAGATGATCCTGCCATGAGGCTTGGAATGAGCCATTTCCTTGCCTCTTCAGGATATTCTGTAAAAACCATAGAGGATGGGAATAAAGCTTTATCCGCCATAGAGCAGGAAACATTTGATATTGCCATAGTTGATTTAAAACTTCCAGGAGTTGACGGACTGAATTTACTTAAACATATAAAGTCTATTCAGCCCCAGACTGGTGTTATTATGATTACTGCCTTTGCAGATGTGAAAACTGCTGTTCAGGCAATGAAAGATGGAGCCTTTGACTACATTGCAAAACCTTTCTCCAATGATGAGCTTCTGATGATTATAGAAAGATTTCTTCATTTCCGAAGCCTTGAAAATAAAGTAAAACATTTAAGTGAAATTGTAAGTAAAACTGAAGGATTTGAAGGAATAATTGGTTCAAGTCCTGCAATAAGGGAAATCATTGATAAAATTGAAGCAGTAGCAAAAACTGATGTGCCAGTAATTATTTATGGTGAAAGTGGAACAGGAAAAGAACTTGTAGCAGATGCAATTCAAAGACTTAGTTTAAGAAAAGACAAGCCATATATAAAAATAAACTGTGCTGCCATTCCAGAATCTCTCTTTGAATCAGAACTTTTTGGTTATGAAAAAGGAGCTTTCACAGGAGCAAATGAGACAAAAAAGGGAAAATTTGAACTCGCCAATGCAGGCATGCTTTTCCTTGACGAAATCGGAGACATGCCCCTTTCCCTTCAGGCAAAACTTTTAAGAGTAATTGAAGATGGACTTGTATATCGTCTTGGAGGTAAAGAGCCAATAAAAGTTGATGTAAGATGTATTTATGCAACGAGCAAAAATCTTAAGGAATTGATAAAAACTGAAAAATTCAGAGATGACCTTTACTACAGAATTAATGTAGTGCCTATTGAACTACCACCCCTTAGGGAAAGAAAAGAAGATATTCCCCTTTTGATTGAGCATTTTCTTAAATTTTTCTCAGCAAAATACAACAAGGAAAACATAAAAATCTCTCCATCCGCCTATGAAGCTTTACTCTCCTATGATTATCCCGGAAACGTAAGAGAGCTTAAGCATGCAATAGAAAGAGCAGTTCTACTTTCAAAGAATGGTATAATTGAGCTGAAACATTTGCCTGAAGAGTTTTCACCCTTTGTAAAATTTCAAAAACAATGTCTTGCAAATAATTTTAAACTCAAGGAATGTATTGAAAATTTTGAAAAAAACCTGATTCTAAGAGTGCTTCAAGACTGCAACTGGAAAAAAACAGAGGCAGCAAAAAAACTCGGAATAAGCAGAAAAGCCCTTTGGGAAAAATTAAAGATATACGGCATTGAAAACGGAGATTGAAAAGTTTGATTAAAACTTGACTTTTAGTAGTGGTGTTGCTTTATCATTTTCTATGGATAGGAAAGTTGCTTTTGTGTATGATGATGTTTTCTTAAAGCATGAAACACCATCAGGACATCCAGAATCAAAGGAAAGACTTATCTCCATTGTAAACCAATTAAAAAACACGAAACTTTGGGATAAACTTATACATATTAAACCAAGAAAAGCAAACGAGCAAGAACTGGCTTTGGCGCATGAGCCCCACTACATAGAAAAAATTAAAAATTCACCTGCAGGATATCTTGATCCAGACACTTATCTTTCGGAAAACTCCTATGAAGTTGCATGTTATGCAGTTGGTGCAGTGCTTGAGGCAATTGACGGAGTTATAAGAAAAGATTTTGACAGAGCTTTCTGTGCTGTGCGTCCTCCGGGGCATCATGCAGAGATGGATACTGCTATGGGATTTTGTATTTTTAACAATATTGCTGTTGGAGCTGCTTATGCAAAGAAAAAAGGATTTAAAAAGATTTTCATTATTGATTTTGATGTTCATCATGGAAATGGAACTCAGCATATTTTTGAAGATGACTGCTCAGTTTTTTATTTCAGTTCCCATCAATATCCCTTTTATCCCGGCACAGGAAGAGAACTTGAAATTGGTAGAGGTGCAGGTGAAGGTTGCACATATAATGTTCAACTGAGGGCAGGTTCAGGAACAAGGGAATACTTGATGGTCTTTCAAGATGTATTACCTCAAAAAATAAGGGAAGTAAAACCTGAGCTTATTCTCGTTTCCGCAGGATATGATATCCATCAGAATGATCCAATGAGTTATATAAATGTAACAACAGAGGGAGTAAGAAGCATTGTAAGAAGCATTCTTAACTCATCCTATGCTCCCAAAATTTTTGTCCTTGAAGGTGGATACGACCTTCAGGCATTAGCTGAATGTGTTCAAGTAACAATTGAGGAGATGCTTTCTTAGCTTTTCCATAAGAACAATCCAGTGTCCTCATCAAATCCTCTTTCAAATGCAGTTCCGTCTGTTTCAATGATTTCATATTCAAATGCAAAGACATAGGCTTCAAAAAGATGCCCACCAATGCATGAGAAATCCTTTTTTGAAAGAACAACATGAACATGAGGAAAAGGTTCTCCATCCTTAAGAGAAATATTACCCTTAAGAGATAAAATCTCCATGGGTTCATCAAATTCCTTGGTAATATACTGCCTGTTTTTTTGGTCGTAATAGCCAATTTTTGCTTTTGTAACAGCCCCAATTCCGCTTATTAAGCCTGATTTAATGGTGTTTTCTTTAAGAAATTTTGTAATTTCATATATTATCTCATCTCCTCTAAATAATCGACCCTGTAAAACTTTTTTGATTATAAAATTTCTTGTCATTTTTTAGCCTCCTGCAATCTTTCAGCTATTATTTGAAGTGAGTGTCTGACTTCTATGTCAAGACCTTCTTTGTCAATGCCTCCCCTTATCTGCATTACACATCCGGGGCAGTCTGTGCATACAAGTTTAGTTTCGGTTTTCTGAATGTTTTCTAATTTTCTTTTAAGCATTCTTACGGATATTTCAGGAAACTTAAGGGAGTATGAGCCACCCATTCCGCAACAAACATCAGATTCAAACATTTCAACAAGCTTGAGCCCTGCTATTTCAAGGCTTTCTCTTGGTTCTTTTGAGATATTCAGTGTTCTAATTAAATGACAGGGATCATGATATGTGAAGGTTTTTTCTGGAAGCTTTTCAAGTTTAATTTTTCCTTCTTTAATAAGTCTATTGACAATCTCTGATGCATCAAAAACCTTTTTTGATAGCCTTATAGCAGAATCAATTATAGAAGGGCTTGATTTTTGCTCATTTAAGTCTTCAATGAAATGTTTCTTTAAAGCTACTGTGCATGTTGGGCATGCTGAAACTATAAAGTCTGCATCAGTGCTAAGAAGAGCTTCAATATTTTGTTTTGCATTGTTTGCAGCTACATCCATAACTCCTGAGTATCTTGCAGGTGCGCCACAACAGGTTTGCTCCTGTGGAAAGACAACTTCAATACCTGCGGTATTAAGAATTTTTACCAAAGCCTCTCCTATTTCAGGATATGCAAAGTCTATAAGACATCCTGCAAAAAATACAGCTTTTTTGTCAGTCTTTGGCTGTTTAATCTTTTTAATTCTGTCTCTAAAAGGAACATCTGCAATTGCTGGCAGACTTCTTTCTTGTGTAAGTTCCGAGAGGAAAAATGGAAGATGCCTTATATATCCTTTATTTTCAAATGGTTTTTGAAGTTTTGATGCAGCTCTTAATATTGAATGAAAGAGTTTTCTGTTATTGACTACCGAGTAAATTGTTTTGGTAGCAAGGGATAAGCCTTCTTCCTTTGCAAGTTTTTTTCTTATTTCAAGAATCAATTCAGGAATGTTGATTTTACCCGGACAAACTCTTAAGCAGTTTCCACATTGTATGCAAAGGGATTGAATGTCTTTTGATGCTTTAAGCCCTTCTGTCCATGCGGTAAGAATTGTTCCGATTCCGCCCGTGTAGACATGCCCAAATACATGTCCTCCAATGAGTCTGAATACAGGGCAAACATTTAAACATGAGGCGCAACGGATGCATTGAAGTGTCTGCTTAAATTTCGGATCCTTAGCTATCTGGCTTCTGTTGTTGTCAAAAAGTATGATATGAAACTCTTTCTGAGAGCCATCTATATGTGTATATGGTTTTGTAATAAATGATATATAGCTTGTGATAAGCTGAGCTGTTGCACTTCTTGGAAGTGCCTGAGCAATTGGAATTATGTCTTCAAACTTTGGGACAAGTTTTTCAACTCCAACAACCGCCACATGAATTTTTGGCAAAGCCATTGTAAGCCTTGCATTTCCTTCATTTGTAAAAATGACAACAGTTCCTGTCTCGGCAATTGCAATATTTGCGCCTGTGATTCCCATGTCAGCAGAAAGAAACTTGCGCCTTAGCTGTTTTCTCGCAAACTTGACCATCTGAGAAATATCCGGCTCAACTGGTTCTACTTTTTTTGTAAAAATCTCAGATACATCATATCTTGTAAGATGAATTGCAGGTAAAACCATATGGGAAGGTCTTTGCCCTGCAAGCTGTATAATCCACTCTCCTAAGTCTGTCTCATTGACTTCTATTCCTTGTTCTTTGAGGTATTTATTCAGGTGGATTTCCTCAGTTGCCATTGATTTTGATTTAACGATGCTTTTGACATTGTTTTTCTTTGCGAGTTCTATGATGTAGTTTCTTACCTCATCTGCGTTTCTCGTAAAAAATACCTTTGCTCCATTCTGCTTTGCTGCGTTTATAAATTGCTCAATTAATTCGTCAAGATGCTCTGCTACATATGACTTGATAGCTACAATTTTTTCTCTTATAGCTTCAAAATCAAGCCCTTCGTATGCTTTTTTTCTGCTGACAGCATAGGCTTCTGAAAAACGGGTTAAAGCACCAGAAAGATTAGCATTTTGCAAAGCCTTTTTTATATCTTCTTTTATCATGATTCGTCCTCCTAAAAATTATCCACACAAAGAATGATTACTCTTTCTGGACCATGAACGCCAATTGTAAGAACTCTTTCTATGTCAGCTGTTCTGCTTGGTCCGCTAATTATGGTCATATATGGAATTTGTCTTATGTCTATCTCCCTTAAAACACTTCCCATGTCTGGCAATATTTGCTTCATGGGTAGAATGGCGATGTGAATTTCTGGTAAAGTTGAACAAAGTCTTTTTGAAATATCCGATGAGATTTCAACAAGACTTCCTGTTTCAGCAATGCCATAGTCAACTTGATTTATGCCAATTTTTGCTGAGGCAGCAGAATTAAGCTCTATGTTAAATTCAATCTGTGGCAATTCTTCCTGAAGTTTGTCCTTATTTACTCCATCAAGAAATGGGGAGTCATGCCATACAACTTCTTTAGCGGTTTTATTTGATGTATTCTGCTTTATGAAATTCTTTATAAAATCAAGAGCCTCTGCTTTATTACTAAAAAAATAAACTTCAGAATGTATTGCAGTGGCTTTTTCCTTAAATTTTTCAAACATCTCCCTTCTCCTCAGTTTTATAAGATTGTGCCAATAAATTTATTGTATGTAATACTTTGCAACTACCATTAAATCTTTGAAGGCTTTCAAAAAGCTCCATCATGCAAGCTGGACATCCTGTGCATACAGCATTTGAAGCTGTTGATTTTATGTCTTCTGCCTTTGCGTTTGCTATTTTTAAAGCTGTTTCAGCGTGGGTAAGATGATAACTTCCACCACTTCCACAGCATGCATCAGGCTTTTTCATCTCAACAAGTGTAACTCCCGGAATCATTTTTATTAGTTGTCTTGGCTCAGCAAATACTTTCATTGACTTTTTAAGATGGCAGGAGTCATGATATGTAACTTTTATTTTAACCTCACCCTTTGGCGGATTGAATTTAATTACTTTTAGCAAAAATGTTGATATATCATAAACCTTTTCAGCCCACTTTTTTGCTTTCTCTTCATATGTAGAGTCTCCCTCAAGAATTATAGGATATTCATGCTTAAGAGCACTTCCACATGAGCCACAAACAGTGACAATGTATTGAGCATTTGCCTTTTCAAAGGCATCAATATTTTTTCTTGCAAGTTCCCTTGCTGTTTCAATATCTCCATGAACCATAACTGGCATTCCGCAGCAATTTTGATTTTTAGGCGTAATAACCTTAACATCATTTTTCTTAAGCACATAAATTAAATCATCACCAACTTCAGGATAAAAATAGTTAACAGAGCATCCTGGAAAAAATACAACTGTTGCCTGTGGATTTTTTACATCTATGACTTCACTCACTTTGTCTCTGAAACTTTCCTTTGAAAGCTCTGGAAGAACAAATTTTTCATCAAATCTTGAAGATACTGTCTTAAGAAAGCCTTTTGGTGTTCTGTGTTTTTCATCTTCTTTCCTTAAAAAAAGCCCTTGCATTGCAGCGAAGGCTTTCATTCCTTTGTCAAAAAGCTCTGGCTGCTTTAAAAGTCCAAAAAGGGCTTTTTTGACAAAAGGAATTCCCTTTTTCTTTGCAATTGCTGCCCTAAGTCCAAGTATTATCCTGTCAAATCTAACTCCTGATGGACATGCCATCATGCATGACTTGCATACAAGACAGTTAAAAATAAGCTTTACAAGTGTTTCATCATTTATTTCAATCTTGTCATCAAGAATTGCCTCACCAAGCGCAATCTTTCCTCTTGCCACAGAGGATTCCTTTTTCTCCACATTGTATATTGGACATACAGACATGCAGTTTCCGCATTTCATGCATCTTAAAAGCTCTCTTTTTAATGTATCTATATCATCAAAAACAGTTTTGGGCATTTAATCCTCCATTGGAACAAGCTTTCCGGGATTTAGTATGTTATCTGGATCAAGGGCTCTTTTTATCCTTCTCATTGTCTCAATTCCTGACTGTCCAATCTCACTCTTTAGATATTTGAGCTTTGCAACTCCAATTCCATGTTCACCTGAAAGTGTTCCGCCCAAAGAAAGGGCTTTTTCAAATATTTCATCTACTGCCTTATGAACCCTTTCCATTTCATCTTTATTAGTAGGGTCAACAAGTATTGTAGGATGAAGATTTCCATCTCCTGCATGACCGAATGTTCCGATTGAAAGGTTGTATTTTTTTGCTATCTGTTGTATTGCAACAAGCATCTCTACAAGTCTTGTTCTTGGAACAGTAGCATCTTCAAGAATTGTTGCAGGTTTTACCTGTGCAAGAGCAGGAAGTGCTGCTCTTCTGGCTGCCCATAAAGAGTCTCTTTCTGCATCTGTCTCGGCAATTTTGTATTTACCGTTGTTTTGCTTTATTATCTCAACACATTTTTCTGCTTCCCACTCAACAGAATCCTTACCCATTCCATCAACTTCTATCAGTAGGAGAGCTTCTACATCTGTTGGAAGTCCGACTTTTGCATAGTTTTCAACTGTTTGGATAGTAACCTTATCCATAATTTCAAGGGTTGCAGGAATAACATGGCTACGGACTATATCTGTTACAGTTTTTCCAGCATCCTCAAGTTTTTCAAAGAATGCTATCATTGATTTGCGATACTTTGGTGCAGGTATAAGTTTGCAAATAATCTCTGTAATTATTCCAAGTGTTCCTTCTGAGCCAACAAAAAGATGGGTGAAATCATAGGCTGTGACATTTTTTACAGTTTTTCCTCCAAAACGGAAAATCTCTCCAGTTGGCATTACAACTTCCATTCCCATGATGTAATGCTTTGTAACTCCATATTTCAATCCTCTAAGTCCGCCAGAGTTTTCAGCAACAGAGCCTCCAACAGTAGCAGTTGCCATAGAGCCTGGGTCTGGAGGATAAATTAGTCCATACTTTGCAACAGCGGCATTTAAATCAGCTATTACAACTCCGGGCTGAACTGTTGCTGTAAGGTTATCAGGGTCTACTTCAATGATTTTATTCATCTTTTGGAACGAAATCACTACACCTTTGCTAAGGGGTACAGGACCGCCACTTAGGCATGTTCCAGCTCCTCTTGGATAAATCGGAGTTTTTGTTTGCCTTGCAAGCAGAATAAGTTCCTGAATCTGTTTTTTATTTTCAGGAAAAACAACCACCCCGGGAATCTCCCGAGGGACTCCAGGGGTGGCATCATAGCTGTATGCGATTAATTCAGCTTTTTCAGTAAGAACATTCTCAGCACCAAAAATGTTTTTGCATTTATTTATGAAGGTGCTGTCAATCATTTTACAACTCCTTTGCCAACTATTCTTGAAAGAATTACAATAAACAAGGATACTGCAAATGTAATGATTAGATAGTTAATTCCTTCTTGAGGAATTCCAGCTGGTGCACCGGGTTTAGCTGCCTGAACTGCTGCCTGAACCACCTGTTCCCAGTGAGGAATCATCCATGTGAATACATAAGCCTGAAGCATTGCAATAACACCCATAATAAATGTGAGCACTATAGAATGCTTCAATGTAAACCTGAATATATCACCCTCATGTCCAACATATCCTGTTGCAGCTGTTGCAACTGCGATGGACTGAGGAGAAATCATTTTTCCAAAAACTCCACCAGAGGAGTTTGTCGCAACTGTGAGAACTGGATCAATTCCAATCTGACGGGCAGTTACTTCCTGAAGTTTTCCAAAAAGTGCATTTGATGATGTATCTGAACCTGTCATGAAAACTCCAAGCCATCCAAGAAATGCTGCGAAGAACGGAAAGAGCATGCCTGTTGTTGCAAAGGCGTATCCAAGAGTAATTGCCATACCTGAGAAGTTGTAAAGATAAGCAAATCCGAGAATTGTTCCAATTGTTACAATGGGCCATTTGAGCTGATTAAGTGTTCTTCCTGCAACTTTTAAGGCTGTTCCAACAGATGTTCCCATTACAGGGATTGAGAGAATGCCTGCAAAAAGAATTGCTGTTCCAGCTGCAGAAAGTATATTAAATGCATACACTGCTGCTTTAGGTTTTCCAAGATGGTCAATAACTTCCTTATCAAGTCCTGCAATTGGAATTTTAATTGTTGCAAGTTGATCCAATGCAGCTTTAACAGGCTTAATTCCCCATGCTGCAACGAAGATTGAAAGAAGAATAAATGGTGCCCAAGCTCTGAAAACCTGTCCTGCAGTATACTGAAGTTTTGCTCTTCCCATTGCAGCACCTTCATGTTCAAATGTCCATGATTCCTTTGGATGCCATATTTTGGCGAATATTACTGTTGCAATGATTGATACGATTGCTGAAAGAACATCAGGCAGATATGGTCCTATATAGTTTGATACTAAGAATTGTGTCAATGCAAAGGAACCACCACTTACAAGCAGGATGGGCCATATCTCTACAGCCTTTTTCCATCCAGCCATTACAACAGCCATATAAAATGGAACAATGATGCTGAAGAAAGGAAGCTGTCTTCCAACCATTTTACTTATAGCCATCATATCAACACCAGAGACACCGGAGGCAACAACTATAGGAATTCCTATTGCACCAAATGCAACAGGAGCAGTATTTGCAATAAGACAGATACCTGCAGCATATATTGGGTTAAATCCTAGTCCTGCAAGCATTGCAGCTGAAATAGCAACCGGAGTTCCAAATCCTGCTGCACCCTCAAGGAATGCACCAAATGAGAAAGCAATTATTACAGCCTGAACTCTTCTGTCATCAGATATAGTTGCAAGAGAGTTTTTGATAATTTCAAACTGCTTAGTCTCGACTGAAAGATTGTAGATGTAAACTGCTGTAATAACAATCCAACAGACTGGCCACAGACCGAAAATAAAACCATTGAAGATTGAAAGAACGGATAAATTAACAGGCATTCCATAAGCAACTATGGAAATAAGAGCTGCAATTACTACTGCTGAAATGGCTGCCCAGTGCCCCTTCATTCTCTTGTAGGCTAATGCCCAAAAAAGATAAAGAATCGGAACAGAAGAGACCAATGCACTCAACGCAAGACTACCCAACGGATTAACATCCATTTGCCAAGGCATAATTAAACCTCCTTTTTTAGATTAAACTTCGTATATGCAGATATTATGCAAATTTTTGAAGAGGTTGTAAATCAGAAAAATCCTACATTTGTGTAAGAATATTCCTACATAGAAATTAAAAATTCAAGAACTGCCTTAGATGTATGTAGTCTATTTTCTGCTTGGTCTAATACTACACTATGTGGACCGTCAATAACATCGTCAGTTATTTCCTCTCCTCTGTGTGCTGGAAGACAATGCATCACTATAACATCGGATTTTGCTCTTTTTAAGAGTTCTGCATTGACTTGAAATTCTCTAAATTTTCTCTTTTTTTCATCATTTTCTACTTCTCCCATGCTAATCCATACATCAGTATATATTACATCAGCATCTCTTACTGCTTCAGCAGGATTATAAAAGAGTTTTACTTCGGTAAACTCTTTTGCTTTTTCGATGCACTTTGCCTGCGGTTCATGTCCCTCAGGGGTGGCTATATGAATTGTCGTACCAGCAAGCGCAGAAGCTTCAATTAGTGAGTTTGCTACATTATTTCCGTCTCCCACATAGGCAATCTTTATACCTTCAAGTTTCCCTTTTTTCTCATAAATAGTCATCATATCTGCTAAAGCCTGACAAGGATGGTGAGAGTCTGTCAAGGCATTAATTACAGGAACATCTGTCCATCTGGCAAAATCTTCTATGATACTGTGTCCGAAGGTTCTGATAACAATTCCATCTAAATATCTGGAAAGCACCTGAGCTGTATCTTTTATTGTTTCTCCTCTGCACAATTGAAGCTCTTTAGGACTTAGATATACAGGATGAGCTCCAAGCTGATATATTGCAACTTCAAATGAGACCCTTGTGCGAGTTGAAGGCTTTTCAAAAATCATTCCTATGCTTTTTCCTATAAGCGGACATTTTAATTTGTCCTTACCTTCTTTTAGTTCAATAGCTCTTTTTATAAGTTTCTGGAATTCCTCTTTATCAAGGTCAAAAACTCTTAGAAAATCCCTTTTCAATTTTTCTCCTCCTGATCTTCCCTTAAGGCTTTTTCAAGTATCGCAACTGCAGCATTTATATCATCTTTTTCAATTATTAAAGGCGGAGTAAGTCTTAGCACCGAGCCGTCTCCAGCTGTGCCAATTATAAGACCGTTGCTCATGCACTTTTCAACAATTTTTGCTCCATTGAAATGAAGTTGAATACCAATCAAAAGTCCAAGTCCTCTAATCTCTTTGATTTTTTCAGGATATTTTTCCTGTAGCCCTTTGAGTTTTTTGAAAAGATGCTTTGACATCCTTTGACAATGCTCAAGTAGATATCCATCTTCAAGCAAGGTCTCAAGAACTGCAACTGCTGAAGCGCAGGCAACAGGATTTCCACCAAACGTGGATGCATGTGTTTTTGGTTGAAATGCTTGCGCAATTTCTTCACGAGCAAGAACTGCTCCTATTGGAAGTCCTCCACCAAGTCCTTTTGCAAGGGTCATTATATCAGGTTCAACTGCAAAGTGTTCATAGGCAAAGAGTTTTCCGGTTCTTCCAATTCCTGTTTGAACTTCATCAAAGATAAGAAGAATTCCTGCTTTATCGCATATTTGCCTTACTTTTTTCAGATAATCTTTATCAGGCACATTTATTCCACCTTCTGCCTGAATTGGTTCAAGAATTACAGCGCAAGTTTTATCATTTATTGTATTTTCTATTGCAGAGGCATCGTTAAAGGGAACAAATTTTACATCAGGAAGCAGTGGTTCAAATCCTTTGTGATATTTTTCCTGACCAGTCACACTTAAACTTCCGAAAGTTCTACCGTGAAAGGAGTTAAAAGCTGCGATGAATTCGTAGCGATGCTCACCAAATTTATTTTTCATGTAAATTCTTGCAAGCTTTAATGCTCCTTCATTTGCCTCTGTGCCAGAGTTGCAAAAGAATACTCTGTCTGCAAAGGAGTTATTTATTAAGATTTCTGCGAGCTTTACCTGAGGTTCAGTATAGTATAGATTTGACACATGAATAAGCCTTTGGACTTGCTTTTGAACAGCAACTACAACTCTTCTTGGACAATGACCAAGCACATTAACTGCAATACCTGCAAGAAAATCGAGATACTCTTTGCCACTTACATCCCATACTTTAATGCCTCTGCCTTTTCGTAAGGCGAGAGGATATCTTTGGTATGTTGGTGCCAGAAGCTTATGTGTAAGAGATATGATTTCTTTGTGTTCCATAAAGTTTTATGATACCACAAATTATAAAATTAATGATATAATTTTTATATCTAAAACAGGCGATTTTTTATAAAATTTATAGCCTGTCATTGCGAGCAGTAAGAGGGACTGCGAAGCAATCTAAAAAGGCGAGATTGCTTCCTCCTCGCTTTGCTCGGAGTCGCAATGACGGAAAGAAGAGTGTGTCGCGAACAGAATGCGTTGCGACCAGTCGCAATAAAGGTTGAGAATTGTTCAATTTATGTTATAATTTTTATTGATTTTCTCTATGCTTAAAAAACAGATAAGAAAAAAAATGCTTGAAATTCGCAATAATATAGGCTTTGAGATCAAAAAGCAGAAGGATGAAAGAATTACCAACTCATTTATTGAGCTTCTTAAGAAGAGAAAAGCCAAATCTGTGCTTCTTTATGCATCCTTTGGAAGTGAGGTTGACACATGGAGAATATTTGATTATTGCATCGCCAATTCCATAAAGACAGCTTTTCCAAAAGTAAAAGACAGAGATTTGGAACTTTGCTGGGTAGATAGACCAGAATGTTTAGACAGAGGCTATAAATCAATTCTTGAACCAAAGGAAGGGAAAATAGCTAATCTTCAAGAAATTGATTTAATTGCTGTACCGGGTATTGCTTTTGATAAGAAATGTTTTAGAATCGGCTATGGCGGAGGATTTTATGACAGACTTCTTTCCTTCTCACACGGATTAGCTGTAGGGCTTGCTTATGAAGAGCAAATCATTGATGAGATACCAATAGAGCCTTTTGATAAAAAGGTTGATTTAATAATTACTGACGAAAGGATGATAAGCTGTGTTTGACAGAAAAAAAATTGAAAAAGGTGTAAGGCTTATTTTAGAGGGAATTGGAGAGAATCCAGAAAGAGAAGGAGTTAAAGATACTCCTTCACGTATTGCAAGAATGTGCGAGGAGATTTTCAGAGGAATGCTTCCGCCTGAGGAAGATTTGCTCAAGTGTATTGAAGGTGAAACTCATGATGAGATGGTTCTGATAAAGGATATACCATTTTATTCTGTTTGTGAGCATCATCTTTTGCCTTTTTTTGGGCATGCTCACATTGCCTATATCCCAGATGGAAGAATTGTTGGGCTAAGCGAACTGCCAAAGGCGATTGATTATCTTGCTAAAAGACCACAGGTTCAGGAAAGGCTTACGAGTCAGCTTGCAAATTTGCTCATGGAAAAACTTAAACCAAAGGGTTGTATGGTCGTGATTGAGGCTGAACATTTATGTATGAGCATGAGAGGAATTAAAAAGCCAGGTTCTAAAACCATTACCTCTGCAGTAAGAGGCATTTTTAGAAAGAGTCAAACTACAAGGCAGGAAGCATTGGAATTAATAGAAGGGAGAAAATAATGTCAACACAGATTACCGCAGGAAAAATAATAGATGGAAAAGCTTTATCACAAAGTATTAAAGAAGATATCAAAGCTGAGGTTAAGGAATTAAAGGAAAAAGGTATAGAGCCTTGCCTTTCAGTTATTCTTGTAGGTGAAAACAAAGCCTCTCAGAAATATGTAAGTTTCAAGGAAAAAACCTGCAATGAACTTGGAATAAAAAGCCTTGTATTTAGGCTTTCTGAAGCTACACATGAAGAGGAATTAATCAAGCTTATAGATGAATTAAACAACAATTCATCGGTGAATGGAATTTTGGTGCAGCTCCCTCTTCCAAAGCATTTAAATCAAAATAGAATACTCGAGAAGATATCACCTTTCAAAGATGTTGATGGTTTTACTCCCTACTGTCTTGGCAGGCTTATAATTGATAAACCTCTATTTGTCCCTTGCACACCAAAGGGAGTAATAAGAATGCTTGATGAATATGGCATTGAAATAGAGGGTAAAAATGCTGTTGTCATCGGAAGAAGCATTATAGTTGGAAAGCCTCTATCTTTGCTTTTATTGAGAAGAAATGCTACAGTCACAGTCTGCCACAGTAAAACTAAAAATTTACAGGAAATTACAAAACAGGCTGATATTTTATGTGTGGCAATAGGCAAAGCAAACTTTGTAATCAAAGATATGGTAAAAGAAGGAGCAGTTGTAATAGATATTGGCATAAATGTGAATGAAAATGGGAAGGTTGTAGGCGATGTTGATTTTGAAGCTGTAAAGGAGAAGGCTTCTTACATTACTCCTGTACCGGGAGGAGTAGGACCAATGACAATTGCAATGCTTATGGAAAATACAATTTATGCAACAAAAATTCAATCGGGGTTAAGTATATGATAATTACCAAAAGCAAAAAACAGGAAGAAATAGCAAGTTATATTGAAAGATATAAATCTTTCTTCCTAATAGGATGTTCTGAATGTGCATCATTGTGTAGAACAGGAGATGAAGAAGCAATAAAACAGCTTAAAGAATGGCTTGAGAGTGAAGGGAAAGATGTTACAGGTTGGTTAGTGGCAAAAACAGGATGTCAAATACTGGGAACAAAACGAGAGGCTTCAAAATATAAAGACTCTTTAGAGAGGGCTGAATGTATTTTAGTGCTTTCCTGTGGAGCAGGAACTCAGTCTATAACTGAATTATTTCCAGACAAAACTGTAATTCCTGTTAACGATACTTTATTCATTGGCAATATGCGACGATTTAAGGAATTTGAGGAGCGATGCAGAGCTTGTGGTGAATGTTTTCTTGCTATTACAGGTATTTGCGTTGTAACTTTATGCCCAAAATCTATGTTAAATGGACCATGTGGTGGATATAAGGATGGCAGATGCGAGGTTAATCCTGACAGACGATGTGCATGGGTAATCGCCTTTGATATTATGCAGAAAAGAGAGTTAGTAGATAGATTTTATGAAGATATTTTAGGGCCAAAGGATTGGTCAAAGGCTAATTCACCAAGAATTTACAACGCAAAGGAGAAAAAAACAGATGTTACTTAGGGAAAAACTTCTGAAAGGTGAATTCGTATTTACAGTTGAGATAACTCCGCCAAAGGGACCTGATGTAACAAAATTGATAAATAAGCTTAGTCAATTAAAAGAGCTTGCAGATGCAGTAAATTTTACAGATAATCCATCAGCAATGATGAGAATGTGTTCATTGGCTGCATGCAAAATTTCTTTAGAGCTTGGATTTGAACCAGTGTTTCAAATGGCTTGCAGAGATCGTAACAGAATTGCAATTCAGTCGGACCTTTTAGGTGCTCATGCTTTAGGAATAAGAAATATTTTAGTTATGACAGGGGATCATCCCATATGGGGAGATCACAAAGAGGCGAAGCCTGTATTTGACATAGATTCTTCTTTGCTGATAAAACTTATCAATAAGCTTAATGACGGATTTGATATCAATGGAAATAAGCTTAATGGAAGGACTGAATTTTTTTTGGGAGCTACTGTAAATCCGAATGTTGAACCTTTAGCTCCACAACTTAAAAGATTTGAACAGAAACTGAAGATGGGAGCTCAGTTTTTTCAAACACAGATGATTTTTGATATTGAAAAACTTGAAAGATTTATGGAATATGCAGAAAAATTCAACACAAAGGTTATAGCAGGTATTGTAATGATAAGAAACAAGAAAATGTTGCATCATCTTGCAAATAACGTTCCCGGAGTTGTTATACCTAATGCAATAATCAATAAAATAGAAAATATGAATGATGAGGATGTAAAAATTTTTGGTATAGAATTGGCAGCTTCAATAACTTTGGATATAATAAAAAAAGGATTGTGTCACGGAGTTCATATAATGGCATTTTCAAATGTAGAGGAAGTTGAAAATTTGTTAAATTATATTAGAAATTGAGGAGATAATCATGGGACTTGTTGGGGTCAGTTTATTAGGAGAATATTTAGTCAAAAAAGGGTTGCTCACTGAGGAACAGCTTGTTAATGCCCTAAGACTTCAAAAGCAAGAGGGTATTCGGCTTGGGAGAGCTCTTATAAAATTAGGTTATATTAATGAAGAGCAACTTATAAAAGCTTTGGGAAATATTTACGGTTATCCAATAATTAATTTAACCCCTAGAGAAGTAGACATAAATTCTTTCAAATTGATTCCTGAGGAGACAATAAAGAAATACAAGATACTGCCCTTTTTAAAGACTGGAAATACTGTTAAAGTAGCAATTTGTGAACCCACTATGGTTGAACATATAAAATTTCTTCTTGCAGGTTACAATGTCCAAATTTATCTAATGAAAGAATCAGATATAAATAAACTTTTAAGCAATCTTATCCAAAGAGAAAATAAAAAATCCGATGCGGTTTTAGACCTTGTAGAAAGTGCGGTAACTGAAATAACTCAAGTTGAGGAAGACGAAAACAAACAGGAGGATGTATTCAGAGTAGAAGCACCAATTATTACTCTTGCTAATAAAATAATAGCAGATTCCATAAAAATGAGAGCCAGTGACATTCATATAGAACCCTATGAACAATCCGTAAGAGTAAGATATAGGATAGACGGAGTTCTTCAGAATATAATGGATTTACCACCAAAAATAAAAGGCTCATTGATTACGAGATTAAAAATAATGTCTCATCTTGATATCTCTGAAAGAAGGCTTCCACAGGATGGAAGAATCAAAATGAGGATAGGAGAAAAAGAGGTAGATTTCAGAGTCTCAACTCTTCCAACCATTTATGGAGAAAAGGTCGTTCTCAGAGTTTTGGAAAAAGGAAATCTTCAGCTTGACCTTACAAAATTAGGATTTGAAGAGATTTCTCTTAAGTTCTTTCTTGAAGCATTGGAACATCCCTATGGTATGATTCTTGTCACAGGTCCTACAGGTTCAGGAAAAACAACAACTCTTTACTCTGCTTTAATGAAACTTAACACGCCTGAGGTGAATATAATGACAGCTGAGGATCCAGTAGAATATAATTTTCCCGGTATTAACCAAGTTCATGTAAGAGAAGACATAGGACTTACATTCGCATCCGCCTTGAGGTCATTTTTAAGACAAGACCCTGATATTATAATGGTTGGTGAAATAAGAGATTATGAAACAGCTGAAATTGCAGTTAAAGCTGCGCTTACAGGTCATCTTGTACTTAGTACTCTTCATACAAATGACGCACCAAGCACAATTACAAGATTAATAAATATGGGAATTGAGCCATTTTTAATATCTTCCTCTGTAATATTGGTTGTTGCTCAAAGACTTGTAAGAAAGCTTTGCCCAAAATGCAAAAAAGAAGAAAATATTTCAAGTGAGACGTTATTAAAAATTGGAGTGCCTAAGGAAAAAATTAATGGGGCCAAAATTTATGGTCCTCATGGATGTTCTGAATGCAGTAATACTGGTTATAGAGGGAGAATAGCTTTATACGAGGTTATGCCTATTACGGATGCAATAAAGGATCTAATTGTAACAGGAGCTACTGCTGATGAAATTAAAAAAGAAGCAATAAATGCAGGAATGTTAACATTAAGGCAAAGCGGAATACACAAATTATTGCAGGGCTTGACTTCAGTGAAAGAAGTTTTAAGAGTGACAGCTGGAGATTAATTGTGCTTTCTACAATAAAAACTGATTTTTTAATAATTGGCAGTGGAGTGGCTGGCCTAAGGGCTGCAATTGAGCTTGGTTCAAAGGGAAAAGTCTTAGTAGCCACAAAGGACATTCCAACAGAAAGCAGTACTGAATATGCGCAGGGAGGCATTGCTGCTGCCTTAAGTGATGAGGACGAAATAGGCATACATTATGAAGATACGATAAAAGCAGGAGATGGGCTTTGTAATGAAGAGGCTGTAAAGATACTTGTCAGCGAAGGACCAGAAAGAATTATAGAGCTAATAAACTGGGGAGCAGAGTTTGACAAAGAAGGTTCAAAGCTTGCTTTTACAATGGAGGCTGCCCATTCCCGAAGAAGAATTCTTCACGCCCATGGTGACTCAACAGGAAGAGAGATAGAAAGGGTTCTCATCAATAAAGTCTCAAAAATGGACAATGTCCAAAAAGCCTCATTCACAATGGCAGTTGATCTAATAGTTGATGAAGGAGTATGCAAAGGTGCGGTTTTATTAAAGGGCGATGAATTTATAATATGTTATTCTAAAGCAACCTTGCTTGCTACAGGTGGAGCAGGTCAGGTATATATCAGAACAACAAATCCGAGAGTCATAACAGGTGATGGAATGGCTATGGCATTCAGGGCAGGTGCATATCTTAAAGATATGGAGTTTGTTCAGTTTCATCCCACTGCCCTTTATGCAAAGGGAGTGCCTGCTTTTCTTCTGAGTGAAGCATTAAGAGGCGAAGGAGCAATATTGAGAAACATTCATGGCGAAGCATTCATGCAAAATTATCATCCCAAAGCTGAGCTTGCTCCAAGAGATGTTGTTTCAAGGTCAATAATATCAGAGATGGTAAGGACAAATTCAACCCATGTATATCTTGACCTTACTCATCTTGATGAAGAATTTATAAAAAAAAGATTCCCGACAATCTATTCAACATGTTTGAAGTTTAATTTTAATATCGCAAAGCAGCCAATTCCTGTGTCTCCTGCTGCCCATTTTATGATGGGAGGAGTTGAGACAGATATAAATGGAAGAACGAATATCAATGGATTGTTTGCAGCTGGTGAGGTTGCATGTACGGGAGTGCATGGAGCAAACAGACTTGCAAGTAATAGCCTTCTTGAAGGGCTTGTTTATGGATACAGAGCAGGTAAAGAGGCATCAAGATACTGCGAAGGTTTAGAAGGAATTAAATTCCCAAGCAATGTTGATATTAAAAAGCCTGTGCATTCTGATTCAAAAGAAATCACTCAAATTAGGGAAGACTTAAAGAATACAATGTGGGAAAAAGTAGGTGTGATAAGATGTGGTGAATCTCTTGGCATAGCTCTTTCAAAAATCATGCCTTATTATGAGAGAATTTCAGATGTTTTTTTTGTTGATCCCTTTTCCGTAGAACTAAAAAATATGGTTACAGTTGGATTATTGATAACGCTTTCTGCACTATATAGAAAAAATAGCGTTGGAGCTCATTATCGCAGTGATTATAAAGAAAAGCTACCGGGGTGGGAAAAACATACAATTATTTATAAAAAAGGAGAGGAAATCATATTAAATGAGAAAAGCTAAAATTGTATGCACAATCGGACCTTCTTCTGAAGACAGGACTATAATCAGGAGTCTAATAGAAAAAGGAATGGATGTTGCTCGTCTTAACTTTTCACATGGAAACGAGGAATGGTTTAAGAAAATAGTAAGAATAATTCGTGAAGAGTCAGGCAGACTTAAAAAAGCTGTTGCAATTCTACAAGATTTACAGGGTATAAAAATTAGAATAAGCGATGTGCAGGGTGGTGAAGTTTTCTTAAATAATGGAGAAATTGTTGAGATTTTTTCTGGGAAAGAAATTTCTGACTCAAAAAAAATATACATCTCTTATCCAGCACTTTTAGAGGATGTTAAAGTCAAGGATGAAATTTTAATTGATGATGGTCTGATCAGAATAAAAATCATAGAAAAGCTTAATGATAGGTTAAAGGGAGTTGTAATAGAGGGTGGAGTTCTCAAATCAAGAAAAGGTGTTAATCTGCCTTACACAAGAACATCAGTCAGTTCTTTTACTGAAAAAGACAAAAATGACCTTCTCGTAGGAATTGATCTTGATGTTGATTATATTGCATTGTCTTTTGTTAGGAGTGCTGAGGATATAAAAACCGTTAAAGAATGGGCTAAGGAGAAGAACTTTAAACTACCCCCTTTGATTGCCAAAATAGAAAAAAGAGAGGCTCTCCAGAATATCAATGAAATTCTTGAAGAAGTTGACGGAATAATGGTTGCAAGGGGAGACTTAGGAGTAGAGCTATTTACATACGAAGTTCCTGTTTATCAGAAGCTACTTATAGAGCTTGCAAATGAGAAAAAAAAGCTTGTCATTACAGCCACTCAGATGCTTGAGTCTATGAGAGAACATACAAGACCCACAAGAGCAGAGGCAACAGATGTTGCAAATGCTGTTCTTGATGGAACAGATGCTTTAATGCTCTCTGCTGAAACAGCAACAGGCAAATATCCTGTTGAAGCAGTTAAAACAATGGATTCAATAATAAGCTTTACTGAGGGAAACCTATTTGATAGAATTACTTCTTTTTTCAAGGTTAGTGATTATTTTCCAGAGGCTACTGCCTCAGGTGCTGTAAGAGTTGCGCAGGATATAAGAGCAAAGGCAATTGTTGTTTTTTCTTATTCAGGATTTAGTGCATTATTAATCTCCAAGTTAAGACCATCAATGCCTATTGTAGCATTTACTCCTGATGAGAAAGTTTACAGAAGCCTTTCACTTATATGGGGAGTTATACCCATGTATATGGATAAAAATACAGATATAATAGACAATGCATTCTTAAAGGAAACAGAGAGCAAATTAAAAGAGCTAAATATTGTAAAAGACTCAGATGCTATTGTATTTGTAGCAAGCTCTCCATTCCTTGGAAACAGAAATGTAATCAGGCTTCACAAAATCGGTGACCCTTTATAAAAGGTCCGAATAGCTGTAATTTTTGAGATAGGTTATAAATTCTTCTACTGCGGGAGAAAGAATTGTATTTTTTGGAAGAACTATATAAAGGTCTCTTTTTATTTTACCTTCTTTGAGCTTTACAATCCTTAAATTTCCACAAGCAACTTCTTTTCTAATTGACCATTTTGAAACCATGGATAGTCCAATTCCTCTTTCAACAGCTTCTTTTATAGCACCAGTGCTTCCTAAGATTAAAGATACATGCATATCTGAAACGCTCAAATTATGCTCAGCCAAAAATTTTTCAATAACAAACCTTGTACTTGAGCCTTCTTCTCTCAGCACAAAAGGCTCTTTTATAACATCATAAATTGAGACAGATTTTTGATTCCCCATTGGATGATCAGAAGAGCATATGACACATAATTCATCGGAGATAATTGGTTCTACTATGTATTTATTTTTTCCTACAAATTCTGAGGTAATTCCAAAATCAATCAAACTTGAATTTAACATTTCAAGAATTTTCTTATCATTTCCGATTGTGACACTAATTCTTATTTTTGGATGCATTCTTTTAAAATCAACAGCAATGGCTGGAAGAATATAGTTTCCAGCTGTTATTCCAGCCCCAATTTTTACGCAGCCTTTAATGAGCTTTGTAATTTTACTTATCTCCTTTGCAGCCTCTGCATATAATGTTAAAATTTGCTTTGCGTATTTATATAAAATCTCACCAGCTGGCGTTAGATTAATAGTTCCCGATGATCTGTCAAACAATTTTGTTTCATACAATTCTTCAAGGGCTTGGATTTGGAGACTAACAGCGGGTTGAGTAAGATGAACAATTTCCGAAGTTTTGGAGAAACTTTTTGTTTCAGCTACCGTGCAAAATACTTTTAATTTGTGGTCTTCCATAAACAAATTAATTTTAACATAAAAAATTTTAATAATCAAGTAAAATATACCTCTCATGTTGACATTGCCAGATATCATGTTTTATATTATAAAAAATGAATATAAGGGGGTAAGGTATAGTGGTAGAAAGCAAAGTTAAATTGATTCAAAGACTAAGAAGGATAGAGGGCCAAATAAGGGGATTACAAAGAATGATTGAGTCTGGCAGAAACTGCGAAGAGATTATCACCCAGTTTGCCTCTATCAATGGAGGTTTAAAGGGTGCAGGATTTCTAATTGTAAAATTTTACATTAATGATTGTTTGACCAAAGGTCAAGGGTCCGTTGCAAGTATGGAGAAAGAGATAGAAAAGGTTCTCAAAACATATATCTCATCGGTATAAAGGAGGTCGTATAGATGCCTATTTATGAGTATAAATGCAAGAAATGCGGTAAAACTTTTGAAGTATTTGTTCCAATGATATCCAGAGAAATTAGAAATCAAGCCTGCCCTAATTGTGGTTCTGAGGAGACAGAAAAGTTAATCTCGCAAGTCTCCTCTGTATCAAATCAAGGAAGCTCATGTTTTACTTGGAGTGGAGGATGAAGAATTTAAAGACTGGCGGTCTGCCAGAGGAGGTTTAACTATGAATATATCAAGAAGATGTTTTCTTGCTTTAACATCATCCATTGGTGCTTCACTTTTATTAGGAAATAAAGTAGAAGCTGTGGAGGGTAAATACGCTACTTTAATTGACCTTACAAAATGTGATGGATGCAAAGATGAACCTATTCCAAGATGTGTAAAGGCATGTAGAGAATATAATAAAGAAAGATTTCCAGAGCCAAAGAAGCCCATTTTGCCCTATTGGCCCAGAAAAAACTATGAAGATTGGTCAGATAAAAGAGACAAAATTGACACCCTGACCCCTTATAATTGGATTTTTATTCAAAAAGCAAACATCAATGGAAAAGACATTTATATGCCAAGAAGATGCATGCACTGTGATAATCCTCCATGCGTAAGAGAATGTCCATTTGGAGCTTTGACAAAACAGCCAGAGGGCAATTCTGTGATCAATGATAAAATTTGCTTTGGAGGAGCAAAGTGCAGAGATGTATGTCCGTGGCATATTCCCCAGAGACAGGCTGGAGTTGGCATATATTTACAAATTCTTCCTAAATATGCAGGTGGTGGTGTTATGTATAAATGCGATTTATGTAAGGATAGAATAAAAAATGGACAGGAGCCAGCATGTGTAACTGCATGTAAAGAAAGGCTGGGAGATAAAGCAGTATTTACATTTGGGGAAAGAAAGAAAATATACGAACTTGCATATAAAAGAGCAAAAGAAGAGGGACTTTATATCTACGGCGATAGGCAAAACGGTGGAACATCAACACTTTATCTTTCAAGTATTCCCTTTGAAACACTTGATAAAGCTTTAAAAGAAAAGAAAGAGAGATTTCAGATGCCAGTAAAAGTAGAAAACAAAATAGAAACAACATTTAATCCTATCGGCAAAGTATTGCTTTCTGCTGGAGCAATTTCAATGTTGGGAGCAATAGTCGGCGCAATAGCTTCTAAAAAGGACTCAAAGGAGGTAGACAATGAAAAATAGGATTAAAAGACACAGTTTAATTGAGATAATTGAACACTGGAGCGTTGCTATCTCAGGCATTGTTCTTTTGTTTACAGGACTTGGATGCCTTCCACTGTATAAAAGATATTACATTACAGAAATACCCGGCTTTGCATGGACAGCTGATTTTTACTATGTTACCCTTATTCATTACATAGCAGCAATTTTTTTTGTATCTGCTGTAGTTTTTCATATATTTTATCATGGTTTAAGAAAGGACTTTGCTCTTTTGCCTAAAAAGGGTGATATTAAAAATAGCGTAAAAGTTCTTGCAGCAATGATAGGGCTTGGCAAAGAGCCACCTTCTGATAAGTATTTGCCAGAACAAAGAATAGCTTATGTGGGCATAGGTTTTGTTATATTAGTTTTGACAGTAACAGGAATTATTAAAGTTTTAAGAAACCTTGAATGGATTATACTTTCCCCACAGGCTGAATCAATAAATACTATTGTACATACTCTATCAGGCTTTATATTTATCCTTGCCTTTATTGTCCATGTTGGAACAGTTATTTTATTCAGGTCAAACTGGCCCCTTCTTAAAAGCATTTTCACAGGCTATGTAGATGAAGAATATGCAAAACACAGACACTCATTGTGGTATGAAAGGATTATTAGAAAGTAAGATAATTTTAGCAAAGTTATCGTTTTTTCATAATATGAAATAAACCTAAATTGTGAGATACTCAAGCATCATTGCTAACGATCGCCATGTCTTTGGCTTGCGGCAAGCTCTCCCTCCTTTCGTGGCTGTGTCGTAATCTGCCAATTCTCTTAAATCAGTCTGCTTTGTGCAAAAATTTTGTAGAATTTTCAATGTGTTTTGAAAAGCCTTGAGGAGAAAAATCTGACAAAATAGGGGTTATGACACAGCCATCCACCCTCCTCGCCATTACGACACACCCACCTTACTCGTCATTGCGACACACCCACTCCTCGTCATTGCGAGGAGCGATAGCGACGAAGCAATCTCGCCTTTTTTTCCAATAATGAGCGGGATTGCTTCGGCATCCTGATGGATGCCTCGCAATTACTGTGTAGTGTCATTGCGATTGGTTGCCCACCTTCAACTCGCGAAAAGCTTCGCAAAACAACATGGAATTTTTTCTCTGCACGAAATAGAGATCACTTCGGCTTGCTTCGCAAGCCTCGTGATGACGGAAATGAAAGTCATTGCGAGGAGCTTCAGCGACGAAGCAATCTCGTATTACGAACCTTACTTTGAGACTCTCCATTACACATTAACAAAGGTTCTCCCAAAAATAGCGATAGAAATCCAATAATTGGTATAACCATTTGAAAATTAAGTATTTTTTGCTGTCATTGCGAGCATCCGAAGGATGCGAAGCAATCTCTACTTTGTTTTTCAATAAAGCCTTACTATAGACTGCTTCGCCCCAGATTGCCACGCTATCGCTCGCAACAGGGGGGCTCGCAGTGACGAGTATCTATCTCTATTTTTCGGGGTTCTATAAAAAATCGCTAAATTTAGTATAAAATAAATTATGTCAAAAAGACTTCTTATCACAGGTGCTACAGGCTTTGTGGGAAGATATGTTGTAAAAGAGGCTCTTAAGAGACAATACGAAGTTTGCCTCATTGTAAGAAATCCTTCAAAAGCTAAGGCACTTTTTGGAGAAAGTGTTAATGCCTTTGCTCTCAAAGAATTTACTGACTTAAATTCTTTGAGACAAATTATACAAAATATAAGTCCCGATTATGTCATACATCTTATTGGAATTATTCAGGAGGACAAAGGCAAAGGTGTTACTTTTCATAAGGTTCATTATGAATATCCAAAGGCTTTGTACACTGTGCTTAAGGATTTTCCCATAAAAAAAGTAGTTCATATGAGTGCTCTTGGAGTTGATGAGCAAGCTCCTTCAAAGTATCATATTACAAAACTTATGGCTGAAAAAGAGCTTATAAAAAGCGGACTTTCCTATGTTATACTTCGTCCTTCAGTAATTTTAGGTCCTGAACAACTTTTGTTTGTAAGGCTTAACGAAATTCTTTCAAAAGTGCCTTTTTTTATTTTCCCAGATATAAAAGGATATAATTTTCAGCCAATTGATGTAAGGGATGTGGCAGAAAGTTTTTTAAATGCTCTGGATTGGCAGGACAACTCAGTGTTTGAGCTTTGCGGAGACAGAAAAGTGACTCTTGGTGAGATGGTTAAAGATTATGCAAAAAACAGAGGAAAAAGAGTATTGTTTTTGCCGGTTCCGAAAGGATTTTTAAAAATTTTTGTTCCTGAACAATACAAAATGATGTGGAGGGACAATGTATGTGGATATTCAAAAGAGGCAAAATCAACTGAAGAAATTCTTATGAGAAAACCAATTCCTTATTATGAATCAATAAAATGGTCTGCCACTAATCAATAATCTCTACTAAAACTTCTTCACCCTCTGCTATCCCAAGAAGTTCTGCAGCTATATGTAAAATTCCATCTGCTTTCACAAGGCTCATTATAAGTCCTGATTTACTAAGAAGTGGTGTTGCCAAAAGTGTTCCATTTTTTTCTTCTAATGAAACTCTTATAAAATCTTCTCTTCCTGCCTGTGAATGAATGCTTCTTGCAAGGCGAGCTTTAATGAGTTTTTTGAATTTTTTATCCTTTAATCCCATCATGTGTTCAATTACAGGTCTTACAAAAAGTTCAAAACAAATATAGACAGCAACAGGATGTCCCGGAAGTCCAAAAACAGGCTTTCCATTGCATACTCCAGCAATAATTGGTTTTCCGGGTTTTATTGAAACCCCATGAAAAAGAACTCCCGGAGAACCAAGCTCATCAATTACCTGAGCTGTCATATCTTTCACACCAGCACTTGTCCCTCCAGTAATAAGAACAACATCTGCCTTTTCATAAGCTTTTTGAACAGTCTCTTTTATCAATTTGTAATCATCCTTTACAATTCCCATTTTGATTGGCACTGCTCCAGCATCTGTTGAAAGTCCAGCAAGGGTAAAGGAATTCACATCCCTTACTTTACCCGGAGTTACTTTTTCAGTGTGTGGAACAATTTCATCACCTGTTAAAATGATTGCAACTCTTGGTTTTACAGCAACTTTTACTTCAGCTATGCCAACTCCTGCAAGACCTCCTATATCTTGAGCCCGAAGCCTATGTCCTGCAGGAATGATGAGCTCACCTTTTTTTACATCCTCATCCTTAAAAATTACATTTTCCCAAGGAGATACACTTCTTAACACTTCAATCATGTCTGAAGACACTACATTAACATGTTCAAGCATGACAACCGCATCTGCTCCTTCAGGAAGCATACCTCCTGTTGCAATGGAAGCTGCTTCTCCAATATTTAATGAAAAATCAGGTATAGCTCCCATAGGTATATCGCCTTTAAGAGTAAGGTAAGCTGGAGAAGTTTCTTTAGCACCGAAAGTATCGGATGCTCTTACAGCAAATCCGTCAACTGTTGAGCGATTAAATCCCGGTAAGTCTTCAGGAGCAAAGATATCTTTGTATGTAACTCTTCCGTATGCTTCTTCAATTGGAACTGTCTCAGGAGGCAGGCATTTAAAGGGAATTTTTTCAATGATAAGATTTAAAGCATCTTTAGGAAGGAGATATTTTTTATCAAGCATTTTTTATTATACCACATGCAATCCATTGCAGGTAGCAGAGAAATTATTTCCCAAAAATAGCGATAGAAATCCAATAATTGGTATAACCATTTGAAAATTAAGTATTTTTTGCTGTCATTGCGAGCATCCGAAGGATGCGAAGCAATCTCTACTTTGTTTTTTAATAAAGCCTTATTAGAGACTGCTTCGCCCCAGATTGCCACGCTATCGCTCGCAACAGGGGGGCTCGCAGTGACGAGTGTCTATCTCTACTTTTCGATTTTGGTAAAAGTTGAATTTGTCGTGTATAATATATTTAAAACTACAATGGAGGCTTGATATGATTGAAAAGGATAAGGTAGAGAAAGTTTTAGGCAAAATAAGGGTAGGACTTATGGCTGATGGTGGTAACATTGAACTTGTTGACATCAAGGACAATGTTATTTATGTAAAATTAAAAGGTGCATGCGGAACATGTCCAATGGCTACTCTTACTCTTAAAAACTGGGTTGAAAAAACATTGAAGAGCGAGATACCGGAAGTCAAAGAAGTCGTAGCTGTCTAAATGGAATGTTTAGATTTTTAATAATTTTTTTTCTGCTGTTTACCATAACAGCAGCTTTAGCTGAAGAAAAAGTTCAAATAAAAGATATAAGATATTACGCAATTTCAAATGGAATAAGGACAGTAATTGAAACTTCTGGAGTTGTTGAATTTACAAAGGGACAACTAAAAAATCCTGAAAGGCTTTTTTTTGATTTCAAAAATGCTACCATTGGGTCTGAAATAAAAAAAGAATTTTTTGTAAACATCTCCTCTTTAAACAAAATTCGCATTGGACGTTTTGACATCAATACAGTAAGAGTTGTATTTGACCTGACTGATTCCAATTATCAATTCAAAGTCATCCAGCTTGAGGACCCTTACAGAGTTGTCATTGATATATATCCTACTCAGCATGAATTAGGTTCATTCAAAGAGGAAGAGAAAGAGAGAGACATTCCACACTCTAAAAATATAGTCAAAAGAAAAATCGTAATAGATCCAGGACACGGTGGTCATGACCCCGGAGCAATAGGACCAAACGGTCTCAGAGAAAAGGATGTTGTGCTTGATGTTGCTCTGAAAGTCAGAGACTTGATGAAAAAAAAGCTCCAGTATGAGATAATCCTCACCAGAGACTCAGATATTTTTATTCCCCTTGATAAAAGGGCAGAAATTGCAAATAAAGCAGAAGCAGACCTTTTCATATCAATCCATGCAAATGCAGCACCAAATAATCATGCAAGAGGAATTGAGACATATATCTTAAACTGGACAGACGATGAACAGGCTATAAGAGTTGCTGCAAGGGAAAACGCTATATCGGTGAAAAAACAGAAACAACTGAAGGGAGAACTTGGAATTGTTCTCGCATCCCTTGAAAGGGAGGCAAAGAGAGACAAATCAGTTCATATTGCAGGATACCTTCACAACTCCATTGTTAGCAATCTAAAGGCAAATTATTTAAGGCATGATAATGGCTTAAAGCAAGCCCTATTTTATGTTTTAGTAGGTGCAAAAATGCCATCTTGCCTTCTTGAAATTTCATATATCAGCAATCCTGAAGAAGAAGCTTTACTATCAGAAGAGTCATACAGGCTGAGCATAGCAAAGGCAATTGTTGATGGCATTGAAAACTATTTTTCCAAATCAAACAAAGTAAAGCAGGTTAAATACACAGATAACTTTCTTAATAGAGCAGATAGCAAGAAAAATAAATCTTCAAAATCAAATAGGTTATAGATGGATATACTTATCAAAAATGCCAACATAATTGATGGCACTGGAAAAGCTATATTTAAGGGAAACATTGGGATAAAGGACAAAAAAATCCTTTATATCGGGAAAGAAACTTTCAAGGCAAAAAAAGTCATAGAAGCTGGGCAATATCACGTAACTCCGGGCTTTATTGACACCCACTCCCATTCAGATTTTACTATCCTTGCAGATGCGAGGGCTGAAGGAAAGATAACTCAAGGGATAACAACTGAGATTAATGGAAATTGCGGACTTTCAGCATTCCCAATGTTTGGTGAGGCTCTTGAAAGAAGGCTTCCTGAACTGAAAGCATTAGGACTTAAAAGCTGGCAAACTGCTGATGAGTATTTATCTTTAATTAAAAAAGCAAAACCAGCTGTTAATGTTGCTTTTCTATGCGGGCATGGAAATTTAAGAGCCTGCGTTATTGGATACAAAAATAAACCTGCAAATAAAAAACAGATTGCATCCATGAAAAAACTTTTAAAAGAGCAACTCAAAAATCATATTATCAAAGGAATTTCAACTGGACTTATTTATCCACCGGGAATGTTCGCTGATACTGAAGAATTAATTGAAATTTGCAAACTACTTAAGCCTTACAAAGGAATTTACACAACCCACATGAGAAGTGAAGGTGAGAGACTTCTTTCAGCAGTTGAAGAAACAATATTAATTGGAAGAAAAGCAAATGTTGCAGTTCATATTTCCCATCTTAAAACATCTGGTAAGGAGAATTGGTGGAAGATAGAAAGTGTTTTGCAAGCAATAGAGAATGCTCAAAAGGAAGGAATAAAAATAACTGCAGACAGATATCCTTATACTGCCTCTGCAACTGACCTTGATGCTTTTCTTCCAAACTGGACAGTAGAGGGAAGCAGAGATGAAATTATTGAAAGACTTAAAAACAAAAGTGTAAGAGAAAAAATAAAAAAATACTTAAAACAAAGAGGCAAAGAGTTCCTTGATGCTCTTCAAATATCAGATGTTGCCTTTGAAGGAGACAAATCTTTTGAAGGAAGGCGAATTGGTGAGCTTACAACGCTTGAGAATGCCTCTGATTTTATATGTGACCTTCTTATTCGTTCAAATCTTTATGTTGGAGTTATTTATTTTGGAATGAGTGAAGAAAACTTAGAAAAAATAATGTCAAAACCTTATGTCATGATAGGAACAGACAGTTCTGCAAGATGTTCCTCTGGAGTGACTGCCCAAGGAAAGCCTCATCCAAGAGGTTTTGGAAGCTTTCCAAGATTTTTAAGAAAATATGTTTTTGAAAAAAAGATAATGAGCATTGAGGAGGCAATTAAAAAAATAACCTACACTCCAGCAAAGACATTCAGAATTAAAGAAAGAGGACTAATTCGTGAAAATTATTTTGCAGACATTGTAATATTTGACCCAAATGAGATACAGGATTTGGCAACATTTGAGGAGCCCTTTAAAATTTCAAAGGGAATAAAATATGTAATTGTAAATGGAGCAATATCAGTCAAGGATGGAGAGCTAACTGGAAAAAGAGCTGGAATGATTGTATGAAAACAGTTGCAATTACATTTAGCATTGACGAGAAAAAACAGTGGTTAAACAGAGATTACATTCAAAAAATTTTGAGCATAGGTTTTATGCCTTTTATAATCACGCCTGATATGCTTCCTTTAAAAAATGAAATCATAAATAAAATTTCTGCTCTTGTTCTGTCCGGAGGTGGTGATATTAATCCAAAATTCTATGGAGAGGGAAATCTTGCATGTAAGAACCTTGTTCTCGATGAAAGAGTAGAGGCAGAGATGGAACTTTTAAAATTATTCATTCCCACAAAAAAGCCTGTTCTTGGAATATGCTTTGGAATGCAACTTATGAATGTATTTTTTGGTGGCACCCTTTACCAGCACATTGAAGGACATTCTCAATGTCATCACGAAATTGAAATATTTGAAGATTTTCCCTTAAAAAAAGGTATATTCACAGTAAATAGCTCCCATCATCAAGCTGTAAAAGATATAGGCAAAGGATTAAAAGTTTTTTGCAAAGCCCTTGACGGAATAATTGAAGGCTTTTACCTTGAAGACCATCCTTTTTTCGTAGGAGTCCAGTGGCATCCTGAAAGGGATGAGGGAGAAATCTCAAAGACCCTTTGGCAAAATTTTGCAAAAACGATACAATAAATTATGAGTCCCACAAGAAAATACAGAGTATCAATTGAAAGAAGTTTTTACATTTGGATTTTGCTTTTTTTCATAGGAATACTTCTTTATCTTAATTATCAGATTCTTAAGCCCTTTTTTGCCTCTGGTGGGTGGGCAATTGTTATTGCTTTGGTTTTCCATCCAATTTTTGATTTTCTTCAAAAATATCTAAAATACAAAGGACTCTCTGCTTTAATTACAATCATTTTAGTTGCCATACTCTTTCTCTTTCCCTTTGTAATAATCTCCTATCAGATAATACTTGAAGCAGGAGATTTAATAAAAAAAATTGACTTACCAGAACTAATCAATAAAATGACTCAAAATCCTTTCATCGCAAAGGTATTTGAAAAACTGAGCTTCATAACAGGTGGAAACACAGAAGCTTTACAAAATCTTATAAAAAACGAAATATCAGGACTTATGAAGGAAAGCGCTATAAGAATTGCTCATGGTTTCGGAGATATTATCAACTCTGTCATAAACATTGTCTTAACGTTTTTTATTGCATTCTTCTTTTTGAAGGACGGAGACAAATTTGTAAGAAAAATCATAGAATTTCTTCCCTTTGCAGAGTCTGACAAAGTTGCCATAAGAAATCAAATTAAAAACATCATATACACAACTTTCTATGGAGGAATACTGATTGCAATCCTTCAAGGAACGATTTTAGGAATCACATTTTACGCTCTTGATATGCCATCAGCTACACTTTGGGGATTTGCAACAGCTATTGCTTCCTTTATACCAGTATTAGGAGCATTTGCAATCTGGGGACCTGCATCCATTTATTTATTGGTTAAAGGTTACATACTTAAAGGCGTAATACTTGCCTTAGTGGGTGGACTTATTATAAGTTCCATTGACAATGTTTTAAAACCCTTAATTATCAAAGGCAGAGTTAATCTACCACTTATATTCATCTTTCTTTCTGTTTTGGGTGGAATAAAGGTTTTTGGACTAATTGGATTTATTATTGGTCCCCTAATTTTCAGTCTTTTTGTCTCATTCATTGAGATTCTTAAAAACTTTATAGGAGGTGGGGAGCATGTTTGAAAGAAAGGATTTACAAGCATTAGAAAAATTTAACTCAGAAAACACCCCCGTAGTCAGTGTTTTTCTTAATGTATCTCCTGATGCAAGAAAAAGAAGCGCATACATCTCAAAATTCAAAAATCTTGTTAAAGCTATTCCTGAGGGAAAATTAGCAAATGTAAAAGAGGATATAGAAAAAATTGAGAAATTTTTGCAAAGCGAAAGGGAATCATTTAAAAAATTCCTTGTTCTCTACAGTTGCGTTAAAAAAGGGCTCTGGCAAAGATACGATTTAAATATTGACTCTTTAAAAGAAGAACTAATTATAGAGAACACCCCTTACACAACTCCTCTTTTTGATTTATTGGATAACTATCAAAAATACGGAATTTTGCTCGTAGATAAAAGAACAGCAAGAGTTTTCCTTGTTTTTTTAGGAGATATTGAGGAGTACGGAATGGTTCATCACGAAGATGTCCCCGGAAAGCACAAAAAAGGTGGCTGGTTTGCTCTCGCAGAGAAAAGATATGAAAGGCATATTGACTATCATGTAAAAATGCACCTTAAAGATGTCCTTGAAAAATTTGGTGATTTTTTGAAAGACAGAGAAATCAGAAGACTAATTGTTGCAGGACCTGATGAAGCTTTGAGTGAACTAATGTCAATGCTTCCAGATAACATCAAACAAAAAATTATAGGAAGAGCATATATTGAAAAGGATGCTTCAAAGGAAGAGGTATTGGAAAAAGTTGCACCTATCATTGATGAGTATGAGAAATCAAAGGAAAATCTTACAGTTTCTGAGCTCATTACAAAGGCAAGCAAGAATGATAAAGCAGTCTTAGGAATTGACGATGTGCTCAAATATTTGAGGGAAAAGAGAGTGATGAAGCTTGTAATTCCAAAGGAGCATGTCATTGAAGGAGTTATTTGTCCAGAGTGCGGATTTGCAACAAACCAGCAGATTGACTGCTGCATGGAATGCGGTGGATGTGTTATGAAAAGCTACAATCTCATTGAAAGAGCAACTGAAATGGCATTGGAGCAATCAGCCCTAATTGAGGTTGTCAAAGACGAAAAAGACAGAAAAATCCTTATTCAGCAAGGAGGCGCTGGCGCATTTCTAAGATTTTGATGCGTAAATTGAGGGATTTTTAGAGATTGCTTCGCATCCTTCGGATGCTCGCAATGACAGCAAAAAATACTTAATTTTCAAATGGTTATACCAATTTTTGGATTTCTATCGCTATTTTGGGGACGATCTGAAAAGGAATTTTAAAAGGAGATTGACGAGCTTCTTTGTCAATGCAATTACTGAAATTTTTTCATTTCACTCCCTTTTCTTTGTTATCTCGACTCCTTCCTGTCATTGCAAGCTGAAGGAGTAGCATTTTTCTCGCGCTTACAACCTGTTCTGCCATTGCAAGCCCGAAAGGGCGTTGCAATCTCTTTTCCTTTATGCCCCATCCTTTCATAGCGAGTAGCGAAGGAATGCGAAACAATCCAGTTCCATATTGAAAAAACAAGATTGCTTCGGATGCTGAAGCCCTCTTGCAATAATGGGACGGAAAATGTCGCGAAATGATGTATAGAGAGAATATCTCGCAATGAAGAGTGAATAAACGACACTTGTCAAGAATTTTGTGTTTCATACGCAAATCTCATCTGAAACATTTGTTGAAGTTCATACAATACGGCAAATGGATAGAGGTTGACTACAATCGCCTTTAAGTTCATAGTGCATTGGGATATAAGAGTCCTGAGGAGTTTGAAATGTTATACTATAAAGAGGCAGGTAGGAGAATAGCATGACCTCTACACATTTAAGACATCAAAAATGTCCAACCAAAGGGGTGCATTACAGTAAAATTATTGAAAAATTATGCTACGGATTGTGGTAAAATAATTAGAAAATCATGCTAAATTACGCAATACTTACATTTTTTATAAGCTTTATAATCAATGCAATTATAATCAGGCTTTACTTTAAGCCAATAGGTGAAAGAGCTGGTCCACAGCAGTTTCATAAAAGACCAACACCGAGATTTGGCGGAGTTGCTCTTTACATTGCTTTATTGGGAGTAGTACCATTAAGCTATTTAAAAAAGGATATTTTTGCTGATTCTCTTCTCTTTCTTGCGCTTATTTCTTTTCCTGTATTTCTTTCTGGTTTTTTGGAAGATTTAACAAATAGGCTAAAGCCAAAGATTAGACTTATTTTTATGCTTTTTTCTGCTGCACTTGCTTTTTTTATTTTGGATGTAAAGGTGATAAGATTAGACATTTCATATGTTGACAGCTTGATGGCACTTACTTATGTATCTTTTCTTTTTACTGTTTTTGCCCTTACAGGAATTACAAATGCAGTCAATATAATTGATGGATTTAACGGTCTTGCAAGTATGGTGTGTTTTTGCATTCTTATGGCAATAGCTTATGTTGCTTATAAACTTGGCGATTACTACATTGTAACTTCTTGTGTGCTTTTTGCCTTTGCATTGCTTGGATTTTTCATACTTAACTATCCCTACGGATTTATTTTTCTTGGTGACAGCGGTGCATATTTAAGTGGGTTTATTGTAGGTATTTTATCTATTTTGCTTGTAAAAAGACATCCTCAAGTATCTGCATGGTTTGCATTGCTTGTTAATTTTTATCCTATATATGAGACGATTTTTTCTATTTAATAGGAGAAAATTTATAAAATCTTCATCTCCAGCACAGCCAGATTCATTACATCTTCACTCGCTTTTTTACAAAATCATTACAAAAAAAATCTTAGGTGTATCAAGATATCATTTAAGAAACAATATTACTTCTCCTTTTATGTGGATATTAAATCTCATTGCAGTGCTTCCAGCCATACTTTTCTGGAATAACACCACTATACTTATAGCTTTTACGATTTTATTTGCAGTGATTTATACAACAATTTATTGGTGGTTAATCAGAAACAGGATGCCAAAGAGTCTTAAAAGAATTTGATTCTCTTTTTAGGAAAATTTTTTGATATAATTTAAAATAATGCTTTTTGATGCTTTTGAAAAGATACTGGAGAAAACTCTGGAAGCTTTAAAAGAATGTTATAAGGAAAGGCTTGTTTCTGTTGTTATTTATGGCTCTGTTGGAAGACAGACACAAAGGTTTGATTCAGATGTGGACCTCCTTATTGTAGTAGAAGACCTTCCAAAAGGAAGATTTGCAAGGCTTGAAGAGTTTGAATGCGTTGAAAAAATGATAGAACCAGTTGTAGAAGATGTAAGAAAAATCGGTGTTCAAACTTACCTTAGTCCTGTTATAAAAACTCCTGAGGAAGTAATAAAAGGAAGCCTTCTATTTCTTGATATGGTTGAGGATGCAAAAATTCTATATGATAGGGATAATTTTTTTGAAAAATTTCTTGAAAGCTTTAGAGAAAAACTTAATAAACTTGGTGCAAGAAGAATAAAAAGAGGCAGTAGCTGGTACTGGGAATTAAAGCCAGATTACAAACCAGATGAGGTTTTCGAGATTTGACAAACAAAGACCTTGTTAAAAGTTATCTTTTTAAAGCTGAAAAAAGATTAAAAGCTCTTAAAGTTTTATATGATGAGCAAGATTACTCTGATGTAGTTAGAGAGGCTCAGGAAATTGTTGAATTATGCCTTAAAGCACTTCTTAGAGCAGTTGGAGTAGAACCACCAAAATATCATGATGTTAGTAACCTTTTAAAAGAACACAGAAACAAATTTCCTCAAATAAAAGATAATGAACTTGAAGAAATTTGCTTTATTTCAAAAAGACTTAGGAAAGAAAGAGAACTCTCTTTTTATGGAGATATTGATTTTATTCCTACTGAGGAATACACTGAAGAGGAAGCAAATACTGCTATACAATGGGCAGAATTTGTTTATAACACTTGCAAAAGAGTAATTGGAAACTAAATCTATTTTATAAAAAATTTTGTTAACCTGTTATGCGAGCCTCTTCAAGGTGCTTTTAAATCAGTCATTGCAATGAGCTTTTACCGACAAAGCAATCTCACTTTTTCTTCCTTTTCAAACTGAAAAATTGCTGCGCACCTTCATTGTTCGCGATGACAGTAAAAAAATGTTCTATTTTCAAATGGTTATATCAATTTTGGATTTACATATATTTTTGTGCTTTTGGAAATTATAATTTAGTCAACAAAAAGAGGGAGACCATGATTAGTGTGCAACTTTTAGAAAAATGGAAAAACTACCGCAGGAATTAAGAGAAGTCATTTTAGGAAGATATTAAAGAATTAAAAGAAACTGTTGCTGAACTAATTGAGGCACATAAGGCTGCTGAGAAAAGACTTACAGGAGTTGAAAACAGAGCAGAAATAGGAGAAGAAGAAATAAACTTCTTTGCAAAGGCACAGCAAAATGGAAAAGAAGTTTACATAGTTGGAGAAACAAAACTAAGACTTGACGAGACAGCAAAAAGGGAAAAAGTATTTAAGCAACTACAGAAAAAAGTTGATGCAGTAAAAAGAAGAATTTGGAGATGTTGAAGTTATCAAACTAAAATCAGAACATCGCATTCTAAAAAGCTTTCACACCCATTCATCCCTCATTCAAAATCCATACTTTTGCACCTATACTTTCCCAAAACGCCAAAATTCAAGACCTGACCCTGATAAGGTTACTCAAAATTTTCTCAGCCTTATCAAACTTTTCTAATCATCTAACCGCGCTACTCATGCCAGGTGGAAAATCGGCTAAGGCAACAATTTTGTCCCAATTATCCTTAAACCATTCTATGTTAGTTTGAAATCCCTCCTCAAATTCTACAATTGGTTTATATTTAATCAGTTGTTCTGCCTTTTCAATGGATGCAAGAAGTCTTGGTTTTGTATCCCATTTTCTTCGTTCTTTATATATTATTCCTGCAGTGCTAGCAGTAGCTTTTATAATCATCTCTGCGACTGATTTAATTTGGACTTCCCTTCCTGCTGCAAGATTGAAGCTTTCGCCTATTGCCTTTTCATAAAAGCCTGCCTTAATTAGTCCTTGCACTAAGTCTAAAACATAAGTAAAATCTCGTGTTTCTTCACCAGTTCCAGTAATAGGTAATGGTTTATTTTGCATAGCCCAGAAAATAAAATTAGGGATTACATTTCTATACTGTCCAGGAATTTCACCTGGTCCATAAGAGTTAAAAAATCGGCAATTCACTATTGGAAGACCATAGTGATGATGATAGAAATTACAATACATCTCACCAGTCATCTTGTTAATCTGATAAGGAGTTGTAAGATGCATGGATATAAAGTCCTCTTTGAGAGGTAGCTTTGGATAGGAACCATATATGGCACAACCACTTGAAGCATAGACAAATCTTTTAATCCTTGTCAGCATGGAATACTCAAGTAGCTTTATTTGTCCTATAACATCCACTTCAGCAGAAGTCTCTGGATAATCAACAGAGTTTTGATTGGCAAAAAAGGCTGCAAGATGAAAAACTATCTCTGGATTTTCTCTGAAAACCCTTTTAAGGTCAACATCACTTCTTACATCACCCAAAACAAACATTATGTTTGGAAGAGGAGTTACATTCCAGGGATCTTTGTATTTTATTGCAGAAAGATTGTCCAAAACAACAATCTTTCCACTGTCACCCACCAGCATAGAAAGAGCAATAATCAAATTGCTCCCTATTGCTCCTGCCCCACCTGTAACAAGTATCGATTTACCTTTGTAGTATGAGAATATCTCCTCACTTAAAACTCCCTCATTAAGGCATTTTTCAATATAACTCTTAACCCATTGCACTCTTTTTTCGTAGGTATTCATCTCTTTCCTCCAAAGTTATACTAATTTTTTCTGATTATTTCTACGATTCTTTGTGATGCCTTTCCATCTCCATAGGGATTCACTGCCTTGGCCATTTTTTCGTATTCCTCTCTGTTATACAAAAGGTTCTCGGTTTCCTCAACAATCCTCTCTTCATAGGGTCCAACCAATTTGGCTGTTCCTGCATGTATTCCTTCGGGTCTTTCTGTTTCTGTCCTCATTACCAGCACAGGCTTACCCAATGACGGTGCCTCCTCCTGGATTCCGCCTGAGTCAGTCAACACAAGATAGCTTGCATTCATGAGATGAATTAGTACATCATACTCAACAGGCTCTAAAAGAATAACTCTCTCTAAATTTTTCAATATCTTAAAAACAGGTTCTCTCACATTTGGATTAAGATGAACAGGGTATATTATCGTAATATCTTTATTTCTCTCAACAAGGATCCTTAGTCCAAGACATATGCTCTCCAGCCTCTTACCAAAGTTTTCTCTGCGATGGGCAGTAACAAGTATGATTTTTTTATTTCTGCCTAATCTTCTCAAGATCTCCTCTGCTTTGGTTGGCATGGGCTTTTTTAATATATAAAAAAGAGCATCTATCACCGTATTTCCTGTTACGAATATTTTTTCCTCGGGAATGCCCTCTTTCAGTAAAGCATCTCTTGCATTGGTTGTTGGTGCAAAATGGAACTGGGTAACTAAAGCAGTGATTCTTCTATTTAGCTCCTCAGGAAAAGGTGAAAGAATATTGTGGGAACGCAAACCAGCCTCCACATGGCCAACTTTAACGCTGTTATAAAATGCAGCAAGAGAGGTTGCCATTACTGTTGTAGTGTCACCCTGAATTAGTGTTAAATCGAATTTCTCTGTCTTAAAGATATTGTCCATGCTTTGCACTACATTGGCGGTGACTTCTGCCAATGTCTGTGAAGGCTTCATCAGGTCAAGGTCTATGTCAGGAGTAATGCAAAAAATTTTTAATACCTGATCAAGCATCTCTCTATGCTGTGCAGTCACACAGACAACAGTTTCAAGATCTTCATGTTTTTTAAGCTCCATTATGACAGGAGCCATCTTTATAGCTTCTGGTCTTGTTCCAAATACACACAATATTCGCTTTCGGCTCATAAGGACTCTATTTCAGGAAGACTTCAGAATGAACTCCAATTTTTGAATACATATTTCCTTTTCAAAGTTATTCTTCACATATTCAAAGCCTTTCCGACCAAATTCATCAAGCCTGTCCCGCATATTGTATATTCTCTTGATGATATCTACTGCCTCCTCCAAATTCCCCCATGCAGTTGAGTATCCACAGTTAGCATCTCTTATTATTCTATGTCCGTCGCTTTCTCTATTTAAAAATGCTACTACAGGAATACCTGCTGCCATGTAACCAAGAATTTTCCCAGGGACAACAGGTGTCTTATTTTTATTTGTTAGAGACACTAACCCCACATCGCAATCCTTCACCAACTCCACATAATCCTTTTTGGGGACAAATGGTTTAAAAACAACATTCTGCAAGCCTTTCTCTTTAGCAATTCTAATTAACCTGTCCTTCTCCATTCCATCCCCTACTAACAAAAAGCATATGTCAGTTATGTCTTTGACTCTCTCTGCCACATCAAGAACAAAATCAAGACCCTGCGATGGACCCATTACACCTGCAAAAAGTATTATAAATCTATCCTCTAAACCGTATATCTTTCTAAAACGATTTGTCCTTTTAATGCCTTCAAACTCCTTTGTGTCAATCCAGTTGTGTAAGACTGATATTTTCCTCTTGTGCTCATGGAATCTACTTTTGATAAACTCAGCATTGCTTTCAGAATGCACCAGTATAAAATCAGCATTTTTATAAACTTTCGATTCCATTTTTTCAAAAAATATTATGAGAAATCTGTTCTTTAAAACACCCAAATCAATGGCATTTTGAGGGAATATGTCCTGAACATTCAAAATAAACCTGGCACCGTAAACTTTCTTAATCTTCTCTCCTATGACAGCAAGAGGTAGCGGTGGACTATAGATAATCACAGCATCTACATCTTTTACATAATATTTAATTTTTCTGAGAAAAACATACGGCAGAGTTAACTGGGCGATCCCTCTTACTATAAAATTTACCTTATGATGAGGCAGGGTATCGATTCTAAGGACTTTAATTTTATTTTCAATTGCATACTCTGGGAATTTAATCCCCTTAGAGTCTTCTGCTAAATTGTACCTTGGATAGCATGTGGCAACTGTCACAGAATGCCCTCTTTCAGCAAGACCCTCAGCTAACTCCTGCATAAGATGGGATGCAGACCTAATCTCAGGAGGATAGGAGTCAGTAATGAGTAAAATATTCATAACGTGATTGCTACTGCCTTTTCCAATGCCTCATTAATTTTAAAAACTGCAAGGGTAGAAAGATATATCTCATGAAAACTTAATTTTGGTTCTTCCTGTTCCCTAATGCAGCTAATGAAATGCTCCAATTCGCTTCTGTATCCCATATCCTGATTCATGGTTTTAAATTTGCGTCTCTTACCGTTAAAGTAAAGCTCTGAGACCCTGAAATCCTCAATGACAACTGTCTTTCCTTCAGAGAAAATCTCCACTCTCTCTCTTGAAAAAGCCTTATCGCCAGAGGCGGTGTAGAAGATATTGCCCACAGAGCCATCTTTAAATTTGATTACTATACTAACATTGTCGCTATTTAGAATGCTTCTGTTATCACCAGACACTCTCTCTGCATAGATTCGGACAGGCTCACTTCCTGTTATAAACTGCAGGAAATCAACAAAATGACAAACCTCTCCGATGATTCTACCTCCTCCCTCTTCCTCTGAGTGAACCCAATGATCTGCCGGAACAAAACCTGCATTTATTCTATAGTTAGCTATAATTGGATTAGACCTTTCTTTAATCGTATTTTTTGCCCACACGGAGTGAGAAGAAAATCTTCTGTTGTAACCTACCATAAGATATCTATCCGAGAACTTATGTTTTACCTCTAAAATTTCATTAAGCTCCTCCTCTGTAATGCATAGAGGTTTTTCAACGAATACATGCTTGCCTGCCTTTAGTGACTCTATTACCATTCTTCCGTGAAGACTATGGGGTGTAAGAATCAACACGGTATTTATTTCATCGTTTTTAAGTAACTCCCTGTAATCAGTGGTGCATCTCTCAAATCCGTATTTTTTTGCGGTGTGATAAGCATTTGCACTTGATGAAGTTGACAAAGTATGAAATCTCACTTCCTTTACTTTACTTAAAGCAGGCAAAAGAAGAGCTTTACCAAAAAGACCAGCTCCAATCACCCCCAACACAACCTTCTCTACCCTCTCAACCTTCTCAACTCCCTCAACCCCCTCAACCTTACTCACCTTTTCCACCGAACTTTGAACTTTGAACATTGAACATCTTTTAATATTTTGCTTCTCTCCAGTTTATCACCATCCACCTGCCTTTCAGGATACTCTATAATCACTCCCACATATTTACCAGAATTGACTAATAAATCTTCATAAAACTGCAATGCATTATCAATTGGTATTTTATGAGAAATAAGTTTTTTTACATCTACTCTTTGTTGAGAAATTAATTTTATGAACTCCTCAAGATTGCGATTTTCTGTCCAGCGGATGTAACCAATGGGATAATCAATTCCTTTGTTTTCATAAAAGGGATCAAAAATTCCAGGACCTCCTGCCTTTGAAACCACTATCTCAACCTCTTTATGCCACATTTCATTTCTATTTGGATGAATATCCCCCACACCAACCATAACTATTTTACCTCTCATGCGAGCTATTTCCACAGCCACATTTACAGGTTCATCGCTTTTTGTTGCAGCAGTAATGATTACAGCATCGGCTCCAAATCCATGAGTTAATTTATCTACGGCATTTTTAAACTCTTCTAAATCAAGATAGCTGTAGACGAGTCCTAAGGATTTTGATAGTTCCACTTTTTTTAAATCTATGTCAAAACCTATAACTTCACAGCCATATGCTTTTAAAATTTGTACGGTAAGAATCCCAATTAATCCCAAACCTATGACAGCAACCTTTTCACCAAATGTTAAATTTGCACACCTTACTCCATGTAAAGCAATAATCCCAAGCATTCCAAAGGCGCCTTCTTCAAAAGAGACATTATCGGGTAATCTCACACATAAATTTTCTGGGACTGTGATATATTCCGCATGGGATGCATATCCAGCACCAATACAGGCTACTCTATCACCCACAGAAAACTTATGAATATTTTTGCCAACTTCAACTACAATGCCAGCCGAACTATAACCAAGAGGTGTGGGATTGTCTAATCTGCCTAAAGCTTCCTGAAAAGTTTTTAAAAATCCTTCTTTTTTTGCTTTATCAATAAAACGTTTCACTAAATCAGGACGGGCTTTTGCTTTCCCCAATAAACTTTTTTTACCCAATTCTATTATAGATTTCTCTGTCCCGATACTAATTAATGAAGCCTGATTTTTCACCAAAATAGAATTTGACCCACAATTAGGCACTGGCACATCAGCAACTTCAATTTTACCTGTTCGGTAGTTTTGGATAAGTTGTTTCATAATGCTCCTCTTTTGTTCAATGTTCAACGTTCAATGTTTAATGTTTATTAGAGTTTTTTAGATATCTTATAAAGCCATTTATTAAGTTAGAAATTTTATAGCATTTTTTTGTTAAATCTTTAAAAGCTTCCTCTTTTATAAATCCTAAATCTAACGCATTGTAGAGCAAGCTCCTTACTTCAGATAATGAACCTCTTGCTATTACCAAAAACTGTATAAATTCTTTATTGCTACCTATATCGAAACCCTCTGCTATGTTTGACATCACTGAAATTGAAGCTCTTTGTATTTGATCCTTAAGTGAATAATCTCTAATGTCCTTGAAGTTATCATAAATTTCTTTAACAAGTTCCCTTGCTTCTTTCCATGCTTCTATATCCTCAAACCTCTCAATCCTCATCCTTCACCCTCTAACATTGAACCTTGAACATTGAACCTTGAACCTATAACTTCGAACTTTGAACCTTGAACTTTGAACCTTGAACATTCCTAAACCACTCCACTGTTCTTTCAATCGCTGTATCCATATCATAAGGCAGAGGTGCTGAGATTTCCATAATTGGTGATAAATCAAAAATATATTCTGTCCTAATATTATTAAGTCTGAAACTACTCATGGGAACATTTTTCCAGCCTAAAAATTTTAAAACATCTCCTATTTTTGCTGCGTTTGTTATTAACCATAAAGGAATATGTCTAATTTTAGGTGCGTTCAGTTTTTCTCTGACCTTTTCTGCAAATTCATAGAGATCCGTTGGTTCTGGATCGCCTACATAAAAGGTTTTTTGATGAACCTTTTCTTTAGGGGCAAGCAGAATACTATGAATTTGATGGGCAATGTTTTCTACATAGCCCATTGACCTTCTGTAATGACCCTCGCCAATATGAAAATACCAACCACCTTTAATTGCTTTAAAAAAATCAATATATGGCTCAATCATCCAGGGTCCCCAAACAGAAATAGGACGAATAATAGACCATGTAAAATTAATATCTTTTGCATTTCTTACAATCTTTTCTCCTTCTACCTTACTCATCCCATAAGCAGTGGTAGGTGCATAATCGGTATCATGCTTTGGGATATAACCGATTTTGCATACAAGCAATGTAGAAGTAAACACCACCCTTTCCACCCCATTATAACCTTGAACCTTGAACCTTGAACCCTGAACCCTCAAACCCTGAACCTTGAACTTTGAACCTCTCTCAACGCATTTATCAGATTCTCCACACCTTTCATATTGGGCTGAAATTCATTTATATCCGTTATAGAATGAGCTCCTGTTTTGGCAGCCAAATGAACCACATGGGTAGGATTAAATTCTTGTATGATTTGTCTCAGCCCTTCATAATCCATAATATCGCACTGCTTCCAGTACTGATAATGCTCCTTTTTAAAGGGAGCTTTAATATCAATATTTAATAAATTTTTAACACCCTTTGCCAATGCATAATCCACATAATTAGTTCCAATAAATCCAGAGCCACCCGTAATAAGTATATTCATTTAATTATCTCCTAATTTATTAAATTCAAAAACCAATATCTCAGCTATTTTATTTATATGATATTGCTCTATTAGACCTTCTTTTACTTGTTTTAGATTAGCAGAAATCAAATCACGGCGATTTAGCAAATCTTTCATTTTCTCCAGTAAATCATTTTCTGAATAGGGATCAAAATATACAATATAATTTTTCCCCAGCTCATTAAAAGGAATAAATAGTTCTTTATATCTATTGCCATCAGAAGCGATTGTAGGAGTACCTGAAACCAAAGCTTCAATCAATGGTATTCCAAATGTTTCCTCTAAAGAAGGAAAAACAAACAAGTCAGCGTTTTGGTAAAACCTCTTTATCTCTTCATTAGGTACCTTACCAGCGAAAATTACATCATTTTTTAAATTTAGACTATCAATTAATTTTTTTAACTTTTCGTAATAAAATTGGTAGCATGTATCTCCTACTATAACAAGCTTACCATTATAATAATTTTCTTTTTTAAGCAATGAAAATGCTTTAATTAAAACCTCAAAATTTTTATGGGGCGCTACAACTGAAACAGACAGGATATAACTAAAGGGCAAAGGAGAAACATTTATGTCATCCCCATACCAAATATCATTTAAACCGTGATAAAGAACAAATGTCTTATTTTCAGGAATTCTTAACTTTTTACTAATAATTTCTTTTGACCTATAGGAACAGAATCGGATTTTATTGGCTCTTCTTGAGGAAAAATAAGTAAGCAAAAATAAAAGTTTATTTCTAATTTTTTCAGAAATTGTCCAGTTCTGACTAACCATAGTAAAAGGATTTGGATTTTCTATAAATAAAATAATTTTGCAGGGTGCAAAGAGAACTGTAGTATTTCCTACAGAATAAAGCAAATCAATATTATACTTTTTCAAAACAAATGGCATAACAACTTGTTCCCACATTACTCTTAAGTATGGATTCTTAGGAATTTTTTTAAAAGATATTACTTGAAATTCAGAGGGTATTACTCTCTTTATTTCTTCCTGATCTTCTGATATAAAAACGTAATATTTATTACTCTTATCGACTTTAGCAATTGCAGGTAGCAAGCTTTTAAAAACACTAATCCCTGCTCCTGCTTTTGCACTAAAAGTCATGAAGGCGATGTTTAGTTCCCGATTTTTTTGCATAAATTACTTTCAAATATTAAAAGTTCGTTTTAGTTCTTTATAATTTCTAAATAACCAATATAAAGATGATAAAAAAAACAAAATATTGGGGGAAAAATAACCGACTCCTCTTATAAAGAGTTCAATCAATAAAATAGAATAAAATGATACAAAAAAAGCAATTTTTTCATTAATAATATTCTTGCGTATTATTGCGTATAAGTTCAAGAATAAAAACAAATAAAATAAAATAAAAAATATGCCCAATATTCCAAATTCTGTATTCTGTCACCAACTTTGCACCAGTCACCGCACCATCTTTAAGATTTAATTCAGAGAATCCTAAATAGGCTAAAATGTTCTGATATACTCCAACAGGTGTAACAATTCCCATTCTATTAAAGCCAGCTCCAATCAAAAAACTTTCTTCTAATGTCAAAAAAGTTCTTTCCAACGCTGAAAGATATACTAAAGCAGAGAGATTATTTATATCAGCTCCTTTATATAAGATAATTCTTTCAGAAAAATAATCTTGTTGTAAGACTATAATTAAAATGAGTACTATAAGAACAACCATATAAATTCTTTGTTTAAAATTTGCAAAGAAAAATGAATTCAAACTAAAGAAAATCATATTTCCAACTAACAGAGTTGTATTCTCTAATAGTAGAGCCAATATACTTACCAACATGAATAAAAGAATTTTTTTATAAAATTTATCAAAACGCATATATAAATAGACAACAAAAGGTAGCAAAATGAGAGCATAATGAGAAGGCTCAGGCATAAGAATCATATGCTTATATCCTATTATCCCTCGTGATGATAAATAATACGCTAAAAAACCGATCATTAACAAAAAAATTGTAATTATTCTTATAGTTTTATTAATGAAATTATTAGGTATTTTCGTTACAATACTATAAAAAACAGGAGCTAAAAGGCATAGTGTTATAAAATAGAACAAGCTAAAGACACTTCTTTCATAACCTTCAAAACCATATATGATTGAAGAAACAAAAAATTGTAATATTGCAATGAAATAAAAAAGTATTAAACCATATAACCATTTCATATTAACCTTTAGTTTTGGGATAATAAAAACCATTACAAAACTAAAAATTACGAGCTGTAGAGTACCAAATGCATAAGATGAAAACTGAAAAAGTTCTGTAAAAAAACCAGTCAAAACATAGAAAGTTATTAATAATAAAAAAATTAATTTATATACCATCATTAATCACCGGAAATCTTAAGCGCCTGATCAAATATCTGACTTTAGAAAAAAACTTAAATCGTATGATTTTAATTATAAGAGTATAAAAGAATCTAAAAATATAATACCCTATTAACTTAGCTGGATTTTGTGTTTTCAATTGCCAGTTAGCTTTAAAATCCTCATAATAACTTAAAAATAAATTACTACTAAATCCAACATTTCCTTCTATATAATTTACTATTAAACTAACATAATTAAAAATTACTTTTTCTTTATAGAAGGCTCTTAAGAAGAATTCATAGTCTGCTGCAAGTCTATAATCTTGATTGTATCTTAATTTTTTCATTAGATTTATATTAATAAAAGCAGACTGATGAGAAAGACACATATATCTATAAAACTTATACAAAGGCTTTGGTTTACGCAAAACTTTTTGATTATCATGAACTGCTATAAAGTCTCCACAGATGATTCCCACATCTTTATATTCTCTCTCAAAGATCTTAGCAATCACATCCCTTTCATAAAACCCATCCCCAGCATTCATAAAATTTATCCACTCTCCACTTGCCACATCAATCCCCTTATTCATTGCATCATATATTCCTTTATCCTTCTCGCTCACCCAATAATCAATATAGTCTTCATATTTTTTTATAATATCCAATGTGCCATCGGTACTTCCGCCGTCTATGATGATATATTCCACATTATCGTATGTCTGGTTAAGAACACTTTGGATGGTTTCTTCAAGGTATTTTTCGCCATTAAGGACGACGGTTATTACTGAAATTAAAGGCTTATCTTTGTACGACTTTTTAAAATATCCCTTTGTGCGTAGCCCACCTTCGCCTTGTCGCCCTTCACCAGGAGGCAGGAATAGCAAAGTTTCAAATTTATCCTCTGGTCTGTTAATAATCTGTGGTTTTTCTTCTGTAACACACCTTGTGGTGCTGTATCTTTCATCTAAACAAAACATAATCAACCTCTCAACGACTCACCTTTCACCTTTTACGTTTCACTCAACCTCAACCTCAACCTTAACCTTCACCTTCACCTTTACCTTTACCTCTGCCTTAACCTCCACCTTTCACCCCTCACGCACCAACTCCCTGTACAATTTTATATATTTTTCTGCTACAAGCTTACTATCAAATTCCCGCACTACTTTTTCCCTGGCATTTTTGCATAGTTCTTTATAATTTGGAGCATTTAAAACCCACTTTATGCCATCAGCTAAGTCTTCACTTTCAAAAGGTTTGGCTAAGTAGCCGTTGAGTTGGTGTTCTATCATATCGCTGTTGCCTCCCCCATCAAAGGCAACAACAGGTACTCCACATGCAAGGCTTTCCATAATAGTGTTAGATAGATTCTCTTGTAAGCTTGGCACCACCGTTACATCTACTGCATTATATAATGTTACCAAACTTATATCATCGTGTAATAGTCCAATATAATGAGTTTTAAAACCAAAATCTGGTGCATTCTGTGGCTTTCTACTTCCAAAAACGACAAGTTCAATATTGAGATTTTTATTTAACTTTTGTAAAGCTTCTGTAAGCTGATTAAAACCTTTTCTTGGATCACTTGTAGCCCCTATAGCTCCAAAAAGAACTAATTTTTTATCTTTTGGTAGATTCCAAAGTTCACGCGACCTTTCTTTGTCAAATGGTTTAAAAATATTGGTATTTATGGGATTTGGCAGGTTAATATGTAATTTATCTTTTAGAAGAATACTATTTCTGGAACATTCATTAAGCCAACTACTCAATCCAACTACTGTTATATCCTTTTTACTAAAAAATGCTTTTTGTTTTAGCTTAAATATTTTGGTGCTTAAGTCTTTTCCCTTCTTACTTCCTAAAACCTTACACTTCCCACATCCCCTTGTGTATGCTTCACACCCCTCATCATAATGACAACCTCCGGTGAATGCCCACATATCATGTAATGACCAGACAACTGGAGCTTTTATTTTAGCTATATCTTCTATTCTCATCATACCACCGGCTATCCAGTGTAAATGAACAATATCAGGACTTAGTTCATTAATTTTTTTAACCACATTACTAAAAGGAAGCCATGCAGGACTAAAAAGTGTTTTTGTTCTATTTTTATAGAATCTAACAGGCAAACTGTCAAGAAACGGTCTAAGCTTTGCAATAGCTTTCTCTATTTTGTTGGATGGTCCTATTACAGTATAGTCATCGCTACTTTTATCCTGTACAAGCATTTTACTATCGATACCTTGTTCCAAAAGCGCTTTATGAAGTCTATACGCGGCACGCGCTGCGCCACCTTGAATGTCATTTGTGTTTACGATGAGGATTTTCATATTGTCACAATTCTATTCTTCCTAATTTTACCGATTTGCTTTAAATCAAATTTTTCTGTAAGCATTACTCTTAGCAGGCACTCAAGATATTTTCTATGTTCAGGAAAAATGTTGCCGTCTCTAGTCGTAGTGGCTGTTTTAAACCCCATTTTTTTTACAATATCAAATTCTCTTTTATTTACTTCATTCCTACTGCCAAAAGGATAAGCAAAATGTTCAACCTTTCTTTTAATTTTTTCTTCTATGAGTCGGTTTGCATCTTCTATTTCCGAAATGATTTCGGACTCACTGAGTTTATTTAATGCGTAATGGTTTTTAGTGTGATTTCCTATAGTACAGAGACTATCTTTTGATAATTCTATAATTTGCTCCCAACTCATCGCAAGTTCATTACATTTTTCTGTCCAGTCTATATTATATTTTGAAAATAATTTATCCAAAAATTCTTTAAGGTTCCTCTGATCAACAGAAAGGATAATTTTGCGTATATTCATAAATGCTTCTACTTTTTCGCGCATACTCTTACAATATATTTTCTGACCTGTTCCTAAAACAACTTCATCGTTATTGATTATAATGTCTTCTAGCACATACCACCAAAGCAGAGCTGTCCTTTCAGGAAAGGATGTTGTTAAATAGATTGTGAACGGAACATTATATTTTTTAAAAATTGGGTAAGCTATTTCGTAATTATCTCTATAACCATCATCTAAAGTGAAAACTACTTTTTTTTCTACAATCTCTTTATTCTGTAAGATTTCATAAACTTGATCGAGCGAGATAAAATCATATCCTTTTTCTTTTAAATCAACAATAAAACTTTCTAAAAATTCTGGAGAGACTTTCATATTCTCATTTGGAGGAAGTCTACCCTCTTCAAATGGGCACACCCTATGAAGCATAAAAATAGTTATCATGCCACTATAATACTTTTGAATTAAAGAACATCTAGATAAAAGGTTAATAATAAACTTTTTCATCTCTGTAACCAAAGATATTGAGCTGTAAATCCATCTTTGCGTCTCGGAAATGATTTAAAAAAGGATGTCTTCTTTTACCAATATTTTCAATGTAATATCTAAAGCCATTTGTTTCCAATATATGCAAAATTTCACTAAGCTTTTGAGGGCAACTATTCCAGGAATGATATTCTACGAAAATATTTTTAACATTTCCTAAACTATCTTTGCAATCCAATAAAACATCATACTCAGCGCCTTCTATGTCAATCTTAAGTAAGTCAATTCTTTCTTCCTTTTCCAAAAAATCCTTCAATCTTATACTTTCTACTTTAACTTTATTCACATCATCCATTATTGAGCCACCATCAGCGCCTTCCATCGAAAACTCTACTCCATTATAATCCACCCAAACAGCTTTGTTTATAATTTCTACATCATTTATACCATTTTTAAGAAGATTAGATTTCAGTATATCAGCTATAATTGGATCTGCCTCAAAAGCTATGATTTTTGCATTTGGAAAAATACGTTTAAAATAAACACAACTTAGACCCACATTAGCTCCACAATCAAAAATCACTGGTTGTTCAGAATTCGAATTAAATTTATAAATTTCATCTACAAATATCTCTTTAAATTGCCAAATAAAACTTGGCAAGTCTGGAATATCAAATTTAAATCTAAGAAATTTGACATCATTAACTCTTTCATATCGTTTTACCCCCCCCCATTTATCATATAGACGTTGAAACTCTCTTTCGTATGGATTTTTAAGATAATGATAAAGCGGTTTTATCATGTTCTTTACTAAATATTTCATTTTTTAATCGCCTTTATTGTTATAGTCACTTGGTAATCTTTGTCTTTATAAAAAAGCTCATCTTCTGTTAGTTCTTCAGCTGAGATACCTTGCAAAAATGCTGTCGCTGCCAATACATTGCCATAAGTTTCCACCTCAACATTGCCTTTGCCAAAAACTTCCTCAAAGGCTTTTTTAATAGACAAATCGGTAAATCTCCAATAATCACCCCATCTATCCATATCGTATCTACTAATTTGAGAAATACCAACCACAGTAGCTAAAACCACTCCTTCATTTTTAAGCATATAATGTACGCCTTTTATAGCTAACCTAAAATCATATATAAAATTAAGCGTTTGAGTAAGAATAAAACAATCAATTGTGTTTTGTGGAAGGGATACTAGATTAGTCAAATCCCCAATTATTGTAGCTTTTTTGTTATCATTGGTATAGTGTAATATCTCAAATCTTTTTACATTAGATCCAAATTTTCTGGAATATGTATCCTCAGCTATCTCACATACAGTTCCTTTTATGTATTTACTATTTTTCATAAGAAAGTCATCAATATAAATCCTATCTATAGGTGTTCCCCTATCAAATCCAAACACTCGTGAGATAGGTTGTAATGTCCTTAGATTATACCAATTTGGTCTTTTAAGTAGTCTGGTTAGGAGTTTCTTCATAATTTTATTAATTTTATAGCTTTTTGAAGTTTATTTCTCACTTTTGAAATAAACGAAGGTTTTATAGAATTAAAAAAATCTTCAAGCGCTTTTCTTGCTCTTATATTTTCTACTATAGTCTTTGTGAAATTAGGCTTATATTCTTTTATTAAATCCACATTATAAACATTGGTGGCTGCTTTACAATGTGTTCCTTCTTCATCAAATCCTATATTTAGTACATAGCTCTCTTTTGGGTGTAGTGAGAGACCTCCTTGTAAGTAAACGCTTGCATACCAAAAAATTGCCCAAGTATTTATTTTCCCTTTTTTATTTTTAACAATTTGATCGAAGTAGTTATACGCTCCATTAAGATTGAAATCCTTGATCATATTTTTATTAAACTGTTTTATATAAAAGTCGGCATCCTTTTTAAAATATTTCCAAGCTCTAGCCCATGTAGCCCATCCCCAGCAGGTTGTTGGTTTTATGAAGAAAGTATCATCTAAACCTTCTGTCTTAATCGGATAAATATATCCTGATATATGCATAACCTTCTCCTCATCCTGATACATCTCCAAAGCTTCATTCATAAACCGCAAAAAATATGGACTCGTCGCCAAATCATCTTCAAGCACTATGATTTTTCCATACTGATTTACTATAGTTGTTACTCCATCTATAATATTACTGGCAAGTCCTAAGTTTTTATCTCGCTCAATAATGGTAACCTTCTTAAATCCATCGATAGTTTTTATGTATTCCCTTACCTCCTTAACTTTTTCTAGGTCTTTTTCAGCTTTCGCACCATCAGAGAATATAAAAAGCTCGCTCTCTTTTGCCATCTCATTTTTTTTAAGCGCCTCCACTGTCTGCTGTGTATGCCAGGGGCGGTTGTAGACAAATAAAACGATAGGTGCTGGGGTCATGGGGTCTCCTCGTACATTAAACTTAAAGCACGCTGCACTACGAATCTGTGGGAATCGATTCTTATATTATGTAATAGGAGTAAGGCTCTATTTTCTTTGTCTTTGTTAGGAAGATTAACTAAATATTTAGCAACTGATTTTACATTATTTAATATTTTTCTACTTATTGGATATATCCCTAAAGACAACTCATAATATTTATAATAATAGTTGTTAAAAAGTTTCACAGATAATTCATTATTTTGTTTTATATATTCATATTCGTTGATTAATATATCACACAAATCATTCAAACTAAAATTAACATGATTTTCATCCGTGAGACATACCTTGCCATCAATTTTTTTGTGGTAAATGATTTGATAATCTATTTCCATATTCTTACTCAAGCTTAAAATTACACTATAACTATCATCACTTTTATTTTGAAAGCCACACGTGTCAAAATAAAAATTACCAAGGCTATAAAATATCAAACTATTACCGTATCTTTCGTAGCCTTGTGGAACATGCGGATGGTGTCCAATAATAACATCCACACCAAGGTCACATAATCTTTTGTACCTATCTCTCCATTCTTTTATCGGTATTTCAATATCTTCAACGCCTGCATGAGCTATTAAAATCACAAAGTCACACTGAGATTTTAGTTTTATTACATTATCATCAAGTAAGCTGTGAAAGAGCCAAGCATAACCGCCCCTTTCCTTCTTTTCGTATAAACAACCAAATTGGTTTTCACAACCAGCTAAAAAGCCAATCTTAATACCATTTTTTTCGATTATTTTAGGCTTATAAGCCTCCTCAAAAGTTATACCAGCTCCTATAAAATCAATATTGTTCTTTTCTAATTCTTTAATTGTTTCAACTAATCCTTTTTGTCCATAGTCATAGATATGGTTGTTGGCTAAAGAAGCCATATTGAAACCAACATCTTTAAGATATTGAACAGATTTTTTTGACTGAAATACATAAGGTCCAGCTTTTTTAATTGGTTTCATATCTTGATGAAGTATAGGTGCTTCAAAATTACAAATAGCAATATCCGAATTTTGAATAATTTTAATTAATTTATTATCGACAAAATCCTGCTTTGCCTTGAAATTAACTACATCACCGCAAGCGAAAAGTTTAACACTCATATTTTAAACCCTTCTCGATTGCTTTGATGACATAGTATTCGTATAGAGCTTTCAAAAACTCATTTTTAAAACCAAGTCTTCTTAACACTCCACCAACTTTTGGTATATATAAAAGTTGATTTTTGATATCTTCAAACCTGCTAAGATTTGAAAGCAATTTGTTTATCTCTTCTATCCTTTTTTTTTTGAGATGTATCTTTGCATACGTTCTACATCGAGAGATTCAAAAGAAGTTTTTTTTGCTATCTCATAATCAAGCTTATTACTTTTGACACACTTTAGACCCATATCTTCAAGTCCAAGCCCCACACTTTTGAAAAAATCCCGTTCCCATTTTCTATTTTTTCTTTGTTCTTCTGGAAGGCTTAAAGTAGACTTTACAATCTCAAAATTCAAAAAAGGCGTCCAAACAGGAATTCCAAAGTACTCAGGAATCTGAGTTAAATAGGAAATAAGTATTATTTTCAATCTAATAGTAAAGACCGTCTTCAATCTATCATCTTCTAATGCCTTTTTATATTTTTCATAAAAAGACATTTTTAAAGTAGGAAAGTAAGAAATTTCCAGATGCCTCAAATCAAGTTGAATCCCATGTGTATATCCAAGGTTAACTAAATCCTCAGCACATTTTATCGGCTTATGTCTAATACTACCTGCCCATGCGTCACCCACAATTCCACTTAACAAAGTAGGATTTTGAAAATAATGCTTTTGTAAAATTTTTGAATAGAATTCAATATGATACATTCCATGAAGGTGTGTAGATATACCATATATTGAAAACCATTCCTTAATATATCTATGAAATTCACTTAATTCTATCTGTTCCCACTTTGTATTAAGAATTTCAGATATTTTTTTTGCATAGACAACTTCATAGCTTTTGCTTTGGTCAGCACTTATTCCATAAGTAAAACTTCTAATCCTACTTTTGTCGCTAATTAAGTAATTTAACATTCTACTATCAAAGCCGCCGGAAGTTGGTATAATTATTTCACCATTTATTTTCTGCTCTATGTTGTTAATATAATAGCGAACTTTTTCTATAACTTCAGTAGGTGTAGTTTTTTTATCAAAAATTCCTTCTTGAAGTATAGGATCCTCTTTGTATTCTACGGTGATACCCTCTTTTGTAATTATAAGTTTTGAATAGAACCTTAAAAACTTAACTTCCTCAAAAATTGTTTGCTCAAATACGCTATAACCAAATTGGCAGAAGTTTACTAAACCTTCATTATGAAATTTTTTCTCTTTGATACAAAAGTTTGGAAGAGTGGAAACTATCGAGTATTTAGGATTATAAAAAATTGGAATTGACCCCAACCAATCATTTTCTATAATTATCTTATCTTTTACCAGGGTGATGAGAACATTTCTATCAAAAAGACTATCATGCAAGGGATAAGAGAGAGAGTATTTATCAGATATTTTATAATTTATGATATCCCCTATTCCCCATAAATAGACAAAATAATCAGCATGCCTAAATTCAACTAAATTCAAACCTTTTTTAAAAAAATCAATATCTACGCTTACTTTTTGTTTAGTGATTAAAAAACCAACAATTTTAGTCATTGGTAAAACCTCCGCAAATCTTATGGATTTTTTGCTTTAAATATCGAAAAGACGAGTAGAGAAATATGGCTCTCGTAAGCATGTAAAATCTTACTCTCGTAGCTCTAAATAATAATGTTGCAAAATAAGAAGCAATCGCTTGGGCTATTAAAGTGGCAATTGCAGCTCCCAAGATGGCATTTGTTTTGATTAGAAAATAGTTCAAAATGATATTAGTAATCATACCAATGAGTAAATAGTAATTTGTATATTTTTGGAGATTTTCTGCTAAAATCCACTTCCCACCTGCCACTCCCAAACTCACAAATATCCCTGCCCAAATGTGTATCATCAAAACATCCCCCGCCTGATTGTATTGCTGACCATAAAGTAAATTCACCACCCACTCCGATAAAAATGTCATAGGAAGTGCAATAGCTATAGCTATCCATACCATTAAATCATAGAGTCTCTGTAGTCTTGCATAGTAAAGTTCTTCACTTTGCTTCTTGGCATTAATGATAGCTGGAAAAAGTGAAGAGGATACAACCATGGGAACAAAATACCATGCCTCACTAATTCTTACCGCCGCCGCATACTGTCCCACTGCTTCAGCATTTAACATTTCTTTTATCATTACTTGATCGATACGCATATAAATCATAATAACAAGTCCACTCAAAATCAAAGGCCAGCTGTCTTTTAGAAGTTGTCTTGCAACTTTAATGTTAAATGTTGAATGTTGAATGTTGAATGTTGGATTGTAAATTTTGAATGATGAATGTTTGATGTTGAATTAACGACTTCTGGTGGTAATAATAGAAATAAAGGTAGCCTAAGGCAAGGATGAATGAATCAAAGGCATAGGCTATGGCAAAATAGATTAATGGTGAATGGGTAAGGATTAAAACCACTTTAACTAAAGACGAAATTAAAAGTGTTGTACCATTTGCAAGAGATATGTATTTTCCTAATACTTTTGCCTGAAAGTAGAAATCTATCACATTAAATGCCTGAAAGATAGTACCTAAGGCAATGATGAAAATAAGTGTTTTAGTGTAGCTGTCTAAAGAGGTGAAGTTGACAGCAATTGCAATAAATCCAAGCATTGCAATGGCTCCTGCTGCTTTAAGCCAGAAAGCTGTGCCTATAAACTCATCTTTTTTGCTTTCATCTTTTACTATTTCTCTCACAACAATCCCATCCAAACCCAAAGTTGCAATGGCTGTAAATAACCCTACAAAGCTTTGTGCATAGCTAAGTAACCCAAACTGCTCTGGTCCCAAATACCTTGCCACCCATACGCCCACAAACAAACTTACAATCATCCGCAAGATTTTTTCTCCCATAAGCCAGGATGTGTTTTTGAAGTAACGGAGGAAACCGGAATGGCTAAATAAATGTTGAATGTTGAATGTTGAATTGAATTTTTATTTTGCATTGTTTTTTCTATTGTTGTTTTGGCTTGTTTTAATAATGGAAATTAAAATCTTTTGAATTTCCTCGATATCAGAAAGAAGTTCATTACCCATCTTATCATGATTATTTAAATACCCAGTCTCTATTAATAAGTTAAGCCAATACTTAGTTTCCATTGCCTCCTTACTTGCTATGGACATTTTGGCTATAAAATCTTTCTTACTTTGGGCATTCTGTGCTTCGTTTATATTAGCACCAATAGAAGTACCGCTCTTTAAAAGTTGTTTTGATAATACAAACTCCTTCCTTTCTTCCATTAAAAATCTACAGATATTAACAACTTTAACTGCAAACTTAAAAGCTCTCTCTAAAATTATATTATCTTTATTGGCTCTCATACCTAACAATTCCATCTATCATTAAACATTAATCATTCACCATTAAACATTAAACATTCAAAATTCATAATTCGTAATTCATAATTCATCATTCAAAATTCAAAATTTTACAACCACTTCTTCAATACCTTGCTGTAATCCAATCTTATGCCTCCAACCCAAAGCATGCAATTTTGAGACATCAAGGAGTTTTCGTGGTGTGCCATCGGGCTTTGATGGGTCAAACTCAATATTGCCTTTAAACCCAATAATTTCTTTTATCAGATACGCAAGCTCCCTTATTGTAATATCCTTGCCTGTGCCAATATTTACAAAGTAATCAGGGCTAATCTCTTTCATCTTATCGGCATCTACATTTTTCATAAGATACACCGCTGCATCAGCGAGGTCGTCTACATGAAGGAATTCACGGTATACATTACCTGTGCCCCAAAGTACGACGGTTACAGGTGAGACGTGAGATGTAAAACGTGAGGGTGCATGTTCAATGTTCAATGTTGAATGTTCAATGTTTAATGAGGAATGGTGGATTCCGATTTGTTTGAGTGTGTTTAAAATTGAAGTTTCGTCGGAAAAGTCAATTTTATCATCAAGACCAAAGCCGATGGGGTAGGATTTTAGATTATGGATGATGGATGTGAGATTACCGTCTTCCAGTTGTTTGGCAAGATAAAATTTTCTGATCAGGGCTGGGAGAACATGTGATGTCTCAAAATTGAAGTTGTCGTTTGGTCCATAAAGGTTTGTTGGCATAACTGAAATAAAATTCGTTCCGTATTGTTCGTTATAGTATCTAACAAGTTTTATAGCTGCAATTTTTGCTATGGCATAAGGCTCGTTAGTGGGCTCAAGTTCTCCTGTGAGAAGATACTCCTCCTTCATAGGTTGAGGAGCAAATTTGGGATATATGCAGGATGAGCCTAAGTTTAATAGCTTTTTTACCCCATATTTGTATGCGGCATGTATTATATTTGAAGCTATCATTATGTTGTCGTATATAAATTCTGCCTTGTAGGTGTTATTGGCAAGAATTCCACCAACCTTAGCTGCTGCAAGGAAGACATATTCGGGCTGTATCTTTTCATAGAAATTGAAAATCTCTTTTTGATTGGTGCAGTCAAGCTGAATGAGAGTTATGCTTTGTTCTTTAGGCATTCTGGTGTGGTATGTGCCAATTATGTTTTTATAGCCTCCCTGAAAAAGCCTTCTTACTAAGGCACTACCCACAAGCCCGCTTGCACCGAATACGACAATTTTTGAGTTTTTGTCAATCATTTTCGTTGTTTTGGTATTTTAATTGTTATCAAAAATCTGTTTTTCTATGTTTTAGAGTCAGTCTTTGCTACGGTATTGTTATAATTTATCATTTTTAGAAAATGGATCATTTGCAATTTATCTCTTTTTTTCTATGTTAGAGACTGCTTCGAGCCATAGAGGCTCTCGCAGTGACATATTGACGTCCTATTGGGAGACTGCTTCGCACCTTCGGTGCTCGCAGTGACAAGAAAGTCGAGGCTCTCGCAGTGACTCATATGACAGTCATTGCGAGCGTATCGAAGCAATCTCGTATTTCGTTATACATATCGAGTTCCTCACAGACTGCTTCGCCTCATTGAGAGGCTCGCAGTGACGTGTTGAGTGGTCATTGCGAGGAGCGCAAGCGACGAAACAATCTCATAAAATACTTTCATACAAATCCTTCCACTCAGGATTCATAGACTCAACCAGCTCTACCTTTTTTCTTCTACTGCCGCCCTTTATCTGTTTCTCCCTCTCTATTGCAGATTCTATGCTTTCATGAATCTCATAGTAAACTAGTTTTGTTACATTGTATTTTTTCGTGAACCCGTCAACAAGTTTGTTTTTATGCTCGTATACTCTTTTCACTAAGTCTGATGTCACTCCCGTGTATAGTACTCTGTTAGTTTTATTTGTAAGTATGTAAACATAGCCTTTTTTTGTCACCTACTTGCCTTTCTTCTCAGAGACTGCTTCGAGCCGTCGAGGCTCTCGCAGTGACCATTAAGTTGTCATTGCGAGGAGCGATAGCGACGAAGCAATCTCGAAATTCCCTGCAAATTTAACTTACCATATATTACTAATCGTTTTTTCTTCTGTTTGTAATAAACCAATCATAAATAAGCACAATGAATATTGATCCAAAAATTGCTCCTCCAAAGGCTACCGCTATAATCATACCCATTCTTGGCCATCTTGGGAACTGCGGCATCTGAGGTGGATCAGTAATCAAAATCAGTTTTACATTTTTGTCTTTTATTTCAAACTGCTTAAGAAGCCTTTCATTTGCTTCATCCACTATTGCAAAAGCAAGTTTGTATGCAAGCTCTCTGTCTTCATGTTCAATCGTGAGATTATATGCTAATGAGATTTTTTTGTCGGGCTTTATGTTTATATCTGGATTTTTTAATGTTTTGCCAGCTATTTTATTTAAAGCTTGTCTGTGAACATCTCTACTGGCTAAATTTGCCACCATGCTTGATGTATATATGCTAATATCCACTTCTCCATGAATAAGTTTAAATTCTGCTCTTTCTTTTAACTGGGAAAGATAGATATTCATAAATTCTTTGTTATTCGGCATTACAGTCATTTCTACTTTGTATTTAGGTGGTAGAAGGCTTAAAACAATATATGCAGTTATGCAAGACACTAAAGTAAAAATAAGAATAAACCACTTATATTTTGCAATTTTCCTTAAAAGCTTATAAAGATCAATTTCATCTGCTACTGTTTCTCTTGCATCCATTTGTTGCTCCTTTCTCTTTTTTTCCAATGCTCCGCCCTCTCAGTCACATCTCGTGGCTGAGCGGGCAAAGATATTGAAAATATTTAATTTTTTAAACTCTACAAAATAAAATCTATACAGCCTCTACAAAAGAGGCATCAATTTTAAGTGCTGCACCCTGCTGTATTACATCAACTGAAAGCACAAGCAAGTAACCTTCCCTTTTCTCAATCAATACTCCTATAACTCCCTCCTCTAAAGGACCTTTCTTTACTCTTACTCTCAAACCTTCCTTTAGATACGGATAAAGGTCTATTTGCTCTTTGCTTTCTATTGCTTTCTTTAAATTTAATATCTGCTCATCAGGTATTGGCTCTGGAGCCCCATTTTTTAAGGATACAAATTTCACAACCCCAGGAGTACGAAGAATTTTAACTTTATCTTCATATGTAATTGATGTCCGCACAAAGAGATAACACGAAAATAATGGAAAAGTCACTTTCTTTTTTCTGTCACTCCAGCGTTGAGTCCTCTCAACAGTGGGCAAAAATGTTTCAATGTTCATAAGGTCTAATCTGTTCCTTACTTTAAATTCGTGCCTTGCTTTTGTGTAAAGGGCATACCAGTTTTTATCTATGCTCTCTTGCATTTTTATTTCTCTTCCATCAATACTAAGGCTTCATCAAGCTTGAGCTTTTCTCTGAATTTTTCTTTTTCATCTTCAGTAAGCACAAGAGGACGAATTTTTCGATTTATAAGTTTTTCAACCTTTTCAATTACTTTATCCAGATACTGCTTGTCTACCTCTCCAACTAAAACAATATCTATGATTCCTGTGTCTTTTCCTTTCGCATAGTCACCAATCACATAAGCAGCCTTTATGTTTCCAAGCCTTTGAATTATCTGCTCTGCTATTATATCTATTCCTGTGTATTTTCTTACAATTGAGTGAATCTCAGGAAAAATCGGATGCTTTTCATTGGCTTTGTAAAGGATTCTGTTTCCATTTGCCTTTTTCTCTAAATAGCCTGACTCTGAAAGTCTGTCAAGCTCAATCCTTATGGCATTTGTTGATTCATTAAACTCTGCAGCAAGCTCCCTCAAGTAGCTGTAGGTAGATGGATTTAAAAAAAATCTAAGAAGAAGCCTCATCCTTGTCTTAGATGTAATTATTGCATCAAGCATATGTATAAAAATTGTATAATAAAATTACTCATTTTTGTCAAATAATGATTTAATTCTGAAATGTAATGATCAAAATTTTGTCATAGCCATTTAGTATTTAAGTTTTTTTATTCTTTGTAAATAGTAAACTGCTGAGTGGTTTTCTATGATTAATCTCATGCTTTGTATGATGAGTATGTGGTCTTTATTTCACAATCCTTAAACATACATCATATACATAGTTTGCCCATGTCATAGCTTGTTTTGCATCCTCTTCCGTGTATTCTTCAGTAGGGATAAAATCTATATCACCATAAAAGGCAAGCTCTCTTTCTTTTCTCAGACTTTTTGAGATATGAATTATTTTTTCTAACTCTTGGTCGTTTATTTCAGGAAATCTACTTCTGTATTCAGCAACAAATTTGCTAACATAATGATATTTTGGTGGTTCAATGCCTGCAAATCTTAAAATTCCATTCAGACAGAGCTCAAAAATTTCTTGAGATTCTCTTACTACATCAGAGTATCTTGTTCGTTATAGAGAACTTCAATAGCTTTTAATCTCTTCTGTGCCTTAAAAATATAACTTCTTGCAAGGTCTGAATTGGTCATATCTTGAATACTTCACCTGGTTTGTAATCGGGTTTTAAATCCCAATACCATGAATTGCCCAGCCATATCCTTCTTGCACCAAGTCTGTTGAGACGTTTCCTAAGGTCTTCAAGGAAGTTTTTAAAAAATTCATTCTTGTCATAAAGAATTTTTGCATCATCTATCATATCAAGAAAAAGCGGGCTACCACTTTTTACCTCATCAGGAGTTTTTATTAAAGGGCTAAATTCAGTGTATATACCACGAGTCTCAGCCTCGCTGAGAAATGGCTCAAGCATTTTTTCAATTTCTCTAAACTCTTCTATACGTGCAAACCTTCCCTTTGGCAAGTTTTTCACCACTAAAAGCAGGTCTATATCAGAGTCAAACCTTTGAGTTCCCCTGCCAACTGAGCCATAGACCACAACTGAAACAAGCCGCTCACCATAATAGTTTTTTAGGATTTTGAGTGTTTCTTCAAGTATTTTTTTAAAGCTTTTATGTAATACTGACTTTTCCATGCACCTTTTTGCCACTTATAATAACTTAATCTACAAATGGCAAAAATGGCAAGCATAATTTTTTATCGCCAAAAATGGCGATAAAAATCTAAAAATTACTAAAACCTTTTGAAAAGGAAGGAAAGACGAGATTGCTTCGGGTGCTGACGCACCCTCGCAATGACGAAAAAGATAAGTATTCGCAATGACGAAAAAGAGAAGTATTCGCAATGACGATGATGGTAGTCATCGTATGATAAATATATGGACACTAAACAGGGATAAGTTAAAATAAAAGGAAGAAAGAAGGTGGGCAAGGACGATTTGTCATAGGTCTTAAAGACCGTTCGCAATGTTGTCCACCACCTTCTCCCTTCCCTTAAGCCTGAACGGAACATTAGGCTCAGACAGCCTGAATGAGTTCCCACGATGATAGGATAAGGGAAGAAAAACAAAAAAATCAAATGGAGGAAGAGAAATGACAAAAGAGAAGTTCATAGTTGGAGTAGATGTGGCAAAGGATACCATAGCAGTAACAATTAGGGAAAGAGGTAAAGGTAAAAGAGCTTCTTTCAATCTAAAGAATCATGCAGAGCAGTTGCATAAGGCTTTGAAAAAGTAGCTACCTGACTGCTGTAAAGAGGATATACTGGTTGTTATGGAACATACAGGAGTTTATCATTTAAAATTAGCCCATGCCTTATATGAGCAAGGGTATAAGGTAGCAATTTTGAATCCGCTGCAGACAAAGAAACTTGCGGATGCAAAGTTTAATAGAGCGAAGACAGACAAAATAGACTCTGCAGTGATAGCTGAGTGTGTGGAGATTTGCGAAGAGATAAGATTATTTAAACCAATGGATGAACCCCAGCGGAAGATTAAGATACTATTAACTTGCCTTGCGAAGATTCAGAAACATCTTAATTGTTTAAAGAATCAAAGAGAAGCATTAAGATATGAACCGATAATGGTAGATACAGTAATAGAAAATTTTAACGAGCTCATAAAAAATGCAGAGGAAACAATACAGAAGATGGAGAAGGAATTGGAAGAATTGGCGGTAGGCCAGTTATGAGAAACAGATAAAGTTAGCGGAGAGTGTGCCTGGAGTTGGCAAGAGGACAGCATGCATAGCAGTATCAATGCTTGGATGTTTTGAAAATTTTGACAGAGTAAAGGCAGTAGGCAGTTATATAGGGATAAGCCCGAGAGTATATGAATCGGGCAAGAGTGTAAAGAAAAAGGGGAGGATACAGAAGAAGGGGAGTGCATATATAAGGAAGATATTGTATATGGCAGCGATGTCAGCGATGAGATATAATAAGGCATGCAAAGCATTGTATGAGAGGATGATACAAAGGGGCAAGAGCAAGATGCAGGCATTGATAGCAGTAGCCCATAAACTAATAAGGCAGGTATATGGAGTTTTAAAAAGTGGGATACCATACAATGAAGAAATTGCAATGAATGGAAAAAAATACTTGACAAATTAACACGGAACATTGCGAGCCTCACCGAAGGTGAGGCGTGGCAATCTCAAGATGATCTTGAATAGAGTTGTCTATCTTCACTTTTAGTTATTTGCAATGTTCAGTTTGTCAATAGAATTTTTACTTTTTTTTTACTTTTAAGTTACAATTAACTTATGAATGGTCAGCAAAAGGGTTCGTTAAAAACATTATTAATATGGTTGATTATTGGTGTAAGTATCATTGCTCTTTTTAATCTCTTTAGCGTGTCTCCTAAAAACGAAAAGGAAATAATTTTTTCAGAGTTTCTTCTTAAATTGCAAAGTGGACAGGTTGAAGAGGTTCAAATAAAGGATAGTTCAATTACAGGCAAGTTCAAGGACGGAGGGCTATTTAAAACTTATTATTTAAACTATCCTGACTTAATAAAAGATCTCACTTCACAGGGAGTCAAAATATCAGTAAAACCACCGGAACAGACACCATGGTATGTAAATTTTCTCATCTCGTGGGGACCTGTAATTTTTCTTGTCTTTTTGTGGATCATGTTCATGAAACAAATGCAAGCAGGAAGTTCTCGTGCAATGTCCTTTGGTAAAGCAAAGGCTAAAATGATTTCTAACAAGGGCATTAAAGTTACATTCTCTGATGTGGCTGGTATAGATGAGGTAAAGGAAGAGGTAAAAGAAGTTGTTGATTTTCTTACAAATCCTCAAAAATACATAAAGCTGGGAGCTAAAATTCCGAAAGGAATTCTTCTCGTTGGTCCACCCGGCACAGGAAAAACACTGCTTGCAAAAGCAATAGCTGGTGAGGCAGGAGTTCCGTTCTTTTCAATATCGGGCTCTGATTTTGTTGAAATGTTTGTTGGTGTTGGTGCAAGCAGGGTAAGGGACCTATTTGATCAAGCTAAGAAAAACGCACCATGCATAGTTTTTATAGATGAGATAGATGCTGTAGGCAGACAGCGTGGTGCTGGACTTGGTGGTGGACATGATGAAAGAGAGCAGACACTGAACCAGCTACTTGTTGAGATGGATGGATTTGAAAGCAATGAAGGAATAATAGTTCTTGCAGCTACAAACAGACCTGATGTGCTTGATCCTGCTCTTCTGAGACCCGGTAGATTTGACCGACAGATAGTGGTTCCTTTACCAGATGTGAAAGGAAGACTTGAAATACTTAAAGTCCACACTAAAAAAATTCCTCTATCTCCTGATGTTGACCTTGAAAAAATTGCAAGAGGAACTCCCGGTTTTTCCGGAGCAGACTTAGCCAATTTGGTTAATGAATCTGCATTAATTGCAGCAAGACAAAATAAAGAATTTGTAAGCATGAGCGACTTTGAAGCAGCAAAGGATAAAGTATTAATGGGCATTGAACGAAAAAGCATGGTTTTAAGCGAAGAGGAAAGAAGAATTACTGCTTATCATGAAGCAGGGCATGCATTGGTTGCAAAGCTTACTCCCCATACAGACCCTATTCATAAAGTAAGCATTATTCCAAGAGGTAGGGCACTTGGTGTTACACAGCAGCTTCCTCTTGATGATAGATACACTTATTCAAAGGAATACCTTTATGGCACAATAAAAGTGCTTCTTGGTGGAAGGGCAGCAGAGGAGATTGCTTTAGGAACAATGACCACCGGAGCAGGAAATGATCTTGAGAGAGCTACAGAGCTTTCAAGAAAAATGGTTACTGATTGGGGAATGAGCGAAAGAATGGGACCCCTTACATTTGGGAAACGAGAGGAACATGTATTTTTAGGACGAGAGATTGCAAAACACAGAGATTACTCAGATAAAACAGCTGAAGAGATTGACGAAGAAACCAAAAGAATAGTTACTGAAGCATACGATGAGACTAAAAAATTACTTGAGGAAAACAGAGAACTACTGGATGCTATTGCCAATGCACTTCTTGAGAGAGAAACTCTTGAAGCTGATGAAATAGAAAAAATCGTATCTGAAATCAAAAAGGCTGCATGAAGCTCAAATTTCACGATTTTGAGTTTGACTTTCTCAAAAAAACCTACATAATGGGCATCGTCAATGTTACCCCAGACTCCTTCTTTGACGGCGGCAGATATTTCAATGTTGAACAGGCTGTTGAGAGAGGAATTAGGCTCGCAGAAGAAGGAGCTGATATTCTTGATATTGGCGGAGAATCCACAAGACCGGGCTCAGAGCCTGTAAGTGTTGATGAGGAATTAAAAAGGGTTCTTCCAGTTATTGAAAAACTTTCAAAAAAAGTTAATATTCCTATATCAATTGACACATACAAGGCACAAGTTGCAGAAGAGGCAATAAAGGCTGGAGCTACAATTATCAATGATATAAGCGGTCTAAGATTTGACCCTGATATGGCTCGTATTGCTGCAAAATATGATGTTCCTGTTGTAATCATGCACATAAAAGGAGCACCAAAGGATATGCAAAAAAATCCCCATTATGTCGCCCTTATTCCTGAAATAATAGAATACCTGAGGGAGTCAATTATTATTGCCAAAAATTCAGGCTTAGATGAAAACAAAATCATAATTGACCCCGGAATAGGCTTTGGAAAAACTCCTGAACACAATCTTGAGATTATTAAAAATCTTAAGGATTTCACTCTTCTTGAAAAACCTATTCTGATTGGTCCATCAAGAAAAAGCTTTATAGGAAAAGTTTTAGATGAACCTTCACCTGAAAATCGCCTTGAAGGAACAGCATCTGCAGTAGCAATATCTGTTTTTAATGGCGCAAACATTATAAGAGTGCATGATGTTGCTTATATGGTTAAAATTGTAAAAATGGCAGATGCTATAAAATTTGGAAGGTGCTGATTACATTTTTTCCGGAGCTTTAACTCCAAGCATTCTCAATCCATGCTTTAATACAAGCATAACAGCCCAACAAATACAAAGCCTCATTTGGCTTAAATCTTCATCTTCTGATATAACTCTGTGTTTGTGATAATAACTGTGGAACATTGAAGCAAGCTCTTGAAGATAGAATGTTATTCTGTGAGGCTCTCTGAATTGTACAGAAAGCTCAAAAATCATCGGATAAAGAAGAACTTTCTTAATAAGCCTTATCTCATCTTCATTGAAAAGTTCTGTTTTAATTTTTTCACTATCCACTATCCACCGCTCACTATTTCCATTAATACCAGCTTTTTCAAAAATGCTGTTTATCCTTGCATGGGCGTACTGAACATAAAAAACAGGGTTTTCCTGCGACTGTTTTTTGGCTACCTCTACATCAAACTCAAGATGGCTGTCATGCCTGCGGGTAAGAAATATAAATCTTGTTGTATCTACTCCTATCTCATCCATCAGCTCCCTGAGCGTTACAAAAGTGCCTGCTCTTTTTGACATCTGGAAAGGCTTCCCCTCTTTAAGAAGATTTACCATCTGCACAAGAAGAATTTGAATTTTTGAAGGCTCAAGTCCTAAAGCCTCTGCTGCAGCCTTTACCCTTGATATATATCCATGATGGTCAGCTCCCCAAATATTTATGAGTTCATCAAAGCCTCTTTCAATTTTGTTTTTATGATATGCAATATCAGAGGCAAAATATGTGAATGTGCCATCGCTTTTTACAACAACTCTGTCTTTATCATCTCCAAAGGCTGTAGAGCGAAACCATAAAGCTCCGTCTTTTTCGTAAATATAGCCCTTTGCTTTAAGAGTAAGAATAGCTCTTTGGACTTCACCTGTATGATAAAGCTTTTTCTCACTTACCCATTTATCAAAGGCAACTGCGAAATCTTCAAGGTCTTTTCTTATTTCCTGAAGCATTCTTTGATATGAATACTCCGTTATTACATCTCCAACCTCATCAAATTCCTTGTCCTTGAAAGAATCTCCAAACCTCTCTTTTATCTCCTGAGCAAGCTCATTTATATAGTCTCCTTTGTAACAATACTCAGTCAGCTCAATTTCTTTGCCAAAAAGCCTTTGATAGGCAATATAAACACTTAACCCCAAAAGTTCAACCTGTCTTCCTGCATCGTTTATGTAATATTCTGTCCAAACATTATAGCCTGCTTCTTTAAGTATGTTTGCAAGGGCTGAACCAATAGCAGCACCTCTTCCATGCCCAAGATGAAGTGGTCCTGTAGGATTTGCACTTACATATTCAATTTGAATTTTTCTGCCCTTTCCTATATCATGGACGAAAAATTTTTCACCCTTTTGAAAAAGCTCTTTGAGGGCTTTAAAAAGAAAATCTTTTTTAAATCTAAAATTTATAAAACCTGCTCCTGCAACTGATAAATCCTCAAACTCGTTCTTTTCAATAGCACTAACTATATCATTTGCTATTTCTCTTGGAGGCTTTTTAAGAATCTTTGCAAGCTCCATTGCAATAGGAGAGCTAAGGTCTCCAAAGGCTTCATTCTTTGGTACCTCAACCTCAATCTCTGAAACCTCTGGATAGCCAAGTTTTTTTAGTGCCTTTGAAATTTTTTCTTTTACAATTTTGTGCATAGAATTTAAATATAGCTTATGAAAAGAATTAAAGTCAAACTAAACTGTCGCACCACTGACGGGCATTTTGAAATAATTTAAGCCAAGGAGAGGCTTTCAGTTTTTTCCAATTCTCTGGAGTCCAAGGCAGTTGCCAAAGCTGAAAACATCTCTCTGGATGAGGCATCATTGCGAGATGTCTTCCATCCTCTGTGCAAAGAGCAGTAATACCAATAGGTGAGCCATTTGGATTAAAAGGATAAGTCTCTGTAATGTTTCCATCATCATCTACATAACGCATTGGAGCAAGTTCTTTTTGAATAACTTTTTTCATAATTTTCTCATCAGGGAAGAAAAATCTTCCCTCTCCATGAGCAATCCATATACCTAATACTGAGCCTTCCATTCCTTTAAGCATGATTGATGGCGAAGGAAGAATCTTTACAGTTGCCCAACGGGATTCAAATCTTCCAGATTTATTCCAAAGAAGGCGAGGTTGTCTTTCATCTTCAATTCCATACCAAGGAACCCATCCAAGAAGTGCCATAAGCTGACAACCATTGCAAACTCCAAGACTAAAGGTGTCTTTTCTCAGATAAAAATCTTCAAACTCATTTTTCAAATGCGAGAATTTTATATTTGCAGCCCATCCCTTTGCAGAACCAAGAACGTCTGCATAACTAAATCCTCCAACAAAAGCCACTCCTTTAAACTCCTTGAGAGTTATTTTTTCATCAATTAAATCCTGCATGCAGACATCCCAAGGCTCAAATCCTGCAAGATAAAATGCTGCAGCCATTTCTCTGTCGCCATTACTTCCTTCCTCCCGAATAATTGCAACACGAGGTTTTGAATTTCTTTTTAGTATTACTGAGGGAGTTTTCTCAGGAGTAAATGTTAAATGATATTTTGGACCTAACCTTGAATAAATTACTTTCTTTTCCTCATCGACGCATTCAGGATTTGCTTGAAGTCTGTCAAGCCTGTAACTTGTCTCCTCCCACAAATCCCTTAGTTTAAACATATCTTCTTCAAAGACAATATTGCCTTTACTTAGGATAATGACTTTATCATCTTTTAAAGTATGAGCAACTTCATAAAAGGGTATTTCATTTTCTGAAAGAATGGTTGCAACCTTTTTCAATTTTTTGCTGTCAATCTCAATTAAAAGGCCGGGCTCTTCAGAGAAAAGTTCTTCAATTTCGGAATAGTTGGAATCTCTCTTTTTGATAAGAAGTCCACAAACTCCTGAAAAAGCCATTTCAAGTAGTGCAGTAATCACTCCTCCATCTGAGACATCGTGTCCTGAAAGAATCAAATTTTTATCAATAAGAGACTGCACAATCCTGAAAGTTTTCTTTAGAAGCTCTGGCTCCTCCATATCTGGACAATCACTGCCAAGCTTACCAAAACACTGAGCAAGTGCAGTACCACCAAGTCTTCTTTTTCCTTTTGACAAATCAATATGTATAATTACAGACTCACCGGGCTTTTTTATATCAGGTGTGATTACTTTAGTAATATCAGGGCATGGAGCATAGGCTGAAATGACAAGCGTTCCCGGTGACTTTACAATCTCCACAGAGTCTCTATCTACCACTTTTGCAGCCATTGAAAGGGAGTCTTTTCCTCCATCAATTGCAATTCCAAGCTTAATCATTAAATCAGACATTGCTTGAGCAGCCCTGTAAAGTCTAACACCTTCGCCTGGAAGCTTTGCAGCCCACATCCAGTTGGCAGAACATTTTATGTCTTCAATATCTGTTATCCTTGCCCAGACTATGTTTGTAAGAGCCTCAGCAACAGAAAGCCTTGCCATAGCCTCTGGATTAATTAATCCTTTAATAGGTTGCTCACCTATTGCATGGGCAATTCCAGTTTTATCAAAATAACTCTGTGCAACAACACAAACATCTGAAACAGTAAGCTGAACTGCTCCGCAACACTGCTGTCTTACAATAAGACCTGTTACTGAACGGTCAACTTTATTTGTAAGAAAACGTTTTGAACCAACTGAAAGAAGTCTTAAAACTCTATTTAAAGCCTCATTTATTGTTGTGTCAATTCTAAGAGGTTCAAGTTTCCTTTCAATTGTTTGAAGCTTAAACTCCTTTTTAGGTATCTCTCCAAGAACATCCTTTAAATGATAATCAACAACAATCTGCTCTTCTTTGCTATCATAAACAATCAATCTTCCATCACCAGTTATCTCTCCGATTACTGACCATGGAAGTCTCTCACGCTCACAGAGGGATGCAAAAATTTTTGCATGCTGTTTTTTTATCAAGAGGGCATCATTTTCCTGATACTCAGCGCCCCATATTTCAAGCACAGAGAGAGTTTCATCTCCAAGAATAACTTTTCTTATATCAATCCTTGCTCCTTCTGGATAAACGAGTTCCTTAACAACATTGCAATTTCCACCTGCACCTTGGTCATGGATGCTTACAATTGGATTTTTCTTTCCAAGCTCAACACATGCCCGCACAACCCTGTTAAGCTTATTTTCCATCTCTGCATCACCACGTTGAACAGCATTGAAATCAAGCTCTTCAGCAAGTTCTCCAGAAATAACAGAAGAGGCTGAGCCTCCTCCAATTCCAATTCTGTAGGCAGGTCCACCAATTTTAACAACATACATGCCTTTTTCTGGCTCATCCTTTTCTGTATGCGCATCAAGGATTTCGCCAACTCCACCAGTAAACATTATTGGCTTTATCCACTCAATTCTCTCTCCATCGGAGAGTCTCATGCCAAAGGAACGGGTAAATCCTAAAATTACAGGCTCACCAAATTTGTTTCCATAATCCGATGCTCCATTGCTTGCCTCTATCTCAATCTGAAGAGGAGTGGCAAGATTACGAGGATATTTGAATGTTTTATCCTCCCATGGAAGTTCATAGGCAGGGATATGAAGATTTCCAACGCAGTATGCAGCTGTTCCTGCTATTGGGATCGCGCCTTTTCCAGTAGCGTGAACATCTCTTATTCTTCCGCCTGTGCCTGTCTCTGCTCCCGGAAATGGCGCAACTCCTGTTGGAAAATTGTGAGTTTCAGCTGTAAATATTGGATGATAAAGCCCTTTTTCTATTTTGAATCTGCAAGGCAGTCCGGGTTTTTCAGGTTTTAAATATGAGATTTTTGCTCCATAAATTGCACTTGAGTTGTCTTTGAAAGCAATGACTGAATTTCTGGGATTTCTCCTCAAAGGCTCTTTTACAATATCAAAAAGAGTTTTTTGAGCAGGCTTTCCATCTATTGTTAAGATACCTCTGAAAAACCAATGACGAGAGTGCTCGCTGTTTGATTGGGCAAGGTCAAAGCATTCTACATCCGTTGGATTTCTTTTAAATTTTTCCCTGAAAAGCTCAAGATAAAAATCTATATCCCAGTCATCCCATCCAAGCCCAAGCTCTTGATTTATTCTTTCAAGGGCAGTCCTTCCTTCTTCAAGAACGGGCACAATTCTTAAAGGCTTTGGAGTTATTCCGTGAGAAAAATCTTTTAAAGGTTCAGGATATGGACACTCTGTCATTCTGTCGTGAACGAGCTCTAAAAAGGCATTAGCTTTGAAATCTTCAATTTTTGGTATTATTTTATATCTACGAGAACGCTCAATGCGTTTGACTTTTTTCAGTCCGATATTTTGGCATATTGAAACAGCACATGTTGACCAAGCTGTTGAAAAGTTAAGACGAGGACCTACTTCAAATATAATCCCGTTGTCTGGCTTAAGGAAAGTTTCTGAGGAAAAGTTTTCGGTCTCAAAACTTTCAGTAAAAAGCCATTTAAGAATTTTTATCTCATGCTCTGTAAAAGGTTCTTCAGTAAGAATGTTATAACAAATTTCAGTTTCTATTTCTTGAATTTTATTTGATACAGAGCTTTTAACCCTTTCAAGGAGTTCCTTATTCTTGTATTCGGATAAAGCACCTTTTTTATAAAATCTGAAAATCACGCTCTTTTTTCCTTTATTATCAATTTTCCTTCTGCCTCAGCAATTATATTGCCCTCAGAGTTTTTTAAAATTGCAAAGGCTTCAATTAATTTTGATTTTACATGATTTGCATTGGCTTCAACAACAATTTTTTCTTCAGGTGCAAGGGGTCTTTTAAATCTTATTTTTAACTCAGCAGTGACTGTATTGTATCCCAATGAATTTCCTGCATAAACACAGGCTTCATCAAGTAAAGCAGAGATTATTCCACCATGAATAATTCCGCTCCAGCCCTGATACTCTTTTGAAAGAACAAGCTCTGCTGAGGCTTTTCCATTGCCATACTGAAAGACTGCCTTTAATCCCTTTGGATTAAGCTTGCCACAGACAAAACAGTAATCCTCAGTTTTCATCATTTGTTCATCATCTCAAGGAAGTCTTTGTTTGACTTTGTTCCTTTAAGTTTGCTGAGCAAAAACTCCATAGCTTCAATTGGGCTAAGGGTGCTTAATACTTTTCTGAGTATCCACACTTTATTTAACACATCAGGTGGCACAAGAAGTTCTTCTTTTCTCGTACCAGATGCGGCAATGTCAATGCTTGGGAAAATTCTCTTATCCGCAAGTTTTCTGTCAAGATGGACTTCCATGTTTCCAGTTCCCTTAAATTCCTCAAAGATTACATCATCCATTCTGCTACCTGTCTCCACAAGAGCTGTAGCTATGATCGTAAGGGAGCCTCCCTCTTCAATATTCCTTGCGGTGCCAAAAAATCTCTTTGGCTTTTGCAATGCAGTTGCCTCAAGTCCACCTGAAAGCACCTTTCCTGATGCAGGAGTAATGGCATTATAAGCCCTGGCGAGCCTTGTGAGACTATCAAGCAATATAACCACATCAATCTTTTCTTCAACAAGTCTTTTTGCCCTCTCAATGACCATCTCCGATACCTGACAATGTCTCTGGGCTGGCTCATCAAAGGTGGAGCTTATTATGTCAGCATCTGTAACCTGTCGCTTCCAGTCTGTTACTTCCTCAGGCCTTTCATCTATTAACAAAATAATTAGATATATTTCAGGATGATTCTTCTTAATTGCCTTGGCAATTGACTGAAGCAACATGGTTTTACCTGTTCTTGGTGCGGCAACTATAAGTCCTCTCTGACCTTTACCAACAGGTGTCAATAAATCCATAACCCTTGTAGAATAATCCGAAGGATTATACTCAAGATTAATCTTTTCAGTTGGATAATAGGGAGTTAAATTATCAAAAAGAGGCCTTGTGAGAATATCTTCAACCTGCTTTCCATTAACTGCCTCAACCTTAAGCAGAGCAAAGTATTTTTCATTTTCCTTTGGCGGTCTTATCTGCCCTGTGACAAGGTCTCCTGTCCTTAAACCAAATTTTCTTATCTGCGAAGGAGAAACATAAATATCATCGGGACTTGGCAGATAACTATAATCTGGGCTTCTTAAAAAGCCAAAGCCTTCTGGTAATATTTCAAGAACTCCTGAACCATAAACAGTCCCTATTTTTTCAATCTGAGCCTGAAGAATGGCAAAAATCAACTCCTGCCTTTTCATTGAAGTAGGATTTTCAATATTTAAATCCTGTGCCATTTCAAGAAGTTCAGGGATTTTCTTTTGTTTGAGCTCGGAAATAGAAACGCGCATATTATTGTTGTTTTCCATACAATTGTACCTCAAAAATAGGATTTTTAAAAAATATAATTTCTGATATATTTACTGGTGGAATTTTTTTCACTTTTTATTAAACTGGATATATCAATTTCCCAAAAATGTTCTTAGCAACCCTTCAGGAGGGTAAACATTGACTAATTTAAGATTACAAAATTTGCACAATTTTGTCAATGCCTTACTCCGTTTTTTTATAAAAAATCGCTAAATACTTAAGAAATCAGCAAGTTTTAACTCTTAATTTAATTGTACTTATTTTAGGCAATTTTTTTTAATCCTGTTAATCTGTCATCAAGAGACTGCTGTTTATTTTCTCATCATTGCGAGTATCCGAAAAACACTTTTTCGTCATTGCGAGCCTCACCGAAGATGAGGCGTGGCAATCTCTCTTCCTTATACCCATCCTGTGATTATGAGCAGTCAGAAGGACTGCAAAGCAATCTCGTCTTTGGCTTTTACGTCTCATGCCTTACTTTCTAACCCAACTTCATCAATTTTCAGCCTTTAAAAATATCAAAAGCTTTATAATTCAATAAGTTATATCTTTTTTCATTCAATTTTGTAGTCTAATCTAATTTCATTATTTTTGCCTATTTATTCCCTTAAATATTGACTTTTTTGTCTAATTTTTGTATGCTAAATAAAAAAGGAGGTAACTATGTTCGTAAAAGAATCTTGGTCAACAAAAAAAGGTAAAAAATACAAAACCTACGAAATATCTAAAGCTTACAGAGACAAAAAAACTAAAAAGGTTAGGCATGAAAAAATTGCCAATATCACTCACTTAGGTGAGCCTCTTATTTCCAAAATAAGGCAACTGCTTAAGTCACCTGAGAAAAAGGTTGTAGTGGACAAAGACAAGTTTTTTGAGGATGCAACTTCAGTAGGGCATATACTGTTACTGTTAGGATTTATGATGAAGATAGGATTTCTGGGATGGTTAAGGCATTTTCCAAAGAAGGTAAGAGATTTGCTTTTGGCAGTAGTGCTTAACAGGATAATAGAGCCAAGGAGTAAGTATGCATCAGTGGGATGGATACGAAGAAGTGGTTTTATGGAACTGTTTGATTTAGAAGGAAGAGGATATGCATGTAAATGAGATATACAGGGCAATGGACAAGTTGTATGAGAAGATGGATAATGTGTTAGATGATTTTTATAAGACGGGAGCACAAGGGACAAAGTTGTTGCTTTATGATATTACCTCAGTATACTTTGAGGGTCAAGGACCTCTGGGGCTCGCAAGATATGGATACTCAAGGGATGGGAAGCCCGATAAAAAGCAAGTATTGTTGTGTTTATGTTTGAACGAGAATAAATTTCCAGTGCATTTTGATGTTATAGAAGGCAACATATCAGATAAGGAGACAGTAAAGGGACTAATAAGTCAGTTAAAGAAGAGATACGACATCAAGGAGGCAGTATTTATAGGAGACAGGGGGATGGTGACATTACAGAATATAGAGTATCTTGAGAGAGAGGGGATAAACTACATATTAGCGATGAGATTTAGGGAAGCAAAGAAAATGGTAGTGCAGAAGGGTATACAGTTAGATATATTTCAGAAGGAGTTGCCAGTGACCATCTATATAAGTGAAGAGGAAGGGGTAAAGAGCAGATATGTACTATGTGGGTCTGAATACAGAGAAAGCCATGACAGGGAGACATTGGAAAGTATACTTAAAAGGGGCAGGGAGGCATTGGAAAAAGTAAGGCAGATGGTAGAAAGAGGAAAGCTAAGAGACAGGGAGAAAATACTGAGGAGGGCGCAGAGGAAACTGACAAAAAGTGGAGCTGAGAATTATTATGATTTCAGATACGAAGAAGGCAGATTTCAGATAATAGCAAAGCAAGAAGCTATAAAGAAGGCATATGATATGTGTGGGAAGTATATTTTGCAGACGACATTAATGAAGGAAGAAGATGAAGAGATAGAGAGGCAGTATAAGGAATTACAGACAGTGGAGGATGCATTCAAGCAGTTAAAGGATTTTGTAGAGATAAGACCGATATATCATTATAAAGACAGGAGAGTAAGGACGCATATATTTTTATGTGTGGTAGCCCAGACAGTGTTAAACAGGCTAATGGATGAGTTGAAGGAGAAAGGATGGTTAAGGGAGAGCAAAGAAAACAGTCTGAAGAAGTGTTTGGACAAATTTTATGAGATAGGGATAGGAGGTTTTGAGATAGAGGGGGAGAAAATAAGGATTATGAGCAAAGCTAAGGAGGAACATAAAAAGATACTTAGAATATTGGGAGTAGGGGATAAGATTTTCAGAACTTACGAAAGTGCGAGAGAATTTTGTAGGCTAATCTAAAAATTATAACTCATTGATTTTAAAATTTTTTATTCAAAAGTTGATGAAGTGGGGTCTAAGAAAATTTAGAGATTGCTTCGGGTGCTCAGGCACCCTCGCAATGACGGTGGACATAAAAGAAAACACCTCGCAATAACACCTCTCCGTCATCACGAGGCTTGCAAAGCAAGCCGAAGTGATCTCTCTTTGAGTGTAGAAGAAAAAGGCGAAATTGCTTCCTCGCAGAACCTGTCGTAAGCCAAAAGCATGGGAATCAATCATAATGACTATTAAGAATCTCTTAATTTTAAATGTAAACAAAGTTAAAGAAGAAGGGGAGCTTATAAGCCCCCCTCTTCATTTTTAACCAACTTTAGATTTGTCAGTAGATTTCTGAGCTAGATATTTGACGAAGGAAGAAGTTGTAGAGCCACCTCTTCCAACAAGTGTCCTTAGCACTGAGCCCCAGAATGCGACAGACTCGGAAACTCTTGGATTCTCTGCAAGCTTGTAAAGCTTGGGTGATTCCTTAAGAGCAAACACTACTCCAAGTCCTCCAAGGTCTGTCTCTCCGTAAATTGTCTTATATCCCTTTGCTTTAGCTTCTTTAATCAGTGCGTCTCTGTCGCCATACTTGATTGCCTGTGTTGGACAGGTTTTTGCACAGGCTGGCACAAGTCCTGCTTTTACTCTGTCAATGCAGAAGTGGCATTTGGCAATCTTGCCCTTTCCACCCTGATCATATCTTGGTATGTCAAAGGGACAAGCGGATTTACAGGCATGACAGGCTATGCATTTGTTCTTATCGTAATAAACTGCACCAGTGTCTTTGTCTTTAATCAGGGCTCCCACAGGACATATCTGAACACAGGCAGGCTCTCCACAGTGCATACATCTGTGGCTTACAAATAGCCACTTTACTCCCTTCGGATCAGAGACTTCTATGAATTTGATTCTGTTAAAGTTGTTGGCATCTAAATCAGGTGGGTTTTCATAGGTTCCATAGTTTTTTGTCTGTGATGCTGGAAGCTGATTCCACTGCTTGCAGGCAACCTGACAGGCTCTGCATCCTATACATAAATCAGGAGTTATTAATAATCCTTTCCTTGCCATTTTTCGCCTCCTATGCCTTCTCTATGTTTACCATGAAAGCCTTGCTTTCAGGGATCATAGTGTTTGGATCACCAATAGATGGTACAAGAATATTGGCACTGTCACCGCCTGAGCCATCTTCTGGGAATCTCCATCCGAAATGCCAGGGCAATCCTACCTGATGAATGGTTGTTCCTTTTATCTTGAAGGGTTTGAATCTGTCAGTAACTATCGCTATTGCCCATAATTTACCTCTTGCTGAAGATACAATCACTTTGTCTCCACTCTTTATACCCTTTTCCTTGGCAAGCTCTGTCCCTATCTCAACAAAAACCTGCGGTTGCATCTCCCGGAGCCAGTCAGTATGACGGGTCATTACACCTGTCTGCCAGTGTTCTGTTACACGATAGGTTGTTGCTACATAGGGATATCTTGTATCACAATAAACAAAAGCATCATCAGGAGTATCAAACATCTTAACAGTAGGATTTATTCTGTGCTTCTTGTAGAGAGGATTCTCCTGGAATGGACACTCAAGTGGCTCATAATGGGCAGGGAAAGGTCCATCAGCCATGCCAGGTCCAAAGATGGCTCCAACTCCAAGAGGCTTCATGATAAATGGAAGTTTTCCACCTTCAAGAGCAAGTGGTGGAGCTGGTCCGTCAGGGACATCTCCTACCCATTTTTTATTGGCTGAATCCCATTTTATTACTGCTCTCTGAGGATCCCATGGATTACCCTGAGGGTCAACACTTGCACGGTTATAAATGATTCTTCTGTTTAATGGCCATGACCATGCCCAGTTGGGGAAGAGTCCCAGTCCTGTTGGGTCTTCCTTTCCTCTTCTTGCCATCATGTTGCCTGCATCGGTGTAACAGCCACAGTATATCCAGTTACCACAGGCTGTGCTTCCGTCGTCCCTTAATAGAACAAAGCTTGGCACCTGCTGTCCTTTTTTGTAAGCTTTCTTGTCAATAGGATGTTCAGTAATATCCTGTGTGAAGTATCCATTTATCTCTTTGGCTACCCTGTGAACATCAATGTGTTTTACTTTGCCATTTTTGTCCTTCTCTCCGTAATCCCATGTTAAATTAAGTATTGGCTCAGGAAATGCTCCCTTTTCCTTTTCATAAAGCTTCTTTACCGCAAAGTAAAGATCATTTATTATCTCTGCATCAGGCCTGCATTTTCCAGGTGGATTTACAGCCTTGTATCTCCACTGGGCTATTCTTCCTGAATTAGTTATGCTTCCTTCTTTTTCTACTGAGGCTGCACAGGGCAGGAAGAATACCTCTGTCTTTATCTTCTTCGGATCCATGCCTGGTCCTTTCCAGAAAGAAGCTGTCTCATTGTCCCAGAGATTTACACATACAAGCCATTCAAGATTGGCAAGGGCTTTTCTTGTTTTGTTTGAGTTCGCCCCTGAACAGGCTGGATTCTGTCCCCAGGCAAAAAATCCTTTTATTTTTCCTTTGTACATCTGGTCAAACAACATCAACCATGAACAGTTCTGAGTGTCATCTCTCTTTGGCAGATAGCTGTAACAGAAGTCATTTTCCTTTGTAGCTTTATCACCATAAAGAGCCTTTAAATAACTTACGATATATTTTGGTCTATTTGACCACCAGTTTACGCTCTTTGGTTCCTTTGTCTTTGGTGTGTATTTTTCAATGTATGTCTTAAGATCCACATCACTTGCCACAGGTGTTGGATTGTATCCTGGTAAAATATGGAAAAGAAGTCCTGCATCAGTGGAACCCTGGACATTAGACTCACCTCTTAGGGCATTCACACCACCACCAGCCATTCCAACATTGCCAAGCAGGAGCTGAATTATTGCCATAGTTCTTATGTTCTGGGCTCCAACTGTGTGCTGGGTCCATCCCATTGCATAGCATTCTGTCATTACCTTATCAGGCTTTCCTGTTGAGGCAAGTATCTTGTAAGCCTCTTCAATCTTATCCTTCGGTGCACCTGTTATATCTGAGACTGTATCTATGGTGTATCTTCTATATTGCTTCTTAAGAAGCTGAAACACACAGTTTGGGTCCTGAAGGGTTGGATCCTTCTTTGGAACTCCATTTTCATCAAGCTGAAATTTCCAGGTTGCTTTGTCATAGGCTCTCTTTTTGGGATCATATCCTGAAAACTCTCCATCAAGATCCTCGGTGGTCTTAAAGTTTGGATCAACTAAATAGGAAGCATCGGTGTAGTTTATTACATAGTCTTTGAAATAGAGGTTGTTGTCGATTATGTACTTTACTAATCCACCAAGAAATACTATGTCTGTTCCTGAACGAATCGGAACATACAGATCTGCCTTGGCTGCTGTTGTAGTAAATCTTGGATCAACTACCACAAGTTTAGCACCTCTTGTCTCCTTTGCCTTCATAATCCATTTCATTGAGACAGGATGATTAGAGGCTGGGTTGCCACCCATAACAAGAATTACATCTGCATTTTTAAGATCATTGTATTGGTTTGTCATTGCTCCTCTACCGAACGACTCTGCCAGAGCCGCTACTGTAGGAGAATGTCATATTCGAGCCTGATGTTCAATATATACAAGCCCCCAGGAACGTAGAAGTTTCTGAAGAATATAACACTCTTCGTTGTCTAAGGCTGCAGAGCCAATATGAGCAATTGCATCAACTCTGTTTACCACCTGCCCTTTCTCATTCTTAGTTATAAAGTACTTATCTCTTGTTTTTTTAACCAAACGAGCAATTTTGTTAATTGCCTCTTCCCAGCTTATCTTTTTCCACTCTGTTGCTCCTGGTGCACGATAAAGTGGCTCTGTCACTCTGTAAGGGTTATTAGCCATCTGATAGATGGATGAACCCTTTGGACAGAGTGTTCCTTCGTTGATAGGACTGTCAGGATCGCCCTCTGTGTTGATTACCTTTCCATCCTTAACTGATACAATAATACTGCATCCGACTGAACAGTAAGGACAAACAGTTGTTGTCTCTTTTGCACCCTTTGTTCTTAGCTCTGCTGCGTATGCCTTTGCTGGCTCTAAATTGAGCCCCAATGAGCTAAGAAGCAAGGCACCACCAGAGATCTTCAAGAAACTTCGTCTGGTAAGATCCATAAACTACCTCCTCTTCGGTATTTTTTAATAAAAATGGGATACATTTGAGACTCCAAGTCTCAACTCTATCCCCTTGTCCGATTAAACTTCTCAGGGGCTGTATGGAAATTTTAATCGGCACATCTATTATATTCATTAAGCAAAATTTATACCTTAGACTATCAGAATAATTAACAGAGAAAAATCAAAGAATTAAGTAAAAACGACAAAAAAAGGGGGATGCAAAAAATTTTGCACACAAAGAAATTGTAAAAAATTTTTTAATATCTTTAAAGAGGGCATTCAGCCCCCTTATTTTTATCCCTTCGTTGACTTTGCTAAGTATTTTACGAAGGAAGAAGTTGTAGAGCCATCTCTTCCAACAAGTGTCCTTAACACTGAACCCCAGAATGCAACAGACTCTGATATCTTCGGATTCTCTGCAAGTTTATATAGCTTCGGTGATTCCTTAAACGCAAACACTACTCCCAATCCTCCAAGGTCTGTCTCTCCATACAGCTTGTATCCCTTTGCCTTTGCCTCCTTTATCAATGCATCCCTGTCTCCATACTTAATCGCTCCTGTCGGACATGTCTTCGCACATGCTGGTGTCAGTCCTGCCTTTACCCTGTCTATGCAAAGATGACACTTCGCTATCTTGCCCTTCCCTCCTTGGTCATATCTCGGGATGTTAAACGGACAAGCTTCCTTACAGGCATGACAGGCTATACACTTATTCTTGTCATAATACACTATTCCTGTATCCTTATCCTTCATTAACGCTCCAACAGGACATATCTGTACACAGGCTGGCTCTCCACAGTGCATACATCTGTGGCTTACAAATAACCACTTGAACTGCCCCTTAGAGTCCTTTGTCTCTATAAACCTTATCCTATTAAAGTTATTAGCATCCAAATCAGGTGGATTCTCAAATGTTCCCATCTGCTTTGTCTTTGATGCAGGTAGCTGATTCCATTGCTTGCATGCTACCTGACATGCCCTACATCCTACGCATATATCTGGTGTTATTAATAATCCTTTCCTTGCCATCTTCAGCCTCCTATGCCTTCTCTATGTTCACCATGAATGCCTTTGTCTCAGGTATCATGGTGTTTGCGTCACCTACTGTGGGTGTAAGGAGGTTTGCACTGTCACCGCCTGAGCCATCTTCTGGGAATCTCCATCCGAAATGCCAAGGCAGTCCAATTTGATGGATAGTCATACCCATTACCTTTAAAGGTTGCCATCTTTCAGTAACTATGGCAATAGCCCAGACTTTTCCTCTTGCTGAGGAAACAATTACTTTGTCTCCGCTCTTAATTCCTTTTTCTTTCGCCAGAACAGGGTCTATTTCCACCCATACCTGTGGCTGCAGTTCTCTTAGCCAGTCAGTATGTCTTGTCATAACTCCAGTCTGCCAGTGCTCTGTAGCTCTGAAGGTAGTTGCCATGTATGGATATCTCTGATCACAGTAAACAAAAATGTCCTCTTCAGTTCCTGTAAACAACTTAGAAGCAGGATTAAATCTTGCATTCTTATTTTTATAGAGCGGATTCTCTGGGAATGGACACTCAAGGGGCTCATAATGTGTTGGGAATGGTCCATCTGCCATTCCTGCTCCAAATATTGTTCCTACTCCTGTTGGTTTCATTATGAATGGTAACTTTCCTCCCTCCAGTGCAAGTGGTGGCGCTGGTCCATCAGGCACATCTCCTAACCACTTCTTCGCTACAGGATCCCACTTCAATATCGCTCTCTTTGGATCCCATGGATTTCCCTGCGGATCACAGCTCGCTCTGTTGTAAAGTATTCTTCTGTTTACTGGCCAACACCATGCCCAGTTCGGATATAGTCCAAGCCCTGTAGGATCCTCTTTCCCTCTCCTTGCCATCATGTTTCCTGCATCTGTGTAGCTTCCACAATACAGCCAGTTTCCACATGCTGTCCTTCCATCTGCTAAAAGATATACAAAGGATGGTACCTGCTGTCCCTTCTTGTAAGACTTCTTATCTATTGGATGCTCAGGCACATCTTCTGTAAAGTATCCGTTTATTGCCTTAGCTACTTTATGAATATCTACATGTTTGATCTTGCCGTTCTTGTCCTTCTCTCCATAATTCCAAGTTAAATTTATAATTGGCTCTGGGAATGCTCCCTTTTCTTTCTCATAGAGCTTCTTTACTCTCCAGTAAAGCTCGTTCATTATCTCGGCATCAGACATGCATTTTCCGGGTGGTTCAACCGCTTTATATCTCCATTGTGCCCATCTTCCTGAGTTTGTTATGCTTCCTTCTTTTTCAACAAATGATGCACATGGCAGTAAAAATACTTCTGTCTTAATCTTCTTTGGATCCATTCCAGGTCCACGCCAGAAGGATGAGGTCTCAATATCCCAAAGATTTACACATACGAGCCAGTCTAATTTTGCCAAAGCTTTTCTTACCTTAGTTGCATTTGATGAACTACATGCGGGATTCTGTCCCCATGCAAAGAAACCTTTTATCTTTCCCTTATACATCTGGTCAAAAATCATGAGCCATGAACAGTTCTGATCATCATCTCTTTTTGGCAGATAACTGTAGCAGAAATCATTCTCCTTTGTTGCCTTATCTCCATAAAGCTCTTTTAGGTAGCTAACTATGTATTTTGGTCTGTTCTGCCACCAGTTAACACTTTTTGGATCCTTTGTCTTTGGTGTGTATTTTTCAATGTATGTCTTAAGGTCAACATCTGATGCTACTGGTGTTGGATTGTAACCAGTTAATATGTGGAAAAGTAGTCCATGGTCAGTTGAACACTGCACATTACCCTCTCCTCTTTGCGCATTAATACCTCCACCTGCCATACCAACATTTCCAAGTAAAAGCTGAACGATTGCGAATGTTCTTATGTACTGCGTTCCTACTGTATGTTGAGTCCATCCCATTGCATATGAAACTGTACAAACTTTATCGGGTTTTCCACAGGAGCCGAGAAGTTTATAAGCCTCTTCAATTTTATCCTTTGGAGCACCTGTAATGTTTGAGACTGTGTCTATTGTATATCTTTGAAATTGCTTTTTTAGAAGTTGGAATACGCAGTTTGGATCCTGCAGAGTTAAATCTTTCTTTGGAATTCCATTTTCATCAAGTTGATACTTCCATGTGGACTTATCATAGGCTCTCTTCTTTTCATCGTATCCTGAAAATACTCCATCAAGGTCTTCAGCTGTCTTAAAGTTAGGATCAACGAGAAAAGGAGCATCAGTGTAATTAATAACATAATCCTTGAAATAAAGATTATTGTCAATTATGTATTTGATAAGTCCACCAAGAAATGCAATATCTGTTCCGATTCTTATAGGCACATAAAGGTCTGCAACAGCTGCTGTTCTTGTAAATCTTGGATCCACCACAATAAGTTTTGCACCCCTCTGCTCCTTTGCCTTCATTATCCATTTCATAGAGATAGGATGATTCTCAGCTGTGTTACCACCCATGTTAAGAATTACATCTGAGTTTCTAAAATCAATCCAATGATTGGTCATTGCTCCTCTACCAAACGACTCTGCCAATGCAGGAACACTGGGAGAATGGCATATACGAGCTTGATGTTCAATATAGACAAGTCCCCATGAACGCATCAATTTCTGAAGCATATAGCATTCCTCATTATCAAGGGCAGCTGAACCAACATGGGCAATTGCATCAACTCTGTTTACAACTTGTCCTTTTGCATTCTTTGTGATGAAATATTTGTCCCTCGTCTTCTTAACAAGCTTTGCTATTCTGTCCAAAGCCTCATCCCATGAAATCTTCTTCCACTGAGTTGCCCCGGCTGGACGATATAATGGCTCAGTTACACGATAAGGATTGTTTGTTCCAACAATCTGATATACTGACGAACCTTTTGGACAAAGTGCTCCTTCATTGATTGGTGAATCTGGATCACCTTCAGTGTTAATGACTTTCCCTTCCTTTACAGATACAACGATACTGCAACCAACGCCGCAGTAAGGACAAATGGTAGTTGTCTCCTTAGCTCCCTTAATTTTCAGCTCCTGCGCATATGCCTTTGCGGGCTCTAAATTAAGACCAAGGGAGCTGAGAAAGAGAGCACCACCTGAAAGCTTCAGAAAACTTCGTCTCGTAAGCTCCATAAACTACCTCCATTAAAGACTTTTACGATAGTTTATATAAACAAAATCTATGCCAAGAATAGATTTATTGAAAATATAGAAAATTTCAATGTAAAGGTATGCAAAAATTTTTGCAGTGTTTTTATATGTAAAAATTTTTGAAAGGGATTATGAATGAGATTAATTTTTTTGTATCTTGTATCTTTGAATCCTGTAATTTAAGGCTTGCCGGGTAATTCCAAGAAATGATGCTGCTATGCCCTGATTTCCCTTTGCTCTTCTTAATGCCTCTTCTATTAAAATTTTTTCCATCTCTTTCAATGTCGGTAGTTTGTCTGGGAATCTCATTTGAATGTAGAATTTAACTATTTCACTCTTTAGTTCTCTATCAACAGAATTGCTAATATCTATCATATCTTTAAAAATTTCTAAGGACAAAATAGGTGACTTGCAACGGGCAACCGCGTCATAAATCATCATTTTTAATTCTCTAACATTTCCAGGGAAAGTGTAATTCATTAAAAGAATGATCAGCTCCTCTGGATATTTAGGAGGTTTTTTACCTAATGATAAAGCGGCATCTGTAATGAAATGCTCAAGCAAGACAGGTATGTCATCCTTTCTCTCCCGTAAAGGAGGTAAATGAATATGATGGGCTTTAAGCCTGAAGAAAAGGTCTTTCCTAAATTTTCCTTTGGTAACCAACTCCTGAAGTTCCTGATTTGTTGCCACTATTATGCGAGTATCTGTTTTCTTTGAAATATCAGAACCAAGCGGATAATATACTTTTTCCTCCAGTACCCTTAAAAGCTTGATTTGTGATGCCTCAGTGAGGTCTCCGATTTCATCAAGAAACAGTGTGCCTTCTTTGGCTTTAGCAATTAAACCTTCTCTGTTAGATATTGCTCCTGTAAATGCTCCTTTTCTATGTCCAAAGAGAGTATCAGAAAACATCGTATCATCAAGTCCTGCAACATTTACTGCTACAAATTCTCCTTTTCTTTTGCTAATCCTGTGAATTGCCCTTGCAACTATCTCTTTACCTGTGCCTGTTTCTCCAGTAATCAAAATAGGCTGGTCAGTCTTTGAGATAACTTCAATGTATTTAAAAATTCCCCTCATTTTTTTATTAATAGTAATAAACTCAGAAAAAGCTTCCTCATTCTCAAGCTTGTCTTCTATTAATCTGTATTTTAATCCTTTAATTTCCTCTTTTAGTCGGCTTGTCTCTAATGTTTTTTTAATGGAATAAATTAATTTATTTTTTTCCACTGGCTTTACAAGATAATCACATGCTCCAAGCCTCATACATTCTACAGCAACCTCTATTTCCTTAGTTGCTGTTATTATGATTATGGGTATTTCGGGATATTCTAAATTTAAAAATTTAAGCATTTCAATCCCTGAAATGTGGGGTAAAGACAGGTCAAGGATAATAACTGAAAAAGACCTTTCATTTAAAATTAAAGGAAGTTCTCTGGGGTCTTCAATTAATATAATGTCATTTATACCTTCCTGTTTTAAAAGAAGAGAACAAGTATACAAAAAATTTTTCTCATCGTCAACTATTGCTACACTATAATTAAAGTTTTCCATCTCTACTGTCCAAAGGGAAAATATATTTTTACGGATGTGCCTATATTTTCTTCTGAATTTATAATAATTTCTCCGCCATACTCTTCAATAATAGATTTTGATAAATAAAGCCCAAGTCCTGAGCTTCCTTTGGTTGAAAAAAATGGTTCAAAGATGTGGGGCATTAAGTTTTTTGATATACCAACTCCCTCATCTCTGATTTCTATGAATACTCTGTTTCCTTTTGTGCCAGTAAAAATCTGTATAGCTTTTTTTTTATTAGGCAATGACTGCATTGCATTTGTTAATAAGTTTACAATAACTTGTTCCAGTTTCTGAATATTCACTTTAATTTTAGGCAAAGACTCTCCGAGCTGAAGACAGAATTTATCAGTATACATTGAAATGTGATAGTTAAGAACATTAATAACCCTTCTTATAATTTCATTAACATCAACCAATGAGGCTTGAGAAATAAAACCTTCCTTTATATACTTTTTAAAATCATACATCCTATCAGATATTCTGTGAATTCCCTCAATAAGAGACATCATAAGTTTTGGAATGACTTTGTCAATTTCTGATGACGAAATTCCACCAACTATGAATTCACCATTTTCTTTCTCGTACTCTTTGATTAACTTAAAAACATCATCCCATGCCTGAAGCACAATTCTTAAATTGTTTACCATGAAATTGCAGATATTATCTATTTCATGGGATATGCTGGAAGTGACTAAATCTATGGACTTGAATTTGTCCTGAATAATTAATTGTGCATTTTTTCTTCGCCTTTCTTCTTTATTTTTGATTTTTTCTGTAATGTCTTTGAAGGTGAGCACAATTACTCTACGGTCATTATTTGCCACAGGATACAGATTAAAAAGCAAAATGCCTTTTTTACCATCAAATCTCTTAAATGTTATAACTCTCTTTTCTTCGGAATAGTGGCAATTCTGCATTAATTTTAAAAAATTCTCATATTCGTCTCTTTGAAAAAAAACAGACAAGTCTGAACTGCCTGCGAAAAATTCTTTTGCCTTTTCATTTAAATAGATAATTGACAACCTTTCTGGATCAAAAACAACCAAAGGTTCTGGATAGGAAGCAATAAATTTTGAAAAAATCTCCGTAAAAACTATTTCTTCTTGAAATATCTTCATTCTATTTTTGTTTCTCTTTTTCCTTTTTTTACTTCTCCAATCAACTTTGCCCTGTATTCGTTATTGTTTAATAAATTCAATGCCACCTCCACATCTTTGTTTTCAATCACAAAGATATAGCCAATTCCCATATTGAAAACTCTAAACATTTCTTCTTCGTTTATTTTTCCGATATCTTGAATCAACTTAAATACTGGATGTATTTCCAAACTATCTTTATAAATAACAGCTCCAACGTTTTCTGGAAATATTCTCGGAAGATTTCCCGGAATTCCTCCACCAGTTATATGTGCCATGCCTTTAATTTTTACCCTTTCCTTCAGAGAATTAAAGGCTCTCACATAGATCTTTGTTGGCTTTAATAACTCTTCTGCAACAGTGCATCCCAATTCTGGTATATATTGGTCAATCCTGTATTTTGCAACATCAAAAAATACTTTTCTTGCCAATGAAAAGCCATTACTGTGAAGCCCAGATGATGAAACGCCTATTATTGCATCGCCTTCTGTAATCTGAGAACCATCAATTATTTCCTTTTTATCAACAATTCCAACTGCAAAACCAGCCAAATCATACTCATTTTCCCTATAAAAACCCGGAAGCTCTGCAGTTTCTCCTCCAATTAAAGCACAACCTGACAATCTGCATCCCTCAACAATTCCCTTTATAACCTGCGATGCCTTCTCAGCCATAAGCTTTCCTGTTGCAAAATAATCAAGGAAAAACAAAGGCTCTGCTCCAACTGTAAGGATATCATTTACACACATGGCAACTAAGTCTATACCAACTGTGTCGTGTTTGTCTGCCTCAAAGGCTACTTTGAGCTTTGTTCCGACTCCGTCTGTTCCGCTTACCAGTATAGGCTCTTTATATTTATTTGCATCAAGCTTAAAAAGACCTGCGAAGAGACCTATATCAGTCATTACCTCTTTGCGAAAAGTAGTTTTCACCATTGGTGAAATTAGATGAACAAATCTTTCTGCCTCGTCAATATCAACGCCTGCCTGTTTATAAGTTAAACTCATAAAACCTCCACTATTTTCATACTTATATCAACAGCTGGAGCTGAATGGGTTAATGCTCCAGAAGATATGAAATCAACACCTGTTGATGCTATTTCTCTTACATTTTCCAGAGTTACTCCACCTGATACCTCAAGTAATACTTTGTCCTTTGCAAACTCAACAGCCTTTCTCATTTTATCCAAATCAAAATTATCAAGCATTACAATTTCTGCACCTTCATCTATTGCCTCTTTTAGTTCTTCAAGATTTTTTACTTCAATCTCAATCTTTTGATGCACAGATTGATCTTTGACTTTTCTTAAAGCTTCTTTGACAGAACCTGCTATTTTTATATGATTATCCTTTATCAGAATTGCATCATAAAGAGCAAATCTATGATTAAAGCCACCTCCAATACGAACAGCGTATTTTTCCATAAATCTTAAACCGGGAGTTGTTTTTCTTGTATCAAGAATTTTCACATTATAACCTTCAACTTTTCTTATAAATTCTCTCGTCAGGGTAGCAATTCCTGAGAGTCTTTGAAGTAAATTAAGTGCAATGCGCTCACCAGCAAGTAGAAGTTTTGCATTAGCCTGAATTGATGCAATAACTTCACCTTTCTTGATAAAATCTCCATCTCGGTAAAATTCTTTTATTTCTATATTCTGACTCTGGGGGATGTAGCTTTCTTTTAATATCTGAAAAAGTCTTTTCACAAAGGGCATTCCAGCAAGGACAAGCTCTTGTTTGCATATTATATTCGCTTTTGCAAAGCAGTTTTCAGGCACAATGAGCTCGGAAGTTATATCTCCATTTCCAATATCTTCTAAAATTGACAGCTTTAAAATCTCATCAACCAGGGGGCTAAACATTACTTTTTGAGAAATAGTCTTAAAAGTCCGAAAATTCCTCCTGCTACTGCTGTCACTGCAAGAGCACTTTTCCAATCAAACAGGGTGGTCACATTACCTTCAATGTTTTTTCCAATGACAATCAAGGAAGCTGAGTTTTGAACCTCAACATTATTTCCAATGACAACACCAGCTGCTGACCTTTTTAATTTTGCCTTTTCTTTCCCTATTGCAACAGGACACAAAGAAGCATTTATCTCTGCCTTCTCTGCCATTGTAACAGCGGTAATGCATTGATTTAGATTAAGCTCATTGGAATTTACAAAACCAATTGCTCCTTGAGTGACCTCAGCCTTCTCAGCATCAACGCTTAATGCACAAATTTGCTGCATCTCAGCGCTTCCAGCCTCAACAGCCCTTACAGTGCTTTGCTTTATGGTCATAAACTCTGCCTCAACTATATCCATACTTTGCTTTTCTATTTCTATTCTCTCATCCATGACTGCCTCCTATCCTAACTCTTCAAGAATCTTAAGATTCTCTTTTATTTTATCATTTCTCACCAAAAGTTCTTCATATTTTTCTTTGTCCTTTTGAACCACATCCTTTGGAGCATTTTTAATGAAGTCTTCATTCATAAGTTTTTTGTTTAAAAAATTTATATCCTGCTCAGTTTTTACAAGTTCCTTTTGGAGTCTCTTTTTCTCTTGCTCAATATCTATAAGGTCTTTCACTGGAATATATATCTCAAATCCCCTTTTTACTGAAATTGCAGAACCACTTTCCCTTTCAATATCCTTTGAAATATTTAATTGACTGACCCTTGCCAGCTTTAATATAAATTTTGCGCCCCATCTCAAGACTTCTTCTGCTTCATTTGTCAATGTTTTTATATACACATCAAGATTTAATGAAGGCGGAATATTAAGCTCTCCTCTTATGCTTCTAATTCCTGAAATTGCATCAATTACATATTCCATCTTCTGCAATGCTTCCTCATCTTTTCCTATTAGTTCAGTGGTTGGATAGGGGGAAATCATTATGGATTGAGGCTTTTTAAGAATATTGAGCCATATTTCCTCTGTGACAAAAGGCATGAATGGATGAAGAAGCTTTAGCACATTTTCAAAGGCAAAGAAAAGGCAGTTAACCGTCTCTTCTTTGTCTCCGTCACCATAGAGAACAACCTTTGAAAATTCTATAAACCAGTCGCAGAACTCATGCCAAAGGAATTGATAAATAGCACTGGCAGCATCATTAAATCTGTATGAATGAAGAGCTGAATTCGTTTCAGCTATTGCATCTGAGAGCTTTGACAGGAGCCATCTATTTTCAGGCGATTTTACATCTTCAATGCTTAAACTTTCCTTTGTTCTCAGATGATAAAAGCCCATCATGTATTTCATTGCATTCCATATCTTATTGATAAATCTTCTGTATCCCTCTACTCTCTCCTCAGAAAACTTAATATCCCTTCCCTGTGCAGCGAAGGCAGCAAGTGTAAATCTAAAGGCATCAGAGCCATATTTTTCTATCATTACAAGAGGGTCTATAACATTGCCCTTTGACTTACTCATCTTCTGTCCCTTTGAATCCCGCACAAGGGCATGAATATAAACATCTTTGAATGGGATATCATTCATGAATTTCAAGCCCATCATTATCATTCTTGCTACCCAGAAAAATATTATATCAAAACCTGTAACAAGGACATCCGTTGGATAAAATCTCTTTAAATCTTCTGTTTCATCGGGCCATCCAAGTGTTGAAAATGGCCAAAGGGCTGATGAAAACCAAGTATCAAGTACATCTGGGTCTTGAACAAGTTCGCTACTTCCACAATATGGACAGGTTTTTACATCTTCCTTGCCTGCAATAGGTTTAACTTCAATAGTAATCTTTATAATCTTTGCCTTTTGTTCAATCTCCTCCTTTGAAACGCCAAGTTGCCTTAACTCCGTATAAGTGCCGCTCCAAATTTCTTTGCCATTGATTTTTATAGGTTTATAAAATCTGATCTCAATTAAATCGCCCTGCTTAATGCCTTTTTCAGTTTTGCAATCTGCACAATACCATACAGGAATTCTGTGTCCCCACCAAAGCTGCCTTGAAATACACCAATCTCTTATATCCCTCATCCATGCGTAATAGTTATTAACCCAGCTTTCAGGAATAAAACGAATTTTACCTTCTTCTACAACCTTCACAGCAGGTTCAGCAAGTGGTTTTATCTTTACAAACCACTGAACAGTCTGGAAAGGCTCTATGGTTGTCTTGCATCTGTAACAATGACCTACTGCGTGTTTGTGCTTTTCAATTTTTTCAAGTAGTTCAAGTTCTTTGAGGTCATTGATTATTTTCTCCCTTGCCTTATATCTGTCAAGTCCTTTATAAGGACCTGCCTCATCTGTCATCTTACCATCTTCGTCCATAATACAAACATAAGGCAAATTATGCCTTTGAGCAATTTCTGCGTCATTGAAATCATGGGAAGGAGTAACTTTTACAGCACCTGTTCCAAACTCCATATCAACAGCACTGTCTGAAATCACAGGAATTTCGCGATTAATGAGGGGGAGGATTAGTGTTTTCCCAATGAAATCTTTATATCTCTTGTCTTCAGGGTTGACAGCTACAGCAGTATCACCAAGCATTGTCTCAGGACGAGTTGTGGCAACTGTGATATACTGAGATGGAGCTTCTTTCAAAGGATACTTTATGTAATAAAGCTTTCCTTCTGTTTCTTCGTGTTCAACTTCAAGGTCTGAAAGAGCAGTATGGCATCTTGGACACCAATTAATAAGCCTTAAATCTCTATAAACCAAACCCTCTTCAAATAGCTTGAGAAAAACCTCTTTTACTGCTTTGCTTAATCCTTCATCCATTGTAAATCTCAATCTTGACCAGTCGCAGGATGAACCTAATCTTTTGAGTTGCTCTATAATTCTGCCTCCGCATGCCTCTTTCCACTGCCAAACTTTTTTAAGAAATTCATCCCTTCCAAGTGTATATCTGTCTAAACCCTCTTGAAGAAGCTGTCGTTCAACAACATTCTGTGTTGCAATTCCAGCATGGTCTGTTCCTGGCAACCACAAGGCATTGAAGCCGAGCATTCTTTTCCATCTGATAAGAACATCCTGTAGGGTAGCATTCAATGCATGCCCCATATGAAGTGTGCCAGTTACATTAGGAGGAGGAATTACGATGCAAAAGCTTGGTTTAGATAAATCTTCATCTGGTTTAAAGTATTCATTTTCTTCCCAAAATTTGTATAGCTTTGTCTCAACTTCGTCAGGCTTGTAAGTCTCTGGAATTGATATTTCTTCCTTATGCATATTTTGACTCCACAACCTCCGTAAGTTTTTTAAATAGTGTTATAACCTCTTTTCTTATCTCATCTTGAATATAGGGCTTCAAACTTTCTAGAATTTCCGCTGGAACAAAGGAAACAGGCTCTTTTTTCTCTTCTTTACCAGAGAGTTTTTCAAGCAATTCATCCTTTGTAAAAGGCTTTACAATAACATCAACTCCAATATTTTGGAATAAAGTCATATCAAGGGTAGAATAAAAATTGGCAATCAGAAAAACAGGCAAGCCAAATAAATTTTTTAACTCCAAACAAAAATCTAACAAACCAGCTTTATCAAAGTTCTCGTCAATTACTACAATATCTGGCTTAAATCTCTCAATCTTCCTTTTTGCATCATTATAGTCTGAACAAGCTATCAGACTGAAAGTGTCTTGCAAAAAATCTGATATAAAGGGGCTTTTTTCTAAAACTAAAGCTCTAATCATTTTTCTCTCTCCTTTGCTTCCAACTGCTTTGTTTTCATCCTTTTGACAAGCTCTTGATAGGAATGGTTGCGAATTATATTATTGAACTGACTGCGATAGTTGCTCACAAGACTGACTCCTTCAATAATAACATCGTAAACTTTCCATTCTTTCCCTGTGAAATAAAGTCTGTAATCAATTGGAATTTCTTTTTTGTCAGTAGTAATTATTTTTGTTCTTACATAGGCATATGTTCCGTTTTCAATCTTCTCCTCAAGATAGATAACTTCTTCATTGGTATAGGATTCAATCTTATCAGCATAGGAACGCTCAAGAAGGTCTCTGTAGAGTTCCACAAATTCTTTTCTTTCCTGAGGAGTTCTTTCTCTCCAGTAAACTCCTAATGAACGCTTTGACATTTCCTCAAAATCAAAAACTTTGCCAATCTCCTGCCTTAATAATGCCCTTCTCTGCTGAGCCTTTGATTTTACCTTGTATTTAGGGTCTTTGAGAATACTTATCACTTTGTCAACTGTTATCTTAATCTGCTCCATAGGAGAAAGGGTTGCAAAGGCAAAGTTTGGCAATGTAAAAGCAATTAATATAAAGAAAATCAAAATTTTTCTCATCCATAACCTCCTGTTTAGTATTATATAGTATCCATAAAATCTTCTTTTCCAAATTAATTAATCACTCTTAGCGATTCGCTATCTAACATCTACTAACCACCAATCATCAATTCAGTCACCAAGCCTCCTAAAACGGTTAGCATTCCGTCTCTATATCATTGCGAGGGCATGAAGTGCCCGAAGCAATCTAAAAAGAAAGATTGATTCGTCGCTAAAGCTCCTCGTAATGACTGGAGGGGGATTCGCAACGATGGAAAACAAGTCTTTCCCGAGCCGAAGGCGTAGCAACCACTTGCAATGAAGCCCCTGTTCGTCATCGCTATGCTTACGACAACAGACCCAAATAATTTAAGAGATTGCTTCGCCTCCTTTAGAGGCTCGCAATGACGGAAGAGGAAAGCCTCGCAATTACTATATAAGTATTCACCATTCGCCATTTTTACTTCCTTTCCTCCTGATCAAGTCCTGATGCATAAAGAAGATTTGCTATTGCCATTTTTTGATTATAAAGAGCTTTTAGATGATTTACCTTTGTTGTAGCATAAGCAACCGCAGCATCTGCCAAATCCTTTGTCTCTCCAATTCCCATATCAATGTTAGCCTGAGCTGTTACAAGCCATTTTTTCGCATTTTTGAAGGCATCTTCTAAATCCTTTGCGCTTTTTGAAGCTTCCTGATATTCATAATAGGCTTTCATAATCTGCACAGGAATTCCTTGCTCGGCAAGTTTTTTCTTTTCCAGAATCTTCTCATACTCGATTTCTGCTTCCCTTATTTTACCCTTTGTTATTCCAAAATCCAGATTAAGTTTCATGCCAACAACAGCTGCCAGATATGAGCTATTTAAGGGATCTGAAATATACGGATTATGGATTTTGTCCCTGTTAGTTGCACTTGATAAATTTCCCTTAAGCAGCGCGAAAATTTGAGGATAAAGATTGCTTTTCTCCACATCAACCAATGCTTTCCTTGCCTTAAGACCTTCTTTTATTTGTATCATTTCTGGTCTTAACTCAAATGCACTATTTATTAAATCATTCAAACTTTTGCCAAAGTCTTCATACTGCAAGCTCTCTGTAATAATTGAAATATCCTGATTTTTTGGAATTCCAGTCATGAATTTTATTGCCTCAATAATTATTGCCTCGTTTTTGTCAATTTCATTAAGATTTCTATTTACCTCACCCAGATAAGTCCTTAATTTATAAAGAGTGAGCTCATCTGCAGAAGGAATTTCTTTCTTTAAATCCTCTTCTGTTCTTTTAATTGCTCGCTTAAGTTCTGTTTTTATCTCATTAGCAAGGGTTCTCAGGTCACGAACAAGAGCCAAGCTCCAGTATAATTCCTTTGTTTTTAATATAAGCTCAGAACGTTTTTTTTCAAGCTCAGCCTCTGAAACCTTAATGCCTCCCTCTGCAGCAGTCTTGTATCCTGAAATCTTTCCAAAAGTATAAATAGGCTGAAGCACCTGCATTGTAATCATTCCAAATACACCGTTAATTGTTGTAGATTTAACATCTGTTTTTATCACTGGAGAGATAGACTCCTTTTCAGCCTTTGGTGATGGACCTCCTACTGCAAGCAACTCAATCTGAGGAAAAACAGCACCTTCAGCCTGCTGAAGTTTTGCTTTGTAAATCTCAACATCTTTTTTATATTCTCCAAGCTCAGGATGAAATTTCTTTACCCTTTCTATGCAACCTTTAAGATCAAGAACAACTTTATCCTCTGCATAACCAACTGCTGAAAATAAAAAAATCAAAAAAACAATTAAAATTTTAAATCTTACCGAACACATACTTTGACAAAACCTCCTCTATATCTACTGTTGATTCTGTTTCCCTTATTTTACCACCCTGAGCAATATACTGCTCAGAGCCCCCAGGAATTATCTGGATATATTTTTCTCCTATCAATCCTTTTGTTCTTACAGATGCGATGGAATCATCGGGAAGCTTTATTGTAGCTCTAATCTTCATTTCAACCACTGCATGATATTTATCGTTTAGCGTTATTCTATCAACAGAACCAACAGGTACTCCAGCTATTTCAACAACTGAACCCTTTTTAATTCCACCAATTTTATCAAACTCAGCGTATACAATATAGTGACCAGAGGAAAACATTTCTATCTTACCGAGCTTAAATGAAAGATATCCGAGAGCAAAAATACCAATTAAAACAAAAATTCCGACCGCTATCTCAAGATTTTCCCTTTTCATTAATCTCCTCCATTCCCATTATAAAATTTTTTACAATAATATTTTCACTTTTTTGAATATCCTCAGGAGTTCCGACTTCAATAATCCTTCCATCATGCAACATTGCAACCCTATCAGAGATTTCAAATATCTCAGGAATTTCATGGCTTATTATAAGCCCCGTAAATCCATACATCTTTTGAGTGTCTCTAATAAGTCTGTGAATTGAACGAACAAGGATTGGATCAAGTCCTGTAGTTGGTTCATCAAAAAGCACAAACTTTGGATTAGAGATAAGTGCTCTTGCAAGGGCAACTCTTTTTCTCATTCCTCCACTTAGTTCTGCAGGATATTTATACTCCATCCCTTCAAGCCCAACATCTGAAAGCGCCTTTAAAACCTTTTCATGAATTTCCTTCTTGCTTAATTTTGTCTTTTCAACAAGAGGAAAGGCTACATTGTCATACACTGTCAAAGAATCAAACAGTGCTCCACCTTGAAAAACAACTCCTATTTCACTTCTAATTTTATCAAGCCTGCTACCCTTTAAGTTTGTTATATCCTCTCCTTTTATGAATATGCTTCCTCTATCAGGCTTTAGAAGTCCAACAATGTGCTTTAAAAGAACCGATTTTCCGCCTCCGCTTCTTCCTATAATAGCCATTATTTCTCCTTCAAGGATTTTCAGATTTACACCCTTTAAGACTTGCTGTTTTCCGAAAGCCTTGTAAAGTTCTTTTATCTCTATCATAGCAAAAATGCTCCGAGCATATAATCCCATACAAGAATTACTACAGATGACAGAACAACCGCATTGGTAGTGGCTCTACTTACTCCTCTTGCTCCATAAGTTGCATGATATCCCATGAAAGTGCAAATCCAAGTGACAAGAACCCCAAAGCTTAAGGACTTGTAAAGTCCGACTCTTATATCCTCCATGTCAACATAAAGCTCCATCTGAGAAAAATATGTCCCTTCACTAAGTCCGAGAACATGAACAGAAATCAGATATCCACCATAAATTCCAATTAGGTCGAAAATAGCTGTTAAAAGGGGGAAAGCTACGATACCTGCGAGTATGTTTGGCACAACAATATATTTTATTGGATTGACAGCCATAACAGTTAAAGCATCTATCTGCTCGGTAATTCTCATAATTCCTATTTCAGCAGTAACGGCAGAGCCTGCTCTTCCAGTAACCATCAGCGCACAAAGAACCGGTCCGAGCTCTCTGATAAGAGACAAAGCAACTACAGGTCCGAGCAAAGCCTCAGCTCCGAATTTATTTAAGGCATAAAATCCCTGCAAAGCTAAAACCATTCCACTGAACGCACCTGTGAAAATTACTACAATTAAAGATTTATTGCCAAAAAATCTTACTTGCCTCAAAAAATTGCGAAACTTAAAGGGAGGAGTAAAAATGTGATAAATAATTTGCAGAAGAAAAATAAAAATTCTTCCAAGAAAACTAAGAAGCCCTAAAAAATATTTTCCAATTAATTGTAAAAGTTGCATTAAATTTTAAAATTACATGATATTTTAAACTTTTGTCAATTCAAGTTAAGTAACCCAAAAATAGCGATAGAAATCCAATAATTGGCATAACCATTTGAAAATTAAGTATTTTTTGCTGTCATTGCGAGCATCCGAAGGATGCGAAGCAATCTCTACTTTGTTTTTCAATAAAGCCTTATTAGAGACTGCTTCGCCCCAGATTGCCACACTATCGCTCGCAACAGGGGGGCTCGCAGTGACGAGTGTCTATCTCTATTTTTCGGAAGTAACGAAAAATAGCGACAGAAATCCAATAGTTGGTATAATCATTTGAAAATTGAGTATTTTTTGCTGTCATTACAAGCATCCAAATGGTGCATAGAACATTTCTCTCCATCATTGAGAGCGAAGCAAGGCAATCTCGCCTTTCTTTCTATCGTTCTACAAAGAGATATCCATACAGTGCTTTGCACTGCCCACAAACACTAAAAATAATCGGTAGGTTCGCAAGTACGAAAAAGAAAACCTCTTCGCAATTAAATTTAAAAATCACACTATTTGATTAATAGTAAACACAAAAAGGAATTATAGTCTTAACTCCATGATAATAGCATCTTCCTCAGGTATCAGATAGTAATTTTTACGAAGTCCCTTTTTCTGAAAACCCATCTTTTCATAAAGTTTTATTGCAGGAATATTTGAAGCTCTTACTTCAAGAAAGCATGATCTTGCCTTGTGTTTTATCTCATCCAAAATATTTTTAATAAGCTCTTTTGCTAATCCTTTTCTTCTTTGCTCAGGTTTTATTGCTATTGAAAGTATTTCTGCTTCATCTGAAATCATTCTGTATACAACATATCCTACTATTTCTCCTTCAACTTCTACTACCTTTACTCTGGAGTTAGGATTTGATAATTCTTCTGCAAAAGATTTCATTGACCAAGGGGAGGAAAAACTCTGTATGGCTATGTGATGAATTGATGGCAAATCTCTCGCTTCAGCAAGCCTGATATTCATCCAAATTTTATTTCTGCCTCAGATTTTCTGAGATATAAAGGTTCTAAATGATGTGCATGAACAAATTCGCCTCTCTTTGCTTTTTCTTCACCTACAATTGCTACAAGAGCAGGATTAGGAATTCCATGTAAATTTTCAGCAAATATGGCATTGTTTCCTAATTTTTCCATCAATCTATCTTTGTAGATATTTACACCTTCGCCAAGAAAAATTGTTTTCTCTTCAATCCAATCTACGAGTGAGTCAATACTGACAATTGAGTCCTCTCTTATCCGTATTAATTTATCCTCTTGCCATTTGAAAAGTGCTGCGTAAAGCTCCTTTTTTCTTGCATCAAGGATCGGGCATATCTGATGATTAGCGAAAGGTAATCCTCTTGCAATTATCTCAAGCGTGGATACTGCAATTACAGGCTTTCTTGTTGCAAAGGAAAGCCCTTTGACAGTGCTTACAGCAACTCTTAATCCTGTAAAAGAACCAGGTCCCACTGTTAAGGCATAGCAATCAATTGTTTCCAGAGAAATTTCCATTATTTCAAGCATGTGAGCAATTTCTGGAATAAGCTTTTCAGAGTGAGATGCCATGAACTGCATTAATGAACAAGCAATTAAAACACCATCTTCAACAATTGCTAATCTGGCATATTTTGTTGATGTATCTATACCGAGTATTCGCATCTTTCAATTTTGATTATAAATCTTTTAGGCATTTCATTGGAAATTGGCAGAGAAAATTCTGTAAATTCTGCTTTAAAATTACGTGGCAAATTCTTAAGTTCATCCTGTAGTTTTAAACCTTTACTTATTATAAAAAATCCATTTTTTTTCAGAAGATGCTCGCAATTTTCAACGAAATCCTTTGTGCTCCACACCGCTCTGATTATGACAATATCAAACTTTTCTTCTATCTCCTCAGCTTTTGACTGATAAACAAAGATATTATTTAGTTTAAGCTTTTTTTTGATATTTTTCAGAAAAGCACTCCTTTTCCACGAAGGCTCAATTAATGTAATTTTAAGCTTTTCTCTTACAATTGCTATTGGAACTCCAGGAAATCCTGCACCTGAGCCAACATCTGCAATACATAATTTTTCATCTGGAATATAACATAAATACAAAAGAGAATCCATAAAGTGCTTTACAATGATTTCCTTTTCATTTTCAATAGCTGTAAGATTATAAGCTCTGTTCCATTTCTTAAGCTCTTGAAGATAAAGGAGAAATTTTTCAATTGAGTTATTTAGCATATCTGGAGTCAAATTTAAAAATCCAAGCTGTTCATTTTTAAGGCAATCTTTTAAAAAATTTTTTAATTGTTCCATATCCCTTTTAATTGCTTTATTTTTTTATTACTGAAAAAATTTTAACCTTTACTCATTGGGCATGTCCAATCTTTACAGTGAACAACCGAAAAATTGACTATTCTTTTTAGCTATTTTGAGCAATTTTTTATAAAAATATAGTTAACCTATGAGAACCTGCCATTAGGTAGCTGTGTCATAATATCTCTTTTTCTTCCGATAAAGAGATCACTTCGGCTTGCGAAGCAAGCCTCGTGATGACGGAAAAAGTTGCTTTGCAAGCCTCGTGATGACAGGCAGAAAAGTTATTGCAAGCTTTTTTGTCATTATGAGCCTGACGACAGACAGGCGAAGCAATCTCATAAAAAGAAAGTATAGCCTCAGAAATAAAATCTCTCGCAATGTCCATATATCTAACATACGATGACGACAAGGAGAACGTCTGTTGCGAGCCAAAGGCGAGGCGATCATTCGCAATAACTCTTAAGAATCACTCAAATTAGTTTTAAATAATTTTTCTACTTGACATAAGGTTTGCAGAGAAGTAATACTTTATCTCATGCCACTGAAGAGTTTTCTTGCTATTATATACGCAACTGTTCTTACGATTTCGGCACTACATATGCCTCAGCCTCTTCTTCCGCTTTTAAGTAATGTTTTTAGGGTTGAGATGGATACTATATCTCTTATCATGAGTGCAACATTTGTTCCTCTTACAATAATTCCCATTGTTTCGGGTTTTATTTTGAACTTTTTCTCGCCTAAAAAAATGATTTTTTTCTCTGCCCTTATTCATTCTATTTCAGTTTTAACAATATCTTTTAGCCAAATAGTTCAATTGGTAATTTTTTTAAGATTCATTGAGGGCTTTTTAATATCCATCATCCTCACATCCAACACAACATATATTTCGCTTACAGCTAAGCCAGAAAAGATACAGTTTTATATGTCCTACTACATTGCCTTTACAACTATAGGAGGATTACTTGGTAGAGTTATTGGAAGCACTGTAGCTACTTTTTTAGGATGGCAAGCATGTTTCCAGATTATGGCTGTTAGCCTCTTAATTGTTCTTCCTGTGGTTTATTACTTCCTTGACGATGTTAAGATTCCAAAAACTGAAGAAACTTGCTTGCCATTGAAAAAACTGAAAGCTATTCTTTTAGATGTGATAAACAGAAAGATATACATTATGATATTTTGCCTTTTCTTTGTTTTTACAGGAATTACGAACTACCTCCCTTTTAGGATAAAAAGTTTATTTCCTGAAAGTAGTGAATTAACGATTGGTTTGATTTATTCTGGTTATATAACTGGAATAGCCATTTCCTTCATAGCTACGAAGATTATAAAAATTCTCGGGAGTGAGAGAAAAGCCTTGATATATGGACTTTTTGTATATGCAATCTTTCTTCTGATGTTCAGCATTCCGAGCTTGACTGTTATTTTTATTGTTATGTTTGGGTTTTGTTCAGGAATGTTTCTTGTTCATTCTGTAGCCTCAGGATATCTAAATAAACTTGCAACAACTCAGAAAAATCTCGTCAACGGGGCTTACATAGCTATTTACTATTCTGGAGGAGTAATTGGCTCATATGTGCCGGGAATTGTTTATAAAAATTTTGGGTGGGCTGGGTTTATCGTCACACTGTTGCTTTTGATTGCAATAGGCTTTATTTCTGCATTTAGACTATCAAACCGTGCTTAATCGCATAATTTATAATTTCAGCGTTGTTTTGAAGATTAAGTTTTTCAAGAATCCTTGCTCTGTAAGTGCTTACGGTTTTTATGCTTATTGAAAGCTCCTTTGAAATTTCTACAAGGCTTTTACCACGAGCTATCATAAGGAATACCTGAAACTCTCTGTCAGAAAGGGTTTCATGGGGAAAAACATGCTGAGTTTTGTCAATTTGACGAATTATTTTTTCTGAAAGAGCTACTGGAATATACTTATCACCTTGTATTACTTTTTCAATTGCCCTTAAAAGCTCATCTGGGTCTGCGGATTTAGTAAGATATCCAGAAGCTCCGTATTTCAGTGTTCTTATGGCATATTGCTCTTCAGGATACATGCTAAGCATGACTACTTTTGCCTCTGGATAATTTTTCTTTATTTTTATTAAAGTTTCTATGCCATTTATGTCAGGCATTGCTATGTCAAGAAAAATTAGATCAAAACTCTCGTTTTTAAGAATCTCTAATGCTTCTTTGCCACTTTTAGCTTCCTTACATTCTTCAATGTATAGTGTATCCAAAAGTATTTCTCTTAATCCTTTTCTAAAAAGAGTATGGTCATCAACAATTAAGACTTTAAGCTTTTTTCCCATCTTCGCTCAAAGGAACACAAATAATTACCTCTGTTCCTCCCTCCTTTGCCCTGCGAATGTCAAAGGTTGCATTTATTGAATAGGCTCTTTCTCTCATAGCCATCAAACCAAATGAATCAGGGCTTTGAATTTTTTCCTCAGTAATTCCGATTCCGTTGTCTTTAACTTTAAAAATTAAACTCTCATTTGTTCTAAACATTTTAACATATACCTCTGTAGCATTAGCATGTCTTGCAATGTTTGTTAATGCTTCTTGAAATATTCTAAAGAGCACCAAAGATTTTTCTTTGGATAAATTAATGCTATCCTCCTGTATTTCAAGTATGCAGTTTATGGAAGTATTTTTTTCAAATTCTTTTGTTTGCCATTTTATGGCATCCTGAAAATTTAAATGGTCAATCAAGGAAGGGCGAAGTCTGTTTGAAATATTTTGGACTTCTTTAATTAGCGCATTTACAATGCTTATGCTTTCATCAAACCTCTCTTGCAAAACTTGGTTTTCAACTCTTTTTTTCATCCACGAAAGAGAAAGTTTTAGGGCAGTAAGAGACTGTCCAAGTTCGTCATGGATTTCTTTAGCAATTTCTTTTCTTTCATTTTCTCTTACATTTTGTAGATACAAAGAGAGTTTTCTTAAGGCTTCCTTTGACTCTCTCAGTTCCTTTTCTATTTTTTTGCTATATGTAATATCTCTTCCTATGGTTTTTGTTTTAATAAGATTGCCTTTTTCATCTACCTCAACAAAAACATTGAGGGCTGCAGTAAAAACTGAACCATCTTTTCTAACAAAATCCCTTTCAATCTGAACAAATCTGTATTTAGTTATGTTAGGGAAAAATTCTTCCTGTGCTTTTCTTGACTCTTCAGTCATAAAATAGATGAGAGGTTTACCAATTATTTCTTCTTTTCTGTATCCAAGCATTTTTGCCTCTGTCTCATTGCATTCAATGATTTTTCCATTTTTATCTACAGAATGATACATATCAGGAGCGCTGTCATAGAGGTCTCTGTATTTTTCCTCTGAAAGTCTTAATTCTTTCTCAACTTTTTTTCTTTTATTGATGTTAACTACAAGTATGATTATGATGCAAGAAAGAAAAACAAATCCAAAGACTATGGCTAAAAATGTTTTTCTATATTTTAAAAAAAAGCTCTCAGGAAGATTTATAACTTTGCTTTCCTTTGGAATACGATTAAGAGCAACATTAAATCTCTTTAATTCCCTATAATCAAACATATACTCATTAGGGCTTTCTTTTACAATTGGAATTTCAGAGGGGCTCTTGCCTCCCAAGATTTGAAGCCCGAGTTCTCCTGCTTTCTTTCCCTGTAAATAAGCACTTGTTAATTTTCCTCCAACAATTCCTCTGCCAAGATAAAAATCCCAAACACTGTACATTGGAACTTTTGTGTGAGGATAAATAATTTCAAGACTCTCTTCATAGGCAAAGAAATTGCCTGTTTTATCTCTGTTTACAAGAAGCATTAGAATAATACTTCTTGAAGGAATTTTTTCAACTTCCTGTATCAACTCTTGCATATTTGGATTTTCAATCATAATAAACTGCACTTTTGATGAAAAATTGGGAATAATGTCTAAAATTGTTTTTTTCATTGCCAAGCCTGTAGTGGTGATATCGTTGATAATATAAACCCTCTGAGTATCTGGATGAAGTCTCAGGGCGATATCTAATGTTTTTTCAACATCAGTTTCTTCAGCAACGCCAGTAAACCATTTTCTATGCTTTTCTACTAAAGAGTCGCTGAAATTGTTAATTCCACAGAAAACAACAGGAGAATATGTAAACAATTCTTTGTAATGTTTTATTGTGAAAAGCAAAGCGTCATTGTCGGATACGAATACTAAATCAAACTTTACATTTGAGTATTTATTTTGTAAAAGCTTAAATATTCTATCAAAGTGCTCTTTTCCATAGAACCTTTTTGTATCCATATACTCAATATAATATTCAATCTGGTTTTCCAATGGCTTAAGAGATTCTTTGATTCCCTTGACAATATTGTCTGTCCAGCTTAATCCCTGATGATAGGAGTTAAGAATAAGGATTCTTTTTTTATCCTCTGCTTGAGCGTAAACAGCGGATACTAAAATAATAAATATGAAAATAAAAGAGATAAGCCTTCTAAACATTATTCATTTCTTTAAGCCAATCATTATAACGAGCTGATCTCGGAATAATAGAAATTCCTGAGGGATCTATATGACAGCGAAATCTGTCTTTGTCAGGATTAAATCCTATTTCCTCACCTTCGTATATCACATTCTGCTTATCTACAATCAGCCTGTTTAATTTGGTGTTTTTCTTGATAATTACATTGTCTAATATGATAGATTCTTTTATTTCTGCTCCTTTTTCAATAATGACTCCGCTTCCAATGAATGAATTTGTTATTTTGCCACCGTAAATAGTAGTTCCATCAGCAATGATGCTGTTGGTTATTTCGCCATCAATAATTTTAGTTGGAGGAATATTATATCTTGAAGGATAAATAGGCCACATTTTATTAAAGATTTGGAAAACAGGTTTTTCTCCAAGCATGTCCATATGAGCCTCAAAATAGGATTTTATAGTTCCGACATCCCTCCAATATCCCTTTTCTTCGTAAGGTTTAATCTCTGGGATCTCATTTTTGCCAAAATCATATGCATAAACTCTGCAACCTCTTTGAACGAGATCAGGAATGACATGGGCGCCAAAATCATGTTGTTTTTTCTTCTCTGCCCTGACTAACGCATCTATGATAACATCGGTGTTAAATATATAATTTCCCATTGATACATATGCCATATCAGGATTATCAGGTATTGGTATGGGATTTTTTGGCTTTTCCTGAAATCCTGTGATTCTCTCGTCTGAGTTTGCAATTATAACTCCAAAGGCAGAGGCGGTTTCAATTGGAACAGGTCTTGCAGCAACGGTGACTTCTGCATTTTTCTCAAGATGAAAATCTATCATCTGTCTGATATCCATCCTGTAGACATGATCAGCGCCAAAGATAAGCACTATATCAGGCTTTTTATCTTTTATTAGTCCGATATTCTGAAAAACCGCATCTGCAGTGCCTTGAAACCATTCAGGTCCCATACGCATTTGAGGTGGAACAACTGTAACAAAATGGTCTTTACCTACTGAGGAAAAAAACCAATTTTGCCGGATATGTTCAATTAAAGACTGAGACTTATACTGCACAAGAAGATAAATTGAATAGATTTCGGAATTAACAAGATTGCTAAGGACAAAATCTACGATTCTGAATCTTGCACCAAAAGGAACAGCTGGCTTAGAACGAAATGATGTAAGCGGGAAAAGCCTTTCTCCTTTACCCCCCGCAAGTACAATTGCTAATACCTTTAAGTTTGCCATAATCCTGTCCTCTTGTTTAATCTTGATTATTTAATTATAATCTAAATTTAGCGATTTTTTATAAAAACCTTGTTATACTGTCATTGCAAGCCTCACCGCAGATAATGCATGGCAATCCGCCTTTTCGTCATTGTAGTCCCTCTTTCCGTCATTGCGAGCAAAGCTAAGCAATCTCGCCGTCATAGTGCCAGAGAGCGACAGTGCTACAGAGCGACAGCGTAGAAATCCAACAATTCGTCACTGCGAGCCCCTGTTACGAGCGATAGCGTGGCAATTACCCACGTTGTCACTGTGAGTCTCCCTCTATCGTAACTGCGAGCCCATCGATGGGGCGAAGCAGTCTCTAATTGGTGAATGGTGGATGGTGAATGGTGAACACCTCTGCTTCATCGCGCTTGGTCGCCACGCCTTCGGCTCGCGACAGGCTTCGCGACAAGCAATCTCTAAATATTCGTAAAACGTAAGACGTGAAACGTAAAACGTAAAAAGTAAGGAGTGAGGCGTAGGGAGTGAAAGGCAAAAGAGAGATTGCTCCGCCTGCCTCTCGGCAGGCTCGCAATGACCTCCCTCTCCGTCGTTGCGAGGAGCGATAGCGACGAAGCAATCTCGTCTTTTTCCCTTTGTATTCGAAGAAGGGATTTCTTCGGCATCCTAACGTGCAGTGTCGCAATAGCAGGGAAATGAATTTGCAGTTACCAATGTCTTTCTAAAATTTTATTGAATTTTTCTATTGTAAATATTTTTTTATAGACAAAATCTATTTCCAAAATTAAACGTTAAAATGATAAAAATTTATTAAACCTTAAAGGAGGATTTGATATGCAAATTATTGACGCAAGAGGGCTTGGTTGCCCAAAACCTATTATCATGGCTGAAGAGGCTTTATCAAAAACTGAGGAAGGAACGATTACGGTTATTATTGACAATGAATCATCTGCTGAAAATCTTAAAAGGTATGCTGAAAGATTTGGTTATTATTACGAAGTCAAAAAAGAGGAAAAAGACTGGAAAGTGACAATAGTTAAAGGATATACCTGTCAGATTTCGCAATCTAAAAAGGAGATAAAAAAGAAACTACTTCTTATAGTTACTTCTCATATTATTGGACAGGATGAAAAATTAGGAAGAATTTTGATGAAAGCTTTTTTTGAAACAATGTTGGCAGTGAATCAGATGCCAGATACAATTTTTTTGATGAATACAGCTGTAAAGCTTACAACTACAGATGAAGAATTTATTGAGCTTTTGAAAAGATTTGAAGAAAAGGGAACAGAGATTTTTACATGTGGAACATGTCTGAAATTTTTTAATTTAGAAGATTCTTTAAAAGTTGGATACAGAGGCACGACAAATCACTTTGTTGAAGGAATGTTTGATTTTGAAAAAACTGTATGGGTTGGATAAATCTAAGCTGTCTTTTTTTATGCATTTGATATATAATTAAATTTAAGATGATAACATTTTCCAATGTTTACAAATACTATGACTCCCTATCAATTCTTAATAATGTTAGTTTTCATATTAATAAAGGCGAACTTGCGTTTATTACAGGACCATCTGGAGCTGGGAAAACTACTCTGTTGAAGCTAATATTTGGAAGTGAAATTGCTAATGAGGGACAGATAAAGGTGGGGGATTTTGATCTTTCAAATATTAAACAATCACAAATTCCTTTTTTACGAAGATTTGTTACCTTTGTTTTTCAGGATTTTAAACTTAGACAAGACTTAACAGCTTTTGACAATATCGCACTTCCGCTAAGAATACTGGGAGAAAGAGATATAAAACAAAAAGTTTTAGAAGCTTTAAAAGATGTCGCTTTAAGACACAAAGCAGATAAACTTGTAAGAACCTTATCAGGAGGAGAACAGCAAAGAATAGCAATAGCAAGAGCTATAATTACAAAACCTCAGATAATACTTGCCGATGAACCAACTGGCAACCTTGATCCTGAAACATCGCAGGAAATTATGGGGCTTTTTAAAAGAATAAATTCACAGGGATGCACAGTTTTAATAGCAACGCACAATCCCGAGCTTTTTGCAAATAGTCCTTACAGGGTTTTAACTTTAAAGGAAGGAAAAGTCATAGAATGACAGAGCATATCAAATCTGCAATTAAAGGGCTTTGGAGCAACAAGTATCCTGCTTTGGTAGCAACTATTAGTATTGGCATATGTTTTTTCATAATAACTTGCTTTTTTGCGTTACTGTATAACCTTGAAATTTTTACAAAAAAACTATCCACAAAGGCATCCATAGTAATCTATTTGAAAAACGATACAAAGGAGGAGGAGGTATCTTCCTTGATGAATGAATTAAAAAGAATGCAGTCCTTCTCCAGTTTGCGATATATTTCAAAGGAAGATGCTCTAAAAGAAATGCGGGATATCATTGACCCTGAACTTATAAAACTCATTGGATACAATCCACTTTCAGATACTGTAGAGGTTTTTATAAAAGATGAAAGTTTGCAAAATATTGATTCAATTGTTGAAAAAATTAAAAAATTTCAGTCAGTTGAAGAGATTTATTATCCAGCTAAAATAATTACAGGACTGAAAATAATTAGAGCAACAGTTTTGAATTTAGGAGGAACAGCCTTTATATTACTTTCAGTAGCGGTTCTGTTTATAATCTATGCCACAGTTCAAAGTTTTTACTGGAAAAAAACTGAGGAGATAGAAATACTAAAACTTTTAGGTGCAACACCTTCGTATATAAGATATCCTTTTTTAATTGAAGGTGGATTAATTGGATTGATTGGTGCTATTTGGGCAGAAATTGCTCTATTAGTAGTTTATTTTGTTTTACATTTTCAAAATATCTCTACTTTTCTTCCTGCAATAAATCAGCTTGTATTTCCCTATGAAATTTTTTATTTTTTACCAATTACAGGGGTCTTGTTTGGAATGTTTTCTTCATTTTTTGCACTTGGAAAAATAAAGTATCAGTAAAGATGTTAGGAAAAAAATTATATATCGCATCAATAATTTTTATCATGTCAATAATTTTTTGTCCTATTTCTATGATTTCCATTTCTTTTGCCTCTCAATCTAAGGAAGAACTTAAAAACATAAAAAAAGAAATAGAAACTCATAAGAAAAAACTTCGTGAGACTGAACAGGTTGAAAAAAATGTAATTCAAGAACTTAACAAATTCAACAAAGAACTTGCAGAAATTGAATCAAAGATAAAAGAGCAGAAAGCGAAGATAAAGAGTATTCAAGCCAATATTTTAAAGATTGAAGAAGATATAAGAGTTTACAGTGAAAAACTTGAGACACGAAAAAACTATCTCTCTGCCAGAATAAAAAGTGCGCAGAGATTACATAATCAGCCTGATCCACTTTTGATGGTATTAATGGAAAATGAACTTACAAAAGCTATTAGGCTTGTAAGAAATATTCAAAGAATTGTAAACATTGACAAAACAATTATGGAGGAATACAAAAACGAATTAAATCAACTTATAACATATGACAATCAATTAAAAAGGCTTCAAGCCTCTCTAAAACAGGAAGAGATAACATTAGAAAAAACCTATCAGCAACAAAACATAAAGAAAAAGGAAAGAGAAGTTCTTCTTGCTAAAGTGAGACAGGAAAAATCAATGTATGAAAAGAAAATAAAAGAACTTGAGGAGAATGCAAGAAGACTTACAAGGCTTTTACAGGAAACCGAGAAAAAGGAAAAAAGAACAGGGAAAACTGATGATTTACCAGATACAGGCTTTACAAAAAGAAAGGGAACTCTTCTTTGGCCTGTTAGTGGTCCTGTAATTGCCCATTATGGGAAACAAACTGACCCTGTATTCAATGTTCCTATGTTCAGAAGCGGAATTTATATTAAAGCTCCGCCACGAGCAGGAGTTAAATCTGCAGCAGAAGGAAAAGTTGTTTATGCTAATTATTTCAAAGGCTATGAAAACCTTGTTATAATAAGTCATGGAGACGGTTATTACACAGTTTATGGAAATTTAGGCTCTTTTTCAGTAAAAGAGGGAAGTTTTGTAAAAGCGGGACAAATTATAGGAACAGTAAGCGAAAAATCAGCAATTGACACTCCCGCTGTTTATTTTGAAGTAAGATACAGAGGAAAACCACTTAATCCAGAGGAGTGGTTAAGAAAATAAAATAGGAGGATATAGAAGTGAGGTCAAGGCTTAAAGTTTTTTCAATAATTTTAATCATTGCCTTTATGGGTGTAGTTATAGGAAGATGGTCAGCAGCACAAAATACTGGCTCTGTTTATGAAGATTTAAGAACATTTACCGAAGTTTTTACAACCATCAAAAAACATTATGTGGATGATGTCAAGGCAAAGGATTTAATACAATCTGCTATAAAAGGTATGATTAATTCCCTTGACCCCCATTCTGCTTATCTCAGTCCAGAGGATTATAAGGAATTTCAAACTGAAACAAAAGGAGAATTTGGTGGAATAGGCATTCAAATAGGAATTAAAGATAATGCACTGACGGTAATTGCTCCAATTGAGGATACTCCTGCATGGAGAGCAGGAATTAAAGCAGGAGATAAAATTCTGAAAATTGATGGACAGTCAACAAAGGATATGAATATCAATGAAGCTGTAAAGAAAATGAGAGGACCAAAAGGCAAACCTGTAACTCTTACAATTATGAGAGAAGGATGGAAGGACAGTAAAGATATTACAATCATAAGAGATATCATTAAGATTAAGAGTGTCAAATACAAAATGATTGATAAAGAAATTGGATACATTAAGCTTACTCAATTTCAAGAAAAAACAGCAGAAGATTTGGCAAATGCTCTAAAGGAGCTTAAACAATCAGGCATGAAAAGCTTGATTCTTGATTTAAGAAATAACCCGGGTGGACTGTTGCAAAGTGCAGTTGATGTAGCTGAACAGTTTTTACCTCAAAAACATCTTGTTGTATTTATAAAGGGAAAATCAGGAGAAAAAATGGAATATTACACAGAAAACATAAGACCAGCTTATACTGATATTCCAATGATTGTTCTTGTAAATCAGGGCTCTGCCTCTGCTTCTGAAATTGTTGCTGGAGCTTTACAAGATTGGGAAAGGGCATTAGTGTTAGGTGTTCAGACCTTTGGTAAAGGCTCAGTTCAGAGCCTTATACCTTTAAGCGATGGTTCTGCCCTAAAGCTTACCACTGCAAAATATTATACACCAAAGGGTAGAAGCATACACGCAGTTGGAATAATGCCTGACATAGAGGTAAAACTTGTTTCTAAAAATGGCAAAGAAGTCCCCGTTATAAGAGAAAAAGATTTAGAAGAGCATAAAAAAGGCGAAAAAGTTGAACCAACTGAAAAGGTTCCTGTGGAAGTTGATGAAAAAGAAGATAATCAACTTCAGAGAGCAATAGAGATTTTAAAAAGCTGGAAAATAATTGAAAAGCTTAAAAAAGCTGCTTAAATATTTTAAATCTAAATTTAGCGATCTTATACAAAAAGTTTATTAAACTATTATTGCACGTCTCACCCTCGGTGAGGCATGCAATCTAATAAAAATGCGAGATTGCTTCGCTACGCTCGCAATGACACTTGAAAATCTCGCAATTTATTTTAAAATAAAAGAAGATGCCGAAGTGGCGGAATTGGCAGACGCGCCAGATTCAGGATCTGGTGGTGGCAACGCCGTGCGGGTTCGAATCCCGCCTTCGGCATTAATTATTAATTGTTGAAATTTTATTATTGTTTATGTCATATTATTGACATGTTAAATCAAACAATCATTGTTGGAAATTCATCTGCCATAAAAAAAATTCTTGCTCTAATTGATAAAGTTGCCAAAGTAAACAGCACTGTTCTTATAACAGGAGAATCAGGCACAGGAAAGGAATTAGTTGCAAGGCTGATTCATGAAAAAAGTCCACGAAATAACAAACCTTTCATTCCTGTCAACTGCGCTGCTATTCCTTCAGAGTTATTAGAATCTGAACTATTTGGTCATGAAAAGGGTGCATTTACTGGCGCTGCGTATTCCCGTCCCGGTAGATTTGAACTTGCCAATGAGGGCACAATATTCCTTGATGAAATTGGTGATATGCCTCTTCATCTTCAGGTTAAAATTTTGCGTGTTATTCAAGAGAAAACATTTGAAAGAATTGGTGGCATAAAGCCTATCAAAGTAAATGTCAGAATTCTTGCTGCGACAAATAAAAATCTTGAGCAAGAAGTAAAGGAGGGAAGATTTCGGGAAGACCTTTACTGGAGACTTAATGTTGTTCCTATACTCATTCCTCCACTAAGGGAAAGGAAAGACGATATTCCCATTCTTTGCGATTTTTTTATCAACAAATATGCATCAAGCTTTGGTTACAAAATAGAGCTCAGTGCACAGGTTATTGAAAAATTTTTGAATTATCATTGGCCGGGAAATGTCAGGGAACTTGAGAACTTGATTGAAAGGCTTTATGTTTTAAATGAGGGTGGTAAATTTTCGGTTGAGGACTTACCTGAAAAAATAAAATACTCTGAAAATAAATTTGATCGGGACCTTATTCCAGAAGAACTTAATCCATTTAGCTCAGGAATAGACCTCAATGAAATGATTAAGGAATACGAAAAAAAGCTCATACTACATGCATTAAATCTTAATGATTGGATTAAAAGCCGGGCAGCAAAGTATTTAAATATCAACAGAACAACTCTTATAGAAAAAATGAAAAGGCTCGGCATAAAAGACAATGAAGCTAAAAATGGATAGCCCCTCTTTCAAAAAAGCGCTCTTTTTTTTGTTTTTATTAATATTTCTCTTTATTGGCTTTCAGGTTAATTCTGAAGAACCATTAAAAATGGCAGACACTTATTTAAAAACAAAAAATTACCTCAAGGCAAAGGAAATTTACATAAAGTACATAGAAGACCCTAAATTAGCTCCAGATGCGTTAATTGGACTTGGCAAAGCTGAATACTTTCTGGGAAATTATCCAGAAGCTTCCATTTATTTAAAGAGACTTTTAAGGGATTTTAAAGACTCTCCCCATGTAAATGAAGGAAATCTCTATATGGGACTTGTAATGCTAAAACTTGGAAAAATCAAAGATGCTGAGAGCTTTTTAAACAAAGTGCTTTCGCCTTTTGAAAAACAGGCAATGGTAGGCAAAGCTTGGATTGCGTTTCACAAGGGTGATTTAAAATTTGTTGAACAAGTATTAAACAAGCTTGATAAAAAAGACTTTTATGAACCAGATATTGCCCTGTTAAAAGTAAAGTATCTTACAGCTTCAGGAAAGCCTGTTGAGGCTCTGAAGGAGTTTGAAAAAAATTATGCCTTAAAAAAGCCTGACTATGATATTGATAAAGCCGAAATTTTAATTAAGGCTGGTAAGTATCAAGAAGCTGAAACTACATTGAAAAAATTCATTGAAAGGGCAAAGAAAAATTTAGATATTATTAAAGCTAAAAACCTGCTTTTTGATTTATATTTTCAGCAAGGCAGATTTGAAGAAGCAGCAAAAGTTGGTAGGGAGTTATATTTTTATATCCCAAATGATGAGTTTAAGATAAAACTTTACAATGTTTATTTTAGCCAGAAAAATTATGATGAGGCATTGAGAATGCTCATAGGACTAAGGGACAAAAAATTTAAACAAGAAAAAATTGAAGAATTTTTAAAAAGGCTTATGGATGAGAATCCTGAAAAAGCAGAGGATTATATTCTAAAGTCTTATTTTTATCTACCCCCTGAATCTTCCCTATTGCTTGAATCTGCAAATTTTCTTATTTCAAAGGGAAAGCTTAGTGAAGCTAAGAATTTATTAAGAAAACTACAAACTGGCAAAAGAAGGGCTGATGCAAACATTCCTCTTGCAAAAATTTTGCTTAAGGAAAATAAAGTCGGAGAAGCAAAAAAATTACTTGAACCCATGATAGATAAAAACCAAGAAGCAGCAATCCTTTATGCAGTGGCTCTTGAAAAGGAAGGTAACAAACAATCAGCTTTACAATATTTAAGAAAAAATGAAAAAAACATTAAGGATGCAGAAATCATTGCCAAACTTGGAGACCTTGAGTATTCATACGGCGACAAAAAGAAGGCTTTTGTCTACTGGAGCAGAGCAGCTCAACTTGGAAATGCTGAAGCTATGGTCAAAACCGCAGATTATCTATATCTTTCCAACAAAAATAGAGAGGCTGCTGACTACTACAAAAAAGCAATAGATGCTGGAGTAAAGGATACTGAGACATTGATGTGGGTTTATTATCAGTATGGAAAAATCACAAAGGACAAGAAGTATCTTGAAAAAGTTGCTGAGTCCAACAGCCAATTTAAAGAAGCAGCAAAGGCTCTTCTGGAAAAGTTATGAAGCACGAAGAACTTTTTAATGAAGCAATTCTCAAAATAACCTCAGCCTCTGATGCACTTATTAAATACTACAATGTTTTAGAAAACAAGATAAAACTTCTCACAGAAGAGGTTGAGCAGAAAAAAAGACTTCTTAGCAGTATAATTGATAGTATTGACATTGCTGTTGTTTTTTTTGACAGCGAGGGAATTATAAGGCTTATCAACAAAGCTGGAGAAACCCTATTTAATGTTAAGGCAGAGGAAATAATTGGGCAGAAAGAACTTCCTATTACAATTGAAAATGACAGGGTGATTCCAAAGGATGCTCCTCCATTTTACTCAATAGTTTCATCTTCCGAAGTTTTTGATTCAGATGGAAACAGAATTGGCAAAGTCTTTATCTGTAAGGATATAACACGAATAAGGGAACTTGAGGCAGAAAATGAAAGAAACAGAAGGCTTAGTGCAATGGGCTCCCTTGTTATGAAAATCGCCCATGAAATACGAAATCCTCTTGGTAGCATTGAACTTTATGCAAATATGATATCTGAAGACTTGAAAGACACCCTGCATGGTGACTATGCAAGAAGAATTTCAAATTCAGTGAAAATGCTCAGAAACACTCTTGAAAATATGCTTGGATTCACAAGGGGTATTGTTCCCAAAAAGACAGAGGTATGTTTAAACGATTTTTTATCAGATTTTGTAAAAGAGTTTTATGAAGTATTTAACAGAGTAGGAATTGAATTTAAATGCAAAATTCAAAAAAAAATTACTGTCAAGCTTGATCCCTCTTTACTAAGGCAGGCTCTGATAAATCTTATAATGAATGCTTATCAGGCAATGCCAGATGGTGGAGTTTTGCAGATAAATGCGAAGGAAGAAAATAAATTTGTCAAAATTTCTGTTATTGACAGTGGTCAAGGAATTGACAGTGAAATCATTGATAAAATATTTGATCCGTTCTTTTCAACAAAGGACAGAGGCACAGGACTTGGCTTAAGTATTACGAATAGCATAGTTTCTGTTCACGGTGGAAAAATTGAAGTAAAAAGTAAACCCAAAGAAGGCACAGAATTTGTATTATACTTTCCAGTAGAATGAGGTCAGTTTTAATAATAGATGACGAACCTGATATGGGCTTTGCTTTAAAGGATGCAATGGCTCGTTTTGGTTTCAATGCCCAATATTTTAGAGACCCTACTCAGGTGCTTTCAGATGTTAATATTGCTGATTTTTCTCTCATCATTACCGATGTAAAAATGCCTAAAATGGATGGACTACAATTTCTTGCAGAGATAAGGAAAAAAGGAATCTTTACGCCTGTTATAGTTATTACAGGATATGGAAATGTTCAGGATGCAGTGCAGGCAATGAAACTTGGTGCGGTTGATTATTTAATGAAACCTTTTTCAATGGACAGCCTTAAATCTATTGTTTCCAGACTAATTCCTGATGAGGAAGAGATTGTTGCCGAATCCCAACAGATGAGAAGGCTTCTTGAAATTTCAAAGGAAATAGCAAAGACAGACATAACGGTCTTACTAACTGGAGAAAGTGGTGTTGGAAAAGAGGTAATTGCAAGATATATACATAAACACAGCAACAGAGCAAATCATTCATTTGTCGCAATTAACTGCGCAGCCATAACAGAGACACTTCTTGAGGCAGAGCTTTTTGGATATGAAAAAGGAGCATTCACAGGTGCGACAGAAAGAAAGCCGGGAAAATTTGAATTAGCTGACAAGGGCACAATACTGCTTGATGAAATAAGTGAAATGGCTTATAGACTTCAGGCAAAGCTACTTAGGGTTATTCAAGAAAAGGAAGTTGACAGAGTAGGCGGAACTAAACCGATTAAGGTTGATGTGAGAATTATTGCTACCACAAACAGAGACCTTGCAGAGGAGGTAAAAAAAGGCAATTTCAGGGAAGATTTGTTTTACAGAATAAATGTTTTTCCAATTAGAATTCCACCTTTAAGAGAAAGAACAGATGATATCATTCCATTGGCAGAATTTTTCCTAAAAAGACTTTCCAACAAAATGTCAAAAAAATTTACACTAAGCAGTGAGATGAAAAAATATCTTATTCAAAGACCTTGGCATGGAAATGTAAGGGAACTTGAAAACTTTATTTACAGGCTTGCAGTTTTAAGTCCAGATGGAGTTCTAAAGCCTCTTGAAGAACCTGCCTTTGAGCCAGATATGGATAAATCCTTAAAGACAGGAAGCTTAAAGGATGCTGAAAAAGAGATGATTATTGATGCACTCAAAAAAACCGAAGGCAATCGCACAAAGGCAGCAAAAATTTTAGGAATAAGTGTAAGGACTCTGCGCAACAAAATAAAAGAGTATGGACTTAAGGATTTGTAATGGCATAATATTTGCTTAAAAAATTTTTAGCGATATTTAACAGAGGTGAAAAAATGGATAACTCAATAAAATTACTTTCAAAAATTATGGATATTTGTGCCTATAGGCAAAAAATTCTTGCCTCCAACATAGCAAATGCTGATACTCCCGACTACAAAGCAAAGGATATAAATTTTCAGGAAGAGCTGAAAAAGGCAGCAACATCAGACAGTATATCCTTAAAAGTCATTGAAGCACCTACAACAATGCCAAACAGGGATGGAAACACGGTTAATATTGAGGTTGAAATGACAAAACTAACTGAGACGCTTTTAATGTATAACAGTGCGGTTCAGCTACTTTCTAAAAGAATTGGAATGTATAAGGATGTAGCTCGGGGAGGTAGATAATGGCAGATTTATTTTTACCTTTAAAGGTCTCTGCAACTGGTCTTGAAGCACAGAAAATTAGGCTTAATGTAATAGCTTCTAATCTCGCAAATATAAATTCCACAAGAACTCCTGAAGGCGGTCCGTACAAAAGAAAAGACGTTCTTTTTGTGACCTATATGTATGACCAAATATCACATGGCGTGGATGTTCAAAAAATAGTTGAAGACCAGCGACCGCCAAGAACTGTTTATGACCCATCCCATCCTGATGCTGACAAAAATGGCTATGTAAAATATCCAAATGTAAATCCAATGGAGGAGATGATTAACATGATTTCAGCATCAAGGGCTTACGAAGCTAACCTAACTATGATAAACTCATATAAGGAGATGTTTTTAAGAACCCTTGATTTACTAAGGGCATAGGAGGTTACTGATGACAGAGATAAAAAATATCAGTGAAATTTTAGGGAAAAGTCTTGAGGAGTTAAAAAATCTTAAAGGTGCTGATAAGGAATCCTTTGAGCAGGCTCTAAAGGATGCTATAAAAGAGGCATCAAAGGTTGAACAGGAAGCCCAGAAGGCAATAGAGGATTTTGCAAAGGGTGAGGTAAGTATCCATCAGGTTGTTCTTGCAATGGAAAAGGCTGACCTTACGCTTCAGACTTTAATTCAGGTGAGAAACAAAGTAATCACAGCTTACGAAGAAATATCTCGCATGCAGATTTAATGAAAAATGGCAATCAAAGATAGAATAAACGCAATTGTAGAGAATTTTAAAAATTTACCAACAAATAAAAAAATCACATTAGGAGCTGTTGTCTTAATCATAGTGTCATTAATACTCACCTCCTTGCTTTGGCTTCAAAAGGTTGATTATCAGGTTCTTTACAGCAACTTATCCTCAGAGGATGCAGGAAATGTTATCAATAAACTAAAGGAAAAGAAAATTCCCTATCAGGTAAAGGAAAATGCGATTTATGTGCCTTCTGATAAAGTGCATGAGTTAAGGCTTGAGCTTGCTGCTCAAGGAATACCATCAGGAGGTGGAGTTGGTTTTGAAATATTTGATAAAACATCCATTGGACTTACTGAATTTTCTCAAAGAATCAATTACATTCGGGCACTTCAGGGTGAGCTTTCAAGAACAATAAAAAGGCTGCAGGAAATAGATGATGTCAGAGTTCATATTGCAATACCTGAGAAGTCAATATTCACAGAGAAAGAAGACCATCCAACTGCCTCTGTGGTTTTAAAGCTAAAACCAGGAAGAGCTCTTGCTAAAGAGCAGGTATCCAGCATAGTGCATCTTGTATCAAGCAGTGTGGAAGGACTTTCACCCCAGCATGTAACAGTTGTTGACCAATATGGCAATCTTCTATCAGGTGGAAAGGAGACAACCCAACTTGTTGATGCTACCCAACTTGAATACAAAAGAGCAATTGAGAAAACCTATGAAAAAAACATCCAGAGCATGCTTGAAAACATAGTTGGAAAAGGAAAGGCAATTGTTCGGGTTTCTGCAGACATTGATTTCTCAAAGGTTGAAAAACTTGAAGAAAAATATGATCCAGATACAATTGCTATTAGAAACGAACAGAGAACACAGGAAAAAACAATGGCTCCCCAGACTGGAGGAATTCCCGGTGTACTTTCCAATCAGCCCGGTCAGGCTCAGACAGGAACTGCTCAGCAAAATGTGATTAGCCAGAAACAGCAGGAAACTATAAATTACGAAGTCAGCAAAAGCATTAGCAAAATTTTGGGTTCTGCTGGACAGATTAAAAAGATATCAGTTGCAGTATTGGTTGATGGAACTTACAAAGAAGATAAAGGTAAAAAAATATACACACCAAGAAGTGATGAAGAGATAAAAAAATATCAAGAGCTTGTTCAAGCAGCAGTTGGATACAATAAAGAAAGAGGTGACCAGGTAATAGTTGAAAGCATGCCCTTTGAAGCTGTTCCAGAGGAAAAACCCGGAATTGACATTATGGAACTTGTAAAAACCATATTAAAATACCTCGTTCCAGTGATCATTATTCTGCTTCTCATCCTATTTGTCCTGAAACCCTTAATAAATATTCTTAGAACTCCAGAGAAAAAGGAGATAATCATCTCAGAGCAAATTTCTCCAGAGGAAATAGGCTTAAAGAAAGAGGAAATTATATCTCCTGAAAGAGATTTAAAGCAGGAAATTACTGAAATGGTAAAAACAGACCCTAAGAAGGTTGTATCTATTCTTAAAGAATGGATGGCTGAATAAATGAAAAAGTTCTCTGGCATTGAAAAAGTTGCAGCACTAATGACAATTTTAGGAGAAGAAGCTGCCACAGAGCTTTTTAAACACTTTGATCCCATTGAACTTGCAAGAATAATTCCTATGATGTCAAGAATTAAACTTACACAGGAAGAGGCTGATGAACTCCTTAAGGAGTTTGCTGAAAAATTAGGCACTGCGCCCATGAGAGTAGATGTTGAATACATAAAAAGCATACTTACAAAGGCATTTGGTGAGGAGCAGGCACAGAAGCTTATAAGCAAAATTGAAAGCGGAGCATCCGCCTTTGATATATTAAGATGGCTTGACTCCTCCTCTATAGCAACAATGCTTCAAAGAGAACATCCCCAAACTGTTGCAATAGTGTTGGCGCACTTGGAGCCAACGCAGGCAGCTGAGGTATTAAGTCAATTTCCAGAACAGCTAAAAATAGAGGTTGCAAAAAGAATTGCAAGCCTTGACCAGATATCGCCTACAATTTTAAGTGAACTTGAAGAAGTGCTTCAAAGTCAGCTAAGGTCCTACACTCAATCAAGAAGAATTGGAGGCATAAAAACTGTTGCTGAGATACTCAATCAGATGGACAGAACAAGCGAGGAATTAATACTCAAAAACATTGAGGAAGGAGATCCAATTCTTGCTGAGGAGATACGAAAGCTCATGTTTACCTTTGAAGACCTTATTCATGTTGATGACAGGGGCATACAAACAATTCTTAAAGAGATTTCAACAGATGACCTTGCAATTGCCTTAAAAATGGCTTCTGAGGAACTTAAACAAAAGATATTCAAAAATATGTCAAGCAGAGCTGTTGAGATTTTAAAAGAAGAGATGGAAGCCAAAGGACCTGTTAGGGTATCTGATGTTGAAAAGGCTCAGATGAACATTGTAAGAGTAGCAAGAAAGCTGGAAGAAGAAGGCAAGATCGTATTAGGAGGCAAAGGTGGAGAAGAAGTTGTTGTCTGATGAGATAAAACCCTTTGTACCTTTGCCTTTTGATGATTCATTAACTTCCCAAGAGAACACTGAAGAGGTAAAGCCTCAAATAGACGAAGAACAGTTAAAGCTAATCTCCGAAGAACAAAGACAAGCAGGTTATAAAGCTGGGTTCAATGATGGCTATAATGAGGGTTTTAACAAGGGATATCAAGAGGGAATTAATAGAGGAAAGGAAGAAATAAACCAGAAAATAAATGAACTTAAATCCGCAATTGCTGCATTTAAAAACATTCTGCAAGACCTTGAGGAATTTAAACAAAAACAGATTATTGCTTTAATGCCACAAATCTTAAAACTATCAATGAAAATTGCAGAAAAGATTGTTGCAGCTAAAATAAATCTTGAAAGGGAACTAATCATCAGTATTATAAAGGAAGCCTTAAATACATTGCCTGTAATTGAAGACAAGATTATAATAAAAGTTAATCCTGAGGATTACAAAATTGTTTCTCAAAAAATATCAGAACTCGGCGTTGACCCTCAGAAACTATCAATTCATCCATCTTATGATTTAAAAAGAGGAGACTGTAGCCTTGAAACTCAATCTTTGCAGGTTGAGGCTAAAATTGATGAAAAACTTAAGGAAATAGAAAATGCTCTCAATACAGTCCTTTATCAATAAGGCAGAATCATCTTTAGACAGTATTCAAACAGTAAAGGTCTTCGGAAAGGTTACGAAGGCTGTTGGTCTCATTGTTGAGGGAACAGGAATTAATGCCAGCATTGGAGATATATGTGAAATTATCAGTAATGACTACTCCGTTGAGGCAGAAGTTGTTGGCTTTAGAAATGGCACAATTCTACTTTCTCCCTTAGGAGAGATTTATGGCATCAAGGCAGGAGATAAAATAGCTGTTAAAGGTAAGCAAAGTTATATTGAACTAAGCGACAGTATTTTGGGAAGAATTATTGATGGTATCGGAAAACCAATTGATTATGGTCCAAGCATACATGGAAAACCTTATCCAATATACAGGGAGGCTTTAAATCCCTTAGAAAGAGAGATCATAAAAGAACCACTTGATCTTGGTATTAGAGTAATAAATGCATTATTGACATGTGGTAAAGGTCAAAAAATAGGCATAATGGCAGGAAGCGGAGTTGGAAAAAGTGTGCTTCTTGGAATGATAGCAAGATACACGACTGCTGATGTTAATATTATTGCACTCATTGGAGAAAGAGGAAGGGAAGTTCGGGAGTTTATTGAAAATGATCTAAAGGAAGGCATTAAAAAATCTGTATTGGTGGTAGCAACCTCTGACACTCCAGCCCTTTCAAGAATTAGAGGTGCATTTTTAGCAACAGCAATTGCAGAGTATTTCAGAGAAAAGGGAAAGGATGTGCTTTTGCTTATGGATTCCCTTACCCGTTTTGCAATGGCTCAAAGAGAAATAGGACTTGCAGCAGGTGAGCCTCCTACAATGAAAGGATATCCACCAAGTGTTTTTAAACTCATGCCAAAGCTTCTTGAAAGAGTAGGTGTTACAAAAAATAGAGGTTCAATCACGGGTATATATACTGTTCTCGTTGAAGGTGATGACCTTACGGACCCTGTTGCAGACTCTGCCCGCTCAATACTTGATGGTCACATAGTTCTTTCAAGGGAACTGGCTAACAGAAACCATTACCCTGCTGTTGACCCTTTAAAAAGCGTTAGCAGAGTTATGAAAGATATTGTGGATGAAAAGCATCAACAAATGGCTGGTAAACTGCTTGATATTCTTGCCACATATGCAAAATACGAAGACATTATCAACATCGGTGCATACAAGGAAGGAACAAATCCTCAGGTTGATTTTGCCCTTAAAATGATTGATAGAATCAACAACTTTCTCAGGCAAAAGATAGAGGAAAAAGCAAATTTTGAAGAGAGTGTAAAAGCTCTCTATAGCCTGTTTGAATAAAAATGAATAAGAAAGCCTTAAATATGATACTTAAATTAAAAGAATGGGAAGAGGAGTCAGAAAAACAGAAGTTTGCAGAGTTGCTTTCAACCCGCAGAAGAATTATAGAGCGAATAGCAGAAATTGAGCGGAGATTTAACTTTCTCTCATTAGAAATTCAAAATCAAAATGAAATTTCCCAGCAACAGCTAAACACAATATATTCTGAAATTGAATATCTTTTAGAGCAAAAAGATAACTTAGTTGGGCTTTTAGAACAGATTGAGAAAGAAATAGAAGCTCAGCGGGCTTTGTATGAGAATGCCTTCAAAGAGAGAAAAAAAACAGAGACAATTTACGAGAGAGTACTGACATTAGAAAAGTTTGAGAAGGAAAAAACCGAAGAAAAAGAAATAGCAGATATCCTTATGTCCAGATACAGGAGTTGAAAATGCTAAAAAGAGCAGTCATATTAGGCATTTTTATCTTTATATTTGGTATAATGGCTGGCACTTTGATTGGACAGCAGACCACAACCCAACAGCCTGCAAATATTGAAGAGGAAAGATTAAAAATTCTTCAACAGGACCTTGACAAAAAAATGGAAGAACTAAAAAAGCTTAAGCAGGAAATAGAGGCAAAAATTAAACAGCAGGAAGAGATTAAAGCGATGTTAGAAAAGGCTCAGTCAGAACAGTTTCAGAAACTGGCAAAGATTTACGAGCAAATGCCACCAGAGGAAGGTGGTGCTCGTCTTGAACAGCTTGATGATGAAACAGCAGCACTGATACTTATTGCTATGAAACCCCGTCAGGCAGGAAAAATTCTTGCCAATGTAAATCCCCAGAAAGCTGCATCCATTTCAAAAAAGGTTGTTGCCATCAAGGAAAAATTATCCAATTAGGAAATATTTTCCCTATTCTTAGCTCCTTCATTCAATGAAAAAAGCCTGAAAAATCTTATCTTGAACCATCCATTATTTTGGCATGAGAGTTGTTTTTTTATTATGGTATGATGATAAGTGGAAACATAAATTTGAATTTGTTAATGAATGCAGACAATGTTGTAAATCTACAAACCAATTTCTCCAATCAAACTTCTGAATTTGATATTTTACTCAATGAGCTATTAAATGTTTTATCTGAAAACAAAGACCTCTTAGTGGACAACAAAATCAATGATCTGCTGATTAATAACAATCCTATGGCATTATTTGGAATAGCTATCTTGGGATGGGAACAAAATTTATCACAAATCTTAGAACTTCTGAAAAATTCTGAAAACAAAAATTTTTCCCTCCTTGATTTCATTAAATCAGGAGAAAATAGCGGTGAAATATTTAAGCTGCTACAAAAAATTCAAACAGAAAACAAATCAAATCCCAGTTTTGAAAAAATTGCAGACTTTGAAAACATCATAAAATTAAATTCAAAAAATCTTGAAAACACTGATCTCCAGAAACTTACTGAAAAGTTAACAAATCAGGACTTAAAATTAGCTGACGATAGCTTAAAAATAACAAAAAGTTTCAGTGCAACTGAGATTAAAAATGAAAACTCAGCCAATCTGATAAAACTCTTAAATGAAGAAAATGCTATTAATTTAAGCGATAAAACAACCAGCAATAATGTTAAACAAGAGCATCTTACTTCTCCTTCTAATACCTCTGATTTTGCACCAAAGCTCAATGATATTCAGACAAAAATTGATCTTCCAATAACAAGACTTAATGATGTGTCCAGCATCATATTTAAAGCTGTCTCAACTTCGCAAAAAAATCTCATTGTTCAGCTTGAACCACCTGAGCTTGGAAGAATTTTAATAAAGTTATCGCTTGACAATGGCTCAATAAAGGCTGACATGAAGGTTGACTATCCGCATGTTAAAGAGATGCTCACAGCATTAGTCCCAGAAATAAAAAGCAATCTTCAGTCATCGGGAATAAAGGTTTCTGATTTTCTTCTGGATTTAACCAAAGAACACAAAGGATATTCTGACAGTTATCAAAATCAGGGCAACAGAAAAAACAGAGACAACCAAAAGTTTATTGAATATTTTGCATAGGAGGAAAAAATGAGTGAAATTAGCAGTATTTTTGAAAATCCGCTTTATATGGTTCAGGAAAAAACAAATGCAACAGGCAACAACAAGATAGACAAGGAAGCATTTCTCAAACTCCTCACAGCCCAGCTTAAGTATCAGGACCCGCTCAATCCGCTTAAGGATACAGAGTTTGTTGGTCAGCTTGCAACATTTTCAACCTTAGAGCAAATCATAAACATGAACAAAACTCTTGAAGACCTTGCAACATATCAAATTTATTCAAATGCTCTTATGATAGGCTCAACAGTAATAGGCAAGACAGTGGTAACAACAGATGGCAAGGAATATCAGGTTCAGGGAATTGCAATTGAGGATGGTAAACTTAAACTCAATGTAGGCGATGATATATATATAAGTATGAGCCAAGTCAAGGAAATTAAGGCTTAGAGGAGGTGATAAAATGTTAACATCACTTTTTACAGGCATAAGTGGATTAAATGCAAATGGTCTTGCCCTTTCAGTTATTGGTGATAACATAGCCAATGCAAACACAGTAGGTTTTAAGGCAAGCAGGGCAAATTTTGCAGACATACTAAGTCAAACCCTAAGCGGTGCTTCAGCAATGCAAGTTGGACGTGGAACAATGATTATAGACATACAGAAACTATTTACACAGGGAACACTTGAGACAACTGCAAATCCTCTGGATTTAGCAATTGAGGGAGATGGATTTTTTGTGGTAAGACAGGAAAACGGACCCACCTATTACACCCGTGCAGGACAATTCAGACTTGATAAAGATGGATATGTTGTTGATCCTAATGGATATAGACTTCAGGCATATTTATTTGACCCGCAAGGAAACATAACAGGTGGAATAGGCGATGTTTATCTGGCAGGCTTGATGAGTGAACCCTCTGCAACTACGAGAATAAACACTCAAGTTAACCTTGACTCAAGGAATACCCCTCCAACAAATCCCTGGACCTATGCAGGTGGCACAGACCTTCCCACTTCTGATCAATACAACTATTCAACGGCAATTACTATATATGACAGTCTTGGAAATCCACATATTGTTTATACATATTTTGTAAAGAATACAACAGTAAACAGATGGAATGCTTATTTTGTCTATGACTCTGATGCAGACCCTGATGTGAACAACTTTCAGGTCTCTGGTCCGTATACACTTAATTTTGATGAAAATGGAAAACTTACCAATAATCCACCTACTACAACAGTTGATTTTGATTTTTCAGGCTGGGGCGCAGTAAATCCGCAAACTGTTACAATAGATTTCACTGACACAACACAGTATGGTGCTCCAAATGCCGTTGTATTTCAGAATCAAAACGGATACACAGCAGGAAATCTTATTGGCGTTACAGTTGATCAGAATGGAGTAGTGTCAGGAGTTTTCACAAATGGTCAAGTAAGAAATGTAGCTCAGGTTGTTCTTGCCAAGTTCGTAGCTCCCCATAATCTTACAAAGATGGGAAACAATCTTTACCTTGAATCCTTTAGCTCAGGTGGACCTATTCTTGGTGCTCCCGGAACTGTGGGAGTTGGAAAAGTTTTTGCAAACTCCCTTGAGGCAAGCAATGTTGACCTTGCTGAGGAATTTGTAAGAATGATAGCTGCCCAAAGAGGATATCAGGCTAATGTTCGTGTTATCACAACCACTGACAACATGTTAAATGAGCTAATGAATATTGTTAGATAATAAATAGTTGACACAAAATACATAGTCTGTTTACTGTAAGCTTCTGAAATAATTATTGCAGTCTTCACCGCCATTGGGAGACTGCAGGAGAGCAGGTTCCCAATCTGCCCTTTCGTAATTGAAGGTCATCCTCTCATTTCGTCATTAAGAGTAGCCACAACGCCTTCGGTTCGTGACAGGCTTCATAAACATATCTTTTCTTTTCTTGCTTGCCCCAAGTTGTCTTTTCCACTTCCCTTAACCCAACTTCATCAATTTTCAGCCTTTAAAAATATCAAAAGCTTTATAATTCAATAAGTTATATCTTTTTTCATTCAATTTTGTAGTCTAATCTAACTTTATTATTTTTGCCTATTTATTCCCTTAAATATTGACTTTTTTGTCTAATTTTTGTATACTAATATAAAAAAGGAGGTAACTATGTTCGTAAAAGAATCTTGGTCAACAAAAAAAGGTAAAAAATACAAAACCTACGAAATATCTAAAGCTTACAGAGACAAAAAAACTAAAAAGGTTAGGCATGAAAAAATTGCCAATATCACTCACTTAGGTGAGCCTCTTATTTCCAAAATAAGGCAACTGCTTAAGTCACCTGAGAAAAAGGTTGTAGTGGACAAAGACAAGTTTTTTGAGGATGCAACTTCAGTAGGGCATATACTGTTACTGTTAGGATTTATGATGAAGATAGGATTTCTGGGATGGTTAAGGCATTTTCCAAAGAAGGTAAGAGATTTGCTTTTGGCAGTAGTGCTTAACAGGATAATAGAGCCAAGGAGTAAGTATGCATCAGTGGGATGGATACGAAGAAGTGGTTTTATGGAACTGTTTGATTTAAGGGAAGAGGATATGCATGTAAATGAGATATACAGGGCAATGGACAAGTTGTATGAGAAGATGGATAATGTGTTAGATGATTTTTATAAGACGGGAGCACAAGGGACAAAGTTGTTGCTTTATGATATTACCTCAGTATACTTTGAGGGTCAAGGACCTCTGGGGCTCGCAAGATATGGATACTCAAGGGATGGGAAGCCCGATAAAAAGCAAGTATTGTTGTGTTTATGTTTGAACGAGAATAAATTTCCAGTGCATTTTGATGTTATAGAAGGCAACATATCAGATAAGGAGACAGTAAAGGGACTAATAAGTCAGTTAAAGAAGAGATACGACATCAAGGAGGCAGTATTTATAGGAGACAGGGGGATGGTGACATTACAGAATATAGAGTATCTTGAGAGAGAGGGGATAAACTACATATTAGCGATGAGATTTAGGGAAGCAAAGAAAATGGTAGTGCAGAGGGGTATACAGTTAGATATATTTCAGAAGGAGTTGCCAGTGACCATCTATATAAGTGAAGAGGAAGGGGTAAAGAGCAGATATGTACTATGTGGGTCTGAATACAGAGAAAGCCATGACAGGGAGACATTGGAAAGTATACTTAAAAGGGGCAGGGAGGCATTGGAAAAAGTAAGGCAGATGGTAGAAAGAGGAAAGCTAAGAGACAGGGAGAAAATACTGAGGAGGGCGCAGAGGAAACTGACAAAAAGTGGAGCTGAGAATTATTATGATTTCAGATACGAAGAAGGCAGATTTCAGATAATAGCAAAGCAAGAAGCTATAAAGAAGGCATATGATATGTGTGGGAAGTATATTTTGCAGACGACATTAATGAAGGAAGAAGATGAAGAGATAGAGAGGCAGTATAAGGAATTACAGACAGTGGAGGATGCATTCAAGCAGTTAAAGGATTTTGTAGAGATAAGACCGATATATCATTATAAAGACAGGAGAGTAAGGACGCATATATTTTTATGTGTGGTAGCCCAGACAGTGTTAAACAGGCTAATGGATGAGTTGAAGGAGAAAGGATGGTTAAGGGAGAGCAAAGAAAACAGTCTGAAGAAGTGTTTGGACAAATTTTATGAGATAGGGATAGGAGGTTTTGAGATAGAGGGGGAGAAAATAAGGATTATGAGCAAAGCTAAGGAGGAACATAAAAAGATACTGAGAATATTGGGAGTAGGGGATAAGATTTTCAGAACTTACGAAAGTGCGAGAGAATTTTGTAGGCTAATCTAAAAATTATAACTCATTGATTTTAAAATTTTTTTATTCAAAAGTTGATGAAGTGGGGCTTAAGTAACTGCTGCAGTGTCCTCATAAGTAAAAAAGACATAAAACATACTTCAAAATGTCCCTTTATCCTTCTCTCTGTCCAGTGAAATACGGGGCTTACTTTAAGTGTGTTTTCACCCGACTTTATCAGTTAAAGCTCAAAAGATCGGTTTTTATGAGATTGCTTCGTCGCTTCGCTCCTCGCAATGTTCCGTGTTAATTTGTCAAGTATTTTTTTCCATTCATTGCAATTTCTTCATTGTATGGTATCCCACTTTTTAAAACTCCATATACCTGCCTTATTAGTTTATGGGCTACTGCTATCAATGCCTGCATCTTGCTCTTGCCCCTTTGTATCATCCTCTCATACAATGCTTTGCATGCCTTATTATATCTCATCGCTGACATCGCTGCCATATACAATATCTTCCTTATATATGCACTCCCCTTCTTCTGTATCCTCCCCTTTTTCTTTACACTCTTGCCCGATTCATATACTCTCGGGCTTATCCCTATATAACTGCCTACTGCCTTTACTCTGTCAAAATTTTCAAAACATCCAAGCATTGATACTGCTATGCATGCTGTCCTCTTGCCAACTCCAGGCACACTCTCCGCTAACTTTATCTGTTTCTCATAACTGGCCTACCGCCAATTCTTCCAATTCCTTCTCCATCTTCTGTATTGTTTCCTCTGCATTTTTTATGAGCTCGTTAAAATTTTCTATTACTGTATCTACCATTATCGGTTCATATCTTAATGCTTCTCTTTGATTCTTTAAACAATTAAGATGTTTCTGAATCTTCGCAAGGCAAGTTAATAGTATCTTAATCTTCCGCTGGGGTTCAGCCATTGGCTTAAATAATCTTATCTCTTCGCAAATCTCCACACTCTCAGCTATCACTGCAGAGTCTATTTTGTCTGTCTTCGCTCTATTAAACTTTGCATCCGCAAGTTTCTTTGTCTGCAGCGGATTCAAAATTGCTACCTTATACCCTTGCTCATATAAGGCATGGGCTAATTTTAAATGATAAACCCCTGTATGTTCCATAACAACCAGTATATCCTCTTTACAGCAGTCAGGTAACTCCTTTTTCAAAGCCTTATGCAACTGCTCTGCATGATTCTTTAGATTGAAAGAAGCTCTTTTACCTTTACCTCTTTCCCTAATTGTTACTGCTATGGTATCCTTTGCCACATCTACTCCAACTATGAACTTCTCTTTTGTCATTTCTCTTCCTCCATTTGATTTTTTTGTTTTTCTTCCCTTATCCTATCATCGTGGGAACTCATTCAGGCTGTCTGAGCCTAATGTTCCGTTCAGGCTTAAGGGAAGGGAGAAGGTGGTGGACAACATTGCGAACGGTCTTTAAGACCTATGACAAATCGTCCTTGCCCACCTTCTTTCTTCCTTTTATTTTAACTTATCCCTGTTTAGTGTCCATATATTTATCATACGATGACAAAGAGGTTGATGCCTCGCAATGACCTCCAAGAATTCTTGCTTCTTACAATGACAGAGACAAAGCTTTTGCATTAAGATTTGAGATTCATACAATTTTGTTTTAATTTTAAACATTAGAAGTTATCAAATAGCATCTGCTTTCTTTCCTTTGGATTATCAAAAAATACTTCTTTTGGATCAAAGTGTTCAGGATCAAAAATACCTCCAACCCATTCAAGTAACTCTTCATGCCTTTCATGATTTGGATCATTGATTGCCTCAAGAAGCTCTAAGTAGCCATACGGACCTCCGCAGTCTTCAGGCGGGCATGCTCTTTTGCCAGCAATGCATATTGGATATTTAATCCCTTCCTTACGGGGAAGAATTTTTTCAAGCTTAATTTGATGATGCCAGTTATCACCAAAATCGTAAATATAAGTGGCAATAATATTATACGGTGAAAACAATTTTTTTATTTTCTGCTTCCATCCAGCTAATATTGGCTTAAAAGAAAAATCATTATCGGAAATTCCGATTTTCATAGCACCACCAGTTTTAGGGTCTTTTATCAAAAACATATGAAGATGTGTGTCTGTCCGTCCCATCGCATCTTGTATAGCTACATGTAAATCCCAAAATGAGTAGTTCTCAGGGACTTGAATTCTTCTCCAAATAGGCGGTTTAATTCCCAAAAGCGTTATTTTAAACTGATAAACGAATTCATAACTTTTTTTCATTCTTTACTCCTTTCTTAAAATTTCACTTGAAACATTTTTTACAGAAGCGACTCCTGTAAGTAACATTGCCTGTATAAGCTCGCTCTTAATCTTTTCAAAATAAAGCCTTAGTCCCTCTCTGCCTCCTCCAAATACTGCAATAACAACTGGTCTTCCAATTAGTACAGCATCAGCTCCTAAGGCAAGAAGCTTCAGAACATCAACACCAGAGCGAACTCCGCCATCAGCAATTATAGTAATTTTTCCCTTAAGTTCAGATGTTATTTCTGGGAGAATTTCTGCAACTCCTGGGGTATGGTCAAGAATTCTTCCACCATGATTAGATACAACTATAGCTTTTACACCTAATTCATAGGCAATTTTAGCTTCCCTTAAAGTCATTATCCCTTTGAGAATAAATGGAAGAGATGTAGATTTTACAAGTTCTTCAATCTCCTTTGGTGATTTTGGACTCACTGGCTGTCCCTTAAGTGCCATTGTGATAAGCCCTGCACCATCAATATCAACACCTAAAGCTATAGCACCCGATTCTTCAGCAAGCCTGATTCTTTTAATTATCTCTTCTTGAGCTCTTGGCTTGATAATAGGAATTCCTTTGCCATTGAATTTCCTTATAGCCTCTATACCACTTCCATACATTAAAGGGTCTGCACCGTCTCCAGTCCATCCAATTGTGCCTGCCATTAAAGAACCTGCAATAACTTCTTCGCAGTAAACATCTTCAGTTATTGCACCCCCCATGTTGTATGTAGTACCTGTTATCGGAGCTGCCATTACAGGCAAGGATAACTCTTGATTGAACATTTCAATTCTTACATCAGGCTCTTTTACATCGTGGATTGTGGAAAGATTGAGTTTGTATCTGTTAAGAGCTTCCACATTTGCCTTAAAAGAAGAACCTGTCCCAACGCCTCCCATTCCAGGAACCTCACCGGCACATACAACTCCATTGCAAACAGGACAAACTTTACAGTAAGGTTTTAGCTTTTCCTTTGCTGATTTTTTTACTTCTTCCCAATTCATGGAAGCCTCCTTTTTGCTTAATATTTAAATTGCATATTGCATTATATTTATACTTAAGTAAGCAAACAAACAAGATTTAATAATAAAAAAATGCCTATAGTTTTATGATATCATAAAATAAAAGGGCGGTTAGCTCAGTTGGGAGAGCGCCAGAATCGCACTCTGGAGGTCGGGGGTTCGACTCCCCTACCGTCCATTTTTTTTTATTTTGTTTAACCTTTCCATAAAAAACCATAATCATCCACCTTTGTTGCAAAATCATTGATTTTTTTATGTTTTTAGACAACTTTTTTACCACTACTGTTTATTAAAATCCGTTGACATCCAATAGTAATATACGGTATTATTCACGGTATAAAAAAAATTTTTTGATAGCAATACCGTATATTCGAAAGGAAAACCGAACTGGACATTTAAAATAAGGAGGGCAAGAGGAATGCTTAGTGATTTAAAGATTAAAGCACTCAAACCGCAAGAAAAGCCCTACAAGGTTTATGATGAGCATGGTCTTTATTTGTATGTATCTCCTACTGGAGTCAAGTCATGGAGAATAGACTACAAATTTAATGGGAAAAGAAAAACAGCTACACTTGGGCAGTATCCCATGGTAGGGGTTAAGGAGGCAAGGGAAAAGCTTATGGAGTTCAAGCGAATGCTTGCTGAGGGGAAAGATCCTGTAAAAATAAAAAAACAGGTGCAGAGTTTTCTTTTTAAAGACATAGCAGAGAGATGGTTTCAGGTTAACAGTCCAGGATGGAAGGAAAAACACAGAAAAACTATCATGTATAGACTGAAATGTTATATTCTGCCAGCTTTAGGAGACAAAAATATCCAGGATATTACAAAGCCTGAAATTATTCTTCTTCTTGAAAAAATAAAACTTGCTGGCAAAATTGAAACTGCTAAAAGAGTTTACAGAATCATTAATTCCATTCTTTCTTATGCTATGGATCTGGAACTGGTAGATAAAATTCCAACTCTTAAACTTAAATACTATCTTCCTGCCACTACAACAAACCATTATCCTTCTATATTTAATCCTGAAGAAATAAGCAAGCTTTTGAAAAAAATAGAAGTATATCCCAATATAGTTGTAAGAAATGCCCTTAAGTTTCTCATTCTCACATTCGTTCGTCCCGGAGAGTTAAGACTGGCAAAATGGAATGAATTTAACTTGAATGAATGTATATGGGATATACCAGCAGAAAGGATGAAACTTAAAAAACCTCACAGAGTATTTCTATCAAAACAAGCACTTCAGATACTTGATGAAATGATAAAGTTACCCTCTTACAACAAAGATGGCTATGTATTTTACGGAAGATATCCAGACAAGCCTTTAAGCGAAAACACTCTGAATAAAGCTCTCAGAATCATGGGATATAACACTAAAAAGGATATTACAGCACATGGTTTTAGAGCAATGGCAAGAACACTGATTCACGAAAAGCTTAACTATCCTCCAGAAGTAATTGAACATCAACTTGCCCACAAAGTGCCAGATACACTTGGTGAGGCTTACAACAGAACAAAATTCTACGACCAGAGGAAACAGATGATGCAAGATTGGGCAGACTGGCTTGATTCGTTGAAAAAGTAATTATTTGTCCCCATAACCAGATTTGTTACTTAATTATACCGCTACTTTTTGCTCTTTTCTTTTTCTTACAAGCTCCTGAACAGTTTTCTTTATCTCTTCCTTACTTGCCTGTGCTACCCATAAACTGATTATAACATCGATTTCTTCTTCCAGCCAGAGAGAGGCTTTCCCAATCTTAATCTGTGGAGGAAATAATCCTTCCTGAATCATACCGTAAATCGCTGCTTTCTTTAACCCAACTTTGTTTGTTACTTCATTCATCCTTAAGAGTCTCATTCTGGATAATTTACCTCCTTTCAAGTTTTAGTTTTCTATATATGTATTACTACTCATGAATCTATATAGACTCAAAAAATTAATCATAGAGATATGCTTCTGGTTTTCCAGAAAATTTTTTATCTTATCGAGTGGCAAATTCCCTGATGTACAACAATAATAAAGTCGTGTCCATAAAGATGGGATACGACTGCAGATATCCGGGAACTGCTGAGTGATTTTCCTTTACACGATCAACCGACAAATGCAACAGACCACCACTAAACCAGAAAGCCTTGCACAAAGACAACAGACTCATCGGAGCAATTGTCTGTTCACTTATGAGTCTTGATATTGATATAGTTACTGTTGAGGCTCATAAGTGGAAAAAACATAGAAAAAAATGTTAGACCTAGCTATAGCTGAAAAGATTACTAAGAAAAAAACTTAAACATGACGAAGCAGATGCAATACTGCTTGCTATAATAAATTCATAAAAAGGAGGATGCATTATGAAGTTTGTAACAGCTGTATCAAAATCAGGAAAAAGGTATATCCTAAGATGTGACTTTGACGAGAAAGACCCCAAGACTTATGTGGAATTCTGTCCTGAATGCGAAAGTAAAATTGAACTTAAAAAGATAAAAAAAGATACCATTCAGCGATACTGTCCAAACTGTCAGTGGTCTGATGTATTTGAATTTAAAAAACTTCCCAAAGAAGTACCTGCCAAATTAGATATTTCCCTCGAAGATGCTGTATGTAAAAACTGCGGGATGAAAGCCATACAATTAAGTCCAGAAGAATTCGCAAGCAGTGTCAGTATCGGACAGGATATGTCAACAGGGAAGTTTGGAGCTATATGGATTTGCCGATGCGGAACAGATAATTTTGCAGAAATGATTATTGAGCATTAAAAAAGTCGAGGATTATCTATCCATTTTTATTCCATATGCTTAATGTATTGTTTCAAGATCTATAACACACTCTACATTACACCTTGGACATCTTATCAGTAATCCTTTTTTACGAGTAATTATGTGTTCAACAATTTCTCCCCTCTGCTGTGTGATCTGAAATATGTAGTCACCTAAATTGGCATTACATGCATAACAATGCAAATTTTCTAGATTAACTATCCACTGATTTTTGTTCTTTACCTGAATTGACCAGTTGCATTTCTCACACTTATAAACCACAAATCGGTTGTTAAATACTTTTTTTAATGGTTTGCCACATTTTGGACATTTGTGGTTCAATATGCTTTCTTCTTCTTTCCGACTTACTAATAGATTTAAATCTCCTTCCTCCGTAACTATTAGTTCTTTTCCTGTCACTTACACCTCCTAAAAGTTTTTTATTTCTTTACTATACAAGGAATAAAAGCTCACAAGACAAAATATTTTTCTGGAAAAAATGTAGAAGTTATTGTGCCAACATCATAATCAAAAAGATCAGCATACATTTTCCTGAGCCATGTTCTGTGTCAATGAGGACTGTTTTTCCACCAATTCCTCTTGCAATTAATAAAGCTGAATAGGTTTTTCCTGATCCCTTCAGACCAGCTATTGCCAGTCTTAATTTTGCTCTTTTTCTTTGAGCTTTTCTAAACATATAAACACCTCCTAGTGTAATTTTTTTTAATCTCACCTTTATGTAGATCAGAAGATATAAAAATTAGAAAACTTTTATATTTTTCGATGCACTAGCTATTTGTTTAACAATAGCTGTTTCTACAAGACTAATTTCTAAAATCAAATCATCCCAATCAGAAGAATTTTTATCTTCCATTTTTGAACATATCTCATTAACATCGCAGTATTTTTCACATTTTCTTTTATTCCACGATTCTCTATTACTACAAACTGGAGCCCACTTTTCTGCTAAAGCTTTTTCAAGAGCACTTGATTTCAAATCAAAGTACTGTTTAACAACATCATCATCTATTAACGGAATAAGAATTAATGGAGAATTAGAGTTCATTCCTTTTTCTGTAGCTGATTTAAGATCAGATTCTCTGCTTACTACCTGAATTGCCAATCCTTTAATTGGAATTGATGGATGTTTTTCATTTAAAAGTATCTTGTACTTCATTAACTGAATTACTGTTTCAAAAAGTGCATCAGCTTGTTCAAGAGTATTACCTTTTATAATTTTTGAAACTTTCCATGCTCCCCATGTTTTATAATCAAAAAGAACTTGTAGTTCTGGATCATAAAAGTCATAAGTGCCAGAAAGTATGTCATTGACTAAAGTTTCTTCTGCAAATTTTGAGTCTGTTATCTTGTATAATTGACTATGAACACTACTACCAATGACAGCAGGAATTTTTCTATCAGGAGACACAAAGTATTCTTGTGTAATTTTTAACAGCATTTCTCTTGTTCCACTGATTAATTGTGTTTCTGATGGTGTGCCATCCCATTTTTTTTCTGCACTTATTCTAACCAGTAAAGGTCTTGCTTTACATCTTCCTGCCGGAAACTTTTCTTTGTGTTTACATTTAGAAAGACAATCTTTAAGTTTTGTTTTTGTTCCATCAGGACAAATAAAACCTGCAAGTGGCATTTAACCCTCCTAAGTTAAATTTTGAATAAAGGTAATATTTCAACACCATATGTTTTTTCTATAGATCTAGTAGTCTCTTGAATAATTTCTTCAAGAGAAGGGGATGAATTTCTAAGCTTTTCAAGTGCACTATCAATAATTCTTGTTTTAAATGCCTTAGCAAATAACAATATTCTCTGAGGAGGTAAATGTAGTGCTAAATCTCCTAATACTTCTACTGTATATTCCTGTGCAACTTTTTCTAAGAAAAGAGAATTTTTAAGATTTGTAAACCACTCAACATACAGGTCTGTATCACTCAAATAGCTTGTATTTCGGAGTTTAAGAAAAGTTTCTTCAAATTGTTTATAAATCTGCTCTGTATGAAAAGGCGACTGAGGGTTAGTGAGAACTTTTTCAATAACATGTTCAGGAATTGCTGGTGGCGGTTCTTTTGCTATTTCAGCTAAAAAAATTTCGTCAGGTAATAGCTCATCAAAAAATTCTTCTTTCATAATAGCCTCCTTAATTTTATTTTATGGTTTTTTAGTTATTTCATTTTGCTTTTTGCTATTTTGTCATAAAAGGCTCTTAATCCTGTATCAAAATAGTAGTTAACAAGTTCTTCAACAACTTCAGATGGTATGCCTGGTATGCGAGATAAAGCATCCCACATAATTTTTTCATTCGTAACAAAAACAGGAATACAAGCATTAAGAGCTATTGCCTTTGCAATATTAGCCTGCTCCCGATACAATTCTACCTTTTTAAGCAAATTCTGAACTTTTGCAGTTAATTTTGCAATTTTTTCTTCATAAATATTTACCAGTTGGGAATATTCTTGGTAAAGTTGATTAAAATCACTAAATTCAAGATTTGCAGGAAGGTTATGAAGTTTTCTAAACATTCTGACATTACGAATTTTTCGAATTTCATAAGAATTATTAATTTGTTCTAAAACACTAAAAATACCACGATAAAAATTCGTTTTTGGATAATTTAATTTAAGAATTGAAGTATCTTCACCAGAAAGTGTTCCACGCAACTTCACAATCGCTTCAAAAACTGTCTGTCTTTTAAACTTTAACCATTTTTGCTGTAACTTTTTAAAAATAGGAGAATTTCTATCATAATTCTCTCTGCTTTTTAATATCAAAAAATAAATCTGATAATGAATCCCCTCAGCTTTATACACTCCACGCTCTAAAATATTTCGTCTTAATCGACGAATAAAATATGGTTTTTTTCCTTTTTTTAATGGTATTACCCGCTTGATTTCTTCAATCATTACAACATCAACAAACGTTATATATACCAATACTAAGTGCAATAAATCCTTATTATACGGAATGTTGTTTTGCTGACAAATCGTGTTTAACAAAGAAGTTATTGATTGATAAGTTAAAAATTCATTCATAGATAATATCTTTCGATAAAGCTCACTTACTACATGAAAAAGATGTTCATAAGAACTAACATCAGGAATTACTTTTTCAGAACAACAAATTGAATCACTAACATTTTGAATAGCATCAGCACTATCCTGAATACTTACTTGCATATCTTTGTTAATACCTTCATTCATTAACTAGTCCTCCTTTCTTATAAAAATCTTCTAATAACCATTATTTGCTCATGTTATGTATTACATATGTCTTTTGTGCAAAACCTACAAGTCTGCACATAGGACATATGTCTTTTGTGCCAAACCTATAAGTTGGCACATACCTCATATGCGCTTTGTGCACAACTTACAACTCTGCACATGGCGCATATATTTGGAGAAGCAGGTATTTTAGCAGAAATTCATAAGAGGTAGATTAGAAGATTATTTCAAAAATCTATGTATCGGACAAGTTTGTATTTTTCTTCTTTTTCGTCGTAAAAGAGATCTACTTTTGTGTCTTCGTAGCTATCGATACTTTCAAAGGGACCAAAAACATAGTTTTCATTTCCATTTTTATTTCTTTTTAGTCAAATAAGTTGAAATAGAAAGGCTTTGGCTAGTTTCTAAATTTATATAAACTCCTGTAACTTAATATATATGCCTTCATAATCAGAAAGATACTTTATGAATATAAAAATGTAGATGGCTAAGAAATTTAGTTCGATCCTTTTTTAAATGACAGTGTTCGTTCGAAGAATGAAAAAACTTCATTCCTTTGAGTAAGAGTTATTCGTGCACCACGAATGCTTTCTACCGCCGCCAGCAAAGACTCACCTATCCTGTACTGCTTTACCGCATTCTGCTTCGGTAGCTGAGCAAACACTCTACCTGCATCTCTGTTACCATTAACAAATACCTGAACTAAATAACACTCAGCATCTGGTAGGTTTTTTGATACCACTCCAATAACTATACTATCAACACCATAACCTTCCATCAGCCAATCTTAACTCTGTTGTTATTCTCTGTATTACCAGCTTTTGAAAAAAAGATAGGGGTATTCGTCCGTAATGAAAAATAGCCAGTTATATATTTTTTTTTTACTGTATAGAACGCTTCTACTATATAGAACGTTCTTTATAGAATAGAACGCTTTATACCAGTAGTACGATAAAAAAAAAAAAAAAAAAAAAAAAAAAAAAAAAAAAAAAAAAAAAAAAATACGTACGATATGGAGAAAATCTATCTTTTACTATATAAGCGTACTTTATGGAATAAAGTTTTCTTTTTACTTCGTAAAAAGAAAATAGCAAACTTTTGTGAAAAATAGCTTTCGAAGAACAACTTTTCTTAGGTGTCAAACAAACCTTCTGGTAGAAGTAGAGAGAAACACTGTTGGTAATACTTCTAATAGACCAGTGAAAAAAACTTAAGGAGTGGTTATGGAGAGGAAAGAGTATTTAGATAAGCTGTTAAGGAGGATTAAAGGTAGAAATGAACCAACAGTTTTGTATGTAAAGCAGTATCCACGGGATGTTGTCATTGAAATGCATTTTCCCTCTTTGAAGAAAAGAAACTCTTCTAAAGACCGTGTTTCAGGAAGACCAAAGGGAAGTAACATTAGAAAGTTTTCTAAAAGATCAGTGCAGCGTTTGAATTTCTTTATGCGAAATACAGAAGAACTCTGGCAATACTGCTTTATTTTTTCTCTTGAGACTTCCCAAGAAAAACTTGAAAACTTTAAAAGTGGATTGAATTCCTTTTTGCACTTGTTAAGATTTAGAGAAATAAAATTTGTTTGGTTTATTGGCTACGATATACAAAACAAACAGTATGTTGTGGTTATGTTTCTTTCAAGACAAACTTCTGTGAGCCACCTGGATGAAGCATGGAACAGACTGGTAGGTGGAAATGTTATAGACCACTTTCCAATAGAAACAAATCCTTTCATAGTTTTCAAAAATTTGTTTGAAAAATACTCAGAAGTACTTATCAGCAAACCTCAAGAAATTCCACACCTCAACCACATTGGTAAATTCTGGGGTAGTTCAAGAGGAGTCCTTAACTATGAGCTAATCAACAAAATAGTGTTTAAAACATATCAGGAGGCAGTGGCAAAGCTTAAAGGCATTAAAACATGGCTTGAAAATCATATGAAAAGGTTGAAAATTGAATGGCAATACACAGGCTTTGGTATGATAGTCTTCGACGGAGCTAAACATATACTGCAGTACATAAAAAGCAAATTTGGACTACCTTCACCTTCTCCCCCATAAAAGCGTAAAAGGCTTAATTTTCCCTTTTTTAGGGGAAAGATGATGTTTCATATAGGTTTTCTCACAAAACGGCTAATTTTGGCTTTAAAACGCTTTTAAACAGCAAAAAAAAAGGGAGGGATGTAATATGAGTGACATGAAAGAGAAAAAGTTATTAACTGTTGATGAGGTGGCAAGGATGCTTTCTTTATCGAAACAGAGCATTTATCAGTTAGTTTTTTATCGAAAAATTCCTGTTATTCGTCTTTCAAAACGTGCACTCAGATTTGATCCAGAGGCAATTGAGAGGTGGCTTAAAGAAAAAACAGTTGATGTTGATTCTACGCAGGTAAGCTTGCAGATAACAAAAAGAGAAAAGCATATTGGTAAAGTAGCAAAAGGAGGTTGCTAATGAAAACAAAAATGCAAAAAGTGAGGTTTAACTGCCCTCTGCTGGCATTATATTCTATTGCTTTGATTCTTTTAGTGGTAGAAACAGTCTTTTACCTTTCTGGCAAAAGTTTATGTACTACAGAGGGCTGTAGAGTGGTAGAGAGCTTTGTAAAAGGAGGAGACCTGGTTCTTCTACTTACAGGAATTGCACTCTTCGGCTTGTTAATTATCTTTACCTTGAGGGAATTAAAAGGTAAGTCCACTTTTGCAACATTTGGACACTCCCTCACTCTTACTACAGCTCTTGCTATAGAGGGATATCTTGTAGGTTTCCAGATATTTGTTGTAAAAAACTTCTGCTATTTCTGTCTGGCTGTTTTTGCAATCTTGCTACTTGCTACAATTATCCGAATTCTAAAAAGAAAAAACGAAATGATTTTCGCTCTTACCAGCTTTGCTGGAGTTTTGTTCATGACTTATTTTGTAAGTCCTCAAATCAATCAGTTACTTCCTCTCTCTGATCAGGTGCTTATATACTCTAAGAACTGTCCCCACTGTGAGGAAGTGATTCAGTTTTGTGAAAAAAAAGCTATCTCAGTTGAAAAAATTGAAGCAGAAAATGTAAGTAGCATTTTGAAAGCATTAGACATAAACTCTGTGCCAGTCCTTTACTGTAATGAAAACGGAGAGAAAAAATTTTTGCTTGGAGCTGACAAAATAAAAGAATACCTGCTTTTTAAAACAATTTTACATTCTGTTCCATCAAAAGTATGCTCTATCTCCAAAAATGATTGTCAGGGGAAAAGTAAACTATGATGGTGATTGTTGCTTTGATAACAGCTATGTTACTGGCAATTATCGTTATCATCCTAAAAGATAGAAAAAATCATCTCACTCAAAATGTAATTGAAGTTCCACTTGAGGATCTGGCTCAGGCAATCTGGCTTCGATATAACAAAGATGGACCTACAATGCCAGAAAATGAAACTAAAGAATTCTCTTCTGTAATAGAAACAGATTTTTCCCCCGAAGATGTTACAGAAGAAAATTCAGAACTACAAGAACCTCAACCTGAACCTTCTTCAGGAGCTTCATCTGTTAGCAATGACATAATTAGTAACGAAACAAAAAGAATCATTGCCGAAATCATTGAACCTAATGTCGAGGAATTTAAAAACCAGAATGCTTACCAGCTGGTAATGAGCCTGCTTGAATTAATCGAAAAAGAAGGAAATTGCCCAAGTATTGTAAACGATAGAGAAATGGTCGACCTAAAAACAGTTAAACACGTGCTAAGCGATGTCACATTGAAAGAACATGTTTATAACGTAGCCTTCGAAATGATGAAAATTTTGGATGAAACATACGAAAACATACAGCCCCATATCCCACTTGCCCTGTTCCTGGCATTAGGACACGATATCGGTAAAATCCCTTCAGTTCATCAAGGTCAATACACAACTAAAGAACACCCAATCATTGCTGAAAGATATATCTCTAACCTTGCCAGCTCTATGCCGTCTCCAAAATGGCTACAAAAAGCACTGCATGTTATCAGATACCACCACTCACAGGAAGTCCCTCAGGATGTCGATAAACAATGGTGGAGTTTCCTTAAACACGCCGACCATAAAGCAAGAGCTCTCGAAATGATGAGCAAAGGAAACTACACAATTAAATCATTCGACAGCTACTTTGATTTGTCAACCTACCTTGGCAACCTCATAAAAATCGTAGACTCAGTCCAGACCGATTCACTGAAAGCCTTCATCTGGAACGATTACATCTTTGTTGATCCTCAGGTGGTATACGATGTTGCCAAAGATATGGTGATAAAAAATGGAATAGTAGATGAACTCTTCCTCTACGAAACAAATAAAGAACAGGCTCTTGAAAAAATAGTTGGAAAATTACGCACAGAAAACCTCGTCTCCCCTGATATCCCATTGAACAAATACTCAAAAACAGTTACCCTTACTACACAACTTACCGCATGGAAAGGAAAACCTATCAAAAGAATGTACCTTATCCTACTCCTGGATAAGGTGGTAGAATATCTAAAAATCGATAAAAGCGACCTTTTAAAAAAATCAGCAGGACGATTGGGAATTATCGAAGTAGTAATCCCTTCTTAAAAAATACTGCCAAAGTCAATTTTATACGGATTTTGAGATTCTTCTCCCTTTGTAAAACTTTCCAACTTGTCCTTCTTTATTGACGCTTGGCTTCTTATTTTTTCTTTCTGTAAAGTTTCTCCTTTCTCAGAATTTGATTCATCATGAATTAATGTCGAAAGAAAATTCTCTGGATTTTGTAAAAGAAGACGTACTCCAGCAACTATAACATGCTTCCTTAATTCTGCATCAATCTTTTCAAAAATGTTGATAATATCTGCATGCTTTTTAGAATCAAGAGTAATTACAAATTTTACTTTCATATCTCCCTCTCCTCTTGTTTGAATATGTAGGTGCTTATTGATGTATTATTTTTTATTGTTGGTTAAAATTGGTTAAAGTTGGTTAAATTTGGTTAAAACTGTGTAGTTAAGGTTTAAAGTTTTAACCAACTGGTTAAAATTGGAAAATGTTTTTAACCGATTTTAGCTAAAAATGTCGACTTGGTGTTTGCTGGAGAGTTAATTTTTAGTGTTGTTTGAGGTTGGTAGTAATACTTTTTATGAACAAAGTCATTTCTCTTTGCCCCATTATTCTTTTTAAGTGAAAATGGGTGTTTTTCAAACGGGATAAGTCTGTCTAAAAGAGGTTTCTCCAAACTTTTTCCTGGGATAATATAACCTTTGGTTATATTAACGAACAAAAAACAGTTCCTTTTTTTGATTTTTTGTTTTGACGAACAGAACGTGCCACTGGCAAGAGTTGTTTTATGTGATGGTTTAGTAAGGGATGCAAGTCTTAATGTGGTAGTTTCGTCCTGATGTAGACTAAAAGATTTGTTTTTTATGTTTTTGTCTTCTATTTGTGTCGAAGGCAAAAAAAAGAGATAAACGAAATTTACCCATATGTAGACTGAAGAATTTTGGTATTAAATAGAATCTTCTTAATAAGGGGGGGATTGCTATGGAGGTGATACCCCACTTTTTGTATAGAGGTAAGGTTCACCCAGTTTGATCTTGCATTCGGCACATCGCTTTCTATAATCTTTGAACATATCGGGGAAACGTTTTTTGAACTCAAGGGTAAGTCCCTTCCCCATAGTGCCTACGGTGTTAACTGGATTAACAAGGGTTTGACATTTTGATTTAAACAAGTTGCCTTTTAAAATTTTTATCATAATATCTCCTGATTGGTTAGTTACCCTTCCAATGGAAGGTCACTTGAAGTAGAATAAAAGATTTAAGTGTGTAGCAGATTTTGGTACTTTTTTTTTCTGGTGTAACTCACTCACATGTAGACTGAAAGATTTACTGGTTTACTGTTTTTTTATTTTTAGAACACTTCTGATTTCATATAATTTTTTAGGATTTCTGCTGCCCATTCAACGATCTGATATTCGCTTAGCAAGCATCTGCAGAGCTCTTTTGCCTGCTCGATTGTGAGATAATAATGGTTTAACTCTCGAAGAAATTCTTTAAGCTCTGGCAAACCAGAGCGTTCAGAGCGTTTCTTGAAATAAAGCTCATCCCATACCTCCCAAAAAGGACTTCTGGACATGTTTACCTCCTTTTTTGGTTTAGGAATAAACCCACCAAAGGTGGGAATTTCACCCATATGTAGACTAAAGGATTTTATTTGTTGGAGGGGTTTGTATAAGTGAATAACTCTAGCCACAGCTGGTTTTGGCACTTTTTACCCTGATGTAGACTGAAGATTTGTAGGTTGTTGGAGCAATCTCTGGTAGTGTTGTAGAGACTCACCCACACGTAGATTGAAAGATTTTATGATACTTTCTTAACAGCTAAAGGAACAACCTTGTTGGAGTGTGCAGTAGGTTCTGGCACTTCAATGTTAACTGTAGCATTTTTAGATTTAAGTTCGTTGAGGATCCCGATGACATCGGGATAGGAGTAAATCCTGTTGTCAAGGAGGATAATTTCACCCTTACAATCTGGAGATCTCATCATACGACCAAAACCCTGTTTGAGTGTAGTAACCATTTTGGAGACCGACTTGGTAAATTCAGTTTCTTTGTCCAGGTTGGGAAATGGGAGTTTGGTCATGATGATGCACTTTTCTCCGGGGACATCAATACCGGTCCACATAGCGTTACAACCAGCGATAGCTTGAACTTGACCGTTTTTGAGCATCTGAGCTAGCTGAAACGGAGAATGTTTAAGCTGAGTCTGGATTGTAGGGAATTTTTGTTCAATTAGTTTTAGCTGATCGAAAGAGGTAGAAAGAATGATCACCTTTGGATAATGTCTAAGTGCATACTGTATTTGATTGGACAGAACATTGAAGTAGTTATTTTGTTTGTAGTTAACATTTTTTACGGTAACTTTTATACGTTCCCAGTTTCTTTTGTCGGAGATTATGTATGAGTCCTGAATTTCCACCGGGAATACATCAGGTAAAGTAGCGGAGATAAAAATAATTTTACTTGGATTATCCAGTTGTAGGGGAATTTCGACGGGATATGTTCCGGGCTCTTTGATTTCCAGTTGTTGAATTAACTGAAACTTTTCCAGGTGGATGAGATATTCTTCCAAGGCTTTATTGTATTTTTGCTGTGAGTTAAAAGCACTGGGGTTAGGTTCAACAGGTTCTTCAAAGTCATCTTTAGTGAACTCAACTTCCTGTTTCAGAGCTTTTTCAAGATGTTGACAGTCATCGATAATAAGGCAACCATCAAAAGAGTTAGAGAAAGCATTAATTAGAAAGTGATTTATAATAATGACCTGAGCGTATTTAGCTTTTTCACGAAGAAGCGCATATTCGCATGAATGTTTATGTGGACATTGGTATTCAGGTCTGCAGTACTGAGAGGTAACCTTAACCTTTTCCAAGACCTGTTTAGAGATTTTCGGTATGTTAGAGAAAATAAGCTTTTGTTCTTGTGAAGGAAGAAGGGAGATTTTGTCTTTACAGATATAGTTTGCTTTTCCTCTGATAATTACATAAGATAAATCAGGGAAGAATTTTTGGATATCCTGAACAATCTGGTCCTGGAGAGATTTAGTGAACGAGGAGACAATAGCCCTACAACCTGTTTCCTTGATGTAGTACAGGTAAGCAACAGTTTTGCCTATACCTGCAGGGGCTTCAACAGCAACAATTCTGTCTGAATTTTGTAGGAACTCAATAATAGTGGATTGTTCTTTTTTAAGATGAAGAGATGAGGTAGAGACAAAAGAGAAATTTTCTGCATGTTTTTCTTGATTTTCTTGTTCTTTTTTGGATAATAAAAGTTTTTTATAAAAGATAACATTTTTACCTCCTTTCTTTTTATAATTTCATTCTTGTGTAGACTATAAGATTTTTAATGTGTTACGGATACAAATAAAAAAGCCCCGATACATCTCTATCAGGGCTTGTTGATTAGGAGAGTTACATTAGAAATGTTCTTCAATTTTTCTACAGATAGGAATGAATTCTACTCTGTTAGCTATAATATCAACGAATGTATTTTTTTCACCTTTCCTCTGAAAAAGCTCTCCTTGTATAGAGACGACCTTTCCAGTCTTTCTCTACTGAAAGAGTGTTTTTAAATACTGACCAAATATTTTAAAAGCATAAAACTCTATTCCTTTTGCATTTTGAGTACCAACTGCTAATTTTAAGAATTGCTTAGAGTTCTTTTTCTCTTAGTACTTTGGATTTACAACAACTCCTGTCATAGATACTTGTTTCATACTTTTTACCTCTTCTTATTTATTTGTCCTCTCAAAGAGGGGATTTCTTTTTCGGGAAGATAGAGTTTTTTAGCTTCTCTATCTTTTTACCTTTTTCCAATATACCACCTTAATGAAGGTCATCTATAAGAAAGAGCTTTGAGCTAAATCATACAAAACTCAATATCCTCTTTGAGTTTACTCAAAAATTTCAAAAATATCAGGTTATGATATAATTTTGCTAAGAGGAGTTCTGAAAGTACAGTATAAGGTTTTTGATTTGCAGAAGGGCTATATTGATAATACAATTCCAAAAATTTTTCAATTTTTGGTTGCTGATTTTATCTAAGTGAATTTTTACATTTTCTAAAGCCTAGATCCACGAGGATTCATAATGCTGTTCAATTAATCTTAGTTTTCTCTTTCCTATTTTTCCTTTTGGAATATTGATTATTCTCTGGAAAGCAACTGTATCTTTATTATTGATAAGAAAACGCAAATACATAAGAAGATTTTTAATTTCAGAACGAGAAAAAAATTCTATCCCATGTAGCACCCGGTAAGGAATTCCATACCGAGCCAAAGCTTTCTCAATCGAAAAAGAAAGAAAAGACACCCGAATGAGTATTGCTATGTCCTGATACTTAATACCTTTTGCAGTGAGTTCAAGAATTTTCTTAGCTATAAACTCTTCCTCTCTTTCACAAACATTAATTGCCACCTCTCCATCGTCCTTATTCTCCGTATATAATGTCACAAGCAACTCTTTAAAAAATCCATTCATTGAAGAAGAAATCCTGTTTGCTATATTTAAAATCGATGGAGTAGAACGATAGTTCTGTCCAAGTTTGACGATTTTAGGATTAAAATCCTGAACAAATTTTTTAACATTTCCTACACAGGCTCCTCTAAAACCGTAAATCGACTGCTGAGGATCACCTACAACTGTGATGTTTTTGTGTCTGGTTGTAAGAAGTTGAAGAAGTTGATACTGTATCTCATTTGTATCCTGATACTCATCAACAAGAATATAATCAAAAGCAGAATTCCATTTATCTCTTATCTTGGGATACTTAAGAAGAATTCTTACCGTATGATAAAGAAGATCATCATAATCCATTGCATTAGAACGCACAAGCTGTTTTTGATACTCTTTGTAAATTGAAATAAGCTCAGCCGTTTTTAAATAAGATGAGAGATCTGAACCATTGATATACCTTTGCTTTGCCTTTGAAATTGATGCTGCCACGGTCTCAGGGGCTAATCTGGAGTATTCAAATTGTTCTATAATGTTTTCAATTATTGTAATGGAGTCATGTTCATCATAAATTACAAAATCTTTAGTGTATCTGGATGAAACAGTGGGAAGTTCTTCCTTAAGAAATTTAAGACAAAAACTATGAAATGTAAGTATATATGGAGGTCTAACGCCAAGTGTATCCTGCACACGCTTTTTCATTTCTTCAGCAGCTTTTCTGGTAAAGGTTATTGCCAGGATTCTCTCAGGGGCAATACCTTGCTCTATTAAATAAAGCACTTTGGCAGTAATTACTCTGGTTTTGCCACTTCCAGCTCCTGCTACAACAAGTACAGGAGAATTAATGTGAGTTACTGCTTGATACTGCTCGGAGTTAAGGTTTATGGTTTGTAAGGCTGTAATTGTAAAAAAACTACTTCTTTCTTGCAATAACTCCCTCCTTTTTTAAATTTGTAACTACTTTATTTTTAATTACTTTTTGCATTCTTTCTAAATGGTATTTTTTTAATGGTTTCTGTTCACAAAGTTCATAAATAGTAGACAAAAGAGACAGTAGTAGAAAGTAATAATTCAAACTGGATTAATTTGCTATAATATAAATACAGAAAATACTACAAGGAGGAAGTAACAAAAAATGTTTAAATGGTTGCAGAGAATTTTTGAAAAATCAGAAACAGTAAAAAACAAAGAAAGCAATAATGTATCTGGCGACGAATATGATGATGTATTGGATGATACTTACGATGATGCAATTTGTTATTATTACATAATGCCAGGCATATTTGATATGCCAGGTGATCCAGAGAGAGATCTTGAATAATTTTTTTATTTGCAAAAAGTTAATTTTTTATTTTGATTTTCTAGGTGGAATTTGTTGCTCTTCTATTTTTTCTCTTTGATTAAAGATATTACTTTTTGCTTTTTCTTCTTCTGGAGTTTGATACATTATTGCTTGTAATTCAGCTTGCAGTTGTTGAGGATTAGTTAACGCAAGATTAGTTACATATTTTAACGCCAGTCCATAACGATCAGATGGATCTGATATAAAATAAAAGTTTCTGTCTCCTATACGTTCTACCAACATTGGCAAAAGATTTGTAGTAATTTGTGTTGTACTGCTTTTAATACTGCTTATAGTTTCAGAATATATTTGACTTATACCTTTTCTATACTCCTGTGCTATTTCATGCAGACGTTGTACAACCTTTGCAGTTTCATGGCTTGTGGTATCAATTCGTTTGTCACTATCTCCAGTTCTGCTGGCAATCTGTGTATTATTGGATGTTCCTCTATCTTCATAGTTATCTTCACTTTTTATATCACGGTGTATGTCTCTTATTGAACCAGTAAGTTTAGCTAGTAAACCTGCAATCATTTGACCAACTTTACCTTTTCCGATTAGCCTAGATATTCCTGATAAATCTGCCGTTCCACCGATTTCTTTAACTATTGCTTCTGCTTCACTCCTGTTTATTTGCATTCCTGCTTTTCCAAAAAAATCTATTATTTGTGCTACTGTTTTTTCATCAAGTAATTTCATTTTTTCTCTGGCTGTTCGCACAGTATCAGTAGTTATAGAACCCCTTGTAAATCGCTCTAAAAACGTTTTTTGTTGAGAAAAACTCATTTGATTTAATGCTTGCAGTGCATTACTTATCTGTTCTGCCATAGCTTTTTCTATTCCCAGAATATTAGTTTGAACACTAACAAGCCGACCAGTTGGATCGATAGTTAAAGTCCCTTCAGGACCTACTGCTGTAATACCACCCAATCCTTCAGAAGAAGTTGCCGCTTGTGCTACATACCCTGAAGAGCCAACACGCTGACCGGTAGTATAAAATTTACCATCTGGTCCCAGATAAAAATCATGCCGTGTTCCTCGAGAGTCAACATATGATCCATGTTGCTGAAGAAGCATGGTAGCTCTTTGTAACGACTCTCCCATAAAACTAGCAATATTTCTCATAGCACGAACAAATCCTTCTTGGTAAACTCCATGCGTGGTTGTGTATGCTGTCTGTGTGGTGGATACTAATGCATTTCGAGAAAATCCACCTGCTGTTATGTTTCCCATACCACCTACCTGTGCACCAACTGATTGTGCTACACCTGCTCCAGACGTAGTTCCACCTGTAACCATACTTAAAGCATGTGTTACAGCATACTCTCCACCTTTTAAAATTGCCCATGCAAGAGCTGGTACTGTCCATGAGGCTGCACCAATATAACCTAAAATTCTATAACCTTCAGTGCGAATTTTATCAACAGTAAGCAGAGTAATCCCTGAAGCATTTATACCACTTTTTTCAATAAAAGAAACAAACATAGAATCAGCTAGGGAGTTAAGAATAACAAATAAAGGTATCCATAAAGCAAGCCACAGATTAATTTTGATAAAAGCACTGATGGCTACTATTCGGCACTTGTCAAGAATATTGTGTCTCATTGTAAAACCTCATATTAAAGAGCTGTAAAAGTTCATATGCTTTCGATTTGATTAGGTGAAGGGATTCGAAATAAACTGGCTAGCTATCTATTTTTTATAGAATTTCGCAATTTATTTAACTCACTGATACCGTTATAAATACCGTTTTAAAAAGTGAGACATATATATCTTTAAAATTTTATTGTTCACGAGTCCGAAAAACATTGAAAGATAATTAAGTCTAATAAATTATTATAGTTTGCTTACAATATGCGTTCAATTTTATTGAAAAGTTTCATTATGCTTTTCTCATATATTCTGAAGGCTGTTCCTCTATTTCTTACTGACTGCTTGTTATCTTTTAGATGCATACGTAAATCTATTGCAATTTCAGAATCTTTAAAAGCTGCAATAAAGTTGTTAATATTGGGTTCTGATAATATATATATCTCATTATAGTGAAAATACTCGGTTTTATATTCATCAAATTTCCTGTCAGCTAGAACATATAAAACTTTGTCTAACTTAGTAGAAAATTTTCCAACAATTACGTATAAATTCCATATTGCTAGAATTTCATTTTGTTTTTTATCGTAAAGAATCAAGGATTGATTTCCTTCATCTATGCTAAGCTTAAAAGTTGGATCTGAAGAGCTGAAAGTTAACGTTTTCTTTAAAGCTTTTCTTCCTTTTTCATCTTCGTATCCATATTGTTCAATTAAATCTTTTTGTTTTATCTGCCATATACCTTTATTAAAAGTAAATAATGTCAACAATGAATTTGAATCTTTGCGTGTGGCTTTTATTTCTAGTCTGCCGCCTATATCTGGAACGGGAATATTATTTTCTTGAATTCCAAGCAGTTTTTCGAATGTGTATCCTACTCCAGTTGATCCTTTTCTGAAGCTTTTAACAAATCCTTGTTCTTTAATTTGTTTTAATTTATTTATTAAATCCTTTTTCCTCAAATATAACCACCTTTCTTCATAACCACAATAAATTCTTCGTTCATTGTCTCTTGTGTTTGACCTGGTTTATTAGAAGGAGAATTAAAAATAGGCATTCTTTTATTAGAAATTTTTCGCACAAAAGTAAAAAGATGTTTACAATTTAAACTTTCGAAAAATTCTTTTATCGCAATATCTGTTTGGATTTGGATTCCTTTTATCGTTCTATTTCCTACTATAAAAATGATAGTTCCATTTTCTCTTACCACTTCTACAATGTTTTTACAAGCAAGAAACAAGTCGTCAAAGTAAGAAAAAACATCGCTTGCTCTTTTTTCATCTATATGGCAGAGTGTTTTTGCAAGTTCATAAACGTAATCACTTACTTTTTGAGCAATATTAGTTTTTAAGTTATTGCCACCTAGACTTAACCTATCAATATTTATTTTTCCTATATCTCCATAGGGATTTAAACCTTGCAGCCACTCCAGACTAAAACTTGAAAATTCTCCATAAGCAACTGTTGTTCTTGAGTCTCCGTAAGGAGGAGAAGTTATAACTAAGTCTGCAAAAAAATCAAGAGGAGTTCTTACATCAATAAGCAGAAGTTTCTTATCTAAAAGGGGAAGATATTCATCAGTAAGGGCTTTTCCATATTCATAAAAGAGTTTCTCAAATTCTTCCCATACATTTGGGTTATAGGTTATAAGTTTTGAAGAATTAATACGATAGCGTTTAAATTCTCCTTTTCGGTTATTTGAAACTTTTCTTACAGTTTGAGAAAAAACAACAAGAAGAAATTTGTAGATATCTGAGTTGGTAAAGTGTTTAATTGCATTTTTTAATTTGCCAAGCGCTGTGATCACATTTTCTTTAAACCAGTACTCTATGTTTTTTACCTGTGGAATATCTGGTTCAACTTTATTAAATATTTGTTTGATTTTATGCAAAATATCATCCAAGTTTTGATTGGCAATGTTTTGGGTTCTTACATCGGAGATAAGTAGGGCAAGTGGGTTTATATCTGTACCTATTACATTTTTCCCTTGTTTTAACCCTTCAACAAGACAAACTCCACTGCCGCAGAAAGGGTCGTATAAAATTTTTGCTTTCTCTCCAAATTCTTTAATCAGATATTCCACAACTTTGTAGTGAAGCATTGCGGGGTAATCGTGGATTTTATGTCTTCCTTCTTTTGCTCGAACTGTGGGAAAATCTAAATCAGATCTTCTGATACGAAATGCTATATTTGAGTTTACATATGTAAACATTTTTTTAGTATAACTATTTCTTTATTATAAAAACAAGACAGCGAATTGCCTCTGTGGTTACTATATCAAAATGTCACATGTTATTACTAAAACAAAATGTCACATATGTTAATCTCCTATTTTTGATACTTTGTATCAAAAGTAGGAGGTTTTTATTGAAGTACAATACATTGTTACGGAGGAAGAGTTGAAAAGGGCAGAGGTAATTACTCAAGTAGTAAATGGATGTATGAGCCTGAGACAAGCTCAGGAAATACTCCGATTAAGCTACAGGCAACTTTTAAGGATCAAAAAGAGGTTTATTCAAGAAGGCTTTGAAGGACTTCTAAGAAAAAAACCTCCCGTACCACAAGCACTAAAGATTACTCAATCTCTTCATGAACAAATCATTAACTTAAGAAAGTCTCTTTACTGGGATTTTAACATACTGCATTTTAAAGACAAACTTAAAGAATGTCATGGAATAAACTTAAGTTATGAGAGCATAAGGAGAGTTCTTCTAAAAGAAGGCTTACACGAAGCAAAGAGAAAAAGAAGAGTTTATCGAAGAAGAAGGAGAATGCCGAAGGCTGGAATGCTTGTACAGATGGATTCATCAGAGCACAGATGGATTGAGGAGATTGAAAAGCCCTGGTGGCTTGTAGCCATGATAGATGATGCAGATGGGTTTGTTTATGCTGAGTTTCATCCCTCTGAGACAGTATGGGCAAATCTGCAAGTAATAAGGACATATATAGAGCAAAGAGGGCTTTTTATGGCTTTATACACTGATAAAGCCTCTCATTTTAGGACCACAAGGCATGGAGGGCTTCACAATGAAGTAGAGGTTGAACAAAAAGAGACACAGATTGAAAGGGCATTAAATGAACTTGGGATAAAACTCATCAATGCAAATACCCCTCAGGCAAAAGGAAGAATAGAACGTAAGTTTAGATTCTTTCAGGACAGGCTTATCAAGGAGATGAGATTAAGGGGTATAAAGAATTATGATGAGGCAAACAGATTTCTTAAGGAAGAATTTCTTCCATGGTGTAATACCAGATATACCCTATGTGTAGAAAGTATCTATATGCCTGCTCCTTCTACAGCAAAGCTTGATCTTGTGTTTTGTATAAAACATCCAAGGAAGGTAAACAAAGACAACACCGTAAGATACAATGGAGGGATTTATCAGATACTTCCTTTAAATGGGAGGAGCCTTGCTGGTAAATGGGTAGAGATCTGTGAATTAAGGGATGGCAGAATAGAGATACTCTTAGAAGGCACAAGTATTGGGTATGTTGAAATAACAGGGGCAAAAGAAAAAGACAGGCACAAAAAAGAAGAGGAGATTTTAAATCTGAGGGTTAATACAGAGGAGCAGAGAGAAAGGAAGAAATACATACCACCAGCTAATCATCCATGGAGGAAAGATTGGAGAAAGAATGTGACATTTTCCTGTAGTAATAAAATGTGACTTGACTGTAGTAATAACAGTCCGATATGAAACAAAAGTAAAATTATTCCAAGTTCAGCAAGAAGTTTTATTACATCGCTAAGAGGAATAATACCTAAAACACTTTGACCAAGAATTATTCCAACAAATATCTCACCCAAAACAGACGGCATGCCAACTTTTGCAAAAATATCCCCAGTAAGTCTCGCAAAAAATAGCAGGATTGCAAGATAAAGGAAAATAAGATGCAAATCCATTTTGAAATTATAACATTTTAGATGTTATAATATTTTATGAAATTAACTGTAAAGCTCGTCGTTTCTCTCTTTATTGGTATTTCTTTAGTTGTAGGAATCTTTTCTTATATTCAGATAAAGGATGAAAAAGACAGGCTTCAGGCAGATATTGAAAGAAGAAGTATAATACTTGCAGAAAGCCTTAAAGAATCCGTTATTCCACTTATTGAAAGAGCACAAACACAAAGATTAGATCGACTTGTAGAAAAATTTGGTAACCGTGAAAGATTAAAAGGTGTTGCTGTTTTTGATGCATCAGGAAATATTGTATCTTTAAACTCTTTTCTTAAATCCCATATATCAGAGGCACCTGTGGAGGTAATTAATGCTCTTGTTGAAAAAGCTCCCAAAACCAAGTTTATAGAGTTTGACAAAGAAAAAATTTATCTTTATGTTTTACCATTATTTTCAGAAAGCTATGAAGAGAAACCTCTAATTGGCGCTTTAGCTATCTTTCAGGATGCTTCATATATTGATATAAGGATTAAAGAGGTGTGTAAACGGAATATAATACGTTTGCTTGCACTAACTATTTCAATTGTTGCAATCTCTTTTCTTGTAATTAAGTGGAATATCACTGGTCCTGTAGATCGTATGGCTGAATGGCTCAAAGAATTAAGAAAAGGAAAGATAGGGAATCCTTCTACTGAAATGCCCATAAAGGGTGATGTGCTTGCTCCTTTAGTAAAGGAAGTTACAGCTCTTATTAAAACGCTCTCGATGGTAAAAGCAAAAGCTGAAGAAGAGGAAAGACTCAAAACAACTACAGACTCCATATGGACAGCTGAGAGGCTTAAAGAGTTTATAAAAGAAAAGTTGGGAGACAAAAAACTATTCCTTGTTTCAAACAGAGAACCATATATGCATATAAGAAAGGGTGAGAAAATAGAATGTGTTATTCCTGCAGGAGGACTTGTTACAGCACTTGACCCTGTGATGAAAACTTGTAATGGAGTTTGGATTGCGCACGGAGCAGGTGACGCAGATAGGGAAGTTGTTGACAAGGATGATAAAATCAAAGTTCCACCTGATAAACCATCTTATACTTTAAAAAGGGTATGGCTTACAAAAGAGGAAGAACAAAAATATTATTATGGATTTTCCAATGAGGGAATATGGCCTTTATGTCATATAACTTATGTAAGACCTATTTTCAGAAGGGATGACTGGATTGAATATCAACGGGTGAATGAAAAATTTGCAAATGCCTTACTTGATGAGATAAAAAATGAAGACTCTCCCCTTGTTCTTGTGCAGGATTATCATCTTGCTCTTGTTCCTTTTTTAATAAAACAAAAAAGACCTGATGCGAAAATAGCCTTATTCTGGCATATTCCATGGCCTGACCCTGAAGTAGTCGGTATTTGTCCATGGATAAGAGAGATTCTTATCGGTATGCTTGGTGCTGATTTAATAGGTTTTCATATTCAGTTTTACTGCAACAACTTCCTTGACACTGTTGATAGATTTCTTGAATCTAGGATAGATTGGGAGCATTTTTCAATAGAAAGAAGAGGACATGTTACAAATGTAAAACCATTCCCAATAAGTGTAAGTGTAGAAGATTTTGCTGGACACCACATTGAAAATAAAGAGGAAATGAGAAAAAAACTTCTTAAGGAACTTGGAGTAAAAGCAGAATATATTGGCGTAGGTGTTGACAGAATTGACTATACAAAAGGAATTCTTGAAAGATTCCTGGGAATTGAAAGATTTCTGGAAAAATACCCCCAGTTTATCGGTAAGTTCACTTTTGTGCAGTTTGGCTCTCCAAGCAGAATTCATATAAAAAAGTACAGAGAAATCATGGATGCAGTTGAAGAAGTTGCAGATAGAATTAACTGGAAATTTCAAAGCAATAATTATAAGCCTATAATTTTTTTAAATGGCCATCATCCACATTCAACAATTATACCTTTCTATAAAATAGCAGATTTGTGCATGGTAACCTCACTTCATGATGGAATGAACCTTGTTGCAAAAGAGTTTGTTGCTTCAAGAGACGATGAAAGTGGTGTTCTTATTTTGAGCCAGTTTGCAGGTGCTTCAAGAGAACTAAGGGATGCAATTCTTGTTAATCCCTACGATATAGAAAGTATCGCAGATTCAATATATGAAGCTTTAAATATAGATGAAGATGAAAAAAAGGAAAGAATGCGAAAGATGAGAAATCTTGTTAAGGAGAGAAATATCTATTTCTGGACAAAAGAACTTATTACATCTCTTTTAAGACTATAAGATGCCACAATATCTTTTTTATACAAACTGGCTTGAGTTTATAAAAAAAGAAAAAAAAGAAAATTTATTTCTTTTCTTTGATTTTGATGGAACCTTGGTACCTATATCGAAAAATCCTAAAGATTGTTACTTGTCAGGTGAATTAAAGGAAAGTCTTTATAAACTTAAAGACAAAATAAAAATAGGAATAATAAGTGGTAGAGATTTGAAAGACTTAAAAAGAAGAATTTCAGTTGAAAATATATACTATTGTGGAAGTCATGGATTACAGATAGATGGACCTGATATAAAATATACTAATCCTGACGTTTATAAGCTAAAGCCTTATATATATGAAATTTTCAGTAAGTTTAAAAATCTATCCAAAATGTATCCAGGAGTTTTTATTGAAAAAAAATCATTTTCCTTTACCATTCACTATCGTCAGGTAGACAGAAAACAAAGGAAAGATTTAAAAAGGCTTTTCTTACAAATTATCAGCAATTATGAGGAAAAAAACATAAAAGTTATAAATGGGAAAATGGTTTTTGAGGTATTTCCAGCAGTTGATTGGAATAAAGGTAAAGCAGTTAAATTTATTATAGAAAACTTTAACAGAAAAGTCTTATTAATTTTTATTGGCGATGATCTCACAGATGAAACAGTTTTTAGTGAAATAAAAGATAAAGGATTGACAGTTAAAATAGGATATTCAAAGAAAACAATGGCAAAATACTTTCTTAGAAATCAGAGGGAAGTTTATAGGTTCGTCAATGTTTTAAAAGAGGCATTTAATGTTTGAGTGGTTTGAAAAAAATTGGATTTCTATATTTGTTCCATCAATAGTACTTATAGGTTTTAGTATTTTAGCCTTCTGGATAAGATTCAAACTTTCTAAGTACGTATACTCTAAATTAATACAAATAAAATGGCCAGGGAAAGATATACTATTTTCTAATATTACAATTGCAATATTTTACTGCATTTTAATATTAGGTGCCTATACAGCATTAGAAATTTCAACAATTAAAAACTCTCTTTATATCTTTATGTCAAGATTACTTCTAACACTTTTTTTTATAATTTTAATTTATGTTCTTAATAGAGCTACTACAGAAACATTAAATCTTTATTCAGACAAAGTAAAAAAGCCTCTTTTTAATGCTTTTAAGAGATTTAAAACCGCTTTAAACATTATTTTTATCTTAATCTTTTTTTTAATTCTATTTGAAATTTGGAAGTTTCCTACCACTCCATTTATTCTTTTTATAATTCTTGGCTCTGCGATAGCTGTTTTTGCAATAAGAGAAGACATCTCAAACTTAATAGCAGGATTTGAGATACTCAATGGTGAGATAATCAGAAAAGGAGATTACATAAAAATTGAATCTGGAGAACAAGGAACTGTAAAAAATATAACATGGAGACATACTGAAATAAAAACATTTGATGAAAAATTATTAATTATACCTAACAGTAAACTTATTAAATCCAAACTTGAAATATTCAGAAAAACTCCTAAAAAAGCAAAACAACCTTTTCGTTTTTATACAAGGCTTAATGCTAAAGAACTTACTGGATTAAAAGCAAAAAACTTATCCGAATTATTGAAATATATAAAAGAAGTACCAGACTCTGTTATTTTCTATCATACCCATGACTTCATTGAAGAGTATCACTATCTTACACCTCAACCATCTAATGAGTTCGCCTTATGGATCGGAAATGCCTTAGGATATGAGGATCTATCTGAAAAACTCTCCACAATAGATATATTTGAGTTTTCAACAATAGGTGAAATAAGAAAAAGAATAGCTGATATAATAGAAGAATACATTAACAAAAATCCAAGTGAAAATATTTGTGATGAAGGCAAAGAGTTTCATTTTATTAAATCTGTAAGCATAGTAATGCCCACACCTTACATTGCTCATGATTTGAGAGAGTTTGTCCAAATTTTAAAGTTTATAAGCTCTAATTCTTTATTTTTTCATATATATGAAGCAAAATTAAGATTAGGAAAAGTCTCAAATGATTTTTCCCTCTGGATAGATGAAAATCTTGGGGAGAAAAAGCTTGCAGAAGCCATTATTAACATAGACCCTTATATGCATACAATTGAAGGTGTAAGGGAAAAAATAGTTTCTACAATTGAAAGCTATCTTGAATCAGAGGAAGACAATGAATAAAAAACTACATGAAACAAAGCCTAAACTCAAAGATTATGAACCTATAATTGGAAGATGTGCGATAGAGGAATTAAAAATTCTTGCAGAGAAACTCTCAAACAAAACCATTCAGAATATTAACTCAACATACATTGGTGGAGGAGTTGCAGAGATTCTTGCAAGAATGGTTCCATTTATGAATGAATTGGGAATTAATGCAAAATGGAGTGTAATTAAAGGAGATAATCAATTTTTTAACATAACAAAAAAATTTCATAATGCTCTTCATGGTAAAAAAGAAGAATTCAGAGACAATGAATTTGAATATTTTCTTGAAGTAAATAAAAAAAACACAGAGGCATTTGATTTCTCAGGAGATATACTCTTTATTCATGACCCTCAACCTGTTGCACTTGTTCAAAAAAGAAAAGAAGTAGGAGAAAAATGGATATGGCGTTGTCATATTGATATATCAAATCCTGATGAAAAAATTTGGAATTTTATCCAAAACTATGTTGAACAGTATGATGCCGCGGTATTTTCTGCTCCAAATTTTGCAAAGATGCTCAAAATTAGGATGTTCTTAATATATCCCTCAATAGATCCTCTAAGCAACAAAAACAAGGAACTTTCGGAGCAACAGATTAATTCTGTCTTAGACAGATATGGAATTGACAAAAAAAAGCCAATAATCCTTCAAGTTTCCAGATTTGATTACCTTAAAGACCCTATTGGAGTGATAAAAGCCTTTGAGATGGTAAGAAAAACCATACCAAGTCAGTTAATCCTTGCAGGAGGAACAGCAACTGATGATCCTGAATCAGATAAAGTTTTACAAGAAGTTAAAGAAGTAGCGGATAAAAATCCCGATATCCATGTACTTCTTTTATCACCTGACAGTGATATAGAAATAAATGCTTTACAGAGAGCAGCATCAGTTGTTGTTCAGAAATCAATAAAAGAAGGCTTTGGATTAACAGTAACAGAAGCATTATGGAAAGGTAAGCCAGTTGTTGCATCAGCTGTTGGCGGCATTCTTCTTCAGGTAAAGGACAAGATTACAGGCATGTTCTGTCACTCGATAGAAGGTGCTGCTTATGCAATAAAAACTCTTTTAACTAACAAAGAGTTTGCCCAATGGCTTGGTAAAAATGGACATGCTCATGTAAAGCAAAACTTTCTGATAACAAGACATCTTAAAGACTATCTGCTTTTGTTTCTCTCTCAGTATCACAGAGAAGAACTTATATATCTTTAATCTTCTGAATACCTGCCCAGATAAAATAAAAAGAAAAAATGATAAGAATTGAAGCACATAAAAAGACTATTCTTTTATAAAGAATGTCATCCAAAAATTTTTTACCCTTGTAAACTCCTACAGAAACTGCAAAATACCATGCTAAGTCTCCTAAGATATGACCTAAAAAGAATGCAACAACCCCAAAAGTGCCTATTTCCATTGCTCTAACAAGATAGCTCATTCCTATTGTTGCCCACCAGAAAGACCAGTAAGGATTGGCAAGGCTTAATAAAATCCCTGATAAAAAAGTGAGTGTTTCACTTTTCTGTTAATCTCATTATTTAAACTTAAGTTTGGTAAAGAACGAAACATTGAAAAAGCCATAAAAAACAAAAAAAATCCACCTAAAAATGAAATAACTATAAAAGTCTCCTTCATCTGCAAAAAACTTCCTAAACCAGACACAATCAAAAACACCAAGCAAAGCTCAAGCAATCCGTGTCCTGCTACCAACTGTGGCCCTGCTATCCAACCTTTACGAGGAGTTTCAGATACAGTCACAGCAAAAAGAGGTCCTGGCATCATTGCACCTGAAAGCGCTATTACAAAGGATGAGATCATGATAAAAAGTAGATTAAACATTTAAAAAATTACTCTTTCAAGGCTTCTGTACTGGATTGCCTCTGCTATATGGTGTTTTTTTATGTCCTCCACTCCCTCAAGGTCAGCTATTGTTCTTGCTACTTTAATTATCTTTGAATATGCTCTTGCACTTAAACCAAGCTTTTCCATAGCAGACTGCAATAGTTTGTGACAGTCTTCGCTGAGTTTACAAAATTTTTTTAGATGTTTTGTTTTCATATGTGCATTAAAGTATATTCCTTCTTTTTCAAATCTTTTAAGTTGAATTTTTCTTGCATTTATTACTCTTTCACAAACAATGCTTGAACTCTCACTGTAATTTTCATCTTTTAACTCTTCGTATCTTACCCTTGGAACTTCAATATGAATATCTATTCTGTCAAGAAGCGGACCTGAAATCCTTGAGCGATAGCGAATTATAATTTGAGGAGTGCAACTACAAGGTTTTAGACTGTCACCATAGTTACCACATGGACATGGATTCATTGCACCGACCAAAATAAATCTTGCAGGAAACTGAACAGTAGCATAGCTTCTGGCAATTGTAACAAAGCCATCTTCAAGAGGTTGTCTTAAAACCTCTAAAACATTTCTTTTAAACTCAGGAAGTTCATCAAGAAAAAGAACTCCATTATGGGCAAGTGAAACTTCTCCTGGTTTTGGAATCTGTCCACCTCCGATCAAACTCACATCACTTGATGAATGATGCGGACTTCGAAAAGGTCTTTGTGTTACAAGCCCTTTTCCATCTGAAAGCAAACCTGCCACACTGTGTATTTTTGTTATCTCAATTGCTTCACTAACTGTCAGTGGAGAAAGTATGCCAGCAAGCCTTTTTGCAAGCATGCTTTTACCACTTCCTGGAGACCCGATCATTAAAATATTATGCGCACCGGCTGCTGATATCTCAAGAGCTCTTTTTGCCTGAAACTGTCCTTTTACATCTGAAAGATCTTCATAAAATTGTTTTTCATCAGAAAAAGAAACCACTGTTTTAAAAGGTTTAATGGATTTTTCACCTCTTAAAAACTCTACTGCATCTGAAAGAGACTCTACAGGATAGACTTCCACTGTATCAACCACTCCTGCTTCATAGGCATTGTTTTTAGGAATTATGATTTTTTTGATCTCGCTGTCTTTCATCTTTGACACTATGCAAAGCGTTCCTTTAATCTCTCTTACTTTTCCTTCTAATGAAAGCTCCCCAACAACTAAAAAATCTTTCAAGACTTCTTTTGGAATATGACCTTCTGCAGAAAGAATCCCTATGGCAATTGGAAGATCAAAAGAAGAGCCTTCTTTTTTCAAATCTGCAGGTGCAAGATTAACAGTAATTTGCTTTATTGGAAAGGGAAAACCTGTATTTTTAAAAGCAGCTTTAATTCTATCTCTGGATTCTTTAACTGCTGTATCTGGAAGTCCAACAATATTAAAATGAGGAAGTCCTCTTTGTGATATATCAACTTCTACATCAACAGCATAAGGCTCTATTCCTATCAAATGAGCACTTTGAACCCTGGCGAGCATCTCTTTCCTCAAACCTTCTGTTTATATCATTTAAAATTTCCTGCTTAGAGCAATTCCACTTAGGAGCAATCAATATTTCCTCTGGAGACATAGCAAAGAGTCTTTGAATAACTATATCAGTCCTAAGTCTTTCAACAAAATCAACTACAAAATCAAGATACTCCTCATGCTCAAAAACATAAAAAGGTTTTTTTCATAAATCCTTGCAAGAACTGTATCTTTTATAATCTGAAGTTGATGAATCTTAAGAAATTTTATAGGATGACAGCTTATCTCATCTGCCATCTTAAGAGACTCCTGTCTTGTCTCAGTTGGAAGACCAACAATTATATGGGCTCCTACAAGTATTCCTCCTACAAATACACCGTAGGACAAAAAAGATTGATACAGATAACTGTAGGACATTTTGGAGTGCTTGTACCGCACACAACAGCGTCCACGTCCACTTGGATCACTATTGTAAAAACCTCCTTACTCTTGCGCTATTATAGATGTATGAATGTTACTAAACATATTTGAGAAGGAGGCAAAGTTATGAAAATTTTTCCAGAAACACCATGGAAAGCATATGATCATGCTCTTAAAGTTGGGGACAGAGTCCCAGAACTTGAACCAATTATTTTAGAAGATCCAGAGGTTGCTTTTAAATACGCTCTGGATGTAATCAAAGGCAGGTGGCCTGAAGGAGAACCGGTAATTATGAAAGATCCATGGTGGGCATACTGGTATGCAAGAGATGTAATTAAAGGCAGATGGGAAGAGGCAGAAAAAACAATAATGCAGAAACCAGAACCGGCATATTATTATGCCAGGGATATAATCAAAGGAAGGTGGCCTGAAGCGGAACCTGTAATTATGCAGGTTCCAAAGTGGGCATGCTGGTATGCAAGAGATGTAATTAAGGACCGTTGGAGGGCACTTATCAAGAATGTTGTGTCTCATTGTAAAACCTCATATTAAAGAGCTGTAAAAGTTCATATGCTTTCGATTTAATCACAGACAAAGGATTCTTCCATTTTCCCTGCTTAAGTCTATCAATCTGTAGCATTATGTTAATCTCAAGGATAAAAGGCTCTGGCAAAACATGAGGACGGAACTCACTGTTTCTCTCCCTTGGCACATTGATGTTAAGTCTCCATGAGCCAGATGTAGATTCAATTGCTTTGTTTTCGAACTTTTCAAATGTCTGTTGATCCATTTTAAATCCTCCTCCTTCCTTTATACCTTAGACACAATATTATTCTAACTCCCGCCGAAAGCAGTCTCTTCTACCGTGGGGGGGGTAAGAGATTGCTTCCTTCTCGCTTTCGCTCGAAGTCGCAATGACAAAAGGGGGCGCAATGACGCCCCTCTGTCACCCCGAGACCCTCAGTGGGTCGAGGGGTCTCTAAGGAGATTGCTTCGCTATCGCTCGCAATGACAAAAGAGATTGCTTCGTCGCTTACGCTCCTCGCAATGACAGAAAGAGGAGACAATGATGAAAGAGGAGGCTTGTAATAACAGATGGAAGTTTGTGAATGAATTGAAAAAGCCAATAGAACTAAGTAGCTAAGGAGAGGATTTAAGAAATATTAGAAAGAGAAAGGTCAATAATGAAACACCACTTATCTCAGGTAGATTTATTTTTGAGGAAAGACGGGTTGTGGATCATCTTCTGCATCTTCAAAAAAAGACTCTTAAGAACATGATAAAAATTGATTCCTGATGAGGCAAATCTTTTCTTAAAAATCACGCATGCTTCTTTGATTGACAATTTAAGTTTTAAAACTGCGTAAAGATCGTAAAAATCCTTTTTTGTGCCACGCTGAGAGATAGCTTTTATTTTTTCAGCAGTAATATCTTTAAAATCTGCAACTCGAACTTTTTGCCATGATATTGTTGGATAGATGAGAGGATGGTTGTAATAAAGGAAAGACAATTTAACCCTATTCAATTCACAGTACACTGGCCTTTCTGTGCCAAAAAGGTTTTATCAGATTTAATTTTCTCAAGGATGACATCTGCATTGAATATTCTTTGAGAATAAAAATCTAAATCAAGCGATTTTCTGTGCCCGAGTTGTAACGCCAGAGCAGTTCCACCAGCTAAATAGAAATCATTAAGTTTATCTGATAGTTGATCGATTACTTCGATCGCATTTTCTGGTCATTTTTTCTGGTCATTAACCGAAAAATTTGCTCAAACCCTGAATGCTGAAGTTATTCTCTTTCAATGCCCTCAAAGTTTCACTCCAACAGAAAGAAACATAAAAAATATGGTGCAGTTTTTTAAAAGCATTAAAAGGGGAAACTTCATATTTGCATGGGAACCAAGAGGTAAGTGGAATGATAACTTAATAAAATCACTGTGCGAAGAACTTGAACTGATCCACACAGTTGATCCAAGCGCTACATCAAGCATCATCAAAATAAAAATCGTTGCACATGCTACAAAACCCTTCAAACACACCAAAATAGGCATTGCTATAATTGCAAGGAATGCTTCTAAAAAGACTGCCACTAATTAAACGATACCAGAGAGCTAACCGTAAAAGAAACTCCTTTCTATTGAAAATCCTTCCTTTCATATCTTTCTTTTTTAATTCTCTCAACATACTCAATAGCAAACGCTGTCATTATTCCCAGAAATATGGCTGATACCGCTGAAATCACGATAATCAGCTTTATTTTTGGCTTAACAGGATTTTTTAAGATATGTGTCTCTACAATCTCAACGCCTTTAAGATTTTTAATAGCTTGATCAACACCTAACTTTTCAAGTCTTAACTCCATCAGTTTTTTATCCAATTCAATAGGATTAAAGCCTACAATTGTTAGTTTCCCTGTCATAAGCATTTTTTTAAGACTATCTATTGACCCTTCAGCCTCCTTTATTATTTTTGATAACTGCGCAGACTGAAGAAGAAGCCTCTCTTTACTTTCTTCAAAGTATCTTTTTATCAATGGGTTATTGTTTATATATTCAACAAACTCTTCTATTATCTCTGAAATTTTGTCAGGATACTTTGATTCAACAGCTATTTGTATTTTGTCTGCTGACTCTTTAATCTCTTTAATGGTTAGGTTAGATACAAAGGGATGAGTCCTTGGAAGAATACCTCTTATTCTTTCAGCATCCAGCTTACCTATAATAGAAATTAGCTCTTTTGTAGTTCGCTCTTTTGTAGTTCGCTCTTTTGATATCACTTCTTTATTCGAAATTTTTAACACTACTTCTCCTCTGTAGATCTTTGGAAGTAGAAAAATCAATATTGCTGATGCAACAATAGAAAAAATAAATAAACCTATGATAATGTATTTTCTTTTTACAATCAACTTAAAAAGCTCATAAAGATCAATCTCTTCCTCATGAACTACTGATTTCTCTTTTTCACTCATTTTCTTCCCCCTGCATTATTTGAAAATTATAGCACAAATCGTTCTTCTTTCTTACGCTAAAAAATTTTAAACAACATTCTTTTTAATTTTTGGAAGTTTTGATTTAATCAATCTAAAATAAATGATATTGTAAATAACTATAAACAAAATCACAAAAACTATAAGAACAAATGTATTTCTCCAAAATAGCACTGCTGGAATGATAACAAAAAGATTCAGAAACCATATCACAAGCGAAGTTAAAGGATTTCTATGGGTCTTGTCTTTTACTTTAAATATTTTTTTCACGGCTATTTTATATACAAGCATATGAAAGTGAGCTCCATCAGGGACTAAGGGGGACATTCCTCTTAAAATTTTCTTTCTATAAAAAGAAAAAAGTGTTTCATAAATAGGATATATGCCTAACAAAAGAGGAAACCAGGCTGAGACCTCAGGATGATTTTTTACAAGAATAATGGAAATTGCAGCTACTATAAAACCTATCAAGTATGCCCCGCTGTCTCCCAAGAATATAAGTCCATACGGATAGTTAAGAATAAAAAATCCCATCAATGCTCCTATTAAAATTAGGCTTATTCCAAAAATGGTGTAATCTCCTAATTTGAAGGCAACATAACCGATTGCAAGCAGAATAAGCAGGCTAACTCCAGAGGCAAGGCCATTGAACCCATCGATGATATTTATTGCATTGGTAAAACCAACAATTGCAAAAACTGTGAAGATAAAAGAAACCAAACCAAAAGAGAGTAAAGTATCAAAAAGTGGTATGTCAACTCTTACAATCTGGGCTCCAAGCAAAAAGAATGCTAAAATTCCACTTAAACTTAAAAAAACAAGTCTTAACTTTGGCGAGAGTCCTCCTTTTAAGTCCTCAATTAGTCCGATGAAAAAAATAGGAAATGAGCAGGTTAAGAATAAGCCCAAAAATTTCGCAAATTGTAGTTTTTCTGATAGGAATAAAATATATGAACCCAGCAATCCCGCAAAAATTCCAATTCCTCCTAATCTTATAGCAGATCTTGTGTGAAAGTGCTGTGGTCCAATGTGAAAACGATCGGTTATAAGAGCTTTTATTTTCGAGGAGAGTTTAATGAGAGTAAGAGATGTGAAAAAGCTAATGAGAAAGGAAATAATTAGAAGCTTTATCATATACAGATTCCTCCTCTGTAATCTTATTTTATTATTAATTATATTATTTTGAACAAAAAGGTGGTTTCATTTTAAAAGAGGTTTTCTTTTCGAAAAAATTTTTAGTATGAAATGGAAAATTTAGATGTTAAAAAATTCTAATAATTCTCTAATGCACTCACATAGGCTTTCCTTCCAATAAGGGATTTTAACACCCAGCTCACGCTTTATCTTTGACTTGTCAAGCACACTGTATGCAGGTCGTTTTGCTAAGGTTGGATATTCTGAGCTCAAGATTGGCTCTATAGTGCCTACATGTCTATTATATGTCTTTTTTCCTGTAAGCTTTACTGTCACTTTCTTGTGTAAAACATAAGATTCAAGATAAGCTTTTGCTTCTTCTCCGTACAAGATACTTTGATTGTCTTGTCGGATATTTTTATACAAGCGGCTTTCACAGGTTATACAAATCATTAGAAAATGTAGAACGAATGAGAATCTTAGTTGGTATAAGGACGGACAAACAAACCCATGATTTAATAGAAGCATCCAAAATCCTGTCTGCCGAAGTCGCAGCACAGGCAGGTCAAACTGAATCTATTTTATCTCATGCAGAAACAAAAGAAAAGTTTACAAATGAGGTATTACAAGAGATGGAAAATTCAGATGATAATTTTTCTGTTGAAGAAGGCATACAGAAATTTATTGAATGGCTTATAAATGGCAAAAGTAATGACCCAAATAAAAAGCCAAAACTTCAAATAAGAGCTTATCCCTCTCAGAATATTCATGCTAAACTCTACATTATGACATTTGCTGAAGGTGACCGAGATGTAGGAAGAGTTATTACTGGTTCAAGCAACTTTACTCAGTCAGGACTTGTGGATAATCTTGAATTTAATGTTGAGCTAAAGAATCGTGCTGATTATGAATTTGCAAAGAAGAGATTTGAAGAATTATGGAATAATGCTGTTGAGGTTAGTGAAGAATATATTCAAACAATCAATGAAAAAACCTGGCTAAATCAGAACATCACCCCCTATGAACTTTATCTTAAGTTTTTGTATGAGTATTTTAAAGATGAATTGAGCAGAACTGATGAGCTCTTTGCTAAATATTTACCTTCGGATTTCAAAAAATTTGAATACCAAGAACAAGCAGTTCTAAACGCAAAGAAGATATTGGAAGAATATGGTGGAGTTTTTATTTCTGATGTAGTAGGACTTGGCAAGACCTATATTGCTGCGATGCTTACAGGACAACTTGATGGTAGAACCCTTGTTATCGCTCCTCCTGCACTTCTTAATAAAAATAATCCTGGCTCCTGGCCAAATGTTTTTTCTGATTTTCATATTCCCGCTGAGTTTGTGTCAATTGGCAAACTTGATGAGGCAATCAACTTAACTGAGATAAGAGAATACAAGAATATTATCATAGATGAAGCGCATCGTTTTAGGACAGAAACAACAATTAGTTATGAAAATATAGCAGAAATCTGTCGTGGTAAAAGGATAATTTTAGTTTCTGCAACTCCCTATAATAACTCACCAAGGGATATTTTGGCACAAATCAAACTCTTTCAAAATCCAAACAAAAGCACTATCCCAGGGATTCAAAATCTTGAGACATTTTTTGCTGCAATTGAAGGACGACTTAAAAAAGTTGACCGTAATAAGGACTACAATAAATATCTTGAGATAACAAGAAGAAATGCAAGAGAAATCCGTGATAAGGTTTTGAAGTACTTAATGGTCAGAAGAACAAGAACTGAAATAGAAAAATATTTTGCAGAGGACTTAGAGAAAAATAATGTTAAATTCCCTGAAATAGAAAACCCAAAGCCATTTTATTACCATTTAAATGATGCTGAAGATAGAACATTTATGCAAACTGTAGAACTAATAACTAAGAAATTTAGATATGCTCGTTATATGCCATTGCTTTATTTAAAAAAACCTATTTCTCAATTGGAAGAACAATCACAAAAGAATATGGGTGGATTTATGAAGGTGCTTCTTGTAAAACGCCTTGAAAGTAGTTTCTATGCATTCAGAAAAACCATTGATAGATTTATAAACTCTTATGAAATGTTTATTAAGGAATATAAGAATGGAAATGTATATATAAGCAAAAAGTATATAAACAAGATTTTTGAACTTTCAGAACAGGGTGATGATGAGGCAATTCAGAAACTAATTGATGAAGGAAAAGCAGAAAGATACGACAGCAAAGATTTTAGACCTGATTTTGAAAATGACCTGAATTATGACCTTGAGATTTTAAAAAAGATAAAAGAGATGTGGCAATCTATACAAAGAGACCCAAAACTCGAAACATTGCTAAACAATTTACAGAATAACAATCTTTTGAAAGATAAAAAGATAATTATCTTTACTGAGTCAAAAGAGACAGCAGAATATCTAACCGAAAACATAAATAAAACTTTTGGTGAAATCGCACTTTTATTCCATGGAAGTTCATCAGAGCTAACAAGGGACAAAATAACAGAAAACTTTGATGCAAGGGCAAGGAATAAAAAAGATGATTATAAGATACTTGTTACAACTGAGGTTCTTTCCGAAGGTGTGAATCTTCACAGGTCAAACGTAGTAATAAACTATGATATACCATGGAATCCAACAAGATTAATGCAAAGGGTCGGAAGGATAAACCGCATAGATACACCTTTTGATAGAATCTATACCTTTAATTTTTTCCCTACAAAACAGGCAGATTCTGAGATTGAACTTACAAATATTGCACGGTCAAAAATAGAGGCATTTTTAACATTGTTAGGTGGGGATGCGGCAATTCTTACTGAAGGAGAGCCAGTCACATCCCACGAACTTTTTGATAAACTACTTTCAAAGAAAATTATTTCAGAAGATGAAGAAGAAGAAAGCGAATTAAAATACTTGAGAATAATTGAAAATATCAGGGATAATGACCCAGAAACATTTGAAAAGATAAAACGTCTTCCTAAAAAAGCCCGTTCTGCAAAATTACTCCCAAGATCTTTACAAGATATTGCTTCACCTGACTCTTTAATCACTTTTTTCAGAAAAGGCAAACTAATGAAATTCTTTTTATCAAACAAAAACAATAACTCTGCAATTGAACTTGATTTTTTGACTGCTGCCAAAATTCTTGAAAGTTCAAAAGATGAAAAAAGAGAAAAACTGCCCCTTAAAGACTATTATGAACTTCTCGATAAAAATAAAACTGCATTTTTTGATGCAACTTCAGAGGAACTCCTTGTACAACATCCTCGGGGTGGCAGAGATAGCAATACTCAGCTTCTGAAAGGCCTAAAGGCAACCCTAAAAAATGCCAGTCAGCTTACAGAAGAACAAGAAGAATACCTTAAAAAACTTATTAACCAAGTTGAAAAAGGCTCTTTACCCAAACAAACAATCAAGAAAACAATGGAAAAACTGAACAAACTTAAAGGTGATATACAAAACCCATTAAAAGTAATTGGTATTTTACAAAGAGAGATCTCCCCAACGTTTCTTAAAAGCCACTTTGCAGAAAGTCATGCTATCCCTGAAGGAAAAAGAGAAGTAATTTTATCTCTTTATTTAACAGAGGAAACTAATGGATAGAGAACAAGCAAAAAATATTGTAATCAAAACATTTGAAAATTCTTTTGATAAAAACAATTTTATTCTTTTCCTCAAAAACCTTTTGAAATCATTTGAAGAAAGCACATTTAACTACAAAGGCAATTATATACCTGATGCCTTTTCGCAATACATAAGTTCATTAGAAAGAGTCGGAAAATATACATACGATGATAAAGAAATAGATTTACTGATAGTGCAACTTAAGAGGGAAACTTCTATTGAGCGGGCAAGAACCATGCAAAGAAACTTTATTGCCTGGTATTTAAAAGGTAGTAGAGGAGGGAAATTAAAAGATGCAGCACTTGTTGCCTTTGTATCACCAGATAGTGAGGACTGGAGATTCTCACTTGTTAAAATGGATTATAGATTTGAAGAAACACCTTCTGGAAAAATCAAAATTAAAGAAGAATTCACACCTGCAAGAAGATGGTCATTTTTAGTTGGAAAAAATGAAAAAAGCCATACTGCTCAGAGTAGATTTGTTCCAATACTTGTAAATGATGAACGTCCAACGCTTGAGGATTTAGAAGAGGCATTTAATGTAGAAGTAGTTACAAAAGAGTTTTTCCAGAAATACAGGGACCTTTTCATAAGAACAAAATTAGAGCTTGATGAAATTATCAAAAAAGATACCGCAGTAAAAAGGGAATTTGAAAGTAAAAATATAAACACTGTTGATTTTGCTAAGAAACTTTTAGGGCAAATTACATTTCTTTATTTTCTTCAGAAGAAAGGTTGGTTTGGTGTTGAAAGAGGAAAGCATTGGGGAACAGGTCCAAGGGATTTTATGAGAAAATTATTTAACAAGGAATATAGAGATTATAAAAACTTCTTTAATGATATTCTTGAGCCACTCTTTTATGAGGCATTACGAATTGACAGAAGTGATGCAGACCATTATTACAGTAGATTTGACTGCAAACTACCATTTTTAAATGGAGGACTTTTTGACCCAATAAATAATTACGATTGGGTAGAGAAAGACATCTTTATCTCTAATGAACTCTTTTCAAATACCAATAAAACAAAAGAAGGTGATATCGGAGATGGAATTTTAGATGTCTTTGATAGATATAATTTCACAGTAAATGAAGAAGAACCGCTTGAAAAAGAAGTTGCCCTTGACCCTGAATTACTTGGAAAAATCTATGAAAAATTAAATGCCATAAGAGAAGATAATTTTGATGAATATGTAAAAGTATTAAAATCTGGGAAAAAGGGAGAGGAAACAAAGTTTAATAAAGAATATGGAGTTTATTATACGCCAAGAGAGATTGTCCATTATATGTGTCAGGAAAGTTTAATAAATTATCTTGAAACACATCTTTCTCTACCAAGAGAGAATATTGAAAGGTTTGTAAAAATTAGTGATGCGGTTTTAGAAAGAGAAATTACTGCTCTTCAAAAACAACAAGCCATAGAAAATGGAGAGATTAAATCTACAAAATACGAAAGCCAGATACCTGAAGATATAAGGAATAATGCCAAAGAAATTGACAATCTTCTTGCTAATATAAAAGTTTGTGATCCTGCTGTTGGTTCAGGTGCTTTTCCCATAGGTATGATGCATGAGATTGTAAAATTGAGAAGATTGCTTTCTGTATATCTTAAAGAAGAGAGAAAAAGCTATGATTTAAAAAGACATTGCATTGAAAACTCCCTTTATGGAGTTGATATAGACCCAGGAGCAGTTGAAATATGTAAATTAAGGTTTTGGCTTTCTTTGATAGTGGACGAAGAGGATTTTTATAACATAAAACCACTTCCAAACCTTGATTACAAAGTGGTATGCGGTAATTCGCTTTTGGGAATACCTGAGGATGTATTGCCTAATGACGATATAAGTAGAAAAATCGAAAATAAAAAACAGATACTCTTTTCAACGACTTTGCCAAATGAAAAAATAAAAATTAAAGCGGAAATCGAAAAATTGTTTCAACAACAAATTGAATTTCTTTCAGGTTTTGACAAACGCATAAAAAACATAAAATTTGATTTTCATTTACACTTCTCGGAAGTCTTCCATCACAAAAATGGCTTTGATATAGTGATTGCCAATCCGCCGTATATTCAATTACAAAAAAACCACGGTGAACTTGCAAATCTATACAAAGACAAAGGTTATAAAACCTTTGATCGTATGGGCGATATTTATTGCCTGTTTTACGAAAAGGGCATACAAATACTAAAACCCAATGGTTATTTATGTTTTATCTCCTCTAATAAATGGATGCGAGCCGGCTATGGCGAAAAGATTCGTGATTTCTTTCTGAATTATAACCCAGTTATTCTTATTGACCTTGGACCTGGAATTTTTGAAAGTGCCACAGTAGATACTAACATATTGCTTATACAAAAAACACAAAACAAACAGCAACTAAAAGCAGTGACCCTTGAGCGGCAGAATAACGAATCGGTGGACATAGCGCAACAATTAAATAGTCGTGGCGTATATCTCACAAAACTTTCTAAAGATGCCTGGTTTATTGGTAGCAATGCAGAACAGTTGCTTAAAGAAAAAATTGAACGCATTGGCAAACCTCTCAAAGATTGGGATGTAAATATATATTATGGAATAAAAACCGGTTTAAACGAAGCATTTATAATTGATAGTAATAAGCGAGAGGAGATACTTGCTAATTGCCGCACCGAAGAAGAGCGAAAACGAACCGAAGCCATCATTAAACCCATCCTAAGAGGACGAGACATTAAACGCTATTACTACGAATGGGCTGGGCTGTGGGTGATAGGAACCTTTCCAGCTTTACGATTAAACATCGATGATTATCCCGCTCTTAAAAAATATTTTTTAGATAATTTTGATATCAGACAACTAGAACAGTCAGGCAAGAAATACCCCGAATTAGGCTTTAACGCCCGCAAGAAAACTGGCAACAAGTGGTTCGAAACTCAAGACCAAATTGCCTACTACCCCGAGTTTGAGAAGGAGAAGGTGGTGTGGCAAAGAATTACTCAAGAACCAACTTTTTGTTTAGTTGAACCAAGTGTTTTTATTCTTGATAGTATGGCATTTTTTACGGGAAGGAACTTGAAATTTATAATGGCTGTACTTAATTCAAAGTTAATTTACATGTATGTTGAAATGATTGTTCATCAATACGGATTTACCGGATTTAGGTTATCAAATCAATATGTTGAGATCATGCCCCTTGCCCCCATCACTCCTGCCAACCAGCCCATTGTCCGGCAAATAGAAGCATTGGTAGATAAAATCCTTTCTGCCAAAAAGCAAAATCCCCAGGCAGATACTAGTCAGTGGGAGCGGGAGATTGATCAGTTAGTTTACAAACTTTACAATTTAACCGAAGACGAAATAAGAATCATTGAAGAGGTAAATAAATAGTTGAAGCATCTGAAAAATCGAAAGTGGGAGAATTGGGGGGTCAGGTCTTGAATTTTGGCGTTTTCATTTATCCTATATCAAGTCTAAATAAAAAGGCATTTATCTCATTAAGGCCAGATTCTCATAATAGTCACAGTTAAAACAACAAAAAGATTGAATAGCTAAAAGCAAAGGGATGGAAGGATTTTGCCTGAAAAGCCTAGTCTACAAGTATCCAAAATAGGCTACTAGTGTTGTAAAATAAAAAGATATTTTTTTAACTTTTCATTGCAGTTGTGGGCAGAAAGGGAGGTGATCATATGAAATTAAAAAAATGCTTAATTGTATTTATGCTGATTTTGTCAATGACATTACTTTATGGATGTGCAACATTGAGTGATGTAGTAAAAGCTAAAGAAGCTGGGGAAGGAACAACAAAAATATATCCTGTTAATTTTGAGCAAGCATGGGAGATTGCAAAAAAAGTTTTTCGTTGGGAAGGTGCTGATGCTATTGAGGAGCATAAATCAGAGGGTTATATGCTCGCAAGTAGTGGAATGAATCTTGTGTCTTATGGATCAGTTATGGGAGCATGGATAGAACCTATTGACAAAGACAGTACACGTGTTACTATTATTACAAAAAGAAGAATAGCAACAAACATTGCGACAACATTAACTGAAACCACTTTCCACAGACGTTTTGCTCAGGCAGTAGAAATTATAAAACAGGGCAATACATTACCTCTTACACGCCAGATTAAAACTAAAACTTGATAAGCCCACAACTGCAACTTTTAACCTTTGGTTTGAACATTTTTGATGTCTTAAATGTGTAGAGGGCATGCTATTCTCCTGCCTGCCTCTTTATAGTATAACATCTCAAACTCCTCTGGACTCTTATATCCCAATGCACTATGAACATAAAGGCGATTGTAGTCAACCTCTATCCATTTGCCGTATTGTATGAACTTCAACAAATGTTTCAGATGAGATTTGCGTATGAAACACCGAAAAATAGAGATAGAAATCCAATAATTGATATAACCATTTGAAAATTAAGTATTTTTTTGCTGTCATTGCGAGCATCCGAAGGATGCGAAGCAATCTCTCCGTTTGCCTTTTACGTCTCATGTCTTACTTTTTACGAATATTTAGAGATTGCTTCGGGCACTACGTGCCCTCGCAATGACCCCTCTGCCTGTCATCACGAGGCTTGCAAAGCAACTTTTTCCCGTCATAACGAGGCTTGCTTTAGCAAGCCGAAGTGATCTCTTTTTTGTGACGGGGGATAGAAAGACGAGATTGATTCGGGACTTCGTCCCTCGCAATGACGAGGCGGATGGGTCATTGCGAGGCATCCGTCAGGATGCTGAAGCAATCTCTGAAATCTCCACGTTTTCGCTCACAACAGGGGACTCGTAGTTATGAATTGTTGGATTTCTAAGCTGTCGCTCTATGGCACTATGACGACGAGTTTGCTTCGCTTCGCTCGGAGTCGCAATGACGGAGAGGTTTTCACCATGCACCATCCACCATTCACCATCCACCAATTAGAGACTGCTTCGCCTCCTTCGGAGGCTCGCAGTGACGAGTGTCTATCTCTATTTTCAGTTCGTTTAATTGCTTGCCTCGTTTTTAAGATTAATGTTAGATTTAAAAAGATATATTTTTAAAAATTGCAAACGAGGAGGTGTAGTAGATGCACACATTGAAAACTCTTGTTTTAATGGTGTTTCTTACAGTGTTTTTTATCTTTGTTGGCTCTGCGATAGGAGGTAAACAAGGTGCAACAATTGCTTTGATTATGGCACTTGCTATGAATTTCTTTGCCTACTTTTTCAGTCATAAAATTGTTCTTTCTATGTATGGAGCAAGAGAGGTAACAGAGGCTGAAGCTCCAGAGCTTTACAATATTGTAAGAAGACTTGCACAAAGGGCTGGGCTTCCAATGCCTAAGGTATACATCATTGAAAGCGAACAGCCAAACGCATTTGCAACAGGAAGGTCTCCAAAGCATGGTGTAGTTGCAGTTACAACAGGCATCATGAGGATTCTCTCAAGGGAAGAGCTTGAAGGTGTAATAGGCCACGAACTTGCACATATAAAGCACAGAGATATTCTCATAAGCACAATTGCAGCCACAATCGCTGGAGCAATCTCTTATCTTGCACAGATGGCAATGTGGGCTAATATTTTTGGCAGACACGATGACGAAGAAGGCGGACATCCGATTGTAGCTCTTTTAATGATGATAATCGCTCCTATTGTTGCCATGATTATTCAACTTGCCATAAGCAGAGCAAGAGAATATGCAGCAGATGAAGAAGGAGCTGAAATAGCAGGAAATCCGCTCTATCTTGCAAATGCCCTTAAAAAACTTCACTATGCATCCCAAGCAATACCAATGGATGCAAATCCGGGAACAGCTCATCTATTCATTGTAAATCCTCTTTCTGGCAAAACAATAATGAAACTTTTTAGCACCCATCCACCAATTGAAGAGAGAATTGCAAGACTTGAGTCAATGACAAGGAGGAGATAAATGACTAAAGTATTAATACTCATGGGAAGTGATAGTGACTATGATATTATGAAAAAGGCTGCTAAAGTTTTCAAGGATATGGGCATTCCTTTTGAGATTGATGTATGTTCTGCCCACAGAACACCAGATAGGGCAAAGAATTACGCTGAAGAGGCTGAAGGGAGAGGAATAGAGGTTATCATAGCTGGAGTTGGTATGGCAGCGCATCTTGCTGGATTTATTGCAGCCCATACTACTTTGCCTGTAATTGGAGTTCCAATCTCTTCAGGAGCATTAAATGGCTTTGATGCTTTACTTTCTACTGTTCAGATGCCTCCCGGTGTTCCTGTGGCAACAGTTGGAATAAATGGAGCTGAAAATGCAGCTTGGCTTGCATGTGAAATCCTTGCAACAAAATATTCTGAAATAAGAGAGAAGCTCAAATTAAAAAGACAAGAAATGTATAATAAAGTTTTGGAAAAGTCTGAAAAGATTAGAGGGCAACATGAAAACTATTAAAATTTATATTGAAGGAATGACTTGTCAGCATTGCGTAAAAAGAGTTACTCAGGCACTTGAAAAAGCAGGTGTTGAGGAGTCTGAAGTACAGATTGGAGAAGCTGTTATTACTTTTGATGAAAATAAAACAAATTTGCAGATAATATCTAAATCATTGGAGGATGCAGGCTATAAGTTAAAATCTTAAAAAAAATTAAGTCCTAAATTATTCTTTTTTAAGCTCATTGATAGAGGTCGCAATACCTTCAGCTTGCGATAGATTTTTCTCTATTCTGTCATCGCAAAACACTCTCATTATTATTACGATGGTGCGCCAAGATGCGAAACAACATTGCCCTGTTTATTCCTTGTAAGGAGAGAGAATCCTTGGCAATGACTGAAAAAGGAGGTCATTATGAGCCTTGCTGAACCCAAAAGATAGAGATAGAAATCCAATAATTGATATAACCATTTGAAAATTAAGTATTTTTTGCTGTCTTTACGAGCATCCGAAGGATGCGAAGCAATCTCTACTTTGTTTTTCAATAAAGCCTTATTAGAGACTGCTTCGCCCAAGATTGCCACGCTATCGCTCGCAACAGGGGGGCTCGCAGTGACGAGTTTCTATCTTTATTTTTGGATTCACGATTTCTATGTATTTACTTCATCAAACTGATATAATAAAAAATAAAATTCAATAATATCATTGCTGAGACATCCTTAAAATGTCTCGTAATGTCAAGGAGGCAAAGTTATGGCAGAAATTTATGACCTTGTAATCATAGGTGGAGGACCTGCAGGACTTACTGCAGCTATATATGGAAGAAGAGCCAATCTCAGCACCCTTATTCTTAATAAATCTAAAACCGCTGGAGCAATTTCCTACGCAACATTAATAGAAAATTTTCCCGGATTTGAGAGAATCTCTGGCAAAGAATTGCTTGAAAGAATCCTCAACCAAGCACTATCATTGGGTGCTGAATACAAAGAGGAGCAAGTAGTTGGTGTTAATCTAAATACAGAGCCAAAGGAAGTTTTTACGATGCAATCTTCTTATAATGCTCGGGCATTAATTATTGCAACCGGCTCTATGGGAAGAAAGCCAACAATAAAGGGAGAAGGAGAACTGCTTGGTAGAGGTGTGAGTTACTGTGCAGTATGCGATGCTCCTTTTTTCAGAGGAAAAATAGTGGCTGCTTTAGGAGACAATGAAGAGGCTGCTAAAGAAGCAGTATATTTAACTCAGTTTGCTGAAAAGTGTTATCTTATCACATCTTCATCAAAAATTAAGGTTGATGAGCAGCATCCAATCTTCTCAAACACAAAAATAGAGATTATAGTTGAGCATTCTGTTAAAGAGATTCAGGGAAAAGATTTTGTTGAGGCTATTGTTTTAAAGGATAAAGCAGGAGAGGAAAAAACAATTCCTTTGCATGGAGTTTTTGTTTTCATGGCAGGTTCTAAGCCTATTACGGATTTTCTTGGTGAATCAATTCAACTTGATGAGCGGGGCTTTATAATTACTGATAACCTTATGCAGACAAACATTCAGGGAGTATTTGCAGCTGGTGATGTAGCATCTCCTATGGTGAGGCAGGTAGTTGTTGCATGTGCACAAGGAGCAATAGCAGCCCTCTCGGCGGAAAAATATATTCGCGGTGGGCAGAGAATAAAACCAGATTGGCAGAGGTAATACTATGAACGGAAACAATGGAAATTGGACTGGAGAAGGCTTTGAAAATATGCTTTTTGATTATCTTGACAATGGCTATCTGGAAAATATAATTACCTTTTTTGAACACGAACCAAATGAAATGCGTCTTATTCCAAAAATGCTTCAGGATGAAAGAATTCGTATAAGGGTTGGAGCCCTCGCAATAATTGAATCTCTTAAAGAGAAATATCCTGATAGGCTCAAAGATATAGTGCCTTTAATTCTGAATATATTGCTAAAGGCAAAGGAGAAGAATATCAGAGGAGATGCAGCCTATGCACTTGAAATAATTGCTGACCCCTCTACAAAAAAAGCGCTTGAAGAGGCTCTTTCACAAGAAGAAGACGAGCAGGTCAGAGAGTTTATTCAAGATGCAATCAATAAACTGTCATGACTTACGAATTAATTGATATTGCAGGTGATGTGGGGTTAAGAATCACAGGAGACAGCATTGAAGAACTATTCATAAATGCTGGCAAAGGTTTATATAGCTTGATTACAGAACCAAGCACAATTGAAGCAATTGAGACCAAAGCCATTGAAATAAAAGCAGACTCCATTGAGGAGCTTCTTGTAAGCTTTTTGAATGAAATTATCTTTTTGTTTGACGCTTATGGATTTCTTGGTAGAGAGATAGATGTCACTATCCATGATTTCACTTTGAAGGCAAAAATTGAAGGCGAATACTTTAATCCAGACAAACACGAGGGCAAGCTTCTTTTAAAAGCAGCAACTTATCACGACCTCAAGATAGAGAAAAAGGATGGCAAGTTTTCAGCCCGAGTAGTTTTTGATATTTAAGATGAGGTTATTTGAACTTAAATTTCGTGTCATCGTATGTTAGATATATGGACATAGCGAGAGATTTTATTTCTGAGGCTGTACTTTCTTTTTATGAGATTGCTTCGCCTGCCTGTCGGCAGGCTCGCAATGACGGATAAAAAATATGCGGTCTGGCTCGCGATGACACCTTTTTCGTCACTGCCCCTCATCGTCATTGCGAGCGAAGCAATCTCGTCTTTCTATCTCCCAAACAACAGAGAAATCACTTCGACTTGCTTCGCAAGCCTCGTGATGACGGAAAGAGAAGTCACTGCGAGCCCCCCTATTGCGAGCGATAGCGTGACAATCTGGGGCGAAGCAGTCTCTGAGATTGATTCGATGCTCTGTCAATGATATTTAAGAATTGAGTAAAAAAGTGGGTTTTTCTCAAAAAATCAATAAAATTCAGGCTTTAAAGCTCTATTCATAAGGTCAGATGCTGCATCTTGAGGAGACTTTCCTTCGTATATGACCTTATAAATCTCTGATGAGATAGGCATTTCAACATTGAGTTTCTGTGAAAGTTGCATGGCAGAAACACAGGTCTCAACGCCTTCAGCCACTGACCGCATACTTGCAGAAATTTCCTGCATAGTCTCTCCACTGCCAAGTCTGTAGCCAACAGTATAATTTCTTGAAAGCGTTGATGTGCAGGTCAAAAAAAGGTCTCCCAATCCGCTTAATCCTGAAAATGTTATCTCCTTTGCCCCCATTTTCTTACCAAGTCTCATAATCTCATGCAATCCCCTTGTTATGAGAGCTGCCCTTGCATTGTTTCCAAGTTGCAGTGCATCGCATATTCCTGCTGCAATGGCAATAACATTTTTGACTGCACCACCAATCTCTGCTCCCAATGGGTCATCATGTTCATAAACCCTGAAGTAGGAAGTGTTAAAAATTTCCTGTAACAAAAGCCTTTCTTTTCTTTCTGGTCCTGAAATTGTAACTGCTGTTGGTTTTTCCTGTGCAACCTCAATTGCAAAGCTCGGACCTGAAAGCACATAAGCTTTCTTTCCCAATATCTCTTCAAGAATCATAGAGGGTGTCTTTAAAGTGCTTTTTTCAATTCCCTTTGAGGCACTTACAAGAATTGCTTCTCCATTAAGTTGCCCAGCTATTTGACTAAATACAGCTCTTATATGTTGAGTTGGCACAACATTAACAATAAATCTTGCCTTTTTTATTGCATCGGTAACAAAATTTGTGCAATGAAGATTTTCAGGAAGCTTAATATTTGGCAGATAAAGAAAATTCTCCCTCTTTGAGTTTATTGCTTCAGCTAATTCAGACTCCCTTGCCCAGAGGGTAACGTCAAATCCTTTTTTGGAAAGCAGGAAAGCAATGGTTGTACCCCAGCTTCCTGCTCCTATGACAGCTATGTATGACATTTTTATAGCTTACCAAACTCCTTAAGTTTAAGCTCTTTTCTTTTTATTTTACCACTTATTGTTTTTGGAAGTTCATCTACAAAGTCTATTTTTCTTGGATATTTATAAGGAGCGGTCTCCTTTTTAACAAAGTGCTGAAGCTCTTTTATTAGTTCCTCTGATGGCTCATATTCCTGCGTAAGAACAATAAAGGCTTTTACAACCTCTCCTCTTACCTCATCGGGACTTGCAACAACTGCTGCTTCTTTTACTGCAGGATGCTTTATAAGTGCGATTTCAACTTCAAAAGGACCAATACGGTAACCTGCGCTAATTATAACATCATCTTCTCTACCTACAAACCAGAAATAACCGTCCTTGTCTTTGTATCCCCTGTCTCTTGTGTAATACCATTCCCCCCTGAATGCTGCAGCCATTTCAAGTTTGTCTCCTATGTATTCTTTGAAAAGTCCAACAGGTCTGACAGGATTTATCTTTATGGCAATATTCCCCTCTGTTTCTGGTGGAACAGGATTTCCCTCATCATCAATAATGTCAATTTCAAACCCAGGTGTAGGTAATCCTGTTGCTCCTGCTTTCATAGGAATTCCCTTAAGCATAGCAAGGGTATTGACGGTTTCGGTCTGTCCGTAACCATTGTATATGTATTCTCCAGTTGCCTCTTTCCAGATATTGATAATTTCGGGATTAAGTGGCTCACCTGCAGCAACAAAATGTCTCACTGTTTTGAATTTTAATTCACTTGTTGGGATTTCCTTTACTATCATTCTATAGGCTGTTGGAGGAGCACAGAGGGTAGTCACTTCAAATTTTTTCAAAGTCTCAACGATAAATGCAGGAGAGAATTTGCCTTTTCTATGAAAAGTGAAAACAGTAGCTCCCATGTTCCAAGGTCCAAAAAAGCTTGACCATGCAGCCTTTGCCCATCCAGTGTCAGAGATATTCCAGTGAACATCACCCGGCTTAAGGTCAAGCCAGAACTTACCAGTTATCACATGTGCAAGTGGATAACTGACCTGTGTGTGAAGCACCATTTTTGGAAGTCCTGTAGTGCCTGAGGTGAAAAAGATAAATGCAGGATCATCTGAAAATGTTCTTTCTCCTATGAATGCTTCGCTCTGAATAAGCTCATCGTAGCTTTTCCATCCTTCTTTTTTATCTATATTAATCAAAATGACATCTTTGCCGTATTTATTTACAGCCTCTTCAATTTTATCTGCATTCTCAGAGTTAGAGAAAACTGCCTTAATATCCGCTGCCTTTAATCTATATTCAATATCCTTTGCTGTCAAAAGAGTTGTTCCGGGAATTGCAACAGCATTAATTCTCATGATACCAAGAATTATCACCCACCACTGAGGAACATTTGGCAGTAATACTAAAATCCTGTCACCCTTTTGTATGCCGAGTTTTTTCAGCCCACCTGCCAATTTACTGGAAAGAGAAGTCAAATCCTGAAAGGAAAACTTTTTTACCTCTTCACCATTAGTCCAAATAAGGGCAGTCCTGTCTCCCCATTTGTCAAAGACATCCAATGGGAATGAAAATTTCTCTGGCACATCAATTTTAAAGTTTCTAATCTCCTCGTAATACTGTTCAATACTCTTCTCCATAGACCCCTCCAAAGAAATGTGAATAATTTTAAATCATAAAAAAAATGATAAAGATTAATCAAGAAATTTTTCTCTACAACTCTTCCTTTATTGACCCATCCTTTCATTTTGAGCCTCATCGTTCATACTTTCTGTCATCGCGAGGTTGAGTAGAGCTCTAAGATTCTCATTGTTGTTTAATTAATTATCCCCGTTTTACAGTAGAAAGATTTCAAGAAAATATCAAACAGGCTCTGAGGGCGGAAGGTTTTGTTCCTGTGGTTGAGCCTCTGTCTTCTGAAGAATTTGCTCTTGCTCAGGAACTTGTTGAGATGAAATATCTTTGTTTAAACGAATGTAATAAGACATAAATGCAGCCAGAACAACAAGGCTTATATAAATTTGGGCAAATTGGACAAAAAATTGATATACAGCTGCCAATGCAGTCCCTATGTGAGGCAAAATTGCGAATAAAGAGCCCAATGACAAAAGAAAACCACCTGTAAGAATATAAATGACAAAAAGTAGTCCTGCTCTTCCGATTGATTGTGGATAGGCAACAATGAATCTTTTAGTCTCTACAATAGCTTCCTTTAAAGAAAAATCTTTTACAAAAAATCCAAATAATCCAAAAAGAGTGTAAGTAATCCAGACAAGAAAAGATAAGATACTCGCTGTTAAAATAACCAGATAAATGAAAACATTAATAAAGGTAGAAAAAGCATGACTGTATTGTTCAATTATTTGTATAAAGTAAGAATTTAGCTCCCCTAACATAACCAACAGGGATGCACAAAGCAAGAAAACTAAACCAGAAAACAAGCTGAATAGTCCCACTTTCCAGAAAAATTTTCTCCCATATTTAGAAAAATCTTTCAGACTAAATATACTCCCTTCCTGCAGATAGGCATTCATAATTCCCAATGTACCAGCAAAAATATATATCCAAAAAGCAATTAGAGATAAAATATAAAGAATCAAACTCAGAAGAATGATAATTGCGAAAATAAAAAATTTCTTAAGAAGCGATACTGATGATATTAAAATTTCAAGGAAGCTACCTTTTAATATATCTGTAAGGTCAACACTAAAAACAACAAAAAATATTCCCAATGGAACTCCTAACATTAAGAACAAGCCGAAAAAGGAGAAAAACAGAAATAAAAAGTGAATAAAAATAAGCTGATAATTTTTGTGGACAGTCTTTAAAGCGTCATTTATGCATGTAAAAAGGTTCAACTTTTTCTAACACCTACTATTGAAATATCAAATTCATTAGCTTTTTTAACTACATCATCCCTGTCTACAAGAATTGTTTTTCCAGCCTCCAATGCCAAAACTGAAGCCTTTGATTCTATCATAACTAATATTGTATCCATTCCAGCAACAGGAGGGTCAAGCTTCATATTTTGCTGAGGTTTGCTTGTTTTTACTACCACGAAATCTTCAACAAATTTTCCAGCTCTAAGAATTGTCTCGTCTGTCCCTTCAATTCCTTCAACACTGATTACAGATTTATCTTTTACAATCACAGTTTGTCCGATGTCAAGCTCTCCAATTTTTTTAGCTATCTTAAAGCCGTACTCTATGTCTTGCCATTCTGCTCCTGAAGGCTTTCTTTTTGTGAGCACTCCTTCAGGCGTTAAAAGTTCTGGGCAGAACGCTCCGATGTCTACGACCTTTATGCCTTCCTTTTTAAGTTCCTTTTCTACAATCTTGAGCAGTTCGTTATCACCTTTTAATTTTGCGGAAAAAAGCATTTTTAATGCTCGCATATCCGGTTTGATTTTTTCCGTTTCAAAGATAATTTTTTTGGGAACTTTACCAGTAAGAAGTAATTGGCTTACTTTGTTTTTTTTTAAAAATTCAAGGACCTTCCCTACTTGTCCAATATTGATAAATTCAAATACATCACTCGTTTCCTTAAGCTCCTCATTAGCAAGGTCTTTCAGCCCAACAGTGATCACACGATATCCTCTTTTTTTTAGTTCCTTTGAAATAATTAAAGGAAGTTTGCCCTGTGCAGCGATAATTCCTATCTGCATATACCTCTTTTGTTTGCCTCTATAAACTCTATTAGATGCTTTATTTCAGGAATCTGGGGTAAATCTTCTTTAATTTTTTCAATAGCCTCCTTCAGCGAAAGCTTGCTTCTAAAAAGTATCCTGTAAGCTTTATTAAGAATGTCTATTGTCTCGTCGCTAAAACCTCTTCTTTTAAGTCCGACTTTATTAAGCCCGTAAAGCTTAGCTCTCGTCCCGGAAGCCATTGTGTAAGGAGGAATGTCCTGTCCTATTCCACTAAAGCCTCCAACCATTGCGTGAGCGCCTATTCTTGTGAATTGATGTACTGCAACAAGCCCGCCAATGAAAACATAATCCTCCACAATTACATGACCTGCAAGGGTGGCAAGATTTGCCATTATTACTGAATTTCCTATCTTGCAATCATGGGCAATATGAACATATGCCATTATGAAATTATTGTCTCCGATAACAGTCCAGCCATCACCAGATACTGAAGCTCTGTGAACTGTGACATATTCTCTTATAATGTTGTTATTTCCAATTTTTACACCAGTTGGCTCTCCCTTGTATTTCAAATCCTGAGGAGGGAAACCTATTGTTGCAAATGGAAAAATCTGACAGTTTTCTCCAATTTCTGTAATACCTTCAATTTGAACATGACTTATAAGCTTACTGCCTTTGCCTATTTTTACATTATCACCAACTATGCAGTAAGGTCCTATGATTACATCATCTCCTATTTCTGCCTTTGGACTAACTATTGCTGATTTATGTATATTTGACATTTATCCACCTCATTTTGTAACCATTGCTGTAAATTCTGCCTCTGTGGCAATTTTACCATCAACCTTTGCAAATCCTGCAAATTTCCATACATTCCCTCTTATATGTAAAACATTAACTTCAAAAACTATTTGATCCCCCGGAACAATAGGTTTACGAAATTTTACTTTTTCAATACTCATAAAGAGTACTCCACTGCCTTGCACTCCTGATTTGAATGCAAGAATTCCTGCTACCTGTGCCATTGCTTCTACAATTAAAACTCCAGGCATTACAGGATTATTGGGAAAATGTCCTTGAAAAAATGGTTCATTGATAGTAACATTTTTTATACCGATAACCTTTTCATTGGGTACAAATTCTATTACCCTGTCTACCAAAAGAAATGGATAACGATGGGGAAGTATGCTCATTATTTCTTTGATATCAATCATTTTCCTCCCTCCATTTTCTTTATTTTTTCTTCAAGCTCTCTTATTTTTTTACGCATCTCTGGAAGCTTTTGAAACAATGCATAAACCTTATAATATTCCCTATGATTCATTATAGGAGAACCACTATATACTCCCCGTTCTATCTTTCCGGACATAACTCCAGATTGGGCTGTTATTATAGTTCCAGCTTCTATTTCAGCATGATCAGCCACACCAACTTGCCCAGCCAAAATACATCCATCCCCAATCTTTGAACTTCCTGCAATTCCAACTTGGGCTACAATGATACAGTTTTTACCTATCTTTACATTGTGAGCAATCTGAACAAGATTATCAATCTTTGTTCCCGCACCAATAACTGTGCTTCCTGTTGTAGCCCTGTCTATGGTTGTACCTGCACCGATTTCAACATCGTCTTCAATTATTACAGTGCCAACTTGAGGTATCTTCTCATGTCTGCCCTCATAAAAAATATATCCAAAGCCGTCTGAGCCAATTACCGCACCTGAATGAATAATCACACGATTACCTATTTGAACCCTTTCTCTAATTGTAACATTGGAGTATAAAATGCATTCTTGCCCTACCCTGCTTTCCCGTCCAATAAATGTAAATGGATAGACAACTGTATTATCTCCTATTTCAACTTCTTCATCAATAAAGGCAAAAGGATATATGATGACATTCTTGCCTAATTTAGCAGTTTTTGAAATATATGCCTCACTGCTAATTCCCTTAAATGTATGGGGCTTAGTATAAAAAATTTTTAAAAGCTGTGCAAAAACAAACTTAGGATTATCAACTAAAAGCTGGCTACCCTCATAATCATCAATTATGTCTTTTGTAATAACTGCTGAGGCATTGCCATTTTTCAATTTTTCAATGGTTTTTTTTGACTCAATGTATGTTATATCTCCAATTTGAGCATCATCAATTCCTTTAACTCCAGTAATTTCAAGATTTGGGTCTCCAATAATTGTAGCATTAAAAATTTTTGATATTTCTGAAAGCCTCATTTCTTTCCTTTTGAAGCTGATGTTTTCTGATTGAACAGATTTATTATTTTATCCGTTATCTCAACATCTGGGGTTACATAAATGACAAGAGGCTCGGCTTTTTCTATAATCAAGTTATAACCTTCCTTTTGAGCAAATTCATTAATAATCTGTCTTATTTCCTTAAGTAGGCTTTGAGTAATTTCATTTTGCTTTTTCTGAAGCTCTACCTGATAATCAGCTGCAGTTCTTTGAAGTTCCCTTGCAAGTCTGTCAATTTCATCTTCCTTTGATTTCCTTGCATCCTCACTAAGCACTGCTTTTTTCTTATCATACTCTTCTTTCAGAGTCTGGATTTTTTTCTGTTTGTCCTCTAAAGTCTTTTGTCTTGCATCCAACATGCTTTGAAGTTCATTGACAGCCTTTTTCCCTTCTTCTGACTCATTGAGAACCCTGTAAAGGTCAACAACGCCCACCTTTAACTCTGCCTTTGCTATTGAAACAAATGAAAAAACAAACACAATACTTAATGCAACTGCTAAAAACTTTTTCATCTAATCCTCCCTATTGTTTTGATATTTTAGAAAAATGAACCAAAGCCAAACTCTATTTTGGATTTTGATTCTCCGGGTTTTCTGTTTAGATTTATTCCATAGTCAATTTTTAGTGGTCCCATTGGTGAAAACCATCTAAATCCAAAGCCTGCTGTATATTTTATATTTGAACTAAACTTATCTCCTTCGTTGTATCCTCGCCCAATATCAGTAAATATTAAACCCTTCAGCTTAAGCTCAGTCACTATTGGAAACAGATATTCAATATTAAAAATTAAAGCCCTCTTTGCACCAATTGGCTCATTCTTGCTGTCCTTTGGACCTGCTTCTCCATATCCCAATCCTCTTATTGTATCAAGTCCACCAACATAAAATCTCTCATACAGAGGATATTTTTTGCCAAATAGTGTATCTGACATACCAAGTCTGCCTCTTATATGTAAAGTTGACTCTTCAAAAATAGGAAAATACCAACCCAAATCAAGCAAACTCTTCCAAAATCCTGTATTTCCACCCAATCCTGCAACTGTCACACTTAAAGAATGTCTTCTTCCAGTTGAAGGATCAATGAAACTATCCCTTGTATCATTTACAATCTGAAATGTTATCGAGCTTGTTGTTAATCTGCCCTCCATATCTTTAAGCAATGTGTCTGCATCTTCATCCAAATCAGTCACATGGGATTTTTCTATCTCATATGTTACTGAAGCTGACCAATCCTCACCATATCTTTTACCAAAGGTTATTCCTGCTCCTGTACTTGTTTTAGTATAATTTACATATTCTCTTTTATGCCTATAAAGATTGAATCCAAATATAAGTGGTTTGTCAAGGAACCACGGGTCTCTGAATGCAATTGTATAGTAAGAACTTCTGCCTCCCAGCTCTCCTCTTAATGTTAAAGAGTATCCTCTTCCAAATAGGTTAGTTTGCGTAATATCAACCATACCTATTAAATTGTCTATGGAGCTATAACCACCACCTATTGTAAGCATTCCAGTAGGTTTTTCTTTTACTGTAACATCAAGGTCAACGATTTTCTGGTCAGCATCTGGTTTCTGATTTATATCAACTGTCTCAAAATATTGAAGGTCCTCAAGTCTTGTTTTGCTTTTCTTTATCTTTGACGCTGAATACTCATCACCCTCATCCACTCTTACTTCTCTTCTAATTACCTTATCAACAGTTTTGACATTTCCTGAAATATTAACCCTGCCAATTGTGTACTTATCACCGGGCTTTATATTGTAAATTACATCAACCGTTAACTTCTCTTCATTTGGAATAACATCTGGAGCAACAGAGGCAAGGGCATAACCTCTATCAGCATAATATAAGGTTATTTTTTCAACATCATTTCTCATGTTCTTTTTACTGAATACTTCACCAGACTTTAATTTTATCAGCCCCTTTACTTCCTCTTCTTCCTTTTTATCTCTTATTCCTTCAACCTTTACAGAGCTGACTTTAAATTGAGGTCCTTCAGAAATCGGAATAGTTATTGTCATCCATTTTTTATCTGCTGAAAAATCTATTTTTGGTTCACCTATTGAGACTTTCAGATATCCATTGTCATGGTAAAAGTCCTTTATCTTTTCCAAATCCTGAAGCATCTCATACTTTTTATAAAAACCGCTTCCTGTAATGAATGAGTAAAACTTTCTCTCAGAAGTAGCCATCACTTTTTTAATTTTCCTGCTTGAAATTGCCTTATTACCCTCAAATTTAATTTCTTTAATTTTCACCCTCTGATTCTCTTCAATAACAAAAATAAGGTCAACTTCATCTTCAGTCTTTTTCTTTAAAACAGGAACAATTTTGGCAAAATAATATCCCTCTGACTCATAAAAGGCTTTCAGTCTAAGTGAATTATCGTTTATAAGAGTTACATCAGCAATGGAACCTGCTGTGATTGTTACAACTTCCTTTAATTTCTCCTCATCATACTCTTTGTTTCCCTCAAAACTAACGCTTACAATTGTTGGCTTTTCTTTGACTGTATAGATAACTTTTACTCCGCCTTCAAATGGTTGTATATCAGCCTTGACATCCTCAAAATAACCCATGTTGTAAATAGCCTTGATGTCCTCAGAGATTTTTTCCTGAGAAATAACCTCACCAAGCTTCAAAGATATCTTATTCTTTACAGCTGCCTCTTCGATCCTTTTAAGTCCTTTGATTTCAATTCCTGTGACTAATGGAAGTTCTTGGGCAATGGCTTGAAGAGGAAATAATAAAAGGCAAATGAATATAAAAAAAATCCTTGTTTTCATAACACTACCTCTCATATGAAAGTTTTTTCAGTATATCACAAGATTTCAAAAAATTTAAATACTTCAAAAAGCCGCTGATGAACAAGAGTTTGAATATCTTCCAAATCCTCCTCTGTATCTGCCTCAAAACGCAAAACCAAAGCAGGCTGAGTATTTGAAGCCCTTAGAAGTGCCCATCCTTTATTAAAACTGATTCTGACTCCATCAATAGTGCAACAGTCACTTGGTTTGAATAAGGATTTAAATTTTTCCACTATCATAAATTTTTTCTCATCAGGACAATTTATCCTAATCTCAGGAGTTGTAAACATAGTATTTATTCCTTTCAAAAGTTTTTGAAGACTGTAAGGCTCTCCCGATTTTTTGATTATTTCCACAAGCCTTAATGCAGCATAAATCGCATCATCATAGCCAAAATATCTATCGTTAAAAAAGATATGCCCGCTCATTTCTCCTGCAAGCAATGCACCTTCTTCTTTCATCTTCTTTTTTATGAGAGAGTGTCCAGTTTTCCACATTATTGGAATGCCGCCCATTTTCTCAATCTCATCATACATTATCTTTGAGCATTTAACTTCTCCAATTATTTTCGCTCCTTTTTGATTTTGCAAAATATCTCTGGCAAACAAAATTGTTAGTCTGTCGCCCCATATAATTTCTCCATTTTCGTCAATTACTCCTAATCTGTCAGCATCTCCATCAAAGGCAATACCAACATGAGCATTGTTCTCGGTGACCGCATTTTTAAGGGCTTTTATATTTTCCTCTACAACTGGATCAGGATGATGATTGGGGAATTTTCCATTAGGTTCGCTAAAAAGTTCAATTACCTCTGCTTTGAGAGATCTAAAAATCTTTGGCGCTACAATACCTGCTGTTCCATTGCCTGAGTCTATCGCAATTTTTACTCCCTCAAAGGATGAAAAATGCTCCGTCATAAAATTTATATACTCGTCAATTATGTTATATTTTTCTACTGTTGCCTTTGAACTTGATACAACAAAATCGTTATTCTCTATGATAACCTTTAATTTCCTTATCTTCTCACCAAAAATTGTTTCTCTTCCTACACTTAGTTTAAATCCATTAAACTCAGGTGGATTGTGGCTCGCAGTAATCATGATTCCGCCATCAACAGGCAATCTAAATAGTGAAAAATATTGAATTGGAGTTGGGCAAAGACCTAAATCTATTACATTAACTCCGCAGTCTGTAATACCCTCAATTAAAGCTCCTTTCAATGATTCCGATGAAAGCCTAACATCCATGCCTATGGATATTCTATCTGGTATTCTTTCAGTTTCTTTATTAATGAGCGATATAAATGCTTTTCCCAGTAAATAAGCAAAATCTTCTGTAATCTCTTTTCCGTAAATACCTCTTATGTCGTACTCTCTAAATATTTTGTCTTCCATAGACATCCTCAAATCTTTTTATGTCATCTTCCTCAACATACTCACCAACCTGCACTTCTATTATTTCAAGAGGAATTTTACCGGGATTCTCCAATCTATGAAGCGTGCTTTTTGGCACATACACAGACTCATTTTCATGAACAAAAATCTCCTTATTTCCAATGGTTACTTTAGCTGTACCCTTTACAACTATCCAATGCTCAGACCTGTGATGATGCATCTGAAGGGAAAGAGAAGCCTCTGGACTTACAGTTATACGCTTAATCTTGTATCTTTCTCCCTTTTCAAGAAGTGTAAAACTACCCCAAGGTCTGTATGATACAACATGTTCTTCAACAAGTGATGAACCCTTTTCAGAAAGTGCATTCACTATATCCTTTACTTTTTGACATTCTCCTTTCTTAGCTATTAAAAGAGCGTCTTCTGTCTCAACTACAATTGTATCTTCAAGTGCGATTGTAGCTATAAATCTTTTATTACCCAAAATCATTGTGTTTTTTGTATCTATTTTTATATGTTCTGAAGTTGCGGCATTGCCTTGTTCATCTTTTTCAAGAATATCATATAGACTTTCCCATGAACCTATGTCAGACCACAAAATACTAAGGGGCAGAAGAACAGCTTTGTCAGTTTTCTCCATAATAGCATAATCTATTGATATTTCGGGAAATTCTTTAAATTTATCCAAAAATTCAGCATACGATAGCTCAAGGTTATTGCCAATTTCGGGAATATATTTTTTGAACTCATTTGTAATCAAAGAGGCAGTGAAGGCAAACATGCCAGAGTTCCAGTAGTAGTTGCCTTGTTTCAAATATTGCTTTGCAGTTTCTAAGTCGGGTTTTTCAGTAAAACTTTCTACTCTATGAAATGTCTTATTTTTTATTCCTAATTCCTTGCTTTTTACTTTAATATAACCATATCCTGTTTCAGGCTTTTTAGGGATGATACCAAAAGTGACGATGTATCCTTTTTGGGCGAGCATCTCGGCTTTTTCTATATATTTCAAAAACTCTTCATCAGGCGAGATAAGATGGTCAGATGGGCAAATCATAAATACATCACTTATTGATGCGCCATTTTCAAGGGCAAACTTTACTCCAAGTGCAATTGCAGGAGCAGTGTTTTTGGAAGCGGGCTCTAAAACTACATGAATTTTTGGATTTGAATTGATTTTTCTCAAAATTTCATCAATCTGGTTGAACACATAGAATTTGTATTTCTCATTGGTTATGACAAAAATTTCTGAATTTTTATATCCTGCAAGTCTCTTTATAGTTTTCTGAAAAAAACTCTCTTGAGGATTTTCCTTTGAAACAGGCAGTTTTAAAAACTGTTTGGGAAAATTCTTTCTTGAAAGGGGCCAAAGCCTTGTGCCCGAACCACCAGCCAAAACTATAAATTTCATAAGCCCTATTCCTTAATAAAACCGTAGTTTTTTAATTTATCCAAAAGTCTGCTTTCCTTTGTAACTTTCATTTGACTGACAAATTTTTCTACGTATTTAGCTATTATATCAGATTCAAGATTAACCTTGTCTCCTATTTTTTTTGTACCTATGGTTGTCATTTTTGCTGTATGTGGAATGATTACAACGGTAAAGGATGAAGGATAGAGATCAACTATTGTGAGGCTAATTCCATCAATAGCGATTGAGCCTTTTTTTATACAGTATTTAAGAATTTCATCTGGAGCTTCAATTTCTATTTGCCAGTAATCTCCCTTCTGTTCAATCCTTTTAATTGTTCCAATCCCTTCTACATGTCCTGAAACAAGATGTCCACCAAGCCTTGTATTAAGTGTAAGAGCTGGTTCAAGATTTACTATGTCTCCCTTTTTTAGCTCGCCAAGTGTTGTCTTTTGAAGAGTTTCATAGGATACATCAAAGGTTATTAAGCCTTTTTCCTTATTAATTTCCGAGACAGTAAGACATGCTCCATTAACAGCAATGCTATCACCGAGGGATGCTTCTTTGATAACTTCATTAGAAGTAATCTTTAACCTTGCTCCTGAGGGTAGCTTTTTTATTTCATAAACCTTACCGAGTTCTATAATTATTCCAGTAAACATTACTTTATTAGTTTACCAATTCTTTCCAATCTTGGCTTATTTTTTTCACTATCCCAAGACCAGTAAATGATTAATGCCTTTCCTTTAACATCCTTGACGTCCACAAAACCCCAAAATCTACTGTCATAGCTTTGATCCCTGTTGTCTCCCATGACAAATAATTTTCCCTTTGGCACATGGATTGGTCCAAAATTATCACGGGGGTCAATCTCTCTTGGATGAATGTAAGAATCACTATGCCTGATATAAGGCTCTTTAAGTTCAACTCCGTTTACATAAATCTTTTTATCCTTTCCAACAATGACATCACCCTCTACGCCAATAACTCTTTTTATAAAATCTCTGCTCGGGTCTTCTGGATATTTGAATACTATTATCTCACCCCTTTTTGGCTGGTTAAATACAAGTATTTTGTTGTCTGTAAAAGGAGGCTTAACACCATATATAAATTTTGTCACAAGAAGATGGTCACCAATAAGCAATGTGGGTATCATTGAACCAGATGGAATTTTGAATGCCTGAATAATGTATTCTCTGATAAAAAGAGCAATCAGGATGGCTATTGCTATGCTTTTGATATAATTAAGAATTTTTTTTGCTGTCAATTTTCCCTCCTACTCTACTTTGAGAACTGATAAAAAGGCTTCCTGAGGAAGCTCTATTTTTCCTATTTGTTTCATTCTTTTTTTACCTTCCTTTTGCTTTTCAAGTAATTTTTTCTTCCTTGTTACATCACCGCCATAACATTTTGCAAGAACATTTTTTCTGAGAGGTGCAATGCTTTCACGGGCAATAATTTTTCCTCCTATTGCAGCTTGAATTACTACTTCAAAAAGTTGTCTTGGAATGACTTCTCTTAATTTCTGAGCTATTGCCCTGCCTTTGTAATAAGCCTTATCCTTATGAACAATTACAGAAAGAGCATCTACCTGTTCACCATTTATCAATATATCCAGTTTGACAAGGTCGCTTTTTTTATAACCAAGAAACTCATAATCCATAGAAGCATATCCCTTTGAGAGGGATTTTAGTTTGTCATAGAAGTCCCAAAGAATTTCATTTAAGGGCATTTCGTATACCAGAAGCACCCTGTCTTTTGATATATATGAAAACTCCTTCTGAATTCCTCTTTTTTCCTGACAAAGCTTTAAAATCTCACCAACAAAGCTTTCTGGAACAATTATGGATACTTTCATATATGGTTCTTCTATGCTTTCTATAATCTTGGGCATTTTGCTCGGATTATCAATTAAATAACTTTTACCGCTTTTTTCAGTCACTTTATATCTAACAGTTGGTGCTGTACTGATAAGGGATAAATTGAACTCCCTCTCAAGCCTTTCTTTGATAATTTCCATGTGAAGAAGTCCAAGAAATCCGCATCTGAAGCCAAATCCTAAAGCTGCGGATGTCTCTGGCTCAAAGAAAAAGGAAGAATCGTTAAGTCTCAGTTTTTCAAGGGCTACCTTAAGTTCTTCATACTGATGGCTTTCTATTGGGTAGAGTCCGCAGAAAACCATAGGCTTTACTTCCCTAAATCCGGGAAGTGGCTCTTTAGCAGGATTTTTTGCATCAGTAACAGTATCACCAATTTTAGTGTCTGAGATATTCTTAATACCTGCAACAATGAAACCTACTTCTCCTGCAGAGAGCTTTTCTATCTCCTTTGGCAAAGGCGTCAAAATTCCAAGTTTTTGAACTTCATATTCTTTCCCCGTGGCAAAAAGTCTTATACGCATACCTTTTTTAACTTCTCCATCAAAAACTCTAACAAGAATAATTACTCCAAGATAGTTGTCAAACCAAGAGTCAAAAATCATTGCCCTTAAAGGTGCGGTAGGAACTCCTTTTGGAGGAGGAATTATTTTTACAACTGCTTCCAAAATCTCCTTTGTACCCACTCCTTCCTTTGCAGAGGCAAGTATTGCTTCAGAAGCATCAATTCCAAGAATATCCTCAATCTGTTGCTTAACCCTTTCAGGATCAGACTGGGGAAGGTCAATTTTATTAATTACTGGTATGATTTCATGGTTGTGATCAATAGCAAGATAAGCATTTGCAACTGTCTGAGCCTCCACTCCCTGAGTAGCATCAACCACAAGAAGACTTCCCTCACAGCAAGCTAAAGAACGGGACACTTCATATGAAAAGTCTACATGACCCGGAGTATCAATTAAATTAAGAATGTATGTCTCACCATCATCAGCTTTGTAAGTGAGTCTTACTGCATGGGCTTTGATGGTAATGCCCCTTTCTTTCTCAAGGTCCATTGAATCAAGAATCTGTCCCATTTTACCGCCGAGATTAACAGCACCAGTATATTCGAGCAGTCTGTCTGCAAGAGTTGATTTACCGTGATCAATATGGGCAATTATTGAGAAATTTCTTATGTTTTTCATGGCTTTCTATTGGAGAGAAGAGCAACAGCCCCTAAAATTCCACCTACATCTACGAGATTTGAGTTGACAATATTTACTTTATCAATTAAACCTTTCATTGCTCTCCTTTTAGCTTCTGAAATAGCTGTTTCCACATAAATATTTACTGCCTTAGAGACTCCGCCGCTTAAAATTATCTTTTCTGGTCCAAAGATATTTATGAGAGTTGAAATGCCTGCACCGAGAGCCTTACCTGCGTCTTTTAATACACTTCTGCAGACAGGGTCTCCATCCATAGCAACATTATATATATCCTCTGTTGTTACTTTGTAGAAATTACCTTCATACAAAGTTTTAACAATACTGTCTTCACCCTTCTCAACTTTTTCAATTAAACTCTCTTTGATAGCCCTTCCTGAAGCATATACTTCAAGGCAACCTGTGCTTCCGCAGTTACAAGTTCTTTCGCTTTTGAAGTTGATTGTTATATGTCCGACCTCCATTGGCAAATCAGCAATCCTGCCATTTAACCAAATACCACCGCCAATCCCGGTGCCAATAGTCATTAAAATAAAGTTTGAGCAATTTTTTCCTTCTCCAAAAATAGCCTCTGCTAATGTTGCCACAGTTGCATCGTTTTCTACTGCCACATCAACTTTATATCTTTCTTCAAATGCCTTCTTTAGAGGAAAGTCATTAAAAAAGGGAATATTTGCAGTCTTTATTACATTTCCATCTTTATCCACAAGTCCTGCTATTGCAACTCCTATTCCTATAACTTTATACTCCCTGAAAATACTGTCCAATTCCTCAAATATTGTCTCAATTGCTTTGTCTGTAGTGGCAATTTTAGAAAACTTAATGATACTTCCCTCAGAGGAAACTACTCCAATTTTTATATAAGTTCCGCCTATGTCTAATCCTATGGAATGCATATCATAAAAGAATATTATATCATAGTTTTTGAATTCTAAGCTCTATGGTTTTAAACCAAAAAGCAATAGAAATCCAAAAATCGGTCAAACCATTTTAAAATAAAGTATTTTTTCGTTATTGCGAGCCTTACTGAAGGACACTTTTTCCATCATTGAGAGCGAAGCAATCTCGTCTTTTACTTTTCACTTCCTACTTCTTCAAGTTTTACCACCTTTTAGAGACTGCTTTGCCTCCATCGTAGGGTTGCAGTGACGCATGTCTATCTCTATTTTCGGATTCATCTTAAATTAAAAAATTTAATAATCAAAATGTTAAAATTTATTCTATAAGTTGCTAAAATTTTGAATCAGGAAAGGAAGATGAGTTGGAGAGAAAATATTCATTTTGTGTTAATTGAGCCAAAAGAACCCGGAAATATTGGTTCATCCGCAAGGGCAATAAAAAATATGGGTTTTACTAAACTTGTACTTGTAAATCCTCCCAAATTAACTGATGAAGCTTTCTGGATGGCTTGGAGAAGTAAAGATATCATTGAGAACGCTCAAATTTACAATGATTTTTATTCTGCAATAAAAGATAAGTCACTCATCGTAGGAACAACAAGAAGGCGAGGTTCAAAAAGAGGCGCCATAGTGGATGTAAAAGAAGCAGTAAAAAGGATTTATGAGGTGGCTCAAAATAATAAGGTGGCAATTCTTTTTGGAAGAGAAGACAAAGGGTTATTCAATGAAGAAGTTGAAAAATGCGGTTTTCTAATCACAATTCCCACTTCAGAATTGCAACCGTCACTAAATCTAAGTCAGGCAGTTTTAATAGTTGCTTATGAACTAATGAGATGTGAAGAGCATGAAGACTATCATATGGAAAGGCAGTTTTATGTTGAGCAATCTGAGCTTGAAGCTCTTTATCAAAGACTTCATCATGTATTAAAAAAGATTGGTTACATTCCAGATAATCCCGATATTGAGAAGAGAATTATTAATAATTTAAGGCATTTCTTTGGAAGAACAGGAATCACTTTTTGGGAATTAAAAATGTTACATGGATTGTGCACACATCTTGAGGAATTAATGAATACCAAGAAAGATAATCTTTAAAAACATAAATTGCCTGGTTCTGAATTGTTGTTGCAAATGGTCGCTGAGTTTTCGGCTTACCAAAGGCTTAGTATCCGAATCATTTTCGCTTTTTCCTTTTACGCCTAAAATCGTCATTGCGATGTCTCCTCTTTGTCATAATTGCAAGCGAAGAAAGGCAATCTCATCTTTTCGCTCCTAAAAAAAGATTGCGAACCTCACTTCGGTGAAGTTCGCAATGACTCTCCCTAATAGTTATTGCGAAGAGCGTCAGCGATGAAGCAATCTCTTCAAAGAATAGAGAGAACACTTGGATTGCTTTGTAAGCCTCATGATGAAAGAAAAGAGGATCAAACAAAATTGTACATTTTAAGGTTTATAATACTTTTTCTTTTTAGGCATGTATTCTTGCTCTACGTAGCCACCAAAGTTATGGGGATATTTATAGCCCTTGCCATGACCAAGAAGTTTTGCTCCTTGATAATGAGCATCTCTTAAGTGTTCTGGAACTGACTGCGTTCTCTCCTTTTGGATGTCCTCTAATGCTTCTTCAATGGCTCTGTAGCAGGCATTGCTCTTAGGAGCAAGGGCAACATAAATTGCAGCCTGTGCAAGAATAATTCTTGCCTCTGGCATTCCAACCTTTTCAACAGCCCCTGCTGCTGCGGTTGTTAAAACCAAAGCCATTGGATCAGCATTTCCAACATCCTCGCTTGCTGCTATCATTATTCTTCTTGCTATAAATCTTGGGTCTTCACCTGCGTAAATCATTTTGGCAAGCCAGTAAATTGTAGCATCTGGATCACTTCCCCGCATGCTCTTTATGAAAGCACTGGCGGTGTCATAATGCTGATCCCCTGCTTTGTCATATACAATGTGCTTTTTCTGAATACTCTCTTCAGCGATTTTCATATCTATGTTAATCACTCCGTTTTTATCTGGTTCAGTGGTTAAAACAGCAATTTCAAGGGCAGAAAGAGCCTTTCTTGCATCCCCATCTGAAGATTTTGCAAGATGCTGAATTGCATCATCAGTGATACTGACTTTAAAGTTTCCCAAGCCTCTGTCTTTATCTTGCAATGCTCTTTTTAAAATAGATATGATTTCTTCTTCAGTAAGAGGTTTAAGCTCAAATACATGACTCCTTGAGAGAATTGCGCTGTTAAGATAGAAAAAAGGATTTTCTGTTGTAGCACCTATTAGTATAATATTTCCTTCTTCAATATCTGGAAGGAGAGCATCCTGTGAAAGCCTGTTAAGTCTGTGTATCTCATCAATAAAGAGTATTGTTTTCTCGCCCTTTGATTTTCTTTGTCTGGCTAAAGACAGATTTCTCCTGATCTCTTCTATATTTAAAGTAGATGCATTAAGCCATTGAAATATAGCTTTTGTTCTATTGGCAATTATTCTTGCAAGGGCAGTTTTCCCAACTCCTGGTGGACCATAAAGTATAAGAGAGCTTATTCTATCTGATTCAATAGCCCTCTTAAGAAGCTTTCCTTCGCCTAAAATATGCTTCTGTCCAACATATTCCTCCAAGGTTCTTGGAGCCATTCTATAAGCAAGGGGATGAGACTTAGAAACAGTATTTTGTTGGTCAAACAAACTGCTCATTTGATTTTGCCAAGCATCTTGATGAAGGCTTTAAGTAATGCAATATCGTGGTCACCTTTTTCTCTAACGATTATAGACAAAGCAAAAAATGGAGTGTATGGAGGTTTATATGGTCTTCGGGTAGTTAAAGCATCGTAGCAGTCAGCTATTTCAGTTATTCTTCCAAAAAGACTTATCTCATTTCCCTTTAATCCATATGGATAGCCCCTACCAGATAGCTTCTCGTGATGATGAAGCTCTGCCTCAAGAGATTTTGGAGATATAGACTTGTTTTGACTAAGTATTTCATAGCCTAAAATTACATGTTTTTTAATAAAATTGTATTCGTAGTCAGTCAGTTTTCCCTGTTTATTCAAAATTTCATGAGGAATTTCAGCCTTTCCTATATCATGCAACATAGCTCCAACACCAAGTTCAAATATTTCCTCTTTTTTTAGTCCAATATGAATGCCAAGTCCTATTGCAAGAGTTCCAACATTTATACAATGAGTATAAGTATAATAATCATATCCGCGTAAAGTTAGAAGATTATATATTGAATCAGGGTTATCACTTAAAGTAACCATGATATTTTCAACAACCTTTTCCATCTTCTTGATTTTTTCACCGCTTCTTGGGTCAGATAGCAATTCCTTCATGTGAGCCTTAGCACTCTCTTTGGTAATTAAAGCAAGAGTTTCCTTGTCTTCTGAAATTTCTTTGCTTTTTTCTAATGAAAGAAGATAATCTTCGTATTTGGGAAGGTCTTCTTTCCTTATTAATAAGTCACCTTCTTGAGGAAGTTGCTCTATTGATATAGATTTTGGATTTGTATCTGAGGAATCAAATACTGGTGTAATATTCCAGTCCTTCAGTAAATAAAGGGAAAAATTTATTTCTGTCCCGGGAATCAAAAGATTTTTATCTATTTGAAAATATTGCTCCTTTGCAAATGAATAATTTTTGAATAGCACTGGTGATTCAAGGATTGACTCTTTTTTAAAGGGTTGTTTTATATAATTCTCAAGTTTAGATGTTTCCTCCGATTCAATGTAGACTGAAGAGATATCCTGTTCAGAAAGTATCTGAAGATCTAAATTAGAGATAATCGTTCCTTTGTTAAAGAGCTTTTTTACAATTCCACCGTCTTTAGTGTAAACATCAAAGGGCAATGGTTTTTTTGCTTTGATAACAGAAGCATTTATTTTTACTAACTCGGGTGATGAGAGCTTCTTGACCTGAGATTTAAAATTAACTGCCATATCTTATTATCGCATAATGGGTGAAATTTTTAGTAGATAACCGAAAAAATAGAGATAGACACTCGTCACTGCGAGACCCCCTGTTGCGAGCGATAGCGTGGCAATCCAACAATTCGTCACTGCGAGCCAATCGATGTGGCGAAGCAGTCTCTAATTGGTAACTGGTGAATGGTGATTCGTGGATGGTGAACACCTCTCCTTAATTGCGAGGATACCCCCTCTCCGTCATTGCGACTCCGAGCGAAGCGAGGAGGAAGCAATCTCGTCGTCATAGTGCCATAGAGCGACAGTGCTACAGAGCGACAGCTTAGAAATCCAAAGCAATCTCGTCTTTCTATCCCCCGTCACAAAAAAGAGATCACTTCGGCTTGCTAAAGCAAGCCTCGTTATGACGGGAAAAAGTTGCTTTGCAAGCCTCGTGATGACAGGCAGAGGGGTCATTGCGAGGGCACGTAGTGCCCGAAGCAATCTCTAAATATTCGTAAAAAGTAAGACATGAGACGTAAAAGGCAAACGGAGAGATTGCTTCGCATCCTTCGGATGCTCGCAATGACAGCAAAAAATACTTAATTTTTAAATGGTTATATCAATTATTGGATTTCTATCGCTATCTTTTGGTAGATAAATTGAGCAATGCTCAATTCTAATTATGAATTATGACCACGCCTTCGGCTCGCGACAGGCTTAGCTCCTTGTAATTGCGAGGAGCGACAGCGACGAAGCAATCTCGGTTTTTATGAGTTATAAGGAGAGATTGCCACTTCTGTCTGACTGGAGGTGTCACAATCTGCCAATTCTCTTAAATCAGTCTGCTTTTTTTGCAAATTTTTATAATATTTTTAAAAGTTTTAAAAAGTCTTGGAGAGAAAAATCTGACAAAAAGGTTATGACACAGCCACCTATCGGAAGGCTCGCAATGATGGTTAAAAATACACTATTAGGCTCACAGTGCCCATTCATCGTCATTGCGATGACTACCCATCCTCGTCATTGCGAGCAAAGCGAAGTAATCTTGCCTTTTTAATTCCCTGCAGAAGAGATTACTTCAGCTTGCTTCGCAAGTCTTGTGATGACTGATGAACAAAAATTTTATAAAAAACGGCTCAAATTAGATTTGATTAGGAATGGAGCAATTAATTACGCTATAAATTCAAAAGCTTGGAAGGATAGTAATCTCCATGTCCGGGTAATATTGTTAAGCCCTTCTTGTGATGTTTTAATTTAATATCAATGTGTTTCGCTAATTCAGAAAGTTGTTTCATCTCAGTTTTAAAAATCTTTGAATCAACATTTGTGCTAACCATTAAAAATTTTGGTATGCTTAGAATATTTTTTTCTTCCTCTGAAAGACTTGGTAAATATAAAAGATAATCAGCGGTAAATAACAAGCCAGCCTCTTCATTGAGAAAAAAGACTTGTCCGGGGATATGTCCACCAATGCTTTCCAGTGCTTTAAATTGAAGCTCGCCAATATAGAACTCATCAATCACAAAAAAGTCTCCTGTTCGGTTGGCTTTTTCTATCTTAAAGGGTTTCCAATGTTGAGGGAATTTGGTTTCTGTTATTGCATTAACTAAAATTGTAAAATACTGATTCAAAGTTCCAAGCGGAGTATTTGAGCCAAAGGCTCTGTTATTTTTTTCAATAATTCCCTTGCTTGCAGGATGCATAAAAACCTCTGCTGCAAATTCCTCTTCAAAATATCCGCTCAATCCAACATGGTCTGCATCTGCATGGGATATGTATATTTTTCTTATTTTTGATGGTTCAATTCCGTTTTCCTTGAGCATCTTCTTGACATCTTTATAATAAAGCCCGTAGCAACCATCAATCATTGTAAATTCATCGTTATCTTGAAAAATATAAATATTTCCGCCAGTTGGCAATTTAAATGTATGAAGCAGAACTTCTCCTACAGCTATGCTTGGAAGCCTGCGATATGAAAAATTATTTCCTGTTTTTGTCCTTGATGATATTGCAAATATGAGGATGTTGCTGTAAATCTGACCAACTTCAAAAATTTTTCCTGCTTCCTTGTTGAATTGGACAAGTGTATCAGAAAGCTTCTTAGAGGCTTCTATAAGCCCTTTTACCTCTTTAATTTCCTGTTCTTTAAGAAACTTACGCAGTTTTAAATAAAATCTTTCTATTAGATTAAGACCGATTATCCGATTAGTATTCTCTTCATCAATGCCTTTATATTCAAAGTTGTAGTAATACCCTGCGTTGTTCATTTCATTTGCAAGATTTTCAATCTGGATCAGGTCTTTTACATAAAATGCTATTTCTGCTTTGTTTTCAGAAAGCATTTCATTGTAAATCATATAAACGACATTTGCTTCATGTTTTTTTAGAAGTTCAGCAAACTGGGCAAGTGTGCCGGGTTTGTGTTCAATGTATACTGAGATTTTAAGGATTTTGTCAGCTTCTATTATCTTTAACTCCTCTTCGCATTTTTCTTCAAAAAATCCTTCTTCTTCAAGTATGCGATTCAGTATTTCAAAGGATTCTATTTTGTCGTGTTTTCCTTCAATGACAACGCGATTTGGATGCTCAGATCTGTTGAAATGAAAGAATGTAATGTTAATATCATGCGTTGCAAATAATTTAGCTATTTTAGCTAAATATCCCGGTTTGTCTGGCAAATATGTTACTGTTTTACATAAATACTGTTTTTTATCTAATGATTGCCACAGTTGAAACATACAACCTCAAAGGATTTAAATTTTATCAAGAGCCTGTTTTAAATCGTTCATCAAATCCTCAATGTCTTCAAGTCCAAGAGCAATTCTTACAAGATTGTCAACCATTCCAATGCTTTGACGATACTCCTCAGGATAGTCAAAAAATGACATTGTAGACATCTGAGTAATTAGACTTTCGCTTCCTCCAAGACTTGGTGTAATAAGGAAAAGCTCAAGGGAATCAATAAATTTCCATGTTTTTTCCCCATCTCCCTTAATTAAGAAAGTTATCACGCTTCCAAACCCTTTCATTTGAGACTTTGCTATCTCGTGGTCTGGATGGGATTTAAGTCCCGGATACCAAACCCTTTCAATCTTTGGATGGGACTCTAACATTTCTGCTATAGCCTGACCTGCTTTGTTGTGATGTTCCATTCTGAGAGCAAATGTTTTAAGTCCTCTTTCAAGCAAAAAACAAGTCATTGGAGATGGTGTTGCACCAATCATTCTTTGAACTTTATTTAAAGCCTCCAATGTATCGTGTTTTCCAAGCACAACACCAGCAAGAAGGTCATTGTGTCCACCAAGATACTTTGTTGCAGAATGAATTACGATATCTATGCCGTACTCAATGGGTCTGAGATTATAGGGAGTTGCCAGTGTAGCATCAATCATTGTCAATATTTTATGTTTTTTGGCAATGTTCACAACTGATTTAAGGTCAATCACTCTAAGATATGGATTTGTAGGTGCTTCTGTGAAAATGATGTTCGTGTTTGGCTTTATTGCTGACTCTATAGCTTCAGCTTTAGGTTCAACTAAGGAAACTTCTATGCCGAATTTTTCAAGAAAATTAGTGGCAAAATCTCTTGTTTGCCTGTAGCAATCATTTGTAAATATTATATGCCCATTGGGTTGCATATAAGCCATAATTGTCAATATTACTGCGCTCATTCCAGTGGAAAAGAGTATAGCCCTTTCAGCTCCTTCTATGGCTGCTAATTTTTTTTCACATATCTGCTGAGTAGGATTTCCATATCTTCCGTATTCGTGCTCTCTTATGATCTTTCCTTCTTTCTTTGATTTCATAAAATCCCAGACTTGCTGGCAGTTGTCAAAATAAAAATTAGAAGTATGGACAATCGGAGTTGTTACAGAATGGTAAGCATTTTTTATTCTTGACAAACCATGTATTGAAAGGGTAGAAGTCTTCCATTTTTTTGATTTTTTAGCCATTATTCTCCCTCCTGTTTTTAATTGCTGAATCTAAAACTTTTTTAACAGCATCAATGCTTGGTGGCAACACAACTGGTTTGTTCATATATTTTGCTGGAAATTTGAATTTTCCCTCATGATATTTAACTTTAAACTCAGTAAACTTTAATCCATGAGCTGTTGATATTACTACGATGGTCTCTGAGCTGTCTATTTTTCCAGCCTTGAGGAGCTTTATTAATCCTCCTAATGCAACACCAGTGTGAGGACAGTTAAAAAGTCCTGTTCTGTCTCCAAGTGCTGATGCATCCGCAAGCTCCTGCTCTGTCACATCTACCACTATTCCATCATATTCTTTTAAAACCCTTACAGCCTTTTCATAGCTTACAGGATTTCCAATTTGAATTGCACTTGCAAGGGTTTTTTTAGCTTTTACAGGTCGCAATCTATCAAAGCCTCTTAAATAGGCTCTGTATAAGGGATTTGCTCTTTCTGCCTGAGTTACAACAATGCGGGGTTTTTTATTGATTAAACCAAGCTCCCTCATCATGGTCAATCCTTTTCCAAGTGCAGAGACATTTCCAAGATTTCCTCCGGGAATGACAAAAACATCAGGGCATGTCCAGTCAAGTTGTTGAACTACTTCTATGCCAACTGTTTTTTGACCTTCTATTCTTAAGGAATTCATAGAGTTGGCAAGATATATTGTTTCGTCTTTGGTTATTTCCTTTACAACCTTCATGCATCCATCAAAATCTGTATCAAGCTCCAATACCAAAGCTCCGTTGCTTATGGGTTGAATAAGCTGGGCTATTGAAATCTTACCCTTTGGCAGTAGCACAATTGCCTGTATTCCAGCAGCTGCACAATACGCAGCCAAAGAGGCAGATGTATCTCCTGTTGATGCGCAAGCGACAGCTTTTATTGGAGCACCTTCGCTAATCATCTGCTTTACCTGAGAAACAAGAACTGTCATTCCTAAATCCTTAAAAGAACCTGTATGTGAGTTGCCACATAATTTTATCCATAGTTCTTTGAGTCCAAGTATTTTAGCCAATCTTTCTGCCCAGAAAAGATTTGTACCGCCTTCATACAAAGAAACTATATTTTGGTTGTCAATATTAGGTAAAACCCACTCCTTTTTGCCCCATACTCCTGAACCATAGGGCCATTGATTTGATTTGTATCTTTTATCAAAAAGAGCCTTCCATGAGTCAGCAGTTTTCCTTTTAAGGGCTTTCATGTCATGCTTAACCTCAAGCAGAGAACCACATTTAGGGCAATTATATATAATCTTGTTGATTGGATAGGTGGCATGACATTCAACATTTATACATTCAAACCAAGCATTGTAATGCATAAATCATCCTCCGAAAACATTTTATACAATTTTATCAATTTCTAAAGTAAAAGCCTCAAAAATAGAAATTGTTTATTCAAAAATTTTACTCCCTACAGTCCTTTCTTGTCTACTACTTGATTAAAAATGACGATAGAAAATCGTCACTGCGAGCCCAGTTGCAAGCGATAGCGTAGCGATCCACCCCATCTTCACTGCGAGCCTCCAAACACATCGTCACTGCGAGCCTCCGAAGGAGGCGAATCAGTCTCTTAAAATTCGTAAAACGTAAGAAGTGAAAAGTAAAAGGCGAGATTGCTTCGTTTCGCTCGCAATGACTTCTTTTCATGAGATTGCCACGGCTGTATGACAGGCTCGCAATAACCTCCTTTTCATCATCGCGAGGACTTTCTCCTTTTCGTCATTGTATGGCTATCCTCTTTTCGTAATTGCGAGGATTCTCTTTCCTCATCATTGTGACGCCCCCATCGTCATTGGCGAGGTATTATCTTTTCGGTCATTGCGAGGGACGAAGTCCCGAAGCAATCTCGCCTTTTAGCCTTTTTGTATAACGGAGAGATTGCCACGCCTCACCTTCGGTGAGGCTCGCAATGACAGAAAAAATAATCGGTGAGGATTGCAATGACAAGAAATATGGAATCGGTCTGCCTCGTAATGACAGAAAAAATATAAGTACAGGCTCGCAATGACGGCAAGAAATATTCATTTTTGGGTCAAAAAGCTTAAAATAACTTGACATTATTCAATCCAACAAATTAATATTTTGCTTAAAAAGTGTGAAATTAGGGAGGCTTTAAAAATATTATTAGGTGAGATAATAATGAAAATGAAATGTCCTGTATGTGGTAAACTTTTTGATGCTGAAAATAACCAGTGGATGCCTTTTTGTTCAAAAAATTGTAAAATAATAGACCTATGGAATTGGGTTCATGAAAAATACTCTATTAAAGTAGAAGAAATAGACGAAGAAATCAATATAAATGAGGAGGACAAAGATGATAAAATTGACAGTTTGTGGCGCAACAGGAAGAATGGGCAGTAGAATTATTGCCCTTTCAAGGGAATATGACAACTTGAAACTTGTTGGAGCTGTAGAAGCAAGTAACAATCCAAAGCTTGGCTTAGACGCTGGTTTAGTTGCAGGAGTTGGAGAACTTGGGGTTAAAATTACTGATAATATTAAAAAAGTAATTGATGATACTGACATTGTTATTCATTTCACAAATCCTGAAGCAACACTCTCTCACTTGGAAATTGTGAAGAAAAATAAAAAAGCGATGGTAATAGGAACTACTGGTTTTAACAATGAACAACTTTCACAAATAAGTAAAGCAGCTGAGAAAATTCCTATTGTTCTTTCTCCAAACATGAGTATTGGCGTTAATCTTTTGTTTAAAGTTTTAAAGGATGTTGCAAGGATATTGGGAGATGATTATGACATTGAGATAGTTGAAGCCCATCACAGAATGAAAAAGGATGCACCAAGCGGAACAGCAATAAAAATGGGCAAGGTTATAGCAGAGGCATTGGGTAGAAATTTTGATGAAGTTGCTGTGTATGCAAGGCAAGGAATTGTTGGAGAGAGAACTAAAAAGGAAATAGGAATTCAGACTGTGAGAGCTGGGGATATTGTTGGAGAACATACAGTTATATTCGGTGGATTGGGAGAAAGAATTGAAATAACTCATAAAGCATCAAGCAGGGATACATTTGCAAGGGGTGCAATCAAGGCAGCCATTTGGCTTTATGGTAAACCAGCAGGTCTTTATGATATGGGAGATGTGCTTGGAATTAAATAAAAAAAGGAGGGCTAAGCCCTCCGTTTTATCCCTCAACAATTGAAAACTCTTTCCACATGAACCAGTTGCCAGTATCCTTTAGAAAATTATAGGTCTCTGAGAATATTTTGTAATGCTGTTCCTCTTCAATTATTAACCTTTCAAAAAGCCTTTTTTCCTTTTCAGTCTGCACTTCATTTACGACATTTTTATAGAATTCCATTCCCTGCTTTTCCATTTCCATAGCGATTTTAAAGGCTTCCAAATCATCTTCAGATGCGGATATTCTTTCCATCATCTTGTCTTTCATTGTTTCAAAAATTGTTTTTATGGTCTTAATAGGCTGAGCTTCTCTTACGGTCAGTTCAAGCCCTTTCAAAACTTCTTCAATCATCTTAATATGATTTTTTTCGTCCTCTGCGATAGTAAGAAACATCTGTTTTCCCGCTGGATGAGAAACTTTCTCGGCGGCTTCGGTGTAAAATTTTATCGCATCCGTTTCCATTTTTAAAGCAAGCTCTACTGATTTCATAAAAAGCCTCCGATTTGCTATTCAGCTGGTTCAAACATATCCTTTGTAGCACCACATACAGGACATGACCATGAGTCTGGTAAATTTTCAAACGGTGTTCCAGGAGCTACTCCATTGTCTGGGTCTCCATTGGCTGGATCATAAACATATCCACATACACTGCATTTGTACTTCTTCATACTACACCTCCATTGAGTGCTTTTATAATTATTATAACTTAAATTTAGTGATTTTTTATAGGAAAACATTTGTTAGGTTGTCATTGCATGGAAATTCCTCTAATTTACCATTACAATGAATTCTCCCGCTTCTTATAGCGAGCCATATAGTTAATTTTTTTCATCATCAGAAGAGCGAGCCTTTTGCCTGTCATTGCAAGGATTCTCCTTCTCCGTCATTGCGAGCGAAGCGAAGCAATCTCTGATTGCCACACCTGCCTGTTGGCAGGCTCGCAATGACCCCTTCCTTCGTCATCGTATGATAAATATATGGACACTAAACAGGGATAAGTTAAAATAACAGGAAGAAAGAAGGTGGGCAAGGACGATTTGTCATAGGTCTTAAAGACCGTTCGCAATGTTGTCCACCACCTTCTCCCTTCCCTTAAGCCTGAACGGAACATTAGGCTCAGACAGCCTGAATGAGTTCCCACGATGATAGGATAAGGGAAGAAAAACAAAAAAATCAAATGGAGGAAGAGAAATGACAAAAGAGAAGTTCATAGTTGGAGTAGATGTGGCAAAGGATACCATAGCAGTAACAATTAGGGAAAGAGGTAAAGGTAAAAGAGCTTCTTTCAATCTAAAGAATCATGCAGAGCAGTTGCATAAGGCTTTGAAAAAGGAGCTACCTGACTGCTGTAAAGAGGATATACTGGTTGTTATGGAACATACAGGGGTTTATCATTTAAAATTAGCCCATGACTTATATGAGCAAGGGTATAAGGTAGCAATTTTGAATCCGCTGCAGACAAAGAAACTTGCGGATGCAAAGTTTAATAGAGCGAAGACAGACAAAATAGACTCTGCAGTGATAGCTGAGAGTGTGGAGATTTGCGAAGAGATAAGATTATTTAAGCCAATGGCTGAACCCCAGCGGAAGATTAAGATACTATTAACTTGCCTTGCGAAGATTCAGAAACATCTTAATTGTTTAAAGAATCAAAGAGAAGCATTAAGATATGAACCGATAATGGTAGATACAGTAATAGAAAATTTTAACGAGCTCATAAAAAATGCAGAGGAAACAATACAGAAGATGGAGAAGGAATTGGAAGAATTGGCGGTAGGCCAGTTATGAGAAACAGATAAAGTTAGCGGAGAGTGTGCCTGGAGTTGGCAAGAGGACAGCATGCATAGCAGTATCAATGTTTGGATGTTTTGAAAATTTTGACAGAGTAAAGGCAGTAGGCAGTTATATAGGGATAAGCCCGAGAGTATATGAATCGGGCAAGAGTGTAAAGAAAAAGGGGAGGATACAGAAGAAGGGGAGTGCATATATAAGGAAGATATTGTATATGGCAGCGATGTCAGCGATGAGATATAATAAGGCATGCAAAGCATTGTATGAGAGGATGATACAAAGGGGCAAGAGCAAGATGCAGGCATTGATAGCAGTAGCCCATAAACTAATAAGGCAGGTATATGGAGTTTTAAAAAGTGGGATACCATACAATGAAGAAATTGCAATGAATGGAAAAAAATACTTGACAAATTAACACGGAACATTGCGAGCGAAGCGAAGCAATCTCGTTTTTCTCCATAGATTGAGTGAATAGATTGCGTCTCATCCTCCGGATGCTCGCTATGAGGGAAAAAATCGGCGAGGCTTGCAATAACTTGGAGGAGAGCCTCTCTTGAGCCAATGTGTTGCGCTCTCTCGTAATGAAGAGAAAAAGCGTTTCCAATAAAATTTAAATCAACCCATTTCTGAGGACAATTATGTAAATCATGCTATAATAAAACTTATGAAGATTAAATTAATTCTGCTGATTGTCATACTTATTATAGCTTTTGTTGCTGGTGCAGGTTTTGCAATTTTTAGGGATGTGCCTTCAATAAAAGATTTTGGAAAAATAAAAATTCCTGAGGGAACAAAGGTTTATGCCGATGACGGGACATTAATCGGTGAGTTTAAAATTCAAAAAGGTATCTATATTCCTTTAAAGCAAATACCCAAACATCTCATAGATGCTGTTGTTGCTGTTGAGGACTCTCGCTTTTGGAAGCATAGAGGAATTGATTATATTGGCATTGGAAGAGCTTTAATTACAGATATTTTGCACATGCAACTTAAAGAAGGCGGAAGCACAATAACTCAACAGCTTGCAAAAATTATGTTTCTTACTCCAGAAAAAACACTAACAAGAAAGGTTAAAGAAGCCTATCTTGCCATGAAAATAGAAAAAGAGCTTTCAAAGGAAAAAATACTGGAGTTGTATCTTAACAATGTTTACTTTGGACACGGAGCATATGGAGTTGAGATGGCATCAAGAATATATTTTGGAAAACCCGTAAGCAGAATTACTCTTCCTGAAGCTGCTTTGCTTGCTGGACTAATCAGAGCTCCAAATACTTATTCTCCGTATAATGATCTTGTTAAAGCAAAGCAAAGACAGGAAACTGTTCTTGATAGAATGGAAAAGGAGGAATTTATAACGCCTCAGGAGAAAAAAAGAGCATTAGCTGAGTCCATTCATTTAAGTTCATTAAGAATCTCCACCGAAAACTACAATTATTTCCTTGAATATGTAAGAAAGCAGCTTGAAGAAAGCTTTGATGTTGAAAAAATCTACAAAGGCAATTTAAAAGTCTATACAACCCTTGATTCTAAAGCCCAGATATCTGCCCAAAAGGCACTACAAGAAGGCTTAAGGGATGTTGATAAGAGAATGGGTTGGAGAGGTCCTATTGGAAAAGTGTCAATAAAAGACGAAGAAGGTGAGGAAAAGTTATCATTTCTGCCTTCTCAAGGAGATATTGCAAGGGGAGTGGTTCTTTCTGTCTCTCCCAATCAAGCAGTTATTAAGGCAAGAGGTGTGAAAGGGAAATTAAATCTTCAAGATGCCCAATGGGCAAGTAGAGTAATTGATTCATCGGGTAATGTAAAAATTTTGAAAAACTTCAAACTGACAGATGTGCTAAAACCCGGTGATGTCATTATGGTTAAATTCAAATCAGTTGGAAAAGAGATTCTATTCTCCCTTGAGCAAGAACCAGAAATTGAAGGAGCTTTGTTTGCTATAGACCCTCAGACAGGATACATAAGAGCAATGGTTGGTGGATACAGCTTTCAGAGGGGAGAGTTCAATAGAGCAGTCTATGCAAAAAGGCAGCCGGGAAGCTCGTTTAAACCTTTTGTTTATGCAGCAGCTATTGAAAAGGGATTTAATCCAGAAGACACTATTCTTGATGAGCCTATCAGTTACTCAACTGGATTGAAAGAGTGGTCACCGTCTAATTATGACGGAGAATTCTGGGGAGAAATCACATTAAGAAGAGCACTTGCATTTTCAAGAAATGTCCCAACAGTTAGGCTTGCAGAAACAATTGGTATTAACTCAATAATGGATTTAGCAAAGAGAGCAGGAATTAAATCTGATATGCCAGCTGATCTCACAATTGCTCTCGGAAGCATGAGTCTGTCTCCAATGGAATTGACAACAGCCTTTGCAGTATTTGCAAATGGAGGTAAAAGAGTCAAACCTATTGCAATCAAATATGTTACTGATGCCTCTGGCAAAGTTTTGCTACAAAATGACCCGCAGTTGGAAGACGCAATATCCCCTGAGGTTGCTTATACGATTACTGATATGTTAAAAGATGTAATTTCATATGGAACAGGAGCAAGGGCAAATATTGGAAGACCTGCTGCAGGAAAAACCGGGACAAGCAATGAATTTAGGGATGCATGGTTTGTTGGCTATACCCCACAACTTGTAGCAGGAGTATGGGTTGGTTATGATGATATGAGGAAAAGTCTTGGGAGGGGAGAGGCAGGCGGAAGAGTCTCTGCTCCTATTTGGGCTCAGTTTATGAAAGAAGCACTTGCAGGAGAGCCTGCAACAGACTTTAATCCTTCAAAACAACCAGAACAAGATGCGAGTCAGTCGCCTCAACCCACTGGACCAGTCAATCCTTCTGGAGGACAAAAGGACAACAGGAGTTTTCTATGAAAATATTAGTTTGCGGACTTGGAGCTTTAGGAATAGTTTTTGCAACATGCCTTAAAACAACAGGACAGACTGTCTTTGGATTGACAAAAGAGAAATACATTGAAAAACTTAAAAATAAACCTTTGAGAATAACTGGTCTTTTTGGGAATAAAGAAGCTCTATTAGATGGACTCTTTACTCATATTGATGACATTCAACTTAAAGATTTAGACTTTATAATCATTGCAGTAAAGGCATATGATACTGAAAAAGCAATAAATCAAATTAGACCTTTGCTTGGAGAAAAAACTCTTGTTCTTCTTGCACAGAATGGATATGGAAATTACGAAATAGCCAGCTCAATAATAGGGAAAGAAAGAGTTATTCTTTCAAGAGTAATATTCGGAGCTAAAGTTTTAGAGCCTGGATTTGCTGAAGTTACAGTTTTTGCGGATGATGTTGTTATTGGTCAACCTGAGCAATTGATTTCAAATGAAAAATTAAATGAAATTGCTAAAATTTTTAATAAATCTGGAATTCCTACAAGAGTATCTCAGGATGTATATGCAATTTTATGGGATAAAATACTCTATAACTCTGCTTTAAACCCTCTTGGAGCAATTCTTGAATGCAGTTACGGAACTTTAGCAGAAAATGAAGAAACTAAAGCGATAATGAACCAAATTATTAAGGAAATCTTTGAAGTTGCAGCTGTCCACAAAATAAAACTCAATTGGAAGGATGCTGAGCAATATATTGAACATTTTTATAAAAATCTTGTTCCTCCTACTGCAAAACATTTTCCTTCAATGTATTATGATATTCAAGGGGGAAAGAAAACGGAAATAGATGCCCTAAATGGCGCAATTGTAAGACTTGCAAAAGAGGCTGGAATTTCAGCACCTGTTAATGCGACAATTACGAATATTATAAAAGTCAAGGAAAAGCTTAAACTAAAACACCAATTATAGATTTATTTATTTAACTTGACTAACTATCTTTTCAATCATCATTTTAAAAATTATCTTATGAAATGGTAAAAGAATGTTCCAATAAACTCTTCCCCATAAGCCCTTTGGATAAAAATAGGCGGTTTGCATAAAAATGTCTTCATCTATTGAAAATTCAAGCCATGCTTTGCCAGGTAGCTTCATCTGAGCCTCAAGAAGAAGTCTTTTACCTTCAACAATATCTATAACTTTCCAGAAATCAATTACATCACCGACTCTCAATTCACGAGCAGGTCGCCTGCCTCTGTTAATTCCATATCCTCCAACAAGTTTGTCAATCAGACCCCTTATTGCCCATAAAAAATTAAGGGCATACCAGCCTTTTTGTCCACCTAAGTTTTTGCAAATCTCAAAGATTTCATTTGCCTTTTCTTTGGGAATTTTCTTTATATAGGCATCTTTATAAACTGCCTTTGATATTTCTGGAACATGTGGAACATCGCAAACTATGCCTTTTGAGCTGTCACACCATCTGCTTATTACCTGATTTTTCTCTATTTCTTCAATTGCCCTTTTGATGGCTTCTTTAAAACTTACAACTTTTATATCTGGAAAGTACTTTTTTGCATTATCATTGGTTTTTACTGTTTTAGATTTAAGACCTAATACAAGTTCCCTTGCCAAATCAAAATTAACTGGAGTAAAAAGCACAAGCCAATAAGACGAAAGTTTGGGTGATAACACAGGAACATCAATTATTAGTCTCTTTAGCCCCAAAACAGATGCTGTCTCCAAAAGCATCTCCTTAAAAGTCATTGCTTCCATGCCAATATCAATTTTGTCATGAATTGGATTATCACTTAAAATTGCAGACTTGAGGTATTTAATTACATCATCAATGTAAATCGGACAGGTTGGAGTTTTAACCCATCTTGGAGTAATCATAACTGGAAGTTTTTCAACAAGATTCCTAATTATCTCAAAGCTTGCACTACCTGAACCTATTATCACTCCAGCCCTAAACCATGCAGTTTTTACCTTTTCAGAATTTGCACTTAAGATTTCACCTGTAATGTAACGGCTCCTAAGATGAGGACTTGCATCTTTAAGCTCTCCAAGACCTCCCAAGTAAACAATCTGCTTCACTGAAGCCTTTTCACAACATTTCCTGAAATTCTCAGCACTCTGCCTTTCTTTTTCTTCGTAATCCTTATCTTTTCCCATCATATGAATAAGATAAACCGCAACATCAACATTTTGGAGAGAATTTTCTAAAACAGCGGTGTTGAATGTATCTCCCTCAAATATTTCGCATTTTTGGGCTATTTTAGGCTCTAACTTGTTTTTATTTCTTACCAGAAGCCTTATTTTTATTTTTTCATCAAGAAGGCTGTATAGAAGTCTTCTTCCAACAAAACCTGTTGCGCCTGTGATTAAAACTGTTTTCATCTCAATGGGAATGTCCTTTCTCTGAATGTCCACCAGCAATTATGTAGACTGTTTCAGTCTCTGCAATGTTTTCAAAATAACAGCTCTCCTCCTCAACTATATGAAATGCCTCTCCTTCTTTCAAAATTCCTTCCCAAACACCTGTAACCTTAACTTTTCCTTTAAGTATTAAGACGATTTCTTCATGACCTTTTCCCGGTTTTATTATTCTTTCCTTTTCTCTGGGCTTAAGAACTCCATAAATCATATAACAAGCATGGGAGTCAGTAAGTTCAGAGCCAATAATAAATTCACCATTCTGGTTAAAAATGTTTGGAATTTGAAGAATTTTCATCGTTAAAATAGCCTCCTCAAGTATATTTGTGCGGACAATCAATTCTATTATTCAAGTATCTCAAAATTGATTTTTCAAATTCCTCAAAAACCTCTTTTCTCAGTATTGAAATAATTACTGCTGGGTCTATTTTTTTCATAATCATCTTATGCATATTTTTGATAGAACATCAATTACATTGTTTTCACCATACACAATTTTATTTTAACTTCTGCGAGGGCAACAGTCTCAAGATATGTTTTGAAAAATTTTATGAGATAGGGATAGCAGGGTTTGAGATAGAGAGAGTGAAAATAAAGATTATGAGCAAACTTAATGAGGAACAGAAGAAGGTATTGAGAATATTAGGAGTTGAGGAAAAGGTATTCAGAACTTACGAAAGTGCGAGAGAACTTTGTAGGCTAATCTAAAAATTGTAACCCATTGATTTTAAAATTTGGAGCTGAGCTTCGGCTCGTGACAGGCTTAGCATACGTAGCAATCTCGTCCCTCTTTCTGTCATTGAGAGGGACCTTAGTCCCGAACCAATCTCCACCATCCGTCATGTGGAGCAAAGCGAGGAAGTCTTGCCTTTTTCTTTCAACAAGGGACGAGATTGCTTCGCTTCGCTCGCAATGACAAAAAAAATAATCAGTGAGGCTCGCAATGACGAGAAAAAATAAATGGTGAGGCGATGATGATCCATTTTCGTAATTGCAAGAGTGCAACAGCACCCGAAGCAATCTCTACCACACCGTCATTGCGATAGGTCGCCACGCCTTCAGCTCGCGACAGGCTCCTACCTTCCTCGTCATTGCGAGGGTGCGTTAGCACCCGAAGCAATCTCAAAAAAATTATTTAAGCATATTCGCAATCTCAGATTAAAAAAGGTTTTATAAAAAATGGCTCAACTTAGGAACTATTTAAATTTTGGAAAAATATTCAATGGTTTTGATATATTATACTATTCAGCCTAATTAAATTTTTAGGGAAAATAACAGGAGGATAAAATGGGTAGCAAAAAGCAGGAGTATAAATTTAATACAATAGAAGAAGTTCTTGATGATGTCCGCGAAGGCAAAATGATTATTATTGTTGATGATGAGGATAGAGAAAATGAAGGAGATTTGTTTATAGCAGCTGAAAAAGTAACTCCAGAGGCAATAAATTTTATGGCTAAACATGCAAGAGGACTTATTTGTCTTGCACTTACTCCTGAGCGAGTTGAAGAGCTTAAACTACCCATGATGGTAGATATCAATGAATCACCCCATCAAACAGCATTTACTGTTTCAATAGAAGCAAGGCGAGGAGTTACTACAGGAATATCAGCCTATGACAGAGCTCTAACAATTCTTACAGCAATAGACCCAAAAACCAAGCCAGAGGACCTTGTTAAACCCGGACATGTATTTCCTCTCAGGTCCCAAAGAGGAGGAGTTCTCAAAAGAGCTGGTCATACAGAGGCAGCAGTTGACCTTGCTCGTATTGCAGGACTTTATCCAGCGGGTGTTATATGTGAAATAATGAACGAAGACGGAACAATGGCAAGAGTGCCCCAACTAATGGAATTTGCCAAAAATCAGGGATTAAAAATTACAACCATAAAGGATTTAATAAGATACCGAATGCGAAATGAAACACTTGTAAGAAGAGTTGCTACAGTACAACTACCAACTGACTATGGTGAATTCAAAGCAATAGCATATACAACGCTTATTGATGATAAAGTTCATCTTGCCCTTGTCAAGGGCGAAATAAAGCCAAACGATGAGGTGCTTGTAAGAGTCCATTCTGAATGTCTTACAGGAGATGTATTTCTCTCCAAGAGATGTGACTGTGGCTCACAGCTTCACAGAGCACTTGAAATGATAGAAGAGGCAGGTAAAGGTGTTCTTCTTTATATGCGACAGGAAGGTAGAGGCATAGGATTGCTTAATAAACTTAAGGCATACGAACTACAGGAAAAGGGATATGATACAGTTGAAGCTAACATAAAACTTGGCTTTAAACCAGACTTAAGGGACTATGGAATTGGTGCTCAAATCTTGGTTGACCTTGGCATAAGAAAAATGAAATTAATGACCAATAATCCTCGCAAAATTGTTGGTCTTGAGGGATATGGATTGAAGGTCATAGAAAGAGTTCCAATTGAAATTAAGCCGAATGATAAAAATCAATGCTATTTGAAAACTAAGAAGGAGAAGTTAGGACATTTATTGACAAATGTATAACGCGCCTGAGAGGATTTGAACCTCCGACCTTGGGGTCCGGAGCCCCATGCTCTGTCCCCTGAGCTACAGGCGCAACTAAAATAATTATAGCATAAAGGAGTAGCCATGAGAGAAAGTGAAATTCCATTGGGATTAACCTTTGATGATGTTTTGCTTGTACCTTCAAAATCAGATGTTGTTCCGTCAGAGGTAGATGTTTCAACATACTTTACCCCAAACATAAAGTTAAATATTCCCCTTGTATCTGCAGCAATGGACACAGTCACAGAGGCAAATCTTGCTATTGCGATTTCAAGAGAAGGCGGTATTGGTGTTATTCACAGAAATATGCCACCGGAGAAGCAGGCACTTGAGGTGGATAAAGTAAAAAAATCTGAAAGTGGTATGATTATTGACCCAATTACGATTTCTCCTGATGCACCAATTTCAGAAGCATTAGCTCTAATGGAAAGATACAGAATTTCTGGTGTTCCGGTTACTGTAAATGGAAAACTTGTTGGGATTATAACAAACAGAGATTTAAAATTTGAAAGAGATTTTACAAAAAAAGTTGAAGAGGTTATGACCAAAGAAAGACTTATCACTGCAAAGGAAGGAATAAGTCTTGAAGAGGCTCAGGAGATTTTACATAAATACAAAATTGAGAAACTACCAATTGTTGACGATGATTTTAATCTCAAAGGTTTAATCACAATAAAAGACATAGAAAAGAGAAAAAAATATCCCAATGCATGCAAAGACAGTCTTGGCAGACTTAGAGTTGCTGCTGCTGTTGGAGTTGGTGAGGCATCTATTTATAGAGCAGAACTTCTCGTTAAAGCTGGTGTTGATGCCATAGTAATAGATACAGCACACGGACATAGCAAGAGTGTTATTGAAACTCTCAAAGAACTAAAAAGAAGATTTGATGTTGATGTAGTTGTTGGCAACATTGCTACCAAAGAGGCTGCAGAGGAACTGATTGAGGCAGGTGCAGATGCTGTAAAAATCGGAATAGGACCTGGCTCAATCTGTACAACAAGAATTGTTGCAGGAGCAGGAGTTCCACAACTGACCGCAATAATGGAGTGTTACTCTGTCACATCAAAATACAATATTCCCCTAATCGCTGATGGAGGAATTAAGTATTCAGGCGATATAACTAAAGCCCTTGCCGCTGGTGCTCACTGTGTTATGATTGGAAGTCTTTTTGCTGGCACGGACGAGGCACCCGGAGAAATAATTCTTTATCAGGGCAGAACTTACAAAACATACAGAGGCATGGGTTCGCTCGGAGCAATGCAGGAAGGCTCCCGTGACAGATATAAACAAGAGGGAGTTTCCTCAGATAAACTCGTTCCAGAAGGCATTGAAGGAAGAGTGCCATACAGAGGTCCACTTGCCAAAAGTGTTCATCAGTTAGTTGGAGGACTTAAATCTGGAATGGGCTACTGTGGATGCAGAAATCTTGAAGAGCTTCGTCAAAAGGCAAGATTTATCAGAATCACAAATGCAGGGCTAAGAGAAAGCCATGTTCACGATGTTACAATCACAAGGGAAGCACCAAACTACTGGATAGAGGATTAATCGTTAATGCTGAAGGACCTAAGGATAGAAATAGACAAAAGTCACTGCGAGCAAATAGATGTGGCGAAGCAATGTCAGAGATTGCCACGCCTGCCTGACGGCAGGCTCGCAATGACATCCTTTTTGACATCGCGATGTATTCTCTTTCTTCGTCATTGCAAGGGTGCGCTATCATCCGAAGCAATCTCATCTTTTTTGATGCCACGCTTAACTCGCAATAACAGTAAAAAGTGTTTATTTTTCAAAAGGTTTTAGTATTTTTAGGAGGAGTAAATAATGGATGAAATTTTAGTAATAGATTTTGGTTCACAATACACCCAGCTTATTGCAAGAAGAGTAAGGGAGCTTAAGGTTTACTCTGAAATAGTTCCATGCACTGCTCCTTTTTCTGAGATAAAAAAAAGAAAACCTAAGGGCATTATTCTTTCAGGTGGTCCTGCGAGTGTTTTTGAAGAGGGCTCACCAAAGATTGACAAAGAAATTTTTGCTCTTGGTATTCCTATTCTTGGAATATGCTATGGCATGCAGCTTATAACATATCTTCTTGGAGGCAAGGTTTCAAAGGCTGAAAAAAGGGAATACGGAAAAGCAATCCTAAAAATTGATGACTTTGAGGACCTTTTTGAAGGTGTATCTGTAGAAACAGTTGTTTGGATGAGCCATGCAGATAAAATTGATGCCATGCCTGAAGGCTTTATAAGACTTGCTCATACTGAGAACTCTCCTTATGCAGCACTGGCTAATAGGGATAAAAAAATTTATGCCCTCCAATTCCATCCAGAAGTTGCCCATACTGAGGAAGGCAAAAAGATTTTGAAAAACTTTGTCATAAAAATCTGTGGTTGCAAGCCTACATGGAACATGCACTCCTTTGCAGAGCAGCAAATAGAAGAGATAAGAAAAAAAGTTGGAGACTCTAAAGTAGTATGTGCGCTAAGCGGAGGAGTTGATTCTACTGTTACGGCAGTTCTTGTTCATAAGGCAATTGGAGATAATCTTACATGTATTTTTGTTGACAACGGAGTTCTCAGAGCTGGAGAGAGGGAAAAGGTTGAAAAAATGCTGAGAGAAAATTTTCATATAAATTTGAAAGTTGTTGATGCCACTGATAGATTTCTTCATAAACTCAAAGGAGTCAAAGACCCTGAAAAAAAGAGAAAGATAATCGGCGGAGAGTTTATAAAGATATTTGAAGAAGAGGCAAAAAAGATTGAAGGCGTAAAATTCCTTGCTCAAGGTACACTTTATCCTGATGTAATTGAAAGCGTATCTTTTAAAGGACCTTCAGCAACAATTAAGAGTCATCACAATGTTGGTGGACTTTTAAAGAGAATGAAGCTTAAGCTTATTGAACCTCTTAGGGAATTGTTTAAAGATGAAGTGAGGGCTTTAGGAAAGGAGCTTGGAATACCCGATGAAATTCTTTATAGACATCCTTTCCCTGGACCGGGTCTTGCGATAAGATGCATTGGAGAGGTAACAAAAGAAAAACTTGAAATACTAAGGCAGGCTGATAAAATTGTTCTTGAAGAAATTAAAAATTCTGGATGGTATAAAAAAGTCTGGCAGTCCTTTGCTGTTATTTTGCCTGTTAGAACAGTTGGAGTTATGGGCGATGAAAGAACTTATGATTATGTTATTGCCATAAGGGCAGTTCATAGTGTTGATGGAATGACAGCTGACTGGGTTAGACTTCCATACGAATTACTTGAAAGACTTTCAAATAGGATAATCAACGAAGTCAAAGGAGTTAACAGGGTTGTTTATGACATAACCTCAAAACCACCAGGAACAATTGAATGGGAATGATGGTGGTTAGTGACTCGTGACTCGTGGCTGGTGGTTGGTGATTGGGGGATGGTGTTTGATTTAAAGGAATATATAAAAGAGAAAAAGGCAAAGGTTGACAGCTTCATAGCTACATATTTTAATCCTCCTGTGGTGCCTGAAATTCTTCATAACTCAGTAATGTACTCTTTAACTGCAGGTGGAAAAAGAATTCGTCCTATTCTTTGCATTGCCTCCTACGAAGCATGTGAAGGCTTAGAAGACATAACAGCCTATGCAACCGCTATTGAGTTTATTCATACATACTCACTCATTCATGATGACCTGCCAGCAATGGACAATGATGACCTAAGAAGAGGAAAACCCACAAATCATAAGGTATTTGGAGAAGGAATGGCAATCTTGGCAGGAGATGGACTTTTAACTGAGGCATTCACAATACTTTCAAATACAAAATTTGCCAAAGTAAGCAAAGAAGCATTGTTAAAGGTAATTTTTGAACTCTCCAATGCAGCAGGCTTAAGAGGAATGGTTGCAGGACAGGCTTATGACTTGATTGCAGAGGGCAAAGAGCCTGACAAAGATATAGTTGAATTTATTCATTTGAACAAAACCGCAGCCTTAATTAAAGCATCTGTTAAAGCCGGGGCAATTCTTGCTGAGGCAGATGAAGATAAAGTTAAAAAACTTGAAACCTATGGAAATTCAATTGGTCTTGCCTTTCAAATTGTTGACGATGTGCTTGACATTGAAGGCACAACTGAGGAGCTTGGAAAACCTAAAGGCTCTGACTTAAAAAAAGAGAAGATGACATATCCAAGAGTCTTTGGAATAGAAAAATCAAAGCAAAAGGCAAAGGAATTAATTGACATAGCCCTTGAGCAATTAAAAGATTTTGACCAAAAAGCAGAACCTTTAAGAGAAATTGCAAAATATATAATCAAACGAACATCTTAAATGAAAATTCGGCTTGACCAGCTTATTTATCAACGAGGAATTACTGAAAGCAGAGAAAAGGCCCGAGCCTTGATTCTTGAAGGCAAAATCATTGTAAATGGAAATAAAATTGAAAAACCAGGCACCCTTGTTGATGAAAACTCTGAGATAAACCTTTGCGGAGAGATACTTCCCTATGTAAGCAGAGGAGGACTAAAGCTTGAGGCAGCAATTGAAGAGTTTAATGTAGATGTAAAAGAAAAAGTATGTCTTGATGTTGGTGCAAGCACAGGAGGATTTACAGACTGTCTTCTTCAGCATGGAGCAAAGAAGGTTTATGCAGTTGATGTTGGATATGGTCAGCTTGCATGGAAGTTGAGGACAGATCCAAGAGTTATTCCAATAGAGAAGACAAACATAAGATACATGCCAAAGGAAAAAGTGCCTGAAGCTGTTGATATAGCAACAGTTGATGTTTCATTTATATCTCTGAAGCTCGTTATTCCAAAGGTTTTAGAGTTTTTAAAAGAAAATGGTGAAATAATTGCTCTTATAAAGCCACAGTTTGAAGTTGGCAAAGATGAAGTTGAACACGGAGGAGTAATAAAGTCACCTGAGAAAAGGACTCGGGTTGTTGAAGATATGAAGAAATTTTTTGAAAGTATAGGGCTTAAAGTTATAGGAGTAATAGAGTCACCGATAAAAGGGCAAAAGGGAAATATTGAATATTTGATTTATGCAATATTAATCAAAGAGGCTTCCGAAGAGCAATCCTGAGACAGTTGCCATTATTACAACAAGACATACATAGACAAATGTTTTTTTCAATCCAATTGTTCTTGCAATAACCATCATGCTTGGAAGACTTAATGCTGGTCCTGCAAGCAAAAGTGCAAGGGCTGGACCTTTACCCATTCCAGCACCTAAAAGCCCCTGAATTATTGGCACTTCTGTAAGGGTTGCAAAATACATAAAAGCTCCTACAATGCTTGCAATAAAGTTTGCCTGAAGAGAATTCCCTCCAACCAAAGCATAAACCCACTCAGAAGGTATTATGCCTTCATGCCCTACTCTTCCAAAGCAGAAACCTGCAACAAGAACACCTATGAAAAGAAGAGGAATGATAAGATAAGCATAATACCATGTTTGATAAACCCATTGATTTAGCTCATCTTTACTAAACCATTTAAGACTTGAAATCAAAGTCAAGGTCAGAAACAACAAAGCTAAAAACCATTTTATATTATAGATAAACCACCAGAAAGCAACTGCACCCTCCGCAGGCTTTCCCCAGTTTGCAAAAACAAGAAATCCTATCATGAAAAAAACATGAAGAACCGTTTGATGAACAGGCTTTGCCTGTATACCTGAAATATCAAAATCCTCATCTGCTTGCCTTTGTTTTTCTTCTTTTATAAATATCAGATGCATAAGAAGTCCGATAATTATGCTAAAAGCAACTGCTCCTACTGCCCTTGCCACTCCAATATCCCATCCAAGAACTCTTGCTGTAAGAATAATGGCAAGCACATTTATTGCAGGACCTGAATAAAGAAATGCAATTGCCGGACCAAGACCTGCTCCTCTTTGATAAATGCTCATAAAAAGAGGAAGAATTGTGCATGAACATACTGCAAGGATTGAACCTGAAACAGATGCAACTCCGTATGAGAGAATCTTATTTGCCCTTGCACCAAAATACTTCATAACAGCAGCCTTATTTACAAAAACAGCAATTGCTCCAGCAATGAAAAAAGCTGGAATAAGACACAGAAGAACATGCTCTCTTGCATACCACTTTGCCAGAGCAAGTGATTCAAAAATTGCATTCGTAAATCTTGAGTTTTCTATTGGCAAAAAATAGAAAATAAAAAAAAGCAAAACTATAAAAAATAATTTTTTTCTCTCACTCATCTTCCTCTCCCTTCTCTTATTTCTCTATCCACCATTCACTAACCACCATCCACCAACCACCAATCACCATCCACTAATCACCACTCTTATAACGAGGGTCTTCTGTTTTTTTAAATTCCTCAAGTCTTTTAAGTTCTTCTTTTATGTCTTCGTCTGAAATCTTCTCAATAACTGACAAGATTAAAAAACGGCGGAATAAATCAGCGCTTTCAAGGCTGTAAAGAACCCATTTTCCCTTTTTTCTTATTTTTACGAGCCCAGCATCCTTTAAAACTCCAAGATGAAAAGAAACCTTAGGCTGAACCATATTTAGGGCATTCACTATCTCACAAACGCAAAGCTCTCCTTTTTCAAGAAGCTTAATAATTTTTAACCTTGTCTCATCTGATAATGCCTTAAAGATATTCACCAAATTTTCCATGTTGAAATATAAAAAATTTTTTATATGTTTGTCAATCTGATTGTCAAATCCCAAAAAAAGCAATAGAAATCCAATAATTTGGTATAACCATCTGAAAATTGAGAATTTTTTGCTGTCATTGTGAGCATCTCTTTATTTTTTGGTCATTGCGAGCCTGCCGTCTATTTTTCTCCGTCATTGCGAGCCTGCCGACAGGCAGGCGTGGCAATCTCTTCGTTGGGAAAAAAGTAAGAAGACGAGATTGCTTCGGGACTTCATCCCTCGCAATGACGATGAGGGGTGGTCATTGCGAGGCAGACCGAATGTCTGCCGAAGCAATCCCGTCTTTTTCCTTGAGCCCTTTGCCTGTCATTTCGACTCCGAGCGAAGCGAGGAGGAAGCAATCTCGTTCCTTGTTGAAAAAGAAAGGCGAGAATTCCTCGCTTTGCTCGAAATGACGGCGTAGTGGAGATTGCTTCGGATGCGGAGACTGTCGCGAGCCGAAGGCGTGGCGATGCCCTCGCAATGACCCCTATTTCGTCATCACGAGGCTTGCGACAGCAAGCCGAAGTGATCTCCCTTTATGCTTGAAAAGATTGCTTCGGCATCCTGACGGATACCTCGCAATGACAGAGAGGTGTTCACCATCCACCAATTAGAGACTGCTTCGCCCCATTGACACGCTTTCGTTCGCAAAAGGGGCTCGCATTGATGATATGGTGAATAGACACGCTTTCGCTCGCAACAGGGGGTTCGCTGTGACACTCCTCTATATTTTTTCTGGCAGAGTTGTTCAATTTCGTTTAAGAATACTGTTATACTTAATTCAAATAGTTCCTGCTTTATTGCAGGAGATTTAAAATTTTACGGAGTAAAAATCAATGCATGATTTTACTTTATTTGGTATAGGATTAATTGCAGGATTGGCTATAGCATCTATCGGGCTTACTGTTTTGTGGAATAAGCTGAATATTACTAAGGAAAAGCTAACATTCACTCAGGAACAACTAAGGATAGCACAAGAAAAAGCTCAAGATGTTGATAAAATAAGGCAAGAAAATGAAAATCTCATACGGCAAGTTGAAAGGCTTTCTACGCAGCAAGATTGGCTTAATCAAGCAGAAAGCAAATTAAGAGAAACATTTCAATCTTTAGCATCGCAGGTTTTAGAAAAAAGTTTACAACTGAATTCAGAAGAATTTCTCAAAAAAGCTAAGGCTCAACTGGATAGCCTTTTTGTAGCAGCCAAAGGAGACTGGCAGGCTTCCAAGCAGGAAATAGAAAATCTTCTTCAGCCCTTCAAAATTGAGCTTGAAAAATTAGAAAAACAAGTGAAAGAAATTGAAAACAAAAGGGAGCAAGCTTACGGCTCTTTAGAACAGTATATTAAGTTATTATCACAAAGTCATCAAGAACTTAAGACAGCAACAAACAATCTTTTAGAAGCGTTTCGCAAATCACCTACTTTACGGGGCACATGGGGAGAAATTCAGCTAAGACGCATTGTTGAAATTACAGGAATGCTTCCATATGTAGACTTTCAAGAACAAATGGGCGCAGGCGATAAACGACCTGATTTAATTGTGAATCTTCCCAATGGTGGATTGATGATAGTGGATTCAAAAGTTCCACTTCAACATTTTCTGGATGCAATTCATGCTGTAGATGACAAAATAAGAGAGGAAAAATTAAAAGAGCATGCTAAAACTGTAAGGCAAACAATTCAGCAATTAAAGGATAAAAAATACTGGGAAAATTTTGACAAAACAGCTAATTTCGTTGTCATGTTCATTCCCCACGAACACGCATTATCAGCTGCCTTTTTGTATAATCCTAATCTGCTTGATGAGGCTTTAACAAGCGGTGTTTTATTAGCTTCTCCCATAACCTTTATAGCACTGCTAAAGGTAGTAAGTTTTGGTTGGATGCAACACAAGGCTTTTCAGGACGCACAGGAAATTATTAGAAATGCAAAAGAAGCCTATAAAAGATTACAAGTTTTTTCCGAACATTTTAATGAAATCGGCAAAAACTTACAAAAAACAGTTACTGCATACAACCAGACAGTAGGTTCTTTGCAGAGCAGGGTTTATCCAGTTCTTAGAAAGTTTGAGGAAATACAGATTGGAGAGAGAGAATTTATTCAACCTAATGAAATTTCTGTGTCTCCAAAGGAAATTCAACAGCCTAAAGACAAATAACATTTTGATATATTAGGCATTTTTATGGCATAAAATTTAAACCTAAATGTAAGGTTCTCAAATTTAATTGCAAGTGCTTTTTCCCTGTGATTGAGAGGACACGAAAGTGTCGAAGCAATATATGCCACGACAGGCAGGCGTGGCAATCTCTTCGTTGGTAAAAAGGTAAGAAGACGAGATTGCTTCGGGACTTCGTCCCTCGCAATGACGATGAAGGGTGGTCATTGCGAGGCAGACCGAAGGTCTGCCGAAGCAATCCCGTTCCTTGTCAAAAAAGAAAGGCGAGAATTCCTCGCTTTGCTCGAAATGACGGCGTAGTGGAGATTGCTTTGTCGCTGAAGCTTCTCGCAATAGCGAAAAGAAAATAGACTGTCGCAAGCCGAAGCCGTGGCGACTTTTGCAATAACGTTTGATAATCGCACAGTTTAGGGATAGTATAAACTAAGGCACAAATTTCTTTTTGATGCTTTATGGACTATAAAGAATCTTTATCTCGCAGTCTTTTGGGATTCTTACTTTTTTGTCAGATAATTTTAAGTATTTATCTATTAAAAAATAAGCACCTTTTTTAATCTTGAGCCATTGCTCATCCTCTGAGAAGTCTCTTTTTAATTTTTCAATATCTACTAAATCACCCTTCCAGCATGCCCATAGTCTGCTCTTGCCTTTTTCATTAAGAAGATGACTTGTATTTTTTATTATTTCTCCCTCTAAGCCAAAAGTCTCTTTTATATTAATTCCATCTTTTCTAAATACAACATAGCTAAATTTGAGATAATTCACCTGAAGTCCCACTGAGCTTAAAAAGGTCAAATACGAAGGAGCAGTCCACCTTCTTTCCTCGTAACACCAATTCCTTACCTTAAAAGCAGAACAAGGAAGGTTATCAAGACAGGGGCTATATGGATAGAAATCAAGTTCACTAATAAGAGCATCCCTTAGCTCATGAAGCCTCATAGATGATTTCTTTGTTCCCGGCTCAATTATCATGAGTGTAAACTCAGGATTTTTATAAGTAAAGGGTTTTATAAAATTGATGAACGTTTCCCTATCAATAGATGCTTTATCAAATAGCTCTCCTAAAGAGTTTGAGAAAATCATTAAATCAGGCTTTATTTCTTTTATTTCCAGATAGGATTTTAAATCCGATGCGTCAGACTTTATAAAATCGTATTTAATAGAAAAGTTACTGGGCTTAAAGAAATTAATTAACTTTTCTGCTATTTCTATGGCTTTTCCTTCCTGTTCAACACCTACATATCTTACATGTTTAAGCTTTAATCCCATATGGTCAATCAATGATAGAAGTGGCAGAATCGCAGGCGATGGACCACATCCAATATCCACAATCTTTATTTCCCTTTTATTCAATAATGCAGGGTGTCGGTAAAGCTCTCTGAAAATGCTATATATTTTTGACAAATTTACAGGAACAAAATAAAGAAGATACCCCTTTATCAAAGCCTCATCTTTAAGATAATTAAGAGGTCTGTATTGCTCAGAAAAAGTAAAAATATCTGAAATTTCTAAAACTATCTTTTTTATTTCTTGCTTTGACGGTGCTTTACCCTTGAATACGAAATTCAAAATAAAATCGTATAATCTTTCCACATGCCTATCAGAATTAAAAAAAATAAGAGGGAGACTAAGCTCCCTCTTTAGAAAATTTTGTCAGGTTATTTTACAGCTTCCTTTAATGTCTTGCCAGCTGTAAACTTTGGAACCTTTGTTGCAGGAATCTTAATCTCCTGTCCTGTTCTTGGATTTCTTCCCTTCCTTGCCTTCCTTTTGGAAATATAAAAGCTTCCAAAACCAACCAATGTTACTTTCTCACCTTTTTTGAGTGATTCCTTAATTGCCTCAATTGTTGCATCCAATGCTTTTGCTGCCTCAGCTTTTGTCAGTCCTGCTTTGCTTGCAATCTTACCTACTAAATCTGCCTTTGTCATAATTCATACCTCCTTTTATGATTGATAATTATAGCTTCTGCAATAAACAATAACAAATTTTTCATATAAAGTCAAGTGTTTTTTTCAATAATTTTTAAAAAAATTTTTTTGAGATTTAAAGCTTTTACCATCAGTCTAAAAATTAAAACTTTACTGAAACCTCAATTTTATGTTATTTTTAAAAGTTAATCCTTGCAAGAAAGGTGGTGAATAAGATGGGAATTTCAACTGAGAGAAAAAAAGAGATAATTGAAACTTTTAAAACGCATCCTACAGATACAGGTTCTCCTGAGGTTCAGATTGCCTTGATCACAGAGAGAATTAAGTATCTAACAGAGCATTTTAAAATTCACAAGAAGGATCATCATTCAAGAAGAGGGCTTATTAAATTAGTAGCCCAGAGAAAACAGCTTTTAAGTTATCTTAAAAAGATTGACAAAAACAGATATGCAAATCTTATTGAAAGGCTTGGTCTTAGAAAATAAATTTTAATGAGGAATGGAGTGGAAATAGAAACCGAGATTAAAGGTAAAAAACTCATACTGCAAACAGGAATATTTGCAAAACAAACAAATGGTTCTGTTTTAGTTAAATACGGAGATACTGTAGTATTATGCACAGTTGTAGCAGATAAAAATCCTAAAGAAGGCTTAGACTTTGTCCCACTGACAATTGATTATCAAGAAAGAGCTTACTCTGCAGGAAAAATTCCTGGTGGCTTTTTCAAAAGAGAAGGAAAACCTACTGATAGGGAAGTTTTGGTATCAAGGCTTATTGACAGACCAATAAGACCTTTATTCCCTGAGGGATACAACTTTGAAACACAAGGTATAGCATCTGTTCTATCTTATGGTGATGAAAATGTTGCTGATATTTTAAGCATCATAGGAATATCTGCTGCATTGACAATTTCAGACATACCGTTTAATGGTCCTGTTGGAGCAGTAAGGGTTGGAAAAATTGGAGATGAATTTATTTTAAATCCTGACAACGAGGAGATTGAAAAAAGCAATCTTAATCTTGTTGTAGCAGGCACTGAAGAAGCTGTAACAATGGTTGAAGGTGGAGCTTCTGAATGCTCTGAAGACACACTTGTAGAGGCGCTAAAATTTGCCCATCAACACATCAAGCAATTTATAGCGGTTCAAAAAGAACTTCAACAAAAAGCAGGCATAGCCAAATTTGAAATAACCGAAGTTCAAGAAAACGAAGAACTTAAAAAGGCTGTTTTAGAGATTATTTCTCACTCATCCAATGGAACATCCAGAATTGAAGAGGCTTTGCTTACTTCAGGAAAAATCAATAGACAGAAAGCAATTGATAAACTGTTGGATGAATGCCTGCAAAAATTAAATACCGAAGAGTATAGAGAAAAGCTTACTGGTAAAGCAGACACAGATATTTCAGCAGAAATCAAAAAAATATTTGAAAAAATTCTTAAAAACACATTCAGAAGGCTCATTATTGAAAAGGGAATTCGTGTTGATGGAAGAAAGCCTAATGAAATAAGAACTATCAATTGTATTGTTGGTTTACTTCCAAGAGTTCATGGTTCAGCTCTTTTTACAAGAGGAGAAACACAAGCACTTGTAGCAACTACATTGGGCACATCAGAGGATGAGCAAAAAGTTGAACTTCTTGAAGGCGAAATATTTAAGTCATTTATGCTTCATTACAATTTCTTGCCCTTTAGTGTCGGAGAAGTAAAATCTCTTAGGGCTCCGGGCAGAAGGGAAATTGGTCATGGTTATCTTGCAGAGAGAGCTTTAAGCTATGTAATTCCATCAAAAGAAGAATTTCCTTATACAATAAGGGTCGTATCAGATATACTTGAATCCAATGGTTCATCATCAATGGCAACTGTATGCGGAGCTACTCTTTCTTTAATGGACGCAGGTGTCCCGATAAAATCTCCTGTAGCAGGGGTTGCAATGGGACTTATTAAAGAAGACGAGCAAACTGTAATACTTACTGACATACTTGGTATGGAAGACCATTACGGTGATATGGACTTTAAGGTAGCAGGAACGGAAAACGGAATAACAGCTTTCCAGATGGATGTAAAAATATCTGGCATTGATTATGAGATTTTCAGAAAAGCCCTTGAGCAGGCAAAAGAAGCAAGACTATTCATTTTGCAAGAAATCAAAGAAACTTTACCTGCTCCAAGAAAAGAACTTTCTCCATATGCTCCGAGAATATATACCATTCAGATAAAACCTGAAAAAATAAGGGATATCATTGGAGTCGGCGGTAAAGTTATTAAAGGAATTATTGAGGAGACAGGGGTAAAGATAGATATTGAAGACAAGGAAGGAATTGTAAGAATCGCTTCTTCCAATGAAGCTTCAGCCTTAAAAGCAATTGATATCATTAAAGGTATTACTCAGGAAGCTGAATTAGGGAAGATATATATGGGAAAGGTTACAAGAATAGTTGATTTTGGTGCATTTGTTGAGATACTTCCCGGAGTAGAGGGACTTCTTCATATATCACAAATATCAGATAAGAGAATCCAGAAAGTGACAGACATTTTAAAATTAGGAGACCAAACTCCTGTAAAGGTAATTGAATTAGACGAGTTAGGAAGACCAAGATTAAGCAGAAAAGAAGCCTTAAAGGAAATATCTAAAAACAATTCAACCGCAGAATAAACCCTAATGGCAATAAAGTCTTATCTTTTTTCTAATGTCCCCTTGTTAATGCAAAAAATGCCCTTTGCCCATTCTTTTGTATTGGGGATATGGGTAAAGTATGGCTCAAGGTATGAGGAACTTTCAAAAAATGGGATTTCGCACTTTCTTGAGCATTTATTTTTTCAAGGCACAAAAAATCGTGATGCCAAGTCAATATCTATTGAAATTGACAGCATCGGAGGGGATATTAATGCTTTTACAACAAGAGAATTTACAGCAATATACATCAAAGCCCTCTCCAAACATGTAGAAACAGCAATTGAGCTGATATGTGATATTTTTTCAAATCCTACCTTCCCCGAAAACGAAGTTGAAAAGGAACGAACAGTTATTCTTGATGAAATAAGAACCATTAGTGACACACCTGAAGAGTTAGTTCATGATCTTTTTATGGAACAAGCATTTCAAGGGGGACTTGGACAGCCTATTCTTGGAAAAGAAGCTACTGTTTTGAATATAACAAGAGAAGATATTGTAAGATGTTATGATGAGTATTATTCACTTTCTAACTGTGTCATTTCCTGTGCTGGGAATTTTGATGAAAAGGCGCTCTTTGACTCCCTTGAGAAAAATCTTACTTTCAGGAATTCAAAAAAAACACCAGATATTAAACCTTCAATTTTTACTCCCTCTCTTAATGTTTATGAAGAAGATTTTAATGAAGTGCATATTACGATTGGTATGGATACTTTTTCCTTTAATAATCCTTACCGTTATCCATTAACACTTTTAAACAGCACTATCGGTGGTAGCGTTAGTTCAAAGCTTTTTCAAGAAATTAGGGAAAAAAGAGGGCTTGCCTATAATATCTACTCATCTGTTTCCTTTTATCATGACACAGGATTGTTTGAAATCTACACTGCCTGTGACCAAAAAAAGATAAACGAAATACTAAGTATTATAATGGATACATTCAAAAATCTTCCTGATTCATTAACTGAGGAAGAATTACAGAGAGCTAAAACCCAGATTGTATCGCAAATTCTATTTTCGCTTGAATCATCAACCTCTATAATGAACAATTTGGCATATCAGGAATTATATTCAAATACTATTTTGAGTCCTGAGGAATATGCAAGAAAATTTGAGTCCGTAACTTTAAAAGATATCTGTGAAGTTGCATCTATTCTAAAGGAAAAAAAGCCCGGAATTACTCTTCTTGGACCTATCAACAAGGAAGCAATAGATTTAGAAATTTAAAAAATTTGTGGCTCGCACTGCTAAAATTCAGCACGAGCCACAATCTAAAAATCAATAACTTATGCTACCTCTTCTTTTTTAACAGTCTCTTCTCTCATAGCAGCCTTTGCGAATACCATTGCTGTTGCTCTGTAAACCATGTGAGCCATCTTTGAGTGAGGAGCATATGCAAAAAGAACAAAGACAAACACAAGGTGGGCAATATAGGAAGCATAGCCAAGTGTCTCTACCTCAGCCTCTCTTAAAAGCTCAGCAAGAAATCCTGTAACACCAACCCCGAGTATTACTGTAATCAAGAGCCAGTCAAAGTAGCTTCCAAGACCCTGCTTTAAAGCATTCTTTGTTCTGTTTGCAATTATGAGGAACATTCCGATAAGGAGGGCTATACCACTAATGTTACCAATAATCTTTACGATATTAGTCTGTGGATAAGGAGATTCCCATCTAAGCACCCATTCATAAAATGCAGCTATACCTGTTGTAATCGCAAGTCCGATAAATGCATATAAAACAAGCAAGTGGGCTGTTACTCTGCCTTTGTTTAGTGTGCAGAGTTGAAATTTCTTATGGAGTAATACATCCTTAATTGTTTCGTATATACAGTTGTAGATGTCCTTCCTTTTCAGCTCTGTGCCTTCTGTAAGGTCAAGCCAGTATTTCTTCACCCCGAGATAAAAACAAATTACAGCAAAGCCTGCCAAAGCCATAAATGGCACATCAATCCAAGGAACAGCAGGTAGAAATGCAACATAGGACATCTCGCCGTTTTCACCTCTTGGAATCTCTGTTCCGCTAAAGTAGCCAAGCAATGCCATCTCCCCGAGGAAGAAAAGAAGAGGAATAATGAAAATTAGAAGAACATACTTAGGATCAGCAACCCAGTTGGCAAGAAACTTTGGTGGTGAATAGTTTTTTATCATGAGCTTTCTTACAGCACCAAGAACTTCTCCGGGTTTTGCTCCTCTTGGGCAGTAGGCAGTGCAGTCACCGCAGTGATGACAGAGCCAAATATCTGGATTTTTGAAAAGCTTCTCCTTCAATCCCCACTGAGCATAAAGCATCTCCTTTCTTGGGAAAGGCTTGTCATCTGGTGAAAGACTGCACACTACTGTACAGGTGGAGCACTGGTAACACTTTTTCAAAGACTCACCACCAGCTTTTATAACCTCATTAGCAAACTGTAAATCTGGCTTCAATATTTCCGCCATATTTTCCCTCCTAAATTATTCGTTCAACATTCAACATTAATTAAAAGCCCTTAAATGGATTTGGTCCGATTTCTCTAATTTTATCCATAAACTCATTGATAATTTGAGGAATTCTCCAGTATTCATCAATAGCAACTTCGTACATCTGAACTCTGTCTGATTCAAGCTGTAATCTGTCAAGGGTCTCCTGAACCTTTCCAAGTCTGTATTTTGCAAGTTCACTACCCTTTGCAAAGTGGCATTGATAGTCTTCACCAAACTTACAACCAAGCAATAACATTCCATCAACGCCCTTTGAAAGAGCATCTGCAATCCAGACAAGGTTCATTGAGCCAAGACATCTAAGCTGTATAAATCTGACTGCTGGATCCAGTTTTAGCTTATTAAGTGCTGCTGTCTCAGTTGCAGGGAATGCGTCGTTTTCGCAGCAAAGAACAATAATTCTTGGTCTGTCCTCTTCTTCTGGAACAGAGACATTCTTCATCATTGTTCCGAGCATGTCAACATTGTAATCCTTGAAGGAAACTATTCTTTCAGGGCATGCACCCATACATGTTCCACATCTACGACATCTGTTAGGTTTGTAGAATGGTGTTCCCTTCTCATCTTCATCAATAGCTCCAAATGGACATTCCTCAGTACAACGCTTACAAGCTGTACATTTTGTAAGATTTGGCTCTGGGAATGAGGTATCCCATGCTCTTGGATGAACTGCAATACCATTGGCAACATGCTCTAAACATTGAATTGCCTTTAATGCAGCTCCTCTTGCATCCTCCTGTGCATCTGTCATATTCATAGGCTGACGCACTGGGCCTACTGCATATATGCCTGTTCTACGAGTTTCATATTGGAAACATATAAAGTTTGAATCAACAAAGCCAAAGCCACCCTCAAGGAATGGAAGCTCAGGACCCTGACGATAACCAAGATTAAGAATAAACTCTGGCTTCTTTGTAGTTTCAAGGTATTTTGCCTTTTCCTCATCACCTTTTGCAGCTGCTGCAGCGAGTCCATTAAGATAATCCTGTGGCTCCTTTGTTGTTGGGACCATTCCTGTAGCAAGAACAACCATCTCGGTCTCTATCTCAACTTCTTCTCCGAGTATGGAATCCTTTACAGTGACATAGAGTTTATCCCATTCTTCCCTTATGCCAACGACTTCACCCTTTGCAAGCATAACTCCAGGTGTGTTTTGGGCTTCTTTATAATAGTATTCAAGCTTACCGGGTGTTCTCATGTCCTTGTAAATAATCATTGCTGAAGCTTCTGGATTGTTGTCTGTTACATATCTTGCCTGCTTAAGTGATGTTGTACAGCACATTCCAGAACAGTATGGAAGATGCTCAGGGTCTCTTTGTCCTGCGCACTGGACAAAAAGAACTGATTTTACCTCTCTTGAGTCAGATGGTCTCTTGATTAATCCATTATTGCGTTTTGCAATCTCCTCAAATTCAAAGTTTGTTACAACATCCTTAAATTTGCCATAACCATATTTTTTAGCAAGCTTCTTTGCATCGTATGACTTCCAGCCTGTTGCCTGAATTATAGCACCGATCTTAATAGTCTCTGTTGAACCATTCTTTGCTATTGTTACATCAAAATCACCGGGTTGACCGTCAATTTTTTCAATCTTTGATGAGGTATAAACTTTTATTTTTGGATTTGATGTAACCTCGTTGATGAGAGGCTCTAAGTTAACATCTGCAAGAACGCCCTTTGTATAATCATCAGTTGGAACTTTTTTATAAAGCTTTCTTGCAAAACCACCAAGTTCTGCCTCTTTCTCTACAAGAACAACATCATAACCTGCCTTTGCAGCTTCAACAGCTGCTGTCATACCAGATATACCGCCACCAACAACAAGAATTGTCCTGTTTATCTCAATAACATAGGGCTCTGGAATTTCTCCCTTCTGAGCTTTGATAACACCCATTTTAATATAGTCTTCTGCAGCAAGCTGTTGTTCCTCAGGAGACTCAATAGTCCATACAGCAAGCTCTCTTACAGGAACTCTTTCAACAAAGCATCCGGGGAATGTAAATTCATAGGTTTTAACTCTTGGTGAACATCCAGCAATAACTATGCTGTTTACACCCTGCTCGTTAATATCTTTTTTGATTAGCTCAATGCCTTCATTGCTACAAAGAAAGTCATGCTCTACAACTACAGGAACTCGCAAGGCATTTTTAGCGATGTTTGCAATTTTTTCAGTATTAATAGCCTCTCCTATTCCGCAGCCTTTGCATATATAAAGTCCTATTTTCTTTTCCATCTGTTACCTCCTTAAACCTATCTGAATTGCTTTGAGGGCTGCGCCAGTTGCATCTTTGCCACATCCTGCAACATCCATTGCGTTTTTAGCACATCCTGCTGAATAAATTCCCTCTGCATCAACAACAAAACCATCTATTGCATACTTAAGTCCGGGGACCTTAAATTCCATTCCCTCTGGCTGCATTCCTGTGGCAAGGACTACCATATCAACCTTTTGATGTATTTTGGCTCCACTTAACATATCTTCAGCAGTAACTATAACATCATCAGAGTCTGGAGCCTGCTCAATAGCTGCAACTTTACCTTTAATAAGATTTACTCCACCCTGCTCCAATACCTTATTGAAGAATTTCTCATATCTACCGGGTGTTCTTATGTCAATGTAGAAAATAAACACTTCTGCGTCAGGATTCTGCTCTTTTAGATAAAGAGTATGCTTCAAGGATGCCATACAGCAGATATATGAGCAGAATGGAAGATGATTTTCATCTCTACTGCCAGCACACTGAACAAATGCGACTTTTTCTACTGGTTTTCCATCTGATGGTCTTAAAATCTGCCCTCCTGTTGGACCATTCTTTGAGGCAAGTCTCTCCATCATCATGTTGGTAATTACATTCTTAACCTTTCCAAAACCAAGATTATCAATCTTAGTTGCATCGTATGGTTTCCATCCTGTAGCAACTATAATGGAGTCAACCTTGACCTCAATAGTCTCAGCCTGCATGTTTAAGTCTATTGCATTGTATTTACATGCCTGAACACATGGAGCTGGACAGTCATTTGGGCAAGCTGTTCTGTCAAGAACATATCTTAAAGGAAATGCTTGCTCAAAGGGTAGATAAATTGCCTTTGTTTTATTTAGTCCAAAGTTGAAATCACTTACTCTTTCAGCTGGACAGGCTTCAGCACAGACATTGCATGCTGTGCAGTTTTCATTTACATAGCGGGGATTTATTTTAATTTTGACTGTATAATCCCCGGGTGTTCCTGATATAGATTCAACCTGTGACATTGTGTAAAATTTTATTTTTGGATTTACTTTTACACGCCGGAAATTAATCTCAAGACCACATAGGGGTGGGCAGATTTTTGGGAAATACTTATTTAACTGAGCAACTCGTCCACCGAGATAGGGATTTTTCTCTACTATTATTACTTCTGCACCTGTCTCGGCAGCCTCAATTCCTGCTGTTAAACCGCTGAATCCCCCACCAATAACCAAGATTCTTGGGCTACCATTGTGATGCATTCTCAGCCTCCTTTATTGAATTATCTTAAACATAAAAATTCGTAATACAGTTTTTCAACTGCATTACGAATTTAAAATTTGACTCTAATTTTGAAAGTTTAAAGGGAGGGAGATGCCTCCCTCCCTTCTTTACCCTCATATTAATCTGGAATGATCTGGACGTATGGGACTTTCTTAAGTGTAAATGTATCTGTTGCTGGATCATAGACTGAGTTGACGAATGCACGCCAGTTGTTATCATCAACAAAGTCAAAGTCTCCTCTGTAGTAGTAGCCAGGATATCTGGATTCTTCTCTGAAGAGGATGTGTCTTGCATGAGCTTCAAGGGAGAGTGTTCTGTGATAGTTCTCCCAGCATCTGAGGAGCTCATGGAGATTTGCAGCTGCCAATCTTGAAGCATCCTCTTTGAGAAGCTGGAGTTTCCTCAAGCCTTCCTCAATCATTGTCTTGGAGGTCATGTACCATGTGCTTACGCCACCGAAATACTCGTCAGCAATCTTCTGGAGTCTTGCCTGGTACATACTTGGTCTGATGTAGTGTGGGTTGACATTAGGATCTGTTGAGTATGTCTTATATTTCTCATAAATCTCAAATGGCAGATAGAGCTCTGCAACAAGAGCATTTACATCTTCAGCGATTGTTGGTGTGTATCCTGAGTTATCAAGGATGAATGCTATTGCAGCCTTTGCAGCAATTCTTCCCTCTGCATGTGAACCAGAGGAGAATTTGTGTCCGGATGCACCAACAATGTCACCTGCCATAAAGAGACCATTTACTGTGCTCATTCTGTTGTAGCCCCAGAACCACTCAGCTGGTGCTCCAGGAATATCTCCAGGTCCGCTTACCCAGAAGCCTGCGCAGCCAGCGTGTGAACCAAGGAGATATGGCTCTGTTGGCATAATCTCAGATGGAACCTTATCTGGCTCTACATTGTTAGCAGCCCAAAGGCCTGCCTGGGAGATACACATGTCAAGGAAGTCTTCCCATGCTTCTGCCTCAAGGTGTTTGAGTCTCTTTGTATCCATCTGCTTTGCAAGTTCCTGCATTGCAGTGTGGGTATTCATGAGGATTGGTCCTCTACCCTTCTTCATTGCCTGCATCATGAGATGGTTTCTAATAGCAGTTCCAAGTGCCTCAGCCCATTTTCCATATTTCTGAACCGCATCCTGAAATTCTGGTGTATCTTTTGCGCAATAATCTGCTCCAAGAGCATCTGTTGCTTTTGCTTTGAAGAAGAGGAACCATGCACCGACTGGTCCGTATCCGTCCTTGAATCTTGCTGGGACGAATCTGTTTTCCATCATTGTGAGCTCAGCTCCAACGGACATTCCGAGATAGTATCCGGAACCAGAGTTCCATACTGGATACCATGCTCTACCCTGTCCTTCACGGGCTGATCTTGGTCTGAATACATTAACTGCACCACCAGCAGCGCAGAGAATTGCTTTTGCTTTGAATACATATACTTTATTTTCTCTTACGCTAAATCCGATTGCACCTGCTACTCTATTTTGCTCTTTTGCATCCTTGAGAAGCTTAACGATAAATACTCTTTCATAGTGGTTCTGTGGAATGTTGAGAGCCTTTCTGTTGTACTCAAGGGCTGCCTTTGCAGCTTCTGCAACGATGACCTTGTAGGATTCACCGTTGATCATGATCTGCCATTTTCCTGAACGGCATGGTACGCCACCGTCTTTGAGCTTTGGCTTGCCCTGATCCCTTGCCTGGAATCCATCAAGTGACCAGCCATCATCGCTCTTTTTCCAAATTGGGAGACCCCATTCTTCAAACATGTGGACAGTGTTGTCAACATGTCTTCCAAGGTCAAATACGAGGTCCTCTCTGATGATTCCCATAAGGTCTGCGCGGACATATCTTACATAGTCCTCAACTTTATTCTCACCGATGTAGGTGTTAATAGCACTGAGACCCATAGCAACAGCACCGGAACGGTCTGTGGCTGCCTTATCAACCATTGTTACTTTAATTCCCTTTGGTGTTGCCCATCTGCATGCTTCAAATGCAGCACCGCAAGCAGCCATACCACCGCCGATTATAAGAAAGTCAGTATCAACTTCTACGACTTCTGGTCTTTGACAATATGAAAAAGTGCAAGTCTCTTTTTCCATTTTTATACCTCCTTCTTCGTTTTTTTACTCTTTTCTGGCTTCATAGTTAAAGTAGCCAGGACCTTTAATCTTTGAATAATCAGGCTCAGGTAATCCTTCGTAAATGTTCTCAGCTTTCCAATATCCCTCTGGAGTAAGTCTGATTGGGAATTTGAATCTCTTGATTGCGCCATTTCTGAACTTAATTGTCCACATAATGGCATCCTGACCTCTCATTGGAATAACGCTTGCTCCGAGTGGGAAGAAGTCTGCGTAACCTCTAATCTCAATTGCTTGCTGTGGGCAAATCTTCACACAGTTGTAGCATTCCCAGCACTGATCTGGCTCCTGGTTAAATGCCTTCATTTTCTCTCTGTCGAGAGTCATAAGGTCATTAGGACAGATGTACTGGCATGCTGTCTTGTCCTGGGCTTTGCAGCCGTCACACTTTTCAACCATTACAAAACTTGGCATAGCTTAACCTCCTTTTTTAGTGTTTTATGCCGGTTTTTGAACCGGATTTTTTTGCAATTCTAAGATATCGCTAATGTCAATATCAGGAATTGGAAGCTCTTGGCTTTCTTTTGCAATCTCGTCTTTAATGCTGTCAAGTTCAGCAAGTGCCTTCTCTATTACTTCTGGCCCCATTGATTTTAACTCAACAATCTTTTTGAACACAAGTCTCTTAAATGCTGCCGGAGTTTCTTCAATAAATCCTCTTGCATCAAATCTTGCCTTTGTGAATTGATCAATTGTTTTCTGGGCAAGATCATCTGGAACTTCAATAACAAGTCTCTTTAATGCACCACCAAAAATTGGCTCTACTTTTTCCTCAAGGGGAGTGCCCTTTATAGCTGCCAATCTTTTTTCGTCAATTACAACTCCAAAAAACTTAGCCATTATTCACCTCCTTTATTTTTTTAAGTGAGCTGGAAGTTCCATGTGAGGGAGATCAATCTCTAATCTCTCCTCTCTCTCTTTGAGGTACTTCTCATTGTTAAATGGATATCCAAATTCCTTCCACCATTTTACAACAACCTTGTAAACTTCTGGTCTGTAAATCTGTGGGGGTGGCATTACACCTTCATTAATGAGACCTCTGATAAAGCTTCCAGAGTATCTTGAGTAAATACCCTTGTGGTTGCAGTTATCAGAATATGCAAACTCAAGACATTTTGGACAATACCAGAACTCAGCAATGTTTTGTGGTCTTATATAGAAACCACCATCAACTTCATATGGTGGAGCATCAAATCCAAAGCTTGGAATGCCCTTAGACCAGAGAATCTGTGTTGCATAAATATCATAATATTCGCCAAGTGCTGCATGGTCTCTTCCAAACATATGGAAGGAAATACCCATGTTTTGTCTGATTACTGCATGAATTAATGACTCTATCGGGTTTCCATATCTCATATCCCAGAGAGTAAATGTAACAAGATGACGCTCAGGCTTAATGTATCCTGCTAAATGAATCATCTCGTGTCCTTCAACAATTGCCTCATCTGGGAAATCTCCAATTCTCTTTGCACCAACAATTGCATTGACAACAATGCCATCACATGGTTTGATGTCTCCAATATATGCAGCCTGTTTCATTAATGCTTCATGACCTGTATGTGGAACATTTCTTGTCTGGTGGGCAATAACTGTTGTCCATCCTCTCTTCTCAAACTCCTCTCTTGCTCTCTTTGGTGGATACCAGAATCTGTCAAATGGAGGTCTGAATTTTGGCTCATTGATAATTGTGTATTTTCCTGCAAGGATAATTGGATTGAGTGAACAGTAAATGTTATATCCTGTGTGTTTCTGGTCAAATGGAACTTTTACAACTTCTGGGTTCTTTTCAGGTGTTCCAAATACTCTAACTGCAACATCACCTGGAACTATCTCATAAACCTCTTCAATCTCAAGGATTGCAAATGGCTCACCTTTCAATCTTAACAAGAGCCAATCACCAGCTCCAACTCCGAGTTTTTTGAAATCTTCCTCTGAGATATCAAAAAGAATTGGATATGGGAAGACCCATCCACTTAAAAGTCTTCTTCTTTCAAGAACGCTCTCCAGCTCAGCCTTTGTCATTGAGCCTTCAACCGGGCTGAAAAATCCATAACATACAGACATAATCTCCCTGTAAACATTCCTTACAGGGTTTCCCTTAAAGAGTGTGGGCTTGATGTCATAAACTGCTGAGCACTTTTCCATTAATTTTCTTGCCATCTGAGGATCACGGACGACCCTTTCGACAAGCTTTCCACCATGAGGTGGAGGCAGAGTCTTAATTCTTACTTCTGGCATACCTTTCCCTCCTTTTAATTTAATTTGTCTAAGATTGCACAGATGTTTTTAAATATTTCGTCTATGCTACCTGTGCCTGCTACACTTTTCATTATTCCCTTTTTGGAGTAATAGTCAATCAGTGGCTCAGTTTGGGCTTTATACACTTCAAGTCTTTTCCTGATTGTTTCTTCCTTGTCGTCATCTCTCTGGAAAAGCTCGCCACCGCACTTGTCACATTTCCCTTCTACCTTTGAAGGCGAATAATAGATGTTATACATCTGTCCGCATGATTTACAGGTTCTTCTTCCTGTAAGCCTCTTCATAAGGTCATCAAAAGGCACATCAAGATTTAATGCAAGATTTAATGGCATTCCCATTTCTGCAAGCATTTTATCAAGGGCTTCTGCCTGAGCAACATTTCTTGGAAAACCGTCAAGAATAAAGCCTTTTTTGCAGTCATCCTGAGAAAGCCTTTCCTTAACCATTCCAAGAACAACTTGGTCAGGAACAAGCTCTCCTCTATCCATATATGCCTTTGCTTCTTTGCCAAGCGGAGTTCCTGCTGCAACTGCTGCCCTTAAAAGGTCACCTGTTGATATCTGCGGGATTCCATATTTCTCTACAAGCTTTTTTGCCTGCGTTCCCTTACCTGCCCCGGGAGCACCAAGAAATACTAATCTCATTGAATCCTCCTTGTTTTGATTTTGGCTTCATTAAAAATCGGTTGAATATAATTTAACTCATTACACAATAAAAAGCAACTTAAATTTTATAATTTTATAATAAGTTTTGCTTATAAAAATTGGCGTAGTATATCAAAAATTTCTTTAATTTGTCAAGAGCCTCATTCCTGTGACTTATACTATCTTTTTCGTGTGGTTCCATTTCTGCGAAGGTTTTCCCATAACCTTCAGGTATAAAAACAGGATCATATCCAAATCCCTTTTTCCCTTGAGGCTGTTTTGTTATTTTGCCTTTTACAAAGCCCCAGAAAAGATGCTCTTCTGCATTAGGCAAGACTAAGGCAATGCAACATACAAAACGGGCATTTCTCTGGTTCTCTGGTATACCCTCTAATTCTTTCAAAAGTTTTTTAATATTTTCCTCGTCAGTTGCATTTTCTCCGGCAAACCTTGCAGACCTTACTCCGGGTTTGCCACCTAATACATCCACTTCCAGCCCTGAATCATCAGCTAATGCGGGTAATCCTGTTTTTTTGCAGACATATCTTGCTTTTTTGAGAGCATTTGCATCAAAAGTTTCACCGTCTTCAACAACTTCCTTAAGCTCAGGAAAGTCATCCATTGAAAGAAGTTTTACATTGAGTCCTTCTAAAATTCGCTTCAACTCTTCAATTTTTTTCTTGTTTCTTGATGCAATTACAAGTTCCATAGCCTTGACAAATCCTTAATTTTTATGTTATTTTAAAATGTTATCGCGGGGTGGAGCAGTCTGGTAGCTCGTCGGGCTCATAACCCGAAGGTCAGAGGTTCAAATCCTCTCCCCGCAACCAATTTTAATCAAACAAAGCATCCACAAAATCTCTTGCATTGAATTCTTTTAAATCTTCAACTCCCTCTCCAATACCGATTAGCTTAATCGGTGCTCCTATTTCCTTTTTTATAGCAAAAACAACACCACCCTTTGCTGTTCCATCAAGCTTTGTTACAACAACTCCTGTAAGATTTACAGCTTCGTTAAAAAAAATTGCTTGTCTTATTGCATTTTGTCCAGTTGTTGAATCCAGCACAAGAAGTGTTTCATGGGGAGCATCGGATATGGATTTTTGGACTACTCGGTTAACTTTTTTTAATTCCTCCATAAGAGGAGTCTTAGTATGAAGCCTTCCTGCAGTATCAATGATAACTATATCCTTGTTTTTTGCCTTCGCAAATTCGCATGCATCAAAGGCAACTGCTGCTGGATCTGCTCCACTGCGATGTTTTATTATGTCAGCCCCGGTTTTTTTAGCCCATATCTCAAGTTGCTCAATTGCTGCAGCCCTGAATGTATCTGCTGCTGCAAAAACAACGCTTTTACCTTCGCTGATAAATTTGTAACCAAGTTTGCCAATGGTTGTTGTCTTTCCTACACCATTTACTCCAACAACCAGAATAATTGAAGGCTTTTTAGAAAGATTCAAATTCGTATCACCTTCAAGAAGCTTTGTTAATTCCTCTTTAAGTGCTCCTTTTAAATCTGTAGAGTCTTTAATACTTCCTTCTTTTACTTTTTTCTTTAATGTCTCTATTATATCCTCTGTTGACTTTGCTCCAACATCTGCAGAAATTAAAATTTCTTCAAGTTCTTCTATTGTAGTTTCATCTATCTTTTTTCCAACAGGTATTATGGCTTCAATTTTTTCAACAATGCTCTGCTTTGTTTTTGTTAATTTCTCCTTAAGCTTGTCAAAAAAACCCATTAACTTCTCCTAAACTCAATTACTATCTCGTCTGGCTTTTTAAAAGTCCGATACTTGAGAGGTTTTTTAAGAACAATATTCAATACTACCTTGTTTCCATCCTCTGTAACTGTAACCTCTTTGATAAAATCTGATTCAACCTGCACTGGTTTTTCAAGTTTATTCTGGGCAGGATATACCTCTAAAATTATTGACATTGTGCTACCTTCCTTTTTGGTTACAGGTTGATATCCACCTCTTTTTCCGATATTAGGAATGAAAAGAGTTAATGTAGCATTTGTTTTTGTTTCAACAAGGGAAATATTTTGAAGCTCTAAAATGGATGCTTGGGAAAGCTCTTCGGCTTTTTTATCTTTATGATTACTAATTTTAGCCTGCTTTTTTGTCTTTTTCTTTGAAATTTCAGATTTTTTTGCCTTTGCTGGCTTGCTTATCTTTTTCTCTTTAGGCTTCTCTTTCTTTTCTTCTTTAACTTTGGACTCAATAGAAGGCATCTCTTCTTCCTCGGGAATTGCTATGATGTCAAATTTTTCTGCCCTATCATAAATTAACTCCACTATCGCAACTCCATTTACAAAGGCTGAAGGTGGAATTCTATTGGGAGTAAGCGTTCCTGAACCTGTAGACATCAAAAGAACATTTTTGCCATATTGATTGTAATTTACCATCACTTTATCAAGATGATTGTATGCGATAACCTTTGCTTTGAATTTCTGTCCTGTAATGATTGTCTCTGGGGTAATAACTTGAAATTTTTTAATCTTTGGGGGAACAACCCTTATTGTATCTGTTTCGCCATTTATGTTGTCTTCTTTAAAAGCTTTAACATAAATCTTTATTTCCTCAGGTCTGTCATATCTTAAGCTGACCTTAGCTACTCCATTAGAAAAAGCATGCGTTGATAGTTCTGAGGGGAAAATATATCCTTTACCCTTAGCTTCTATTATCACTTTTTCTTTTTGGGATGACAAATCTTTAACAATATTTTTAAATTTATCAATTGCTGTTATTGTTATATCAAAAGACTCATCAACAACAACTTCACTTGGAGACTCAACAATAAAACCATAAACCTCTCCATTAACTATCTCTACCAAATTGCTTTTACCATAAATATTTTTGTTCAATAAATTTGCTTCTATGTAAAATTTTCCAATCTTTTCAGAATAAATCTTTACATTAACACCGCAACTTTCAGGAATAAATTGAATCTCCTTTATCTGTGGAGTCACTTCTCCTTTAAAAAATAAGTTCAATAAATTTGCATCAAAATCCTTACAGACAGTATTACCAAATTTATCCTTTCCAAAAATTTTAGTTATAATTTCATTGCCTACGCTAACAGTTTCAGGAGCTTTAATATCAAGGGCACTTATAACATTTGGAATGATTTTTATCTTTTTTTCTAAAACCGGAAATGCCTTGCCTTCTTCATAGAGATGTAAAATTATATCCTCTGCCTTTTCAGAGAAGATTTTTATTTTTAAACCTGACTGAGTTATTTCATTTGATTTAAATTGCTCAGGAAATATTTTTGTTGAACCTGATGCAATAATTTTATAACTCTTTGAACTGTCTGATGGCATATTTAAAGTATTGCCAAATATATCAACTGCATAAAGTATTATTATAGATTCTTCCCCAGCAATTAATTTATCGGGGGTATCAATCTGAAAATGGTCAAAAGTACCGGGTTTAGCAACAATTTCTCCATATGCTGAACTCGAGAAAAGTATTAACAGAAAAAGAACAAAAACTTTTAGGCTTTTATAGTTCATTTTGCCCTCCTTTAAAAATTTTCAGAATTTTGATTTACCCATAAAATTTATTGTATCCTATCATAATTGTTTATGCAAAAAAGAGGCAAGTGTTAATATATTATAGAACATTTAAATTAATAATGGAACAATAAAAATGACTAATAAAAATAATTTAAGTTTGATTTTTTTCAGAACCATCGCAAAAACGCTTGACTTATTGCTTGTTTTAGTACTGTGGAAAATTTTTCCAAATGCTGGACTTTTTATAGGAATTTTTTATCTCTTAATAAGCGACGGACTCTTTAATGGAAGTAGCATAGGTAAGAAGTTTCTGAGAATCAAAGTTATGAATGAACAGACACAGGTTCCTTCAGATTTTAGAAGCTCTATAATTAGAAATCTTCCGATAGCTTTATCTTTGCTTTTCTTAATCATTCCAATTCTTGGATGGATTATATGCTCTTTAATAATTATCTTTGAATTTATTATCATAATTGGAAGCTCCGAAGGAAAAAGAATTGGCGATTATATAGCAGGTACATATGTAATTGATGAGATTGAAATAAAATAAGCATTTCCTAAATTTTAATATCAAGTTTAAGCTCAAATATTTTAAAATATCAAGAGAAAAAAATAAGTAGGAGGATTATAGTGTTTATTCAAAAATTAGTTGGGAAATTTTCTAATGATTTAGCTATTGATCTTGGAACAGCAAATACTCTTGTTTATGTAAAAGGAAAAGGTATAGTCTGTGATGAGCCTTCTGTTGTTGTATTAAGAAGGGACAACAGAAAAGTAATTGCCGTTGGAACAGAAGCGAAAGAAATGATGGGCAAAACTCCTGCAAATATAATAGCTATTAAGCCTCTTAAAGACGGTGTTATAGCAGATTTTGATGCAACAGGAGAGATGCTTAAATATTTCATATCTAAAGCTCATAACAGAAAGTGTTTTATATCACCAAGAGTGATAATAGGCGTACCTTCAGGTATAACACAGGTTGAACAGAGAGCTGTAAAAGATGCAGCAATGGCATCAGGTGCCAGAGAGGTATATCTCATTGAAGAACCTATGGCAGCAGCAATAGGTGTAGGGCTACCTGTTGATGAACCATCAGGCAATATGATTGTTGACATAGGAGGCGGAACAACAGATGTTGCTGTAATATCCCTTAGTGGTATTGTTTGTTCAAAGGCAGTAAAGGTTGGTGGAGATAAAATGGATGAGGCAATAATTACTTTTATAAAAAGAAAATACAATCTCATGATAGGAGAGCGAACTGCAGAACTCATAAAAATCAATATTGGCAGTGCATATCCTATAAATTCAAATAAAACATTGGAGATAAAAGGAAGGGACCTTGTAAGTGGAATACCAAAGGCAATTAATATAACAGAAGAAGAAATAAGAGAAGCTTTAGAAGAGCCTGTATCTATAATTTTGGAGACTATTAAAGTTACTCTGGAGAATACTCCGCCTGAACTTGCTTCAGACATAGCAGACAAAGGAATTGTTCTCGCAGGAGGAGGTGCTCTTCTTCGGGGACTTGATATTCTGATTAGAGAACATACAGGCGTTCCAGTCATAATTCCAGATGACCCTCTCAGAGCAGTAGTAAAAGGTTGTGGAGCAATGCTTGACAAAATAGAATTACTTAGAAAAGTCTCTATTAATGTTAACTGATGATAAAAAAATCAACCACGATTGTTTTATTAATTGTTATAGCAATTGCTTTTTTGCTGATAAGTTATCAATTAAAAGGTAGTGTTAATTTTACAAAAATTCATTTTTTACAGTTCTCTTACGCCATAAATTCAGTAAAAGAATTTTTTTATGATGTATTGTATTTGCGAGAAGAAAACAGAAAACTTAAAGAAGAGCTATATGGTCTTAGACTACAAACAAAATCATATCAGGAATTGATGGATGAAAATAAAAGGTTAAAAAATCTTTTAAATCTGAAGGAAACAAGAAGAGATATCATAGCTATAGCAAAGGTAATCAAAAAAGGTTCTAATAAATTTGTAAAAACAATATGGATTGATAAGGGACTAAATGACGGTATCAAAATAAATATGCCAGTAATAACATATAGAGGTTTAATTGGTAAAGTTATTTACACTGCAGATAATTTTTCTGAGGTAATTTTATTAACTGACCCTAATTTTTCTGCTTCTGTGAGATTAGAAAGAACGAGAGTAGAAGCAGTTTTAAGCGGAACTGGTTTAAATATATGTGTTTTAAAATATTTACCATTGGAAGAAGAGGTTCTTATAGGTGACAGATTAGTTACTTCAGGGACTGATGGAATATTTCCAGAAGGCATAATGGTCGGCGCTGTAAAAAGTATCAACAAAAAAAAGGGATTATTTCAATATATTGAAGTCATTCCCTTTCAATCTGAGTTAAATATTGAAGAAGTGGCGGTAATCAGATGAATGTGAGAAGTGAAAAGTGAAAAGAGCGTTGAAGTGGGTAATATTGATTTTTCTTGCTTTCTTTGCTGAGCAATATTTTTTAATTGATGGAATTACATTAAACTTTTCTTTTCTTTTAATTTATCTCTTTGCCATAGAACATACATTTACAGAAACAGAACAAAAAAAAATTGCTTCCTCCGAATTATTGCCATTGCTTTTCTTTGCTATGACTGGATTAATAGAAGATTTATTTCAGGGAATAATTGGTCCTGCGATAATTTCTAAATCAATAAGTGGAATGTTTTTAATCGTGCTTACCAGACAGCTTTTTTTTCATTGGACAGAAATTTTTAAAACTCTTGTGATTTTCAGTTTTACCATACTGGATGAAACTATTTACAGCTTTATTGTAATTTATTTTTTCAGTATTGAAATCTCTTCATCTTTGTTATTGAAAAAAATATTAATTTCAGGATTAATAAATATACCATTTGGTTTAATTTTGAGCTGGAAAAAACCCTGATGAACGCTAAAGAGAGACTATTTTTTATAACAATTTGTTTGATTTTTTTGATAGTTATACTAAGACTTTGGCAGCTTCAAATAATTAATGCGGACAAATACAAGCAACTGGCAGAGCAAAACAGAATACGAATAATAAAAATACCTGCTCCCCGTGGAATTATTTATGACAGAAATGGAATTCCGCTTGTTGAAAATATTCCTATATTCAGTGTTTCAATATCTCCTGAATATGCAGATAAAATTGACAAAGAAATACTTTCTAAAATTCTAAATATTCCCTACGAAGAGATTGAAAAAAAACTCAGTCGAAAACCTGAAAGCATATATCTTCCTATCAGAATTAAAGAAGACTTATCCTTTAGGGAAGTTGCTATGCTTGAAGCAAGAAAATCAGAACTACCGGGCTTGCTGATTGATATAGAGATGAAAAGACATTATCCATTTGGCGAGGCTACAGCCCATTTATTAGGATATTTAGGAAAAATTACAGAGCAACAAATACAAAATAATCCAGCTCTGAAAAGCTTGCCTCCCTATTTTATGGTTGGTCAAACTGGAATAGAAAAAATATATGATGATAAACTGCGAGGAATTCCCGGAGAAAAAATCGTTGAAGTTGACGCTCTTGGCAGGGAATTAAGATTAATCAAAGAAACACCACCTGTAAAGGGTGAAGATGTCTATCTTACCATTGATGCCCTTTTGCAAGAAGCTGCATTTAATGCCTTCAGAGGATATTCTGGCGCATTTGTCGCCATAAAACCTGATACAGGTGAGATTCTTGCTCTTATAAGTTCTCCTTCTTTTGACCCAAATATGTTTGTTGAAGGTGTGCCCAGTGAGTATTGGACTAAGCTAATATCGGATCCAGAAAAACCTTTACTTAATAAAGCAATTCAAGGACTTTATCCTCCGGGATCAACATTTAAGATAATTACCGCACTTGCAGGGCTTGAAGAGGGAGTTGTAACTCCAGACAGAATACTTGCAAGCTGTAGTGGCGGATTAAGTTATGGAACTTGGTTTTTCGGATGTTGGAAAAAAGAAGGACATGGACCTGTAAACTTACGAAGAGCCCTTGTGGAGTCATGTGATGTTTACTTTTATGAACTTGGAAGACTTCTTGGTATAAATAAAATAAAAAAATATGCAACAATGCTTGGACTGGGGAGTTCTACAGGCTTTAGTTCTGATGAAAAGGATGGTCTTGTGCCTGATGAAGAATGGAAAAAGAAAACATTAAAAATATCTTGGTATCTTGGAGACACTTTCAATACAGCCATTGGACAAGGATTTTTAAGAGTTACTCCTTTACAAATGGCTTTAATGACCGCGACTGTAGTAAATGGTGGAAAAAAATATTCTCCTCACATTATTAGAGGACAAGATGTAAGCTCTACATCTTTGTCATTTAATCCTAAAAATATAGAAATAATAAAAGATGCTTTATCCGCTGTTGTTAACGAACCACAAGGCACAGCTGCCCAAGCCCGTTCAGCTATAATAAAATTTGGAGGCAAAACAGGAACAGCTCAGGTAGTAAGTAAAAAAGTTAAAGAAAAAATACTCCATAAAGCTAAGATAGAGCATCATGCATGGTTTGTGGGGTTTGCACCAGTAGATAATCCGGAAATTGCCTTTTCAGTTATAGTTGAACATGGTGGTGGTGGAGGAGCAGTTGCTGCTCCAGTGGCAAAAAATATCTTAGAGGGATACATTATTAAAAAGAGGCAGCTAAATGTTAAAGATTGACAGAAGAATGATTGAGCATTTTGATTGGATGACATTGATGGTTGTTATTTTTATTTCCATTATCGGCATTATGACAATATACAGTGCTACCAGACCTCCTATGGACGAAGGACAACATCCCCCTTTTTATGTAAAACAACTTTTGTGGCTTTGTATTGCAATTTTATCACTTATTGTATTTGTAATCGTTGATTACACAAAATTCAAGAATGTTTGGCTCATTTTTTATATCGTTGGCATTTTACTACTTGTCATAGTCCTATTCACGGGAAAAACAGCCATGGGAGCAAAAAGATGGATCAACTTGGGATTCTTTTCATTTCAGCCGTCAGAGATATTCAAGATTATCTTCGTAATCAGCATCTCTGCTTTTCTTGAAAATAAAAAATCTCCTCTTTCAACTAAGGATGCATTAAAAACAATCGCTATTTTTGGAATAATCCCCTCTTTCCTTATTATGAAGCAACCTGATTTAGGCACAGCGATTTTAATCTTCACGGTTACTTTTATAATGATTATCTACAAAGGTTTGCCTACAAGACTATTGTTATTGTTTATATCCATAGCAATAACTTCAATATTGTTCCTTTGGGAACTGCTTTGGCATGGATTAAAGGATTATCAAAAGAACAGACTGTTAGCATTTTTAGACCCCACTGTAGATCCAAAAGGGATTGGATATAATATTATGCAATCTGTTATTACTGTTGGCTCAGGTGGTTTTTTTGGAAAAGGATATCTTGAGGGAACACAAGGTCCTTTGAAATTCCTTCCTGAAAGGCATACTGACTTTATTTTCCCGATCTTTGCAGAAGAGTGGGGATTTCTTGGTTGTATAGTTCTTCTTTCTCTTTATTTCATCCTTTTTACAAGATGCTTTAAAACATCTTTAATCGCAAAGGATAATTTTGGCAAACTAATCTCAATTGGCTTTACATCTATATTTATACTGTACTTCTTTATAAACATCGGCATGACAACAGGAATTATGCCTGTAGTAGGAATTCCTTTACCCTTTATGAGTTACGGTGGAACAACGCTTCTTGCAAATTTTATAGGCATAGCATTCATAATAAATGTTAGAATGAGAAGATTTGAATTATTTTATCCATAAGGAGGCAATAGTATGAAAATTATTGAAGGAAAACTTCAAGCACAAGGTTTAAAATTTGGCATTGTTGTAAGCAGATTTAACGACTTTATAACTTCCAAGCTTCTTGAAGGAGCCCTTGATGCTTTGATAAGGCATGGAGCTAAAGAGAATGACATTGAAATCGTTAAGGTGCCCGGCTCATTTGAAATCCCTTTTGTTGCCAAAAAATTAGCCCAATCTGGAAAATTCAATGCTATTATCTGTCTTGGCACATTAATAAGAGGAGCAACACCGCATTTTGACTATATTGCAGCTGAGGTTTCAAAGGGAATTGCTCTTGTAAGTCTTGAAACAGGTGTTCCAGTGTCCTTTGGCGTAATAACTACAGAAACCATTGAACAGGCAATTGAGAGAGCAGGCTCTAAATCAGGAAATAAAGGCTGGGATGCAGCATTGGTAGCCATTGAAATGGCAAAAGTATTAGAACAAATTTAAAGAAGGCAAATTTGGATACTTTAGAAAAAAGCTCACCTATGAAAAGGCGACTTGCAAGGGAATATGTTCTGCAGTTCCTTTATGCAATGGATATAAAAGAAAAATTGAATAATGGTAAAGACTATAATTTTTTGCATGATGAACTTGATAATTTTTGGGAACAAAATGAACAACAAGACAATAGTATAATATCTTTTGCAAATGAACTCATTGAAGGAACACTGCAGAATATAGAAAAGATTGACAGGCTAATAATAAAATACGCAAACAAATGGGATCTTGAAAGAATGTTAACTGTAGACAGAAATATTCTTAGGTTTGCAATCTATGAAATTCTTTATCGCCACGATATTCCATTTCAGGTTACAATAAACGAAGCTGTTGAAGTTGCTAAGAAATACTCCACAAAAGAAAGTGCGTCATTCATAAATGGAATTCTTGATAAAATAGCCAAAAATGAAGGGGCTGGCGAATCTTAAATCCGCCAGCCCGTATCACCCTTTACTCAAGAGGTATCTTTATTTCCTTTGGCTTTGCCTCTGCCTTTCTTGTCAAAACTATCTCAAGAATTCCATCTTTGAGTCCTGCCTTTACAGAGGATTTATCTATATCCTGAGGAAGATTTATAGTCCTTGTAAATGCTCCATAACTTCTCTCATTTAGAATATAATCCTCGTCTTTAATACCTTCTGGCTTTTTAATTTCTCCTTTTACAATAAGTCTGTCATCAGTAAGCGTTAAATCAATATCATCTTTTTTTACACCCGGTAACTCAACCTGTATTACAATTTCTCCCTGTCTGTCAAAAATATCTACATTGGGCGAAATTATTCCCTCTGTGCTAACATCTCTCCTTCTTCTTGCCGGTGACAAAAACTCCTCAAATAACCTGTCCATTTCTTTCCTCATCTCTTCAAGCTCTTTTAAAGGACTCCACTTAACAATTGACATTTTACACCTCCTTTTTAAGCTACTTCTGCTTTTACAAGCTTATTAAATACAATTTTACCATCCTTGTAGTCAACTTCTATAGTGTCTCCTTCCTTGAATGTACCATCAATAAGCTTTATAGCAAGGGCATCAAGTATCTGTTTTTGAAGCACTCTTCTTAAAGGTCTTGCACCATACACTGGATCATAGCCAATCGTTGCTATATAATCCTTTGCTGCATCAGTAAGGATAATATCCATCTTCTTCTGCTTTACATAGTTTCTTATTTTCTTCATCTGAATCTCAACAATATCTCTCATTATCTCCTTTGTTAAAGGATTAAATATAATTATCTCATCAATCCTGTTGAGAAACTCTGGTCTGAAGAATGTTCTCAGTTCATCAAAAATCCTTGCCTTAAGGTCTTTCTTTATATCCTGCCAGTGCTCTAAATTCCTGTTTTCAAGGAACTCCTGAATATAGTTGCTTCCAATGTTTGATGTCATGATGATAATTGTATTTCTAAAATCTACTGTTCTGCCATGTCCATCTGTAAGGCGACCATCATCAAGAACCTGTAGCAACACATTAAAAACTTCTGGATGAGCCTTTTCAACCTCATCAAACAAAACAACTGAATATGGACGCCTGCGAACAGCCTCTGTAAGTTGTCCTCCCTCCTCATAGCCAACATATCCCGGAGGCGCACCAATAAGCCTTGATACAGTATGACGCTCCTGATACTCTGACATATCAATACGAATAATAGCATTTTCATCGTCAAATAAAAACTCTGCCAATGCCTTTGCGAGCTCGGTTTTACCAACTCCTGTTGGACCAAGAAACATGAATGAACCAATCGGCCGATTTGGATCCTGAAGCCCTGCTCTTGCTCTTCTGATAGCATTGGATATAGCAACTATTGCTTCATCCTGCCCAACAACCCTTTCACGGAGCCTTTCTTCCATCTTAAGAAGCTTCATAGTTTCACTTTCAAGCAGTTTTTTAACAGGAATGCCTGTCCACTTTGCCACAACCTCTGCAATATCTTCTTCATCAACCTCTTCTTTAAGCATTTTTCTGCCTTTTTGAATTTCCTTCAACCGAGCATTTGCTTCTTCAAGTGCCTTTTGTAATTCAATAAGCCTTCCATATCTTAATTCTGCTGCCCTTGTAAGATCACCTTGTCTCTCTGCCTGCTCACTTGCAATTCGGGTCTGCTCAATCTCAGCCTTGATTTCTCTAATCTTTAAAATTATCTCCTTTTCAGCCTGCCATTGCCTGCTTAGTTCTTCTTTTTTCTCAAGAAGCTGTTGTATTTCCTGAGAAATCTTTTCAATCTTCTCCTTTGCATCTTCAGTTGGCTCTTTACTTAAAGCTTGACGCTCAATTTCAAGCTGTCTGAGCTTTCTCTCTATTTCATCAAGCTCAATAGGCATGCTGTCAATCTCCATTCTAAGCTTTGCTGCTGCCTCATCAATTAAGTCAATTGCCTTGTCAGGTAAGTATCTGTCAGTAATGTATCTTGCAGAAAGCACTGCTGCAGCAACCAGTGCGGAATCCTTTATTTTTACTCCATGATGCACTTCATATCTTTCCTTGAGCCCTCTTAAAATAGAAATCGTATCCTCAACAGAAGGTTCCTTTACCAGTATTGGCTGAAATCTTCTTTCAAGGGCTGGATCTTTCTCAATGTATTTCCTGTATTCATTTACTGTTGTTGCACCAATGCATCTAAGTTCTCCCCTTGCCAATGCAGGCTTTAACATATTGGCTGCATCAACAGCTCCTTCTGCAGCTCCAGCACCAACCAAAGTATGAAGCTCATCTATGAATGTAATAATTCTGCCCTCTGACTGAGTTATCTCTTTTAGCACTGCCTTTAGTCTTTCCTCAAACTCACCTCTATACTTTGCTCCAGCAAGCAATGCTCCAATATCAAGAGCTATCAACTCCTTATCCCTTAAAGACTCTGGAACATCGCCTGCAACTATTCTTTGAGCAAGCCCTTCAACAATAGCAGTTTTTCCAACTCCGGGGTCTCCAATGAGCACAGGATTGTTCTTTGTTCTTCTGCTTAAAACCTGTATTACTCTTCTAATCTCCTCATCCCTTCCAATAACAGGATCAAGCTTTCCTTTCCGTGCAAGTTCTGTTAGATTTTTGCCATATTTAACCAATGACTGATATTTTTCCTCAGGATTGGGGTCTGTTACCTGATGCACTCCTCTTATTGCCCTCATTGCATCAAGAACTTTTTGCCTTGTAATTCCCTGTCTTTTTATTGCATCAAGAGCAGGTCCACCAACATCAAAAAGCGCAATTAGAAGATGTTCAACGCTTATGTATTCGTCCTTAAGATGCTCAGCCTCCTTTTCAGCCTTTTCAAAAAGCTGATTAAGTCTTGGCGTTATATAAATCTGCTCAAGAGGCTGAGAGCCATAAACTTTTGGAATCTTCTCTATTGCCTTCTTTAAATCCGCTTTTATTGCATTAATATCTGCACCACATTCTTTAAGAATTCTTGTAACAAGTCCTTCTGAGTCATCCAACAAAGCATAAAAAATATGCTCAACATCTATCTGTTGATTTGCATACTGAGAGGCAATCTTTTGCGCCTCCCTTATTGCTTCCTGTGTTTTATATGTAAGTCTATCAAGTCTCATTTTCTTCCTCCTTATAATTTGTATTTAACAGTCGTTTAAATGATTAAAAATCCTTTAGGATTTTTTCTAATTTTTTAAAAAGCTCTGTTTTTATATCCTCATCAATGTAACGAAACATCTCGTTCATCATCTCATTCATCATCTGCATCCTTTCCCTCATCCTGAGAATAATATCAACTCCAGCCCTGTTAACTCCCATTTCCTTTGTAAGCTTTATTACAAAGTTTAACCTCTCCAAATCTTCATCTGTGTAAACTCTTTGCCCTCTTATTCTTTTTGGCTTTATAAAACCCTCCCTTTCATATAACCTGACAGTTTGAGGATGAACATTCAGAAGCTTGCAAACCATGCTTATCATGTAATATCTCTCGTCTCTTCGCATAACTACCTCCTAAATAATGTTTCACGAGGGTTTTCAGGATAAAGCCTCTGCAGCTTTTTTATCTCTTCTTTGTCTTTTTGAGAAAGATTCTTTGGAACAACGATTTTTATAATTACATACATATCTCCTACGCCATGACCTTTCACAGAAGGAAAACCCTTAGCAGAAATTCTGAATTTCTGCCCTCCTTGTGTCCCTTCTGGTATTTTCATTGTCACAGAATTACCATCAGGAAGAGGAACTTCAACTTTAGCTCCAAGTGCTGCCTCAACAAATGTCACTGGAAGCTCAATATAAACATCATCTCCCTTACGAGTAAAGAATGGATGAGGAGCAACAGAGATTTCAAGGATTACATCCCCAGAAGGAGCTCCACCTTTACCCGCATTCCCATATCCCCTTAATTTTACTGTAGAACCATTATCTACGCCAGCAGGAATTTTTGCTTTCACTGTCTCTGTTTTTAAGATTCTACCAGCACCAGAACAGGTTCTGCATAAAGATGAAGCTATCCGACCTGAACCACCACAATGAGGACATGTCTGGGAAACCCTTAAAAAACCTCTGGATGCTTGCAGCTTTCCAGTACCGCCACATTTTTTGCAGATGTCCATTTTATCTGCGCCGCTTCCACGACACTCAGGACACTCTTCATATCTGTTATAAGTGATAGGCTTTACTGTTCCTTTATAGGCTTCCTCAAAACTAAGAGTCACTGGAATTACAATATCCTCGCCTCTTGCATAAGTTGAACGTGAAGTAAAAGCATTTCCGAATATATCTTTTTCACCAAAGATGTCTCCAAAAAGATCTCCCAAATCAAAGCCCTTGGTAAAATCATATCCACTAAAGTCATAACCACTGAAATCAAAGCTTTCTCCTCTGTCATATTCTGCTCTTTTTTTGGGGTCACTTAAAACAGCATAGGCTTCGTTAATCTCCTTAAACTTTTCCTCAGCCTCCTTATTACCGGGATTTAAATCAGGATGATACTTCTTTGCAAGTTTGCGATACGCCTTTTTAATTTCTTCTTGTGAGGCGTCTTTGCTAACTCCGAGAATTTTATAATAATCTTTGCGTTCCATAAAGTTATATTAGCATGTTGAGTTAAGTTATATCAAGCGTTAAAAATAATGCAATATTATCAACTATTTGCCCATGTCCTTTCCAGAAAAATCATCTCACATTGTAATTTTCAACAAGAATAATCTTAAGAATTTCAATTGGAGCAATATTGTTCTGGTCTGCTATTTCTTTCAGAGTGTCATTCTCTTTAACAGTAATGCCATGTTCTGCAAGTTTTTTCTTGGCAAGACTAATATCTATGTTATTTTCATTGCAAATCTGTAGCAGTGTTTTTCTTCCTATTCCTCTACCCTCAAACTTCTCTTCAACCTTTTCAGGATTATAGGATTTGATAATTCCTTCTTCCTTTGGTTCAGTTTTTTTAATTAAAGCATAAATTTGCATTGGAGTTGTATTATTTCTTCGTGCAATTTCTCTTAAAGTTTCTGTCTCTTTTTCCACAACTACTCCCTTACTTTTTAGTTCATCCATTGCAATATTCAAATCCATCTTCATCTTTTTTGTAAAATCTCTCAAAGACATTTGATCAGCATAAGGAAAAGGTGGTTCATATTCTGCGCTTTTGCCCCATGAGTTTTTGATGTATTCATTCAGATCAATGATATACTTAAGAGGAGGGATGTTATAAATGCTACTTATTATCACAAATAGAAAAATCAAAAAAGAAAGTATAAACTCCTTTTTAAATGTCTTAGTAATTGATACTTTCTTAAGCAGATAATTCTTCAGTGCATTCCAGTTATAGTAGATATGAAACGATGCAGCTATTAGAAACAAAAAACAAGTAAGAATATGAATGCTCTGCCATTGTGCCTTTGTGAGCCACAGTAATCTTAAATCAATCCAGTTTGCAATTCTCGTATGCGGCACTATATAAAGGATTACACCTGATATTGTTATTGCGATGAAGCTCCATGTTGTAAGCTGAGAAATAAAAGCTCGCCAGTTAATCTTTTTCATCTTTAATCCTCCTTAAGATGTTTTTTAAGCTGATTTTGGAATAACATTTTTATCTAAATACTGTCAATTCTGATATACTAAAAAAATTGCCAATGGAGGATAATATGCTAAAAGTAGGTGACAAAGCGATTGAATTTTGTTTGCAAGGAATTGATGAAAATGGAAATGAAGGAATTTTTTGTCTTAAAGAGCTTCTTTCTACTTTTCTGATACTTTATTTCTATCCCAAAGATAACACCTCAGGATGCTCACAGGAAGCAATGGATTTCAGGGATAATATGGAAGTATTCAACTCCAACCGTATAAAAGTTGTTGGTATAAGCCCTGACAGTCTTGCATCTCATAAGAAATTCAAAGAAAAATTTGGATTGAACTTTATCCTTCTAAGCGATCCAGATAAAGAAGTTGCAAAAGCATACGGAGCATACGGAAAAAAGAAAATGTATGGCAAGGAGGTAGAGGGTATTATTAGAAGTACATTTCTCATAAAGCCTGATTCTACCATATTAAAGGCTTGGTATAATGTAAAAGCAAAGGGACATGTTGAGAGCATAATCAAAGAGCTGAAAGCTGAGGGCTTTATTAGCTAATCAAAAAATCTAAAGATTTTGTAATATGCATCTCTTTGGGCAGGCTTGAAACTAGCGGATTTTATTGCCTGAATAATTTCATCCATTGTTACTCTGTAGCAAACACCAGCTGCTCTTACCACATTCTCCTCAAGCATTGTTGATCCAAAGTCATTTGCACCAAAACGAAGTCCAATTTGGGCAATTTTTATTCCCTGTGTTACCCATGAAACTTGTATGTTTTTGAAATTATTAAGATAAATCCTGCTAAATGCCAAGACCCGAAGATATTTTACTGCTCCTGCAGGCATGAGCTCAGGATTTTCTCTTTTAAGCTCCGTATTGCCTGGTTGAAATGTCCAAGGAATAAAGGCTGTAAAGCCACCTGTTTCATCCTGAAGATTTCTTATAGCGTCAAGATGTTCAATAATGTCTTCTTCTGCGTCAATGCTACCAAACATCATGGTTGCGGATGTTTTCATACCAAGAAGATGTGCTTCATGCATAACAGCAAGCCATTCTGCAGATTTTATCTTATTTGGTGACTGCCTCATTCTTACTCTATCAGAAAGAATTTCAGCTCCACCGCCGGGAATTGAATCAAGTCCTGCTTCATGAAGTCTAAGCAAAACTTCTCTTATGGGAATTCCTTCTTTTTTTGATAGATAAGAAATCTCAGGAGGTGAGAATCCGTGCACATGAATTTTAAAATTTTGCTTTATAAACTTTAACAAATCAATGTAAAAATCCATGCCAAGCTCTGGATTGACTCCACCTTGAAGAAGTATCTGTGTGCCACCTTTCTCTATTGTCTCTTCAATCTTCTTTGCAAGCTCTTCTTTGCTTATTACATAAGCTTCAGGATGCTCCTTTGGACGCCAAAATGCACAGAATTTACATTTGTTTATGCAAATGTTTGTGTAATTTATATTTCTGTCAATGACAAAAGTAACAATTCCATCAGGATGAAGCTTTTTTCTTAAAGAATCAGCCTCTTTGCCAAGTTCATGCAAAGAGGCTTCTTTTAAAATTTCTAATCCTTGTTTTTTATCTACTCTTGCCATGTTCTTATCACATTGTAAAAAGTGTCTCTTTCAGCAGGAGTGCGTCCTGTTTCTTTTATTAAATGAACAAGTTCATCAATAGTTGTTCCCTTTTTTGAACGAGCTCCTGCAGAATGGGCAATTCTTTCTTCAATCACTGTTCCTTCAAGGCAGTCTGCACCAAAGAGAAGGGCAAGCTGAGCAAGTTTTTCGCCAAGCATAATCCAGTAAGCCTTTATGTGAGGAATGTTATCAAGAACAAGCCTTGAAATTGCAATTGTTTTTAAATCATCTATTCCAGATGGATAAGGAACTTTTATGTCAGTATTTTCAGGTTGATAACTAAGTGGAATGAATGCAAGAAAGCCTCCTGTTTCATCCTGAAGCTCTCTAATCTTAAACAAATGTTCAACCCTATCCTCATAGGATTCAACATGACCGTAAAGCATTGTAGAATTTGTTTTTATTCCGAGAGTGTGTGCTGTCTTTATAATCTCAAGCCACCTCTCACCTGAAATTTTCTCAGGACAAATTATATTGCGAACATCTGGATTGAAAATCTCAGCACCTCCACCAGGCATTATGTCAAGTCCTGCAGATTTAAGCCTACTAAGAACTTCTTCAACTGAAAAACCTGATTTCTTTGAAAAATAGTCAATTTCAACTGCAGTAAAAGCCTTTATCCCAATTTTTGGAAATTCTTTCTTTATCGCAGAAATCATATCTAAATAATATTCAAATTCCCAATAAGGATGAAGTCCTGAAACAATGTGAACTTCAGTGATGTATCCTAAGGTTTTTTCAGCTTCCTTAAGGTTTAAAAGCACTTCTTCAATGCTCATCTCATAGGCACCGCTGTCTCCCTTTGAACGCGAGAATGCACAAAATCTGCATCTGTTAACACATATGTTTGTGGGATTTATGTGCCTGTTAACAATAAAATAGGCTCTGTTGGAGTTGATTTTTCTTGATACCTCATCGGCAATTGCACCTATTTCATGAATCTCATCAGAGTAAAAAAGGGCTAATGCCTCTTCTTTTGACAATCTTTCACAATTTCTTATTTTCTCTTTAATCTTTGCAAGCATAGAGTTTATTATAGCACTTTTAGAATTTTTTAGGCTTCTTTGGGATTAAATAATAAAAAAAGGATGCGCAAGCAAACAGGCGCATCCCGAAAAAACTTATTTTCTAATTACCACAAATTTCCTACTATACTTCTTCCAGCCTCAGTGGCAAGTGCAGAAATTCCACCTTTAAAATAAACAACATTCTTAAAACCTGTAGCCATCAAAGCCATTGATGCTGCAACAGCACGAGTTCCAGTATGGCATACAACCACAATTTTCTTGTCCTTTGGAAGCTTGTTAAGATTTTCCTCTTTAAAGAGCTCATGCATTGGAATTCTAATTGTATCCTTATATGTTATTCCAACCATCTGCATTTCCTGAGGAGTTCTGATGTCAAGAATTACGAAGGGTTCTTTCTTTTTAATCATCTCAAAAAGTCCTTTGCCATCTACTTCGCAAGGTCTTTTAGCAACCATTTCTGGTGTAAACTGTGAGAATAAGGCATCAAATCTTTTTGCCATCTCCTTGTCGTAGGCAAAAGAATCTACTGCCAAAAACATCAACAATAAAAGACTTGCCACTAATAAACTTAACTTCCTCATGCTACACCTCCTGAATTAATTTTATTTCTTGTTTGATTGTAATAATTTTTACCACAAATTAGTCAAGCTAAAATATGAGGTATATTATTTTCAAGTTTTCATTTATGATAAAATATAGGCGATGAATATTTTGTGGGTAATAATCATATCTTTTTTACTTTTTTATTTAGCCTTTAAGCTTTATGCAAAATATATTGGACGAGTATTTGATGAAAACGACAAAAGACCTACTCCAGCTATTCAATTCAATGATGGAGTTGACTATGCACCGTCAAAAAGCTTAGTTGTATTTTCTCATCATTTTTCTTCTATTGCTGGAGCAGGACCTATTGTTGGTCCAATTGTAGCAATTCTCTATGGTTTTTATCCTGTATGGTTTTGGATTCTAATAGGCGGAATTTTTATAGGTGCAGTGCATGACAGTGCCTCCCTTTTTGCAAGTCTAAGAGAAAAGGGAAAATCTATTGCAGAAATAGCAAAGAAAACAATGGGTAAATGGGGATACCTGCTTTTCATTCTCTTTGTCTTCTTTATGTTACTTCTTGTATGTTCAGCATTTCTTGACCTTACATGCGTTGCTCTAACATCTATGGTAAAGCTAAAAATTCTTGGACTTCCTGAAACTCAAACTCTTTTTAGAACAATACAAGACCCAAAAACAGGGGAGTCAGTAGCTGTAATTGGAGGAATTGCATCAACTTCAGTAATTATAATAACGGCATTCGCACCAATACTTGGCTATCTTCTTTACAGAAAAAACATAAAAGTATTTCTTGCAGTTGTGATAGCCCTTGCTGTAATTGCAATTTCCATTTACATAGGATTCATTGCTCCTGTTAGGTTTTCAAGAGAAACATGGATGGTTTTGATTTCTGTTTACACTCTTTTTGCATCTACAATCCCCGTATGGCTTGTTCTTCAGACAAGAGATTTTATCAACTCCTTTTTCCTGTATGCTGGCATTGTCGTTTTACTTTTTGCAGCAGTAATTGGAGGACTTAAAGGATTTCAGATAAACATGCCTGCTTTAAATATTGAAGAAGGTTCGTCAAAATTAGGACCAATCTGGCCCATACTTTTTATAACTGTTGCATGCGGAGCAATAAGTGGTTTCCACACTCTTGTTGCAACAGGAACAACAGTGAAGCAAATTTCAAAGGAGTCTGATGCAAGAAAAATAGGCTATGGTGCAATGCTTCTTGAAAGTATGTTAGCAGTTACTGTAATTATAGCTATTTCTGTAGGGCTTACACTGTCAACTTATAAAGATATAGTTTTTCCAACTGCAGGAAAGTCAAATCCCGTTCTTGCATTTTCTTTAGGTTCAGGATTATTCATTGAAAAAATTCTTGGAATTCCATCTTATATAGGTGCAATATTTGGAATTCTAATGATAGAGGGCTTCATTATAACCACTCTTGACACTGCAGTAAGGCTATCAAGATTAATACTTCAGGAATTCTGGAGAAATTTATTCAAAAGAATCCCACAATTTTTACTTTCCCGATTTACAAACTCACTTATAACAGTGGTTTTAATGTTTTTACTTGCATATAAACAGGGCTTTTTAATCATTTGGCCCATCTTTGGCTCTGCAAATCAACTTCTTGCAGCCCTTGCTTTGATAGCAATATCCCTTTGGCTTACAATGATGAGAAAGCCTAATTTCTTTACTGTTTTGCCAGCGATTTTCATGCTTGCAACAACAATTTACTCACTTGGCTATCATCTCATCAAAAAGTTCATCCCAACTGGAAACTATGCATTAATAGGCATTACAGTGGTTCTTTTTGTGCTTGCTTGGTTTGTTTGCTTTATTGCTGTAAGGCGATTTTTTGAATATGTAAAAAATTCAAGGGAGACAGCAAAAGCGTGATCTTAATCTGTGGTGCTGGAATTACAGGACTTTCAATAGCAAGAGAACTTCTAAGTTGTGGTATATCTGATATAACAATCATTGAAAAGGAAAAACAAATTGGAAAGCACGCATCAGGAAGAAACAGCGGTGTTCTTCATGCAGGAATCTATTACACTCCAGACTCCCTTAAGGCAAAATTCTGTCTAAAAGGCAATCTTCTTATGAAGCAATATTGCAGAGAAAAGGGACTTACTCTTATTGAGACAGGAAAAGTAATTGTAACGAAAACGGAAGATGAACTGTCAACTCTTTATGAACTTTACAACAGAGCAAAGGCAAACGGAGCAGAAGTTGAAATAATTGATGAAAAGGAACTGAAAAAAATTGAACCCTATGCAAAAACATTTAAACATGCCCTTTACTCTCCTCATACAGCAGTAATAAATCCCAATGAAGTTTTAAATTACCTTGAACAGGAACTCACAAAAAAAGGAGCAAAAATAATAAAAGGAGTGAAAGTAAAGGGTTTTGCTAAGGGAAACTCGGTTTCAACAGATTCAGGAAAAATAAATTTTGATTTTTTCATAAATGCAGCAGGTGCTCATGCAGACAAAATAGCTCACAGCTTTGGATTAGCATCAAAATACAGAATACTGCCATTTAAAGGGCTTTACAAAAAACTAAGGAAAGAAAAAGCATATCTTGTAAAAGGAAACATTTATCCTGTGCCTGAAATAAGAAATCCTTTTTTAGGAGTTCACTTTACAAAGACTCATGATGGAACAGTTTATGTTGGACCTACAGCAACTCCTGCATTTGGAAGAGAAAACTACAAAATTTTAGAAGATATAGGATTGGAAACATTTGAAATTTTATGGAGAGACCTCTATCTTATTTTAAAAAACAAAAAATTCAGGACAACGGCTTTGTCTGATATTAAAAAATACTTAAAAGCAAACTTTTACAGAGATGTAAAAGACATGATAGAGAATGTGCAAATTTCAGACCTTCTTCCATCAAAAAAAGTTGGCATTAGACCACAACTCATTGATTTAGAGAAAAAGGAGCTTGTTATGGATTTTGTTATTTTAAAAGATGCAAACACTTTACACATTCTTAATGCTATTTCACCAGCTTTCACCTCTGCCTTTGCATTTGCAGAGTTTGTAGTAAAAGAGTATATTTTAGGGAACAAAAGATGATAAACTGGCAAGAAGAGCTTAAAAGAGAGAGCTTTCCTAACAATCCAAAGGATTTAAGAGTTATCCAAACTCATATTTCCTATGTTTTTATTGCTGATGACTTGGTTTACAAAATAAAAAAGCCTGTAAACTTTGGATTCCTTGATTTTACAACTCTTGAGCTAAGAAAACTCTACTGTGAAAGAGAGGTTGAGCTAAACAGAAGACTTTCACCAGAGATATATCGCGGTGTAGTTCCAATTTCTTTTACAAAGGATGGATATATAGTTGAGAACAACACAAATCCTATTGAATATGCTGTAAAGATGAAAAGACTTCCTGAGGAAGGAATGATGCAGAATATCATAAAAAATAAAAAACTCACTGAAAAGCACATTGACTTGATTGTTGATGCCCTTGTTCCTTTTTATGAAAATGCCAAAAGAGCAGATAAGTATGGTTCAGTTGAGACAATCTCATTTAACACTGAAGAAAACTTCTCCCAAACTGCCTCCTATGTTGGAAGAGCAATTAACAGATGGCGATATGAATACATAGTGAAATGGACTCGGGATTTCATAGAAAATAATAAAAAGCTTTTTGAAACAAGAATTAAAAATGGCTTCATAAAAGATGGACATGGAGACCTTTACTCTGCAAATATCTGCTTTGATAATCTTAAAAAAGTTTACATATTTGACTGCATTGAATTTAATGAAAGATTTCGCTATGGTGATGTTGCAAGTGAGATAGCATTTCTAAGCATGGATTTGGACTTTCATGGCTATCAAGAGCTTTCAGATTATTTTGTAAAGAGCTTTGTTGAAAAATCAGGTGACGAGGATCTTCTCAGACTTCTTAATTTCTATAAATGCTACCGAGCATATGTTAGGGCAAAAATTGGATGCTTCACATCAGATGACCCACATCTAAGCGAAGAAAAAAGAAAAGAAGCACTTGAGAATGCAAGAAAATACTTTGACCTTGCCTATATTTATGCAGAAGGCAAACCAAAGATTTTTGTATTTTTTGGACTTTCTGGAACAGGTAAATCAACTATGGCAAGAAAGCTTAAAGACATCGCTCTTTCAGACTGGATTGCATCTGACATTGTAAGAAAAAGCCTTGTTGGACTAAAACCAACTGAGCACAGATATGAGCCATTTGAAAAGGGAATATACAGCAAGGAATTCACTGAAAAAACCTACAAAAAAATGATAGAGCTTGCAAAAGAAAAACTTACTGAGGGAAGAGATGTAATACTTGATGCAACATTCAGGGAGAAGGCATACAGGCAAGAAGTTGAAAGAGAGTTTTCGTTTGCAGATATTTACTGGATTTGGTGTGTTGCAGATGATGATGTAGTAAGGGAGAGATTTTCAAAAAGACAAGAAGCCGAAGACATATCAGATGCAAGATGGGAAATATATTTAGCCCAAAAGGAAAAATTTGAAACTCCCGATGAAGTAAAAGGAAAACTTATAAAACTTGATACTTCAAGGGATGAGGATTTGATTGAAAAATTAATTAAAGAAATATCACCATCCTAATCCCAATATCCATAAAGGCTTGCGGTTTTTGACAGGAACATCTATTTCATCGCTAAATATAAAATCAGCTTTTTTAGGCTTTTTATCCTTACTTCCAATTTCAACTGTAAACCCCTCTACCAGAAAATCGCATTCCTCATCATCTTTGCAGGCAAACACCTGATATTTCTCTTTAAAACACATAACTGCAAAAGCTTCTCTCACATTTCCTAAGTTTCTATCGTAACAGATATAAACTGATGGGTCGGAAAGAAATATTTTTGCACCTTTAGTGTAAACATGCTTGCCTTGTTTTTTAACTATGTTTAAAATCTCGCATTGAGCCATAGTTTCAAGGATATTGTAAAGCTTTTCCTTGCCTATTCCCCACTCTGAACACATACCTGATATATTTATCAGAGGAATTGGTGAGTTAATCAGAGTTCCAACAATAGCAAGTATTACTCTTAAATGATTTTCAGATACTGAAGGAACATAAAAAGGTATGTCATAAAACAAGGATTTTTCAACAAGAGCTTTAAGGCGTTCACAGTAGTTTCCTTCAAGATAAAAAGGTCTTGTGCCTGAATGCAAATAATCTCTGAAAAGTTTGAGTATGTTCAAATTTTTAGTTTTCTCAAAAATACTATCTTCAGGTTCAAAGGGATTAATTTTTTCAATTTCAACGCCTGTTTCAAAGTGTATGTATTCCCTAAATGACATAAGCGGAATTCTGTATTGCACAAATCTTCTTGAAAGGTCTGCAGTAGCTTTTCTAAGAAGAATATTGCTACTGTCACTAATCCATATATACTTGTCAGGATACTCATCATAAAGAGCTTTTACATGAATGCTCCAATTGTTTGCATGATGCACCTCATCAATTACAACTCCATCATAACCACGATTGAATATTGCTGAAACCAAATCATACAAAGGATATGGGCTGACAGCAGGATGATCTGCACTAAAATAAAGAAAATTGAGATTTTGCGATGCAATTTTATGAAGCAAAAAAGTTGTCTTCCCTACACCCCTCAATCCATAAACAAGAGCACCCCTTGATTTTTCAATGTTGATATCTTTGAAATAAAGACGAATTTTGGATGGCACAAATTTTTTGAGCCTTTCAGAAATGACCTCAAGTTTATCTATTAAATCGTTTATCATGTTCTATTATAGAACTTTTTTTTTGATAATTTTCAAATTTTAGTTCTGCTATAGAACTAAAAATTAAAAATTCGTTCTACTGTAGAACGCTTTCATCTTAAGATATAGTTCATCAAGTTCTCTTTCAGGTACAGAGTCCCATACAATTCCACATCCTGCATAGTATGAAAGTTTTGAGCAATAGCCTACTGCTGTTCGTATAAGCACAGACAGTGTAAAATCTGTCTCATTTTTTATCAATCCTGCACATCCGCAGTAGTAACTTCTTGGATGTGACTCAAGAGTATCAATCATTTGGACAGCCTTTCTCTTTGGAGCACCTGTTACAGAGGCAGGAGGAAAAGTTGCTTTAAGTATTTCAATCAAGCTTTTCTCTGTATGTGCCTGAACTGTAGAATGCATCTGATAAAGAGTTTTATATTTTGTTATTTTAAAAAGCTCCGGAACTGTAACACTGCCAATTTTAGCTATTCTTCCTATGTCATTTCGCATCATATCTGTAATCATGAGGTTTTCAGCCTTGTCTTTCAAACTATTTTCAAGGAACTTTCTTGTATTAGCTGTTCCCTTTATTGGCTTGCTTGTAATAATACTGCCAACTCTCTCAAGAAAAAGCTCCATTGAGCCTGAGATTAAGAAAAAATCATCAAGCCTTAAATAAAATGCATAGGGCACTGGCTGAGATCTGTAAAAATTAAAAAATAAAGAAAGACTGTCTCCCAAAAACTCAAAGTCAAATCTGTTTGTTAAATTAATCTGATAAACAGTGCCTTCTTCTATAAGCATTTTTATCTTCAATATGCCTTCAATAAAATCAGAATCATTCATAGAGCTACTTAAAGGCTTCAGGGTGTATGAGTTTTTTATTTGCCTAATTTTCCTAAGATTCCGAATTTTCAAGAGTATCACAGCAGGCAATTTGGATTTTTTTATATTTAAATTTAAACTTTCTCCTGACAGATCATAGGAAAAAACTGCAAAACTTAGTGGCTCAATATTTTCTATCTCATCCAAAGAGCTATAAAATCTAAAATACTCAATATCTGCCTCGTAAAATCCTTCCTTCCCAAGCCAATTCCCACAAAGAACAAGCATTTACCTATAAGTTCTCCTCATCAATTGCAGAATTAAGAATTTTAAGAAAATCTTCATCTATTTTAAATTCCTTATCCATAAAACGGGAAACTGCAGTTGCACCCATTAAACTATTTGTTATAAAAATAGCAGATGCCTCATAAATGTCTTTTAACTTTAGCCTCTGCTCCTTTACTCCCATTTTTTCAATCAAAATCTGCATTGTTGTGCCTAATAAAAGACCGCATTCCTTTGCAGGAGTAAGAAGCTTGTCTTGTTTCACTATCAAAATATTAGATGCAGAACACTCAGTAATCTCATCATTTTCATTAAGAATTACTGCATCATCAAAACCATTACTTAAAGCTTCCCTTTTTACAAGAATATTTGGTAAATAATTCATAGTTTTGTGATAAATCACAGGACTTTTACTGTGCCTTTTTATAGATGAAAGGCAAAGCTTTTTCGGAGCAAAATTTGGAGCAAGCTCCTTTTCAAGCACAATAACATCATAGTCTTGTGGATTTGAATAGTAAAGCAAGTCTCCCTTTGACAGCAAACAAAACTTAACATAAAGATTCTTTCTATCTCCTACTTTTTCCTCAATTGCAGAGCAAAAATCTTCAAAATCAGGACAAGGAAGTCCCAAAAATTCTGCAGAAGCCTTAAGTCTGACATAGTGCCTTTTTAGCCTCTTTGTCCTTCCTCTCCATAGTATTGTCTCAAAAATTCCTTCACCAAATAAAAGGGTTCTTACAATTTCCATCTTTTATTTGTTTTCTTTAATCATTTTCTCATATTCGTCATGAGTGCCAATCCACACCCAAATATATATTATCATCAATAGCAAGAGCTCTGTAATGAATTCCAATTCTCACTGACCAAAATTTGCCAACTTTTTTTAAAATGAAGAGATGGATGGTTTGGATTAGTTTTAAGCAGTTCAAAGTTTTGTTTTGCTATAATTTGAATTGATTCCAGTAAGTTTTCAAAATATTTCCAGAAACAAGTAGTAGCTCTGTGCATTAAATTTCTTTTAAGCTACCTCTTTCTTTTTCATATAAGGCTTCTTCAATTAGGAAATTAAGTCTACCTGACTTAGAATCTGACTCAATTTTGTTATCCCACTTTTTCCAATCTCTTTCAAAAAACCATTTTCTAAGGCGAATATACTCCTTTTCAGATAAAGATTCAATTGCGGATTTTATTTCTTTTACTTTAGACATGTTTTATCACCTTCCTATCAAGTGCTTATTTCTTCAAATTCAAGTATTATAAAACTTTAATTATATTGTTGGCAATTATAGCCAAAAATGTTAAAATATTGTTATGAAGTTATCAGAATACGCAAAGAAATTAGGGATAAGTTATAGGACTGCATGGCGTTGGTTTAAGCAAGGCAAGCTTAATGCTTATCAGACACATACAGGAACTATTATTGTAAAAGAAGAATTACCTGATACAGAGAAAAGAGTAGCAATTTATTGTAGAGTTTCTTCGTCTGAAAACAAAAGCAATTTAGAGACTCAAAAGAAAAGGTTATTAGATTATTGTGCTGCGAAAGGATATAAAGTGGCAAAAGTAATAACAGAAATTGGTTCTGGTGTAAGTGACACAAGGAAACAGTGGATTGAATTGTTAAAAGATAAATCCATTCAGTTAATAGTAGTAGAACATAAAGATAGATTTACAAGGTTTGGTTTTAATGCTTTTAAAGAATTGCTTAATGTTTATGGCAGAGATATAGAAGTAGTTAATGAAACAGAGAATGGTAAGGAAGATTTATTAGAGGATTTAGTATCCATTATTACTTCTTTTTGTGCAAGACTTTATGGACAGAGAAGGTGTAAAAGAAAAACTGAAAAAATTATACAGGAATTGACAAAAGATGACAAAAACATATCCTCTTAATCATTATGCTAATAAAAATAAAATAGAAAAAGTTATATATACTTTAAAAGCATACATACAAACTGCACAGGATTTAGCAAACTACCAATGGTTTTTATTTTTTACGACAATGCAGTTTAACAAAAATGCAAATACAAAACATATTCAATCATCGCTTTCTGAAAGATATAAACAGACATGTCAGTATCAAGTAGTAAGTGTTCTTAAATCTTATATAAGTAACAGACAAAATGATTTTGTTGAGGTTGTAGTAAACAGCAGTTTATCTAATGATATAAAAAGAAAACTTTTGTTAATTAATGCTTATAAGTTTTGGTTTGCAAAAGGAGAGTTTTCTCTGGTAAAGACAAGAATAACAGTTACAGAAAGTGAATTAAAGCTTGCAAGAAAGATATTTAAACATATAATGAAGAAACATAGGAAACCTTCCTTTAGCCATATCAATATGCAACTTGACAGCAAAGTAGCATTGATAAAAGAAAAAGAACCTGATAAAGCAAAAGAATTTGACTATTGGATAAGACTGTCAACTATACAAAAGGGTAATCCTATTTATATTCCACTTAAAAGTAACAGCTATTGGGAAAGTATAAAGGGAAAAAGAAAAAACTTTTGTCAGATTAACTTAGACAGACATGGAAATTAAAAAATTTCATTTATGAAAGAAATTGAAAAAGAGGAATACATACCTGAGACACCTGTTATAGCAATAGATTTAGGACTATCAACTCTGTTTGTGACAGACAGAGGGGATTTATTTGGAAGGCAGTTTATAGACAAATTGAAATATTATGATAGAAGAATAACGACTTTAGCTTCAAACAGGCAAAGGCAAGGATTGAAGACAAGGAGTAAAAGATATGACAGAAGAGTTAGAGAATTTAAAGAATTTTTAAAAAATGAGATAAACAGATGCTTAAATAGGATAATATCAATATATAAGCCTGCAAAGATAGTGGTTGAAAAACTGAATTTTCAGAAATCTATGCTTTCAAGAAGAATGAATAGATTACTTGGTTGGTTTGGGGAATCTCTAATAACGCAAAAACTAAAAGACTTAGAAGAAAGATACGGCATAGAAATAGAATATGTAAATTCTGCATATAGTTCTCAGACATGTTCAGTGTGTGGATATGTAGATAAGAAAAACAGAACAACACAGAGTGAATTTAAATGCAGGATGTGCAATACCAGACTTCATGCTGATGTAAACGCATTCAAGAAACCTGCTTCAGAGAAGTTCTCTGAAGGAATTTAGCGTTTACAAAAGCAAGAAGTCTGTCCTTCATGTTTTGATAAATAAGTTTTTATCAAGCATGGAGCGAGTAAACTGCCTCAATAGTAAGGCAGAAGACTTACTGTTGCATAATCCCTATTTCAGGGGCTATGTAGCACAGTCTGAAGGGTTTTTGTAGGCAATGTAATATTTGTCTATAAAAATTCATACTATATCATAAAATATGCATAATCTTTCAAATTCAGCCTTATTCGAAAAAATAGAGATAGACACTCGTCACTGCGAGCCCCCTGTTGCGAGCGATAGCGTGACAATCTGGGGCGAAGCAGTCTCTAATAAGGCTTTATTGAAAGGAAAAAAGACGAGATTGCTTCGCTTCGCTCGCAATGACGATGAGAGGGACACCCTCGTAGTGACGAGTTTCTATCTTTATTTTTTTCTTTTCCTTGTCTTGCAAATTGCGATATAATAAGGTATGATTAAAAACACATTTTTAATTCTTGAAGGCATAGGAGAGAAAAGGGAGAAAAGACTCTGGAGAGAAGGAATCCTCTCATGGGAAGATTTTTTTTGCTGTAGTGAAGTATTAGATATTGACAGAGAAAGAAAACGATTTTATGACGAATTTTTATACAAAGCAACTGATGCCTTAAATCAAATAGACTGCAATTTTTTCTCAAAAAACCTAAAAAAAATGGAACACTGGCGACTTTTCTCAGAATTTATAAATGACGCTGTATGTATTGATATTGAAACCAACGGATTTACATTAGAAAAAGGTGGATATGTAACAATTGTAGGCTTGTATTCGGTCAAGGGATATCAAGCTTTAATAAGAAATGAAAACCTGACATCAGAGAATCTACAGGAGGCTTTAAATAACTATAAGTATGTAATCACATTCTATGGAAGCGTCTTTGATATACCTTTTCTAAAAAAACAGTTTCCAAAACTACAAATTGACCATCTACCGCATTTTGACCTCTACTTTGCCGGTAAAAGATTAGGAATTCAAGGCGGGCTAAAAAAACTTGAAAATCTTTTTTTGATTGAAAGAAACGAAGAGCTAAAAGGATTAAATGGATACGATGCGGTTAAGCTTTGGAAAGCTTACATTAAGGGAAATTCTGAGAGTATTGAGAGATTAATTTCCTACAACAAGGCTGATACAGAAAATTTACTTAAGCTTGCCAAAATTTTTTATGAAATGCTTCGCTCCCACATTGGCATAGAAGAATTAATGAATAATGGAAGAAAAAGTTCTCAAAAAGTTTCTTGATTACAGCATCACAGAAAAAGGTCTTTCAATAAACACAGTAAAATCTTATGAAAACGATATAAAGGCATTTCTCAAATATCTTGAAAACCAGCAAGTTTCTGCATTTAACTGCAAAAAGGACGATATTGTTCAATATCTTTTAATACTTAAGGAAAAAGGATACAGTAGTGCATCAGTTGCGAGAATCCTTTCGTCAATTAAACAGTTTTTTAGATATTTAATTTTTGAGGGTAATATTAGCCATGACCCAACAGAGGGGCTAAAATCTCCAAAGATCTGGCTCAGACTTCCTAAGGCTCTAAATGTGGAGGATGTAAAAAAGTTACTTGCAGTTTTTCTGGAAAGTAAATATTTCCTCAGGGATATCGCTATGCTTGAACTCATGTATGCTTCTGGTTTGAGAGTAAGCGAACTTGTAAAGTTACGATTAGGTGACGTAAATTTTGAGGCTGGATTTATCAAGGTAAAAGGCAAAGGAGACAAAGAAAGAGTTATTCCTGTCGCACAGAGAACCATTGAAAGAATAAAAAAATACATGCTGGAGCTCAGACCAAAGCTCTTAAAGAAAAAAGCCTCCGATTACCTGTTTTTAAACAACAGAGGCGAGCCTATGACAAGACAAAGATTCTGGCAGAACTTGAAAGCTATGGGAAAGCTTGCTAATGTTGAAGTCACACCTCACATGATAAGACACTCCTTTGCAACTCATCTACTTGAAGGAGGTGCAGATTTGAGGTCTTTACAAAAAATGCTTGGACACAGTGATATATCAACAACGCAAATCTACACGAAGGTTTCAATGGATAGGCTAAAGAAAGAATATTTAAAGCGTCATCCAAGGGCTAAATAAAAAAGTAAGATTTAAGATTTTAGGATTTTTGGAATTGAGGATTTGGTTATTGATAAAAAATTGCCTGGCGGCGACCTACTTTCCCATGACCTCGCGGTCATAGTATCATCGGCCCTGGCGGGCTTAACTTCCGTGTTCGGAATGGGAACGGGTGTTTCCCCGCCGGTATCGCCACCAGACAATTTTTATATTATCACAAAGTCTTAAAAAAATGCAAGTTTTTTTTAAAAATTTTTGCCTAAAAATTTTCTTGGCTTACCCGCTCCTTGAGGAGGACCAACAAGTCCATCCTCTTCAAGCAAATCCATTATCCTTGCTGCACGGTTATAGCCTATCTTAAACTTTCTCTGAATCAAGGAAATTGATATTTCTCCAACCTGTGAGGCGTAATCAATAATCTGTTCATAAAGTTCATCCCTTTCAAGATTATCTGACTTTCCATTTTCCTTCTTTTCAACAGGCAACTGAATTGATTCAAACACCGAGTAATCAGGGCTCCCTTGATTACGAAGATAATCTGTAACAGCTTTTACCTCTTCCTCACTTACATAAGCTCCGTGAACACGCATCATTTTAACGCCAGAAACCATAAAAAGCATATCTCCCATCCCAAGAAGCTTTTCCGCACCCTGTGTGTCTAATATCGTCCTTGAGTCAATTCTTGAACTCACCTGAAAAGCTATCCTCGCTGGAAAATTTGCCTTTATTATGCCTGTTATAACATCAACGCTTGGTCTTTGAGTGGCTATTACCAAATGTATTCCAGATGCCCTTGCCATTTGGGCAATTCTTGTAACAGCTTGCTCAACATCTGTTGGTGCTGTAAACATTAAATCAGCAAATTCGTCAATTATAACTACAACATAAGGCATTTTCTCTTCATCACTCACCGATTGATTATAGCTTTGAATATTTCTGAAACCCCTTGATGCAAGATGCTTGTACCTTCTTTCCATCTCAACGATTACCTTCTTTAAAGCATCTGATGCCTCTTTTGGATCAGTTATAACAGGAGACATAAGATGAGGAATATTTTCATACGATGAAAGCTCAAGCATCTTTGGATCAATTAAAATCAGCCTTACATTATCTGGAGTTGCCTTGTAAAGAAGGCTCAATATCATGGTATTTAAACAAACGCTTTTTCCTGAACCTGTTGCACCTGCAACAAGAAGATGTGGCATTTTCGCAAGGTCTGTCACAACAGGATTCCCGTAAATATCTTTTCCTAATGCAAGTGTAAGATGTGAAATGCTTTTCTGATACACATCTGAAGCAATGATTTCTCCAAGCCATACAACTTCTCTTTTTCTGTTTGGAACTTCTATACCAATGGTTGACTTTCCAGGAATTGGATAAATTCTGATACTTTGAGCCTTGAGAGTAAGGGCAAGGTCATCACTTAAAGTTACAATTTTGCTTAGCTTTATTCCGCTGGCAGGCTCAAACTCATACATTGTGACTACTGGACCGGGATGAACCTCTTTAACTGTTCCATGAATTCCAAACTCTGCCAGTCTTTCCTCAATCCTTCTTGCAGAAGTTATAATCTCATCCTTAGATATAGAAGCTTCAGATTTTTCAATTTTAAGCAATTTTAGAGGTGGAAGCAAGAAACCATCTTTCTCTACTCTCTCAGATTCTGCAGGCTCTTGAATAATCTCTTTTACAGGCTTGTCTTTTAACTGCCTTATATTTGGCTCTTTTGCGAGTTCTTCAGTTTTGGAAACCTTTAAAATTCGTATATCATCCTCTTGGGAAGGCTCGGGTTTAATTTCTGGCTTTTCCTTCTTCAGGACCTCAGTTTTTGATAATAATACTGAGGCTATTGCAATAGCTCCCCATAGCAAATATGTGCCTACTGTTGATATATATTTTTCGCTTAAATGATAAGCAATCCACGAAAGACCCTCTGGCAGTTTTTTGTAAGTCTCTAATATTTTTCTCAAAGGCTCCAGCATAACTGCGAGGGAAAATGAGAGGGTAATCCAGAAGATAAGATTAAACAATCTCTGTGAATACCCAAGAAAAATTCTTATTCCCAAATAAACAAGCAAAAGTGGTATCAAAAAAGCAGCCACTCCAAAGATGCTGAACAACAAATCAGAAATATATGAGCCAATAATTCCACCATAGTTTGACGGCGATGAGTTTGAGTAGGTAAAAAAAGAAGGGTCTAAAAGATTGTAGCTTCCGAGACTAACAGCAAGATAAACAGCAGAGGCAATAATTAAAATAGACTTAAATATGTCTCTGCCTGATAAACTTGCCCTTTCAATATTCTTTTCAGTATTTTTTACCTTTAGCTTTGAAGGCTTCTTATAAATTGTCTTTTTCTTCATCAGCCTCTAAAGAAATATAACAAAAAAATCACTCCTGCTAAAACCCATCTGTAGTAAATGAAAATGTTAAGGGGATATTTTTTCAGAAAGTTAAGCAGAAATTTAATTGCAATTATACCTGTTATCGCAGCTGAGACAAAGCCTACAAAAAAAAGTGAATAATCGTGATGAAGCCCGATTTTCATTGATTTGTAAAAATCAAGAAATGCAGCACCTGCAATTGCAGGAGTTGAAAGCAAAAAAGAAAATTTTGCAGCATAGGCTCTGTCAAGCCCTTTAAAAAGTCCTGCTGTAATTGTTATTCCTGAACGAGAAACCCCAGGAATTAAAGCTATTGCCTGAGCTGTTCCTATGACTATTGCATCTGAAAGCCCAACTTTAGTCCTTTGTCTTTTTCCAACCTTTTCTGCCACAAGCATTAAAATTCCTACAAAAACAAGGGTAAAAACAATAATCATTGGATTCCTAAGCTCTGTCTCTATAACATCATGAAAGGCAACTCCAGCCAAACCAGCAGGAATAGTGCCAATTATTAAATATGCAAGCATTTTTCTGTCTTTCAGAAGAATATCTATCCAGTCTTTCCAAAAGCAGTAAAGAAGGGAAAAAAGTGTTCCAACATGAACAGCAATGTCAAAACTTAATGAGTTCACTGTGCCTGACCATCCAAAAATCCAGGGAGTAATAACAAGGTGAGCGGTGCTACTTATTGGTAAAAACTCTGTAATTCCCTGAATAATTCCAAGAACAACCGCCCTAAAAATTTCCTCCATTTCCTCCTCCATAAAATTTAAGTTAATAGATTCTCAAATGTCGTTGCAAAAGCTTTTTTCGTCATTGCGAGGGACTTTAGTCCCGAGGTAATCTCGCCTTTTCATCCTCCACTTTGTCATCGCAAACCTCCGAAGGAGGCGAAGCCTTCTCTGGGATTGCTTCGGCATCCTAAAGGATGCCTCGCAATGACGGATAGGAGAGCATCCTGTCGCAAACCGAAGGCTTGGCGGTCCCTCGCAATCTCATAAAAAATCAAGATTACTTCGTCGTTCCTTTCAATGACGGACTAATAAATTTTCTGTAAAAAAAGCTCAAATTATACTCCAATTTTTGGACAGAAAATTTAAATTATTTGTTGCTTGATAAAGCTTCAGAAACAAGCTCATAGGAAAAAAGAGATTTAATAGGAAATTTTTTAGATGGCATCCGATATTTCAATCCCAACAATCTCACCTTCTTCTGTAACATCAATATTTAGTCCCTCAGTAATTTCTATTACACCAGTTGGATTTTTATCTGACAGTTTTATATAGGCAGCATCAACTTCAGCATCATAATAAATTTTCATTTTATTCTTCCTTTCTTAACAGGATAAGCTGTTATAACAATTATATCATTTTCCTCAATTACGAATACAATTTTTAATGGATAGCCATGTTATAAAGTTTTATCCTTCTTTTTGCGTGTCTTGAAAATTTATTTGTCATATTCACATTTTTCTTTTTCTTAGCCGTAATGAATTGCTTACAACTGATACTGAGCTTAAAGACATAGCAAAGGCTGCTATCATGGGATTAAGAAGCGGACCTCCAAAAAGATAAAGAACTCCTGCAGCTATTGGAATACCAATGATATTATAAATGAATGCCCAGAATAAATTTTCCTTAATTGTCCTTAGAGTTAGTCTGCTTAGCTTTATCAATTTTGGCACTCCCTTTAATCCTTCTCTTATAAGGGTAACATCTGCTGTGTAAATTGCTATGTCTGTTCCACTTCCCATAGCAATTCCAACATTTGCCTCAGCCAATGCTGGTGCGTCATTTATTCCATCTCCTATCATTGCAACGATTTTCCTCTCAACAACTCTGAAATTCCTGACAATTTTTGCCTTTTCACTTGGTAACAATCCCGCAAAGATTTTTTCAATTCCCAATCTCTTAGCTACTGCCATTGCATTTTTTTCATTATCACCTGTTAGTATTGCTATTTCAATGCCTAACTTCTGAATCTCCTTAATAGTCTCAAAACTTTCCTCTCTGATTAAGTCAGATATATAAAAAACAGCCTTTATCTCTCCATCAACAGCAACATAGACAAAAGTGGCAGGCTCTGAATATGAAATGTCTGGTAATTCAATATTCTTTCTTAACATTAATTTTTCGCTTCCAATTAAAACCTTTCTTTCAATTCCTTTTAAATCCATAACATTTGCCATAACTCCACCACCAGCAATGACTTCAAAACTTAATGACTCTGATGCATTTACACCCTCTCGCATACAATACCTTAAAATTCCCTTTGCAAGCGGGTGTTCGGAGTATTTTTCAGCTGAGGCACAAAGATGTAATATATCTTTTTTATCAGAGACAAAGAAATCAACATGTATTACTTCAGGTTTTCCTTGAGTGAGTGTGCCAGTTTTATCTGAAAAGAGAATCTCAATTTTTCCAATCTCTTCAAGTTTTTCTACATTCCTTATAAGAATTCCTTCCTTTGCAGCCCTTCCTGTTGCAACCATTATAGCTGTCGGAGTTGCAAGTCCAAGTGCGCATGGGCAGGCAATTATAAGAACTGAAATTGCATTGCTTAATGCCAGTGAGATATCATTCTTTAATGCAAACCAGCCTATAAATGTTAAAATCGCTACTGCAAGCACTGCAGGGACAAAAATTGCAGAAATCTTATCAGCAAGCCTTTGAACAGGAGGTTTTCCAGTCTGAGCTTCCTGAATCAGCCTTATAATCTGACTAAGCATAGAGTCTTTACCAACAGCGGTTGCTTGAATTTTTAATACTCCTGAAAGGGCAATAGTGCCTCCAATTACTTTATCTCCTACTGATTTATCAACAGGAATAGGTTCTCCTGTTATCATTGACTCATCTACACTTGCATAACCTTCAATTATCAATCCATCAACAGGAATTTTTTCAGACTGCCTTACAATAACAATGTCTCCGAGCATTACCTCATCAATACTAATTTCCTGCTCTTTGCCATCCCTTATAACAGTTGCCTTTTTAGGTTGCATCTGAAGAAGTTTTTGTATTGCATCTGAAGTCTTTGCTTTAGCCATCTCTTCAAGAGTTCTTCCAAACAATATTAGCGTTATTATGACTGCTGATGTTTCAAAGTAGAAATGTTGATGAGCTGATGTGAAAAAGAGCAAATAAAGGCTATAAAAGTATGCTGCATTTGTTCCAAGACTGACCAAACTGTTCATATTTGCTGAGCCATGTTTAAGGGCAATAAAGGCAAGTCTGTGAAATCTCATTCCAAAAATAAACTGTACAGGAGTTGTCAATAAAAACTGTATCAGTCCCTCTTTAAAAAATGGAACATGAAACATGCTACCCATAAAAACAGGAATTGTGAAAATTAGGCTAAGAATCAGGTCTCTTTTAAGTTTTGTGAATTCCCTTCTTTTTTCCTCTTGAGCTGTAGTTACATCCTTGTATTTTTTAGCCTTTATGCCTAAGGATTTTAAATGGGACAAAATCTTTTCTTCGCCTGTAATTGTCGGAATATATTCAACTGTAACAGTCTTGCCTACGATGTCCTCTTTTATTTCAATGACACCTTCAATTTTTGATAATTTTTCTTTGAGCATTCTTGCCATATCAGAGTCAAGTTCATCAATTTGAAGATAAAGGGATGTTTTGCCAATATCATATCCAGTTGCTCTCACAATGCTTATAAGTCTCTTGATATCCAGTTCATCAGTAGCTTCAACAGTGGCTTTTTCAGTAAGAAGATTTACTGATGCAGAGACTACTCCATCAACCTTGCTTAATGCTCTCTGAACAGCCTGAGCGCAGGCTGCACATGTCATGCCCTTGATTGGAATTTCTACTTTTTTCTGCATAGATTTTATTTTTGCCCTTTAAAGCAAGGGATGTCAAACAAAATTTTTTCAATTTCATTAAGTAAAAACTCTGTGTTAAGGCAATCGCGAGTTTTACAAACATTGGGAAAACATGGTGGACATTTTTCATTTCTTATAACCCAAAGTCTCTCACCAATTGGATGCCAAATAACTGGGTCTGATGGTCCAAAAATTACAATTGAAGGAACACCAATATAGCTACTTAAATGACTTACTCCACTGTCAAGCCCAATATAAAGGGAGGCTTTAGAAAGAGTTTCTGCAATTGAAAGAGAATCTTCAAGATATATGCTGTTTTTATAAGTTGTCAGCATTTCTCTCTCTGCAGGTCCTAATATGTAAATCACTTCTAAGTTTAATTCTCTTAAAATTTTCTCCAAAGCAAGGAAAAAATCAGGCTTAGGATTTTTCTTCTTTGAGCCACTTCCGGGATGAACTATACAAAGATTATTAGAAGGATTTTGAGATAGGGCTAAAGGCAATTGTTTTGAAAAATATTCACCTTCAAATTTCAAATTCTTCAAATACCAATCAACCACCCACATCCTTTCTTCTGGTATGGGAGGAATAAATATTGAAACATTACGATGGGCAAAAATTTCAGAGTTAGCAGAAAATATAATTTCCACATCAAAGCTTTCCTTTGGCTCATACATCGTTGTTTTATTGCAAAAGCCAACTATTTTTGCAAGAGTAAAATAATCTGGATTTCCCCATACAGTCACATCATATCCCTTTTTTGACAAAATCTCAAGAACAGGATAAATAAGCAGGCTGTCTCCAAATCCTCCCATTCTATATACCATTGCTTTCATTTCTTTGCGGTAATTAAAAAGAAGAACAAAATACAATAACAAGCTTTTAGTATACGCGTTTTAATTAAAATCTTAGTGTAGCAATAAGCCTTTTTGGATTTAAAAATAAATCAAAAGCATCTAAAGGTGAGGTCACCAAAATATCAGCAGATTTAATTGCGTCTATAGCACATCCTTCATTAAGGCAAACAACAATGCCAATTTTTGCCACTTCAAGCATTTTTCTGTCATTTTTTTCCATTACCAATAGCGACAACATTTTCTGAACCCAGCATCTTAACAAATTTTTCTTTCTGAATATCAATATTATTCCCTGCAAGAACATGAATCTCGCAATTTACATTTCTTAGTTCTTCTCTTGCCATGCCAAATGTATCAGCTGTAAGAATATGAACTTTTAAAAACTCTGCAATTTTATTCAATCTCTCGCTTACTCCCGGTAAAATTTTACCATCCAAAGACAGAGTACCTGTGTAATCAGTCACAAAATGATGAAGTCTAATAAAACCAAAACCTGGGATATCAATTTCAAGCATTTTTTGAATCCTCCTTATTTTTTAATTTACATCATTTTAAAAAAATCTAAATTGAGCTGTAAAGCTGAGATAAAAGAACAAAAAATCTATAATATTTTTAATAATGCCTCTTAACTTACCAATTTTATTATAGGTTTTATCTATTGGTAAAGCTGAATAAAAAAATAAAAACTATTTGAAAATAAATCATATCAGTTTTTTATAATACACAAAAACAAAATGGAGGTTTAATTATGGTAAAATTATTATTTTTTGTTCTATTTATTTCATTGATTTTATCTAACAATGCTGTTTTTGCAGATGATTTGGAACTCTTTAAGGACCTTAAAGGTACTATCAGAATTGCTGGAGGCACTGCTCATATTCCTGTTATGGAAGATTTGGCAAAACAAATCATGGAGAAATATCCTGATATCAAAATAAGTATAGCTGGTGGTGGCTCAGGACTTGGAATCAAACAAGCTGGTGAAGGATTAATTGATATTGGAAACTCTGGAAGAGAAATTTCTCAAGATGAGATCAATAAATATGGATTGAAAGTTTACAGATGGGCTATGGATGGAATAGCAATTATTGTCCATCCCAACAATCCTATTAAGAATTTAACTAAAGCACAGTTAAAGGATATATATAGCGGAAAGATAACTAATTGGAAAGAATTAGGTGGAATAGACAGACAAATCAATATTTATACAAGACCTGATGACAGTGGAACAAGAGAAGTCTTCTGGACAAAGGGACTTGAAAAAGGTGTTATTACTCCTAAGGCTATTGTTGTGCCTTCAAACGGTGCAATGAAAGTTGCAGTTTCAAAGGACACTGCAGCTATAGGATATGTTTCTGTAGGATATGTTGATAAAACAGTAAAACCTTTATATTTTGACAACATAGAACCTACGATAGAAAATATTGTTTCTGGAAAATACACAATTTCAAGAGGTCTTTATAGTGTTACAAAAGAAAAAGTTTCACCACTTACTGCTGCTTTTATCAGACTTCTTTATTCAGATTTGGGTAAAAAGACAATTACAAAACATGGCTTGATTCCAGCCAAATGATTGAGAAATTTGTTAAAAGTATTTTGTTTGTCTCCACTTTTTTAAGTGTTATAGTAGTATTTATTATATTCTTTTTTCTTTTTGTCTTAGGAATTCCGATTTTTAAAAAGGGTGATTTTTTTGCCTTTCTCTTAAGTGCATGGAATCCTAAAATGGACTTGTATGGAATAGCTCCCATGTTGATTGGAACTGTAATTATATCTATATTAGCATTGATTTTTTCCCTGCCAATAAGTATAGGCACCGCAGGCTTTTTTGTTTTAATAAAAAATAGATTGCTTACTAATTTCTTAAAAAATTTAATCAGGTTCTCTTTAGCAATACCCCCTGTTATCTACGGTTTCATAGGCATTGTTGTTTTAATACCATTACTCAGGGATTTTTTTCAAATCGGTTCGGGTTTTTCAATTTTAACAGCCTCCCTACTTCTGTCAATGTTAATCGCACCAACAATGATTTTAATTTTTATTGATTCCTTTAAAGCTGTACCTCAAAGCTATGTTTTAGCTATGGATTCAATGGGAGCAAATAGAATTCAAAAGTTTCTATATGTCATTCTTCCAAATTCAAAAAACGGTATCTTTAAAGGCTTGACTTTAGGGCTTTCAAGGGCAATTGGAGATACATTAATAGCACTCATGGTAGCAGGTAATTCTCCACAATTTCCAACAAAAATTACTGACTCTGTTAGAACCTTAACATCCCATATTGCCCTTGTAAAAGCTTCTGATATAGACAGCTTAGAGTTCAGGTCAATATATCTTGCAGGAATTATATTGTATACCATCACATTAATTAATGTTTCTATTATTTATCATTTAACACGAGAAAGGGGATTGAGTTGAATCGCTTAATTGAGAGATTAATTAATTTTTTCATGTACCTTTGTGTTATCATATTTATCTTTTCCATATCAGGTATTGTATTTTATATTCTTTTTAAAGGATTTAATACACTTTCCCTAAGTTTATTTTTCGGTGATGTGAGAGCAATTGATGCATTAACTATGAAAAAAACAGTAATAGATGGAATTTATCCAGCTTTAATTGGTAGTTTTCTGCTTGTATTTTTAACTTTAATTATTGCTGTGCCATTAGGTATTTTTACAGGTATTTATCTATCAGAATATGTAAAGAGAAAAACTTTTTTAAATGTCATTTTTGATATTCTTGCCTCAATTCCATCAATTATAATAGGGCTTTTTGGACTATCAATGGTGATTATTATAAATAAATACTTCCATGGAAATATTTATCCTTGTCTTTTTATATCAAGCCTGTCTCTTGTATTTCTTATCCTGCCTTATATCATAAGAGCAACTCAAATTTCCTTAGAGAGTATCCCTTTTAATATTAGAATAATATTAGTTACCATGGGCGCTTCAAAGATACAAAATATTTTTTATGTTCTTCTTCCTTATTCCATTCATGGGATTATTAGCGGAGTATTACTATCATGCGCTCGAGTAATATCTGATGTAGCTGTTATTATGCTTACTGGTAGCGTAATATTTTATGGTATACCAAAGAGTGTTTTTGAACCCTTTGAATCAATTGCATATTATGTATTTTTCTTATCGGCAGAATACAGAACAGAGGATGAGCTTTTAAAGGTATTCGGGGCATCCTTTGTGCTGTTAGTGTTATGTTTGATTTTATTTGCAGCATCAGAATTTCTTGGCAAGACCGCAAAAAAACTATTTATGATCAGGTAAAGATGAATAAAATAAAGATATCTATTAATAATCTAAGTTTTAAATATGCAAATACATTTGTTTTTAAAGATATTAATGTTGAGTTCTATGAAAATAAAATAAATGCTATAATAGGACCATCAGGAGCAGGAAAAACTACTCTTCTATTTACGATAAATAGGCTTTGGGAGGAAATAAAGGACTGTTATTGTGAAGGAAATGTATATATAAATTTAAATGGAAAGACATTCAATATCAATGAAAAAAACATTAAAATCTCAGATATAAGAAAAAAAATTGCAATGGTATTTCAAATACCAAATCCTCTTCCAATGTCAATTTATGATAATTTAGTTTTTCCCCTAAAAATTTGTAATATTAGAGATAAAAGCATTATGTCTCAAAAAGTTCAAGATGTTTTAGTAAAAACCAATCTATTCTCAGAATTAAAAGACAGACTACATGAAAGCGCTCTTAAGCTTTCAACAGGACAACAACAAAGACTTTGCATAGCAAGAGCTTTAATTTCCGACCCAGAAATATTACTCCTTGATGAACCCACCTCATCTCTTGATGAAAAAAATAAATTAGAAATAGAAAATCTCCTAAAATCTCTTAAAAACAAAATTACCATTATTCTCGTATCTCATTTTAAAGAACAAGTTAGCAGGATAGCAGATTATAAGTATATTCTCAAGGATGGTAAATTGACTCTATTGATTTAAATGCTATTAATTTAACTTCTCTACAATAAATTTTTACAATCAAATGTGGAATATTTGTAGTTGGAAATAGAATCAATAAATAATCTCTTCAGCAAAAGCTCATTCTCTTATGCTGTAGTAAAGCTTAATTGAAATCAGTCCGAAAATAAGGGGGGTTATCCACGGAGCTACAAAGGGAGGTAGAATTTTTGAGTAGCCGATCACCATAAAGATAGAATAAACAACCCAATAAAAAACGGTTATCAACAAGCCTATTCCAACGGTTATTGCTCCACTCGCACCTCTTGAATCTTTTGTTTTTGAAAAAAGAAAGATAAACTTTTCGTAAGCACCAAGAGGTAGGGATATACCTAAAATCATCATAAAGAATGTAACAAAGTTGTAAGATAATCTACCGCTTATGTCAGTATCAATTTTTGGATTACTAAGCCCAACTCTCTTTAATTCTTTTCTCTTTTGCAAGAGCTCAGCAATACCAAACTCATCAATTTTCTTAATGTCCTTAAAGGCAACTGCAGAAATTTTAGCCTTTATTGGATAATTCATTGTCTCAAGCTTTTCCTGTTTGCCCTTTTCATAATCATATACTGATACATTCTTCAGTTTCCATGTATCATTTTCTTTAATTTCCGCATATTGAGCTTCAACTGTTTTTACTAAGGCATTATTTTGTATAACGAATATCTTAACATTCATAGCCAACCTCTCTTTTTCCGAAAAGCTTCCAATTTTCACCACCGAACCATCCTTTGTTTTTAAAAAAATATCCTTTTCCAACTGAGCCTTACCTTTTGCAGAGAGTTGCTCTATCATGGAGTTTAATTTTTTTGTAAATTCGGGCTGAATAAATTCTCCAAAAATAAAGCCAAATATGGCAATTATGATACCAAGCAATAAAAAGGGTTTAAGCAGATTTCTTAATTTTCCACCAGATGCAGAGATGATTAAAAATTCTCTATTGCGAACTCCCATTGAAAAGATAAAAAGTGAAGTTATTAATGTGACAAAGGGTATAAGATAAAATAAGTATCGTGGAATACTTAAAACTGCATACTGAAAAAAGAAACTCGTGGGTGGATTATATGGCACGAACTCGTCAATTTTTTCTATAAGACCTGTAATTGCAAGAAGAGACGACAAGGATAGGATTAAAATTAAAAAAACTTTCAAAAACTCTTTTAAATACAACTTTATAAAAGTATTAATCACCATATATCACCTTAAAGTTAAGTAATACTTAAAATTAATTGTTTCTCAATTGTCATTGCCAAATTTTTCGTCATTACAATAGGTTGCAACGCCTTCGGCTTGCTACTGGCTTCCACCTATCTGTCATTGCAAGGAGCGTCAGCGACGAAGCAATCTTGTCTTTTATGAGATTGCTTCGGCATCCTATCGGATGCCTCGCAATGACGAAAAAGGGGTCATTGCGAGCCTGCCGACAGGCAGGCGTGGCAATCTCATAAAAACACGGAATTGCTTCAGGACTAAAGTCTCTTGCAATGTCCATATATCTAACATACAATGACAAGTTAACAAAAATTTTTACAAAATCGCTCAATCTATATTCACCTATCAATATTATTCCACAAAATCGCAGATAATATACCCAAAATTCCAACAGGCAAAAAAGAGCCAATCTCAGCAGATATAATACCTGCCTTTGCAAGATTTGCACCATAAATCATCAGAATATAGTAAATAGCAAAAACACCAAGTCCTAATGTTACTCCTCCAAGCCTTCCGCTTTTTCCAATAAGTTTACATAGTGATGGAGACAAAAAAATGCTAATCAAGCATAAAATTGGAAGCGATATTCTCTTGTAAAGTTCAAGTTTGTAATCTATTTTGCGTTCACTGGAAATTTTTGAAATTAGCTCTATAACTGAAAGCTCAGCAGTTTTCTTTGCTATGGGGTCTATGTTTGGAGTTAGCTTAAAAATATATTCCTTAAATTTTATTTCATTAAATGAAACACCCTTGTGAAAATAGGCTCTTCCATCAATCAAACTTAAGCTGATTGTATCCTTTTCTTTTTTGATTTTTCCTTCGTTGGCAAAGATTATCTTAGAGTCCTCTCTTCTTTCGTCAAATATGATAACTTCTTTCATGTGGAGACTGTCTGGTTTTTCTTTTACGAATATTGTTATACCTTTAAAACCTTTGTTAAATACACCCTCTTCAATGCTCAGTGGTGCTCTATCAGAAAGAATCGTCAATACTTTTTCTCTCACAATCCGAACTCCCTCAGGTCCAAAATATATGCTCATTAAAGCGGCAATTAAAAAAACTATAACACCTACATTTATAACAGGCTTAAATACCTTTTTATATGGCATGCCACTTGCCATTAAAATAACTATTTCATTATCAGCCTGTGCTCGACCATAGGCAAGTAAAATACTTAAAAGAAGAGACATTGGAATTGTAAAAACAAGCAATTGGGGCTGTAAAAGAATTATGATAGTTGCAAGATTAAATAAATCTATGCCCACAGAAGAAAAAATCTTGCTCAACTTCAAAAGCTTTTCTATTATTAAAAGTGCGTTCAAAAAGGCGACTGAAAGAAGAATATTTTGAACAATTTCTTTAGCAAAGGATTTGTGGATGACTTGCATTAAAAAATGCCCTTTTTGAGAATATCATGGATATGTATCAATCCCTTGAGTGTTCCATCAATCTCTGGGACAACAAGGCTTGTAATTGAATACTTTCGCATTGTTGAAAGAGCCGCTGCTGCCAGTTCATCTTCATTTATTGTCTTTGGATTTCTCGTCATAATTTCAGAAGCCCTTAATTCAAATAACTCCTTTCCCCATTTCTGAATACCCCTTCTTATGTCTCCGTCAGTTATAATTCCCAATATTTTACGGTCTTTATCAATAATTACAGTAACTCCCAATCTTTTTGAGGAAATCTCAAGCAATGCTTCTATCATTGATGTTTCAGGATAACATGTTGGAAGTTCTTCTCCTGTGTGCATTAAATCCTTTACCTTTGTAAGCATTCTTCTTCCCAGTGAACCGCCCGGATGAAAGACTGCAAAATCCTCTTTTTTAAATCCATTACGCATAATAAGAGCAACAGCAAGTGCGTCACCCATTGCAAGGGTTGCTGTTGTTGAGGAAGTTGGAATAAATCCAAATGGGCAAGCCTCTTCTTTTACAGAAACATCTAAAACCGCATCTGCCTGTTTTGCCAGTGTTGAATTCTTATTGCCAGTGATAGCTAAGAGTTTTACATTGAAGTATTTTAAATATGGTATCAACCTTAAGACCTCTTCAGTCTCTCCGCTATTTGAAATGGCTATGACAACATCGTTCTCTGTAACCATACCGAGATCACCATGACTTGCCTCTGCAGGATGCATAAAAAAGGAAGGAGTGCCTGTAGAAGCTAAAGTTGCGGCAATTTTCCTTCCAACTAAACCTGACTTTCCCATTCCTGTAACAACAACTCTTCCTGTAGAATTGTGGATTATTTCTACCGCTTTCATGAAGTCATCGTCAATTCTGTCTTTCAAAGCCTCTACTGCCTGTGCCTCTGTTGAAATAACCTTTTTTGCTATTTCCTTCAAATCTATATTCTCCCAATTTTCCATAAATTTTATTTTAACCTAAATTGAAAGTTTTTTTATAAAAACTGTAATATCTTGTAGTTCAAATATAGTGAAGCAAACTATTTTGAGATTGCTTCGGATGCGTAGCCTGTCGCGAGCCGAAGGCGTGGCGATGCCCTCGCAATGATCCCCTCTTTTGTCATCAAGAGGCTAGCGACAGCGAGCCGAAGTGTTCTCTCTTTTTTTGTTAAAATGAGATTGCTTCCTCCTCGCTTCGCTCGGAGTCGCAATGACGGAGAGGTGTTCACCATGCACCATCCACAAACCACTATCCACTAATTAGAGGCTGCTTCGCTCCAGATTGCCACGCTATTGCTCGCAACAGGGGGCGAAGCAGTCTCTAATAAGGCTTTATTGAAAAACAAAGTAGAGATTGCTTCGCATCCTTCGGATGTTCGCAATGACAGCAAAAAATATTTAATTTTCAAATGGTTATGCCAATTATTGGATTTCTATCGCCATCTTTTAGACACTTGAAAATCCTGCAAATTGGGTAAAATATATTTAATAAGCAAAAAAATAAATGTATTTTCATAAAAAATTTTTATACTTTTTATGCTATTCAACACTGGTATTAAATTGGTATAATACCAAAAGAAGACTTAGGAGGCTAATATGGCAATTTTAGATGATGAGTTAAGGAAATTAAAAGAAAAGATTCTTATACTTGGTTGCCTTGTTGAGGAAGGCATAAGAAAGACTGTAAAGGCTCTAATAGAAAGGGATAATGACCTTGCCAAACATGTTATCTCAAGGGATAATCTTATTAATGGACTTGAAGTTGAAATAAATGAGGAATGTATAAGAATTATTGCACTTAGACAGCCTATGGCAAAGGATTTAAGATTTCTTACAACTGCTATGAAAATAAGCACAGACCTTGAGAGAATGGGGGATTATGCAGTAAATATCGCACAAAGAGCCATTGAGCTTAATCAAGAGCCATTTCTTAAGCCCTTTGTTAATATTCCAAAGATGGCTGAGATTACAGAAAGCATGGTTGAGGATGCCATAAATGCTTTTGTTAAGGAAGATGTTGATTTATGCTATGATGTTATCAAAAGGGACGATGAAGTAGATAAGCTTTTGGAGAGAAACCATAATGAACTTTTTGAATTAATGTTAAAAAATCCCGATATAATTCCACTTGCTCTTAAAAGAATGTTTATTGCAAAGTATCTTGAAAGAATATCAGACCATGCAACAAATATTGCAGAGATGGTTATTTATATGGTTGAAGGCAAGATGCTAAGAGGAACTTTTGTAACAGAGGAAATCCATAAACTTTGTTTAGAAGATTTTATGTCAAGGCAAAAATAAACTGATTTCGTATGTTCCTACACTAACTTTTTCAGCAAGTCCTTCCTTCCAGAGAAGCTCTGTTATTTTTAGTTTTTCTTCCTTTGGAAGTAGAATAACGAGCTTGTTGCCATCAGATATTAGCTGTTTCCATTTTTCTAATCTGTCAGGATTTATTTCCTTTTCAGTGATTATATCAATGTATCCAATGGTCATGCCATAGCTTAAAATTTTTAAATCTGGTGGTGGTTCTTGGACAAGCTCTAAATCCTGCTTGACTTTGATGAGCTTTTGTTTGATGTGATGGATTAAAAGCTCCTTTAAATGCCTTTCCATGCTCATTTTTTCTTCCTCATTTTTGTGATATCTATGATTTTTTTATCTCCTTCATCTTTTTCAGCTTCCTCTTCGGTATCCTGTTTAACTATCTCTTGAGCTTGAAGCCTGAATACAGGTACATTTAATTGCACTCTTAATTCTGGAGAAAAGACTGTTGCAATTGCATCAATGGGAATATAGCATTTTTCTGGAGTATTTCCGAAAACAAGAGTTGCTGTAATTGCTTCATCATGCCAGTCAAATTTCATATTATTGTTGAAAACTAAAACAAGACCCCTTTCCTTTTCTTCTGAAAGAAATCCGCGTTTTCCTATCACAACTCTTTCATCATAATCCACTACAATAAAAACTCTTCCTACAAGGTCAAGTATTTCAAAGAATGTCTTTTTCTTCAGCTCATTTAATCTTCTAATAAGTTCCTCAGAGATATTGATCACTCTCTGCTCCTATAATAAAGTAAGATTGAACCAGTAATGATCATGAGCATACAAAGAATCTGTCCCATTGTTAGGAATCCAAGTATATAGCCGATTTGAGGGTCAGGCTCTCTAAAAAATTCTACAAAAAATCTGAATATCCCATAAAGGATTAAAAACAAAGAAGACACAATACCTGAACGGCTAAATTTATCCTTGAAAAACCAGAGGATGACAAATAACACTGCTCCTTCTAAAAAGGCTTCATAAAGCTGGCTTGGATGTCTTGGAAGGGGTCCACCTTCTGGAAAAATCATTCCCCATGGAACATCAGTAACTCTTCCGTAAAGTTCGCCATTAATAAAATTTCCAATTCTTCCAAGCCCAAGCCCAATCGGAGCAGTTAAAACAAGCATATCAGTTAGGGTGAAAAAATCAAACTTTTTTATTTTTGTATAAATCCAAGCAGCAATTATAACTCCAATCAGACCTCCATGAAAAGACATCCCTCCATGCCATAAAGCGATTATCTCAAAGGGATGCTGGAGATAGTAGGAAAGATTATAGAATACAACATAGCCAAGTCGTGCTCCAATTAAGAGTCCCAAGATTAAGTAGAAATATAGATTTTCAAAAAAATCCTTTTCAACCCTTAATCCTCGTCTGACTAATTCCCTTTTTACAATCAGATAGGAACATATAAACCCTATCAGATACATCAATCCATACCATCGGATTGATAAAGGACCAATTTTTAAAATCTCAGGGCTAATGTTAGGATATGGAAGCATAATTTAAGATAAAATAATCTCTGAATTTTGTCAAACCTTCTCTGCAACATACAAATGAACACAACCGAAACTTAAAGAAATAGAAGTCGCATTTCTAAAACCGCAACTTTCAAGTAAGTCAAGAAATTCTTTTGGTTTGTAAAATCCCTCTATTGAAGAGCCAAGATACTCATAGGCATAGCGAACTGAAAAAATAGACGCGACAGCGGGAATTATTTTTTTCAAATAAAAAAGATACGGCTTGCGAAAAAATCCTTCTGGAAGTGAAAACTCAAGAATTACGATTTTACCATTTTTTTTTAAAACCCTGTAAATTTCCCTTAATGCCAACTCTGTTTCATGCATGTTTCTTATTCCAAAGGCACATGTTACAGCATCAAAAATATTATCTTTAAACGAAAGTTGATAACCAGAGGCACAGACAGGTGCAAAGCTATCCTTGATTTTTGTCTTTGCTATTCTTAGCATTTCAAAGCTTATGTCAACACCTATTACTTTTGCTCCTTTTTTTATGAGTACCTCTGCAGAATCTCCAGTGCCTGTTGCAAGGTCTAATATCAGGTGATTTGTAGCTTTTAATTGGTGAGCAGTGGCTAAAGATGCCATTTTTTTTCTCCAAAGGATGTCCTGCCCGAAGGACAGAAGCCTGTTTAGAAAATCGTATCTTTTTACAATTTTATCAAACATTGATTTTATCTCAGGCACTTCTTTCATATCCAAAAATTATATCATACTCAAATGCTTTTAACCTAACGAACAATAAATCCCAAAAATAGCGATAGAAATCCAATAATTGGTATAACCATTTGAAAATTAAGTATTTTTTGCTGTCATTGCGAGCATCCGAAGGATGCGAAGCAATCTCTACTTTGTTTTTTTAATAAAGCCTTATTAGAGACTGCTTCGCCCCAGATTGCCACGCTATCGCTCGCAACAGGGGGGCTCGCAGTGACGAGTGTCTATCTCTATTTTTCGGTAAATAGAGAATGGTCACCGCAAGCCCCAAAAATGATGACTCGCAATGACTCTATTTTTCAGTCATAAAGTTGAGTAGCACGTTGACAAAAATCAAATTAAATGATAGAATTTGAAAAAAAGGAGAAGGCGATGACGTATTTAATTTTTCTTTTGATAATCGCTTTAGTTGCCATCTGGCTGATTCTCACCTACAACAAATTGGTCAGATTGAGAATCATGACAGATCAGGCATGGTCTGATGTTGAGGTTCAACTGAAGCAAAGGCATGACCTCATACCAAATCTTGTTGAAACTGTCAAAGGATATGCAACACACGAAAGGAAAACCCTTGAGGAGGTTGTAAGGCTCAGAAACTCTGCAATCAGCGCAACTTCACTTGAGGAAAAAATTGAAGCAGAGAATATGCTTACTAAAGCTTTAAGACAGCTTTTTGCTTTGGCTGAGAATTATCCAGACCTGAAGGCAAGCGCTAATTTTCAGAAACTTCAGGAAGAGCTTGCAAGAATTGAAGCTTCAATAAGTCAGGCAAGAAGATACTTCAATGCTGTTGTAAGAGATTATAATACCTCTATTGCTATTTTCCCAAATTCTCTAATTGCTGGCATATTAGGGTTCTCTCCTAAGACCTTTTTTGAGATATCTGAGGAAGAAAGAGCTGTGCCTCAGGTAAAGTTTTAAGTGATAATTGGTGGTTAGGGAATGGTGCATGGTGAACATCTCTCCGTCATTGCGACTCCGAGCGAAGCGAGGAGGAAGCAATCTCGCCATAATAGTACCATAGAGCGACAGTGCTACAGAGCGACAGAACTTATTTTAGAAGAGATTGCTTCAATATTCCTTCGGATGCCTCGTAATGACTCCTTGTTTGTCATTGCGAGGGCACGAAGTGCCCGAAGCAATCTCGTCTTTCCTTCAATATGGAATGAGATTGCTTCGCATCCTTCGGATGCTCGCAATGACAGTAACAATACTCAATTTTCAAATGTTTATACCAATTCTTGGATTTCTATCGCTATTTTTGGGTGGTTGTGAATGGTGGATAGAGGTAAAATGAAAGTAAAGTATATTCTTGGCACAATATTAAAGATAACTTTTTCGCTTCTTATTTTCACATCTTCCTCATGGGCATGGTTAATAAAAGACTATAATGTAGATATCAAAGTTGAGCAGAATAGCGATTTATTTGTCACTGAAAGACTTACTGTTGATTTTGGCAACGAAAAAAAACACGGAATCTATCGTGATATACCGCTGGAATTCAATGCTCCAAATGGCAAAAAGAAAAAAATACAGATAAAAGATATATTTGTCACTGATGAGCAGATTAATCCCTATCAAACGAAAATATCCCAACATCAAGGAAATTTGAGAATAAGAATAGGTGACCCCAACAAATTTGTAAGCGGTATACAAAAATACATCATAAGATATCGGGTCAAATACGCCCTTTACAAAATTGGAAACATAGATGAGCTTTACTGGAATGCAATTGGAACAGGCTGGGCTGTGCCAATACTAAGTGGCTCTGCGTCTGTAATACTTCCATTTGACCATCCATCAGTGCAGTTTGCCTGTTATACAGGAAAAATGGGAAGCAGGGAAAGGGCTTGCGAAATCAGAAAAAGTGCAAACGAAGTTTTCTTTAATCTGAAAAAACAGCTTGCACCCTACGAAGGAATGACAGTTGCTGTTGGATGGCAAGCTGGCTTAATACCCATAGAAAGCGAACCGCCTATTTGGAAAAATCCCTGGCTCTATGCCTTCATTTATATCATAGGATTATTCGTTTTTCTATACTATCTTTGGTGGAACAAAGGAAGAGATGTTGGAGGCAGAGGAGTCATACAGGTTCAGTATTATCCACCTGAGGGTTTAACACCTATTGAAGCGGGAGTTTTAATTGATGAAAAAATTCACACAAGGGACATCATTGCAGAGATTATTGATTTAGCAAGGCGAGGCTATCTCAGAATTATTGAGACAGAGGAAAAGGGGCTGCTCTTTGGCAAAAAAAGAGACTATATTTTTGAAAAAACAAAGGCTTTTGACGAAGAAATAAGAAATAAACCCTTTGATATGAAAATTCTTTCAGCTATTTTTGAGGGAAAATCAAGGGTAAGACTATCAGAACTTAAGAAAGAATTTTACACATCTATTCCAACTATATCAAATTCCGTTTTTCAAAATCTGACCAATGGAGGATTTTTCTTTAAAAATCCTTTAAAGGTAAGAAATATCTATGCAGGTATAGGCGTTATTTGCTTTATTTTATCTATACTACTAACCATTGATGTGATTGCATTTAATCTTATTTACAATCCTCTTCCACTGCTTGTATGCGGAGTAATTACAGCCTTTTCTTTGTTCATACTCGGACAGTTTATGCCAAGAAAGACCCACAAAGGCTCTTTAATGAAGGAATATCTAAAAGGATATGAGGAGTTTATTAGCAGAGTTGAAAGGGATGTTATTGAAAGATTGTTTCCGCCAGATAAAATACCTGAGATATTTGAAATAACTCTTCCTTATGCAATTGCCTTTGGAAAGGCAAAAAAATGGACAGAGGCATTTGAAGGATTATTCTATACTCCTCCTAAATGGTATGAAGGAAGAACTTCTTTTTCACCATCGGTTTTTGCAAATTCAATTGACAACTTCGTAAGCAATGCCTCGCAGGTTTTACCATCAACACCTTCTTCATCAGGCTCAGGTGGTGGAGGCTCATCAGGCGGTGGAGGAGGTGGTGGAGGCGGCGGCTCTTGGTAAGTATGTTATTTTGCTGTCATTGTTAGCCTATTAACTGCTGCATAGCAATTTATGAGGCTTTTCGTAACGGAGCTTGTCCTATGCTAAAGAAATAGCGGACATTCGCAATACCCACTCTGTGCGTTATTGCGAGGCATCCCCTATTTCCGTCACTGCAAGGTTTCCACCTTCGGTCATTACGAAGGTATCCCCTCATCGTCATTGCGAGGCATCCGTCAGGATGCCGAAGCAATCTCGCCTTTTTTCTTCCCTGAAAGAAGAGATTGCTTCGCTCGCAATGACAGTTGAGAATCGCTCAATTAAGCTTGCAAAAAAGTGTGCTTCAATTTTAGACAAAGTAAAAATTTTTTAAATTTTTTCGGAACTTCTAAAAAAGATTAACAAAGTTTTTAACAAAAATTGTTTAAAAGCCTAAAACCTCATGGAAGCTTAAGGAATTTTTCATTAATAGTTTTTCTAATCTGCTCATCAGTAGGGTCTGGTTCAGACAGGAAAAGCTCAATGAGTCTGACAGAATTGCGGGAATAACAATTTGGGCATTTATCTTGAATATGAATTGTAAAACATTCCAAGCAGAAAAGAGCTGTTCTTAGAGGGATTAGACATTTTCCAAATTTTTGTTTTATTGTGCATTTCTCTTCTATTTCATATACAGTCCTTTTTTCCATGAATAGATGATACAACAAAATAGTGATAAAAAACCATGAATTACTATAACCATTTGAAAATTAAGAAATTTTTCTGTCATGGCTATCCTCAATGCTTATTCTTTTATATCATTCTGAGTATATCATTCCGAGTCTCGCCGTTTATTCTTTTTCGTCATTGCAAGGGTTCCCCCTTCCGTCATTGCGAGGAGCGATAGCGACGAAGCAATCTCGTCGTCATAGTGCCATAGAGCGACAGTGCTACAGAGCGACAGAACTTATTTTAAGAAGAGATTGCTTCGGCAAACCACCGGTCTGCCTCGCAATGACTCCCTTCCTTCGTCATTTCGACTCCGAACGAAGCGAGGAGGAAGCAATCTCGCTTTTAGATTGCTTCGGTATCCTGATGGATGCCTTGCAATGACCGGATGAGGCATAAAGGAACGGGATTGCGACACAGTGCTTCTCACTGTTCGCAATGACAGGATAAGGGATATCAAGGAAGGAGAGTTTGCCACGCCTGCCTGTCGGCAGGCTCGCAATGATGAAGAAAACATACGTATAGGCACGTAATGAAGAGAAATAAGGATGCCTTGAAATGACAGACCAAAAAGTTTTTACTTAACACATCACTTAACTTAATTTAGATAAAAATTGGCTCATTCATAATACCTAAAAACCATCAAAAGTAAAGCGATTCGCTGATAATGTTTAAACAAAATGGATTACTTATGGTAATATATTTTATTAAAAATTTACCTTCAAGGAGGATGAAATGACTTTGAAAAGATATCTTCTTGCACCGGGTCCAACGCCTGTGCCATCAGAAGTTCTGCTTAGTATGGCAATGCCAATCATTCATCATCGTAGCCCAGACTTTTTACCAATTCTTGACTCTGCTAAAAAAGGGCTTCAATGGATTTACCAGACAAAAAATGATGTTCTCATACTCTGCTCCACAGGAACAGGAGGTATGGTTGCTGCAGTAAACAACTTTTTCTCACCGGGAGAAAAGGTTCTTGTAATAAATGGTGGTAAATTTGGAGAAAGATGGGTAAAAATTGCCCAAGCCTATGGATTGGAAGTAATAGAGATTCCTGTTGAATGGGGATACTCTGTTGATGTAAACAGAGTTGAAGAGGAGTTAAAGAAAAACCCTGATATAAAGGGAGTTTTTGTTCAGGCAAGTGAGACATCAACTGGTGTTTATCATGACATTGAAAGCATTGGAAAAATAGTCAAAAATTACGAAGACACCCTTTTCATAGTAGACGCAATTTCTGCATTGATTGCCCACGATATTAAGACAGATGAATGGTCAATTGATATTATGGTAAGTGGCGCTCAGAAGGGCTTTATGTTACCTCCCGGACTTGCATTTATAAGTGTAAGTGATAAGGCATGGAAGAGAAATGAGAAAGCCAAAGCTCCGAGATTTTATTTTAATCTTAAAAAAGAAAGAGAAAATCTTGCAAAAAATCAGACAAACTTTACCTCTGCAGTATCTTTAATTATTGGACTTAATGAAGCTATAAAGCTCATGCAAAAAGAAGGTCTTGAAAATGTCTTCCGCAGACACGCTGTTTTAGCCCATGCAACAAGGGAAGCTGTGAAGGAAATAGGACTTTCACTGTTTCCAAAAGGCACACCAAGCAATGCTGTAACTGCTATTGAAGCTCCACAGGGTATTGACGGACAGGCAATTTATAAAACCTTAAGAGAAAAACACGGTGTTACTGCAGCAGGCGGACAGGATAAACTCAAAGGAAAAATTTTCAGAATTGCTCATCTTGGATACGCAGATAAATTTGATGTTATAGTTGGCATCTCAGCCCTTGAAATGACTCTTAAATCACTTGGATATCCTGTTACATTCGGAAAGGGAGTTGCAAAGGCAGAGGAAATTTTCACAAAGGAGGAAAGCAAATGAAAGTTCTTGTCAGCGACAGCATTTCTCCTAAGGGTGTTGAGATTTTAAAAAATGCAGGATTGGAAGTTGATGTTAAAACAGGGCTTAAACCCGAAGAACTTAAGGCAATAATTGAAGAATATGATGCTTTGGTAATAAGAAGTGCTACAAAGGTTACTGCAGAAATCATTGAAGCTGCTGATAAGCTTAAAGTAATTGGAAGAGCAGGCACTGGAGTTGATAATGTAGATAAAGTTGCTGCTACAAAAAAGGGAATTGTTGTAATGAACACTCCCGGTGGAAATACTGTAACCACAGCAGAACATGCCATTGCTATGCTTTTTTCACTTGCAAGGCGAATTCCTCAGGCAACAGCATCAATGAAGGCTGGAAAATGGGAAAAGAAGAAATTCATGGGCGTGGAGCTTTACAATAAAACTGTTGGAATAATTGGACTTGGCAGAATAGGTTCTGAGGTTGCAAAAAGACTTCGCTGTATGGGAATGGATGTTTTAGCCTTTGACCCTTTCCTCAGCGATGAAAGGGCAGAAGAGCTGGGAATCACTAAAACAGACCTTGACACACTATTTTCAAAGGCTGACTTTATAACAATTCACACGCCCTTAACAGCTGAAACAAAGTATTTGATAAATAAAGACACAATCGCAAAGATGAAAAACGGAGTTTACATAATCAACTGTGCAAGAGGTGGAATAGTCAACGAAAAAGACCTTTATGAAGCACTACAGAGTGGTAAAGTAGCAGGTGCTGCCCTTGATGTTTTTGAAAAAGAGCCACCTGAGGAAGGATATGCTTTAGTTGCTGATGAAAGAGTTATTTGCACTCCTCATATCGGAGCATCCACTGTAGAGGCACAGGAAAGTGTTGCTGTTGCTATTGCAGAACAGATCGTAGATTACTTGATTAATGGCACTATCAGAAATGCTGTTAACTTCCCATCAATTCCCTTTGATCAGGTTCCGCTTATTAGGCCTTATCTTGTTCTTCTTGAAAGAATGGGAAGCTTTGTATCTCAAATCTTTACAAAAAGTATAAAACAAATTCAAATAGAGTATTTAGGAGAGATATCTTTATTAAATACTCAGGCATTGACCGCTGCAGCTTTAAAAGGAGTTTTAGACCCAATACTTGGAGAACCTGTCAACTTTGTTAATGCTTCATACATTGCAAAGGAAAGGGGAATAGAAGTTAAAGAAATAAAAGGCAAAGAAGCAGGAGATTATCAAAACTTAGTAAAAATTTCTCTTATTTCAAAGGATGACAAGGCAGTTGTAGCTGGAACGCTATTAAGTAAAAGAGATCCAAGAATTGTTCAGATCAACGATATTTCTATGGAAATTATACCTGAGGGAAATATGATTTTCATGAAGAATCACGACCGCCCGGGTGTTATTGGAAACATTGGAACACTGCTTGGAAAGAACGATATAAACATCGGACACATGCACTTCGGAAGAAAGGAAGTAGGAGGTATAGCAGTATCAGTAATAAGCATTGATGCTCCATTGACTGATGAAATAATTGGACAAATAAAGAAACTTCCTAATGTTTTGGAAGTAAAGCCTGTATACATTTCAGCTCATTAATTCAAAAAGGAGACATTGATTATGCCTACTATTGTTATTATAGGTTCGCAATGGGGAGATGAAGGAAAAGGTAAAATAGTTGATTTTTTAACAGAAAAATGCGAATATGTTGTGAGATTTCAGGGAGGATGCAATGCGGGACATACAGTTGTTGTGGGAGATGAAAAATATGTCCTTCATCTTCTGCCCTCTGGAATACTGCATAAAAATAAGAAGTGCATCATAGGAAACGGTGTGGTTCTTGATCCTGCAGCGCTTTTAAAGGAAATTGAAACCTTGAGAAGCAAGGGCTTAGAAATTGATGGGAATATTTATATTTCTAAGCACTGTCATTTAATAATGCCATACCACATGGCAATTGAAGAACAGGCTGAAAAAAGTAAGAAAATAGGGACGACTAAAAAAGGCATAGGACCTTGCTATACTGATAAAATTGCAAGAAATGGCGTGCGAATGATAGACCTTCTCTACCCGGATGTATTAAGAAACAAAATCAGGGCAAATCTTGAGATTATTAATTTTCTCCTTAAAAATCTTTACGGTGCTGACATTTTGAATGAGGAAGATATATTCTCTCAGTATGTTAGCTATGGAGAGAAGCTTAAGAATTACATTGCAGACTCGGACATTCTAATCAATGAAGCTATTGATAGTGGAAAAAATGTTTTATTTGAAGGAGCACAAGGAACACTTCTTGACATTGATCACGGAACATATCCCTATGTTACATCCTCAAATACAGTTGCAGGTGGAGCATGCACAGGAGCTGGTGTAAGCCCAAGAAAGATTGACAAAATCATAGGAATTGTCAAGGCATACACAACAAGAGTTGGTGGCGGACCTTTCCCAACAGAAATAAAAGACTCCTTAGGAGAACAGATAAGGCAAAAAGGCGGAGAATACGGAGCAACAACAGGCAGACCTCGTAGATGCGGATGGCTTGACCTTGTTGGGCTAAGGCATGCAGTAAGGGTCAATGGATTTACAGGACTTGTAATTACCAAACTTGACATCTTAGATGGGATTGAAAAATTAAAAGTCTGCGTTGGCTACAAATACGATGGTAAGATTATAGAAGAATTCCCGAAGGAGCTTGAAATTCTTGAAAATTGTGAGCCTGTTTATGAAGAGCTCGCAGGATGGAAGGAAAGCACAGCAGGCATAAAAGATTATGAAAGATTGCCACAAAATGCAAAGAAATATCTTCAGTTTATAGAAGATTCATTGAAAGTCAAAATCCAAATAATATCAACTGGACAAAAAAGAGATGAAACTATCATTAAGGAGCCTATTTTATGAGCTGATTTTTAATGAAAGATGTCCGATATGTAGCAAAAAATCAGATTATGAATTTTCACCTTTTTGCATAGACTGTTGGAAATCAATTGAAGGATTTAGTTTTAACAGAATAACAACTGGAAATTTTGCAAAAAATTTTTGGAAATATGTAGATTCTTTAAGCTCCTTTGGCTCCTATGAAGGAGTTTTAAAGGAAGCAATACATTGCTTTAAATATGCAGGAGTAAAAAGAGTAGGCATTAAACTTGGCGAGCTTCTCAGTAGGATTCAACCACCTCAGATAGATGTTTTAATTGCAGTGCCTGTAAGTAAAAGGAAACTAATTCAAAGAGGATTTAATCAATCGGCAATTCTGTCAAAGGTGCTTTCCTGTAAGTGGAATTTGCCTCTTAATCTCACAGCCCTTATAAAAATCAGAGAAACTGTTGACCAAGCTTCCCTTGATGCAATGGACAGAATTGAAAATGTGAAAAATGCTTTTTTATGTAAAGAAAATCTTAAAAATTTGAGAATTGCTCTTGTAGATGATGTTGTAACAACAGGTGCAACCCTAACTGAATGTGCTCGGGCACTTAAAAAAGCAGGAGCATCAGAGGTGCATGCAATAACTATTGCAAGAGCTGTTTAGGAAGAATTTCCGTATTCGTTAATTGTTTTCTTTAGAGTCATCAATAAGAAAAGTCCTGGCAAAGCTACAGTAAAAGTCAAAAAATAAAATAAAGCCCAGCCAAAGGAGCTAACAACAAATCCTGATGTTGGACTGATAACTGTCCTTCCCAATGAAGCTAAAGATGAAAGAACAGCATACTGGGTTGCTGCAAAAGAGCGATTGCAAATTCCCATTAAAAGAGCAAGAAACGCTGTTGTTCCCATTCCACCTGTAAGATTCTCAACAACCACTGTTAAGACAAAAAGAGGAAAATTTTTTCCTGAAATTGCCAAAATCATAAAAAGAAGATTTGAAACTGCTTGAAATATTCCGAATAAAAAAAGCGCATTGAATAATCTCATCCTCATAAGAAGAATACCACCCAAAAGTCCTCCAGCAATTGATGAAATCATTCCGCCAATTTTATTTATTGTTCCAACTTCAGTAAGTGAAAAACCTGCTCCTCTGATAAAAAATGCTGTGCTTAAGGATGATGCATAGGCATCACCGATTTTGTAAAGAATGATGAAGAGTAAAAGCAACATACTTTTTTCTCTTTTCAGTAAATCTTTAAATGGCTCAATGAAGGATTCCTTTAGAGTTTTTGGCTTTACAATTCCATCAGGCTCATCTGCTACCAAAGTGGCAATGATCCCAAAAATCAAAAGAGAAGATATTAGAAAAAGTGCATTTTGCCATCCTATATGGTCAGCAAGAAGCAGGCATAGTCCTCCTGCAACTATTAATGAAATTCTATATGCTGTAACAGCTAAGGATGCACCAAGTCCTCTGTCTTTTGGCTTTAAAATTTCTGTTCTGTATGCATCAATTGAGATATCCTGAGATGCAGAGAAAAAGGCAACACATAATGCAACTATGCTAAGCTCCATTAGATTTTTTGGTGTAAGCAAAATCATTAAAAATAAGCCAAGCAAAATTGAAATCTGACTAATAAGCATCCAGCCCCTTCGCCTTCCAAAAAAGGGAATTGAAAATCTATCAAAAAATGCTGACCAGAAAAATTTTAGGCTGTAGGGAAGGGTTAAAATTGTAAGTATCCCTATAGTTTTTATATCTATACCCTCTGATGTAAGCCAAGCCTGAAGTGTTCCGCTTACAGGGGGAAATGGAAGTCCTGAAGCAAAGCCTAATACTGTAACAATCAGTAAGGTTTTGGCTCTTTTGTTTATTTCCATAACCTTACTGGAAGCCTTCCAGTGGCATTCTCAAGCCCATTTGAGAAAACATCCAAAAAAGCAAGCACTGCTGTCTCGTGACAATCATACATTAATGCAACTGATTGAGACTTTCTGTAAAATCCTCTTTTTACCATGTACGGATTTCCAAATGAAATCAGAATAGCCTTGTTTTCTGAAAGAATTTTATCAATAAATCCGAATTGCTCTACATTGAGAGTGTATGACAAATTTGCAGCCTTAATTTCAGTAAATATTACAATCATTGGCATGGCATCGGTTTTTCTGTATTGATTTATGTCGTAAGCTTGGCCGAAGTAGTCTTTGAATATTTTCAGTATTGCCTCGCTGTAGCATCCTGCAAGATAGGGAATAATTTTCTTATTTGAAAGGGGTTCATCAGGTTTTTTTAGGACTGTTACTGTTCTTTTAAAGGCATTGTGAATTAAAGTGGATAGGATTTGGTGATTGGTGGATGATGGTTGGTGGATGGTTGTTGGTGAATGGTGGATAAAGGATTTAAAGGTACTGATGCGGGATAAAGCTTCATTTAGGATTTTGTCATCTATGTATCCATGTTTATAGGCAAACTTAAGTTCCTCAGCTGCGGCATAAGGGTCTTCTGGATGAAGAATAATGTCTGCTCCAGCCTTAAGTGCCATTGCATGGGGATTGTCATAATCTTTTAATGCCTTCATGCTCATCGCATCTGTAAGCACCAATCCTTTAAAGCCTAAATCTTGCCTTAAAAGATTTTTCATTATCTTTTCAGATAAAGTTGCAGGCACTATATCATAGTCAGTAACTATAATATGTCCAACCATAATTGCAGGAACTTTAGCTTTGATTGCTGATTTAAAGGGTCTGATATGTTTTTTGAAATCCTCTGTTAAATAAGCCTGATTTAAGTGAGAGTCAAAAGAAGAAGCTCCATGCCCTGGGAAATGCTTTGCGCAGGTTTTAAGTCCTTCGGATGAAAAAAATTCTATCAAAAAATTACCATATTTTGATACAACTGTTGATTTATCAGAGAATGCTCTTGTGGAGATTATTGGATTATAAGGTTCTGTGTTTACATCAACAACTGGAATTAGCGGGAAATTAATGCCAACTTCCTTTGCCTCTTTTATTACAATTGAATATAAAGTCTTGAGCTCTTTAGAGTCTTTTTCCAAATCAAATCCTGCAGTGATTCCCATCTGAGATGGAATAATTGTTCCGCCTTTTATCTGCTGTCCAACTCCTCTTTCAATGTCAGAAGCAATTATTAGTGGAGAGTGATTTGAGGCTTGAAATTTATTAAATTGTTGTAGATTAGCAATAAACTCCCTTAATTCCTCATATTCTCCACCAAAAACAACAAATCCTGCAATGCCTTCTCTTACAAGTTTTTCAATATATGCTTTGTAAGATGTCTCAGAGATGCTGTCTCCATCAAGCCTTGCAATTATTAGATTTAGAAAGTTTATCATATATCCCTTAACAACTCCTTCAGTTCATCCACAGTAACCTGATATTTCCTTTTACAAAAATAGCACTCAACATCAATGGTTTCACCCTTTTCTATCATATCTTTAATCTCCTCTTTGCCTAAAGTCACTATTGCATTGAGGACTCTGTCCTTTGTGCATGGGCAGAAATATTCTATTTCAGCCTTCTTTAAAATCTCTATTGGAAGTCCTACAACCTCCTCAAGTATCTCATGTGGAGACAGACCTCTTAAAATCATTGAAGAAACCGGCTCAACAGAAGAAAGCTTTCTTTCAAGATAACTGACAACTTCCTCTTTTGCCTCAGGCATTATATGAATCATGAAACCGCCTGCTGCTTTCACTGAGTTGTCTGTTTCAACAAAAACGCCCAATGAAACCGCAGATGGTATCTGCTCTGAAACATTCAGATAATATGCAAGGTCTGTTGCAATCTCTCCTGTCTGAAGGGCAACACTGCTTTGATAATACTCCCTTAGTCCCAAATCCCTTATTACATTCAGAAAGCCTTTTCCAACTGCTCTTCCAACATCTATCTTTTCTGCCTTTAATCCCATATAAATATGCGGTCTCTTTACAAAAGCTCTCACACGATAATTCCAGTCAGATTCTGCCACAATTTCCTGAAGAGGTCCATCCCCTTTTACCTGAATCATGACCTTTTGTCCATCCTTTAACATTGCTGCAAGAAGAAGACAGCCTGCAATAACCCTTCCCATTGCAGCAGTAGCAGTGGGCCAAGTGTCATGGATTTGTCTTGCATAATTTACAGTCTCTGTGCAAACTGTCGCATAAACAGCAACATTTTCATCTTTAATTAAGCCTTTGACAATTTTATCCATTTAATAAAACCTCCACGATATCTCCTTTTTTTAAACCAAGTTCTTTTGCTGCATTCCCTTTAAAGACAAATATTTCCAGATACCCATCGCTGTTTATAAGACAGTTAATATTGGATGAAGGCTTTTCAATAGTGGCTACACTTGCATAATAAGGAACAATGGGAATTGTGAGGTTTTTAACAATGACGCTCTTTATATGCGATGCATCTGCCTTTATATTTGTAATCGCATTTCCAAATTTGTCAATCCTGATAATCTCGCCTATTATTTTTTCTTTAAACTTCTTGGGTTCCTTTATTGCAAACCTTATTGGATTTTGACATTCTGGTCCAAGCTCTGTAATGCTTACTCCCTTTGAAATCCATGCTGAAGCTGGTGCAAAGAGGTCTCTTCCCTGAAATGTTGAGCTTGATTTTTTAAGCATGTATTTTTCATTTTCAATAGAAAATGCTTGAAATTTAAAATCTCTCAATATATAGCTGAGCACTCCGTTGTCTGGAGCAAGGAAATAATGCCCATAAGCAAAAACTGCCAAAGCCTTTCTTCCAGAGCCAACTCCCGGGTCAACAACAACTACATGGATAGAACCTTCAGGGAAGTATTTAAAACTTTCCCATATCACTAAAGCTGCTTCTTCTATATCATGAGATACAATGTCATGGGTGATATCAATTATTTTTGCCTGAGGATTTATGCTTAGAATCACTCCCTTCATCTGCCCAACAAAAGGGTCTTGATATCCAAAGTCTGTGGTAAGGGTGATTATTCTATTGGCTGAATGTTCCGATGAGCTCATTTATATATTTTATGCCTTCGGAAATTAAAAATTTCTCTATGCCTTCAATGATTTCAACTGTAGCCTCTGGGTTTATGAAATTTGCTGTTCCAACAGCAACCAGACTTGCTCCAGCGATTATAAACTGAAGCGCATCCTCAGCGCTAACAATTCCTCCCATTCCTACGATGGGAATGCTTACATTTTGGGCAACTTCCCAGACAGCCCTTACAGCAACGGGTCTTATTGCAGGACCAGAAAGTCCTCCAGTTGGAGTTCCAATCATGCTTTTTCTTGTTTTAATATCTATCACCATTGCTGGAATTGTATTTATTAGAGAAACTGCATCTGCGCCTTCATCTTCGCAAATTTTTGCCATCTCTGAAATATCAGTCACCTGCGGAGAAAGCTTAATGATTAAAACTTTTTTTGTTACCTTTCTGACTTCTCTTATAGCCTTTTTTAAAAGGATTGGGTCAAGTCCCATCCTTCTCCACTCGCTACTTTTGTTTGGACAAGAGATATTCATCTCAAGTGCGTGCACACCTTCTGTGCTGTCAAGCTTCTCTGCGAGTTCTAAGTATTCTTCAAGACTGTCGCCAAAAAAATTAACGATAATATTTGTGTTAAATCTCCTTAAAATCGGAAGCTTTTCTTTTACGAATGCTTCATAGCCAATGTTTTGCAAGCCAATAGAGTTAATCATTCCGCATGGAGTCTCATAAATTCTTGGAGGCGGATTGCCTTCCTTTGGTTTTAGTGAAAGCCCTTTTACAGTAATTCCACCAAGAAGATTTAAGTCAATAAACTGGGAATACTCCAGTCCATAACCAAATGTGCCAGATGCTGTTATGACTGGATTTTTGAATGTCAAATCTTTAATTCTGACCTGCAAATTTGGCTTCAAATTTTCCATTTTCTTAATTCACCATCATTAAAAATTCAGCATTCCTAAATCAAAAACAGGTCCATCTGTGCATACTCTCTTCAATCCTTCATCGGTCTCTATAACACATCCAAGGCATGCACCTATTCCACAAGCCATTCTCTCTTCAACAGCCACGTAGCAAGGAATGGATGTATCTTTTAGAATTTTTTTCAACTCTTTAATCATTATCATAGGTCCACATGCATAAACAGGCAAATTGAGCTTTAAACCATGTTCTTTGAAAACTTCAGTCACAACCCCTTGATATCCAAGAGAGCCACATTCAGTTGATATGCAAACTTCCTTTGCCAATTGCAAAAGACTTTCATGGAAAAGCACTTCTTCCTTGTTTCTTACACCGTAGAATAGATATGCCCTTTTTGGAAATTGCTTTATCAAATAGTAAAAAGAAGCTATTCCTATTCCACCAGCTATAACAACAAAATCTCCAGATGGTACAGGATAATTTCTTCCAAGAGGTCCTGTCAGAAAAACTTTTTCACCCTTTTCTGTCTGGCTCAATATGGTTGTCCCTCTGCCCTTGACCCTGTATAAAAACTTTACTGTATTGTCTTCGTAATCAAAAATACTGAACGGTCTTCCCAAAAGAGGGTCAAGTCTTTTATTTAGCCTTAAAACATAGAATTGCCCGGGCTTTGGCTTTTGTGAAGAGGTGGACACTTCAAGGGAGATTAAATAAATATCTCCTGTAAGAGGTTCATTGCTGATTATTTTTGCTTCAGTAAATTTACTCAAAGCGAATTGACACTATTTCGTAATTTAAAGTTCTTGCGGGAACTTTAATTGAAATCTGATCTCCGACTTGCTTACCAATAAGAGCCTTACCAATAGGTGATGTTACAGAGATTTTTCCATTGCTTGCATCTGCTTCATCAGGACCTACAAGATGAAACTCTTTTTCCTCTTCAGTGTCAAGGTCAAAAACTTTAACCTTAGCGCCAAAAGCTACTTTGTCCTGATTAATCTTAGCAGGGTCTATCACATAGGCACGGGCAAGCTTTGCCTGAAGTTCCTGAATTCTACCTTCAATAAAAGACTGTTTCTCCCTTGCTGCATGATACTCTGCATTTTCTGACAAATCACCATGAGCCCTTGCCTCTGCAATGGCTTTTATAACTGCAGGACGCTCAATTTTTATAAGTCTATCAAGTTCTTCCTTAAGCTTTTCATAACCCTCTTGGGTCATCGGAACTCTATCCATTAATATCTGCCTCCTTCAATTCTCCGTTGAGATTTGCTATATTTTTTAATTTAACAGAAAAAAATAATATCCGTAAAGAGTTAATTCAATCCCTTAAATAGTGTTAAAAATCCAATAATTGGTATAACCATTTGAAAATTAAGTATTTTTTGCTGTCCTTGCGAGCATCCGAAGGATGCGAAGCAATCTCATTTCTTATTGAAGGAAAGACGAGATTGCTTCGGGCACTTCGTGCCCTCACGATGACAAAGGAAGGGGTCATTGCGAGCTTGCCGTTTATTTTTTCCGTCATTGCGAGCCTGCCGACAGGCAGGCGTGGCAATCTCGTCTTTTGCCTTTTACGTCTCACGTCTTACGTTATTACATCATATTAGAGACTGCTTCGCCACATCGAGTGGCTCGCAGTGACGAATTGTTGGATTTCTACGCTGTCGCTCTGTAGCACTGTCGCTCTATGGTACTATGATGGCTAGATTGCTTCCTCCTTGCTTCGCATGGAGTCGCAATGACAAGGAATAATTTTTGCAATTACGATAGTGAATCGCACAAATTAGGATAAAATTACTTTATCACACAAATAAGATATTCTCTGAGCAATTTCATCATTTGAAAAAATAAGAAAAGGCGTGTTTGTCTTTACAGATTTTAAAACTTCCTCTGAAAATGGAATTTTTCCAATCACTTCTATACCTTTTCCTTTAAGCTCTTTCTCTACTGTCATGCTCATTTCAGAATTTAAATCATATTTGTTAATGATTACCTTCAAAGGAATTTGAAAATGATTTGTAAGCTCAATTACTCTACCTAAATCATGAAGTCCTGAAGGACTTGGCTCTGTAACAGCCACTGCTATATCAACTCCTGTCATTGATGCCATTACAGGACATCCTACTCCAGGTGGACCATCAATTATAATGTAGTCAAAACCTCTTTCCTCAGCAATCCTCTTTGCAATCTCCCTAAGCTTTGCAATAAGCTTTCCTGAATTCTCCTGAGCAATTCCAAGTCTTGCATGGATAAATGGCCCATATTTTGTCTCTGAAATAAAATAATGTCCTGCAAGCCTTTCATTAAGAATTATTGCATCCTGAGGACATAAATGCTTACATATTGTACAGCCTTCGCATGAAAGGGAATCAACATTGAAATCTTCATTTATAGCATCAAATTTACAATTCTCTCTACATAAACCACATTCTATACATTTTGTTTTGTCTATTTCTGCAATTTTTCCAGAAAAAAACACATATTTTTCTTTGATCTCTGGATGAAGCAGAAGATGAAGATTTGGTGCATCAACATCGCAGTCAACAATAACTTTGTTTTTAAGTTCAACAGCAAGGCATGATGTAAAAAATGTTTTACCTGTCCCACCTTTTCCACTTATTACAAGTATCTGCTTCATACCATCTCCTTAAGCAACTGATGTAAAACCTCTTTGTAATCAGGAATTGCCTTTACAAGTGGAATACCCTTTGAGTAAGCCACTGCTATTTCTTTTTTAAAAGGAATTTTTAAAATTATGGGAAGGCTATGCTTTTTACAAAAATCCTCAATAACTTCATCATTCTCACTTTTGTTTATTATGACTGCTGATTTAACATTAAGTGCTTTTGTAACTTCATAGGCAAGTTCAAGGTCATGAAGTCCAAATGGAGTTGGCTCAGTAACAAGTATGCATACATCTGAGCCTTTTATTGCTGCTACAGCCGGACAAGAAGTTCCGGGAGGAGCATCAATTATTGCAATTTTATCTTTTTTTATAAAACGCTTTGCCTTCTCAATAACCTTTGGAGCTAATACTTCTGAAACATTCAATCTTCCCTCAATAAATTCAACTTCTTCTGCCATTCCAATCCTTATTTTTCCAATTTCTCGTTCAGCCCTTTTCATTGCAGTATGAGGACAAAGCAGAATACATCCTTCACAACCATGACAAAGATGAGGAAATAGCAAAACATCACCTGAGTTGTCAAGATTTAAAACACTTAATGCATTATAAGCGCAAATTTGACTGCAAAGCCCGCAAAAGTTGCATTTTTCTTTATCAACTTCAGGAACTATTGTGTTTACTGAAATTTCTTCCTTAACTATAGGATTTAAAAACAGATGAACATTTGGTTCTTCTACATCACAGTCAATAATTTGAGAATCATCAATGCTTAAAGCAAGTGATACCGCAACAGTTGTTTTACCTGTTCCGCCTTTTCCACTTGCAACTGAGATTATCATTTTACAAGCTCTATACAAAGAAATCCAAAATTTGAAATTTGTGTGTCATTGTTTAGTTCAAAGGCATCTTCAATTTGATGGTACTCAGGAGTTGAATACTTAAGTGTTCCAAAAATCTTTTTTATTTTAAAGCCTGATTCATATGTTATTTTTTTGAATTCCTGAAAATCATAAAATTTTGCAACACTGTAAAAAGGATGCCCCTGCGTTTTCTTTTCTTCATAAAATTTTCCCCATAAAGAATCTCTAAAAACTGCTCCAATTATGAATTTTCCATCTTTTTTTAACACCCTGTATGTCTCCTTCAGCGCTTTTAAAGGATTTTTAAGAAAACATATAGTAACAATCATCATAACACAAGAGAAAATCTCACTTTTAAATGGAAGAGCCTCAGCATTTGCCTGAATTACTGGAATCTCTCGCTTTTTTGCTATTTTAAGAGGCTGAAAAGAAATATCTACACCAACTATATTTTTTGATAAAATAGCAAATCTTCCTGTGCCTACACCTACTTCAAGTGCCTTCCCTTCACAACCATTTAGTAATTTCTTTACACATTTTATTTCATTTTCATAAAGTATTTTGCCTTCTCCATCATACCAAACATCATACTTATCTGCATACTCATCAAATGGGCTAATACTCACATGAGCCTCCAATATTAATCCGAGTTCCTACTCCTGCTTCAATAAATCCTGATGTAAAGGCTTTTTTAAACAACTCTCTTGCAAGGTCTCCTGTGCAATGGGAAGGTGCAATATACTTTATGCCTTCTTTTTTTAGAAAATCAATGATATTCAAAATTTCGGATTCAGTTTTGTTTTTTAAATGAAGTCCACCAATTAGAGCAAAAACATCGTCATCAATTATTTCATGAACTCTTTTGAAAATATTTTCAATTCCTGCATAGGCGCATCCTGTAGCAATTACCAATCCTCCTCCTGTATCCACAACAAGGGAAATCTCTTTGATATCAGACCCAAGCTCTCCTGTTAAATAAACTCCATGCATAATTTCAACAGGCTCTTCTCCAACACTCACAATATTAACACCCTTTAATTCTTCATCCTTTAGTAATGCCTCTACAAAGGACTTTCCTGCATATACTGTTACATTATCCTTTAACTTTAAAATCCCTTTTAATCCACCTGTGTGGTCTTTATGAGAATGAGACAAAACAACCCTTGAGATTTTTGAAGGTTCTATTTTGGCATGGTTTAAATTTTTTAGCAAAATATCAGAATCTCCGCCTGTATCAAATAAAATTCCACCATGTCCCTTTTTTATAAAACAGCTGTATCCAAAGCCAGTGTGGAATTTTGACTCACCAGCGTAGTTATCAAATAAAATCTGTATGTCAATAATCATTCTTAAACCTTTAATTTATCAATAATTTTTTTAATGATTTCATTGAATGCCTGTGCTGGTTTGCTTTCAGGATAATTTATCATTACAGGTTTTCCATCGTCTCCAGCTTGAACTATCTTTGGGTCAATTGGGATTTTTCCCAAAAATGGAACTTTATACTGTTCTGCAACTTTTTCACCTCCACCAGATTTGAATATTTCAACGGTATTTCCACAGTGAGGACATACAAATCCACTCATGTTTTCAATTATACCCAAAACAGGAATAGAACCTTCCTTACAAAATCTTAGACTTCTTCTAACATCAGCCAAAGCAACATCCTGTGGTGTTGCAACAATTACTGCTCCATCTACTTGGTCAAGAAGCTGAATTATTGATATTATCTCATCTCCTGTACCTGGAGGTGAATCAACAACAAGATAATCAAGTTCACCCCAGCGAACATCACTTAAAAACTGCTCAATCATCCTGTGTTTTATAGGTCCTCTCCAAACAACTGGTGTATCTTTTTCTTGAAGGAAAAAACCTATTGAAATTACATTTAAATTGTCATAAACCTTTAAAGGGAAAATTCCCAAATCAGTTATCATTGGAGGCATTCCTTCAAGTCCTAACATATTCGGAATATTCGGTCCATGAATATCAATATCCAGAAGACCTGTTTTATAACCTTTTGTTGCAAGACCTACTGCCAAATTTGTAGAGACAGTGCTTTTTCCAACTCCGCCTTTTCCAGATAAAACAAGAATTTTCTTCTTAATTGCTGATACTGTTGCCTTTAGGGCAACATCTTTTTTTACAGCTTCTCTTTCATCGCAAGTGCATTTCTGTTTTTCCTCTGCCACTTTAACCCCTCCTCTATTTGTTTTTGATTTCTTTTATTGCATCAACAACTTTACCAGTCTTATTTATGACCTTAATTTTTGCTGAATTTATTATTTGTTCAGCATTAGGACCAAGTTTTCCAGTGATGAGAAGCTCTGGTTTCTTTGAAACAACCATCTGAGCAGCCTGAATACCAGCTCCTCCGGATGCTTCTTTCCACGGATTTTCAACTACTTCATAATTCATTGTATCAGTATCAATAAAAATAAAACAGTTGCAACGCCCAAATCTTGGGTCAATATTAGACTCTAAATCTTTTACTTCTGCTGTTATACAAACTTTCATAACTCCTTCCCTATTTTAATGTTTACAACCCGCATGCCCATGTTCACCATGCTCACATAGGCTTTCACCAGAACTTAAAGTACCTTTTAAAAATTTATCAATTATCTCCTCAACATTTCCAGTAATCCCAACAATAACCCTAATACCTGAAGCCTGAAGATTCATTATAGCATTAGGACCCATTCCACCTGCAATTACACAATCTGCTCCTTGTTTTCTTAAAAACATAGGGACAGCACCCGGTTGATGGGCTTTATATCCGGGATTTTCAACAAACTGTTTATTTATAACTTTCCCGTCACTGTCAATATCTACAATTATAAACCCCGGACATCTTCCAAAATGTTGAGCCACCTGACCATTCTCTGTTGCTATTGCTAATCTCATTTTTCCCTCCTAACTGCCAAAAATTTTTGGTGGTGCATATGGATGTGTGCCTTCAATAACTTCTACTCCTGCTTTTTCCTTGACTGCTGCTATTATGTCATCTTTTCTCTTACAGAACTTCATGATACATGTTCCAACATGAATTACATCAACATTTTCTTTAAGAGCTGAAAGATGCATTTTTAATAAAGCAAGACTGCATACTACCCTGTTTTTCTGACCTTCACATCCTCCGCAATCCATAATTCCAACTATTGCTACATCCTCTCCTTTATACCTTTCAAATTCTCCTTCCTTGCGAGAAAAAGCAACTAAGCACTTTGCATCTCCGGGACATAAATTTTGTTCACCAATCATTTTGCATTTTAAAATTCCTACTCTTTTCATCTTATACCTCCTAAAAAATTAACCGGAGGCTTTTCCTCCGGCTTATTCAGTTTTTTTCTCAAGTTGACTTAATCTCTTCTGTATAGCATCAAGCTCCTGTCTCAAAAGTTCAGCCTCTCTTTTCAGAATCTCTTCTTCTTTAACTCCTCCGAAAAAGGGCAAATCCGCAAGCCATCTCCAGCCTCTTCCAAAACCTCCAAAAAATCTTGCACACCATCTTCTCTTCCTACCCAATCCGAATCCTGTTTGAGCAGAACCTCCACAATAACCCCATCCTCTGCCTGTTCTTGGACCCATTCCAAAAGGTCCTGTTCTGTCACCCCAAGGCATTTTATCACCTCCTTTTGTTTTAACTGTTTTATGTTAATGAAAATCATTCTCATTTGTCAAGAAAAAAATTTTTTATTTAAGCAAAGTGAAAATTTTGTATGCTGTTACAACAAGAATCAAAATTGCAAATATCTGTTTAACTCTCACGCTTGGAACAAAAAGGCTTGTTGTTCTCGCTCCTAAAAAAAAAGATAGCTCCTGTTATGACTAACGCTAAAGTTAAATTAATATTCCACTGAGATGTGGAAAGATGCGGAAGTAGCGCAGAAAATGAAGGAGGCGTTACTGCAAAGGCGTTAATCCCTGCAGCTTTCTTAGTCTCAAATCCAACAATAATGAGAGTTGGCATAAGCAAAAAACCCGGTCCTACTCCAAGAAAGCCTGATAAAACAGATATTGGAACTGCTAAAATTAATGCAAGTTTGAAGTTTTCCTGTTCATTTGAGCTTTTTATAGGCTTAAATAATCTGTAGGCAAGATAAATGACTGCTACAAAATAAATAATCCAAACATAGGCTTGGTCAACAAACTGAACAATATAAGCTCCAACTGGTGCTGAAGCAGTTGTGACCAATGAGAGTAAAATCGCTTTTTTCCAATCAACAAATCCGCTTTTTGCAAATCCAAATGTTGAAAGCAGAGCAGTTACTCCATTCAGGAGAAGACTTAAAGGCTGAACTTGATGAACAAGGTCATTCATAAAAAGTCCTAAAAAAGGAATTGCAGAAAAAGCAACACCAAGACCAAGCATTCCTGAGATAAAGGAAAGTATAGCAATACCAATAACTATGATAATGCCTTCTTGCATAGAAAAAATTTTATGAAATCATAATATTATCTATCAATGATTTTAGATTGCAGCTCTTTCAAATATTAAAAATTTTATGCATTACTAAAAAATAGAAATTGATGAAATTTTGACTTTCCAAGTTTTTATACCCATCTATGATTTATTTTGCGAAATGCTTCAAAAGAAGAACAACAGTTCCTGAAATTAAAGCAAAGGACAGATAGAGCATAAAAAGACGAGTTGTAAGATTTCCATGTTTGATAACATAAGATAATTCAAATTTCAAAGGATTCATTTTGACTGCTTTTGAAAGAATTCTGTCAATTTCTCTCATAATTTCAGGAGGGTAAAAGGGATTAAAGTGCTTATCTTTTATATAAATAATAAATATATTTCCGCCAGCAAGAAGTTTTCCTGAATAAACAAGCTCAGAAGGTTTTCCTTTCCAAATTTTTCCATTGTAGTCTCTAAGATAAACCATCTCTCCGTCAAATCCTAATCGGTTTTCCATAATTTTGTATGTATTTATTAACTGAGCTATATAGAGTATCCATATGGGAGAAAATATTCCAATCAAAAGCTTATCTTCAGGTTGTAAATTTTCATAATACAAAACTGTAAAGGTAAATAAAATTGCAAAAGAGAGCATGATGCAGGCGATGACAATTCCAAATCTCATTTTTCTTATCTTATCTGCATCAGGTTCAAACCAACGAACATTTGAATAAAACTCTTTGCCTAAATATTCACTTTTCATTCTATCTTCTCATACATATTTTATGCAGCAGTTTATGACTGTTTTTAAAATATTATAGCAAATTCTTTTTTGACCTAAAAATGGCGATAGAAATCTAAAAATTAATAAGACTTTGAAAAGTAGACATTTTTACTGTCATTGCGAGCAACCTGAGTGCTGCGAGGCAATCTCGCCTTTCTATCTATGGAGAAAAAAGAGATTGCTTCGGGCACTTCGTGCCCTCGCAATGACGAGGAGAGAGAATACATCGCAATGACGAAGAGAGGAAATACATAGCAATGCCGAGTAGAGAGAATAAATAGCAATGCCAGAGAGAAAGTACATCGCAATGACGAGAGGGGAAAGTACATAGCAATGACGAGTAGGGAGAATATATAGCAATGACGACGAGGGTGCTAATTGAAAACTTCTCCCAATTTTTTGTCACTTCAAGCGTCACCGACTTTTTTGTCATGTTATGTTAGATATATGGAGATTGCGAGATACTTTAGTCCTAAAGCAATCCAGTCTTTTTATGAGATTGCTATGTTTCGTTAGTAATGACAGAAAAGGTGAATGTCTCTCAAAGACGAACAAGGTGGTCATTGCGAGGTATCCATCAGGATGCCGAAGCAATCTCGTTCCTTTACCCATTTACCATCCACCCACCACAAAATAGAGACTGCTTCGCCTAATCGAGCGGCTCGCAGTGACGCATGTCTATCTCTATCTTTGATGTTAGAGATGTCTCTCAACTCTTATGAAAAAGTGTTATAATAGTATTATGCGAAGGGTTTGGATATTGATTATTCTTTTATCCCTCTCAGCCTGCATGTCTGAGGAAAGAATCAGACAGGTCAATGAATCGGATTTTTACAAAGATATTGGTTACGCATATTATATTGAGAGAAATTATCAGCTTGCCTATGCTGAGTTTCACAAGGCACTGCAGGTTGACCCAAACAATAAGGAAGCTTTGCAGGGTCTTGCTCTTGTTTATATGGAGTTTCAGGAATTTGAAAGGGCAAGGGATTTGTTTCTTAAGGCAGTTTCTATTGACAGTGAGTATGCAGATGCTTGGTTTAATCTCGGAGTTTGCTATCAAAGACTAAATCAGCACAGTGATGCTATTCAGGCATTTCAGAAAGCTTTAAGCAATCCCTTGTTTGTAAATCAAGATAAAGCATACTTTGGCGTAGGAATATCATATTACAAACTTGGTAAATACAATGAAGCTAAAGAGGCTTTTGAAAAAGCTTTAACAAGAAATGTTCTTCTTATTCCGGCACATTTTTATCTTTCACTTGCTTATCAAAAATTGGGTCTTTACTCTGAAGCATCAAAGACTTTAAAAAAAGCTGTAAAACTTGACCAAACATATAAAGGAGACATTGAGAAGTTTGAAAAGGATTTAAAAGAATCTTTATCTAATCGTAAAATAGACCTTCCACAAGAAGACATCCTTGACCTGCTTGAAATTTTAAAATATTAAAAATGGCTAAAGGAAAAATAGTCAAAGCTGCAGGAGCAATCTCTTTAGCAACCACCTTCAGCAGAATCTTAGGCTATATAAAAGACATGATTCTTGCAAAATACTTTGGTGCTACAGGTGTAAGTGATGTATTTTTTGTTGCTTTCAGAATACCAAATCTTTTAAGAGAGCTTTTTGCAGAAGGTTCAATGTCCTCAGCAGTTGTGCCTGTGCTTAAGGAGAATCAGGTAAAAAAAGGGCATGAAGAGGCAAAGGAGATTGTAAAGAGTCTTTTCACATTTATCATAATTGTTGTTGGTTTGATTACTATTGCCGGAATAGTTTTCAGTCCATTGATTGTCAAGCTTATTGCTCCCGGTTTTACTGATAATCCTGAAAAATTCAATCTTACAGTGCTTCTTACAAGAGTGATGTTTCCGTTTTTGCTTTTTATAAGTCTTGCATCCCTTGTCATGGGAACTCTTAATACAAACAATATATTTTTTGTTCCAGCCCTTGCTCCATGTTTTTTAAATATTGCAGTGATTGTTTTTGTCGTTGGATTCAGTAGTCTATTTTTTCATCCTATCGTTTCTGTCGCTGTTGGAGTAACAGTTGGAGGGCTTCTTCAATGGCTTGTTCAGATGCCATCTTTTTACAAAGCAGGCTTTGCATTGGGTTTTACAAAACCCCATCCTGCATTGAGAAAGATTATTTTGCTTGTTATTCCCACTATTTTGGCTATGACAGTAAATCAAATAAACATTTTTATAAGCACCATCATTGCAAGCTTTCTTCCAGAAGGAAGTGTTACATATCTTTATTATTCAATGAGGCTAATTCAGCTTCCAATCGGCGTATTTGGAGTTGCAGTTGGAATGGCAGTGCTACCAACACTTTCTCAGCATGTGGCTGAGGGAAATAGAACTCAGCTTATTAAAGATTTATCCTTTGCTTTAAAATTTCTGTTTTTCCTGACTGTGCCTTCAACTATTGGTTTGATGATGCTCAGAGAACCAATTGTAAACACGCTTTTTCAAAGGGGTGTTTTTGACTATTTTGCGACAGTAAACACTGCAGAGGCACTCCTTTTCTATAGCATTGGAATTATTGGTACAGTTGGCTCAAGAACATTTACTGCAACTTTTTATTCCTTTCAAGATACAAAAACTCCTGTAATGTGTGCTACTGCTGGAATGCTTACAAATATTGCATGCTCTTTGGCACTTATGCATTCAATGAAGCACAATGGATTGGCACTTGCTTATTCTTTGGCAGCTACTTTGCAATTTCTGCTTCTTTCAACATTTATAAAAAGGAAAATTCCAGAGTTTTCAATAAAATCCATATCATCATCCTTTGCAAAAAGCCTAATTGCTGCTTTGGTTGGAGTAAGCATTGGAAAAATAGTTTGTGAAATTAAGCCATCTCTTTGGGTTCAGAGTGGAAGTATGCTTCTTAAGTTTATTTGGCTTGGAAGTGCAATATCTATCGCAGCAGTTTCTTATTTTTTGATTTGCTATTTGATGAAACATGAGGTGCTGGGTTATATTTTAAAAAAGATTAGGAGGCAAGGATGAAAATCAAAAAATTTGAAGTTGGTCCACTGCTTGTAAATTGCTATGTTGTTTTTGATGAAAAAAGCAGTGAAGCTTTTGTAGTTGACCCGGGAGATGAGCCTGATTTGATACTTGATTTCATAAAGGAAGAAGGATTAAATCTTAAGTATATTATTTGCACGCATGGACATTTTGACCACATTGGAGCAGTGAAAGAGATAAAAGAGGGAACTGGTGCAAAGATTATACTTCATAAAGCTGACCTTGAAATATATAGAAATTCACCTGAGATAGCGCTTCAGTTTTTTGGCATTGAAATAGAGCCTCAGCCAGAGCCTGACATTTTGCTTGAAAATGATGAAACTTTGCAGATATTTGGCAAAGAATTAAAATTTATTCATACCCCCGGGCATTCTCCTGGAAGTATTTCAGTTTATATTGATGGAGTAATTTTTACAGGAGACACTCTTTTTGCTGGTTCTGTTGGAAGAACAGACCTTGTAGGTGGAAGTATGAATGCATTGCTACAGTCACTTAAAAAAATTGCAAACCTTCCACACAATACAGTTGTATATCCGGGGCATGGACCAAAAACAAAAATAGAGATAGAGCTAAAGACAAATCCTTATTATCATGAAATTGTTTAGAATTTTAATTTTGCTAATTTTGCTATTTACTCTCTCTTGTAGTAAATCATCAGAACAGGAAAAAACTTATCCTCAGGTTCAGGAATTTCAAGGAGAGCCAATTGTAATTGGAGTATTACCAGAGGAATCACCTAAAGTAATTTATGAAAGACTTAATCCACTTAAAAGATTTATTTCTTTAACTCTTCAAAAGCCTGTAAATATTGAGATAGCAAAAGATTTTAAGGATTTAGAAAATAAAATCAGACAACACAAAGTTCATCTTCTCATTGTTGACCCTGCAACATACTGTGAACTTAAATGGAGGATGAAAGATAGAATTTTCCCAATTATTAAACCTGAAGGAGGAATTGCTGAAACGAGAACTGTTTTCGTTACCAAAGAAGGAAGAAATATTGAGAAAATTTTTGATGCCTTAGGAAAAAAGCTTGCATTAGGAGATGAAAAATCCTCATTCAGCTACTTAATACCATTTTCCATGTTGAGGGATTTGGATATTTCATTTAAAGATTTTAAATCCGTTGAACTTCTCGGACAGGAGCAAAGAATTGCTCTTTCAGTTTTAATTGGAGAGCATGACATAGGTGCAATGAGTGAAATTACAGTAAATAAGTATCTTAAAGATGGACTAAAAATTATAAAAGCATCTGAGCCTACACCCAGATTTTTAATCGCCCATACAAATACTTTAAAAAATGAAGATGTTAAAAAAATTAAAGATTCTATTCAAAAAGTAGATGAAACAGTTCGTAAAGCAATGGGAGTGGCAAATTTTGCTTTAGCTGAAGATCGTGATTTTGATTATATAAGGGTTATAATCAGAAATCTTAAAGGAGTTGACTACATTGAATATGGACCTAAAACAATAAAAGTTGCCATTCTTCCACTTTACAGTCCCCTTACTATATATAAAAGATTTGACCCGCTTATGCGATATCTGTCTGCAAAAACTGGCTATGAATTTAAACTTGTTATTCCAAAAAATTTTGAAGAATTTATGGAAATTGTAAGCTCTGGTAAGGTTCATTTCTCTTATCAAAATCCATATATTTTTTCACTGATTTATAGAAAATACCCAATAAGACCTATAGCAATAACAATCGGAGAAGACTGCACAACTGATGAAGGAATATGCGGAGGAGAAAAATTCAGGGGTATAATCATAACAAGGAAAGACAGCAACATAAGCAAAATTGAAGATCTTAAAGGGAAAAAAATAATGATTGTTTCTCCTACTTCCGCAGGTGGATATCTTTCTCAGAAACTTTATTTAGAGAAGAAAGGATTTAATTTACAAAGAGATTTCAAACTAATTGATGCCAAAAGGCAGGAGAAAGTTTTAATAGGCGTTTACAAAGGTGAAGCAGATGCAGGATTTATAAGAGAGTCTGCACTAATTGTATGGTCAGACGAGGTTGACCTTTCAAAAATAAAAATTCTTGACTATGGCGAGTATCTTCCCAATTGGCCCTTTGCTGTCGTTAACAATAAAAATCAAGAGCTAACAGAAAAAGTAAAAAAGCTAATTACATCAGATGAAGTTAAACCGTTATTAAAGAAAGCCAATACAAAGGCTTTTAAAGAGGCAACTGATGAAGATTTTTCAATTCTTAAAAGGCTCAGCGATTAAAAGAATATTGAAACATGTTCAGGGACTAAGTATTGGTTGGAAGACTTTTTTTTCCTTTCTTATACTTTTTTTATTTATGATGCTTTCCATAAATCTGCTTATTTTAAACTATCAAAAGAAATTGTTAAGGCAGCAGATATACACAAACATATCAAACATTCTTGAAAATCTAACAAAGGATATAATAGATAATCTCGTTTTTTTTGATCCTCTTGCTATTGATGAAAAAATCTCATTTGCTACCAGTAATCCCGGAATTGAATATTTAATGATTATAGACCAAAATGGCAGAATAGTAGGGCACACAGATAAAAGCCAGCTTGGGCTTTATGTAAAACCAGATTTCAGCAGATGGCAAAAAACAGACAGAGAAGGAATACTTCATATAAATTTACCAGTAATTTCAGGAGATAACTATTTTGGTATTGTTAGGGCTGGAATATCTGAAAATAAAATAGTTCTGTTCATTGATGAGGCAACAAGGGGACTGAGAAATTATATATACATTCTTAGTGTTTTCTTCTTTTTTCTTACTTTAGTTTTATCATATTTGCTCTCAAAGGTTATTGTAAAGCCTCTTCAGAGACTTAAAAATAAAATGGCAAGCATTCAGACTGACAAACTTGAAATATGTGAAAATCCGACAAATGTTTTATGCAAGGATTTGTTTAAATGCGAAAAAAAAGATTGTCCAGCCTATGGAAAAGAAAGATGTTGGTTTATACAAGAGGCAAAAGAAACCTGCAAAGCATGTCATCATATTGATTGTAAGGATTGTGAGGTATATAGGATTTCTTGCGGAGATGAGATAGGCTATTTAATAGAGACATTCAATGAAATGATATTCAAGTTAAAAAAATCATTGGAAGAGCTTGATAAAACAACCAAAGAAAAACTAAAGCTTGAAAAAACTTCTGCGATGGCTGAAATGGCATTGACAGTTGCACATGAAATAAAAAATCCATTAAATGCAATTAAGGCATCAACTTCTTATTTAAAGTCAAATTTTCAGGGAGAAGTTTTAAAAGAATTCCTTTCAATTATTGAAAGAGAGACAGAAAGACTTAACGAACTCATAACAAGCTTTCTCTCATATGCTCGCCCAGTGCCAATTAAGTATGAAAAGGGAGACATTAATCAAGCCCTAAAGGATGTTATTAAGCTTGTAGAACCCGAAATCAAAGAGGAAAATAAAAATCTTGTTGCTGAATTTGACTCTTCAATTAAGGAGTTTTATTTTGACCATCATCAAATAAAGCAGGCTGTGCTGAATCTTCTCGTAAATGCAGTTGATGCAACTAAAGACGGCGATACAATTTATGTAAAGACTCAGCAGAGTGATGGAAAGGTTAAAATAATAATAAAAGATACTGGCATGGGAATACCAGAAGAGCTTAAGAATAAGATTTTTGAACCGTTTTTTACAACAAAAACAACGGGTTCAGGACTTGGTCTTGCATGTGTTGAGAGAATTATAAATGAGCATGAAGGTAGTATTATATTAAACAGTAAAGTGGGGGAGGGAACAGAATTTATTATTGAGTTACCAATGAAAGGAGCATAGTATGGCAAAAATTCTTTACATTGATGATGAAATAAGTGCAATAAAAGCAATCTCAGCAATTTTAAAAAAACAAGGATACGATGTCTTCACTGCCACAAATGCAGAGGAAGGAATAGAAATTCTAAAAAATTTCTCCTTAGACTGCCTTCTTCTTGATTACAGATTACCCAGTATGGATGGAATTGATGTGCTAAGATGGATGAGGCAAAACGGCGTAACTGTTCCTGTAATTATGCTTACAGCCTATGGAACAATAGAGAAGGCGGTTGAAGCAATGAAGTTAGGTGCTTATCACTACTTAGTAAAACCTGTAAATGCGGAGCTACTTTTGAATTTAATCAGTGAAGCCATTAAAAAATCAAAGTTGATTGCAGATAAAACAGATGATGAAAGTCCTTTCCCAGAAATAATCGGAAAAAGTAAGGCAATGAAAGAAATTTTTTACATTATGCAAATGGTCTCAGAAAGCAATGCCAATGTTCTAATTACAGGCGAGACAGGTACAGGTAAAGAGCTTGTGGCAAGGGCTATTCATAGAAACTCTCCGAGGAAAGACAAACCATTTATTGTTGTAGATTGTGCTACAATCCCAGAGAATCTTCTTGAATCTGAGCTTTTTGGACATGAAAAAGGTGCATTTACAGGGGCAACAGAGAGAAAAATTGGATTAATTGAACTTGCAAATGGAGGCACAGTTTTCCTTGATGAAATTGGAGAGCTTCCGATGTCTCTTCAGAAAAAATTTCTTAGATTTCTGCAGGAAAAGGAAATCTTAAGAATTGGCAGCACTCAAAGAATTAAAGTAGATGTCAGAGTTATCTCTGCTACCAATAAGGACCTTGAAAAATCAATAAAAGAAGGCACTTTCAGAGAGGACCTTTACTGGAGACTAAATGTTGTAAGAATAAATCTTCCACCCCTCAGGGAAAGAAAAGAAGATATACCTTTGCTTGTGAATTACTTTTTGAGCAAATACTCAAAAGAAAATAACAAACCAATCCCACAAATTGAACCAGAAGTTATGGAAGCCCTCATAAAATACGATTGGTCAGGAAATGTAAGGGAACTTTCAAATGTTATTGAAAGAGCCGTTGTGCTATCACCCTCAGGATTAATTTTAATGAAACACCTCCCTAAAAGAATTCAGGAAACGAGCGAATGGTTTTCATCAAGGTCAGACACATTAAATCTTATGGAAGTTGAAAAATCTCTCATTCTTAAAGCATTAAACTCAACTGGATGGAATCAGACCAAAGCAGCAGAACTACTTGGAATTTCAAGAAAACAGCTCCGCACAAAGATGAAACATCACGGTCTCTTATCCTCCTCTGAGGAATAATTTTAGTCTAAATTGTGCATATGTAAATTCTCATTGGGAGCTTTCTCTTTTCCCCTCATTGGGATGTCGCCTCGCCTTCAGCTCGCAACAGGCGTCCTTCTTATCGTCATCGTATGTTAGATATATGGACATTGCGAGAGATTTTATTTCTGAGGCTATACTTTATTTTTATGAGATTGCTTCGCCTGCCTGTCGGCAGGCTCGCAATGACTCCCCTTTATCGTCATCGTATGATAAATATATGGACACTAAACAGGGATAAGTTAAAATAAAAGGAAGAAAGAAGGTGGGCAAGGACGATTTGTCATAGGTCTTAAAGACCGTTCGCAATGTTGTCCACCACCTTCTCCCTTCCCTTAAGCCTGAACGGAACATTAACCCAACTTCATCAATTTTCAGCCTTTAAAAATATCAAAAGCTTTATAATTCAATAAGTTATATCTTTTTTCATTCAATTTTGTAGTCTAATCTAATTTTATTATTTTTGCTTATTTATTCCCTTAAATATTGACTTTTTGTCTAATTTTTGTATACTAATATAAAAAAGGAGGTAACTATGTTCGTAAAAGAATCTTGGTCAACAAAAAAGGTAAAAAATACAAAACCTAAGAAATATCTAAATCTTACAGAGACAAAAAAACTAAAAAGGTTAGGCATGAAAAAATTGCCAATATCACTCACTTAGGTGAGCCTCTTATTTCCAAAATAAGGCAACTGCTTAAGTCACCTGAGAAAAAGGTTGTAGTGGACAAAGACAAGTTTTTTGAGGATGCAACTTCAGTAGGGCATATACTGTTACTGTTAGGATTTATGATGAAGATAGGATTTCTGGGATGGTTAAGGCATTTTCCAAAGAAGGTAAGAGATTTGCTTTTGGCAGTAGTGCTTAACAGGATAATAGAGCCAAGGAGTAAGTATGCATCAGTGGGATGGATACGAAGAAGTGGTTTTATGGAACTGTTTGATTTAAGGGAAGAGGATATGCATGTAAATGAGATATACAGGGCAATGGACAAGTTGTATGAGAAGATGGATAATGTGTTAGATGATTTTTATAAGACGGGAGCACAAGAGACAAAGTTGTTGCTTTATGATATTACCTCAGTATACTTTGAGGGTCAAGGACCTCTGGGGCTTGCAAGATATGGATACTCAAGGGATGGGAAGCCCGATAAAAAGCAAGTATTGTTGTGTTTATGTTTGAACGAGAATAAATTTCCAGTGCATTTTGATGTTATAGAAGGCAACATATCAGATAAGGAGACAGTAAAGGGACTAATAAGTCAGTTAAAGAAGAGATACGACATCAAGGAGGCAGTATTTATAGGAGACAGGGGGATGGTGACATTACAGAATATAGAGTATCTAGAGAGAGAGGGGATAAACTACATATTAGCGATGAGATTTAGGGAAGCAAAGAAAATGGTAGTGCAGAAGGGTATACAGTTAGATATATTTCAGAAGGAGTTGCCAGTGACCATCTATATAAGTGAAGAGGAAGGGGTAAAGAGCAGATATGTACTATGTGGGTCTGAATACAGAGAAAGCCATGACAGGGAGACATTGGAAAGTATACTTAAAAGGGGCAGGGAGGCATTGGAAAAAGTAAGGCAGATGGTAGAAAGAGGAAAGCTAAGAGACAGGGAGAAAATACTGAGGAGGGCGCAGAGGAAACTGACAAAAAGTGGAGCTGAGAATTATTATGATTTCAGATACGAAGAAGGCAGATTTCAGATAATAGCAAAGCAAGAAGCTATAAAGAAGGCATATGATATGTGTGGGAAGTATATTTTGCAGACGACATTAATGAAGGAAGAAGATGAAGAAATAGAGAGGCAGTATAAGGAATTACAGACAGTGGAGGATGCATTCAAGCAGTTAAAGGATTTTGTAGAGATAAGACCGATATATCATTATAAAGACAGGAGAGTAAGGACGCATATATTTTTATGTGTGGTAGCCCAGACAGTGTTAAACAGGCTAATGGATGAGTTGAAGGAGAAAGGATGGTTAAGGGAGAGCAAAGAAAACAGTCTGAAGAAGTGTTTGGACAAATTTTATGAGATAGGGATAGGAGGTTTTGAGATAGAGGGGGAGAAAATAAGGATTATGAGCAAAGCTAAGGAGGAACATAAAAAGATACTTAGAATATTGGGAGTAGGGGATAAGATTTTCAGAACTTACGAAAGTGCGAGAGAATTTTGTAGGCTAATCTAAAAATTATAACTCATTGATTTTAAAAATTTTTTATTCAAAAGTTGATGAAGTGGGGTTTAGGCTCAGACAGCCTGAATGAGTTCCCACGATGATAGGATAAGGGAAGAAAAACAAAAAAATCAAATGGAGGAAGAGAAATGACAAAAGAGAAGTTCATAGTTGGAGTAGATGTGGCAAAGGATACCATAGCAGTAACAATTAGGGAAAGAGGTAAAGGTAAAAGAGCTTCTTTCAATCTAAAGAATCATGCAGAGCAGTTGCATAAGGCTTTGAAAAAGTAGCTACCTGACTGCTGTAAAGAGGATATACTGGTTGTTATGGAACATACAGGGGTTTATCATTTAAAATTAGCCCATGCCTTATATGAGCAAGGGTATAAGGTAGCAATTTTGAATCCGCTGCAGACAAAGAAACTTGCGGATGCAAAGTTTAATAGAGCGAAGACAGACAAAATAGACTCTGCAGTGATAGCTGAGAGTGTGGAGATTTGCGAAGAGATAAGATTATTTAAGCCAATGGATGAACCCCAGCGGAAGATTAAGATACTATTAACTTGCCTTGCGAAGATTCAGAAACATCTTAATTGTTTAAAGAATCAAAGAGAAGCATTAAGATATGAACCGATAATGGTAGATACAGTAATAGAAAATTTTAACGAGCTCATAAAAAATGCAGAGGAAACAATACAGAAGATGGAGAAGGAATTGGAAGAATTGGCGGTAGGCCAGTTATGAGAAACAGATAAAGTTAGCGGAGAGTGTGCCTGGAGTTGGCAAGAGGACAGCATGCATAGCAGTATCAATGCTTGGATGTTTTGAAAATTTTGACAGAGTAAAGGCAGTAGGCAGTTATATAGGGATAAGCCCGAGAGTATATGAATCGGGCAAGAGTGTAAAGAAAAAGGGGAGGATACAGAAGAAGGGGAGTGCATATATAAGGAAGATATTGTATATGGCAGCGATGTCAGCGATGAGATATAATAAGGCATGCAAAGCATTGTATGAGAGGATGATACAAAGGGGCAAAAGCAAGATGCAGGCATTGATAGCGGTAGCCCATAAACTAATAAGGCAGGTATATGGAGTTTTAAAAAGTGGGATACCATACAATGAAGAAATTGCGATGAATGGAAAAAAATACTTGACAAATTAACACGGAACATTTCGAGCAGTCCGAAGGACTGCGAAGCAATCTCATAAAAATGCACAACTGCTTCGCAGAACCTTTCAAGAGCCGAATGCATGCGACAATTTGCTATGACACGTGATAATCGCTCAATTTAAGTACGAAGAAGATTGATGGTGATTCTTTAATACTTTTGCATTATTTGAATGAAAATTGGATAGTTAAATAAAGGATTTTTTAATTATAATATTTAAAGTGATAAGGCTTAGAGGACATCATCTTATTTGTTTACACTTTTTTTCTGGTGAAAGTTACGAGACAGATTTTATCGCGAATTTAATGGATGTGCTAAAAAGATGTGAAGGTGAAGAAATTGAAGTTGTTGAGGTAGCTGATGATATTTGTTTGAAATGTTCATATCTTCAAAATTCTCAATGCTTCTACACTAAAGATGCAGAGTAAGAGATAAAACGCATGGATAAAGAAGCATTGAAATTACTTGAAGTGTCTCCAACTGAAAAAATAAAATGGCATGAGATAAAGATTAAACTTCCACAAATTTTTAAAATGTGGTTTGAACAATTTTGCATTGATTGTAACTGGCTAAAGGTTTGTAAGAAAAATAAATTTTTCATGAAAATAATTGCTTTTACAATAGATTAAAGAATTAGCAATTGCGCCATCAGAGTAAAAGCTTTATAAGATTAAAATTTTATATACTAAATCCTAAAGCGATAAAAATTTAACACAAGAAATTTTTTATTTTAATCCTATTTTTATTTGTTTTCGCAGAAAAATTTAACTACATCAAATAATGAAGCTACACCTATTATTTCTCTGCCGTCATTTATAAACACCTCTACCGACATTAAATTTTTCCATCAATTTGATAAAATCCTGCAAATCTGGATCTTTATTTATACATACTATTCTCTTTGTTGCTACTTCTCCAACTTTAGTTTTATGAAGGTCAAGGTTCCTGCAGATTACATTATAGACTATATCGCGAACAGTTATAATTCCATAAACATCCTTTTCATCCTTTGGCGGAACCAGTAAAGACCTTATTTTTTTGCTTACCATTTTTTGCATAGCTTCAAAAACAGAAGACTCTTGACTAATTGTTTCAATGTTGTTATTCATAATGTCTTTAACTTTTAGGTTCATATTCTCTCTTTGTTTTTAACTGAGTATTGTCAAAAATTTACTACTTAAAAGTCTATAAAACTCTTATTCTTCAATACATTCTGTAAAAAAAGCTTGCCTCCCCCCTCTACTTTAAGGTTAAACTACTATCTCTCTAATAAAACCAAGGAGGCAAGCCGTGAATAAAATATTCCCTTTTGTTATTTGCCTCTGTTCCAAGTTCTCTCGCTCTCAAATTGAAACTATCGCTTTTACTCTTTTTGATATTCTTCTTAACCGTCACCCTAATATTAAACTAAAAGATGACCTCAAAGAAAAATATCCTAACTACAGAAATTTCTATGTTGACCCCCCTTCCTCCCTTGTCTCAACCTCCTGATAAATCTTCTACCAGCACTACAAAAGACTACAAACAATTACTTGATGAATATCAAAACAAACATGGCAAATCTCTCAAACCTGTAAAACGCAGAGGCAACAGTCAAGCTCTCCCTAATCACTTATCTTGCCCTAACTGCAATGCTCCTCATTCCTATCTGTATTCAACAACGGTAAAAACCGCTCTCAACTGAAATGCAAAGTCTGTGGTAATCTCTTCCAGCTCAATCGTCCCCTTCGCAATAAATCAAACTCTAAACACTTCTGCCCTTACTGTGGCAATGCCCTCTTTAAATGGAAAGAGTCTAAAACCTGCACCATCTATAAATGCTGTAATGATAACTGCCCCCATCGCATCAGCGCTCTTAATAAACTTAGCCCCGATGAGCTCTCTATCCGCCAAAAATCTCCTTCCCACTTCAAAGTGAACTATCAATACAGAGAGTATCACTTCCAACCCTCTGAGCTTACTCTGTCATTTCCTCAAAAACCTGCTGTTGACCTCAGAAAAATTCACAACTCTCTGCCAATACTCGGTCCTGTGCTTACCTTCTATGTCTCCTTCTGTCTTAGTGCAAGAAAAACTGCTTATATCCTCCGTTCTGTCTTCAACATAGATATCTCTTATCAGACTGTCCTTAGCTATGCTCAAGCTGCCGCCTTCTACTGCCATAAATTCAATCTCAAATTCAAAGGCTCTGTGGATTCAACTCAAGCTGGCGATGAGACTTATATCAAAATCTTGGGTAAACACTTCTTTGTCTTCCTCTTCCTCTGCTGCCAAAAACTCTCCATCTCCTCTTACCATGTCTCAGATACCAGAGATGTTAAGTCAGCTGTTATTGCTATGAAAGAGGCTATCAGACCAGCAATTCACACTTATCACTGATGGCAATCCTTCTTATCCAGCTGGTATTCACTTTATAAACTCTCAGACAGGCAGTAACATTAATCATCGTAAGGTTATTGGACTTCAAAATCTGGACGATGAATCTGCTTAGTTCAGACCCTTTAAACAGTTAATTGAACGCCTCAATCGTACTTTTAAATCTCACATCAAGCCTGCACATGGATTTAATAGCCTAAATGGTGCTGCTGCTCTGGTTACTCTGTTCGTTACTCACTACAATTTCCTCAGACCCCACATGTCTTTGAACTACAAGCCACCCATACAGTTGCCTGAACTTGATAGCATAAGCACTATTCAAGGCAAGTGGATTAAAATCCTTTCAATGGCTGACTAATCTCTTTGTTCTTGTCAAAGAGCTATTCCTTGACCTGCTCCCCATTTTTTGGAACAACAAAAATACGAATATAATTAAAAGAGAAGGAGGGTTTAATTATGAAACAGACAAAATATCCTGTAGAAAAAATTATCCAGATTCTCTCAGAAGCAGAACTTCCAGGCAATTCCATTGCAGAAGTCTGCCGTAAATACTCTATCAGCAGAAGCACTTTTGACAAATGTAGACAAAAATTCAAAGGCATGTCCTCTAATGAAGCTAAAAGACTTAAAGTACTTGAAGAGGAAAATCTTCGCCTTAAAAGAATTCTTGCTGAAAAAGAACTTGAAATACAGGTGCTCAGAGATATTGTTAAAAAAAATTTTTGACCACTCACGAAAGGAGACAGATAGCTAAAACAATGATAGAATCTGGAATAACTACAAGAAAAGCTGCAGACATTGTTGAGATGCCACTGAGCACTCTGTATTATCGTTCTGTTAAAGCAGAACAAGATCAGGCTCTTGCGGATATGATAAGAGAAATCGCATTTAAATATACTTTTTACGGTTACAGACGCGTCCATTTTGTTATAAATCAAAGCGGGATTCATGCTAACCATAAAAGAGTCTATCGTATTTACAAAAGTCTTGGACTTCAGAGGCAGAAACCTCGTAAAAACAAAAAGAGAATTATTGTACAGAAGCCTCTTACAGAGCCTATATTTTGCAATTATGTCTGGGCTATAGATTTCATGTTTGAAACTCTTGAAGACGGAAGACTTATTAAAATCATGACGATTGAAGAGCTACTGAGTAGGTTTTCTTTGGGTATTGAAGTCGGATTTAGTATTACTGCTAAGGTGGTTATAGAAGTACTTGAAGAATGCTTCAGAGTTTATGGAATTCCCAGGATTATCAGGACAGATCAGGGACCTGAATTCAGAAGTCTGAGCTTTGAAAAGTTCATCAGGAAACACGGTATACGTCATGAATTTACTGAAAGAGGCAGTCCGTGGGAAAACGGGACTTTGGAAAGCTTCAATGGCAAGCTTAGAGAGGAATGCCTCAGTAGAAATATTTTTGAAAATGCGAAGCAGGCAAGGGAGGTGATAGAAGAATATAGAAATTTCTATAATACAGAGAGACCGCATAGCAGTCTTGGAGGAAAAACACCTTCTGAGGTTTATAGGAATGGTTCGTAAATATTTTGTTACAAAGTTTGAGTGCACTAGTTTTATAAAAACAAAAGTTCGTATTTATAATGTTCCAAAAAACGGGGGCATATCAGGGTATTCCTCCTTTCATTTAGTGTATTGGCTAAAAATAAAAGGAATATCAGATGCTCGCCTTTCTTGTCAATTATGAGGAAACAATACTTTTTCGGGTAGATTATTTTTGAGGAAAATCGTTCTATTGACAAAGAGCCTACATTTTAGGTAAGATTAAAAAAAATTTTTAAGGTGCGAAAATGAGGCTTAAAATTGACTTTTCAGTTAATCAACTTCCTATTCTTTATCGTCATCGTTTTATGGCTTTAATCAAAGAAGCCCTTTTAAAATCCGATGAAAGCTATAAAGAAAAGCTTTATCCCGACAAAAAGAGTGAGTTCTCTAAAGTGACAAAGCCATTTTGCTTTAGTGTTCTTTTGCCAGCAAAAAGAAGGGCTGAAAAACAATTAATTAAAATTGACAATGACTTTGCTGTAGAAGATACTGTTTACTTTTTTGAAGATAATTCCAATATTTCATTTTTTGTAAGCTCCTGTGACAATAAATTTATAATCCATCTTTACAACGGTCTTCTTAAAATTGGGCAATTTCAACTTTTTGACAACGGCATTATAACTCGCCAAAGAATACACTATATAAGAGAAAAGCCAATAAAGGCAGAAAACATTGCTTTTAAAACTATGTCTCCAATTCTAATTGAAGACAAAGATGAAAATCCTATTCTTCCTTTAGATAATCTTGAAGAATTTAATTTTCACTTTAACTCAATCCATGACAGAATTTTGAAAGACATACGAGACTATGGACTTAAGAGAGAGCTTAAATTTTCTCCAATATCAATAAAAAAACAAGTTGTAAAGCATACATTAAAAGATTTTAGACAGCAAACAGGAAAACCAGTCATGATGCTTACATGCTTCAGCGGTAGCTTTATCCTTGAAGGTGAGCCTGAGGATTTAAAGATTTTGTATCAAATTGGAATAGGCTTAAGAACAGGTCAAGGCTTTGGAATGATTGATGTATGCTGAGATGGATTTTGAGAAATTAAAAGCTGTTTTTGAGAAATATCCATATATAGCTTCAGCATATCTTTTTGGCTCTTATGCATCGGGAAAATTTAGTCCAATGAGTGACATTGACATTGCAGTTCTTCTTAAAGAGCCATATCCAAAGGGAAGAGAATTAATTCATACTCTTGATTTTTTTGCCTATAAAATTGAAAAGACACTAAATTTATCAACTGAAGTTGATTTAATTGACATGAACAGCAAAAATTATCTATGATGCAGACCCAGAATTCAGAAAAAATACATTGGAGATTAAGGAATATATGAGGAGTAAAAAATGAAAGAAGTAAAGGTTTATCTTGGTGATTGGCTTTATAATGCTGGGATAGTAGGTTTTTTAAAAATTTTTGAAAAAACAGGAGATAAAGGACTTATTAAAATAAATACTAATTATATCTCTTTTTCGCTGGATATATTGAAAAATTTTCATGAAAGATATTTTCAGTATATTTATCCGCAAGCAAACAAGATTACTTCAAAAATTAGTGAATTACAACAGTTGCTTTCTTCGGAAAAAATTCAAGAAAAAGATATACAAGAAGTTAAAAGATTAACTGAAAGTTCCAAAATTTTAAAAGAGGATCCAGATATTTTTGTAATTATTCATGAGATAAAAAGAGAAAAGGAAATACAAACAATAAAAAAGCTGATACAAAAATTAATTGAGGCTTTGTATAAACATTGGGAAAAATATAAAGATTTGTATGCAAAATATTATTTGTTAAGTTTTTATGAGGGTAAAAGTATTTTTAATCAAGCTGTTAAAACAAAAATAAAAGAAAAGTTTAAGAAAGATTTTATTGATCCTTTATTTATTTTTGAATCTCAAAGAAAAAGAAAAGAAACAGTGTATTGTATAGTATGCAATGAAAGAATAGCTAAGAAAGATACTCTCTTTGATGAAGGCACTTTTAAAGTAAGTGGTGAAAGTATTAAAGAATGTAAAAATTTTTATTGGAATTTAAATCCTAATACACCTTTATGCGGTTTATGTGAATTAATTTATTTGTGTGCTTTTGCAGGTTTTTTAAATTTGAGTTTATTAGGAGAAAGAAACAGTTATCTTTTTGTTAATTTTGATGCTACAGTGGAGGGACTTTATAAATATAATAAAATGCTTGAAAACTTTGTTTTTACTTCATCTGATAATCCTTTCAAATCAATAATTCGGAATATTCTTTTAGATTATCAACAAAAAAGAAGTAGATGGACTTTAGCTAATATTTTATTTGTTGAATTTAATACAGAAAAAGAACCTTTTGCAATTTATCATTTCCATGTTCCCCAATATATTGCCAAATTATTTGAAGAAGACAATTATAAAGATTTTAAAGGATTAGAAAATTTAGTTTACAAAGTAGATGCTGAAAATTTAAATTCTGCAATTATAAATGTTTTACACGAATCTATTGACAGTATTTTGGAAAGACGGAGTCTTTATCCGCTTATAAATAAAGTATTGCATGATTTTCTTAATAAAAAACATAATTTTTCTGATGAACTTTTTAATTTAGTAAAAATTCAGAGAAAATTAGAACTTTTTAAGACAGGGAGGGATGAAATGAGAGAAGAAATTTCAAAAAAATTATGGTCTTTATACTCTAAAGGGCAAGATGTGGCAAAAGAACTCAGGAATAGAAATGCTGAAAATAAAATAGAAAGTATTGCTTACAGGCTTCTTTCTGCTTTAAGAGTGAAAGATAAAAATACTTTTTATGATACTATTTTAAGACTTTATTTAAATCTTAATAAGGATGTACCTCGAATTTTTTTGGAAGCTTTAAAACCTGATAATATTTTAGAAATTGAGTCTTTAGGATATGCATTTTTGACAGGATTTTTAAGTAAACAGTCACAAGAAAATACTGAAAAGGAGGAGTAACCAATGAGCAAAGGATTAACTTTAACAATAATTTTTAATGCATTAAGTTTAAATTATGGAGAAACAACAGGTAATATTTCTGAACTTAAAAAGTTTTCCCGAGATAATGGACAAGTATTTACATTTGCTTCAAGGCAAGCTTTAAGATATGATATTGTAAGACTTGGTAATAAATATTTTGAATGGCAGTTAGCTCCAGTAGATAAGAGCCAAAGAACGGTTCAATTTAGTCCAGATGCTTCTATAGAAAACTTACCAGAAATAGATTTATTTGGATATATGAAAACAGAAAAAGGAAAAGGCTCTTTAACGAGAGCCGCGGTAGTTCGGTTGAGTCCTGCAATTTCTTTGGAATCTTATTTAAATGATATAGAATTTCTTTCAAATAAAGGTTTAGCAGATAGAATTAATGAAGATCCAAATATTGCCCAAATAGAACAACATTATAGTTTTTACACTTATACTATAACAGTAGATTTAGATAGAGTAGGGATTGATGAAGATATAGTATTACCGAATTCAGAGAGAGCCAAAAGAGTCAAAGATTTTCTTTCAATTATTAAAATTTTAAACAGAGAAATAAAAGGAAGAATAGAAAACTTAAATCCTCTTTTTGTTATAGGAGGCGTGTATAGTGTTAAAAATCCTTTCTTTTTAGGGAAAATAAAATTAGAATGGCGCAATTCAAAACCTTGTATATGTATTGAGCCAATTAAAGATACATTAAACATTACTTTTATGAATAATGTAAAAGTTGCTGAGAATACTTTGTTAGGATTTGTTTCAGGTATTTGGGGAAATGAAGAAGAATTAAAACAATTGCCTGTAAAATCTGTTGGAGATATTGATACTATTTTTAAATTACTTTGTACAGAAATTGATGAATACTATGGAACTGTTAAAAATTAAACTTTATCAAGATTTAGTTTCATATAGAAAACCTTTATCTTTTAAGGCAGGAGAGACTTATCCTTTACCTCCTCCTTCAACTGTTAAGGGGTTTTTACATAGTATCCTAAATGCTGAACAATTTATCCCAATGAAAATTTCTATTCAAGGGACATATGCAAGTGTGACTAATAATCTTCAAAAATTGTATAAATTTGGAGGAGTAAGAAAAGGAAGGGAAGCAAGTTATGATTTTATTTTTGGAAAAGTTGGAATAAAAAGTATGGTTTACTATGTTAATTTACTTGTCAATGTAAATCTTATTATTCATGTTTCAGCTGAAAAAGAAATTTTAGAAAATCTTGAAGCAGCTTTAAAAAATCCATCAAGATATCCATCTTTGGGAAGACAAGAAGATTTGGTAAGAATTGATCAAGTTTCTTTTGTAAAAATTTTTGAAAGAGAGGATAAAAGAAATGGTATTCCAATTAAATATCCTGCATACATTCCAAAAAATTATGCTTTAGAAAACGATTTATTTGGAGTAAACTATAGACTTAATTATTATTATGAAATTGATCAAAACCTTAGAAGATGGAAACAAGTAGAAGTAGTATATGTAGAAAGTGGGAAATTATACACAAAAACTTATGTTGATGAAGAAGATGATTTAGTTTTTTTAGTTTGATATGGATGAAATTATTTATGCAAAAAGTGAACCTTTGCAAACTTTACAAGAACATATAGATAATTGTTTAAGTAATTTAAAACTTCTTAAAAAAACGTATGCTGACAAAATAGAAAATGTTTTATCTCCAGAAATTTCACAATTTTTCTGGGATATATTAACTTTGGTAGTAAAATATCATGATTTGGGAAAGATAAGCATTCATTTTCAAAATAAAATTAGAAAGAAAATTGGATATTCACAAATTCCTTTAATAACAAAAATTGAAATTCCACATAATTTTTTATCGTCTGCATTTTTTGATGAAAAAATTTTTAATTATGATCGTGAAATTGTTAGAGCTATTGTACAAGCTATATTTTATCATCATGAAAAAGAATCTGTTCCTAATTTTAAAGAAATTGAAAAAGTAATTAAGGAAGAATTAGAACAAAGAAAACATTTGTTAAATAATATTATTTCAGTGCCTCAAACTTTATGGACAGGATATGTTAGATTTTGTCATCCCGAAATAAGAATCACTTCAAGAGATAAAATTTATCCTTTTTATGTGCTTTTAAAAGGTTTTTTACACAGAATTGATCATTCTTCTTCAGCAGAGGTAGAAATTGAATTAAAAGATGATTCTCTTATTTCAAAAGTTAAAGATTATTTAAAACACAATTTGCGTCTGATTCAACAATATACTTTTTCTAATCAAAATAAAAATCTTGTAATATTAGGCTCTACAGGAATAGGTAAAACTGAAGCAGGACTTCTTTGGGCTGGAAATGAAAAAACTTTCTTGACGTTGCCATTACGTGTAATTGTTAATGCAATTTTTGACAGGATTCAAGAGAAAATAAATTATAAAAATACAGGATTACTTCATTCTACAAGTCTTAATTATCTTTGTTATAAAGAAGATGAAACTCCTTTTGAAATTTATAAAAACTCAAAACAGTTGGCTTATCAAGTGAGCGTTTCAACTATTGATCAATTATTTACTTTTCCATTTAAGTTTGGAGGATATGAGAAAATATTAGCTACATTGACTTATTCAAAAGTAATAATAGATGAAATTCAAAGTTATGAACCAAAAATTGCCGCAGTAATATTAAAAGGTTTGAAACAAATTTATAAAATGGGTGGAAAGTTTTTAATAATGACCGCTACTCTTCCGCAAATTTATGTTGATTTTTTAGAAGAAAGTGGAATAGAATTTGAAATTTCTGAATTTTTAATAGATTTAAAAAGACATAGAATTAAAATATGTCAAGAGCCTATAAATGCAAAAGTAGATTTAATTAAAAAGCTTTCAAAAAATAAAAAAGTATTAGTAATTACTAATACTTTTTCAAAAGCTCGCCAATTGTTTACTGAATTAAAAGAAAAAGGTTGCTTTCCTAAAATGCTTCATTCTTTATTTATTGGTGAGGACAGAAAAAGATTGGAAGAGGAAATTTATTATTTTACAAGAGTGCCAGAAAATAAAGGAATATGGATTACAACCCAGATTGCAGAGGCGTCATTAGATATAGATTTTGATATTCTTTTTACAGAACTTTCCTCTTTGGATAGTCTTTTTCAAAGAATGGGAAGGGTTTATAGAAATAGAGAATACTATGATGAAGAACCGAATGTTTTTATCTTCACTGAAAATTGTTCCGGTATAGGAACTATTTATGATAAAGAAATTTTTATTCTTTCAAAACAAGCAATTGAAGAATTCAATGAAAAATTGATTACAGAAAAGGATAAAGTTAATATAATGAAACAAGTTTATAATAAAGAAAAGCTTAAATCTACAAAATTTTATAAAGAATTTTTGAATGCCCTAGAAATACTTGACGACATAAAAGATTATGAGTTACAGAAAGCTGAAGCTCAAAGAATTCTTAGAGAGATTTATTCTGTGCGTGTGATACCGAAAGAAATTTTTGAAAAATATTGTGATGAAATTATGGAAAAAATCAAAATTATTAGAACAAAATCCAATAAAGTTGAAAAAATTAAAGCAGAAATTTTTATAAATGATAAATCTTTGGATATACCATTTTTTAAAGCTAAAGAGGAAGGAGCGATTTCAGAGTTAAAAGAAAAAGGACTTTATGTAGTTAATTATAAATATTCTTCAGAAGAAGGATTGATTGTTGGTGAGAAGTTAAGCAATTTTGTTTAATTTTTTAAAATCCAACTTTACTTGACAAAAAATTAAAATAATTGTAAACTTAAGTTTACAAAAAAAGAAAAAGTTTAAAAATGGATTTAAATAAGTTGAAAGAGACGCTTTATTTTTATAATCCTTGGTGGGAAAGTGAAAGAGTTCCTTCTGAGTTGGTTGCAGAATATCAAAGACCAATCATAAATGACCTTTTGTCATAATTAAATTTAGACAGAATTATTATTCTTAAAGGACCTCGCAGAACAGGAAAGACGACAATTTTTTATCAGATGATTGATAGACTTATAAAAAGTGGAATTCCTTGCAGAAACATTCTTTTTCTCTCCTTTGATGACATTAGCCTCAGAGTTGACTTAGATGAGATTTTCAAAGTCTATGAGCAGATTAATAAGAGACTGATTAAAGAGGTGCGAACTATTTATGTTTTTATGGATGAGGCACATTTTTTAGAAAACTGGCAATTCATGGCAAAAAAATATTTTGACAGAAAATATCCACTAAAGTTTATTGTCTCTGGCTCATCAGCAAGTCTTATTAAAAAGGGAACAGAATCTCTTGCTGGAAGGACTATAGAGGAAATAATTTTTCCTTTCAGCTTTTACGAATTTTTATGCTTTCATCTGAAAAAATCTAATCTCATTAAAAAAATTGATTATATGCGTGATAATTTCAAAGATTTTAAATTTTTAGATTTAACAGAATTAGTTCCGTATGAAAGCGAGATAAAGATTGTCTTTGAAGAGTATGTTCAAAAAGGTGGATTTCCAAATTTGTTTCATATCAATGAGCCCTTGTTATGGAAAAGACTTGTGAGAGAGGATATTGTAGAAAAGGTAATTTACAGAGATTTGGTTGGACTTTATGATATTAAAAAACTTGAAGTTCTTGAAAGATTGTTTTTGTATCTTATGGATATATCTTCTCAATTTTTAAACATTACAAACATAGCAAATTCTCTCGGTCTAAGCAGAGAATATACAGAAAAATATCTTCTTTATCTTGATTATGCATTTCTCATTAAACGGTTAAAAAAATATTCTAAATCTGTGGAAAAAAGCATTAGAAGTGCGGAGAAATTGCATATTCTGGATGCAGGCTTAATTAATACTTTTTCAAAAAAAGATGTAGGTAGTGTTATTGAAAGCATAATTGCCAGTCATTTATTGAGGATGAAAGATGTGATGGTTTATTACTATCGTGAAAAATATGAAGTTGATTTAGTTTTAGAAAAGGATAAAGCACTATTTCCCATAGAGGTAAAATATCAAAAAGATATATCAAATAAAGATTTAAGGGGGATTGAGGCTTTTAGCAAGAAATTCAAAACAGAAAAGGTAATTGACCTTAAAACCTTCAATATTAGTGACTAAACTTTTAGCAAGAAATTCAAAACAGAAAAGGCAATAGTTGTAACTCCTGATAAGGCTGATGAAGAAAAAATAAATGGACAAACCTTGTTGTTTATACCAGCTTGGGCTTTTATGTTATTGTTAGTATAAAAATTTTTATTTTTCATTTTCTTTTTCTATCACAGGAAAAGTATTGCTAAGTCTTTGTTTTGGTAGGCTTTAAAACAAACTAAAAAAAGCTCTGAATGAACTTGCAATCTTATTAAAGGAGTGATGCAACAAAAATGATAAATTTAGATATTTTGAGATAAAGCATTATATTTTGCAGACGCATTTAATTGCTTGAAAAAATATGAATTAATTGAACTTTAAAAATATAAAAAAGATAGTTTGCATCCCCCTTTTTAAGAGTGACTTTAAAAATACAGATTTTACAATGCATTATAAAAACAAAAATTTTTTGCTTGCACAATCTCAGGTTCACTGCAAAAAATTTAATAAAAAAGATATTGCATTTAATACACAAAATTTGCTAAAGTTATTGAAATAAAACATTTTTTACTAACTATTTCTGTTCTGTGACAAGCTAGGGGGTTTCATCTGAACCATGTGGGATATAAATAGGAGAAAGCTCTCTGCTATCATTGCAGAGAGCCACGTTTCATCTGAACCATGTGGGATATAAATAAAAGACGCTGTGACGGTGACATGTATTGCATCTCAGTTTCATCTGAACCATGTGGGATATAAATCGCACACGCCCTTAGGGGCATGTGCACGGGGCAAGTTGTTTCATCTGAACCATGTGGGATATAAATAAATTGAAACAAGCAAAAGTTTTGCACAAACAGTAAACGTTTCATCTGAACCATGTGGGATATAAATTATAGCGGGTATAGATATTAATCCAGACCTAACAAAGTTTCATCTGAACCATGTGGGATATAAATATAAATCCTTAATCGTTAATTTTTTCATTTCAAACTGGTTTCATCTGAACCATGTGGGATATAAATAAGAAAAAAAAGCGCCAGGTTGGGGATTAATTCCAAGTTTCATCTGAACCATGTGGGATATAAATCGAAATGACTAAGTAAATACTGTATAAAGGTTACCAAGTGGTTTCATCTGAACCATGTGGGATATAAATATATGTAAAAATAATTAATTTAAAAAGAGCCAATGAAATGTTTCATCTGAACCATGTGGGATATAAATTGTAGCCTCTTTCATACACTCCAGTTCTGCAAACCAAGTTTCATCTGAACCATGTGGGATATAAATGTAGTAGTGCGGCTCTCTGCATAGCAGAGAGCCCCCACGGTTTCATCTGAACCATGTGGGATATAAATCCTTTTTTGGTTTTGATTTTGCAACAAGTTGCAAAACAAGTTTCATCTGAACCATGTGGGATATAAATAGGAAAATGATTTGTGGTATATAGAAAGAGAAGAAGTTTCATCTGAACCATGTGGGATATAAATCAAGAAAGAATAAAGTTGATCCCGCATTATATAGGGAGTTTCATCTGAACCATGTGGGATATAAATGTTTCTTACTCTTACTCTTACTCTTATTGGGGTGCGGTTTCATCTGAACCATGTGGGATATAAATTTAGTTCATTCCAATGTTGTATTTTCAGTCTCCGTAGTTTCATCTGAACCATGTGGGATATAAATACCAAATGCTATATAGAGATTGTCTCTTATTTTCTGAGTTTCATCTGAACCATGTGGGATATAAATATCAGAATGTCCAACTATTCAAAAGAACAAAGCAGTGTTTCATCTGAACCATGTGGGATATAAATAGCTTTATACTCTTCGATCCAGTCCTCTTGTTCTGGGTTTCATCTGAACCATGTGGGATATAAATTATCTCTCTTTTTTTTTCTTTTTTTGTCTGCTTTTACGTTTCATCTGAACCATGTGGGATATAAATTTTCAAGGATTGCGTGAATTGACAACCCCAGCAATGCGTTTCATCTGAACCATGTGGGATATAAATTATAACAACCTCCTATATTGATATAAAATTATACAGTAGTTTCATCTGAACCATGTGGGATATAAATTTCTCTGATGTTTTTTAGAAAAGTCCATTCGGTTGAGGGTTTCATCTGAACCATGTGGGATATAAATTTTCTTTCCTGCTGTTTCCCCTTCTTTGATATGTGTTTTTTGGAGTACAACAAGTTTCATCTGAACCATGTGGGATATAAATCTGCAGAGAGCCGCACTACTTCGTAAAAAAGTAGTGCGTTTCATCTGAACCATGTGGGATATAAATGATCACATTTTTTCGAGTACAGACGACTACCCAGCAAGTTTCATCTGAACCATGTGGGATATAAATTTGGTTTTGGCGTATTTTTTGCTTAATTATTATATCGTTTCATCTGAACCATGTGGGATATAAATTAGCTATAAATCTATAAAAAGCATTCTAAAGAGAAAGGTTTCATCTGAACCATGTGGGATATAAATTTCAATGTCTTGAATTCACTCACTGTATGCTTAACAGTTTCATCTGAACCATGTGGGATATAAATCGTGAAAGGGCAACATAGAATTCATTGTAGTTTGTTGTTTCATCTGAACCATGTGGGATATAAATTTCGGCTCGTCTGGTGTGCTTGATTTTTGTAGATATGTTTCATCTGAACCATGTGGGATATAAATTTTGTGAGGTGGTAGGGGGGGTGTGAAAATGTTTGAGTGTTTCATCTGAACCATGTGGGATATAAATGCGCTTCGTGGACTTACTAAGCTGAAAGGGGGTGAGTTTGTTTCATCTGAACCATGTGGGATATAAATGACGTTGTTTTGTGTTTTTCAGGTGGCTTGCCTTTGGTTTCATCTGAACCATGTGGGATATAAATTGTAGGAGGTCTATATAGACAAGCTTGCAAGCAGGAGTTTCATCTGAACCATGTGGGATATAAATTTACGAGGTCAATAAAATTAATTCCATGTAGTCTTGGTTTCATCTGAACCATGTGGGATATAAATAGATGTCGATGATACTCAAAAAAGAACAACAACGAAGTTTCATCTGAACCATGTGGGATATAAATATGATGAAAACTACACAAAAGAAAACCTTATAAGGTGGGTTTCATCTGAACCATGTGGGATATAAATGTAAGTGATGCTGTACCAGATGAATTTGTTGATACTTGTTTCATCTGAACCATGTGGGATATAAATGTTGCTGATGCTGTACCAGATGAATTTGTTGATAATGTTTCATCTGAACCATGTGGGATATAAATTGTAGGAGGTCTATATAGACAAGCTTGCAAGCAGGAAAAGTTTCATCTGAACCATGTGGGATATAAATTGAAAAGAATTGAAACTATCTTTCAGAGAATAGTTCGTTTCATCTGAACCATGTGGGATATAAATCCTGATGCTCAAGTTAAGGTAAGTCAAAATCCTCAAGTTTCATCTGAACCATGTGGGATATAAATCTTTTTCGGTTGTTGTTTCTGCAATTTCGCTTTCTTTGGTTTCATCTGAACCATGTGGGATATAAATTGTCATTTATATGATTTTGTTGTTGATACGTATAGATGTTTCATCTGAACCATGTGGGATATAAATGTCGTCACATCTTTAACATCATATAAAAAAACTTTAGGTTTCATCTGAACCATGTGGGATATAAATTGCCTTTGGCACTCGCGAACTTTCGTTCGCTCGCCCTGTTTCATCTGAACCATGTGGGATATAAATTGTCATTTATATGATTTTGTTGTTGATACGTATAGGTTTCATCTGAACCATGTGGGATATAAATACATTCTTAATATTTTGACAATTAGAAAAAATAGAAAGTTTCATCTGAACCATGTGGGATATAAATCTTTTTAATCAAAACACTGGATGGCTTTTGTGTCTCTTGTTTCATCTGAACCATGTGGGATATAAATTTTAACTCGTCTGGTGTGCTTGACTTTTGTAGATATGTTTCATCTGAACCATGTGGGATATAAATCTTCCAGGAACACCAACTATTATTCTTATCATTTTAAGTTTCATCTGAACCATGTGGGATATAAATACCATGTGTTTGGCTCATGGTTGATGTAGTAATCATGTGTTTCATCTGAACCATGTGGGATATAAATGGTGTAAGGAGGTGTAAGGAGGTGTAAGGACGAGGTGGTTTCATCTGAACCATGTGGGATATAAATGCGGTTCCTGGGTTTGATACAAGTGTTGAGGTTCCTGGTTTCATCTGAACCATGTGGGATATAAATATAAATCTTTAACTGTTAATTTTTTCATTGTTACCTGTTTCATCTGAACCATGTGGGATATAAATTGGATATATACAGACAGTTAGCAACTGATATAATACGTTTCATCTGAACCATGTGGGATATAAATCATTATATAGGGAAGCTATATACAGATACAGAAGCGTTGGTTTCATCTGAACCATGTGGGATATAAATATGTGTTAAACTTCCAACTAACGGCATCTTTACAAGAAGTTTCATCTGAACCATGTGGGATATAAATTTAAAACGTGTTGCTTGCCCCACAAAAGACCCCAACCGTTTCATCTGAACCATGTGGGATATAAATCAAAACTAGAAGGCAATTCAACTGCCCTCCAGTTTTGTTTCATCTGAACCATGTGGGATATAAATCTTGGAAGTTGGAAAGATTTATAAGGTGAAAATAAAAGTGTTTCATCTGAACCATGTGGGATATAAATCGCTTCGTGGACTTACTAAGCTGAAAGGGGGTGAGTTTGGTTTCATCTGAACCATGTGGGATATAAATATGAAAACGAAAAAGACCCAGTCAAAAACCTTTACCGGTTTCATCTGAACCATGTGGGATATAAATCGCGGCTAAGTCCGCAAGGGAACGGGGCAAGTTGAGGTTTCATCTGAACCATGTGGGATATAAATTTCCGTTACTTTTTTAGGGTTAAGTTCTTCTGCGTGTTTCATCTGAACCATGTGGGATATAAATCCTTTGGCTCTGTTATACTTATGTCTGATATGTAGTGTTTCATCTGAACCATGTGGGATATAAATTTTGTGAGATGGTAAGGAGGGGGTGTGAAAATGTTTGTTTCATCTGAACCATGTGGGATATAAATCAGTTCCCTGTTGAGGATCAAGTGCACCTTGAGGATGTTTCATCTGAACCATGTGGGATATAAATAAACCTGATTTGTCTTATTGGTCTGCTGGGTTGTCTGTTTCATCTGAACCATGTGGGATATAAATTTTAGATGTCCTCGTTGTGTTGTTCTGATTTTTTGGTTTCATCTGAACCATGTGGGATATAAATTTCTGTCTTTTGGTTCAAGGTCAGGACAGGGCCCAAAATGTTTCATCTGAACCATGTGGGATATAAATTGGAAAAGCTAATACCGTAACACTTTACAAAATTGACAAAGTTTCATCTGAACCATGTGGGATATAAATGAACGAAAAAGGTTGAGAGATGTTTTGGATAATTGGTTTGTTTCATCTGAACCATGTGGGATATAAATTTGACAGTGATGGAAAAAAATGTTAAAATACGAAATGGTTTCATCTGAACCATGTGGGATATAAATCTCAAGAGGCTGCTAAAAAAATAAAAAAAAAAGTTTCATCTGAACCATGTGGGATATAAATTTGATTTAGCCCCTCTCTTTGCTTATGCAGGGGTTAGTTTCATCTGAACCATGTGGGATATAAATTCCTTTTCCTTTCTTTTTCTTTCTTCTTTTCTTTTTCGTTTCATCTGAACCATGTGGGATATAAATGTTGATGCTGTTGAGGTTCCTTTTCCACCTGATGCTCGTTTCATCTGAACCATGTGGGATATAAATACAAATCACATTTTTTCGAGCACAGACGACTATCCAGTTTCATCTGAACCATGTGGGATATAAATGATGAATTTACTGATGATTGGGTTCAAAGAAATCCGTTTCATCTGAACCATGTGGGATATAAATTCCTTTTCCTTTCTTTTTCTTTCTTCTTTTCTTTTTCGTTTCATCTGAACCATGTGGGATATAAATCTCCTTAAAGTATTACTTGAAGTCTTAGGAGAAAAGTTTCATCTGAACCATGTGGGATATAAATCCATTTTTCTTTTTCTTTACTATCAATTTTCTCATTGTTTCATCTGAACCATGTGGGATATAAATTCTAAAATTACATAAACATCTCCAGCCTGAACAACATGCGTTTCATCTGAACCATGTGGGATATAAATTTTAAAGCCGTTGTTCTAAGCGATTGATTTAAAAGGTTTCATCTGAACCATGTGGGATATAAATCTCTTCAATGTTAAGGAGAGTTCCCGATTCGGTTAGCGTTTCATCTGAACCATGTGGGATATAAATCTCAATTGTCGCAAAAATAAAAGATACAATCACAACAAGTTTCATCTGAACCATGTGGGATATAAATGCGAGGAAGCTTTAAACTGGGCTAAGGCTCAAATCGGTTTCATCTGAACCATGTGGGATATAAATCATTCTTTAATCATCTCTTGAAACTCATCAATTCTCGTTTCATCTGAACCATGTGGGATATAAAGGTTAACATTATCGCATATACATACAAGCCCAGACCCCCATGTTTCATCTGAACCATGTGGGATATAAAGACTGTAACACCACCACAACGCACTACACGATTAAGACGTTTCATCTGAACCATGTGGGATATAAAGTCTTGTGGATCAAGCGAACCTTCTGGATTTTGACTGTTTCATCTGAACCATGTGGGATATAAAGCAATTATAAGCAAAAAAATTACAAAATTTTCCATCAGTTTCATCTGAACCATGTGGGATATAAAGCAAGAAGGGACTGAGGCTGAAGAGAAGCCAATGCCACGTTTCATCTGAACCATGTGGGATATAAAGTGCAGGTGCTGGGGGTGGAACTCCTGCGACTGATGTATGTTTCATCTGAACCATGTGGGATATAAAGTGATGTTTTCTCAAGTACTGACGAAGAAGGAAGATGTTTCATCTGAACCATGTGGGATATAAAGCATGGCAACAAAAAAATCAGTTGACACAAGAGACAGGTTTCATCTGAACCATGTGGGATATAAAGATGCCACAGAAGGACTCACCAAAACAGTAAACAATGCGTTTCATCTGAACCATGTGGGATATAAAGCTATGGAGCATGGAGCTTCAGGACCAGTTTATTAGGCGGTTTCATCTGAACCATGTGGGATATAAAGACTTGTTGCAAATTATGCAAGATATTCTTTAACTCTGTTTCATCTGAACCATGTGGGATATAAAGGTTGAAACACTGGAAAGACTACTGGCAATGAGGGAAGTTTCATCTGAACCATGTGGGATATAAAGTCATGATACCAAACACGGCACAGAAGGCATACCTTGTTTCATCTGAACCATGTGGGATATAAAGAACTAACACGTATTCTGATCCAGGTGTTCCTGATAGTTTCATCTGAACCATGTGGGATATAAAGTTTTGATGTCCTTGACCTCAGATTGAAAGGATGCAGTTTCATCTGAACCATGTGGGATATAAAGACTCAAAAATCTCATCAAGTACATACTTTTTTCCTTGTTTCATCTGAACCATGTGGGATATAAAGATGCCTGATCGAAGTTATTGGTCTGCTGGGCTATCTCAGTTTCATCTGAACCATGTGGGATATAAAGACGGGAACAGGTATCACAAACGAACAGTTACCGCTACCGTTTCATCTGAACCATGTGGGATATAAAGCTCGAACATGATTTCGAACACTTTCACCACCTCACAGTTTCATCTGAACCATGTGGGATACTTAGTGCAATAGAGCGACAGAGCGACAGAAAAAAATAAAGTCATTCTACTATGGCACTGTAGCTCTATTGCACTATATAAAGTTTTTGCAAATTTCAAAAATAGGAACGATAAAAATCCAATCATTGCTATAACCATTTAAAAATTAATTGTTTTTTGCTGTCATTGCGAGCAGCTCTTTATTTTTTCTGTCATTGCGAGCCTGCCGACAGGCAGGCGTGGCAAACTCGGAGATTGCTTCCTCCTCGCTTCGCTCGGCGTCGCAATGACACCCCTTTTCGTCATCACGAGGCTTGCGAAGCAAGCCGAAGTGATCTCTCCGTTGGAAAAAAACGAGATTGCTTCGGGTGCTAAAGCACCCTCGCAATGACGGGGTGGGTGGATTGCTTCGTCGCGGAGTCTGTCGCGAGCCGAAGGCGTGGCGACCATTCGCAATGACAGGGTGGGGCATAAAAGCGAGATTGCTTCGGGCACTTCGTGCCCTCGCAATGTTCCGTGTTAATTTGTCAAGTATTTTTTTCCATTCATTGCAATTTCTTCATTGTATGGTATCCCACTTTTTAAAACTCCATATACCTGCCTTATTAGTTTATGGGCTACCGCTATCAATGCCTGCATCTTGCTTTTGCCCCTTTGTATCATCCTCTCATACAACGCTTTGCATGCTTTATTATATCTCATCGCTGACATCGCTCCCATATACAATATCTTCCTTATATATGCACTCCCCTTCTTCTGTATCCTCCCCTTTTTCTTTACACTCTTGCCAGATTCATATACACTCGGGCTTATCCCTATATAACTGCCTACTGCCTTTACTCTGTCAAAATTTTCAAAACATCCAAGCATTGAAACCGCAATACATGCTGTCCTATGCCCAACCCCAGGTACACTCATCGCTAACTTTATCTGTTTCTCATAACTGGCATCTGCCAATTCTTCCAATTCCTCCTCTATCTTCTGTATTGTTTCCTCTACCTCTTTTATGAGCTTGTCATAGCTTTCCATTACTGTATCTACCATTATCGGTTCATATCTTAAAGCTTCTCGTTGATTCTTTAACCGATTAAGACTTACCTGCATCTTCTCAAGGTGAGTTAATAGTATTTTCATTTTATGTTCAGAGGCAGTCATTGGCTTAAATAATCTTATCTCTTTGCAAATCTCCACACACTCAGCTATCACTGCAGAGTCTACACAGTCAGTCTTCGCTCTATTAAACTGTGCATCTGCAAATCTCTTTACCTGCAGTGGGTTCAGCACTGCAACCTTATACCCATGCTCATATAAGGCATGGGCTAATTTTAGATGGTACACCCCTGTATGTTCCATAACAACCAGTACATCCTCTTTACAGCAGTCAGGTAACTCCTTTTTCAAAGCCTTGTGCAACTGCTCTGCATCATTCTTTAGATTGAAAGAAGCTCTTTTACCCTTACCTCTTTCTTTTACTGTTACTGCTATGGTATCCTTTGCCACATCCACTCCAACTACGAACCTCTCTTTTGTCATCTTTCTTCCACCATTTGATTTTTTTTATTTTCTTCCCTTATCCTATCATCGTGGGAACTCATTCAGGCTGCCTGAGCCTAATGTTCCGTTCAGGCTTAAGGGAAGGGAGAAGGTGGAGGACAACATTGCGAGCGGTCTTTAAGACCTATGACAGAGCGTCCTTGCCCACCTTCTTTCTTCACTTTTATTTTAACTTATCCCTGTTTAATCTCCATATATTTATCATACGATGACGGAGTGGTGGAGACTGCTTCGACCCATCGAGGGGCTCGCAGTGACAATGTGGGTAATTGCTTTGCTTCGCTCGCAACAGGGGGTTCGCAGTGACGAGTGTCTATATCTATTTTGTGATAAACCATACCAAATCAATAAGTGCTTCATTTTTGGTATAATTAGATGTAAAGAAGATGATTAAACTGTTTTAGGTTTATGATTTGTCAAAATTCGGAAAGAGATTTAAAAGGGATGGTATCATCAAGATATATTGAAGAGCTAATAGAAGAGTGGGAATGGGCAGCCACTGTTAATGAGCATAGCTTCCCTGATGTAACTTGCTATCACTTTGCCTCCGCTCTTCTTGTAATCAGGGATGAAATAGAGGAGCTTGGTTTGAGCAATCACCCAAAAGTTATGGAGATAGATAAAAAGCTTATTGAGTGGGTAGTAAAACACGGAAGCGATGCGCCCTATGAGGCTGAGCCAAAGGAGTATCCAATAGAGAAATGGTGGTGGCACTTAGATGAAATTGGAAAGAAAAGATATCCTGCTGAGCTCCTGCCTCCGCATTTAAAAGAGATTTATGAAAAAGATTAATAGTTTCCATGAGCCAGACAACTATTGATTTTGATTTACTTAAGACAAATGGAATAAAAGTTAATTATCTTTATGTATGCGAAAGGAAGCTTTGGCTTTTTGACAGAGGTATTCAGATGGAGAACACATCAGAGAAAGTTCTTCTTGGTCGCCTTCTTGAGGAATATGTTTATCCAAGACAAAACAAAAAAGAGGTTTTAATTGATAATCTCATCTGCATAGATATTTTGGATGACGAAAGAATAAGAGAAGTTAAATATTCAAATAAGCTTGCCCATGCTGACAGAATTCAGATTCTATATTATCTTTATTATCTTAAACAGCTTGGCATAGAGAAGAAGGGAATAATAAATTATCCAAAAATTAAGAAAAAAGAAGAAGTAGTTTTAACTCCTGAGGCTGAAAAGGAAGTTGAAGAGGCTCTCACAAAAGTTCATGAGATTACACAGATGAAATTCCCACCTGCTGTACAGAAAAAGCCATACTGCAGAAAATGTGCTTATTTTGAGCTTTGTTTTGGATAAATGGCTCGGCACTATTACATATTCTCAAATGGCAAAATAAGGCGAAAAGAAAATACTGTTTATATTGAGAATGAAAAAGGGGAAAAGAAGGCTATTCCAATTGAGGATGTAGAAGGAATTCATGTTTTTGGAGAGGTTGAACTAAATACAAAGCTTCTTAATTTCCTATCTCAGCAAAACAAACCAGTTCACTTTTACAACTACTACGGTTTTTACTCAGGAAGCTTTCTTCCAAGAGATAAAAATTTGTCAGGAGAGTTATTGGTAAAACAAGTTGAACATTATCTTGACAGCGAACGAAGATTTTACTTAGCCTACTGCTGCGTGGAAGGTGCAATGCATCATATGATGCGAAATTTAAGGGCATACAAAAATACAGAGCCATTCATTGAGAAAATTGAGAAAGAACTTCTAAGTGCCAAGCTTTCGGGCTCAATTGCAGAGCTTATGAGCTGTGAGGGAAGAGCAAAGAATGCCTATTATCAGGCATTCAATGTGATACTTAAAAATTTCTCTTTTGAAAAAAGGCAAAGGCGTCCGCCAACAAATCCAATAAATGCTTTAATATCATTCGCAAATTCTCTTGTTTATACCACTGTTTTAAATGAACTCTATCATACTCAGCTTAATCCAACAATAAGCTATCTTCACGAGCCAATGGAGAGAAGATTTTCCCTTTGCCTTGACATAGCAGAAATATTTAAGCCTTTGATCGCAGATCCAATAATTTTTAAACTTATAAACACTTCTCAGCTTGACTGTGAAGACTTTGATGAAGATGTAAATTACTGCTATCTTACTGAAAATGCAAGGAAGAAATTCATTAAAGAGTTTGATGAAAAACTCTCAACAACTATAAAGCATCGCAGGCTTCAGAGAAAGGTCTCATACCGAATGCTTATTAGGATTGAATGTTATAAGCTAATTAAACACTTATTGGGTGATGAAATTTACAAACCCTTTAAAGCTTGGTGGTAAGGAAGATGCCTTATGTGATTGTTACTTATGACATAGCAGAAGAGAGGGTAAACAAAGTCAGGAAAGTGCTCAAAAAATACCTCATGTGGGTCCAAAATTCAGTATTTGAGGGCGATATAACATATGGAAAGCTTGAAAAATGCAAAATTGAACTGAAACGAGTTATTCATCCTGCAGAGGACTCAGTTTATTTTTACATTCTTGAAAATAGGCTAAATTATTCAAAATCTGTATTGGGAATAGAAAAGGATATGACATCAAACATTGTTTAATGTGGCATTAAGTTTTTTCAGTAGCATTGTCAATCTATCAAAATTTGTTATTCCAACTTCAAATCCATTGGGATAAAATTTTAAAGTATTGATAATCCCTTGTTTTTTAAATCTTGTAAGAGCAGAAATTAAATTTTTAATGAAATTTTCATCAAGTTTTTCTTGTATTTTAAACAAAAAGCCTGACTTTTTTTGTAAGATTTGAGAGATATTAATTTTGCTAGCTAATGCTCTTATTTCGGCAATTTTGAAAAGATTTTCTACCGGGGTTGGAAATTTTCCAAATCTGTCAAAAAGTTCTTCATAAAGCTTGTTAATCTCAGCTACATCATTAGCCTGACTAAGTTTTCTGTAAACTCTAATCCTCATTGAAGTTTCCTCTATGTAGTCCTCAGGAATGAACGCAGAAACTGAAAGTTTAACCTCTGGAAGCATTTTTTGAGGCAATACATCACCTTTCATTTCTCTGATTGTCTCATTCAGCATCTCTATGTAAAGGTCAAAGCCGAGCCTGTTGATACCAGACTGCTCAACTCCAAGAAGCTCTCCTGCTCCTCTTATCTCAAGGTCTCGAAGGGCAATATGAAATCCTGCACCCAGATAACTCATCTCCTGAATAGCCTTAATTCTTTTTTTGGCATTCTCAGTCAGCACATCCTCTGGTGGAATAATGAGATATGCATAAGCCTGTCTGGAGCCTCTGCCAACTCTTCCTCTTATCTGATAAAGATCACTAAGTCCAAAAGTGTGAGCCTGGTCTATAATTATAGTGTTTACATTTGGTATGTCAATTCCAGCTGCTATAATTGAAGTGCAAAGTAAAATGTCAATTTTACCATCAAGAAAATCTACCATTATTGTATCAAGAATTTTTCCTTTGGTGCGTCCATGTGCAACTGCAATTCTTGCTTGAGGGACAATTTGCTGAAGTTTTGAAAATACGACATTTATATCCTGTATCCTATTATGAAGAAAATATACCTGTCCGCCCCTTTGAAGTTCCCTTTCAATTGCTTCTTTGATTATTGCTTCATTTTCCTGAATTATAAATGTTTTTACTGCTAATCTTTCCTTTGGAGGTGTCTGTAAAACATAAATATCCCATAATCCGCTAAGCCCTATTTGAAGGGTTCTTGGAATCGGTGTTGCAGTTATTGTAAGAAGGTCTACTTTAGGATATTTTTCCTTGAGCTTTTCTTTTTGAATTACTCCAAACTTTTGTTCCTCATCTATTATCAAAAGCCCAAGATCAGCAAATTCAATGTCATTTAATACGAGAATATGAGTGCCTATGAGAATGTCAACTTTGCCAAGTTTTGTATCTTCAACAACCTTTTTTATTTCTTTCGCAGAGCGAAATCTGTCAAGATGCTCAATTCTTATTGGAAATGCTTCAAATCTCTTTTTGAAGGTCCTGTAATGCTGTTCACAAAGCAATGTGGTAGGAACAAGTACAGCAACCTGTTTTCCATCATAGACTGCTCTGAACGCTGCCCTCATCGCAACCTCAGTTTTGCCATAACCAGCATCTCCGCAAAGTAAAACTTCCATTGGATAAGGCTCTCTCATCTTTTTTAATATTTCCTCTATTGCCTTCTGTTGATCCTCAGTTTCCTCATATGGAAATACATCATCAAAATTCCTATGAATCTCTGTATCTTCACTATAAGAATAGTCTCTTTCTGTCTTCCTTTGGGCATAAAGCTTAAGAAGTTTGTCTGCAATGTCATGAATTCTTTTTCTTTCTCTTTCCTTTGCTTTGTTCCATCTTTGAGTTCCGAGTTTATCAATAGGTGGAACAAATCCTTCCCTTGCAGAATATCTATATATTTTTTCAATCCGCCAAGTAGGAACATAAAGGACATCTCTGTCTTTGTATTCAATTACGAGAACATCTTCTTCAGTGTCCTCATATCTTTGTCTTTTTATGCCCCGAAATATACCAATCCCGTGATCTTTGTGGACTACATAGTCTCCCTCGTTTATCTCAATTCCATCAATCGGAAGCTTTTGAATAGCAAGCTTTTTCTTCTTTTTTATTTTTTCGCTGAAAATCTCGGTTTCGGTGATTACCATTAGATTTTCTCTGAAAAATCCGACTGGAAGCTCAGAGATAGTTATCAGATATTTTCCTGAATATGTTCCAACTTCATTTTTATAAACAATTGGAGCGATGATATCATGATTAAAAAGTGTTTCTTTAACAACTTCTGCTCTTCCTCTGGAACTAACAGTGAATATTATAGGAATGCCGAGTTTTTTAAGATTTTTAGGGAAATCTGAAAAAGCTTTTCTTTCGTGTGGCAGAATGCCAAAACCTGATAAAGACTTGTCTTCTCCATCAATTGCATCAGGCGAGAATTGAATAGGCAAATGCGATATCCAATGGACAGATGATTGTGAATGATTGATTGGCATTGTTGCTGATTCATTACCGCAAACAATAATTCTGTCAAATTCAAATAGACCGAGAAGTTCGTTTTCTCTTTCTTTTTCCTCAGCAGGAATAATCCATATTTCATCTAAACCTTTAAAAGAACGCTGAGTATCTGGATAAAAAAGCTTTATCTCATCTATCTCGTCTCCGAAAAATTCTACTCTTGCTGGGTAATCTTCTCCTATTCTCCATATATCAAACACCCATCCGTGATGAGAAAACTCTCCTTCCTGCAAAACAATTTCAACCTGCTTGTATCCAAGCTCCAAAAGCTTATTTCTTAAGATATCTCGTTCAATATTTTCTCCTTTTTTAAGATTAATGCTCATAGAAGCTAACTGAGCGTTTATCCTTGATGCTGAAAATGTTGTTATTACCCTTTTCTCTTCGGTGTTAAATATTTTTAGGATAGCAGGCATTCTTTCACTTCCCTCTGAAGGAAGAAAAATAATGTTTTTCTGTGCATTAAGAAATTCTGAGAATGCCCTTATGCCAATATACAGATTATAGGCTTTTTCCTCATCATCTTCAAAAACGATAAAACTCTCATCTAAAAAAATAAGACCCAATGCGAGGGAAGAGATAGATAGGTTGTAGATTTTCTTGTTGTTTTTTATCTTTTCAACAAGACTTAGAGACTCTTTCCTCAAGACAGAAGAAATGCTTAATATCTGGCTTTCAGTAAAATTCATTTCAATATTTTATGATATTTTATCATAATTATCTGTTATGAACTCTAACAAGCAAAGCATTACCGAAAAAAAGAGATAGACTCTCGTCATTGCAAGGCATCTTTCTATCTCGTTATTGCGAGCCTCACCAAAAGCGAGGCGTGGCAATCTCGTTCCTTTATGCCCATCCTGTCATTGCGAGGAGCGTCAGCGACGAAGCAATCCCGTTCCTTATTGAAAGAGAAGGACGAGATTGCTTCGGGACTTCGTCCCTCGCAATGACGGAGAAGTAAGCTCCTCGCAATGACAGTCAAAAAATGCCCTTACATCTAATAAGGCAGTAACAAAAACAAGCTTTTATGCGCCATCCACTATCCAATAATCAACAGTCACCAATTAAAGACTACTTCGCCCCATCGAGGGGCTCGCTGTGACAATGTGGGTAATTGCTTTGCTCCGCTCGCAACAGGGAGGCTTGTAGTGATGAGTTTCTATCTCTACTTATGGAAAATTTGACAAAATTCTAATAAGTTGAGTAGAGTATATTAATTTAAAAATTGTGGTCATGAAGGCCACGAGTGAGGCAGAAGCCTTAGCTCGTGGCCTTTTTTATTTTGGATAGTATGACAACAGATAGGATAAATACTATTTCTTATTGGAATGAATACGCCAAGTGGTATAAACTCTGGCGTGAGCATAACAGTTATCATGAACCAATCATTAATACTTTATTGTCTGTTGTTAAAAATAATCATAAAATTATTGACATTGGAGCAGGAGACGGAGTTTTATGTTTTCCATTGCTCAAAAAAGGCTTTGATGTTACTATTTTAGAACCCTCTAAATCCATGAGAGATTTGATTTGCATTGAAGCAAACAAATACGGTACAATGCCAAATATTATTTCAAATAAGTTTGAGGATTTATCCCTATCAGAATTGGACAATTTTAATTTTGTAATTGCCTGCAATAGTTTACATCTAACAGAGTATGGACTTGAAAAATCTTTAGATAAATTATTCCAAGCTCAAGTAGAAAATATTTTCTTGGTTACAGAGAAATTTTTGGATATTAATAAATTTTCTGCCAAATACAAAAACTACAAGTTAATTTTACATAAATCCTATTGTTGCGAAAGTTCCTTTGCTTATCATAGCCATTATGAGATGCTTGAACACTGGAGGTTTAAACTGGGAAGAAAAGTTAGCAAAGAGGAATTAGACTTACTTTCACGATTTGTTAATTATAGTGAAAATCATATATGGCTTAGAGATTTTGTTAGAGTTCAAATCCTTTTATGGAAAGTTAAAAAACTATATTTTTAAAAGCTTCTTTCCTTCCCCAATTAAAAATTTTAGCAATCAAAACGTTAAGATTTAAATTAAGCGATTTTACAAAAGCTTGAAGCCTGCCATTGCGAGCAATTCCTGTGTGACAATCCGCCTTTCGGACATTGCGAGGCATCCTCCAAGCTCGACATTACGAGAAATCTTTCTATCTCGTTATTGCAAGCCTCACCGAAGGTGAGGCTTGGAAATCTCAGTTCTCCCATACCCCATCATTTCATTGCGAGCCTGCCGACAGGCAGGCGTGGCAATCTCCTCACTGCAAAAGAAAAAGACGAGATTGCTTCGGAGCTGATGCTCCTCACAATGACGGGGTAGGTGGGGCATTGCGAGCCATTCGTATATTTTTTTGTCATTGCAAGCCTCACAAGTGAAAAGGTTGAATAAGATAAGCGTTAAATATTGTATATTTTTTTGTCATTGCAAGCCTCACCGAAGAACACCTTATTCCGTCATAGGGAGACTGCTCGTTTATTTTTTCCGTCATTGCGAGTCTGCCCGTTTATTTTTTCCGTCATTGCGAGCACCGAAGGTGCGTAGCAATCTCGTCTTTTGCCTTTTACGCCTCACGTCTTACGTTTTACATCATCTTAGAGACTGCTTCGCCACATCGAGTGGCTCGCAGTTACGAATTGTTGGATTGCCACGCTATCGCTCTGTAGCACTGTCGCTCTCTGGCACTATGACGACGAGATTGCTTCCTCCTCGCTTCGCTCGGAGTCGCAACGACACCTTTTTCCATCATCACGAGGCTTGCGGAGCACCCTTTTCCGTCATCACGAGGCTTGCGACAGCAAGCCGAAGTGATCTCTTTTTTCGTTGAAGAATTGCACCTCTTTCTCTGATAAAAGTAGATCGCATGACACCGAAAAATAGAGATAGACACTCGTCACTGCGAGCCCCCTGTTGCGAGCGATAGCGTGGCAATCTGGGGCGAAGCAGTCTATAGTAAGGCTTTATTAAAAAAAGTAGAGATTGCTTCGCATCCTTCGGATGCTCGCAATGACAGCAACAATACTTAATTTTCAAATGGTTATACCAATTATTGGATTTCTATCGCTATTTTTGGGATGACAGTATAATTATAAAAAATCGTGCAATTCAGGTTATAATCATAATAGAATTTTTTGCTGACTGCAAATGTGTCTGTAACGATTAGAAGACAAGTCACTATTCATTAAAAATGCGGGAAGGAAAATGTATAAGGAAAGAGATTTTGATGTAATAGTTGTTGGTGCAGGGCATGCAGGATGTGAGGCAGCCCATGCTTGTGCAAAGATGGGGCTTGCAACAGCCCTTTTTACGATTTCCCTTGATACCATTGCCCAACTAAGCTGTAATCCCGCAATTGGAGGGCTTGCAAAGGGACATCTCGTAAGGGAGATTGATGCATTAGGTGGAGTAATGGCAGTCATTACAGACCAAGCAGGCATACAGTTTAGAATGCTGAATCGCTCAAAGGGACCAGCTGTATGGTCATTAAGGGCTCAGGCTGACAGAATTCTTTATCATGTTTATATGCGAAAGCTTCTTGAATCCACTGAAAATCTTGCTATAAAGCAGGCAATGGTGGATGATATTATTGTTGAAAACGGAAAAGTCAAGGGCATTGTCACTTCTCTTGGAGTTTTTTATGAGGCAAAGGCAGTAATAATAACGCCCGGAACATTTATGAACGGGCTTATTCACATTGGACTTGATAGTTTTGAAGCAGGAAGGGCTGGCGAGTTTCCCTCCAAAAAACTTTCGGATTCACTTAAAAAACTTGGCCTCAGGTTAGGAAGGCTTAAAACAGGCACACCGCCGAGAATTGATGCAAAAACCATTGATTTTTCAAAAACTGAAGAGCAGTGGGGCGATGACCCTCCTCCTCCATTTTCATATTCAACTAAGGAAATCACAAATCCACAGGTTCCATGCCACATTACATACACAAATGCAAAAACACATGAAATAATCCTCAATAACCTTGACCGTTCTCCTCTTTACAGTGGAAAAATAAAGGGCATAGGACCTCGCTATTGTCCCTCAATTGAGGACAAGGTAGTAAGATTTAGAGAGAAAACAAGACATCAGATTTTTCTTGAACCTGAAGGTTTAAGCAGAAAAGAGTTTTATGCAAATGGTATCCCTACATCCCTTCCCTATGATGTTCAGGTTGCTTTTGTAAGAACAATTCCCGGTCTTGAAGAGGCTGAAATAATGAGACCCGGCTATGCAATTGAGTATGATTTTGTATATCCAACCCAAATAAAGCATACCCTTGAAGTAAAAGGTATTGACGGGCTTTATCTTGCAGGGCAAATAAACGGAACAAGCGGATACGAAGAAGCTGCAGCTCAGGGATTGATGGCAGGAATAAATGCAGCATTAAAGATAAAAGGTCAATCGCCTTTGATTTTAAGAAGGGATGAAGCTTATATCGGAGTTTTGATTGATGACCTTGTGACAAAGGGAACAAACGAGCCATATAGAATGTTTACTTCCCGTGCTGAGTTTAGACTTCTTCTTAGACACGACAATGCAGACCTTAGACTAAGGGATTACGGTTACAGAATTGGTCTTGTTGATGAGGAAACTTACGAAGGATTTAGAAAAAAAAGAGAAATGCTTGAGGGAGAAATTAAAAGGCTTAAGGAGACTACTATAAAGGCATCTGAAGAGCTGAATAAAGCATTGGTTGAAGCTGGAACTACACCAATTGAAGAGGCGACATTTCTGGATAAAATTCTAAAAAGACCAGAGATTAACTACGAATTTATTAAAAAGTTTGCTCCGTCAGAGATTCAGATAACAAAGGAAGTTGAGGAACTTGTTGAGATTCATATCAAGTATGAAGGCTATATTGCCAAACAGATGGAGCTTGTTGAGAGAATGAAGCAGTTTGAGGATAAGACAATACCTGAGGATTTTGACTTTAATCTTTCAGGACTTTCAAGGGAAGTCATCCAAAAACTCAGCGAAGTAAAGCCCAGAACAATTGGCCAAGCAATGAGAATTCCCGGTGTTACTCCTGCAGCAATATCTATCCTTATGATAGCCCTTCAGAAAAAAAGGTAATTGGTGGATGGTGAGTTGTTGATAGTTAATAGATAATGATCAGAAGGCACTACATTAACATGCTCAAGCATGACAACATCATCTGCTACTTCAGGAAGCATTCCCCCGTTGCAATTGAAGCTGCTTCACCAATATTTAAGGAAAAATCAGGCATAGCTCCCATAGGTATATCGTCTTTAAGAGTAAGGTAAGTTGGAGAGGTCTCTTTAGCACCGAAAGGTCGCAATCCCCTTTAGATGGGGTCAAGGTTCGGACTTACATTTCTTAAAAGAAAAGGGGTTGATTCAGAGATTAGGTCGCAATCCCCTTTAGATGGGGTCAAGGTTCGGACGTAAACGGAGGCAGCAAAGTGGAAATTAAGCTTACGTCGCAATCCCCTTTAGATGGGGTCAAGGTTCGGACCTGCACCCTCTTTTTTCTCAAATTTTTCAATAAGTTACAAGGGCGTTTAGTCCAACTTTTCCACTTTTGAAACAAAACGTATGAAACGTTTCTGAAATGTTTCTTTTCTTGACTAAGTCATCCTGTCATTGCGATGAATTTTAGGGACAATTTTAGTCATTTATTTTGACCATGTTTTTAAAGAGATTGCTTCGGGCACTTCGTGCCCTCGCAATGACGCACTGGGATAATTTGCAATGCTCTTTATTTCCTTGGCAATGAGGCTTTGGGTCAGACTGCCGAGCCATTTTGTGTCCTCGCAGTTAAATAGGGGCAGATTGCCAAGCGTTCGGCTCGCAACAACAGGTTAAAAAAGATTTTATAAAAATCTCCTTTTCAAAGAACAAAGTTTAATCAATATAGCAAAAATTAACTTTTTATGTCAATCCCTCTTGCTTAAGAAGCTCAATCACATCATGCGACTTTATTATTCTCTTGAGCAAAGCTCTTAAATAGGATACTTCATTAATACTCTTTACTTTCTCCTCAACTCCCTCTGGTATCCAGTCAAGTTTTGCCTCTATGGCAGAAAGAACCATCTCTTGAGCATCAATTAGTAAACCTTTTTCAAACCCCTCCTCTATAAGCTCGTCAACTAATGTTTTCATCTCTTGCACCTCCTTTCCCTCTATCTTCTCCTTTATCTCTTTACTCTCTATCTTAAATGTCTGCTGTATATAAATTATAACCATTTTCAAATTCAGTATTAAAGATGCCCTGTCTCTTAAATTTTCTCTCAATATCTCCCAATACTCAATCAATGTATTAAGCACTTCCTCTTTTTCCGCTTCTGTTGCAAAAAGTTTCATTAGCTCAAGCTCATACATCAGTATTTGCTGTTGCCTTATCTTCTGCCTTGTCATTTCATCATCAATCATTCTTATATCAAAAAACAAATACTGTAGCCTTAGCAGATACTGCTTTATTTCTTCAGGCAGTTGCCTAAAATACCGAGCTGTATCAGTTGGAATGCTCCATTGGGCTTTCCCATTGTAAAAAAGAACTGGAATCACCGCTGTCAGCTCTCTCCCCTCTTTTAGGTCCTTCTCCCAAACACTTAATATGTACCGCAGAAATTGAAGAATTACTCTTTTGTCTGGATATGATTTGTGCTCAAAGATAAAGTAAAACTTAAGAGGATTCTGCTGTAGGGTGCAGTCAACTGCTACATCAAAGAAGAGTCTTTGCTTGTCTTCAACTGAAAATGCCTCTGTAGGCTGATGCTGTATTGTGTTGACTGTGAAATGCTCAAATAATTGTGGAAATAGAATGCTCAGTAAAGCTTTTACTTTGTTTGGGTCACTAAATATGTGCTTGAAAAATGTATCATGGGGATTTTGAAGCTCTTTTTCTTCATTTTGCATAAAAGATTATAACTGAAATTTATTGAAAAATCAATAAAAATTTAGCTTTTGTAATTTATCCCAAAAGAGACGAAACTGCTTCAGGAGTAAATGCACCACCTACCATTCACCAGTCACTAATTAGAGACTGCTTCGCCTTCTTCTGAGGCTCGCAGTGACAAAAAAATCTAAGGCTCGCGGTGACGATGTTGCGGATTGCCACGCTATCGCTCGCAACAGGGGGCTCACAGTGATGATAATTGAAGGCTTACAGTGACACACTACTCCATCATTGCGAGGCATCCGTAAGGATGCCGAAGCAATCTCTGAAATTGCCACGCTATTGATTGCAACAGGGAGTCTCTTAGTGACGTATTTCTTTGGCTATTTTGGGAGAACATTGAAAATAATCCAATCGCAGAGAATTATTGAAGAAAAGATTTCGGACATGGTTTGAGACAGATGGCGAAGAACATCCACGCTTAAATCGCAATCCCCTTTAGATGGGGTCAAGGTTCGGACGAGCTGGAAGATTTAAGTAAAGAGGAGGAAATTCTTCTTCAACGTCGCAATCCCCTTTAGATGGGGTCAAGGTTCGGACCAGGCCTTGCTGAGGAGAATTGATGAGGAGGACATGTCGCAATCCCCTTTAGATGGGGTCAAGGTTCGGACTTCTTCCAAGCTGATAAGGTTTGATAACCATCCCGAGGTCGCAATCCCCTTTAGATGGGGTCAAGGTTCGGACCCTTGGTGTCTGATTATATTTCAGAATTCTTTTCAGTCGCAATCCCCTTTAGATGGGGTCAAGGTTCGGACCGACGAGGAGGATATCGACCTCCTCGAGTTTGAAGGTCGCAATCCCCTTTAGATGGGGTCAAGGTTCGGACTGCATCATTGATGCAGGAAAAAGAAAAAAGGAGGTAAGTCGCAATCCCCTTTAGATGGGGTCAAGGTTCGGACCCCTGCACCCTCTTTTTTCTCAAATTTTTCAATAAGTTACAAGGGCGTTTAGTCCAACTTTTCCACTTTTGAAACAAAACGTATGAAACGTTTCTGAAATGTTTCTTTTCTTGACTAAGTCATCCTGTCATTGCGATGAATTTTAGGGACAATTTTAGTCATTTATTTTGACCATGTTTTTAAAGAGATTGCTTCGGGCACTTCGTGCCCTCGCAATGACGCACTGGGATAATTTGCAATGCTCTTTATTTCCTTGGCAATGAGGCTTTGGGTCAGACTGCCGAGCCATTTTGTGTCCTCGCAGTTAAATAGGGGCAGATTGCCAAGCGTTCGGCTCGCAACAACAGGTTAAAAAAGATTTTATAAAAATCTCCTTTTCAAAGAACAAAGTTTAATCAATATAGCAAAAATTAACTTTTTATGTCAATCCCTCTTGCTTAAGAAGCTCAATCACATCATGCGACTTTATTATTCTCTTGAGCAAAGCTCTTAAATAGGATACTTCATTAATACTCTTTACTTTCTCCTCAACTCCCTCTGGTATCCAGTCAAGTTTTGCCTCTATGGCAGAAAGAACCATCTCTTGAGCTTCAAGTAGTAAACCTTTTTCAAACCCCTCCTCTATAAGCTCGTCAACTAATGTTTTCATCTCTTGCACCTCCTTTCCCTCTATCTTCTCCTTTATCTCTTTACTCTCTATCTTAAATGTCTGCTGTATATAAATTATAACCATTTTCAAATTCAGTATTAAAGATGCCCTGTCTCTTAAATTTTCTCTCAATATCTCCCAATACTCAATCAATGTATTAAGCACTTCCTCTTTTTCCGCTTCTGTTGCAAAAAGTTTCATTAGCTCAAGCTCATACATCAGTATTTGCTGTTGCCTTATCTTCTGCCTTGTCATTTCATCATCAATCATTCTTATATCAAAAAACAAATACTGTAGCCTTAGCAGATACTGCTTTATTTCTTCAGGCAGTTGCCTAAAATACCGAGCTGTATCAGTTGGAATGCTCCATTGGGCTTTCCCATTGTAAAAAAGAACTGGAATCACCGCTGTCAGCTCTCTCCCCTCTTTTAGGTCCTTCTCCCAAACACTTAATATGTACCGCAGAAATTGAAGAATTACTCTTTTGTCTGGATATGATTTGTGCTCAAAGATAAAGTAAAACTTAAGAGGATTCTGCTGTAGGGTGCAGTCAACTGCTACATCAAAGAAGAGTCTTTGCTTGTCTTCAACTGAAAATGCCTCTGTAGGCTGATGCTGTATTGTGTTGACTGTGAAATGCTCAAATAATTGTGGAAATAGAATGCTCAGTAAAGCTTTTACTTTGTTTGGGTCACTAAATATGTGCTTGAAAAATGTATCATGGGGATTTTGAAGCTCTTTTTCTTCATTTTGCATAAAAGATTATAACTGAAATTTATTGAAAAATCAATAAAAATTTAGCTTTTGTAATTTATCCCAAAAGAGACGAAACTGCTTCAGGAGTAAATGCACCACCTACCATTCACCAGTCACTAATTAGAGACTGCTTCGCCTTCTTCTGAGGCTCGCAGTGACAAAAAAATCTAAGGCTCGCGGTGACGATGTTGCGGATTGCCACGCTATCGCTCGCAACAGGGGGCTCACAGTGATGATAATTGAAGGCTTACAGTGACACACTACTCCATCATTGCGAGGCATCCGTAAGGATGCCGAAGCAATCTCTGAAATTGCCACGCTATTGATTGTAACAGGGAGTCTCTTAGTGACGTATTTCTTTGGCTATTTTGGGAGAACATTGAAAATAATCCAATCGCAGAGAATTATTGAAGAAAAGATTTCGGACATGGTTTAAGACAGATGGCGAAGGACATCCACGCTTAAATCGCAATCCCCTTTAGATGGGGTCAAGGTTCGGACTGCACCCTTATTTTCTCAATTTTTTCAATAAGTTACAAGGGCGTTTAGTCCATCGTTTCCACTTTTTAGACAAAACTTATGCAAAGTTTCTGAAATGTTTATTTTCTTGACAAAGTCATCTCGCCTTTTCCATAAAATTTAGTAAATGTAGTCATTTATGCATAACTATGCATATTCCATAATAGCCTTTTTCTAATAGCAAAAGTCAAATTCTTATGTGCCATTAGATAATAAAAATTTTATGTTGAATAGTAAAGTCTTTAAATGCTAAGATTGTCTATGAAGTGAAAATTAGTGCAGTTAGCTCTGAAAAACCTTGAAAAAATCGGGGCGAGTGGATTTGAACCACCGACCCCCTGCTCCCAAGGCAGGTGCGCTAACCAGTCTGCGCTACGCCCCGTAACTCTTTAGAATAATAAAAAAAGGCGTAAAAAGTCAAATTTTTTGCCTGTTAGGTTAAAATTCTGTTTAAGCATATTGCTTGGGCAGCAATTCCTTCTTGTCTTCCTATGAAACCCATTCCTTCGTTTGTCTTTGCCTTGATATTGACATTAAGCCCAAGTTTTTGAAAGTTTTCCTTCATCTTTGGAATATAGGGAGAAAGCTTAGGCTTTTCAGCAAATATTGTGCAATCAACCCATATTGGCTCTATTTGATGATTTTTCAGCAGGTTAAGCGTATTTTCAAGCAAGACAAGGCTTGAGATATCTCTATACGCAGGAGCTGTGTCAGGAAAATGAGTGCCAATATCTCCCATTCCTGCTGAGCCAAGTAGAGCATCTATTATTGCATGTGTAAGGACATCAGCATCTGAATGCCCTTTAAGTCCAAGATGATATGGGATTTCAACTCCACCAATAATTAACTTTCTTCCTTCCTCAAATCTGTGGCTGTCATAACCAATTCCTATTCTTAAATTAGTGGATAGTGGGTGGTGAATTGTTGTCAGCAAAAGAAGGTCTTCTTTTGTTGTAATTTTTATGTTTTTTGGCTCTCCATCTACTGTCACAACTTTTCCTCCATATCTTTCTATTAAAGATGCATCATCTGTGCCGTAAAACCCTTCTTTGTAAGCTTTTTCATAAGCTTTAAGGAGTTTCTTAAACCAAAAAACCTGAGGAGTTTGCACAGCCTTAAGCATTTCTCTATTTAAAGTTCCACCGACAATGTTAGCGCTTTTCATCCATTTTATTGTATCAGTCACTGGAATTACTGGAATTGCTCCATCAACAGAGGAGGTTAAAGCTTTTAAAACTCTTTCTAAGAGGTCTTTGGTTACAAGCGGTCGTGCACCATCATGGATTAAAACTATATCTGTGTCATCTGGCATTGATTTTAAGGCATTGTAAACTGAATCCTGCCTCTCCTTGCCACCTTCAATGATTTGCTTTATTTTGGTGATTTGAAATTTTTCAATATAACCTTTAGCGGTTTCAAACATTTCTTTTCTTGTCACCAGAAAGATACTATCTATTTCTTCAACTTCTTCAAAAGCCTGTGTTGCCGATATAAAAAGAGGCTTTCCATTGATTTCTATAAAAACTTTGTCAGGTGAGCCAAATCTTTTACCAATTCCTGCGGATAGTATGATTGCTCTTATTTTCAATTGAGAATTACTCATCCTCTTCAGTTGTGCTCTCTGTCTTTGGTTTTCCAAATATTAACCTTCCAGTTCCTGTCTGAAGAACGCTGTGAATGATTACTTCTATGGTTTTGCCGATATACTGCCTTCCACCTTCTACGACCACCATAGTTCCATCATCAAGATAGGCAACTCCTTGATCTGACTCTTTTCCCTCCTTGACGATAAATAATGAGAGAATTTCTCCCGGAAGCACTGGTGGACTCATTACTTTAGCAAGTTCGTTGATATTAAGAACAGGAACGCCTCTTAATTGGGCAATTTTAATCAAGTTCACATCATTTGTTATAAGAGTTGCTTTTACAGTCCTTGCGAGTTCAACGAGCTTGGCGTCAACTTCTTTGATTTCAGGGATGTCTTTTTCTATAATTTCAAGCTTTATTTTGTCTGACCTTTTGATTCTGTTAAGTATGTCAAGTGCTCTTTTGCCCTTTGCCCTTCTTAATGGGTCTGGAGAGTCAGCGATAAATTGAATTTCCCGCAGTATAAATTTGGGCACCAAAATAGTCCCTCTTAAAAAGCCAAGCTCTACAAGCTCTGCAATTCTGCCATCAATAAGAACATTTGTATCAAGGATTTTTGGCTCCTCCCATATAGTTTCTTTTTTGATAACTGTCAGTATATCGGTAATTCGTATTTTCTCAGCCTGCTTTAATCCAAAAATACCTCCTGCGTATCCAAAGCCAGTTATTATGCAAAAAACAACGGGTTTGAGCTGAGCGGAGAGGATTAAAAGCGGAATACTAAGGCAAAAGCCTGTAAACACTCCTAAGAAAATGCCGACAAGTGCAAATAATATATGGGATGCATTCATTTTTTTCAGACTTATATAAATCAAGATCAAAAGAAAAATACTGCCTAAAATGATAATCAGAGCATTTGCTGATGAAGAGATTTCATAATCTCCCTGAATAAACTGGGAAACTCCAAAACCAACTGTTATGAGAAAAAGAATGATTAGTAAACTCATGATGCTGAAAGTATTGTATAAAACTTTTTTCCGCCTCTGTTGATAAATACCAAAACATCAGCTCGGTTTATCTTCTGCAGAGCCCTTTGAAAGTCAGATGCAGTCATTATTCTCTGCCTCTCTATCTCCATTATTAGGTCCCCTTTTCTTAATCCTGAACTTTCAGCAGGGGAGCCGGGTTCTATTCTATACACAACAACGCCTTTTTCTTCTGGGTCAATGCCTATTTGCTTGGCAAGGGAATAGTCAAGGTCAACAACAGTTAAGCCTCTTAAGGGATTTTCAGGCTTTTCTGGAGATTTCTTAGTAATCTTTGTTTCAGTAATAGATTCAAATGGAAGTTGCTCAATTGTGATATTTAAAGTATAAATCTGAACATCCCTTGAGATTTTTAGGTTTACCACACTGCCAATTTTACTTTGGGCGACTAAATTTCTCAATATGGCACTTTCTGAAACCCTTTTGCCATCAAATTCCAGTATCACATCCCCTCTTTTTAATCCAGCTTTATAAGAAGGACTTTGTTTTATTACATCAGTGACTATCACTCCAGAGGAGTCTTTTATATTAAACCTCTCAGCAAGCTCTGCTGTTAAGTCCTGTACCATTATACCAATCCAACCTCTAACAACCTTGCCCTCTTTTATCAGGCTGTCTTTAATAACTTTTGCCATGTTGCTTGGTACAGCAAATCCTATTCCCTGATATCCACCTGTTCTTGAAAATATTGCTGTGTTTATTCCGATAATTTCACCCTTGATATTTACCAAAGGTCCCCCTGAATTTCCCGGATTGATTGCAGCATCTGTCTGGATAAAGTCTTCGTAATCAGCAATTCCAACATCAGCCCTGCCGGTAGCACTTATTATTCCCATTGTTACTGTATGGGTCAATCCGTATGGATTTCCTATTGCAAGAACAAAGTCTCCAACCTGAAGTTTGTCTGAGTCTCCCCACGGTGCAACTGGTAAGTCCTTTGCTTCAATTTTTATTACTGCAAGGTCTGTTTTTGGGTCTACGCCTACAATTCTTGCCTTAAAAGTTCTTCTGTCATAGAGTGTTACTTTTATTTCATCGGCCTGTTCAATCACATGATAATTTGTAAGAATATATCCGTCTTCAGAAACAATAACTCCAGAGCCCATGCTCATTTCTTTCCATTTTTTTCCTTGTGAATTTCCAAATGGCTGAAGAAGTTCAAAAAATTCATCAAGGGTTGGTGGGCTTTGAACTGTACGGGTTGTTGAAATATTGACAACAGAGGGTGAGACTGCCTTTACTATTTCAGAGAAACTTTTGACAGGTTCCACAATGTCCCGATAAATCGGGATTGACTGTTTCGGCTTTGTAACAACATAGAAAACAGTGCTTCCAAATATAATTCCCGCAAAGAATATTGCAATTAAAATGAGTGTTTGTCTTTTCATTTCTCTTCAGTCACTCCGTAAAAAATTTTAAAATATAATATCACATTATCCTCGCAATATGTCATGCATAAATTGTGCGATTTTTATAAAACCTTTTTTAGCCTATCATTGCAAGCATTCTGAGTGTATCGTGGCAATTTATGAGATTGCTTCGTCGCTGACGCTCCTCGCAATGACGACAAGGGGAAGTCCTCGCAATGATGAGAAGGGGTAGTCCTCGCAATGACGAAGGCGATGGTCATTGCGAGGCATCCTCCAAGCCCGTCATTGCAGTGCATCCACCAAATCGTCATTGCAATGCATCCACTAAACCTGTCATTGCGAGGCATCCGTTAGGATGCCGAAGCAATCTCGCCTTTTTAGACATTGTCATACCTCACCTTAGATAAGGCTTGCAATGGCAAAAAAACTCTCACAATGTCCTTCTATTCTACATACAATGGCAAATTACATAAGCTTTCTACAAAAACCGCTCGCTATATTGAATACTTTACTGTCCACGAGCCACCATTTTTCTTACATCACCTACTCGGATTGTTATTTTATTTGAATCAAGATACTCAAGATACTCAATTGCATATTTTCGTGAGGTATTAAGCAGAGTCCTAAATTCAGAAACTGTCATTTCATTCTTTTGTGAATAGAATTTTTTAAGTAGTTCAAGCATTTTTTCATATTTATGCTTTGAAAGATAAAGGGAATCATTTATCCTCACCACTTTTCCCTGCTTGGCTAAAGCCTTTAAGATATCACCTAATCTTTCTTCTGGCATTTTTAAAATAGCTGCAAGTTCATTTCTGAATGGTGGCTGAAATTCTTTTTTATCTAACTCTTGAATAATTCTTTTCTCTATTTCAGGCTTAATTTCTTCCTTTTTGGCTGTTTTTAATTTAACAACATTTCCCTCAACAACGATTTCATTTATTTTTTCAAGTAACTTTTTCCAACTGTCATCAAAAAGCCGTGAAACGCCAGCTGACTGCTTCTTTGAATGAGACATAAGCAATGCTCCAAGTTCCTCCTTAGGTAAGCCTTCTTTAAGTGGATTTTTTTGATAAAACTCCTCAAGCAGAGTTATTACTAATGATTTAAAGCTTTGAAATGTATCTGAGTGAAAGAAATGATTTTCTGCCTTGACTATTTTGCCTGCACCTAAAAGCCTGTCAAGAGCCTTTTTTATTTCAGACAAATCAGCATTGATCCATCCCTCAAGCTCAGAAAGGGTCATACCCTTTATGCCTCTTCTTTTTATTTTTACTTCAAGACAGTCAGACAGATTATCACTATCAAGGCCATTTAGATGTTCAAGTAATATCTCCTTTTTTCTTCTTGGTGGGTCTGGATCAAGAATTACTCCGCCTCCGAGTGTCTCCAATGGAGAAAATCTTCTTATTATGAAGCGGTCCTTAGCCATTGCAACGATTGGTTCCTGAAGTTTTATATGAGCAAAGCATGACTCTCCGGGCATTATTTCGTTTTTTTCAAATAACTTTACTTTGCCTACTGTTTCTGAAGTTGTCAGATAGAAATGAACTGGAGCGTTGTGCCTCAAAGGTGTAGAATCGTTAAGAAGATTTATTTTTACTTCAATGTAATCGGTCAATCTCAATTTGTTGGGAATTGTTACAACATCACCTCTTTTAAGGTCCTCCTTTGAAATACCCTGAAGATTCATTCCAACTCGTTGTCCTGCAAACACTTCTTTTTGTGGCTGTCCATGACTTTGAAGCCCTCTGACCTTTGAGCTAAGTCCTGTTGGAAGAATTACCACGGGACTATCAATGCTTATACTGCCACTTAAAACAGTGCCAGTGACAACAGTACCAAAGCCCTTTAAAGTAAAAACCCTGTCTATAGGCATCCGAAATATTCCACCTTTTGATTTTTCCTCAACTTTGAGAGCGAGTTCCCGTATTTTTTCCTTTAAAAGTTCAAGATTAAATCCTGATTTTGCTGAAACAGGTATAATTTCAGCATTTTCAAGAAATGTATCTTTTACTGCTTCCTTTACATCTTCCTTTGCAAGTTCCAAAGTTTCTTCATCAACAAGGTCAGCTTTATTAAGCGCAATTAGCCCAGATTTTATTTTTAAAAGGTCGCAGATAGCAAGATGCTCTTTTGTCTGAGGCATTACTCCCTCATCAGCAGCTACAACAAGCATTACCATATCAATCCCACCCACGCCAGCAAGCATGTTTTTTATCAAACGCTCATGTCCGGGAACATCCACAATTCCAACAATTAGGTCAGGATAGGTAATATATGCAAACCCAAGGTCTAAAGTTATTCCCCTCTCTTTTTCTTCCTTTAGTCTGTCTGGGTCAATACCAGTGAGTGCTTTTACAAGGGAGCTTTTTCCGTGATCAATGTGTCCGGCGGTTCCAAGTATGACTTTTTTCATCTTACGAGGTTTACAAAATTTTGAAGAAGTTTTAAACCTATTTTCTGAGATTTTTCTGGATGAAACTGCGTGGCGAAAATATTTTCATAGATGAGCATTGATGTAAAGTTTATTCCGTATTCAGTCACTCCTGCAACCACTGATTCTTCTTCTGGTGCCACATAGTATGAGTGAACAAAATAGAAATAGGAATGCTCAGGAATTCCATCAAGCAGTTTGCTTTTTTTCTTGAATGTAACAGTATTCCATCCCATGTGAGGAATTTTATATTCATTGGGAAGATTAAATCTCACGACCTTTCCTTTAAAAATATCAAGACCTTTGCAAATTCCGAATTCCTCTGACTCTGAAAACAAAATTTGCATTCCAAGACATATTCCAAAATATGGCTTTCCCTTTTGAATCTCTTCTTTTATTACTTCAAGGATTCCAAGATTAGCAAGATTTCCCATGCAGTCCTTAAATGCACCAACACCAGGAAGAATAATTGCCTTTGACTTTTTTATTTCCTCTGGATCATGAGTGATGACAACATCTCCTCCGACAGCCTCAACTGCCTTTGAAACGCTTCTTATGTTTCCCATTCCATAGTCAACTATTGCTATCATAGCCTTAATTTTACCATAAAATAAAAAGCTTTTTTAAATTTTCTACTTCTTCATATGGCTTAAACATTGTCTGTTCATAGGTTTTTAATTTTAGCTTGCCATCGGCACTTTCTACAATTTGAATTGCTCCATCTATGTCAGTTCTGTAAATTGTGCAATCTTTACTTATAAAATCAATCACTTCTTTATGGGGATGATGATATGGATTGCTTTTTCCAACACTTATTATGCATATTGGCTTTTTATCTTTAAAAATAGCTTTATAAAACTCTTTATTTAAAGAATTTTTACTTCCGTGATGGGGAATTTTTACTACATCAGAAACTGCATACTTAAGTGGAATGCTTTCAAGGGCATACACTCCAGCGTCTGATGTAAAAAGATAAGAGTTTTTGAAACATTGAAGTTTAAAAATTAATGAAAGTTCATTGCTGTCTTTTGAAAGTTTAGAAACATAAAAATCTTTATATGGATGAAGAACTGTAAATGTGCATGAACCTATTTTCAAAACATCACCTCTTTCAAGATGCCTCTGTGCTGGAATATTTGCAATGTTGTATTGAATGTATCCATTATCCCATATTTCTTTTACATTGAAGTTTTCAAGGATTTTTAAAAATCCTCCTGCATGGTCCTTTTGCTCATGGGTTATAATTAGAGCTTGCAAATCACTGTAACCTTTTGCCTTTAAAAAACTTTGAGCCTCAAATCCTGTTTTCCCTGTATCAATCAGAAAAGCTCCATAAGGAGTTTCCACAACTGCAGAGTCTGCCTGTCCAACATCAAGGAAAGTTATTTGTAATGAGTTTTTGTCTTGATTAATTAAAATAAAGCTTAAAAAACTTGTAATTGCAAGAATAAAAATGCTCAGGCAAAGAATGAGCTTTTTAGAGCTTTTGAATGAATAATAAATGAAAAGAATTAATCCAAATCCAATATAAAAAATGATTACACTTGCCAAAGGAATTGGAGGAATTGTTATTGATGAAAATGGAATTGATGAAAGAGCATGCATTAAGCTAAAAGAGATTTTTGAAACAGTATTTACAAGCTCTGCCAAGGGATAGTAACCAGTAATTAAATAAATTGCTACAAAATTTATATTCAGTGGAAAAAGCACCATTCCTATTAAAATGCCTGCAGTAAGGTTTGAAAGGGGAGAAATTGTTGAAAAATAGTGAAAATAATAAATTACAATGGGTGCAGTTGCCAAAGATGCAAAAAGGCTTATGAGAAAGCTTAATGCCACATAGGATAATGCTTTGTTTTTGATTTTTTCTTTTAATGTTTTGTAAATATCTGATGCAAATCCTATGGCAATACTTGCAAGAAAGCTCAGCTGAAAAGATATTTCCTGCCAAGCATTTGGTTCAATTATAAGTATTATTAGGCATGCCCAGCTTAAGGTCAAAATCCATAATGTTTTTCTCTCTGTGAGAACCCCAATCATAAATAATGTTGCCATTATAAATGCACGGGTTGATGGATAACTTGGCTCAATTAGCAGAAAATAAAAAAGCATTAAAGGAAAGCAAAGAATTATGCTTAATTGTGATGGTTTAATGTAAAAAGTAAGATAAACAAGCCATTTATAAGGTAAGAGTTTGTTTATTTGTCTAAAAAATATGAAACAAACTGTAAAAAGAAAGCTGAAGTGGGCACCCGAAATTGTTAAAAGATGAATTAGTCCAGTTTTTTGAAAGACTTCCTTAAGTTGTTTGGAAATCTGAGATTTCTCTCCTGTTGTCATAGCAATCATAACTGCTGCAGTTTCTTTATCAAGGCTTTCTTTTAGTTTACTGTTAATATTTTCCCTCAAAAGTTCAAAGAAGCCATAGCTGACTTTTTCATGTGCAGTTGTTTTTGTTGCAATGCAAAATTTTTGAGAAGATTTGATAGTATATGGATTTTTATTGGAAGGTTGAATTTTGCATTCTATGCTGTAAATGACACCTTTTTCAAGTTTCTCCTTTGAATATACCTTTATTTTTTCACCATCAAGAGTTTTAAAAAAATAAAGTTTATCAGACTCTCCAACTATGTAGCCTCTGAATGTAGAGGGTTGCAGTATCTCATTTCTGCTTTCAGCTGAAATTCCATAAAAGATACCAGCTAAAGCAACAGCAAGACAAATAATTGCTTGGATATATCTTTTTCTTAAAAAACTTATTAAGACAGGCAAGGAGGCAAAAAGTGTAGATATGACAGGAAAGAATTTAAAAATTAAAGAAAGGGAAATGCCTAAGATAGCAGAAAAAATGTAAATCATCAATTCAGTATTTCATTTGCAAACTTCTCAAGCTCCTCTGCAATTTCATCAAGCTTTTGAGAGTCTTCCTCCTCAACCATAATTCTTATTTTTGGCTCTGTGCCTGATGGTCTAATTATTATTCTGCCGTTCATGTTCTGTTGAATTGATGAGGCTTTATCATTTAGCTTTTTTAATGCGTCTTCAATTTTTTGCTTTGAAGCTCCTTCGGGAATCTTTATATTTTTTAAAACTTGTGGATATCTTGGAATTTCTTTAACAAGCTCACTTAATGTAGTTTGATTTTTCTTTATTATATATGCAATCTGCACTGCAGTAATAGGACCATCTCCAGTATTTGTATAATCCATGCATAAAATGTGTCCTGACTGCTCTCCACCAAGATTGTATCCACCTTTTAGCATTTCCTCAACAACATATTTGTCACCAACTTTTGTGCGGACAAGCTCTATTCCTAAATTTTTCAAATATTTTTCAATCCCCATGTTTGTCATAATTGTTGCAACTACTGTATCATTTTTAAGTCTTCCTTCTTTTTTAAGCTCCTTTGCCCATACTGATAAAATAAAGTCTCCATCAACAATATTGCCTTTTTCATCCACAAGAATTGTTCTGTCTGCATCTCCATCATGGGCAACTCCTAAATGGGCTTTTTCATCAAGAACTTTTTTCTGAAGAACTTCAGGATAAAGTGCTCCACATTCTTTATTAATATTAAAACCATCAGGTTTGTCATTTATAGTAATTACTTCAGCACCAAGTTCTTTAAAGAGAGTAGGAGTTATTTTGTATGCTGCACCATTTGCTGGATCAACAACAATTCTGAGACCTTCTAAATTAAAATCTTTAGGTAAAGTTGATTTTACAAATTCAATGTATCTTCCCTGCGCATCATCAATTCTGTATGCCTTTCCTAATTGATGTGCCTTTGGTCTAGTTTCTGGAAAATTTGGTTTATTTAAAAGTTCTTCAATTTCTTTTTCAAGTTCTTCAGAAAGTTTATAACCATTGTTTGAAAAAATTTTTATTCCATTGTCATCATATGGATTGTGGGATGCAGAAATTACAATTCCTGCATCCATTCTCATGCTTTTTGTCAAATATGCCACAGCTGGAGTAGGGATTGGTCCGACAAGATAAACATCTCCTCCCATTGAAGTAATTCCAGATGTAAGTGCTGATTCAATCACATAACCAGAAATTCTTGTGTCCTTTCCAATTAAAATTTTTGGTTTATGTGGAAGTTTTTCTTTTAAAATATGGCATAAAGCCATTCCTACTTTAAGACAAATTTCAGGTATCATTGGAAAGTTGTTAAGTTTTCCTCTTATTCCATCTGTTCCAAAAAGACCCATCTATTTCCTCCTCAGCTTGACTGTTACATAAATAGTGTCTTTCTCAGACCTGAAAATCCTTCCGTCAGGATTTATTTTTACCTGCGTTGTTAAATTTTCATTTATTCCTTCAATATCAACAGGCTCTGTTTTTAATACTCTGATTCTGTCAAGTTCGCTTTTAGCTCCCTCAATTGTTATACTTGAAGGATTAACTTCAACAGAACTTAATATAAAGCCTTGTGCAGGATTGCCTGTAACAACTGCTCTGACAGGCACTGTTTTTCTTTCTTTTTTATCCATGAATACTTTTACAACAGAGGGTTCAATTCTTAAAATCTCAATCCCACGAGGAAGTTTTATGGATGATCTGGTAATGGGAATGGAGTTTTCTCCATATTTTACATTTGAAAGGTCAACAATAACCCTGATTTCAGCCCTTGATATCTCTCTAAAAATTCTTTCCCTTGCCGAGATTGAGACAGTTATCTTCTTTACGCTTTGCTTCAAAATCTCCATTTCAGAAGGAGTATTCTTAAATTCCAAAGGAATCTCAAGAGAGGTCTCTGTCTGTCCTTTGAAAGTTACAAAAAACCATAAGAAAACCGCAAGGGCAACAGAGATAATTTTGATTGTTATATTTTCCGTGAGTATTTTTCTTAAAGTGTTGTTCATTTTCTCTCTCTTTCAGTGGTAAACAAACTTGTAAGTCTTTCCCTTAACTTTGCCATATCAAGGTTAGTCTCAAGAGTTCCAGCAACAGCAAGGGAAATACTTCCTGTTTCCTCTGACACAATTACAGCTATTGCATCTGTCTCTTCAGTGATGCCCAATGCAGCCCTGTGTCTTGTTCCATAGGTTTTGCTGATGTCCGCACCTAATTTTATTGGAAGAAAGCAACCTGCTGCCACAATTCTGTTGCCTTTTATAATTACTGCTCCATCATGTATTGGACTTGTAGGATGAAATATGCTCATAAGAAGCTCCTTTGTCACTTTAGCGTCAAGGGGAACTCCAATTTCAATATACTCCTGCAGACTTACATCCCTCTCAAAAACTATCAATGCACCTATTTTTTTAGTAGCCAGTGATTGAGATGCTTTAACGATTTCCTCAATGGCTTTCATCTCTCCCGCTGAACTAAATTTATAAAAAATAGGAGTCTCTCCCATCTGGGCAAGGGCTTTTCTTATTTCAGGCTGAAAAAGAATGATTAATACGATAACGATTTGTGTCCAGAAGCTCTGTATGAGCCAGTCAAGGGTGTAAAGTTCAAGAAATCTTGAAAAAAGAGAAAGAGCAAGCAAAACTCCAACTCCAACGAGCATCCTCGCAGCACGAGTCCCCTTTACAAGCAAAAAAACCTTGTATATGATGTATGAAACTATTGCAATATCAAATAAATCCTGCCAACGAAGCTGGTTTAAAAAATGCTCCATTCCTAAGATAATGCCTCTTTGTTTATCTTTATTGGTATATTAGACTTAACCGCATTTAAAAAAGCTTTTATATAAGCCTCATCAGAGATGTCACTTGCTCCCTTTGAAGATGCTATGATCTGAAGAGTTTTTCCAATCGTAATCTCCCTTTTTAAGCTTGCTTCATATTGAGCAGGATTTAATCTGTTTAATTTTAAGACCTGAAAATAAATATCTCTCTGGAAAACACCGTTTCTCATAAATCTCGGATCATTAATGATGGCATCCTGAACTTCTTTGTCAGTTGCCTCTATTTCATATTTTTTGGCAATCCACAGCAAAACTTCCTCGTTAATCAAGTCCTCAAGTATTTTCTCTTTAAGTCCTTGCTCCATTTGAGTAGCTTGTTCTTTAAAAACTTCTCTATAAAATCTTCTTGTCTCTTCATAGATTCTCCAGAACCTTTCAGCTGATATCTTTTGTCCGTCTACATCTGCCACATATTCCATTTTTGGCTTATCTACTGTGCCAACTCCCCAGAAAATAAAAGTGATAATTACGAGAAAAAATAGAAAATAGAAATACTTGGCATTTTCACGCAAAATCTTAATCATTCAATTCCTCCTGTGTTGATAGCTATGACTAATATTTACTTTAAAAGAATTTTTAGGTATAAGGCAAGCTATGATATAATAAAAAAGCCTATACAAAAAGATAAAGGGGTGATAAGATGCCTATTTATGAATATGTATGCAAAAATTGCGGTGAAAATTTTGAAGTCCTTGTATTTGGCAACAAAACAGTTACTTGTCCAAAATGCAATTCAACGGACATATCAAAAAAATTTTCAGCCTTTGCAATGAAGGGTGTTCAAAAAGGTAATTCAGGTTGTTCTTCTTGTAAGTCTTCTTCATGTAGTTCTTGTAAGTAAAGTTTTGATGATTAGCAAATCAAAATCAATAAACTCTCGTCTTTGCAAATCTCTTGATTTTTTAAAGCATCTGAATGATTTGCCATGCACCCTTCGGGTGCTTGCTATGATAGAAATATAGAGGTAAAAGATGTCAAATATTGTCAGGGTAAACATTGAAGAAGAGATGAAGGTTAGCTACCTTGATTATGCGATGAGCGTAATCATAGGTAGAGCTCTTCCAGATGTTAGAGATGGATTAAAGCCTGTGCAAAGGCGTATTCTTTATGCAATGTTTCGTGAGGGACTTCTTGCAGGCAAGAAGTATTCAAAGTGCGCTGGTGTAGTAGGAGAAGTCCTTAAAAAATATCATCCCCACGGAGATCAAGCTGTATACGATGCTTTGGTGAGACTTGCCCAAGATTTTAATATGCGATATCCCTTGATTGACGGTCAGGGAAATTTTGGCTCAATTGACGGAGACCCTCCTGCAGCATACCGTTATACAGAAGCAAGGCTTACAAAAATAGCTGAAGAATTGCTTCAGGATATTGATAAAGAAACAGTTCCCTTTGTTCCAAACTTTGATGGCACAACAGAAGAACCACTTGTTTTACCAACAAGAATTCCAAATCTTTTGATTAATGGCTCCTCTGGTATCGCAGTTGGAATGGCAACAAACATTCCACCTCACAACTTAAACGAAACAGTTGATGCTTTGCTGATGCTCCTTGAAAATCCTGAAGTTACTGTAGAAGATTTAATGCAGGCTATTAAGGGACCTGATTTTCCAACTGGTGGAATTATTTATGGGACAGAGGGTATAAAAGACCTTTATCTTACAGGAAAAGGAGCTATTAAATTAAGGGCAAAGGCAAAAATTGAAAGAGAAGCAAAGGGTAAAAAGGCAAAGGAAGTTCCTCTGTTTGAGATAGAGCCAGAAGGAAAAGCTGTCAAAGAAAGGATAGTCATTACAGAAATCCCTTATCAGGTTAATAAAGCAAGGCTTATAGAAAAGATTGCAGAGCTTGTCAAGGAAAAAAAGATTGAGGGAATTACAGAAATAAGGGATGAGTCAAACAGGGAAGGTATCAGGGTTGTCCTTGAAATAAAGAGGGGGGAGATGCCTCAGGTTATTCTTAACAATCTCTACAAACATACACAGATGGAGACAACATTTGGTGCCATAATGCTTGCAATTGTTGATGGACAGCCTAAGATTTTAAATCTGAAAGAAACCCTCCAAGAATTTTTAAAGCACAGAAAAGATGTTGTCCTTAAGCGAACAGCCTTTGATTTAAGAAAAGCAGAGCATCAGGCTCATATATTACTTGGACTTAAAATAGCTGTGGAAAATCTTGATGAGGTAATATCAATTATTAGAAGCTCCCAAAATCCAGAGGAAGCAAGAACGAGAATTATGGAAAGGTTTCCTCTCACTCAGATTCAGGCTCAGGCAATCCTTGATATGAAACTTCAAAGACTTACTGGATTGGAAAGAGAAAAGATAATTCAGGATTACGAAGAACTTCTTAAGGAAATTGAAAGGTTAAAAGCCATCCTTGAAAGCGAAGAACTGGTAAAGAGCATAATCAGGGATGAACTAATTGAAATCAAAGAAAAATACGGCGATGAAAGAAGAAGTGAGATTGTAACTGAGACAAAGCAACTTGATGTTGAAGACCTTATTGCTGAGGAAGACATGGTGATAACTCTTACCCATCTTGGCTATATTAAAAGAACTTCCCTCAATGATTATAGAGCCCAAAAAAGAGGTGGAAAAGGTCTTACTCCAATGGAAACGCTATCCGATGACTATCTTGATGCTGTAATTATTGGTTCCACCCATAACCACATAATGTTTTTCAGTAATCTTGGAAGAGTCTATTGTCTTAAGGTTCATCAGATTCCTGAGGCAGGACGAGTCACAAAAGGAAAGGCAATTGTCAATATTTTGCCCCTTCAGGAGGGAGAAAAGATTACAACAGCCCTTGTATGCAAAGACCTTGAAGAGGGATTCCTTACAATGTTTACCAAAAAGGGTCTTGTTAAGAAAACATCCCTTGAAGAATTTAGAAATATCCGAAGCCGAGGAGTAATTGCTATTGACCTTGAATACGGTGATGAACTCATATCTGTAGTGAAAACCAGCGGAGAGAATCAGCTCATTATTGCAACAAAGGAAGGTATGTCCATACGATTTGATGAAAGAGATGTGAGAGCAATGGGTCGCTCTGCAAGGGGTGTAATTGGAATAAGGCTTTCAAAAGATGACGAGGTAGTATCAGGAGATATTGTTACAGAGGGCTCTTTTGTCTTTACAATTTCAGCAAAAGGAATTGGTAAAAGAACGCCTATTGAGGAATATCCTCTTCAGAGAAGAGCTGGAGTAGGTGTTATCAATATGAAGGTTAACGAGAAAACAGGCTCAGTCGTTGCTTCTATGCAGGTTAAAGAGGATGATGAAATCATTCTTTGTAGCAGTAGCAAAATGATAAGATTAAAAGTTTCAAATATTCCGTTGCGAGGCAGAAATACAATGGGAGTAAAGCTCATAGACTTGTCTGAGCAGGACTCTGTTGTAAGTGCAGGACGTATTTTAGAGGGGGAAGACAATGTCAATATATAATCTTGAGTATTTTTTTAATCCCAGAAGGATTGCGGTTATTGGTGCAGAAGACAAACCTGGCACAATAGGATATACAGTATTCAGAAATCTTATAGGTGAAGGTTACAGAGGTATCGTTTATCCTGTTAATTCAAAGTATGACTCTGTTCAAGGAGTAGAGGCTTACAAATCTTTAAGTGATATTTCAAAGGAGATAGACCTTGCCATAGTATCAACAGACTGCGGCTCAAATGTTATTGATGTTCTTGATGAATGCGGACAAAAAGGTGTAAAAGGAGTTATCCTTTTCTGCCCAGATTTTAGAACAAGAGTTAAAGATGCAATGCAGTTGGAGGAAAAAATTGAAAAAATACACAGAAAATATGGATTCCGACTTTTAGGTCCTAATACACTTGGTTTTATAAGACCGGGATTGAATATAAATGCAAGCCTTTACAGGAGAAAGATAAACAAAGGAAATATTGCTTTAATAGTTCAAAGTGCAACTTTGGCTGTTGCGCTTTTGGACAGAGCTGCTGATAAAAATATTGGACTCAGTTATTTTGTCTCCTTAGGCTCAGATATAGATATAGACTGTGCTGACCTTATTGATTTCTTTGGAGTAGATCCATCAACAAGGGCAATAGTAATATACATGCAATCAGTAAAAAATGGCAGGAAGTTTATGACATCAGCCCGTTCATTTGCCTTTACAAAGCCAATTATTATCGTAAAATCAGGAAAATTCGTTGAGTCCCTTGAAATTGCCCTTACCCATTCAGGACTACTTGCTGGTGAGGATAAGGTTTACGATGCTGCATTTAAAAGATCCGGTGCTGTAAGGGTGGATGAAACACTGGATTTATTTTACATAACAGAGACCCTTTCAAAGCAGAGAAGACCAAGAGGAAAAAGGCTTGCGATAATTACAAATGCTGGTGCTCCTGCAATAACAGCAGTTGATACCCTTTTAAAACTTGGAGGAGAACTTGCTGATTTTTCAGAGGAAACAAAAAAAGAATTAGAAGGTTCAGTTCCTACAAGATTTATAAGAAACCCTTTAGATTTAGTTTCCGATGCCAAACCTTCAGATTATGAAAAGGCTTTGAGAATTGTCCTGAAAGATAAAAATGTGGACGGAGCCCTTGTTATGCTGACACCTTCTTTGGGCACATCACCTGAAGAAACAGCAGAGATTGTTGCTAAAGTAGCTAAAGAAAATCCTTATAAACCAGTTCTTACTAATTGGATGGGTGCAGAACTTGTTTATGAGGGAAGAGAGATTTTAAATAAGCATGGAATTCCAACATTTGTTACTCCTGAACAGGCTGTAAGGACATTCATGTACATGTATAGATACGATTTTAACCTAAAACTCCTTCTTGAGACACCACAAACAATTCTTCAAGATGTAAAATTTGACACTGAAAGAGTTGAAAATATAATTGAAAGTGCAATAAATGAGAATAGAGCAATCCTAACATTTTTTGAAGCTGCCGAGATTTTATCTGCCTATGGAATTCCTGTTTTGCTCACTAAAAAAGCAGACAGCATTGAAGACCTGAAAAAAGCGATTTCTGAGATCGGATATCCGATAGTTCTAAAAATAGATACTCCAAAAATAATACATAAATTCAAGAAAGGTGGAGTTATTCTTGATGTTAGGGATGAACTTGAGGCAGTTGAAGGATTTAAATGGTTAAAAAGATTAGCAGAAGAAAACGGTGATCCCTCTGCTTCTGTAATTGTCCAACCTATGGCAAGCACCTATGGATATGAAATTGCATTGGGAGCAAAAAAAGACCCAACCTTTGGAGCGGTGATTTTATTTGGTACAGGTGGAAATCTTTTGGAGGCTTTGGAAGACTACTCAATAGGTCTTCCACCTTTGAACCAGACCCTTGCCAAAAGACTTATGGAAGAGACGAAGATTTACAGATATCTCACAAAATATCCACATTATGAGAATGTTATCCGAAGGCTTGAAGAGACGGTTGTAAGATTTTCTTATCTCATAGCAGATTTCCCTCAGATAAAGGAGTTTGACATCAATCCTGTATTTATTACGGACTCTGAAATTTTTGCCCTTGACTGCAGCATTATCCTTGATAAAACCGCGCCTAAGAAAAAAGCCCTTGTAAAGGGTGAGTTTTGCCCACCGCATCTGAGCATATGCCCATACCCTATTCATCTTTATAAAGAAGTTGAATTAAAGGATGGCACAAAGGCAATTTTAAGACCAATAAAAGCAGAGGATGAAGTGCTTTTTGCTGAGCTCTTTGGAAGGTGCTCTGAAAGAACTATCAGCCTAAGATTTTTCCAAAGAGCAATAGATGTAAGACACGAAAATCTCGTTAAATTCTGTCAAGTTGACTATGATAGAAACTTAGCATTTGTTTGCGTGATTAAAGAGGGTGATAAAGAAAAAATAATCGGAGATGTGAGAATAGGGCGAGACCCCGACGGATTTGATGCGGATATGGCTATTTTGGTTGAGGATGAATGGCAGGGAAGAGGTGTTGGAAAAGCACTATGCAGTTATGCAATTGAAGTGGCAAGGGATTTAGGTGTGAAGAGAATATGGATGGATATTCTGCGAATTAATACATACATGTTAGGTCTTGCAGAAAGATTAGGATTTGTAACTCACAAGGTAGAAGATGACAGTGTTAAGGTTCTTTTAAAACTTGAAAACGACTCATGAGTGAGCGATTGCTCATAGTTGATAGTCACAGCAATGAGGCAGAAAAATTAAGTCAGTATCTGCAAAAAGAAGGTTTTGTTGTTGATTGTGCTTATAGCTTTGAGCAGGGTTTAAATGCTTACTCTTCCTATTTCCACGACTTTGCGATTATTGAAATAGAATTACCAGATGGTGATGGGATTGAGCTGGCAAATAAAATCAAGAGTCTCAATCCTGATGCAAAAGTGATCTTAACCACATCTTATCCTTCAATAACAACAGCTCTTAAGGCTTTAAAATTAAAAGCTGAAGATTACCTAATAAAGCCCTTTGTCTATGAGGAAATAAAAGCATCTCTTATGGGCTTAATCAAGATTCCAAAAAGGGAACAAAAGAAAGAGCGTCCGTTTTCCTATAATGATAAAGAAGGGGAAATATGCTCAATTATCGGCGAGTCTTCAGAGATTAAGCTTTTACTTGAAAAAATAAAGAAAATAGCCAATACTCCTACAAATGTTCTTCTCTTGGGAGAAACTGGAACAGGTAAAGAACTTTTCGCAAGAGCTATCCATGAGGCAAGTTACAGAAGAAAAAAAAGCTTTGTAGCAATAAATTGTGCGAACCTGCCTGAGAATCTTCTTGAATCTGAGCTTTTTGGCTATCAAAAGGGAGCATTCACTGGAGCTGTTTCAGACAAAAAGGGACTCATTGAAATAGCTGATGGCGGAACGGTTTTTCTTGATGAAATAGGTGACATGCCCCTTTCTCTTCAAGCAAAGCTGTTAAGGGTTCTTGAGGATAAAGAAGTTCGTCCACTCGGTAGCACAATCAGTAAAAAAATTGATGTCCGAATTATCTCTGCCACCAATAAGGACTTACTTGATGAGGTAAAAAAGGGGAAATTCAGAGAAGATCTTTTTTTCAGATTAAATGTGGTTACATTTAAGATACCACCGCTTAGGGAAAGAGGCAAAGACATAGAATTACTCGCATATCATTTCATGCGAAAAATTGCATTGCGAATGGGGAAAAACCTTAAAAAAATACATCCAGAGGCTTTAAAGCGTTTTTATAATTATCCGTGGCCCGGCAATATCAGGGAGCTTCAAAATGTAATTGAGCAGGCTGTAATATTTGCTGAAGAAGACACAATTATGCCCGAGCATCTTCCAGAACACATTCAAAATCCTGAAAAGTTTTTTGGTAAACCGCAAGACATCCCTCTTCTTTCAATTGAAGAATACACAAAGGAATTTATCCTCAAATACCAATCAGTTTATACAGAACAGGAACTTGCAGACATACTTGGCATAACCAGAAAAGCGTTATGGGAAAAGAGAAAAAAGTGGGGCATCACCAAAAAATAAGTGTTACCTTTTTTTCAAGCAAAAATTACCAAAGGTAACATTCACATCTTTGCGTTTCAAGTAAAATCTTTATTTTAACCTTCCAATATTTTGGCATATTTTTTGTTACTATCCTTACATGTTTAAATTTTTCAGAAAAAAGGAGTTAGGCTCTGAAATCATAAACAAAAGGGAATTTATTGTTGTTGATACAGAACTCACAGGATTGGATGATAAAACCGATACCATAATCTCAATAGGAGCAATTGTAATGAGAGAAAAAAGCATATCAATGGGAGAGATTTTCTACAGGGTGATCAATCCACAGTGTAAACCAAAGGAAGAGTCTGTCTTGATTCACGAATTAACTCCATCTGAGCTTGAAAGATGTCCTGATATAAAGAATATACTCAGAGAATTTTTATCATTCATAAACAGTAGAACAATCGTTGGACATTTTGTTGATATTGATTTAAGATTCCTCAAAAGGGCAATAAAAAGATTACTCAATATTGATTTCAATCCTGAGGCAATTGATACATTTATTATTTTCAACTGGCTAATAGAGAGGGGACTAATCAATAGAAAGCACAAAGGAGCAAAAACACTTGCTGAAATTGCAGAGGTTTTTAATATAAAAGTTGAATCCCTACATGATGCTTTGTATGATGCCTTTATTACAGCGCAGATTTTTCAGAGAGAGATCTCGCTCGTTCAATCAATTAACTCCCGTTGGTTTGACTTTTTAAAAAAAATTGGAAAACCGCATGTATACGGATACATGTTTGGTCATTACGACAAAACATATCAATTTTAGGAGGTGTATTATGGTTAAAGGGGAAGTTTTGAATGCGTATTGGATGGAAAATAAGAGATTAATTATGATTACACTCTTTATTTGGGCAATTGTCTCATACGGTGCTACAGTAATTGCAGGAAGCTTAAATAATATCCTGATCTTAGGTTTTCCATTGGGATATTATATGGGTGCACAGGGTTCACTTATTGTTTTTGTTATTCTTAATATCATCTATTCCTCAAAGATGAATCAAATTGACAAAAAATATGAATTACACGAGGAGGATTAAAATGGCAATGGATGCTTGGACAAAACAATTAAGAAAAATATACGGAATTTACACCGGCGTATTTGTGCTTTTTGTAATAACCCTCTGGATTGCTGAGAGCATGGGATTAGAGCCTAAATACATTGGTTATGCATTTCTCTTTGGAACGATAGGGGTTTATGCGGCAATTGGCATTATCTCAAGAACATCAGTAGTAGCAGAGTACTATGTGGCAGGAAGAAAAGTGCCTGCTGTATTCAATGGTATGGCTACGGCTGCAGATTGGATGAGTGCAGCTTCATTTATTGGAATGGCTGGAGCCCTTTACAATCAAGGCTATGATGGTCTTGCATATATAATGGGATGGACTGGGGGTTATGTTCTTCTTGCGGTTCTGATAGCTCCGTATCTTAGAAAATTTGGACAATACACAATCCCTGACTTTCTTGAAGCAAGGTATGGAGGCAAGCTTCCAAGATTCATAGGTATTATTTCAGCTATCATCGTGTCATTCACATATTTGACTGCTCAGGTTACTGGAGTTGGAATAATAACAAGCAGATTTATCGGAATTCCCTTTGAAGCAGGCGTATTTATCGGACTTGCTGGTATTCTTGTTTGCTCATTTTTAGGAGGCATGAGAGCAGTTACATGGACACAGGTTGCCCAGTATATAATACTGATAATTGCTTACATGATTCCTGTTGTTGCCATATCATACAAGCACACAGGTGTTCCAATACCGCAGATCATGTATGGACAAGCTTTGCAGACTATTGAACAAAAACAATCTGCCCTTAAGAATGACTTAAAGGAGATAGAAGTTAGAAATATCTGGAAGAGCAAGGCAGATGAGCTTAATGCAAAGATTAAGGGACTACCAGAAAGCTGGCAAAAAGGCAAAGCAGAACTTGAAGAAAAGCTAAAAGCATTACCTGCGGAAGACCCAAAGAAAGCTGATGTTGAAAAAGCTCTCAAGGCTTATCCAAAATCTCCAGAAGAGGCAAAGGAGAAATGGACTGCCGCGATGAAAGAAGCACAAGCAATGGCAAAACCACCAAAGTCTTATGTCCAGCCTCCTACTGATTCAAAGGGTATGATTAATTTCCTCGCATTAACATTCTGTCTGATGGTTGGAACAGCAGGACTTCCCCATGTTCTTATGAGATTTTACACAACTCCAACAGTTCGGGAGGCAAGAAGCTCAGCTGCATGGGCTTTGTTCTTTATCTTCCTTCTTTACTTTACAGCTCCAGCCTATGCTGCCTTTGCAAGGAGTGAGGTTTTGACAAATATTGTTGGACAGGCTTTTAGCTCCCTTCCTGCATGGGCTGCAAAATGGGCAGGAGTAGGCTTAATTTCAATTAAAGATTTAAACGGCGATGGAATTATTCAGTTCGCAGAGATAATAATTAAACCTGATGCTGTTGTTCTTGCCACCCCTGAAATAGCAGGACTACCCTATGTCATTGCAGGACTAATTGCAGCTGGCGGTCTTGCAGCAGCTCTTTCCACTGCTGATGGGTTGCTTATTACCATCTCTAATGCTATTTCCCATGACCTTTATTACAAGATGATTAATCCCTATCTTTCACCCTCTGCGAGAGTTAAAATCGGAAAAGCTCTTCTTCTTGTTGTAGCAGCTATTGGTGCTTACGTTGCAAGTTTCAAACTTGCTATTATAGTTGAACTTGTTGCATGGGCATTCTCCCTTGCAGCGGCTACCTTTTTCCCTGCTGTTGTTCTTGGAATTTGGGACAAAAGAATGAATAAGGCTGGTGCTGTAACAGGCATGTTTGTGGGACTTGCCTTGACACTCTACTACATGATAGGAAGCAGATTTTACGGAGTTGATTGGTTTGGAATAAAAACTGTTGCCTCTGGAATTTTTGGACTTCCTGCAAATATAATAGTAGCATTGATTGTATCAAGGCTGACAAAGTCACCGGAAGAGGACTTGCAGAAATTCGTTGACAATATAAGATATCCAAAGGGTGCTGTGAAAGCAGGTGCTGAGGAATGACGGTAAAAATTTTTATCAACTATACTCTTGCTTTCTTTATGTGGCTCGTCATAGGACGAGCCATTCTTTCCTTTTTCATAAAGGACCCACATAATCCTATAATGGCATTATTCCTAAAGGCTACTGAGCCTTTATATAAAATATTCAGAAAGATTTTTCCAAAGGCAACAACAGTTTTCGTCCTGATTGCTCTTGTCTTGCTTCGTATTTTAACCGTAAAATATTTGTGATTTATGATGACAAAGGAAACTCTGAAGCAAATATATCCATTTAGTAGTCTTACTGATGAGGAAATTGAAAGTATTATTGCAAAATCAGAAGTTAGAACCTATCCAAAGGGCATGGTGCTTTTTACAGAAGGGAGCAAACCCCTTGATTTTCTTTATGTTATTCTCAAAGGAGAAGTATTTCTTGAAAAAAAGAATCAGCTAATTGCCCATCTGAAAAGCGGTGACATATTTGGATTTGTATCTCTCATGAGCGAAATGCCGCCTGTATCCACGGCGAGGATTGTTGAGGACAATACAGAAATTTTTCTAATAAAAAAGGAAAAATTCAGAAACCTTCTCTCAAAGTATGAGACTTTTACCAAATACTTCACAAAGGAGCTTGCAAGTAGAGTCCATAAAACACCTACATCAAGAAGTACATTCCATCTTGAAAGGCTGCTTGATGTAAGGATAAGGGATTTGAAAATTAAGGAGCCAATTTTGATACAGGGAAATTTTAACATTACAGAGACAGCAAAGACAATGGCAAGCCATGACTCTACCTTTTGCCTCGTTCAAAAAAATGAAGAAATAGGTATCATTACAGAAAGAGACATCATCAAGAAAGTGCTTGCAAAGGAACTTGACCCTCAATCAGTAAAAGCAAAGGATGTTGCGACTTTTCCAATCATTTCAATGGATGCCTCAGAACCTCTTTTTAATGTCCTTCTTACAATGGCAAAACATGGGATTAGAAAAGTTGTTGTGAAAGACGCTGGTGCAATTTGGGGAATTCTTGATGACAGAATCATTATTTCTCATGAAAGCAAAAATATTTTATTTCTTATCAAAGAAATTAACAGTGCAAAAACTATTGAAGAGTTGGCTTATCTTTATAGTCTTTTCAACGAGAGTGTCATAGAGGGAGTTTTGTCAGGGTTAGACCCCGAATATGTTGGAAAATATATAGCAGAGCTAAATGATCACTTCATGATAAAGGTTGCTCAGCTTGTTGAGGAAGAATTAGGCAAGCCAACATGCCCTTATGTTCTCTTAGTGATAGGTTCTGAGGGCAGAAGGGAGCAAAGCTTAAAAACAGATCAGGACAATGCATTAATTTTTGATGATAATGCTGGAGCTGAAAGTTACTTTGAAAAATTTGCGAAGAAATACATAGATTATCTACTTGAGATAGGATTTCCACCATGTCCAGGCAATGTTATGATAAGCAATGCCTATTGGAGAAAAAGCAAGAAAGAGTGGTTTAAAGAGATAAATAAATGGATGGAAAATCCTAAGCCTGAAAATGTATTAAGCATAAGTATATTTTTTGACTTCAGGAATGTTTACGGAGATGAGAACCTTGCAAATGATTTGTGGCAGTTTATCTTTGAAAAAATTAAAGTATCCAAACATTTTTTGCCATTCCTTGCATCAGAGGCAATAAAATTCAAACCTCCTCTGGGATTTTTGGGAAAGCTACAGACAGAAAAGGAAGGCAAGCATAAGGGCGAAATAGATATAAAGAAATATGGAATTTTCCCAATAACTCAAGGGATCAGGGTGTTGTCGTTGGAAAATGGAATTAGAACCACAAACACCTTTGAAAGGATAAGAAGTCTTAGGGATTTATCTGTTTTCACTGAAGAATTTGCAAAGGATTTGGAAGAAGGTCATAAATTTTTGATGACATTACGGCTAAAATTTCAAGCTAAAGAGATAAGACAAGAAAATGAGCCAGACAACTTTATTAATCCTCATGATTTATCAAAGACAGAAAGAGATTTGTTAAAGAACATTTTCAGGCGAATTAAAGAATTTCAAAAACTCCTTTTTGACAAATACAATTTAAGATATTTTTCCTAAATAAATTAAGCTATTAATATATAAAATCTTTTTGAGTATGTAAGTGCAAACCTCATCGTTTATTCTTTTCATCATTGCGTGCCCCTTTTTCGTCATAGCGAGAGTCTTCCTTACTCGTCATTGCGAGGATGCGCAGTGCCAGAGGAAATCTCGTCTTTTCACTTTCAAAGGAATGAGATTGCTTCGGCATCCCTTCAGTCTGCCTCGCAATGACCCCCCTTTTTCGTCATAGCGAGGTCGGCACGCCTTCGGCTCACGACAGTCCTTTCTCCATCATTGCGAGGGTGTGCCAGCACCCGAGGCAATCCCTGAGATCACTTCGGCTTGCTTCGCAAGCCTCGTGATGACAAAAGAGAACGTCATTGCGAGGCACCCACCACCTCTGTTATTGCGAGGAGCGATAGCGATGAAGCAATCCCTGTTGCGAACGTCAGCGAAGCAATCTCCTCTTTTCACTGGTTTTTTATCTCATCAAAATTCAGAATATCCATATAATCCCACTCTCTCCAGCCCATCACATAGATACCTTTTCTACTTGCATAATGTATTACATCCTCTGGAAAAGTTATACTCCCAAATATTATTATCAGAATCTTTCCCTCATACTCTGGAAAAAATTCAAAAAAGCTCTTTGCCTTCTCCTTTATCTCGTCAACATCTATAATTCTCGGAGTTGATTTGACTTCAATCATAAATACCTTGTCTTCACATGCTGCTATAGCATCTACTTCGTAATTTCTGCCATTATTCCTTCTACGCATTCTCTGTCCTTCCATTTTAACTTCACATTCAAAGTATTTGGAAATCACTGGACGAAGGGCTGGTGAGATAAGGTCTTCCACAATAGTGCCCATCTTTTTGGCAAGATTGCTCCACTCTTTGTTCTTCTTTCTGCTTTCCTCTTTCATCTCATCCCTGAAGGCTTTCATCTCATCCTTGAAGGCTTTCATCTCATCCTTGAAGGCTTTCATCTCATCCTTGAAGGCTTTCATCTCTTCTTTGAATGCTTTCATTTCATCTTTGAACGCTTTGAATTCAATTTGGTTTTGCATCTGGAGATTGTAAACTTTATTGAACTCAATGCCAACATTAGTGATGAATTCCTCAAGAACCTTTTCAAGATTGGTGACCCTTTCTTCTAATACAGGCATAATAACCTCCAAAGAGGAATATTTATTTCTATTTTATCATAGTTTTTCAAACTAAAATCGTGCGATTTTTAAAATCAGAGTCATATTGTAAATTTTTGCTTCACCCTATTCACATTATTGATTGTCATCCCTCTTATTCGTCATTGCGAGGGTGCGCCACTTCCTCGTCTTTGCGAGATTTTTTATTCGTCATTGCGAGGGACGAAGTCCCGAAGCAATCCCTGAGATCACTTCGGCTTGCTTCGCAAGCCTCGTGATGACAAAAGAGGGATCATTGCGAGGTTGCCCCCCTTTGTCGTCATCGTATGATAAATATATGGACACTAAACAGGGATAAGTTAAAATAAAAGGAAGAAAGAAGGTGGGCAAGGACGATTTGTCATAGGTCTTAAAGACCGTTCGCAATGTTGTCCACCACCTTCTCCCTTCCCTTAAGCCTGAACGGAACATTAGGCTCAGACAGCCTGAATGAGTTCCCACGATGATAGGATAAGGGAAGAAAAAACAAAAAAATCAAATGGAGGAAGAGAAATGTGTGGTTACTATATTAAAATGTCATCTGTTTTTACTAAATTGAAATGTCACATATATGTTAACCTCCTTCTTTTAGGCAAGCAATCTAAAGGAAGGAGGTTTTATGGAGAAAAAATACATTTTTACGGAGGAAGAGTTGAAGAGGTTTGAAGTAATGAATCAAGTCTTATTAGGCTTTTTAACCCTTAAACAAGCTTAGGAGATATTAGGGTTGAGTTACAGACAGGTTTTAAGGCTAAAGGAGAGGTTCAAGTTTCAGGGTTTTGAGGGACTTTTAAGGAAAATACCTGAGCCACCCACAGCCCTAAAGATTGACTCTTCCGTCAAGGATGAGATCATAAGCTTGAAAAAGTCTTTGTACTGGGATTTCAACATACTTCACTTTAAGGATAAACTTAAGGATGTTCATGACATTAACTTAAGCTATGAAAGTATAAGAAAGATCATTGCTGTCCAAAATAATCTAAACTCAAAAAAAACATCCGCATAAAATAAGACTTTTGGACAAGAAAATTTGCTTTTTCAAAATCAGGTTACCCCCCTTTCTTTTTATTTGCTGTCCAATTAAACAAGTCTAAATTTTAACTGTTCTATTTGAGGCTCAATTTGCGGTGTCTCTGTCGGTTTATTTATCCATTCCCATAAATTCCTATATGTAAATAGGTTTAGTCTCAACAATGCAACTAGATTACTTAATGACCATCCAAATGTTGATAACTCTTTCAGATACTTCAGTATCAGTATCGCTATTAATGCCGTCCATATCTGTATCTTAAGTGCATTCGCTGATGTCCCTACACCCCACTGCATCAACTTTTGAATAAAAAAATTTTAAAATCAATGAGTTATAATTTTTAGATTAGCCTACAAAATTCTCTCGCACTTTCGTAAGTTCTGAAAATCTTATCCCCTACTCCCAATATTCTAAGTATCTTTTTATGTTCCTCCTTAGCTTTGCTCATAATCCTTATTTTCTCCCCCTCTATCTCAAAACCTCCTATCCCTATCTCATAAAATTTGTCCAAACACTTCTTCAGACTGTTTTCTTTGCTCTCCCTTAACCATCCTTTCTCCTTCAACTCATCCATTAGCCTGTTTAACACTGTCTGGGCTACCACACATAAAAATATATGCGTCCTTACTCTCCTGTCTTTATAATGATATATCGGTCTTATCTCTACAAAATCCTTTAACTGCTTGAATGCATCCTCCACTGTCTGTAATTCCTTATACTGCCTCTCTATCTCTTCATCTTCTTCCTTTATTAATGTCGTCTGCAAAATATACTTCCCACACATATCATATGCCTTCTTTATAGCTTCTTGCTTTGCTATTATCTGAAATCTGCCTTCTTCGTATCTGAAATCATAATAATTCTCAGCTCCACTTTTTGTCAGTTTCCTCTGCGCCCTCCTCAGTATTTTCTCCCTGTCTCTTAGCTTTCCTCTTTCTACCATCTGCCTTACTTTTTCCAATGCCTCCCTGCCCCTTTTAAGTATACTTTCCAATGTCTCCCTGTCATGGCTTTCTCTGTATTCAGACCCACATAGTACATATCTGCTCTTTACCCCTTCCTCTTCACTTATATAGATGGTCACTGGCAACTCCTTCTGAAATATATCTAACTGTATACCCCTCTGCTCTACCATTTTCTTTGCTTCCCTAAATCTCATCGCTAATATGTAGTTTATCCCCTCTCTCTCAAGATACTCTATATTCTGTAATGTCACCATCCCCCTGTCTCCTATAAATACTGCCTCCTTGATGTCGTATCTCTTCTTTAACTGACTTATTAGTCCCTTTACTGTCTCCTTATCTGATATGTTGCCTTCTATAACATCAAAATGCACTGGAAATTTATTCTCGTTCAAACATAAACACAACAATACTTGCTTTTTATCGGGCTTCCCATCCCTTGAGTATCCATATCTTGCAAGCCCCAGAGGTCCTTGACCCTCAAAGTATACTGAGGTAATATCATAAAGCAACAACTTTGTCCCTTGTGCTCCCGTCTTATAAAAATCATCTAACACATTATCCATCTTCTCATACAACTTGTCCATTGCCCTGTATATCTCATTTACATGCATATCCTCTTCCCTTAAATCAAACAGTTCCATAAAACCACTTCTTCGTATCCATCCCACTGATGCATACTTACTCCTTGGCTCTATTATCCTGTTAAGCACTACTGCCAAAAGCAAATCTCTTACCTTCTTTGGAAAATGCCTTAACCATCCCAGAAATCCTATCTTCATCATAAATCCTAACAGTAACAGTATATGCCCTACTGAAGTTGCATCCTCAAAAAACTTGTCTTTGTCCACTACAACCTTTTTCTCAGGTGACTTAAGCAGTTGCCTTATTTTGGAAATAAGAGGCTCACCTAAGTGAGTGATATTGGCAATTTTTTCATGCCTAACCTTTTTAGTTTTTTTGTCTCTGTAAGCTTTAGATATTTCGTAGGTTTTGTATTTTTTACCTTTTTTTGTTGACCAAGATTCTTTTACGAACATAGTTACCTCCTTTTTTATTTAGCATACAAAAATTAGACAAAAAAGTCAATATTTAAGGGAATAAATAGGCAAAAATAATGAAATTAGGTTAGACTACAAAATTGAATGAAAAAAGATATAACTTATTGAATTATAAAGCTTTTGATATTTTTAAAGGCTGAAAATTGATGAAGTTGGGCTTAAAGACGCTTCAATTATTCCAAAAAATATAGCGATAGAAAACTTAAAACAATTAAAACCATTTAAAAAATAGACATTTTTACTGTAATTGCGAGCACCAGAGGATGATGCGTGGCAATCTCGTCTTTTCCTCTCAATTCTTAAGCTTTACGTCTTACTAAATTAAGAAACTCCTTCGCCTTTGGCTTGCAGTGACGGTGTGGATAATTGACATGCCATCGCTCGTAACAGGGGACTCGCAGTGACGAGTGTCTATCTCTATTTTCTGATTTAATGCTTGCCTTGACAAATAAATATCCGAAATGATTAAATTTTCAAAAAAGGAGTTAAATAAAATGCAAAGAATTTCAAAATTTAAAGTAATTGAGTTGGCATCTACTACAGGTGATGTTTCTGGTTATGACCTTTCAGGCATTGACCTCAGTGGAACTGAGCTTATCGCTGTTAATTTTAAGGGATGTAAATTTACAGGTGCCAAACTTAATAGTGCGAATTTTTCTCTTTCCAACTTTGAAGATGCTGGTTTATCAGGCTGTGATTTGAGCAGTTCAAATTTTGCAGGAGCTAATATGAAAAACGCAAATCTCGTCAACGCTGATATGAGTTTCTCATCCTTTGTTGGTGTTGATTTCTCTGGAGCAAATCTCATAAAAGCAAATCTGAGTGCTTCCCACCTTCTTCACTCTAATTTTGAAAATGCAAAATTAAGTGGAGCAAAGTTAAGACAGAGTGATTCTACTCTTGCAAATTTCAGCAAAGCTGACTTAACAGATGTTGATGCCTTTGCAGTAACATTGACAGGTGCTAATCTTTCTGATGCTATTCTTCAGAATACTGTATTGGATAAGGCAGATTTAAATGCAGCTAATTTATCAGGTGCAGACCTAAAGAATGCCTCTTTGTTAGATGTTAATTTGAATGCATCAAACCTATCAAACACTGATTTGAGAGGAGCAAGACTGAGAGCTACAATTCAAACAAGAGCAAATTTTGAAGGTGCGAAAAGGGATTAAAAAACTCTATCCGTATCTTTCCTCTTTCCAAGGGTCTGCAGAGTTGCTGTATCCTCTCTGTTCCCAAAATCCAAGCCTGTCCTCTTTCATAAACTCTACTGCCTTTACCCACTTGGCACTCTTGTAGGCATATTTTTTAGGAACAACAAGCCTAAGAGGATAGCCATGCTCAGGAGTCAATGGCTTTCCTTCACATTCATAGGCAAATATTACATCGTCATCCATTGCAACTTCAATTAGAAGGCTTGTTGTATAATCGTTTTCAGCAATAATGTCTACAAATTTTGCCTCAGGAAGAGGTTTTACCAATTCAGCAATAATTTTAAATTTTACACCTTTCCAAGTTATATCAAACTTTGACCAACCAGTAACGCAGTGAAAGTCAGCAGTAATTACTGAACTTTCAAGCTTAAGAAATTCTTCAAATGTAAGAATTAATGGGTTTAAAACCAATCCAGTAACTTGAAATCTCCAGCTTCTGATGTCAATATACGGAACTGTTCCATAATGAAGTGCTGGAAAGTCTTTGATTAATCTTTGACCTGGAGGAAGTCTATCTTTTTTTGCCTCAGACATCTCTATGCTCCTTTAATTTTTTTACAATCTCTCTAATAAAGTATGGCAGGTCTGATGGCTGTCTGGATGTGATAAGATTTCCATCAACGATAACCTCTTTGTCCTCATAAATTGCTCCTGCTTCAATGAGTTCCTGTTTGACTGTTCTGTAGCATGTTGCATGCTTGCCCTTGATTGCTCCTGCTGATATCAAAATTTGAGGTCCATGGCATATAGCAGCAACTGGCTTGTTTTTGTCCATAAAATATTTAGCTATCTCAACAACTTTTTTGTCCTCTCTCAGTACAGAAGGAGCTTTCCCTCCGGGTAGAATCAATATTTCATATTCATCTGGATTTATATCATCCACAATTTTTGTTACCTCCACCAAATAGCCATGTTTTCCTTTAATCTTATCCTTTGTAATGGATGCAACATCAACTTTGATGCCCTCTTCTATTAACCTATAAAAGGGAACAAGCAATTCAGTATCCTCAAAGTTATCTGCACTAATAATTAAGGCTTTCATTTTCACACCTCTTAAGGCAATTATTTATAATCATCAAATTTTTCGCACCTTTCATTTTGGCAAATGATTACGCCATCTATATCCTTTTTAAGCACAATGGCAAAAGGATAAATATCATATAGAGCTTCTTCAAAGTAGTCCCTTGTCTCTATTTTTCTTATTCCTATGGAGTATGCAAAGAGACTCCTGAGGGAAGAACCCGTAAATATAGGATTTGATTCAATGTATGGAACAAGCTCATTAAGCATTTTAATTGATAAATCCATATAAGATTTATCAGCAGTAAGATTGTAAAAACAAATAAGCAAATAAGGAAGCACTCCGTTTGAAGACTGGGCTGGATTGTCAAAAACTACTTTGCTTCTTAGTCTAAGATAGCCTTGCTCTTTTCCTTCAGCAGTATCGTATAAAAGCCCGCCATTGTCTGAGAATAATTCTAATGCCTTTTTAACAAGATTTAAAGATTCCGTCAAATACTCCTCATTTGCTGTAACCTGATATAACTCAAAAAGTCCCTTTGCAAAAAAGACATAATCATCTGCAAATCCTTCAACATCCTGACTGTGAAGAAGCTTTCCATTGCGATAATTTTCTTTAAAAATTCTCCTTACAGCCCTTTCAGCCATAGCTATTAATTCTGGATTCTTTAGAAGTCTGCCTGAGATGGCAAGACTTTCAATCATCATTCCATTTAAATCAGTGTATATTGTATTGTCAATATAGGGAGTTTCTCTTTGTTCTCTATATTTAAGCATTTTTGCTTTTGCTGAATTTATGATTTCTTTAACTGCTTGAGAGGACATTTTCTCAATTTCTGCTATCTCCTCGGGAGTTTTTGCAATATAGAGCACATTTTTTGAATTATGAAAGTTTCCATGCTTTGAAACTCCAAAATATTGAGAGATTATTCTGAATTCATTGGAAGTCAGTATTTTTTCAATATCTTCGTAAGTAAAAGTATAATAGCCACCCTCATCAAGCTCTCCAATATCTGCATCCTGCGATGAAAAAAATCCTACATCAGGAGAACTTCCATAATCTCTGTAGTATCTTACTATTCCATTTACTACTTCTAAATAAAGCTCTTTTTTGAACATTCTCCATGCCTTTGCATATAGCTTAAGCAAAAGGGCATTGTCATATAGCATTTTCTCAAAGTGAGGGATTAACCATTTATCATCAGTTGAGTATCGGAAAAATCCACCAAGAAGATGGTCATAAACTCCACCCATTGCCATTTTATCAAGGGTTTTAATAATTAATTGATTAATAATTTCCATAGGTTTTATGATATTGAAGTCAAGGAGAAATTCAAGGGTTGGAGCAAAGTAAAATTTTGGATTTTTTCCAAAACCTCCATTTTGTAAATCTATGCTTGATAAAATTTGTTTAACTTTTTCATTAATAAATTCTATGGATGGTAGTTCAGTGGACTCTTGCTTTTTTTGTATTTCCATTAATTTTGTAACCTCTTCAGCTGCGCCTTCTATTTTGTCCCTTCCGCTACGGTAAACATCAATAACCCTTTGAAGGAGCTCTAAAAAGCTTGGTTTGCCATATCTTGGCTCTGGAGGAAAATATGTCCCTCCGAAGAATGCATGACCTTCAGGAGTCAAAAATACTGTTAGTGGCCATCCGCCTGTTCCTGCAAGTATGTGCACTGCTTCTTGATATCTTCTGTCTATATCAGGTCTTTCATCTCTGTCAACTTTGATTGGAATGAAATTTTGATTGATAAATTCAGCTATTTTATGATTTCTATAGCATTCGTGAGCCATGACATGACACCAATGACACCACACTGCACCAATTGAAAGAAGAATTGGTTTATCCTCAAGCTTTGCTTTTTTGAAAGCCTCATCTGACCAGTCATGCCAATCAACAAGGTCTTGAGAGGCTTTCCTTAGATAAGGGCTTTTTGAATTTTTTAACCTTTCGCCCATGTTTAATTATATCAAAATAATCTTTTTTAATTCTTTGAAATTTTTATAAATCAGTGTTATCATAACGAATAAGATTTGATAGGAGCAAAGAAAATGAAAGGAGAGAGATTTTCAAAGAAAATTAGTTTTTTAAGAACAGGTTGGTGGATAGTTCATTTAATTGGAATATCCGTTGTTTACACTTTAGGGCATCTTTTGGGTAGGTTGGGATGATTCAGCATTTCATGAGATATAAATTAGGATGGTGGATTCTTCATATAATTGCAGTTTCTCTTACTTTCTATCTCGGATACTCGGTGAGATTTTAGGAAAGAGGCGAAAATTATGAAAAAAATTATACTTATTGTCTCTCTGATTTTTCTTGCTTTTTTGGGACTTATCAGACATTACGAAATTCATCCATTTTTGATTCTCAGTGATAACGAAGGGAGATATCAATTTGACTTCACCAATTTTTTAGCCACATTTTTGTCTTTTCTTGACTTGACTCTTGTATCTTTGCTTTTCTGTTTCAGAAAAACTACAGTATATGGCTATGTTTTAAATGGAATGATTGTAATTTATGGCACAGTTTTAATGATTCATTACAGCATAGCACAAATAGAAATCAGCACAATTGCCTTTTTGGACATAATAAAATACTCCACTCTTCCATACATTGCATTAGCATGGCTTGACTTCTTTTTGGGAAAAGCCCTTTTTAATACCTACATGCGCAGTGGTAAAAAATAAATTCATTTACCGTAGTTTTCAGAGAGATATTTAATTATAGTTTCAGCCTCTGCATCATTAATGTTGGCATTCTTCTTTGACTGCATTCTTTTAACAGTTCTTCTCCACTCATCTGCTGTTTTTTTCTGTGACTTAGGTCTGTCAATGCTGTGGCATTTACTGCACTTTGACTCAAAAACCTGCACAGGCTTTAAATCCTGAGCACATGCAAAGGATGTAAATGAAGATAGTGCAAAAAATGTTGTTAATACTCCAGCTAATGTTTTCTTCATGGCTTCCTCCTCTTTTTTTAGCATTATAATATCACAACATAAAAATAAAAGCAATAAAGGATTGATAATCAATGAAAGACTCTCATTTTTCAACTGGCATGGACATTTACTGTCTTTGAATATAAAGTGCAATACAATGCTTTTATCCCGAAGATGATTTTATTGTTTCTTTTTAATGCCTATCTGAGTGTGTTAAAATTTAGATATTATCAATCAATATAGGAGAGACTTGATGGGAAAAGGGAAGGTTTTTCTTGTTGGTGCAGGACCTGGTGATGCAGGACTTATTACTTTAAAAGGCGTCAGAGCAATTCAACAGGCTGACTGCATTGTGTATGATTTTCATATAAATCCAAGACTTCTCACCTATTCCAAAGAAGGAGCAGAGTTTGTTTATGCTGGAAAAAGAGGCGGACATCATGAAATGACGCAGGATGAGATAAATAGGGTGATTGTTGAGAAGGCTAAGGAAGGCAAGGTTGTCTGCAGACTAAAAGGCGGAGACCCTTTTGTATTTGGCAGAGGTGGCGAGGAGGTTGAGGTTTTGTATGAAGAGGGAATAGATTTTGAGATTATTCCTGGAATAACTTCTCCAATAGCTGTTCCTGCCTATGCTGGAATTCCAGTTACTCATAGAAGAATAGCATCTGCCTTTACTGTAATCACAGGGAACGAGGATTTATCAAAACAAGAGAGAATTTTTACTCACATAAGGGCATCAAATGCTGCAGAAACGCTAATTTTTTTGATGTGTGTGCGAAATTTAGATTCTATCACAAACAAACTTATAGATGAAGGACTTAAAAAAGATACTCCAGCTGCAATAATCCGCTGGGGAACCAGACCTGAGCAAAAGGTTGTTACAGGAACAATTGCTGAGATTGCTTCATTGGCAAAGGAGCATAAAATTACTCCACCAGCAATTCTTGTAATTGGAGATGTTGTGTCTTTGCGCGAAAAGATTAGATGGTATGAGAAAAAGCCTCTTTTTGGACATAGAGTTCTCATAACAAGAAGATTGACTTTTGAATATCTTAAGCTTGAAGACCTCGGAGCTGAGCTGTTTGTGTTTCCTACCATAGATTTTCTTCCTCCCGATGATCTTACGGATTTGGATAAAGCAATTGAAAAGATAAATGATTATTTTGCAATCGTTTTCCCATCACCACGGGCTGTGAAATTCTTTTTTGAAAGATTTCTTTATCATGACAATGATATAAGGGATTTAAGGGGAATTAAAATTTGTGCTATAGGTCCAGAAACTTCAAATACCCTTAAAAATTATGGTATAAAGGCAGATTTAGTTGCTGAAGAATTCAGTGCAAAAGGACTTTTTGAATCCTTCAAATCAAAGTTTAATAATCACGAGTCAATATCCACCACACATCAATCACTGAAAATTCTATATCCCCGTTCAGATATCGCTTTGAAAGGTTTTATTGAGGATGCCCAAAAAATTGGCATTGCAGTTGATGCTCCAATTACTTACAGGACTGTTAAGCCTACTGAGCATGGAAAAAGGCTAAAAAGATTTCTTAGGGAAGGCAGGATTACTGTTGCAACATTTACATCTCCTTCAAGCTTTAATAATTTGATTGAAATACTTCAGGATGATGCCACTGCTCTGCTAAAAGAGGTAGCTATTGCAGCAATAGGAAAAACCACTGCGAAGGCAATAGAGAAGGCTGGATACAAAGTTTCCATAATTCCAGAAAAATCAACAATAAAGGACATGGTGGAGGCAATAATTAAATGGGCGCAGCAGAAATAGTAATAGTCGGAGGAGGAATCTCAGGTCTTTCCCTCGCTTATTTTTTACTTAAAAAAAATCCGAAAGCTGATATAAGAATAATTGAGGCAGAAAAAAGAGTAGGAGGCAAAATTATTACAGAGAATGCATCTGAATTTCTATGCGAAGGAGGGGTAAATGGCTTTCTTCCAACCAAACCCTCAACATTGAATCTTGCAAAGGAGCTAAATTTAACGCCTGTAAAAGGAAGCGAAAGCTCAAAGGTCAGATATATTCTTATAGACGGTAAACTAACCAGAGTACCAGACAATCCAGTTAAGTTTTTCCTCTCCCCGCTTCTTTCCATTAAGGGAAGAATGAGAATGATTAGGGAATATTTTATACCGCCCATAAAAGATGATATTGACGAGACAGTTGAATCCTTCGTATCAAGAAGGGTTGGCAGGGAGTTTTACGAAAAACTCATTGATGCAATGTCAACAGGAATATATGCTGGAGACCCCTCGCGCATGAGTATGAAAAGCTGTTTTCCGAAGGTTTACTGGCTTGAGAAAAAATATGGAGGACTAATAAAAGGCTTGCTCGCACTTAAAAAAGAAAGGAGCAAAGTGCAGGCTCAGCCTGATACGACCTTGATGTCTTTTAAAAGCGGAATGAGTGAGTTGATTCATACTCTTGAGTCTGTTTTGTCCTCAAAAATTATAAGGAGCAAAGTAGTAGTGGGCTTGTCAAAAAACAGCAACTTCTATACTGTGCACTTGGAAAATGGTGAAACATTTGAGGCTAAAAAAGTTATTCTTGCATGTCCTGCCTATGTTTCAGCGAATATACTGAAGGATTTAAACAAGGAGCTTTCAGAGATTTTAAATAGCATACCCTATCCACCCCTTAGCGTAGTTGCCTTAGGTTTTAAAAAAGAGCAGATAGGATTTGGAACAAATCTTTATGGCTTTCTCATTCCCTACAGAGAGAAAAGAAAAATTCTTGGAACACTTTTTGACTCAAGCATCTTTCCAAATAGAGCTCCAGAAGGGTATGTATTATTAAGAAGCATGATAGGAGGAAGGAGAGCTCCAGAACTCGCTATGTTACCCGATGATAAACTTGTTGATACAGCGATTTCTGAATTAAGCAATCTATTAATGATTAAAGGCTCGCCTGAATTTATAAAGATTTTCAGATGGGAAAAGGCTATCCCCCAGTATGAACTTGGGCATGAGGAAAAACTTCTTCGCATTGAGGAGATTCTCAAGAGTTTTCAGGGGTTATATTTGACTGGAAATGCATACAGAGGCGTAAGTGTAAATGACTGCATTGAAAACTCCTTGAGACTTGCTGAAAAACTTAATTCGTAGTGTTTGAGATTTTCCTATATATTTTATCAGGCTTTTTTCTTAGAATAATTTTTGCGATTTTTGGAGCTTCAGTAGAGAAAGTTGATTATTTTCGTGACAGAATAAATTCCTTTGTTTTTTACTATATTATTCCATTTGTATGTTTGAAGACTACCTATACAATGCCTTTCAGTACAAGCCATCTAAAAATTGCTTTTGTGGCAAACCTTACTATATTGAGCTGTGTTTTTCTTGCTTGGTTTATTTATAGAAAAATTTATACCAAAGAGATTAAATCAGAAGTTTTAGGAGCCTTAATTGTATGCTCTTCTTTTGGAAATGTGCTTTACATAGGTTTGCCTATTTTGACAAAGCTATATGGAACAGAGGGGATGGGTTATGCTTTTACATATGATTTTTTTGGAAGTACTCCACTTACATGGACAGTAGCAGTTGCTGTTTGTATGAAGTATGGAAAGGCAAAGAGCATAAGGATTTGGGATTCCTTTAAGACAGTTCTAAAAATTCCACCAATATGGGGACTTCTGGCAGGCTTTTTATTAAGGGAATTTAATTTCCCCATGCCAATGGAACTAATTAATACAGTCGGAATTATTTCAGGTTATATTATCGCTTTAATGCTCGCTATTGTAGGATTTTCAATCAAAATTGTCACGCCTGAGAGAATTGTTTTACTTTTGCCTGCAATTATAATAAAAGTCATAGTTTCGGCAATGTTGGCTTTAATTTGCGGTAAAATGTTCGGATTATCAGGTGTACCTCTTAATGTTTGCATGATTGAGGCAGCAATGCCTTCAATGCTTCTTAGTATGATTTTTGCAACAGCCTTTGGGATTGATATGAGAACATCTATTGAAATGATTTTTCTTACAACAATATTTTCATTGTTAATCGTCGGATTTTTTGTTTAAAGAGTAAGGAGAATTCGCATCTGAGCCTTCAATCCTCCTTACTCTTAATATTTATTTAATTTGCTGACTGCTGAAGATATAGGTTAACTTTCTTTGTTAATCTTGAAATTTTTCTTGAGGCTGTGTTTTTGTGAATTATGCCCTTTGATGCTGCTTTTGTAATAATTTTTACTGCATCCTTCAGGAGATTTTGAATTGCGTCTTTCTCGTTTTTGGAAATCGCTTCTTCTACTTTTTTCACCTGTGTCTTAATCATTGTGATCCATGACTTATTTCTTATCCTTCTTTTTTCACTTTGCCTGATTCTTTTCAATACAGACTTGCTTCTTTTTTTAATCGTTGACCTTGTAGTTGCCAAGATTATGCCTCCTTAATAAAATAGTATTCAATTTTTAAAATTACCATAGTTTACACAAATGTTTCAATAGCTGTAAAATTATTTATGCTCAATTTTGGAATTTCGCCATGTCCTAATGACATTTTTATTTTCTATTCAATGCTTAACAACAGAATAAATCTTAGAAACTTTAGTTTTAACTTTATCATAGAGGATGTTGAAAGGCTTAATAATCTTTGCATGAAAGGAAAGCTTCCCATTTCAAAGGTTTCAGTTCACGCTTTTTATTATTTTCAAGATAAGTATGATTTTCTCAATTCAGGTGGTGCTATTTCTGAATTTGGACCAGTTGCTGTTACAAAGGATTTAGAAAAAATTAGCCAATTGCCAAAAATCAGAATAGCCCTTCCTGGAAAGCTTACTACTGCTTCGGCTCTTATGTGGTTTTATTGGAAAAAATTTTTTAGCAAAAAGCGATATTCTTTGCATTTCATAAGATATGACCAAATTTTTGACAAACTTTTGAACGATGAGGTTGATATAGGAGTGCTGATTCATGAGGGAAGATTTATTTATAAATCACTTGGTTTGAGTCTTATTGTTGATCTTGGTGAGTTTTGGAAAAAAGAGACAAATACTCCAATTCCGCTTGGATGTATTGTTATGAGAAAGCAGATGCCTTACAAAGAAGCATTGGAAAGAATGATAAGAGAAAGTATAAAATATTCAAAAAATAACATTGATGAAGTAATGCCCTTTATCAAAAAATACGCACAAGAGCTTGATGATAAGGTAATAATGTCTCACATTAAAACTTATGTTAATGATTTTTCATTTGATTTGGCAGAGCAAGGAAGAGCTTCTATAGACATTTTTTTGAAAAAAATTAAAGAGGTGGGAATATGGAGATAGAAATATTTACAAAAGAACCCAGAATTGCTTATTTTTCAATGGAAATTGGAATTAGACCAGAAATGCATACATACAGCGGTGGTCTTGGTATTTTAGCAGGAGATACTCTTAAATCTGCTGCAGACCTAAGAATTCCGATGGTAGGTGTAACACTGATTCATAGAATGGGATATTTCAAGCAAGAACTTGACCCTTTTGGCAGGCAGATTGAGCATCCAGACCCGTGGGACATTGAAAAATATCTGAAAAAACTTGATTTCAAGGTTTCTGTCACAATAGAAGGAAAGCCTTTGTTTATTACTGCTTGGCTTTATGTTATTGAAAGCACAACAGGTGGAAAAGTGCCAGTAATCTTTTTAGATACTGATATACCAGAAAATCCTCAAGAATACAGACCCCTTACTCATTGGTTATATGGAGGAGATTTAGAGTATCGTTTAAAGCAAGAGATTATCTTGGGAATTGGTGGAGTAAGAATGCTTGAAGCCATTGGCTTTGAGATTAAGAAATATCATATGAATGAGGGACATTCAAGTCTGCTTACTCTTGAATTGCTAAATAAATTTAAAAGACCTATTGAGGAAGTTTGGGCAGAAGAACTTGTATGGAATGTAGAAAAAGTAAGGGAGCTTTGCGTATTTACAACTCATACGCCTGTTGAGGCAGGACATGACAGATTTCCCTATGAACTTGTTAAAAAGATTCTTGGTGAACCAGTTCCTATGTGGTTAATTAAAAAGCTTGCAGGCGATGGAATGCTTAATATGACGCTTCTTGGCTTTAATTTAAGTGAATATATAAATGGAGTATCCAAAAAACATGAAGAAGTCTCAGAAAAAATGTTTCCCGGTTATGAAATACATGCTATCACCAATGGAGTTCATTCATTTACATGGGTTTGCGAGCCATTTAAAAACCTTTTCAATAAATACCTTCCTGGCTGGGCAAATGAGCCTGAAATGTTTGTAAGGGTATGGAAAATTCCTCCTGAGGAAGTATGGGATGCTCATATGATAGCAAAGAGATCTTTAATTGACTATGTTAACAGAGTTACTGGTGCAAATCTTAATTACGATACATTTACAATTGGGTTTGCAAGAAGGGCAACGCCTTATAAAAGAGCAGATTTGCTCATATCTGACCCTGAAAGGCTTGCAATAATAGGAGAAGGACGAATACAAGTTATTTATGCTGGAAAAGCTCATCCACGAGATGAGGGTGGTAAAAAGTTAATCCAGCAGATATTTGAGGTTAAGGAGAGGCTTAAAGATAGGGTAAAGATAGTTTTCCTGCCAAATTATAATATGGAAGTTGCTATGAAGCTTGTCTCTGGTGTTGATATATGGCTTAATACACCTCTGAAGCCATATGAAGCATCGGGCACTTCAGGCATGAAAGCAGCCCATAATGGTGTTCCAAATTTTAGTGTTCTTGATGGATGGTGGATAGAAGGATGGATAGAAGGATATACAGGATGGGCAATAGGAACAATGGAGGAGACCTCTGATCCTAAAAGGGATGCGGAAGATTTATATTTTAAGCTTTCAAATGAGATATTACCTATGTTTTATGATAAAAGAGATATCTGGATTAAGGTTATGAAAAATGCAATTGCCTTGAATGCTTATTATTTCAATACACACAGAATGGTTAGATTTTATGTGACAGAAGCCTACATAAGATAGCTTTTTCATGCTCAAGGAGCCATTTTTTAGCATTGACTCCTAAAGAGAAGCCTCCGATAGAGCCATCGGATTTTATTACCCGATGGCATGGAATTATGAGAGGATATGGATTTCTTTTTAGCGCCTGTCCTACCGCCCTTGCTGATGTATTTAACTTTTCTGCTAAAAACTTGTATGTAACTGTTGAGCCGTAGGGAATTTGTCTTACGAGATTTAAAACTTTTTTGTCAAACTCTGAAATAATGTCAAGGGTTAAAGGATATTCAATGTTTTTTGTCTTGCCTAAGAAGTAATCGTCAAGAGATTTTATTATCGGATAGGATGTATTAATTTCAGCGATATTCTTTGTATTTTGGGCTTTTTCAATTTTTAAAAGGATAAGATTATCGTCAAACCAGAGAAAAAGCTTTCCGATCGGAGAGTTATATTGAATAATTTTCATACAGACATTATAATATCAATCATGGAACCATTGGAAATAATCATAAAATTTTATGACCCAAAATCAAAGGCATATCAAATTCTTGTAAACCATTCAAAGGCAGTTGCAGAGAAAGCTCTTAGGATAGCTGAAAAATTTGAGGTTGACAAAAATTTTATCTATGAAGCTGCAATGCTTCATGACATTGGAATTTTTATGACAAATACACCAAAGCTTGACTGTCATGGAAGTTATCCCTACATTGCTCATGGATATTTGGGAAGACAGCTTCTTGAAGGAGAAGGACTTGTCCTACATGCATTAGTATGTGAAAGGCACACAGGTGTAGGAATAACTAAGGAAGAAATAATAAAAAACAACCTTCCCCTGCCTCAAAGGGACATGCTTCCAGTAAGTTTGGAAGAAAAAATCATTGCCTATGCGGATAAATTTTTTTCTAAGGAAGCAGATGGTTCTGTAAAAGTTAGAAGCGTTGACGAGATTTTAAAAGACCTTTCAAGATACGGGGAGGAGAAAGTAAAAACATTCAAAGAATGGATGGAAATTTTTGAAGGGACTGCCCTATGAGGCAGCCCCTGAAAGCTGTGCAAAATTTATCTCCTTAAGTGCTTCTATAAGTCTTGCCTTAACCTTAAACCATACAGGATGAACAGGACAAAATTTAGAAAGTCCGCATGTTTTCTTGCTTGTTACGCATCTGTTAAGTGCTATTTCTTTTTCCATAGCAACTATAACATCATAAAGAGTAATCTCATGAGGAAGTTTTAAAAGCTTAATCCCTCCTGATACTCCTCTTTTAATCTGCAGTAAACCCGCTTTTTCAAGTTTTTTCAAAATCTTTCTCAGAAAACTCATAGGAATTTGCATCTCCTTAGCTATTTCCTCTGCTATGGCTGTAGCATTTTCCTTTGCCTTCTTAGAAAGATAAAGCACAGCTCTAATTGCATAGTCTGTTTCCCTTGTAATCTGCAGTCCCTTAATAGCCTTCCTCCTTTTTAAGTTCTTCTTCTGTTATTTTATACATAAAAGTCTTGTATGCCCATGCTTGATAGAAAAGAACAATTGGAACAAAAAGTATTACCACTATTGTCATTATCTTAAGAGTGTATGGGCTTGAGGAAGAGTTAAAAATTGTAAGACTGTACTTTGGGTCAATAGATGAGGGAATTAGATTTGGATAAAGTCCAATAACTCCACTGAATACAAGGGTAATTATGAAAAGAGCTGATGTGACAAAAGCTTTGCCCCTTCTGTTTTTCATGATGAAGAATCCGGTTGATAGAAGACATAAAACAGCCAGTGCCAAAACTATGAACCAAATTGGATATTTTATAAAATTGTCATAGAGATTTGTATAAACTGCAGTAAGGATTAAGAATAGCACTGCACAGACAGCCTGAAGATACCAGAAAGTCTTTGCATTTTTTACAGCCCTTTCAGCCAAAGAATTAGGTACTCTTATTGATATCCAAAGTCCACCATGCACAATGAATGTGAACAGGAAAAGAAGTCCTACAACAAGCCCATATGGATTGAGAAGTTTAAAGAGTGTTCCATAATAGCCTGAGTCATCAAATGGAAGTCCCATAAAAATGTTTCCGAATGCAACTCCGAAAAGAAGAGCAGGAACAAAGCTTCCAACAAATATTCCAAAATCCCAAAGTTTTTTCTGACCCTCAGTCAAAGCCTTTGGTCTGAATTCAACTGCAACACCTCTCAGAATTAGTGCGAAGAGAATTATAAGAAGCGGAGTGTAAAGATAGCTGAACATATAAGCGTAAGTAGTTGGAAAAGCAGCAAATGTTGCACCACCTGCAGTTATAAGCCATACTTCATTTCCATTCCATACAGGACCTATTGCATGGATTACAGCCTTTTTGTCCATCTCATTTTTTGAGATAAATGGATATAGAATACCAGCACCAAAATCAAATCCGTCAAGGGCAAAGAAAACTGCCCATAAAAGTCCCCATAAAATAAACCATATTATTTGAAACTCCATTCTTACACCTCCTTTGGCTCAGGTCCTTTTCTTGCAAACTTTGCAAGAAGGTATATGTCAATGATACCTAATGCACCATAAAAAAGAGTAAATCCGATAAATGATGCAAGAACCTGCCCTGTGGTTACTGATTTTGAAACTGCATCTGCTGTTTTAAGCAATCCATACACAATCCAGGGTTGTCTGCCAACTTCAGCAACAATCCATCCAAGCTGACCTGCAATGTATGGAAGAGGAATTGACCACAAAAGAAGCCTAAGAAGAGTTTTTTGATTTTCAATTGTTTTCATCTTTATTAATGCCCACAGAGACAGAATTATGAACAAAAACCCAAGTCCAACCATGAGCCTAAAGCTTATGAAAGTTAAAGTTACAGGAGGTCTTTCAGATGGTGGAAATTCCTTAAGCCCTTTTATCTCCTCTTTGCCTGCGAGAATACTCAAGAAAGAGGGAATTCCTATAGCTTCAACTGAATTTCTCTCATTAGCAGGGTCTGGTACAAGAAGGAGATACATCGGTGCGTTTTTTGTAGTTTCCCACAAAGACTCCATTGCTGCAAGTTTAGTTGGCTGAGTATGGGCAACTTCTTTTGCATGAAAATCACCAATGCCTGCAACCAAAATAGAGCTAACAAAAGCGAATACAGCACCTATTTTTGCAGATTTTTTGAAAAATTCTGTTTCATTGGCTTTTAGCAGATGATATGCAGAGATGCCAAGAACAAAGAATCCTGCTACAACCCAGCCTGAAAGAACTGTGTGGAAAAACTTATAAATTGCGTAGGGATTTGTGACAACTGCCCAGAAGTCAACCATTTCAGCCCTTCCAGCATTAATAACATATCCGACAGGATTTTGCATCCAACCGTTTGCAATGAGAATCCAGAGTGCGGAAAGATTTGTTGCCAATGCAACAAGCCATATAGATAGAGCATGAAGCTTAGGAGAAATTCTGTTCCAACCAAAAATCCAAACTCCAAGAAATGTTGACTCAAGGAAAAATGCAAGCGTTGCCTCAATTGCAAGGGGAGAGCCAAAAATATCACCAACATACCTTGAATATTCAGCCCAGTTCATACCAAACTGAAACTCCATTGTGATACCGGTTACAACGCCTAAGGCAAAGTTAATCACAAAAAGCTTTCCCCAAAACTTAGCCATTCTCAGATAATCAGCATCCCCAGTTCTAACATACTTTGTTTCCATCCATGCAATCAAAACAGAAAGCCCAAGAGTTAAAGGAACAAAGATAAAGTGAAAGGCTGCAGTTACTGCAAACTGAAGCCTACTTAAAAATAAAGCATCCATACCTCCCTCCAGAATTTTTTGTTTTAGACTAATTTTATCCACTTTTAAAATTTCTGTCAAGCCCTTAGAATACCCCGAAAAATAGCGATAGAAATCCAATAATTGGTATAACCATTTGAAAATTAAGTATTTTTTTCTGTCATTGCGAGCACCCAAAGGATGCGAAGCAATCTCTACTTTGTTTTTCAATAAAGCCTTATTAGAGACTGCTTCGCTCCAGGTTGCCACGCTATCGCTTGCAACAGGGGGCTCGCAGTGACGAGTGTCTATCTCTATTTTTCGGAATACCAAAAATGATGATAGAAATCCAAAAAATTACAAAAACCTTTTAAAAATAGACATTTTTAACTCTCATTGCGAGGTGTTGTCTTTTTTCGGTCATTGCGAGGGCACGAAGTGCCCGAAGCAATCTCGTCTTTATTTTTAAATAAAGCCTTTTTCAGAGATTGCTTCACCTGCCTGTCGGCAGGCTCGCAATGACCCCTTCCTTCGTCATTGCGAGGTGCGATAGCGACGAAGCAATCTCAGAAATTGATACGCTATCGCTCGCAATAGGGAGCTTGCATTAACGCTTGTATATCTCTTTTTTGAAATACATTTTTTAAAATACCAAACTTGAGGCGATTTTATAGACAAGATTTGTTAGCCTGCAATTATTAAGCATGACAGCAAGTAAGATGTAACAATCTCTCTTTTTCATCGCAAGGCTGCTGCAAGGCAGGCTTGCAATCCCTTTTCTTTATGTCTCATCCTTTCATTGCGAGCATTGCGTAGTAATCCCGTTACTTATTGAAAAAGAAAGACGAGATTGCTTACATGGCTCTCAATGAAAAGCACTGAGAAATCGCTTCGCTTCAGAGCCTGTCTCGAGTCGGAGGCGTGGCGAGTTCGTTATGACGAGTAAAGGGGCACCCTTACAATGCAACTTTTTTGGTCATCACGAGACTTGCATCAGTAAGCCGAAGTGATCTTTTCATTGAAAATAAAAAGAAAAGGCGAGATTGCTTCGCTTTGCTCGAAATGACGGGAATGGAATACCTTGCAATGATCCAATGTAATTGCAAATTTAGTTGAAAAAAGTGTCAGAGGCACAAAGGAACAATTCAAATATCTACAGCTGACAAGAGGGAACATAAAAAAAGAGAGGCATTTGCCTCCCATGAAAAATAGCCTTTCCTTATTTTCCCCAAAGTATAAATCCGCTAAAATTCAAGACTTGACCTTTGGATTTTCTGCTACTTGATGATGGTCATTATTTGACAACAAGGGAAATTATAATACCAATCAAAGAGCCTATAGAGCTTACAAGAGAAGCAAGGATGAAATAGAACAACTTGTCTATTCTTTTATTTGTTTCCTCTATTCTTGCGGTTAGAGTATCGTTTAGACTATTTATTCTTGCCGTTAGAGTATCGTTTAGGCTATTTATTCTTGCGGTTAGAGTATCGTTTAGGCTATCTATTCTTTTATTTGTCTCAAAAAGCCTTTGTTCAAGAAGTAAAAATTTACCCTCTATATGGATAAACATCTCTTTAACATCGCGCAAGCCTGTGGTGTGCTCTTCTACCTTGCCTTCGAGATATGCTACTCTTTCCTCAAGGGTTGCAGGCATCTTGTTTCCTCCTTAAATGCTGATAATACAATAGCAAATTTCAGACAAATTTTAAAACAAAAGGGAGGCAATCGCCTCCCCTGAGATTATAAATTTTTAAAATTTAATCCAAACCTCTAAATAACCTGAAGTTGGATAGTACGCACCACTACAACCTGTACCACCATATCTTGCCATTGAACCAGTAGTACACATTCCATCATCTATTGCTCTATCAATTGCCTCAGCAGCTGTTGCTTCTAAGTTTCTTAAGGTTACCCACAGCCCACTCTGTGTAACACCTCCAACAGTGTATGTACCTGTAAACATATCTATAGGACCACCAAATGCATGTTTGGGCAATAAAACTGCTGGAGTAGTTGCTGTTGGATCTCCGCTTATTATTCCTGCATATCTTAAATGTCTCCACAGATAGCAAGATTCATCACCAGTACCATCACAATAACCACCATCGACTAATCCATTGCCATTACCATTGGGAGCACCAGCCCATCTTGATAAAGCATTTGGATCATCACCGGGATAATATCCATATTTGTCATAATAAGTATAAAATGCTGCTGCAACTTCTTTAATTTGACTTTGAACTCTTTTAACTTTTGCATTATAAATCAACTCCTGTCCCTTAAGCACTGCTCCCAAGATGATTCCGATGATGACGAGCACGATGGCAAGCTCTACAAGTGTGAAACCCTTCTGAGACCTAAAAACTTTCATAGCTGACCTCCTTTTTAGTTTTTTGTTTTTTTTCTAAATTGAGCGATTTTTCATACAACCTTTGTTAATTCCGTCATTGCGAGATTGCTTCGCTACGCTCGCAATGACAATTGTAAATCGCTCCATTTAGTTTTTTGTTTTAATTTAAGCAATATTTATACTCTTTAAGGAGGTCGGTTGCGCCACTCGGAACACCGTAGCCACCATGGCGCCCATTTTGACAGCTACGGCATCCTTCCTCCATCAATCAATATGTCAAATTTTAAACACTTTCTATGACAATTGTCAATAATTTTATGTTATTGTGGTTACTATATTAAAATGTCATCTGTTTTTACTAAATTGAAATGTCACATATATGTTAACCTCCTTCTTTTAGGCAAGCAATCTAAAGGAAGGAGGTTTTATGGAGAAAAAAATACATTTTTACGGAGGAAGAATTGAAGAGGTTTGAAGTAATGAATCAAGTCTTATCAGGCTTTTTAACCCTTAAACAAGCTCAGGAGATATTAGGGTTGAGTTACAGACAGGTTTTAAGGCTAAAGGAGAGGTTCAAGTTTCAGGGTTTTGAGGGGCTTTTAAGGAAAATACCTGAGCCACCCACAGCCCTAAAGATTGACTCTTCCGTCAAGGATGAGATCATAAGCTTGAGAAAGTCTTTGTACTGGGATTTCAACATACTTCACTTTAAGGATAAACTTAAGGATGTTCATGACATTAACTTAAGCTATGAAAGTATAAGAAAGATATTGATACAGGAAGGGTTACATGAACCTAAGAAGAAAAGAAAAGTATACCGAAGGAGAAGGAGGATGCCTAAGGCAGGAATGCTTGTGCAGATGGATTCATCTCAACATAGGTGGATTGAAGGTATTGGGCAGCAATGGTGGCTTGTAGCAATGATAGATGATGCAGATGGATTTGTGTATGCTGAATTTCATCCATCTGAGACAGTATGGGCAAATATGTCAGTAATAAGAGCATATATAGAGCAAAGAGGTGTCTTTATGGCTTTATACACTGATAAAGCCTCTCACTTTAGGATAACAAGGCATGGAGGACTTCACTATCATGTTGAAGTACAACATAAAGAAACCCAGATTGCAAGAGCATTAAATGAATTGGGGATTAAACTAATCAATGCAAATACTCCGCAGGCAAAAGGAAGAGTTGAACGTAAGTTTAGATTTTTTCAGGACAGGCTTATTAAGGAGATGAGATTAAGTGGTATAAGGGATTATGATGAGGCTAACAAGTTTCTCAAAGAGGAATTTCTTACATGGAGTAACAGTAGATACACTCTTTCTGTAGAGAGTCTTTATATGCCTGTGGCTACAGAAAAAGACCTTGACCTTGTCTTTTCAATAAAACATCCAAGAAAAGTGAACAAAGACAACACATTAAGATACTGTGGAGGAGTTTATCAGATACTTCGTGTAAAGGGAATTAAGAGCCTTGCAGGCAAATGGGTAGATGTTTGTGAACTTAGAGACGGTAGAATGGAGATATTATGGGAAGGCAAACGTATAGGATATTCAGAAATAAAAGGATTAGATAAGACAGAAAAAGAGAGACTTAAAGAGAAAGAAGAGATTTTAAATCTCAGGACTTATATAGAGGAACAGAGAGAGCAGAAGGAAAAGAAGAAATATAAACCTGCAGCTAATCACCCTTGGAGGAGAAGCTTAAAATAAAATGTGACATTTTAATGTAGTAATAAAGTGTGACTTGGCTTTAGTAATAACAATAATTTTATGTTATAATTCATACAAATGCCTAAAAGAGCTTTTATAAGCTTTGAGTTAGATTCGGCAAAAATACTTATTGGTGACAAATACTATGAGGCTTTGCCCGATGAAATCTTCAGAATTCTTAAAGCAAATAAAGTCAAAGAGATTGATGTATCTGTATTTATAGAGAATATAAGTCTGTTCAATTTTTCCCTTCCAATTAAAATTCCTCCCAAAAAACAAAAGGACAGAAGATTTTTAAGTGCAATGGTGAAAAATGAGATAAAAAAAAGATTTCAGGACTTTCAGGATTTCTCCTTTACATACGAAGTGGAAATTACAGAGACAGGAACTCAGTTTTTCTGCACAATTTTTAATCACAAGGATATTTACAAAATCATTGATTATTTCATTCCTACAGGATGCATTATAAGAGCTTTATATCCGTCAATTGAAATTTTGACAAAAGTTGCCGATGAGATTGAGAAAAAAGCTAATAATTTTGTTCTTCTATTTTTTGAAGGAAATAAGAGGCACTATTTAATTGCAAAAAACAGACAAGTCATTTTTTACAGAGCAGTTGAAGGTGAATCTTCCAATATAACAGATGAAGACATTGCACAGATTAATATGACCAATGCTTATGCTATTCAGAATCTAAGAATTCAGCCAGAAGTTGTCTTTATTTTAGGTACAAAAGAAACTCGCCTTGAGGGGCTCAACCTTGATTATCAATTTTTAGAGATTAAGGGCGTAGAGTCAGATTATCTTATTCCCTTTTTGTTAAAGAAATTTGAAAAGGATTTGAAAATCAAAAATATTCTACCTGAAGACTACAAAAAATCTTACAGTAAATTGAAATTTCTCACCAGAGCAGCAATGCTACTTTCTGGTTTTTTGACCTCAGGGCTTGTTTTTCTTGGATTTCTTATTACAGCTACGATTGATGAAAAAGCTGATATAGATTATAAATCAAAGGAGATACAGATGCTTTATAAGCAAAATGATAGACTTGTCAATGAATATATGAGCCTCTACAATCAACTAAAACCGTATGTTGAACTTATAAATAAAAAGTATTCAATTCCTGATTCAAGGCATTTACTTGCCTATTCCTCTGTATTCTCTGATAAAAAAAATATTGAAATTAAAAAAATTGAATGCAAAATAGAAGCTAATCCTATTTTAAAAATTACAGGCTTTGTGAATGTGGAAAATTTGACTGATAGGGAAAGGATATTTGATGAAATAAAGACAGAAATAATTAAAGAGTTATCAATTTTAAAAGAGTCGTGGGATGTTAAAAAAGGTGAGTTTACATTGGAAATTGGAAAAAAATGAGAGCATATGAGGATAAAATAAGAAGGCTTCTCTTAATTGTTTTATTTGTTTTTTCCCTCACAATGCTTGTTTTATCAATAAATATTTATGCTTATCGCTATCATAAAGCAGTTGAACAGGAAAGCAGCAATCTTGAAAAAAAAGAAAGGCTTCTAAAAAGATTTAGTATTGCCTTTAGCGAAATGAAAAAATTATCGCAGGAAATAAAGGTATCGGAAAATCCAAAAATTGAAATACTTGAGCTTATTGAGAAACTTCAGCGGATATATAAAAATGCGAAAATAGAGTTTAATCCCGAAAGATCAGATACATTGGAAAGCTATACAATTAAAATTCAAAGTCAGACTATAAATTTTCAGGAATTTTTAGATATTTTAGAAAAGCTGGAAAATACACAAACTCCTGTGGTGATTATAAAGAGTTATAAAATCAAAAAGGATAAGGAGATGCTTTTATATGAAGTAGACTTTACCGCTTCATTACCAAAACAGAGTTTGATAAAACATTAAGGGGTTGATGGGTGGATAGAGGGCGATTCATTGCGCACAGTGCGAAGCCACTGCGTGGCAATCTCAGAGATTGCTTCGCTTTGCTCGCAATGACGCAAGGAGTGCACTCGCAATGACGACAAAGGGGAATACCTCGTAATGACGAGATGGGGGCGAGAAAAATGAAGAAAGATAGATTAAAAACAATAGCCATAGCAGTAGCGATAATTTCTCTGTCTTTTCCAATTATTGCATTAAAATTAAAAGTCCCCGAATTAAAACAAAATGCTGTTTTAAATGTTCCAGTTGAGGAACTGGTGTTAAAAAAACGAGAACCTGTAAAGTATGATATAAAAAATCCATTTTTAGTTGAGACTAAAAAATTGAGCTCTCCAATTTATGGAGAAATCACTCCCGAAATGATAAAATTAGTTTATTCTGGCAAAGATAGATTTTTAATTGTCAATGACGAAATTGTAAGAGAGGGGCAATTGTTTTATAATTTTAAAGTTTTGAAAATTTATCCAGACAAGATAAAAATAAGGGACAATAAAGGAGCAGAGCGATGGATAAAATTGCCAGAGCATTATTAATTTTTGCTTTGATATTTGTTGCAAGTTGCAGTTACATGGATATAAAAAGGGAAGTTCAAATTCCGAAAATACCAGAGCCCGAAACGCCAAAGGAGCAAATAAAAATCTCAGAACCAGAATTTAAAATAGCTACAGAAGACATCTCTCCTTTAAGCAAAAAAACAATATCAATAAACGCAAGGGCAGTCCCATTGAGGGATGTTTTATTTGTAATATGCAAAGACGCTGGCTTAAACCTTGTTCTTGAAAAAGATGTAAATCCAGATACACCTGTAACCATTATTTTAAACAGAGTTAAACTTATTGATGCCTTAGATGCTATATTTTCCACCCTTGATTATTTCTACAAAATTGAAAAAAATCTTCTCATAGTAAAGGCTACTGACACTCGGATATTTAATCTTGGTTTTCTTCCCTTGTCGCAAGACTACAGCATTGATGTAGGAGGAGATATTCTTGGGGGAGTAACTGGTTCTTTAGCAAGCTCAGGAGGTACATCTGGTGGCACATCTGGAGGTACATCTACTCAACTTAAGGGAAACATAACAAAGTCTGAAAAGTCTGACTCAACTGCCTATAAATTCTGGGATGCAATTGAAAAGGCAATTCAATCAATATTAGGAAGCCAAACAGTTACTACTCCTACACAACAAACTTCAGCTCAACAGCCACAGATATCACCTATTCTCTCACAGCCAGCGAGAGAAAACTATGTAATAAATAGAATGACAGGCACAATCATGGTAACAGCAACAAAGAGAAATATGGAGAAGATTTCCCAATATATTGAAAAAGTAAAATCTACACTTGCAAGGCAAGTACTGATTGAAGCAAAGGTTATTGAAGTCACTCTTGGAGATAACTTCCAGTACGGAATTGATTGGACTGCAATGAGGCAGTGGGTAAGGGCAGGAATAAGCGGGGGTACTTCAAGATTTAGAGAAGTAATTCCTCAAAACTCTCCTTATACAGATTTAAGTTTTGAATATATTACATCTGGCACACAGGATTTCAGTATTTTAATTAGGGCTCTGTCAACTTTTGGTGAGCTTAGAACTCTTTCCAATCCAAGAGTTAGCATTATGAATGGGCAAACATCAATTCTTACAGTTGGAAGAAATATATCATTTATCTCAAAAGTGGAAACTACAACAACTACTGGTGATACTCCTACTATTTCTTATACAATTGAGACAAGTAATCTCCTCTCAGGAATAATGATCGGTATTGTTCCATACATTGATGAGAATGGAGAAATATTGCTTACTATAACACCTATAATTTCTAATTTATTAAAAATAGATGAAAAAACTTTTGGTAATCAAAACTATGTTATCCAGCTTCCTTGGGCTGATTTAAGGCAACTAAGCACAACTGTAAGGGTTAAAAATGGCGAGGTGGTTATAATTGGAGGGCTTATCAAAAAGGAAGAATCAATTGAAGACAGAAGGACTCCAATTCTTGGCGATATTCCTTTAATTGGTTACGCATTTCAGGGAAGGGATAAGCGGGAGACAAAAACAGAGCTTGTTATACTTATTCAGCCGAGGTTAATAAGATGAGACTTGGTGACCTTTTAGTTTCACAAAACATAATTACCCAAGAAGAGCTTTACATAGGACTCAATGTTCAAAAGTTAACGGGTGAGGCGATTGGTGAGTGCCTTGTCAGACTCGGATTTATAACCTATCAGGAACTGGCAGAAATACTTGCTATTCAGCAGAGATTTGAGTATGTGGACTTAAGGCTTTTTAACATTCCAGAAGCACTTATAAAGAAAGTTTCCAAAGACACCGTTTTGCGAGCCAGTTTTTTGCCCTTAAGGGAAGACGAAGAGTTTGTTTCCATTGCAATCATTGATCCAGCAAACTTATTTGCTATTGATACAGCGAAAAGCATTTTTAGGAAAAAAGTGAAAGCATATCTCACAGATAAAGAGGGATTCTATGACACAATTGAAAAAGCCTATTACTTTATTGAAAATCCAACAGATTTAACAGTGGAAACAGTCAATAAAAATGTTTTAAATACTGGAACAGTTCCAGCAGAATTCATTCCAACCCTTGTTGAGGCAATTTTGGCAGAGGGTATAAGAAGAGGTGCAACTGATATTCACATTATGATGACAAGTGGAGTTTTATCTGTTATGTACAGGGTTGATGGAATACTTCAGTATGGTTATGCACTGCATAGAGCATTGCATAGTCCAGTAGTGACAAGGATAAAAATTCTTTCAAAACTTGACATCGCGGAGCAAAGACTTCCTCAGGATGGCTCATTTGTCTATTCCATTTTTGGAAGAAACTTTGAAGTGAGAGTGTCAACCATTCCAACAATTGAAGGAGAGTCAGTTGTAATGAGAATTCTCTTTGGCGGCTCTCAGCTTACATATTCTTTGAGAAGGTTGGGTTTCACAGAAGAGCTTGTTGCTGTGCTCAAGGAACTTATAAGAAAACCACATGGCATTATCATAGTGGTTGGTCCAACAGGCTCTGGTAAAAGCACAACACTTTACGCGCTTTTAAGGGAAGTTCCAAGAATTAAAAGAGCTGTTGTAACAATTGAAGATCCAGTTGAGTACAGACTTAGTTTTGTAAAGCAAAGTCAGGTCAACGAGAGAATAAATTATGATTTTAAATTAGCCGGAAGAAACTTTATGAGACATGATCCTGATATCATACTTTTAGGAGAGATTAGGGACGAAGAAACTGCTCAAATTGCAATAAGAGCATCTATTACTGGACATCTTGTGCTGAGTACACTTCATACCAACGAAGCAGTAACAAGTATAGCAAGGCTTTTTGATCTCGGGATAGACAGGTTCATGCTCAGCACTTCTTTGCTTGGCGTGCTTAGTCAGAGACTGGTAAGAAAAATTTGTCCCTATTGTAAGGATAAAAGAGAGCCCAATGAGAGGGAGTTAAAAATATTCAAGCAACATGACATTGAGATAGGAGAGATAGCTTTCGGCAAAGGTTGTGCTCTTTGTAATTTTTCTGGCTATATTGGAAGAATGGCAGTTGGAGAGCTTTTGGTTGTTAATGATGAAATAAGGGATTTAATATATGCTCAGGCTTCAATAAGTGAACTTCAAATGGCTGCGATGAAAAATGGTATGATTCCGATAAAAATTGATGGATTGAAAAAGATAGCTCAAGGACTGACAACTTTAGAGGAGCTTGAAAGGATAGTCGGATGAGCTATTTTTTCTTCTACAGAGGGCTCACACCTGAGGGCAAAACAGTTAACGGATTTATTAAGGCGGACTCTGAGGCGGAGGCTATCCGAATTTTGACCATCAGGGAGCTGTATTTAACAAGCTTTATGAGAATTTCTTCTGCCTTCTCTCCAATATTGTTGCTTTTTACCAGAAAAACAAGAGCAAAGGATGAGGACCTTGTAGAAATAGCCTCAAATCTCTCAGTTATGATTAAAGCTGGACTTCCAATCACTGTTGCTCTTTCTGATATTGCTGAAAACTTACAAAAAAAGACACTTAAAAGTATAATCATAGATATCAAGGAAATGGTTGAAAAAGGAATGTCTTTGAGTGAGGCATTCGCAACTTACAAAGATGTTTTTCCTCCAATATTTTACAATCTTGTAAGAATTGGTGAGGAAACAGGTAGACTTGAAAAATCCTTTGAAGACATTGCAGAGCACTTTAAAAGAATTCTTGAGCTTAAAACTGCAATAAAGAGAGCTCTTATTTATCCAGCCTTTGCAACGACTTTTACTCTTCTGGCAATGATTTTCTGGATAATTTATGTCCTTCCAAAAGTGATTAATGCTATGAAAGATATGGGAGTAAAAATACCCTTTATTACAAGATTACTCGCAGACACAGGACAGCTTCTATTAAAATACTACTATCTAATCCCTGTGCTTATTTTATTGATTTTTTTTGCTTTTAAATTCTCAAAAAAGCATCCTCGTCTTAAAAGATTAAGGGATATCCTCAGTTTTAAATTGCCAATCATTAAAAACATTTCATATAACAGAGCAGTTGCAATTTTTTGCGAACAAATGAGAATTCTTTTTGGAGCAGGAGTACCTATTGACCAAACATTGGATAGAACAAAGGAAGCAGTGGGAAATATCTTGATGGCAGAGGCTATTGAAAGAAGCAAAGAAAGAATTGTTTTAGGTGAGGGTATAGCTAATTCTTTTAGAAAAGAGCCAATTTTTCCACCTATGGTCATTAGAATGATTGATGTTGGAGAAACCGCTGGTAATCTTGAAGAGCAGTTAAACTTCTTGTCGCAATACTACATTTCAAGAATGCAGGAGTTTGCAACAAGACTTGGAAAAGTAATTGAGCCTGTTATGATTGCAGTGTTGGGACTGTTTTTTGCATTAGTTATGATTAGCTTGTTTATACCTCTTTATGACCTGATATCAAAGCTTGGGCAAATGTAGTTATGGAACATTTAGAATTTTTCAACCTTAAAAAGGATCCATTTAGCATAAATCCAGAACCAGCACTTTTTTATCCAACAGAAATTCATCAAGAAGTCATTGATACTGTTAAATACATGCTTAGCTCATCTGAGTCAATGATGCTTGTAACTGGACAGCCCGGGATAGGTAAAACGCTTCTTGTAAAAAAGATTCTTGAACATTTACTGGAAAAAGAAGCAAATGTTCATCCAATTTTAATTTTCAATCCCGCCATATCACCAACAGAACTTCTGGATGTAATAATGAAAGATTTAAAAATTGACAAACCATTAAGTACAAAGGTAGAGATTTATGAATATATTAAGCAGACTCTTTGTGAGAATCAAGAAAATAAATTAGCTACACTTTTAATCATTGATGAGGCTCAGGACTTACCTGAGGATACTTTAAATGAAATTAAACATCTTTCAAATCTTGAAGAAAACGGAGAAAAACTTTTGAAAATTCTTATGCTTGCACAACCCTTTTTTTTGAATATTTTAAAAACCGAGAAAAATTCGCAAATAAATCAAAGAATTACATTAAGAGTTAATTTGCAACCCCTTACAAAGGATGAAATGAGAGATTTCATTTATTTCAAACTCAGAAAAGCAGGAAACAGCTCAATCAATTTTGAAAAGGGAGCATTAAAACTTATTTACAAAAAATCAAAAGGAATTCCAAGAGTTGCCAATCTTATATGTTCAAGGGCATTAATGGTTGCATACTTAAAAAACTCTCAAACAATAAAAAAATCCTTCGTAAAAGACGCCCTTAAAAACATTAATTTATAAAAAGTGCATATCTTTCTATAGATTGTTTCGACAGCCCTCTGATCTGCCTCGCAATAATGAGAAAGGCGTCCTTGCGGACTTAATGATCATTGCGAGCGAAGCCATGCGATATCTCTTTTCATGAGTTTGCAAACCTGCCCGATGGAAGGCTTGCTATGGTAGGCTAACTAAAAATCGCTCAATATAGATATAAATCTTTTTTAAATGGTAGAAACAAAGGCTGTAAATATCTGATATAATAATAGAAAAAAAGGAGGGCTGGATGATAAAGCTTACATCAAAGGATATTTATAAAAGTTGCGATGAAAATATATTTAGCTTCAACACCACAGCTGAAATATCACCTCTTCAAGGCACTATTGGACAAGACAGAGCTATAGCATCTCTTGATTTTGGCTTAAATCTTAATGCAAAGGGTTTTAATATATATGCCTTAGGTATTCAAGGCACTGGAAAGATGCGTGCAATTAGAACTTTGCTTTCTGAGAAGGCTAAAAAAGAACCTACTCCACCCGACTGGTGTTACCTCTACAACTTTAAAAAACCTGACTCTCCAATTGCTGTATCCCTGCCCTCTGGAAAAGCAAGGGAATTTCAGCAGGATATGGAAAACCTCATAAATTCTCTAAAAATAGAAATTCCAAAAGCCTTTGAATCAAAGGAATATGACAAGCAAAGAAATAAAATCTTAGAGGATTTTCAACAGAAACAAAAAGAGTGGTTTTCTGCTATTGAGGAGGAAGCCCGAAAAAAGGGCTTTGCAATAAGGAAAGCCCTTGCAGGTTTAATAATTGTTCCAATAAAAAGAGATGGAGAGCCTCTCACAGAAGAGGAGTTTCAGGCACTTGATCCAGAAACAAGGAAAAGACTTGATGAGCTTGGTAAAATTCTTCAGGAAAAACTTGATGACGTTGTAAGAGCTGTGCGAGAAGCAGATAAAGTCGTGAAAGAAATGCTTACCAAATTAGAGCGTCAGATTGCCCTTGATGTAATTGACCAACCAATAGAAGATTTGAAAAAGAAATATTCCTTTAATGAAAAAATTATTCAATATCTTAGCGCTGTTAAAGAAGATATCCTAAATAATATTCAAGATTTCAAAATTACAGAGGAAATAGCACCACCTATGCCTCCTTTTATGAAAATTCCAAAGGAAGCTTCCTTTGTAAAATACAGTGTTAACATCTTGGTTGATAATTCAAATACTCAAGGAGCACCTGTTGTTTATGAATCAAATCCAACATACTTTAATCTTTTTGGAAGCATAGAATATAAGATTCAGTATGGAATGGCAACTACTGATTTTACTATGATAAAAGCCGGAACACTTCACAGAGCAAACGGTGGATACATTGTCATTGACGCTCTTGCACTTTTGAAAAATTTATTTTCCTACGATGCATTAAAAAGAGCATTAAGAGGGAAAGAGATTAGAATTGAGGATGTCTGGGAACAATACAGATTAATAACAACATCAACTTTAAGACCAGAGCCAATTCCTCTAAATGTAAAAGTAATACTTACAGGGACTCCCTTTCTTTATTATCTACTCTATAACTATGACGAAGAATTTAAGGAGTTATTTAAAGTAAAGGCAGACTTTGATACAAGAATGCCAAGAAACGAGGAAAATATTAACAAATATGCCCAATTCATAACGCTCTGTCAGAAAGAAGAGGGACTTCTTCCATTTTATCGCTCCGCAGTGGCAAAAATTATTGAGTATGGCTCAAGGCTTGCTGAGCATCAGGAAAAACTATCAACCCAATTTAACATAATTGCAGACATAATAAGAGAATCGCATTATTGGGCAAAAAAGCACGGCAAAAATTTAGTAGAAGCAGAAGATGTAATAAAAGCACTTGAGCAAAGAGTTTACAGAACAGCAAGCATTGAAGAGAAAATCCGAGAACTTATTCTTGAGGATGTATTAATAGTAGAGACTTCAGGCAGTAAAGTCGGACAAGTCAACGGACTTGCGGTTCTTGACCTCGGAGATTATAGCTTTGGTAAACCTTCCAGAATAACTGCAAGGACATATTTAGGCAAAGCAGGCATTGTCAACATTGAACGAGAAACAAAGATGTCTGGGAAAATTCATGAAAAGGCGGTAATGATTCTATCCAGCTACCTGTGGAGCAAATATGCCATAAATAAACCAATAAGCCTTAGTGCTTCCCTTACATTTGAACAGCTTTATGAAATGGTAGAAGGCGACAGCGCAACATGCGCAGAGCTTTATGCGATTTTAAGCAGTATTTCAGGTGTGCCTTTAAAACAGAGTTTTGCAGTAACAGGTTCAATGGATCAGAGGGGCGAGGTTCAGCCAGTTGGTGGTATTAATGAAAAAATAGAGGGATTCTTTGAATTATGCAAAATTCGTGGACTTGACGGAAGCCATGGAGTCATTATTCCAAAGAGAAATATCAAGCATCTAATGCTCAAAGAAGAGATTCAAAGAGCAATTGATGAAGGAAAGTTTCACATCTATGCAATTGAGAATGCTGAGGAAGGTTTAGAAATTCTAACTGATATGAAGGCAGGAGAACTTCAGCCAGATGGAACTTATCCAGAAGGAACGATAAATTATCTTGTTATGAAAAAGCTTGAAGAAATGGCTGAAATGCTAAAGAGAAAAGAGGACAAGGAAAAAGAAAACGAAAAGAAAAATCAATAATGATATTTCCTGTTGTGAATGATAGTCATTGCTCTGTATAGTTGCTCCAGAAGAATTAGCCTGCTCATTTCATGGGTAAAGGTCATTTTAGACATTGAAAGCCTGAAAGATGATTTCTTCCAGACCTCCTCATTAACTCCGTATACACCTCCTATGACAAACTGATGATTTGCTTTATCTTTTATTAATTTAGCGAATTCTAACGAGTCAAGCATCATACCTTCTCTGTGAAGCAGGATGAATTCACCATGCACTGTATTAAGGATATTTTTTGACTCCTCCTCAATAACCTTCTCAACTCTTCCTGCTCCTTCTTTTAGTTCCTTAATGTTTATTTTTGAAAAGGGACTTAAAAGTTTAAAATAATGTTCCAGTCCATCTTTTATAAACTTTGCCTTTGTTTTTCCTATCCAGATTAGATTAATATGATACAAAGAGCCTCTCCAAATTTTTATTGTATTATGCGATTTTCAAAAGTCGTTTCTTTTCCTTCTTCAGCGTTAATAGCTCTTTTCTTGTCATTACCTTCTTCTCTGTCATTGAGAGGTATTCTCTCCCCCTGTCATTGCGAGCGAAGCGAAGCAATCTCGTCTTTTTTCCTTTCAATAAGGAATGAGATTGTTTCGGCATCCTAACGGATGCCTCGCAATGACAGGATGGGGCTTAAAGGACGAGAGATTGCCATGCCTGCCTTTCGGCAGGCTCTCAATGACCCTTTGTAAGTCTTTGCGAGGCACTCTCCTTTCAGTCACTGCGAGATAGCCACACCTTCGGCTTGCCACAGGCTATCCTCCTTTCCGTCATTGCGAGCGAAGCGAAGCAATCTCAAATGATTTTGCCTCACTATATTCGCAATAAAAGGGTAAAAAAACTTTTCTAAAATAGCTAAAATTAGGCATTATACACTTAACATCTTTAAAAGTTCTTCATAGCTAATTATCTTGACACCTAAACTTTGGGCTTTTGCAAGTTTGCTTCCCGGCTCTTCACCAACAATGAGATAGTTTGTTTGTTTTGAAACAGAAGAAGAGACCTTTCCGCCAGCCTGCTCTATCATTTCTTTAACATCATTTCTTGGCTTTGGAAGTGTTCCTGTAATCACAAAAGTTAAACCAGTGAGTGGCTGAGAAGTCTTTTCCTTTTCATAATCTATATTTTCCACATGAAGTCCTAAAGCCTTTAACTCCTCAATTGCCTTAAGATTTTCTTCGTTATTAAAAAATTGCTCTATAGCCTTAGCTGTTTTTTCACCAATTTGTGGGATTTGAGTTAATTTTTCTGCCTTCACATAATACAAATCTTCAAGGGATTTAAAGTTTTGTGCAAGAAGCTTCGCAGCATATTCACCCACCTGACTAATTCCCAATGCATATAAAAATCTTGATAGTGTTGTTTTCTTGCTCTTTTCAATTGCATTAATTAGATTTTTTGATGCAAGTTCAGCAAACCCGGGAAGTCCTTTGAGCTGTTCTTTTTTTAATTTATAAAGGTCAACAAAACTTTTTATAAGACCACGCTTGTGCAATAGTTCAACTGTTTTATCTCCAAGTCCTTCTATATTCATTGCCCTACGAGATGCAAAATGTTTTATTCGTTCCTCAACCTGAGCTGGACAATTAAAGTTAATGCATTTTACAGCAACCTCTCCGGTTTCCCTTACAGTCTTAGAGCCGCATACAGGACAGTGTTCAGGAGCTTTTACCTTTTTTTCTTGTCCTGTTCTTCTGTCAACAACAACTCCTATGATATGAGGAATTACTTCACCTGCCCTTTCAACAATCACATAATCTCCTATTCTGATGTCCTTTCTCTCAACTTCATCCCAGTTATGAAGCGTTGACCTTGATACTGTTACACCTCCTATCTGCACAGGCTCAAGAATTGCAACAGGTGTTATAACGCCTGTTCTTCCAACACTTGCCAAAACATCAACAAGCTTTGTAATTCCCTGATGGGCTGGATATTTGTATGCAATTGCCCAGCGGGGTTCTCTTGTCTTAGTTCCAAGTCTTCGCTGTAGTTCAAAGCTGTTTACTTTAACAACTGCTCCATCTGTCTCAAAGGGAAGAGTTTCTCTTGTTTTAGCAAATTCATCTATAGCTTTGATTACTTCCTCAATTCCTTCTGCAACTTTTATAAAAACTGGGACAGGAAATCTTGCCTGCCTTAGCCACTCAATTACTTCATATTGTGTTTTAAATTCAATTCCCTTTACATATCCTAATCCATAACATGCCATGTGAAGTTTTCTACTTGCCGTTACAGATGGGTCAAGTTGACGCACAGAGCCCGATGCAGCATTTCTTGGATTTGCAAAAACAGGTTCACCCTTTTCTATTCTCTCTTTATTTATTCGCTCAAATTCGTCAATATTCATATAAACTTCACCACGAATGTCAATTTCTTCTGGGATTACATCAACTCCCTCAATTCTTAAAGGAATGGATTTAATCGTTTTAATATTCGCTGTAATATCCTCTCCAACATAACCATCCCCCCTTGTAGATGCTTTATGTAAAAATCCATTTTTATATGAAAGCTCAACAGCTAAACCATCATATTTTGGCTCAACAGTATACTCAATCTCATTGGTTGTTCCAAGAAGCCTTTTTACTCTTGCATCAAATTCTCTGAGTTCCTCGTAGGAGAAAGCATTATCCAATGAAAGCATAGGTTCACGATGTGGAACTTTTTCAAACTTTTCTGAAGGCGGTGCTCCAACTCTCTGAGTTGGAGAGTCAGGGAGAAGATAACCCCATTTTTCCTCAAGTTCTCTCAGCCTTCGGAGCATCATATCGTATTCTTCATCTGAGATCACAGGACTGTCTAAAACATAGTATCTGTAATTGTGATAATTTATTTCCTTAACAAGTCTTTCTATTTCTTGCTTTACTTCCTCAGGAATTTCTTTCATTTTATTACCTCCAGACAAAATTTTAATGCTTCAGCAGTTGTATCTTTTTTATTTTGAATTCTGTCGCCTTTTAAAATTAGCTCTTTCACAAAGGTATCTTTCTCTGTTGCAACTGCAATATAAACAAGTCCTACAGGCTTTCCTTCCATTGAAGACGGTCCAAGATTGCCTGTGGTAGCAATTGTGTAATCTGCGGATGTAATTTTTTTAGTTGCTTCAGCCATATTTTTTGCCATTTCAGGAGAAATTACTCCAAAGGAGAAAACTTTATCCTCAATGCCTAAAATTATTTTTTTCATTTCCGTGGCATATGTGACAAGTCCACAAAGAAAAACTTTACTTGCACCAGGCACATCGGTAATAGTGGAGCTAATCAATCCTCCTGTGCAGGATTCTGCAACTGCAAGAGTTTTTTCTTTCTGTGTGAGAATCTTTACAATTTCATATGCAATTTCTCTCAATTGCATAGATTATTATAACCTAAATTGCGCCATTCTCAAGTGTCATTGTGAATACTTTTCCTCATTGCGAAAAGTCACAATGCCTTTGGCTTGCGACAGACTCCCTCATTAAGTCATTGCGAGGGCACGCAGTGCCCGAAGCAATCTCTAAATATTCGTAAAAAGTAAGACATGAGACGTAAAAGGCAAACGGAGAGATTGCTTCGCATCCTTCGGATGCTCGTAATGACAGCAAAAAATACTTAATTTTCAAATGTTTATACCAATTATTGGATTTCTATCGCTATTTTGGGGCAATAGCTTTAGCTGGATTTTATATGCCCGATTTTGAGATAATTTTAAAATAGAGGTAAAAAGGAGGAGCAATGAACAGGACTCTTTTGTCAATACTTAAAATTCTTGCAAAGGAAAATAAAATTATCGGCTCAAAGGAGATAGCGAAGAAACTAAAGATGTACGGAATAAATCTTTCTGAGAGAACTGTGAGATATCATCTTAAAATTCTTGATGAGCGTGGACTCACAAAGGTTTTCGGAAAAGAGGGCAGAATTATTACTGAAAAAGGTATAAAAGAGCTTGAAACAGCAAGTACTGTTGAAAAGGTAGGGTTTATAATAAATAAAATTGAAACTTTAAGCTATCTTTCAGATTTTGATCTCCATTCAATGACTGGTAAGCTGATTCTTAATGTAACCTATATTCCAAAAAATAAAATAAAAAAAGCTTTGAAGGCAATGGAAAGAGTTTTCTACTCTCCCTATGTTATGAGTGACAGGATACTTATCCTTGAACAGGATAGTGAAAACATTCTTGTTCCTAAAGACCATATATGCATAGGCACAGTATGCAGTGTTACTTTAAATGCGATATTTTTAAAATATGGAATTCCTGTAATTTCAAGATTTGGAGGAGTGCTTGAAATACGAGACAGTAAGCCTTACAGATTTGGTGCACTTATAAGTTATGACGGAACTTCTTTAGACCCACTTGAAATATTTATCAGAGGTAAAATGACAGATGTTGCAAGTGCTGTAAATCATGAGTCAGGTAGAGTATTAGCAAGCTTTAGAGAAATTCCATTGGTTTGTCTTGAGAAGGTCAAGGAAATTTATTCTCTTATGCAAAAAAGAGGTTTTCAAGGCATACTAATGTTTGGCGAACCAAATCAATCACTGCTTGACATTCCTGTTGGAATTGATAGAGTTGGAATGATAGTAGTTGGTGGTTTAAATCCTATTGCCGCAATTGAAGAGATGAATATACACACTTATACTACTGCCATATCAACATTGTATGATTGCAGAGAGCTTATAACCTTTGAAGAAGCTTATGAAAAGTACAAATAAATGCAGGTAATTACTACTCACTTAAATGCTGATTTTGATTCTTTAGCATCATGCATGTCAGCCAAAAAACTTTATCCTGAGGCAGTTGTTGTTCTGCCCGGTTCTATGGAAAGAAGGGTAAAGCTATTTTTTGATAATTTCAAGTTATTTGAAATCAAAAAATTCAAAGAAATAGAAATTGAAAAAATTAAAACCCTTATTGTTGTTGACACAAGAAGTTTAAGCAGAATAGGAGAATTTGCAAAAATCTTGAAGCAGGGAGTTAAGGTTCATCTTTATGACCATCATCCATCAGGCGATGATGATATAAAAGCTGATTTTGAAATTACCGAGCAAATCGGAGCTCTTGCATCTCTTTTTACAGAAATCTTTCGTAAAAAAAATATTCCTATTTCACCAATTGAAGCAACGCTTCTCTGTCTTGGCATATACGAAGAAACAGGATGTCTTCTTTTTCCTTCAACTACTCCAAGAGATGTTGAGGCAGTAGCCTATTTATTAAAAAGAGGAGCGAACTTAAACATTGTATCTCAGTTTTTGAAAGAGGAGCTTACAAGGGAAGAAATATTGCTTTTTAATGCTCTATTAAACTCCCTTGAGGAACATATTGTTGAAGGGAAAAGAATAAGTATTGCCCATGCAGCAATGGAAGAGTCACAGGATATATCCCATATTGCCCATAAGATTATGGATGTTATTGATACAGATGCGCTATTTGTGATTATAGGGATGGCAGATAAACTATTAATTATCGGCAGGAGTAACCTTCCAGAGATTGATGTTGGAGCGATCCTTACAGCCTTTGGAGGAGGGGGACATTGGGCAGCAGGAAGTGCAACGATCAAAGAAATTCCAGTAAAAATCTTAATTGAGGAGCTTTTAAAGAATATTCGCAATCAAATAAAGCCTCATAAGGTTGCTAAGGACCTCATGACTACTCCTGTAATATCAGTCCAGTGGAATGTTCCGATCAAGGAAGTTGAAAAAATTATGACCAAGTATGGAATTAATTCTATGCCTGTTGTAAAAGATGATGAGTATATAGGAATTATTACGAGGGGCGTTGTTGAAAAGGCAATTTTTCACGGTTTGCAAAAATCAAGGGGTGCAGACTTTGCAACAACAGATGCTTATACAGCTGAAGAAAATACGCCAATAATTGAAATAGAAAAAAACATGGTAGAGCTCAATCAAAGGTTTGTTCCAATTCTCAAAGACAACAAGGTCGTTGGAGTTATAACAAGAACAGATATTTTGAGAAATTTATACGAGGAACTTATAAGGAAATCCAAACTATCTCAGCCAAAAGATAATTTGCAAGAAGAGATAAGACGAAATGTTTCAGGTCTTTTAAGAGAGTTCTTTCCTGAAGAAGTATATCAAATCTTCCAAGAGGCAGGAAAACTTGCAGATGAGCTTGGTTATGGAGCATATCTTGTTGGAGGTTGTGTTCGTGACCTTCTCATGAGGATTCCAAGCCCTGATGTTGATATAGTTGTGGAAGGAGATGGAATTAAATTTGCCCAAAAACTTGCAGAGAGGATAGGAGGTAAAGTAGCTCCCCATCCAAGATTTGGAACTGCAAAAATAATTATTGAAGACTCTCGGCTGGTGAAAGGTAAAAAAACAATAATAGATATAGCTACAGCAAGGACAGAATACTATGAGTCTCCTGCAGCCTTGCCAAAAGTAGAGACATCATCAATAAAAAAAGACTTGTATCGCAGAGATTTTACTATAAATGCACTTGCTGTAAAGCTTAATTCAAAGGATTTTGGTTTATTGATTGATTTCTTTGGCGGACAAAGGGACATTAAGGAAAAAAGAATAAAAGTGCTTCATAATTTAAGTTTTGTAGAAGACCCAACAAGGGCTATAAGGGCTGTTAGATTTGCTGAAAAACTGGGATTTAGAATTTCAAAACATACTGAAAATCTCATTAAATTGGCAGTCAAAATGGGAGTTTTTGAAAAATTAACAGGCACAAGACTTTATGATGAATTAGTCCTTCTATTAAAAGAGACAGTTCCACAAAATTCATTAAAAAGACTTAAAGAATACGGACTTTTGAAAATTATTCATCCTTCATTGGAAGAAAGCTTAATCATTAACGACATTTCTCGTGCCTATGAAACGCTTCAAGGAATAGAACTTCTTTTTCTTAAAGAAGAATACCGTAGGGAAATCATTTATCTCATGACAATGATTTGGAGACTGAAAAATGAAGAACGAAAAGATGTTCTTAAAAAAATTTCAGCACCTGAGAATATAAAAAAGCAAATTTTTGATAATATTTTTCTTGCCAAACAAACCTTACAGTTGCTAAATAATGAAGATCCAGTTGAAATATACAGGCTTTTAAGTCCATTAAACATTGAAGCTATTATCCTCATGATGATATTTGCCAACGAAAATCAAAAAAAGATTCTCTCAAAATATCTGACGTCTCTTAAAGATATTAAGCCAATAGTAACTGGAGAAGACTTAAAAAAACTCGGTATTCCGCCAGGACCTCAATACAGGCAAATTTTTGATGCAATTCTTTGGGAAAAACTAAGGGGCAAACTTCTATCAAAGGATGAAGAGATAGAGTTTGTAAAAAATAATTTTATAGCCTCCAGTAAATGAAGCCCTGCTTCACTGCCTCCTGTTTATCATAAATTCCTTTGATATCTATCAAAATGTAAGGCTTTGTTAATAAGCTCTTATAAAACTGAAGGTTAAACTTTTCCACAAAGAAACTGTGTTTTACAGCAACAATCACACAGTCATAGGAAGCAAAATTTTCAATATTATCTATAAAGTTCAGACTATGTTCGTTATTCTTGCCTGCTATTGGGTCATAGACATAAACATTGATGCCAAAGTCCTCAAGCTCCTTGCTAAGCTCTATTATTTTGCTATTTCTGAGGTCTGGAACATTTTCTTTGAATGTGGCACCAAGTATCAAAGCCTTTGCACCTTTTATCTTTTTATCAGATTTTATAAGAATTTTGACAACTTCATGGGCTATATATATTGGAATTTGCTCATTAACTCCTCTTCCAGCAAGTATGAGTTTAGGGACATGTCCAACTTCTGTAGATTTGCGCGCTAAATAATATGGGTCTACAGGAATGCAATGACCTCCAACAAGTCCTGGCTCAAAGGGTAAAAAATTCCATTTTGTAGAAGCTGCTTTAAGCACTTCTTTTGTATCAAGTCCTAATTTGTGGAAAATCATGGCAAGCTCGTTCATAAGAGCGATGTTTATATCCCTTTGGATATTTTCAATGACCTTTGCTGCTTCAGCAGTTCTTATATCTGGCGCTTTATAAACTCCTGCGTCAATCACTTTACCGTAAACATTTGCTACAAGCTCAAGGGTCTCTGGGGTATCACCAGAAACAATCTTAACTACATCGGTTATTGTATGCATTTTATCACCCGGATTTACTCTTTCTGGAGAGTAGCCAATCCAAAAATCCTTTTGCCATTTCATTTTGCTTTCTTTTTCTATAACAGGTAAGCATATCTCTTCAGTTGCACCGGGATAAACTGTAGACTCATAGACCGCAACACCACCTTTTTCAATATGTTTTCCCACAATCTCAGAGGCGGAAATAAGAAATGATAGGTCTGGATTTTTAAGCTTATCCACAGGAGTTGGGACTGCTACTATGATAAATTTATATTTTTCATCAGAGGATAGTTTGCTTTTGAACTCTATATTTGAAGATAGAAGTTCATTTGCCTTAACTTCGCCTGTTGAATCAATACCTTCTCTTAATTCTTTAATTCTCTTTGCATTTTTATCAAATCCAACAACCTTAAAATGCTTTGACATTGCCACTGCCAAAGGAAGACCAACATATCCAAGTCCTATAATGAGAATTTTCTCCTTCTGGGTTAATAAATCTTCAAACTTCACCATCATGCAATCTCCTTTAATACCGTGATTAAATCGCATTTTTTTATTATAGTCCAAATTGCCATTTCTTTTCGCATAAACCTTAACATCCCAAAAATAGCGATAGAAATCCAATAATTGGTATAACCATTTGAAAATTAAGTATTTTTTTCTGTCATTGCAAGCATCCGAAGGATGCGAAGCAATCTCTACTTTGTTTTTCAATAAAGCCTTATTAGAGACTGCTTCGCCCCAGATTGCCACGCTATCGCTCGCAACAGGGGGCTCGCAGTGACGAATGTCTATCTCTATTTTTCGGTAACATGCTATATACAATCGTCAATGCAAGCTTCCTGTTACGAGCGATAGAGACGAAGCAAGCTTGTCTTTCCTTACCAATCACAAACGCCCACCCAAACTCAAGACATTTACCCTCTCAATCACCTAATCTTTTAAGGGCGAGTTCGGCATCACGGTCTCCTGCGGAGGCAAGCTTTTTGTAAATTTCCTTTGCAGTCTGTAAATCTCCTTGTTTTTCTTTGATGATTGCAAGATTATAAAGGGCTGTATGATTTTGAGGTTCAATATTTAAAACTTTTTGAAAAATTTCTAATGCTTTGTCATGCTTATTCATTTTTGCAAGAATAACACCGTAATTGGTCAAATATCTTAGGTCATTTGGTTTAATATTTAAAGCCTGTTCAATATAAAGACTTGCTTGATTTAAATTGTTTATTTTCATGTATAAAATTGCTAACTTATTTAAAACATCAGGTTCTTTTTTGTGTTGAAGATATTTTAGGTATTCATCAATTGCTTTTTCATATTCTCCTTTTCTCTCATACTCTTGCGCATAATATATATGACTTTCAAAATATGGAAAAGAAAAATCTTTAGGCAATTCATCATGTTTTTCGCTTTTAGTGGTCTTTGAATCAGTAGGGGTTTTGATTGGAGATCTTTCCAATTCAGATTTTTTCTGTTCAGACTTTTTTTCCTCGCTTTTTGAATTAGGCTGTAAAGGTGAAATTTGAGAAGGTTGAGCAGGCTTTTCATAAGTTTGGTGAATTTCGGGAGCTTGCATCTGTGCAACCTTTAACTTTTTATTCTTCTCTGCCAAATCTGTAAAAAAATATCCTGCCAACACTCCAATGACAATTACAAAAGCAGAAACCAAAATGAATACTTTGCTTGGCATTTTTCTTTTTGAGCTGACAATTTTTAATAGTCCCGGTGGAACACCTTTTTTATCAGAGGCTTTTTTGAACATACAAAAAATTATAATTAATTTATGATATTTCGTCAAATTCCATTGTCAACAGGTAGATTAATTAGAAAAAAAATGAGCGATTCTCAATTGACATTTCGAGCTTTTTTCTTTGCGAAAGATTTTATTTCTGAGGCTATACTTTCTTTTTATGAGATTGCCACACCTGCCTGTCGGCAGGCTCGCAATGTCCCCATCCTTCGTCATTGCGAACGAAGCGAAGCAATCTCGCCTTTTAGATTGCTTCGGCATCCTATCGGATGCCTCGCATTGACAAAGAAGCGTATTGGCACGCATCACTTTGGATCAGTCTCGCAATGACAGATTTACAGTAATTTTATAAAAAATCGCTCAAAATAGGCAGAAAAAAGAGCAGAAATGAAAGCAGTTTTGGATAGAAAGTTTTTCACCTATGAAGACATAAACTCCCTTCCTGAAGGGAGTTGGCAAAAAAGAGTTGTTCTTGTTGACCTACAAACTGAATTAGTGATATTATTTAAACACGAAAGTAAAGTGGCAGAGTATTATGGTTTTGATGAAGAATTTGAATTTATCGATGAAGTTATGCTAAAAGTGAGAGATTTGCTTTAAAGGTTATTTTTATGAGACTGCTAAGGCAAAATAAAGGACTCACACTTATTGAGATGGCTATCGTATTAGTCATCTTAGGCGTACTAATTGGCTTAGGCGCCTCCCTAATTGGACCTTTGACCAAGAGAGCAAAATATCAGGAGAGTAGGGAGATAGTGAAACAGGCTAAGGAGGCTATAGTAGGATATGCAATAAAAAATGGATATTTGCCTGAAGAAGGCACTTACAATCCGAATCAACCTGTTCAGGCATTTCAGCAGGTTGGCACAAGAGGTTATGATGCATGGGGTAAGCCTTTACGATATATCGCTGCTAACGAAATTGAAGGTAGTTCTATAAATATCTGTGGAGTTAACGCAACCACTTTGACTGTCAATGATAAAGGAACACCTCATTCAAACATAGCCTTTGTAATTATAAGTGGAGGCGAAAATTATAACATTCAAACAGAAAATACAATATATGAAATTGGCACACCTCACATTGATGATTTTACTTCTGATATGCCCAGGGCTGAAGAATATGATGACATTGTTGCGTATGTTTCACTGGATGAGATAAGATCGCTACGGGGATGTTCACAACCCCTTGAGATAACATCACCAGAAAGTCTGCCACAGGGAGAAGAGGATTCATTTTATACACACACCCTTCAGGCTATTGGTGGAAAACCACCATATACATGGACAGTATGGAGTGACTACGGGCTCACACTTAATTCCTCAGGCCTCATATCTGGCACCATCAACTATTATAGTGCAACATCTACAGGAGAACTCCAGAATTGTTCAGAGACGATAACATTTAGTGCACAGGTGAGTGATTCTGGTGGCTCTACACCTGTAAACTATACTGGCTCTATCCCAGTAAGGCCCAAACCCTTAACAATAATAACCCAGACCTTACCTTCAGCTTATGAAGGCTCTTCTTATTCAGCAACCATAACAGCATCTGGCGGAAAAAACTCATATTCATGGAGTATCTCTGTAAGTCCATCCTGTCCTTCTGGTCTTATCTGTTCGGGCAATTCAATATTAGGAACACCCGATACAGGCACAGCAGGCACATACACAGTCACATCCACTGTTGATGATACATGTACATCCGCAACCAAGACCTTTACATTGACCATTAATCCCTCTGGTGGTGGAAGCGGTGGTGGCGGTGGAAGGTGATAGTGGTAGTGGTTGTATAGCTTATAGAGTATGGAATCAAACAGGTGCTACACGAGACTTTACAGTAAGTGGCGTCTGCAGAAACAATAGAGCAAATGGCGCAGAAATTACAAGCACAACAATCACTCTCTCAAGCGGTGGGCAGATTAGTAGACATAGCTCATTGGATGGAAAATGTACATCTTCGGTTCTTCAAACACTCACTTATTCGCAGGCTGTTTCAGCAGACACTGACGGCGACTGTCAGGTTAACTTCACTCTTTCAGGGTTTACTGATAGATGATAAATTTTCGTCGCAGGGCTTGAATATTGGCATCTTCTCATTCTGCCTAATCTTATTCAATCAGTTAAAACCTAAAATTATGCTACATTCTAATGTGATTACGAGTTATTCCCTTTTTTCTTCATTGCGAGAAACGACAACCCTTCGCCTGTCAATGAGACTCCGAGTTGAGCGAGGAGGAAGCAACCTCACCTTTTTCCTTCCCACTTTTTCCAATGCAGAGACTGCTTCGCCTCCTTCGGAGGCTCGCAGTGACGCGAGAGGTAGGTCATTGCGAGGGCACACAGTGACCGAAGCAATCTCGCCTTTTCCTTTCTTCAATGAGGAGATCACTTCGGCTTGCTTTGCAAGCCTCGTGATGACGGGAAAAAGTTGATTCGCAAGCCTCGTGATGACGGGAAAAGTCGTTTTGCAAGCCTCATAATGGCAGAGGGAGGGTCATTGCGAGCGAAGCAAAGCAATCTCCCCTTTCTTTCGCACTAAGTCGTCATTGCGAGCGAAGCGAAGCAATCTCATAAAAGGAAAGTATAGCCTTAGAAATACAATCTCTCGCAATGTCCATATATCTGTCATACAATGACAGAAAGAATAAACGATGAGGCTCGTAATGACGAAAAAAAATAAACGGCAGGCTTGCAATGACGAAAGAATAAAAGAGGAAATTAGTAATGACTAAAAAAGGTTGTCTATGTGAGGCATTCATCATAATGCTGAAGCAGTCTCAAAGACTACTCTATTTTTCAGTTTGCGGTAAACAGTGATTATCTTTTTTAGCGAATTTTCATCTTGTTTAAACTCATTCAATCAGTTAAAATAAAACAGAACCCAAAATTTGGAGGCAAAGTTATGAAAAAATTGATATTTTCTTTATTTTTAATTTTCTTTATATCAACACCCATTTATGCCAGCAAAGAAGTGTCATTTACAATTGATGATAGGGACAGATTAATCAGGGTTGAGACAAAGGTTGAAGAGGGATTGAAGGCAGTTAATCAAAGGATTGACAGCTTACAGAATTTGCTTTATGTACTGATTGCTGCAGTAATTGCACAGACTGTTGGTGTTATTGGTTTTGTTCTTTGGGACAGACGCACTGCACTTGCTCCTTCACTGAGGAAAAATAAAGAGCTTGAGGAAAGGGAGGAGAAGCTTGAGAGAGTACTTAAGGAGTATGCAAAACAAGAGCCAAAACTTGCAGAAATCCTCAAAAATCTGGGACTAATGTAGCTTTAATATAATCTAAATTTTACGATTTTAAAGCGTCATTTTGAATGTTTGTCACGCCTTTGCCTTGCGATAAGTTTCCTCCCCTTTCTCCACAATCCAACTAAAACCAACTTCATCAATTTTCAGCCTTTAAAGATATCAAAAGCTTTATAATTCAATAAGTTATATCTTTTTTCATTCAATTTTGTAGTCTAATCTAACTTTATTATTTTTGCTTATTTATTCCCTTAAATATTGACTTTTTTGTCTAATTTTTGTATACTAATATAAAAAAGGAGGTAACTATGTTCGTAAAAGAATCTTGGTCAACAAAAAAGGTAAAAAATACAAAACCTACGAAATATCTAAAGCTTACAGAGACAAAAAAACTAAAAAGGTTAGGCATGAAAAAATTGCCAATATCACTCACTTAGGTGAGCCTCTTATTTCCAAAATAAGGCAACTGCTTAAGTCACCTGAGAAAAAGGTTGTAGTGGACAAAGACAAGTTTTTTGAGGATGCAACTTCAGTAGGGCATATACTGTTACTGTTAGGATTTATGATGAAGATAGGATTTCTGGGATGGTTAAGGCATTTTCCAAAGAAGGTAAGAGATTTGCTTTTGGCAGTAGTGCTTAACAGGATAATAGAGCCAAGGAGTAAGTATGCATCAGTGGGATGGATACGAAGAAGTGGTTTTATGGAACTGTTTGATTTAAGGGAAGAGGATATGCATGTAAATGAGATATACAGGGCAATGGACAAGTTGTATGAGAAGATGGATAATGTGTTAGATGATTTTTATAAGACAGGAGCACAAGGGACAAAGTTGTTGCTTTATGATATTACCTCAGTATACTTTGAGGGTCAAGGACCTCTGGGGCTTGCAAGATATGGATACTCAAGGGATGGGAAGCCCGATAAAAAGCAAGTATTGTTGTGTTTATGTTTGAACGAGAATAAATTTCCAGTGCATTTTGATGTTATAGAGACAGTTGTCAAGAATTTTGTGTCTCATGCGCAAATCTCATCTGAAACATTTGTTGAAGTTCATACAATACCCCACGAGATACAGCCATCGGTTTGCTCCATCTGCCTTTTCTTATTTTATCTACTATCACATATATAGCCACTGATGCAGTTTTCTCAGATTGAAAATACCCTCCAGAGTTTACCCTTAAGACTTCCAGCCTGCTATTTATATTCTCTACCGCATTCGTTGTATATATGTGCTTTCTTATCTCTTCTGGATATTTCTTGTAACAAAAATAATTCTCCTTCTTGCTATTTAGCATCTTTATATAGGCAGGATATTTCTTTTCAAATCTCTTTAGCACATCTTCAAATTCCCTGACAGTATCCTCATAATCGCCTATGTGTTTTATTCTGTTAATCTCTTCACTAAACTGCCTTGCATCAGCCTTTGACATATTTTTGTAAATATTTCTTTGCATATGAACAAGGCAAAGTTGATGGTCAGTTTGAGGAAATAAGGTCTTTACAGCCTCACTAAGCCCTGGAAAATCATCAGAGACAATTATCATTACTCTCCTCAATCCCCTGCTAATCAGATTGTTAAATATCTTGAGCCAATCTCCTTTGTTTTCTGAGCCAATAAAAACATAATACCCATACAAATCTTTCTTCATCTGCATATCTATCCCTAAAACCGTATAGATGACTGCTTTACGAATTCTTCTGCTTTCATCCTTCATCTCTGTATGATATGCATCACAAAATAGGGCAAAACAATCAGAAGGCAGTTCTCGGCTTACTAATTCTTTTGCTTTACTGTATAACTCCTCTTTTAACTCCTCTATTTGCTCAGGAGAATATGGAAGATTCATGCTTTTCTGGAAGACTTTTGATTTTTGATGGAGAATAACTCTACAGAATCAGATTTAGGATGAAATCCTCAAAATCTTTGTCAAATCTTTTCCAATGAGGTGGTAGCACTGCGGAGCGAAATCTTCCCTGTCTGTCTCTTGGCACTGACAAATTTAAATTTCCAAACATACATCCGAGCTGTCTTTGATAAAACCCATTTGATTTGTTGTCAGAGTCTGCCTCTACAAAAAAATCTCTTTCTTTCTTCATCAATAAATTAAAAAGCATCTCAGCTAAAACTTTAATGCTTTCCTGAGGTGGCATCTCTGCAATTTCTTTAATAAAATTTTCAAGCCCAAACTGCCTTATCACTTCCCATTCCTCCTTTTTTAAGGTTATTCCATAAATTGTTTTTTTTGTGCTATTATTCTTTTTAGTTCCCATTTTCCTCTAATCCAAAAAATATCTGCACAATAGACACAATTTTATTATAACCTCCTTATTATGATTTCAGATACGAAGAAGGCAGATTTCAGATAATAGCAAAGCAAGAAGCTATAAAGAAGGCATATGATATGTGTGGGAAGTATATTTTGCAGACGACATTAATAAAGGAAGAAGATGAAGAGATAGAGAGGCAGTATAAGGAATTACAGACAGTGGAGGATGCATTCAAGCAGTTAAAGGATTTTGTAGAGATAAGACCGATATATCATTATAAAGACAGGAGAGTAAGGACGCATATATTTTTATGTGTGGTAGCCCAGACAGTGTTAAACAGGCTAATGGATGAGTTGAAGGAGAAAGGATGGTTAAGGGAGAGCAAAGAAAACAGTCTGAAGAAGTGTTTGGACAAATTTTATGAGATAGGGATAGGAGGTTTTGAGATAGAGGGGGAGAAAATAAGGATTATGAGCAAAGCTAAGGAGGAACATAAAAAGATACTTAGAATATTGGGAGTAGGGGATAAGATTTTCAGAACTTACGAAAGTGCGAGAGAATTTTGTAGGCTAATCTAAAAATTATAACTCATTGATTTTAAAAATTTTTTATTCAAAAGTTGATGAAGTGGGGTTAAGATAAAAACACTGTATGTTGCTCTAAAATAAATAACTGTAACATTAATTGCATGGGCGGATAAAAATTAGAGAAAGGAAGAAGGGAGAGATGAATAGTCTCTCCCTTCTTTTGAAATTTTATGATGTTATTTTCTTCCTGAGACGAGTTCTTCAACGACAGAAGGATCAGCAAGTGTGGAGGTATCTCCAAGTTCCTCAACTGCACCAGAAGCTATTTTTCTAAGAATTCTTCTCATGATTTTGCCACTTCTTGTTTTTGGAAGTCCTCCTGCAAACTGAATTTTATCTGGAGTAGCTATAGGTCCAATCATCTGTCTAATGTGGGATACGAGTAATTTTTCAAGCTCCTTTGATGGCTCATGTCCTTCTTTAAGAACAACATAAACATAAATTCCTTCACCCTTTATATCATGTGGAAATCCGACGACCGCTGCTTCTGCAACAGCAGGATGAGCAACAAGGGCTGATTCAACCTCTGCTGTTCCAATTCTATGCCCAGACACATTAATAACATCGTCAATTCTTCCCATAAGCCAATAATTACCGTCTTCATCTACCCTTGCTCCATCGCCTGTAAAGTATTTGCCAGGGAATCGGGAGAAATAGACTTCCTTTATTCTTTTGTTTTCAGTGTCTCCCCATGTTCCTCTTAACATTCCGGGCCAAGGTTTTTCTATTATAAGATAACCACCTTCATTGACTCCCGCAGGTGAGCCGTCTTCTTTCACGACTTTCGGTACAACACCGAAAAATGGTCTTGAAGCTGAGCCGGGCTTAAGAGTCATTGCTCCGGGAAGGGGTGTTATCATAAATCCGCCTGTTTCAGTTTGCCACCATGTATCAACTATTGGGCAACGCTCTCTTCCAACATATTTGTAATACCAAATCCATGCCTCTGGATTGATAGGTTCTCCGACTGTTCCAAGAATCCTCAGACTTGATAAGTCATACATATTGGGCCATTTTTCTCCCTCTCTCATTAGTGCTCTTATTGCTGTTGGAGCTGTGTAAAAGATATTGACCCTGTGTTTGTCAACTATATCCCAAAATCTTCCGGGATTTGGATATGTTGGAACTCCTTCAAACATTAGAGATGTAGCTCCTGCGCTTAAAGGTCCATAAACTATATAGCTATGACCTGTAACCCATCCTATATCAGCAGTGCAGAAGAAAATCTCTTCAGGTTTATAATCAAATACCCATTTAAATGTGATATTTGTATAAACCATGTAGCCACCTGTTGTATGTAGCACTCCTTTTGGTTTTCCTGTAGAGCCTGATGTATAGAGTATAAATAGAGGGTCTTCAGCATCCATAACCTCTGGTTCACAATAGTTCTTTATCTCAGGGTCATTCATGAGGTCATGCCACCAAAAATCCCTTGATGGATCCATGTCAACATAGTTAGGAGTTCTTTTAACAACTATGACTTTCTCTACTGATGGAGAACCTTCCAGTGCTACATCTGCATTTGCTTTCAATTGAACAAATCTTCCTCCCCTTACTCCTTGATTGGCAGTTATAAGAAGCTTTGCTCCACAGTCATTAATTCTGTCTCTCAATGACTGGGCTGAAAAACCTGCAAAAACTACGCTATGAATTGCTCCTATTCTTGCACATGCAAGAAGAGTTATTGGGAGCTCAGGAATCATTGGAAGATAAACTGCAACCCTGTCTCCCTTCTTAATTCCCAATTTCTTTAGAACATTGGCAAATCTGTTAACCTCTCTGTAAAGCTGCCAATAAGTGTAGGTTTTTACCTCTCCATCATCTGCTTCCCATATTAATGCTGCCTTATTGCCGAGAGTATTTATGTGACGGTCAAGGCAGTTGTAAGAAGCATTTAGCTTACCGCCAATGAACCATTTTATGTAGGGTTTTTCAAAATCATAATCTAATACTTTATCCCATTTTTTATACCATGTTATGTTCTGCTCAGCAATCTCAGCCCAAAAACCTTCGGGGTCTTCAACAGAACGCTTGTACATCTCTTCATACTGCTGCATGCTTTTAATGTAGGCTTTCTCTGAAATTTCCTTTGGTGGAGGGAATACCCTCTGCTCCTTAAGCAAAACATCAATTCCTTGTGTCATAGCTTACCTCCTTTTTTTCTATTAATTTTAACATTTTTTTCATTCTATTCTGCACCTATGCCTATATATGACCTTATTTTTTCTGTTTCAAACTTCTCTTCTGCTTCTTTTTCTTTGGTCAGCCAAGAAGCTATAATTCCAGCAACAAAAGCACCGAAGAAAGAAACTATGCCCGGATTTTTTAAAGGAAATATTGGCTGAGAGTTTTTTAATATATCAACCCAAACTGTGGGACTCAGAATTATTAAAAAAACACTCAAAAACAGTCCTGTGTATATACTCCATATAGCTCCCTGAGTGGTAAATTTCTTCCAGAATATTGACATAAAAAGCGCAGGAAAGTTAGCAGAAGCAGCTACTGCAAATGCCAGCCCAACCATAAAAGCTACATTCTGCCCTTTAAAGAGAATTCCAAGAATTATAGCAAGAAATCCAAGACAAAGGGTAGCTATTTTGGCAGCCTTGACTTCTTGTTTCTCATCTGCCCTACCTCTCTTTATTACTCCAACATATATATCATGGCTTACAGCTGAAGCACCTGCAAGTGTAAGGCCAGCAACAACAGCTAAAATGGTGGCGAAAGCAACAGCTGCCAAAAATCCTAAGAATATCTCTCCACCCAATGCTTCAGCAAGAAGTGGTGCAGCCATATTTCCGCCTTTATCAATTTTACTGATAATTTCTTGTCCAACAAGAGCTGCTGAGCCAAATCCTATGGTAAAGGTCAGTATATAGAAATAACCTATGAAACCGGTGGCATAAAAAACAGATTTTCTTGCTTCCTTTGCATCAGGCACTGTATAAAATCTCATTAAAATATGAGGAAGTCCTGCTGTTCCAAACATGAGAGCAATTCCAAGAGAGATCGCATCAATAGGATTTGTAATTAATCCTCCTGGTTGGACAAATTTTTCACCATATTTTTGTGTTACATTTGAAAACATCTCCAAATAATTAAAACCAAACTGATAAAGTGTGAGAAAAACTAATATAGTTGCTCCACCAAGCAATAAAACCGCTTTAATAATCTGAACCCATGTCGTAGCCAACATACCTCCAAATAAAACATAAGCAATCATCAATGTACCTACTATAACTATTGCAATCTCATAGGGCAGTCCAAACATCAGCTTTATCAGGGAACCGGCACCAACCATCTGTGCAATTAAATAAAGTAAAACAGTAATCAATGCACCTGTAGCTGCAGCTGTTCTTATTGGTCTTTGCTTTAGTCTGTATGCAACAACATCTGCAAATGTGTATTTACCTAAGTTTCTGAGAGGCTCTGCAATCAAAAAAGTAATGATTGGCCATCCAACAAGGAAACCAACAGCGTAAATTAATCCATCATATCCCCTTAATGAGACAAGCCCGGCAATTCCAAGAAAGCTTGCAGCAGACATATAATCGCCAGCAAGGGCTAATCCATTCTGCAGTCCTGTGATGCTTCTTCCTGCTGCATAAAACTCTGCTGTTGTTCTTGTTCTTCTTGCAGCCCAATAGGTTATATATAAAGTAGCTGCGACAAAAAGTAAGAAAAATGCTATGCCTGTGAACGTTGGTTGTCCAAGTACAGTTTCTGTCATAATTCACCTCCAATTTTCTCTTTCATCTTTGAAACTTTTTCATCATAAATCTTATTAGACCAAAGAACATAAATTCCTGTTAGCACCCAGCTCATCAATATTACTCCTATGCCCACTGGAATACCAACTGTTACAGGTCCGTAGATTTTTTGGCTCAAAAATTCTTTATTATAGGCGATTAGCAAAATAAAACCAAAATAGATTAATAATTCTAGGATAGTCAGGATTATTGATATGGCATTTTTACCCCTCACAATCTCCTTAAATTCCTCGGAATTTAAAATTCCTTTCCTCATAAAACTTCCTCCTTTAAAAATGATAAGCTTCTTTTTTGGTTGAAAATTTTGTATTTAAATCTTTGCTAGAACCTATGTTAATTAGCTCTCCAACTTTGTAAATCTTGAGTTCTGAGAGATAGCTAAGTAATTTTTGAAAAATTTGAGCTGTAATAAAAGCATCTGAAAGGGCGTCATGCAATTCCTTAGCTTCAATATGTAAAGATAGAGCAACATCCTCAAGAGAACTTTTTTGATTAAAACTTTCCTCGAGAATACCTTTTTTTATCAACCATCTATAAATGAGTAGTGTATCTATACCAAAGGGATCGAAATTTGAGTTTAGAGTTTTTCTAATCTCTCTTTTCAGAAATGAAAGGTCAATATCAAGGCAATGACCAACAAATATGGAATTTTTTGAAAAAGACAAAAATTCCTTTAGAATGGGCTCTATACTTGGGCATGATTGTAACTCAGATGGAGTAATCTCATGAACCATGATACTTTCTTTTCTAAATTTAGTTGTATTCGGACTCACTGTTCTATAAAATATTTCTCCCATTTTTATTGCCTTCCCTGTCATTTTTATAGCACCTATTGCTATTATGTTGTCTCTGAATTCATTCAAACCTGTAAGTTCTGTATCAACCACCACAAACTCTGTATCAGCGATTAATTGTTCGGAAATAATTATCTTTTCTTTATGTTTCTTAAAAAATTTAAGCATTACTATATAATCATCAATTTGTATCTCTCAATGAGGATGTCCTGCAATTTGGATATCAGTTGAAATGTCTCCTTAAGCAATTTTTTCTCAAGATTGCTGAGAGACTCTGGGTCTATGAAATTATCGGGCATTTTTCCTTGAAGCACCTGCTCGTATTGATGCCTTATTCTTAAAAGCATAAGAAATTCAAAGACATGAATTATTTCATCGGCATGTTCAGTAACCACAGAGTGTTTTGGTCTCAAGGCTTCAATTCTCTCAAGGGTAGATGTTTCCCTTACTCCCTTTTCAAGACTAAAAAGTCTAACTATATCAACTATTGGTGCAATGCCTTTGATTTTCAAATTGAGCTTATCCTTATGCTCTCCACTTTTTTCAACAACAAAGGTTTTAAAAAATCCAAGAGGTGGCTTGTTTCTGACCGCAAGATTAGCTAAATAGCCTAAAAACACCTTTTGCTCTTTCACAATTCCCAAAAGATAATCTCTGAGTTCTTCAGCAAGGGAAATGTCTCCATTAATGGCTCTAAAATCAAAGAATATATTTGAAAGACTTATATGTTCACCTTTAGGAGTGTAAATCCACTGGGAGAAATATTTTTTCCAAATCTTCAAGGGCTGACACCATTTGGGATTACTTGCCATTATATTCCCGGGGCATGGAGGAAATCCACATTTTAAAAGATTATCTGTTACATATTTCGTGAATTCCATAAAATACTTTTTTACTTCCTCTTGCTGTTTATCAGGTGGATCAGCATATATAAGAGCATTGTCTTGGTCTGTTTTAAATGTTTGCTCTTTTCTCCCTTCAGAACCAAGCACAATCCAGCAGTAAGGCACTGGTGGATGTCCGAGTGCTCTTTCTGCAAACTGAATAATTTTTCTTACAATCCTGTCATTGATCTCAGTAATAATACGAGTTATATTGCTTGCCTTAGCACCCTGCGAGAGGAGATTGCCGACAATTAAGTTTATTTGAGCAGAAGCATTAATTAATCCCTCTACATTTTGCTGAATCTCTAAGTCTCTCACAATTGTAAGCGGTGAAAGTCCTTGTAGCATCATGATATCATGGTTTGTTATAATTCCACCTATTTCACCATTTTTTATAACCAATAGATGATGAATATTGTATTTAAGCATCTTGACAACTGCCTCAAAGCAAAAATCCTTTGCATCTATCTTGATAATTGGATAGCTCATTATGTTTTTAATCGGCTCGTCAACATTTCTTCCTGATGCAACTACCTTTCTTCTCAAATCTTTGTCAGTAATAATCCCAACTGGAATACCCTGATTGTCCATGATAATCAAAGAGCTTATGGAATTTTCACACATTATTTTGGCAGCATCCCTGATGGGAGTATTTTCTGGAACAGATATGACATCCTTAGTAGCAATGTCTTCAATCGGAGTAGTAAAAAGAATCTTGTCTACCGTATAGGTTAATGTTCTTTTGTATTGCTCAGCTTTGTATCCTTTGTCTAAATAGATGTTAGTGAATGATCTTAGGAAAAAATCTCTTACCTCTGGATATTTGCTCATGAGATTTAGAATAGTTTCTTTTGGAATTAAATAACAAATCGTATCATCAACTGCAACAACATTTGCCCTTGATTTGTCTCCACTCATTAAAGATACAAATCCAAAACTATCTCCATCGCTTCTGTAGTCTATTACAATTTCTTCGTTTTCAACTCTTCTGTAAACCTTAACTCCTCCTTTTTTAACAATATAGAGAAATTCACTTGGAGAACCATCCTGCAGAAGAATATGAGTTCCCTTCGGGTAATAGTCCATAGAAGTCTTTACTGCAACTGCATTGATCGCTTCATCACTTAAAAATTCAAAGGGCGGAACAGATTTAAGAAAATCCATAATATCCTCAATTATTTTTACCATGAAAAAATATAAATGCAATAAGGATGCCAAAGCTAACGCACTGAAAATCAATGGATTGTTAAAAATGCCTTGAAAAATATGTTACTAAAAGTAACAAATAATGTTTATTTAGGTAATCTAATTAGTCTATAAACTAAGTTATGCGTTTCTCAGGTGTCATTGCGAGCAGTCCGAGGGTCCCTATTCAGTCATTGTGAGCCTCACCGAAGGTGAGGCGAGGCAATCTCTCTTTTTATACCTCCTCCTGTCATTGCGAGCAGGGCAAAGCACTGCGAAGCAATCCCTTTCCTTATTAAAGGAAAAAGAAGAGATTGCTTCGCTGACGCTCGCAATGACGAGGAAGTGACGCATCCTCGCAATAACGGATAAAAAAAGACCCTCGCAATGACATCCTCTTTCGTCATCACGAGGCTTGCGAAGCAAGCCGAAGTGATCTCTTTTTTGTTTTGGGGGATAAATAAGACGAAACTACTTCAGTACTAAAGTACTTCCCAATTAAAAGGAAAAGATTACAATGATAGGAAATACTCTAATAACAAACAATCCAAAATCTAAAATTCACCATCCACCAATCACCATTCACCAATTAGAGACTGCTTCGCCACATTGAGTGGCTCGCAGTGACAATATGGGTAATTGCAACGCTGTTGCTCACAACAGGGATCCCGCAGTGACGAAATAGGGCGTCATTGCTTTGGCATCCGCAAGGATGCTGAAGCAAACTTTTCCTAAAATAAGTTCTATCGCTCTGTAGCACTGTCGCTCTATAGCACTATGACGGCGAGATTGCTTCGCTTCGCTCGCAATGACGAGAAAAATGTTAGCAATGACGAAAAAAAAAAAAACGCTCGTAATGATGGTTAAGAATCGCCCAATTTAGGTGGACCGAAAAATAGAGATAGAAATCCAAAAATTGGTATAACCATTTGAAAATTAAGTATTTTTTGCTGTCATTGCGAGCATCCGAAGGATGCGAAGCAATCTCTACTTTATTTTTCAATAAAGCCTTATTAGAGACTGCTTCGCCACATCGAGGGGCTCGCAGTGACGATGTTGCGGATTGCCACGCTATCGCTCGCAACAGGGGGCTCGCAGTGACAAGTGTCTATCGTTATTTTTAGGGTGGGTAAAAAATTTGACTGTTTAATGTTTTTTGTGATAAGTTAGTAAATTAAAAAGAAAACGGCAGGGTGATTCATGAGTGATAAATCAAGGAATGAAGCAATACAGGAAATAAAAAAGCTTTTGTTAAAACAAAAGGAGCAAATTCTTATTGATGCTGGAATTATGAAATCCAATCTTCCCTCTGATTCAAATTTATCTGAGATTGGGGATATCGCATCTCAAGAAATTGACAGAAGTTTTTTACTGAGGCTAAGGGACAGAGAAAGAAAACTTCTGAAAAAAATTGAAAAAGCCATTGAAAAAATTGAAAACGGTACATACGGAATTTGTGAATCTTGCGGAGCTGAAATCCCTATTAAAAGACTGAAAGCAAGACCTGTTACAGATTTATGCATTGAATGTAAGCAAGAACAGGAAGAAGAAGAGAAGCTTAAAGAGAGTTAAGTCCCAATAAAGTCTTCGGATTTTTATAGACTGCATTATAGATTTTCTCATGATCAAAATTCAATGATAGAAGTCTTTCTTTTATCCTGTGTAAATTCATGTCTCCACCTTTTATTTTTTGCTCATCACCGCTGTCTTTTACCATATCGGAGACAAGGATTATTCTATCAGGATTTTTTATTTCAAATATCCATTTCAAAATTTCATCGCTTAAATGTCTTCCATCTCCTATGACTTCAATGTAAATCTCCTGATTAATTAAGCCAAAACCTGCAATTCCTATTTCTCTATGATGAATTCCCCGCATTGCATTGAACAGATGTGTAATAAGCCGAGCTCCAGCTCTGAAGCCTTCATAGGCTTCCTTTAAAGTAGCATCTGAATGTCCCATGCTCACTATGATTTCCATCTGAGCGCAAGTCTCTATTAGCCTGATTGCATTGGGCAGTTCTGGAGCTATTGTGATTATTTTTACTATGTCTTCATATCCATCAATAAGTTGCTTTAACTTATCAATATCTGGCAAAAGAAAATGCTCGATTTTTAATGCACCTGATTTTTTTGGATTTAAAAATGGTCCTTCCAAATAGGCACCTATAATTTTTGTTCCTGAAGTTTGCATCTGCATAGCTTTTTTTATGTAAGATAATTTTTGCCTCATTTTTTTTATTTCATCAGGATAAATTGCCAAAAGAAAACCTTCAATTTCTTCATACTCTTCAGCTATCTCTATTATCTGCTCAGGAGAGTTTATTTCTTCTACATCAATATTTTTTGTTCCGTGAAAGTGGATATCAATAATTTGCATGTTTTATCATAACATATGATATTTAAAACAGGTAAAATTGACCTAAATTCAATGGGCAAAGAAATTTCAGGATTAAATACTGAAGAGAAAATCTGCCAAATATCAAAGTATTTTTTAGGTTTGCCATACAAGAAAAATTCGCTTATTGGAAGTATAGAAACTGAAGAAATTTTAACTGTTGACTTTGAAGGTGTTGATTGCATGACTTTTATTGAATATGTTGAAGCAATAAGAGTATCTGAAAACATTAATGATTTTATTGAAAATCTTAAAAAAGTAAGATACTTCAACGGAAAAGTTGACTTTAAAAAGAGAAGACACTTTTTTACTGATTGGAACAGCCTTGAAACTGTTGAAATTTTTACTGAAAAACTTGGAGAGAGCTTTTGCAAACATGTTGAAAAGGTATTAAACAAAAAAAATGAAAATGAGCATTGGATAGAAGGATTGCCCATAAAAAAAAGGACAATAATATACATTCCAACTTCTTCTTTTCTTGACATAGTTAAAAAATTGGATTCAGTTTATTACTGTGGATTTTATACATCAATGCAAGGGCTTGATGTAAAACATGTTGGAATATTGATAAAGGAGAAAAATTTGATTTTAAGACATGCGTCAAGCATAAAAGGCAAAGTTGTGGATGTGGATTTTGTAGAATATATCAAAGACAAAGAAGGTATAATACTGTATAAGCCTATTTAAAATGAAAAGAACAAGAGAAATCAGAAAAGTCCTATTAATCACTCTTTTTCTCAATATTTTTGTCTCTTCCGTTAAGATCACTTATGGATTAATGGTTAATTCTCTTGCTATTTACTCAGATGGTTTCCATTCGCTCTTTGATGGAGTAAGCAATATCGGAGGACTTATCGGAACTTATCTTGCAAGTAAACCACCAGACAGAGAGCATCCTTACGGGCATAGAAAGTATGAGACTGTATTCGCTGTCTTTATTGGCGTGCTTATGGGAGCTTCTGCTTTAGAAATTTTAAAAGGAGCATATGAAGCACTGGTAAAGGCAAAAACACCAGAGTTAGACGAGAGAGCATTTGTTGTTCTGATTTTTACCTTAATTATTAATATATTTGTTTTTGCATATGAAAGAAGGAAAGGAAGACAGCTAAAAAGCGAATTTTTAATTGCAGATTCCTCTCACACTAAAACAGACATTTTTATAACTCTGGGGATAATATTTGCAATATTTTGCATTAAATCAGGATTTTATATTTTAGATTCAATTGCAGGACTGATAATTGGAGTTCTTATTGCAAAAGAGGCATTCAGTATAATTAAAGAATCTACTGATATTCTTATTGATAAAGCTATTATTGAAAGTTCTAACATTGAGAAACTACTAAACTCCTGTGAAGGCGTTCAAAGTTGTCAAAATATTAGGACAAGAGGAACAGGTGGACAAATTTTTGTGGACTTAACAATTAAAGTTGACCCTTCTATCACAGTCCAAGCAGGTCATGGAATTGCTGAAAGGGTGGAAGAGATTATAAAAAGAGAATTTCCAGATGTAATGGATGTTATTGTTCATGTAGAACCGGGCAAGAAAAATTAAAGAATTTTTTCAGGGTCCGATGAATCAATCTCTTTTAAATACTCTTCCCACTCTATGGGAAGAAGATATTTTTTCTTGTTGTTACATTCTTTACAAGCAGGAACAATATTACTTTTGCTTGATTTTCCACCTCTAATCAATGGAACTATATGGTCCATTGTTAATTCATCTGGTGGTACACTCTTTCCACAGTAGTAACATCTACCAGCTGATATCTTTTTACGCCACCATGAGGATTTTCTTAAAATTTTTGCTCTTTGCTTTTCTCTCTTTATTTCATCGTCTGAAACAGAGGGGATGAATTTTTCCATTTAACGGCTAAATCTTTTTTTATTTTCCTCTTCAAAAAACTTATTGTAAAGGACATTCCATTCAGGACTTCCTTCAACGAGCTTTTTGGAAAAGGATTGAAGCTTTCTCTTTACTATCTCATCAATCTCTTCGCCCTTTTTTAGGGCATTAATAAAGCTTCTTTTTATTTCTCTTCTTACTTCCTGCTCATCAACTTTTAATTTTATAAGTCCCTTTTCTTTCAATCCATTAAACAATACATGGGATGTGTGGGATATTTTTTCATCGGACAACATCATAGAACTAAATTCCTCTTTTTTACGAGTCTCTGTTTTGTCATTTCAAAAAGCTTTCTGTAATCAAGTTTGCCCTTTTCTATCTCTCCCTCAAAATTTTTTAGTAATTCCCTAACCTCTTCGTTTAATCTATCCTCAACCATCAACTCATCAAGAATAAGCTTTTCAGCTTCTTCAAGAAGTTGCTCTTGAGGGACTGTGGGTTCTATCATATCTTTTTTTAGTAAATTTTCAACTATTGTTTTTGCTATATAAGGAACCCAAGTTTTAGGAATTCTCATCTTTCCTCATATGGGAGTAATGCTATTGATCTCGCTCTTTTAATTGCCTTTGTTAATTGTCTCTGATGAGCTGCACAAGTGCCTGTCTGCTTTCTGGATAGTATTTTACCTCTGTCAGTCATAAAACCTCTGAGCATTTTTGCATCCTTGTAATCAATAAACTCAATCTTCTCAGCACAAAACTTGCAGTATTTCTTTCTAAAAAATCTCTTTTGTGTTGCCTGTGCCATTTCTCCTCCTTAAAATGGTTCTAAATCTGTATATTCTTCTGGTGGAATCTGGTCCATTTCTGGACTATCCGCAGATTCTTTTTTGGATAAAAATCTTATATTGTTGGCTATTACTTCAACCTTACTTCTCTTTTGTCCCTCATGCTCCCATCGTCTTTCTCTGAGACGTCCTTCTACAAGTACCATTCTTCCTTTGTTAAGATATTGCGTACAAGTCTCCGCCTGTTTTCCAAATACTACAGCATCAATGAAAAGGGTTTCTTCTCTAAAATCTTCACCCTGTCTGTATCTGGAATTTACAGCTATTGGAACTGTAGCTACCGCCACACCTGCAGGTGTATATCTTATCTCAGGGTCTCTTGTAAGACGTCCTATGAGTATTATTCTGTTAAACATTTTATGCCTGTGAGACTATCTCTGATGCTTCTACAGGTATGCCTTTTATTTCAGGAGGCAAAGCCTTTATCTGCTTTTCTGTAAGTTTTACAATCATAAATTTGAACACAGGATCATAAACCTTATAGAAGTCTTCAATCTTTTTTATAGTTGAAGAAGGGGCTTTAAACAAAAACAGGACATAATATCCCATTGCCTGCTTATTAAGTTTGTACGCAAGTTTTCTTTTTCCCCAGTTTTCAACCTTTAAAACTTCTCCTGCATTGTCAGCAATTAGATTGGAAATTTTCTTGATTGCCTCCTGCACTTCCTCTTCAGAAAGAGTTGGTACAAGCAAGACTACCTGTTCATAAAAATTTTCTGTCATTAATAACCTCCATATGGGTATTAAGCCCTTCCAATTTTAAAGAAGAGCATGGAGCAAATACAATATTTTTTATAACATATTTATAATTTTTAAATCAAACCATAATGTCTCAATTTTTTATTCAAAGTGTTTCTGTTTATGCCTAAAATCTTGGAAGCTTTGACTTGATTTCCTCCTGTCTCATTCAGCGCTAATGCAAAAAGTGCTTTTTCTACTTCTTGAATGACTGTATCGTAAAGATTTGAGTTTTTAATATGTCCAAAATCCTTCAGCAGACCTCCAATTTTCTGCTCCAGAAAGCTTTTTATTGAAAGCTTATCATCATAAGCACCAAATAAATCCTTTGTTGTTATTTTTTTATGCTTGCTTAAAATACACGCTTTAGCAAGGCACTGTTTTAATTCATAGGCATTTCCATTCCATGTATGTTCAGCAATCAAATCCTTTGCTTCCTTAGATAGTTCTTTAGTCGGAATTTTTAAAAAATCTGATATTTCCTGTAGGAAATACAAAGCAAGAGGAATTACATCCTGTTTTCTCTCTCTTAAAGGTGGAATATAAATTTTATGGGATTTAGATAAAAATCCATAAACTGTCTCGTTGATTTTGCCTTCTTTATAGAGAATTTCAAAATCAAGCTCTGATATAAAAATAGCACATTTAAATTTCATCTGGGCATCACTGAGAAAAGATAAATCCATGTTTTCAAAATTCTCTATGAGATAAATAATATTTTCGCTTTTTAGGGATTGCACCTTCTTGGCTAATTGTCCTGAAATTCTAAGAATTTCAGATTGAGGCTGATTCTTAAGGATTGTTTTTACAACATAGTCCTTTTCAGTGCCTGTTTCTCCATAGACAAATAAAACTGTATTTTCAAGAGGAATTTTTGCAATTTGTTGTAACAAGTTCTGCATAGCTTGACTTTTGTAAACCTTTGATAGGGGTATCATGTTAATAAAGCATTCATTGATGGGCAGTAAATTTAGTCTCATAGTTCTACTCCCGATACAGTTGATTTTCTTTTATGTATTCCATTACTCTGTCTGGAACGAGATATCGGATGCTTTTGCCTCTACGTATCAGTTCTCTTAGTTGAGAGGACGAAATAGCACAGGGAAGTATTTCAAGATAAAAAACTCTTTTCTCAGAATTTTTTATTCTGTAGCATCCATCTTTTTCTTTACAGGCTATGAATTCTGATTCTTCAAAATTATTAAAGCCGGGTCTTGACATAACTATAAAATCTATCATTTTTAATAGCTCCCAATGTTTATGCCAGAGGCGCAGCTCTAAAAAAGAATCAACACCCATTATAAAAAAAAGTGTGTGGCTTTCGTAAAGTTTTTTAAAATAAGCTATTGTTTTTATTGAATATGAAGGACCTTCATTTTTTACTTCATAATCGGATATTTCAAAATAAGGATTTCCCAATATCGCAATTTCCGTCATCTTAAATCTATGCAAAGAATCTGCGATATCTGATGATTTAAGGGGTGGGTTGCCAGCAGGAATAAATATTATCTTATCTAAATTAAAAAATTCCCTTACCTCTTCAGCACCCCTTAAATGTCCGTAATGAATTGGATTAAAAGTGCCCCCAAAAAGTCCTATTTTCATTGTCTAAGTTGACCACTTCCAAAAACTATAAATTTTGTGCAAGTAAGCTCTTCAAGTCCCATAGGTCCACGAGCATGGATTTTATCTGTTGAAATTCCTATTTCAGCACCAAGTCCAAATTGATAACCGTCATTAAGCCTTGTTGAGGCATTAACAAATACTGCTGAGGAGTCAACCTCTTTGAGAAATTTCATTGCCTTGTCATAGTCCTTTGTCACTATTGAATCTGAATGGGCTGAACCATACTTTGTAATATGTTCAATTGCCTCATCAATGTCTTTTACAACTTTAACATTCAAAATCAAGTCAAGATACTCCTTATAAAAATCATCTTCTTGAACATCTTCAACATTTGGATAAATTGCCTTTGTCTTCAGACATCCTTTAAGTTTAACTCCAGCATCTTCAAATCTTTTAAGCATTACAGGTAAAAATTTCTCTGCAACAGCCTCATCCACAAGCATTGTCTCCATTGCATTACAGGTTGCAGGTCTTTGAACTTTTGCATTAAAGCATATCTCCTCTGCCATTTTCAAATCAGCATCTCTGTCAACAAATACATGACAAACGCCTTTGTAGTGCTTCAGCACCGGAATTCTTGAATTTTCAGTGACAGTTCTTATTAAGCCTTCTCCACCGCGAGGAATAATTAAATCAATTATTCCTTCAAGCTTTATCATCTCAAGCACTGCTTCCCTTTGGGGAATATCTATATAAGTTACAACTCCCTCATGCATTCCCTCATCCTTTAAAGCTTTTTTCAAGATATTGACAAGGGCTACATTTGAATTCAAAGCCTCAGAACCACCTCTAAGGACAACGGCATTTCCTGCCTTAAGACACAAACCCGTCACATCAACCGTAACATTTGGTCTTGCCTCATATATAACTCCAATAACTCCTATTGGAACTCTCATGCGTCCAACTCTCATTCCATTGGGTCTTAGCCACATTTTTGTAATTTCGCCTACTGGATCAGGTAGTGCTGCAACTTCTTCAAGCCCTTTTACCATTTCAGAAATTCTTTTCTCAGTTAATGTTAGCCTGTCAATTAGAGCTTTAGTAAGTCCCTTTTTTTCAGCATTTTCTACATCAGCTCTGTTGGCATCAATGAGTTGCTTACTGTCTCTCTTAATGTAGTCAGCCATTCTCAGGATTATTTTGTTTTTTAAATCCGATGAAGCCTTAGCGATAAATCTTGAAGCCTCTTTTGCTTCCAATGCCTTAGATAAGACCTTATCCTTCATATAAATTCACCTCCTCAAAATCTATATTTGCATATTTTAACTTTTTTTGGTATATTTATAAAAATAAATCAAAAAAGGAGGTATGTTTTATGGCAACACCAGTAGTTGATTATGATCTTTGTGTAGGATGTGGAAGCTGTGCAGAAGTATGTCCTGAAGTTTTTGAAATGAGAGATGACAAGGCTTGGGTTGTTGGACCAGACAAATGCAACACATGTGATTGTCAGCAAGCTGCAGACCTTTGCCCATCACAGGCAATAAGATTTGAGTAATCATTTGGGGTAGAGCTTTGCTCTACCCTTTTTTAAATAAACTTCCTTGCAAGCTCAATAAATCCGTATATTTTTAGGTCAATTAAATCACCTTTGAGTCTTTGTTGTTCCAAAAATTGAAAAGCCTTTTCATGGGGGACTTTAAAAACTTCTATGTTTTCCGTATCATCTGGAGGGTAAAGCTTTTTTAAATCCTCAGGTGCTTCTGTAACATTTTTTGCCACATATACTGTGAGAACTTCTGTTGAAAGCCCTGAGGATACAGGTCCTTCTGCAAGAAAAATAATATCATTTGACATAAGCCCTGTTTCTTCAATTAACTCTCGCTTTGCCACTTCTATCAGTTCTTGTTTTTTATCATTCAGCCCAGCCGGAAATTCTATGACATATCCACCAAATACTGGTCTAAACTGACGAATGAAAACAAATTCTTGATGAGTTGTTATTGGAATCACTATAACAATACCTTTACTATGAATTCTCTCAACAGCTTCCCATTTTCTAAGATTTCCATCCTTGTCTATGAAAGATATTAAAACTATTCTTAGAAATCTTCCCTGCCAGAGGACTTCCTTGTTGATTATATTCATGGAGTATTACCCCGGAGGCCAGTGCATCTGTCTGCCAGCAAGCAGATGAAAATGAAGATGAAATACTGTTTGTCCTCCATCCCTGTTACAATTTACAACAACTCTAAATCCTCGCTTATCAAATCCCATTTCTTTTGCAATCTTATTTGCTATTAGAAAAATATGCCCAACCAATTCCTTATCTTCCTCTTCAAGCTCAAGTAAATTGTAGTAATGCTTTTTGGGAATAATCAAAATATGAACAGGTGCCTGAGGAGCAATGTCATGGAAAGCCAAAACCCTATCGTCCTCATAAACTTTCTTTGCTAAAATCTCACCTCTTGCGATTCTGCAGAATATGCATTCCATATCAAAAAGCCCTTTTTAAGTATTTTTTTTCAATGGAATTTCTCTATAAAAACAAGTTCTGTTTCCTGTATGACATGCTCCAGAGCCATGCTGTTTAACCATTACAAGGAGGCAATCTGCATCGCAGTCATAATAAATTGCCCTTACTTCTTGAACATTACCTGAAGTCTCACCTTTTTTCCAGTATTTTTGTCTTGAACGAGACCAAAAATGAGTATATCCTGTCTCTATTGTCATTTTTAAAGCTTGCTCATCCATATAGGCAACCATTAAAACCTCTTTAGTGTCTATCTCCTGCACCACTGCAGGAATTAAGCCCTTTTCATCAAATTTAAGCTCAGGAATCATTTAATTTTCTCCTTTTTTCATCTTTTCTCTATAAAGTTTATACTCAATTCCGTCAACAATTGCCTGCCAAGAAGCCTCAATAATGTTTTCTGAAACTCCAACAGTGCTCCAAGTGGTTTCATCATCTCCTGATTCAATCAAAACTCTTACCTTTGAAGCAGTACCCCTTCCTGAATTTACAACTCTAACCTTGTAATCCTTAAGTTTAACACGCTTAAGCTCAGGATAAAATCTTTCAAGAGCTTTTCTGAGGGCGTTGTCAAGGGCGTTTACAGGTCCATTTCCTGTTGCTGCGGTATGCTCTATGTTTTTGCCAACCTTAACCATAATTGTTGCCTCACTTAAGGTTGGTTCATCCCATTTTCTTTTTTCATCTATGACTCTGAAACCTATCAAATCAAAGAATTTTCTTCTTAATCCCAAAGCTTTTCTGAATAAAAGTTCAAGGGATGCATCAGCGCCTTCAAATTGAAATCCTTCGCTTTCTAAATTTTTTACTGCGTCTACTATTGCCTGAACATCTGGTGAGTTGGGTTCAAGAGAAATTCCAAACTCCTCAGCCTTCTTTAAAATGTTACTTCTGCCAGCGAGATCAGAAACTAAAACTCTTTGTCTGTTTCCAACAAGCTCGGGTCTTATATGTTCGTATGTCTCAGGTCTTTTTCTGATTGCACTAACATGAACTCCGCCTTTATGGGCAAAGGCGCTCTCTCCTACAAATGGCTGTCTTTTAAAGGGCGTTAAATTGGCAATTTCATAAACGAATCTTGAGATTTCAGTTAGTCTCTTGAGATTTTCTTCATTAATGCATTTGTATCCCAACTTAAGCTGAAGATTAGGGATTACAGAGCAAAGATTTGCATTCCCGCATCTTTCACCAAATCCGTTCATTGTGCCTTGCACATGAACAGCTCCATTTAAAACAGCTACAACTGAGTTTGCAACAGCACAGTCAGAATCATTGTGGGCATGCATTCCCAATGAAGCTTTAGTATGTTGCCTGACATCCTTGAAGATTTTTTCAACTTCATAGGGAAGAGTACCACCATTTGTATCACATAACACAAGACAATCTGCTCCTCCCTCTTCTGCGGTTTTTAGACATTTTATCGCATATTCTGGGTTATCCTTATATCCGTCAAAAAAATGCTCTGCATCAAAAAATACTTTTTGAGCATATTTTTTAAGATAACTAATAGTGTTGTAAATTAATTGTAGATTTTCCTCAAGGGAAATTTTAAGAGCTTCGGTTACATGAAAATCCCAACTTTTTCCAAATACCGTGATTATTTCTGTTTCAGCTGAGATTAAAGATTTTACATTGGCATCATTTTCAACACTAATTTTTGGTCTGTGGGTGCTTCCAAATGCTACTATCTTTGCATGTTTTAGCTTAATTTTTTTAATCTTTTTGAAATACTCAGCATCCTTTGGATTTGAACCAGGCCATCCTCCCTCTATGTAATCAACTCCTAATTCATCTAATTTTTCAGTAATCTTTATCTTATCATCCAGTGAAAAGGAAATATCCTCAGCCTGAGAGCCATCTCTTAGGGTTGTATCATATATTTCAATCTTTTTCATATTAAAAATAATTATATCAAAAATGCTACTGTTACTTCTATCAGAAAAATAGAGATAGACACTCGTCACTGCGAGCCCCCTGTTGCGAGCGATAGCGTGGCAATCTGGGGCGAAGCAGTCTCTAATAAGGCTTTATTGAAAAACAAAGTAGAGATTGCTTCGAATCCTTCGGATGCTCGCAATGACAGAAAGGGGCATAAAGGAAAAGGGACTACCACGCCTTAACTTAAGTGAGACTTACAATGATAGACTTACAGAGGTTTTATAAAAAATGATCTGTTTAAGTGATTATTAGAAAAACGCTTTATAGAAATTTTTTGCCCTTTCGGTATATTCTGCAATAAGAATTTTTGAATCTTTTAAAAACTGCTCCTTCTTGGGATGGTCTTCAAACCATTCTTGAAGGAGCTCTTCTTTTACCTCAATATGAAACTGAAAAGCATAGACATTATTATTGTATCTGAATGCCTGATTTTCGTAAAGAGATGATTTTGCAAGATGATAGGTATTAAAGGGCAAATCAAAAGTATCTCCATGCCAGTGAAATACTTTGAACTTTCTCCATATATCACCAACTGAAGGATGCTTTGCAAGGGCAATCATAAGTGGGTCTCTTAAGCCATCTCCAGTAAGCTCTATATCATGCCATCCTATTTCCTCTCCGTGCCCTTTGTAAACTCTTGCTCCAAGAGTGTGTGCAATGAGTTGTGCACCAAGACATATTCCAAGAACTTTCAAATTTCTATTAATTGCTTCCCTAATGAGCCTTGAGACAATTTTTAAATAGGGATATTGCTCCATCTCATAAACGCCCATCGGTCCACCCATTACAACAAGACAGCTAAAGCCTTCAAGAGTGGAAGGAAGTTCTCCATCTTCAGCTTCAAAAATTTTATATGGCAAACTCTTTTCATCAAGATAGTCCTGTATTGTACCCGGTCCCTCACTTTTTACATTTTTAATTATCGCTATCATTTAATGCTGCTCCCTTTCTTATAATTATGCCATACTTCTTAATTCTGTAATTAAGTTGCCTCTCAGTCAGCCCTAAAGCTCGGGCAGTTTTTCTTATGTTGAAGTTATATTTAGGAAGTGTGTCCATTATCCTTATCCTTTCAAGTTCCTCAACCTCTGTTGGAAGCTTCAGCTCTCCAGAGTATTCTGCTCTTACTTTAAAAACACCTCTAACTGTGTCAGGCAGGTCATAGACTTTTATTTTGTTGCTATCGCACATTACGACAAGTCTTTCAATTGTATTTGCAAGCTCCCTTACATTTCCAGGCCAATCATAGGAGACAAGTTTTTTTAGTGCCTCTTCATCAATGGATACAGATTTTTTGTAGATGTTACTAAAGCTTTTAAGATAATAATCAACAAGCAATGGAATGTCTTCTTTTCTTTCTCTTAACGGTGGAATGTATATGGGAATCACATTAAGCCTCCAGAAAAGGTCTTCCCTGAAATTTCCTTTTCTTATCTCCTCAGAAAGGTCTTTATTGGTCGCAGATATAATCCTTACATCTACCCGAACAGCCTTTGTTGAGCCAAGAGGTTCCACCAATCTTTCCTGAAGAACCCTTAAAAGCTTTGGCTGAAGGGAAAGTGGCAGTTCTCCTACTTCATCCAGAAATATTGTCCCTCCATTTGCCTGTTCAAACTTACCAATTCTTTTCACAGCTCCAGTGAATGCTCCTTTTTCAGAGCCAAAAAGCTCTGCCTCAAGAAGATTTTCAGGAATTGCAGCACAATTGATTGCAACAAATGGTCCCTTTGCTCTTTTACTTTGAAAATGAATAGTCTTTGCAATTAACTCCTTGCCTGTGCCAGACTCTCCAAGAAGAAGCACAGTTGCGTCTGTGCCTGCAACCTTCATCACTGTCTTTAAAACTGCCTGAAAGGCTGGAGAGTTTCCAACAAGATTTGGAAAGTTGTATCTGTCCCTCAGCTGTTCTCTTAAAACTATATTCTCATCTTCCACAGTTTTATAAATTTCCCACAGTTTTAGAAACTGTCCGATAAGAGAAGCTACAATTGATAGCACTCTGAGGTCATCATCAACATCTCCCTGCTCTTCATCATAAATTCTATCAGCAGAAAGCACACCAAAGATTTCTTCCTCTATCTTTACTGGGACACATAAAAAGGAGATGCCTTTTTTATTAGGTCTGCTTCCTGTTTTATTAAGAAATTGAGGCTCTTTTTCAATGTCTGGAATAAACATCGGCAATCCTGACTCAACAACTTTGCCGACTATTCCTTCACCAACTCTGTATTTACCTCTTTTCATTTCCTCTTCTGAAAGACCATAGGCAGCAACAATTCTTATCTCCTCTTCTTTTTTGTCAAAGAGAAATATGCTCCCCCTTCTCATATTAAGCATCTTAGACAGAATCTCAAGAACCGAGTAAAGGTTTTCCTCAAGATTGAAAGAAGAAGTAAGAACTTTGCTTACCTCAAAAAGCGCCTTTAATTCTATGTTTTCATATTTTTCCATATTCGGAACGGCAATTAGTTGCCGATAGATATATTATAACATTTTTGTCTGTTATCTTCAACCTAAATTTTGCGATTAAAGTTTAATTCCCAAAAATAGAAATAGAAATCCAAAAATTGGTATAACCATTTGAAAATTAAGTATTTTTTGCTGTCATTGCGAGCATCCGAAGGATGCGAAGCAATCTCTACTTTATTTTTCAATAAAGCCTTATTAGAGACTGCTTCGCCCCAGATTGCCACGCTATCGCTCGCAACAGGGGGGCTCGCAGTGACGAGTGTCTATCGCTATTTTTGGGTAATTGCGAATGGTTGAAACACCTACGGCTTTAGACAGGCTTCCCGCCTTTCCGTCATTGTTACTCTTTAGGTTCGCGACAGTCCCAAAATTACTGAGATTGCTTTGACATGTTATCATACCTCGTAATGACTCCTCCTCAGTCATTGCGAAGGACGAGGTTCTGAAACAATATCGCTTTTTAAACAGCTCGCAATTGCTGAAAAGCAGCTAATTTTCAAATACTTACTGCGATTTTTGGATTTAAGTCTACACTTTAAGGTTACAATAAAGGATGGACATTAACAGAAAAGAAGTAAACAACTCAGAAGATTATCTTATAATCAAGGGAGCAAGACAGAATAATCTTAAAAATATTGACTTACAAATTCCGCATAATAAGCTTTCAGTAATTACTGGGATTTCAGGTTCAGGTAAGTCTTCCCTTGCCTTTGACACAATATATGCAGAAGGTCAGTGGCGTTTTATTGAGTGTATGTCAAGCTATGCAAGGGTTTTTATTGAAAAGCTTCCAAGACCAGATGTTGACTTGATTGACAATCTTAGACCAACAATTGCCCTTGAACAAAGAAATCCAGTAAAAGGCTCCCGTGCTACAGTAGGCACTCATACAGAGATTTATGATTATCTAAGGATTTTATTTTCAAAAATAGCAAAGCCATTTTGTCCAAAGTGCAACAAAGCGATAAGAGCATGGAATGCAACACAGGCAGGTGATAAGATTTTCAAAGAATACAAAGGTAAAAGAGCATTTATAATGTTTGAAACCGATGAATCACCCAAAAAGCTCATTCAACTTGGATTTTCAAAGGCTTTCTTTATAGAAAACGGACAGCCAATTGTAAGGGAGCTTGCTGATTTGGTGGATAGTAATCTTAAATACTACATAATTGCAGACAGGCTAAGAGTTTCTGACAAGTCAAGGCTTATGGACTCGCTGGAAACGGCATTTAAAATGGGAAAAGTGAAAGTCTACATTGACCTCAAATCCTCTTCTGAAGAGACTATACATACTATTCACCATTTACCATTCATCATTCTTGATTTTCCTACAGAGCCTCAGTGTCCAGAGTGTGGAATGACTGCCTCTGAAGCCTCTCCAATGCTTTTTTCCTTTAATCATCCTCAAGGTGCATGTCCTGAATGCAAGGGTTTTGGATATATTCTGACATACGATGAAAAACTGATTATTCCATCGCCAAACCTATCTCTTAGATATGGTGCTATTGAAATCTTTGAAAGACCAACCCTCAGATGGTGGAAAGAGCAGTTAATAAAGGGAGCAAAGCTTTCAGGGATTAATGTAGATATTCCCTATGAAAAATTGCCCGATGAGCATAAAAAGCTTATTTTTACTGGAAATCAATATTTTTATGGAATTAATGATTTTTTTGAGGAGCTTGAAAGAAAGAAATATAAGGTTCATGTGAGAATTTTTCTGTCAAAAATGAGGAAACCTCAACTGTGTCCTGTCTGCAGAGGCAAGAGACTCAAAGAGTCTGCTTTAGTGTTCAAGATTGATAATAAGGATATTGGCGATTTAAACTTTATTTCTGTAAAACAACTCAAAGAATGGATAAATTCACTAAGCCTCAGTTCTGAAGAATCTAAGATTGCTGAAGAGCCATTAAAACAAATTCTCATGAAGCTTGAATTCCTTGAAAGGGTAGGGCTAAGTTATCTAACCCTTGACAGGCAGATTAAGACTCTTTCCGGAGGAGAATACCAGAGGCTCAACATCTCAAATCAACTTGCTAACAGGCTCACATCTACGCTTTATGTTCTTGATGAGCCAACAGTTGGGCTACATCCAAGAGACACAGACAGAATTATCAAAATCTTAAGGGAACTTACAGAATATGGAAACACTGTTTTGGTTGTTGAACATGACAAGGATGTGATTTCAAGCGCAGATTGGATTGTAGAGCTCGGTCCGGGTGGTGGAAGACTTGGAGGAAAAGTTGTTTTTTCCGGTCCGAAAAAAGACTTTATAAAAACAGACTCTCCAACTGCGAACTTTCTCAAACAAAAGTCCTTCTTTGCAGATAAAGATTTTTCAAAAACAGCAAAGACTGAACAGGTAAAATTCAAAAATTTTATCACTCTGAGTGGTGCCAGAGGACATAATTTGAAAAATATCACAATCAACATTCCATTAAATGCCCTCACAGTTGTCACTGGAGTTTCAGGCTCTGGTAAAAGCACGCTTATAATTGACACTTTATATCAAGCATTGATAAAGGAGCTTGGAATTGGAAATGGAGAACCTCTTGAGTATGATTTTATTTCAGGAATTCAGCATCTTAGAACAATCAAACTCATAGACCAGTCACCCATTGGTAAAACTCCAAAGTCTATTCCAATAACATATTTGGGCATCTACGATAAAATAAGAGAAATATTTGCATCTCTAAGAGATTCAAAGTTAAGGGGATTTACTGCTGGACATTTTTCACTGAACAGCTCTCTTGGACAATGTCCAAATTGCAAAGGTGATGGATTTGTAAAGATTGAGATGTATTTTTTTGAAGATATGTTTCTGCCTTGTGATGAGTGTGAGGGAAAGAGATTCAAAAAAGAAGTGCTGGAAGTAAGATACAAAGAAAAAAACATATACGAAGTACTTTCAATGAGCTTTGATGAGGCATACGAATTTTTTGATGATGAATCGTTAAAGGGAAAAATTGCAGTGGTCAGAGAACTCGGACTTGGATATCTTCTTCTTGGACAGCCTGCAACAACCCTTTCAGGAGGAGAAGCTCAGAGACTAAAAATCTGCTCTGAAATACTTAACAGCCTTGCATCAAGAAGTAAGTCATCTCTCAAAGGTTTCGTTTACATTATGGATGAACCAACAGTAGGGCTTCATCATGAGGATGTGAAAAAGTTTCTCTCTGTTGTAAGAAAATTGCTTGACAGGTCAGCCACTGTAATCATAATTGAACACAATCTTGATGTCATAGCAAATGCAGACTGGATAATAGACCTCGGACCTGAGGGAGGAGATGAAGGAGGCTACCTTGTGCACGAAGGCAGTCTTCATGATTTTTTGAATGTCTCCAACTCCCACACCGCCTATTTTTTGAAGAAATCAATAAAAAGGCTTTAAGCGAATACTTTTTCTTCTAAATTGCGAATTCTTATTAATATGTCATCACGAACTGCTTTATCCTCAAGAGCCTTGTTTAACTCAGCTCTTACCAACGAGATTTGATTCTGTAATCCGTCTATTCTTTTATTAGTCTCGTCAATTCTCTGAGTATTGAGCATAATTTCTTGCTTTAGCTCAACTCTTAAATCATCAATTTTCTTGTTTGCCTCATCAATCCTTTTGTTTGTGTCGTCAATTCTTTTATTTGTCTCATCAATTCTTTTGTTTGTCTCGTCAATTCTCTGAGTGTTTAGCATAATTTCTTGCTTTAGCTCAACTCTTAAATCGTCAATCCTTTTATTTGTATATTTTAGCTCATTTCTTATTTCTCTCAGTTCAGCTTCAACATTTCCCATACGAGCGTTTAATGACTCTATCGCAAGCCTGTATCCTGCAAGCTCGCCTCTTACCTCTGCCTTGAAAAGCTTAAATTCTTCCTTTACTTCACTTATGATGAGTTCCTTGAATTTTTCAAGGATTTTTTCAATTTCCATCCTCAACCTCCTGAAAATTAACAGGTAAAATCATAATAATAAAAATAAGCAATAAATAAAAAAATATGTCAAACACAAATTCTTTTTTTATTATAGCCTAAAAAAATCAATTTTTAAATACTATTCGTGTTAGACCCCAAAATAGAGATAGACACTCATCACTGCGAGCCCCTGTCGCAAGCGATAGCGTGGCAATCTGGGGCGAAGCAGTCTCTAATTGGTGACTGGTGAATGGTAATTCGTGGATGGTGGATGGTGCGTGTTGAACACCTCTCCGTCATTGCGACTCCGAGCGAAGCGAGGAGGAAGCAATCTTGCCTTTTCCCCTTCAAAGAGATTGCTTCGCATCCTTTGGATGCTCGCAATGACAAAAAACATTTAATTTTCAAATGGTTATACCAATTATTGGATTTCTATCGCTATTTTCCGGAAATTCAACATAACTTGATTTTCATTGCTTAGAATAATTTATACTATCCAATTAATCTAAATGCGGGAGGTAAAGATATGGACTTTTTTTTATCCCTTTTCCCAATTCTTGTTGTCTTTTTAGGAATGCTTGCATTTCATAGATCAGGAACTTTTGTCGCATTTGTGAGTTGGATATTATCGATGCTATTCGCAGTCTACTATTTTAAAACTCCTTGGGATGTTGTATGGGGAGCTACTCTTATGGGATTTGTAAAAGCCTTTGGAATTACATTGGCAGTTATATTTACCATGTTTCTTATATTCCTTATGAGAGAAACTGGAGCATTGAAAAGAATCATTGAATATGTAAAGGGAATTGCAAAAACAAAAGAGGAGCAAACGCTCTTTATTGGAATGGGATTTGGTTCTCTGAGCACAGCCCTCGGAATGGTTACTCCTGCTATGTTTCCACCAATTTTTCTCATGCTTGGATTTTCTCCTGTTGCAGCAATTGGTGTAAGTATTCTGTGTTATGACCCTCTCACTTCATTTGCACTTTTCACCTTGCCCCTTACTTTATCAGCAAAAGTAGCAATGTCTTTTGGAATTAAACCTCCGGGAATTGAAAATCTGCATGATTTTATTTGGGATTACACATTCAAGGTAACGATTCTGCTGCCAGTTATCTCTGTAATTTTTGCCTTTCTGATGCTTAAGGTAGTTGGAGGAAAGGAGGCAGTAAAGAAACATTGGAAACCAGCAATCCTCTCAGGTCTTGTTCTTTCACTTTCTGCACTTGCAATTGCAGGTTTCAGAATTCTTCCTGTAGAAATCATTGGAATTGTCGCAGGATTGCTAACGATGATTACTGTTTATCTGATTTATAAAAGAAATAATGGAACATCACTAAATAAACCTTCCTTTGACAGAGAAATCTTTCGTTCCTGTAAGCCTTTTATTTTACTCATTATTATATCTTTGATTGTTAATATACCAGAAATAAAGATGAAGCTTGAAAATTTGTTTGGACAGAGTGAAGTGGTAAGAATTATCGCTGATAAAAAGGAAGACCTTAATATACTTGGAAATGTATGGTTTTGGATAATGGTTGTATGCATTCTTTCAATTTTTATTCTAAAGCCAACAGGAACTCAGCTAAAAAATGCATCTTCTCTTTGGATAAAAAGGATTTGGGGACCATTCTTTGCATATTCGCTGTTTTTTGCGGTTGCTTTTATAATGGCATGGTCAGCAATGGAGATTTTAAATGGCAAACTTGTTCCATCCCAGTATTTTGCCCAGTATAACATGGATAGAATTATTGGAATAACACTGGCAAATGTATTCGGACCTGCATATCCGTTCATTTCTCCGTTTTTAGGACTTTTTGGAGCATTTGTTGGTGGAAGTGAGACAGCCTCTAATGTTCTTTTTGCAAAAATCCAATGGGAAGCAACTTTATCAACAGCTGGAGCAGGAGCATTCATGTGGATTTATGCAGCCCATGCAGTAGGTGGTGGAATAGCATCGGCAATTACTCCATCTAAGATTACTAACGCAGCTGCTGTGATTGGAGTTGGAGGAAGGGAAGAAGCACAATTTATAAAGGCTGTGCTCATTCCTGTGTTGCTAATGTGTGCAATTGTAGGAGCAATGACTATGGTTCTTATATATTGGTAAAGAAATATTTTTCACATAAAATCGCACTTTATGACTATATTCGCAAATAATTAAATAATGCTTTGAAATCTGCATATAATATTTGAATCGCATTGATGCTGAAATGCCGAAAAACATAGATAGAGACGTTTCGCTGGGAGACTTTGTTACGAGCGTAGTGGAAATTCCCCATAAATTCAATGCAAGACATTACTTTCCCAGTCATAGCGAGGTCTCTTTTTCATCATTGCGAGGGATTTTTTTATCTATCATTGCGAGGGGGCGATAGCACCGGAAGCAATCTCGTCTTTTTGCTCCCCTTGTCGTCATTGCGAGCGTAGCGAAGCAATCTCCGAAGTCGCCACGCCTTTGGCTCGTAACAGGCTTAGTAACCGATGCAATCTCGTCTTTCTCCATAGATTGACAGACAAGATTGATTCGCAAAACTCAAGGTGCTTTCAATGAAAGCAAAAATATTTATCTTATCAAATGGTTATAGTAATTTTTATATTTCCTTTGGCATTTTTCAGAAGATGAAAATTTGTTCATAAAAGGCACATAATGATATAATTTGAGGATGAATATTCTTCATAGAATTGTTGAACAAAAAAGAAAAAGGGTTGAGGAGCAGAAAAAAGCTATTCCACTTGAGAAACTTTCAGAGAAAGCCATATCTTTAAAAAAATCTTCTCATTTTTTTAAAAAAATAAAGCGCTCCTCAGATGAGCCAATAAAAATTATTGCTGAAATTAAAAAAGCCTCACCTTCAAAGGGACTTCTTCGTGAATTTGATGTTTGTGAAATGGCAGACATTTATGTATCCTCAGGTGCAGATGCTATTTCTGTTCTTACTGAAGAGGATTTCTTTCTTGGAAGCCCAGATTTTCTTGTAAAAATAAAAAAAAGGCATCCTGATGTGCCAGTGCTTAGGAAAGATTTTATTTTTGATGAATATCAGATTTATGAATCTAAAATTTTAGGTGCAGATGCTGTTCTTTTAATTGCAAAAATTTTAACTGAAGAAGAATGTCAAAGACTCTTCAGCCTTTCAAAGTCTCTTGGTTTGGATGTTTTATTTGAGATTCATGATGAAGAGGATTTAAAAAAGGCTTTAAAGGTGGATGTTGATATAATTGGCATTAACAATAGAAATCTTGAAACCTTGCAAGTTGATTTAAACACAACATTTAGATTAAGAGAGCTTATACCAGATGGAAAAATTGTGGTAAGTGAAAGCGGAATTTCAAGCAGAGGCGATATTGAAAAATTGCTTCAATATGACATTGATGCAGTTTTAGTTGGCACTTCAATTGTTTTAAGTGACAGTCCATCAGAAAAAATTAAGGAGCTTAAGTGGGGGATATAAAGGGAAAAAATTTAATAATTTTTGGTGATTGTCGTTTTATGGAAGAATTACCGGATTCTTCTGTCCATTTAGTTGTTACATCTCCTCCATATTTTAATGCACCGTTTGATTATCCAGATTTGTTTAAAAATTATGAAGACTTTTTATCTCTTATAAAATCTTTAGCTATACAACTCCGTAGAGTTCTTGCTCCTGGAAGGATTGCTTGCTCTGTAACTCAAGATGTAAGAGTCAAAGGTAAGTTATATCCAATTACTTCAGATATAATGAGAATTTTTTGCAATGAAGGCTTTATTTATAGGGACAAAATTATTTGGAAAAAACCTGAAGGATATATAAGAATTAGTAGAAGAAGCGGAGTTTTAATTCAGCATCCATACCCAATGTATTTTTATCCTGACAATATTTACGAAGAAATTTTAATTTTTCAAAATGGATATTATAAATATCCAAAAAAAATTGACTTAGACTCTAAAATTGACATTAACGAATTTAACAAAAAGAAGTGGTATTTATCTGTTTGGGAAATTGTTAATGTTCTTCCAAATCAAAATAGTTTGGAAAAGGGCATTGCTGCATTTCCTGAAGAGATTCCTTATCGTTTGATTAAGTTGTATTCTTATAAAGGAGAAACAGTTCTTGACCCATTTGCAGGTTCAGGAACTACTTTGAAGATGGCAATTAAGTTAGGAAGAAGAGCTGTGGGATATGAAATAGATTTAGACTTACTTGAAGTAATTAAGAAAAAATTAGGAATAGGAGAAGAAAGGCTATTTAAGGAAGAAAATTTTGAGATAATTATTAGGGAAGATGCCTTGAATTTAAGAAGCCATTTGCAAAAAAAGATTAAAGAACAAAAGTCTGTTGCGAGGAAGTAGTAATATGAGCCTTGATATAACTTCAAATTTTTAATTAATACTTTATTGGCAATAACTATATTCAATAAATATATTTAAGTGTATAATAAATACTTTGAAAGCAAAAGAAGTGATGGAATTATTAAGAATCAGCAGTAGAAGACTAAAAAATGCATACAAGAGGCGTTAGGTGAAAGTTAAAAGAGCACTGAGGATAAGGATAACTAACAGAAGGAGAAAGCACTGCCGTGCACTTGCATTAGATATAGAACATTTCAAAAATCTGCTTATTATTTTTGAAAAAGAATACAAAAAACACTTTGGGGAGTATCTTCTCAACGAAAGCCTGATTTATTCATTGCTGGCAGACAAAACAAGCTCAAGAAAATCTCCTAAACAGCTTAAGCTGCTACAGGATACACAGACAGGGCATAAAAAGATTTACATAGGGATAGGTGCAACAGAGTCTAAAAATGGAATAGAGCTTGGTAAAAGAAACAACCAGAAATTTGTTTTTGTTCCATTTAGAAGACTTATAAACATGCTTAAATACAAGCTTGAGGAACTTGGAATGCAGACAAAGGAGATACAAGAGCCTTATACAAGTAAGGCATCCTGTATCTCAGATGATATCATTCAGTTGCAGCAAAAGTAAGAGGAGATGAAAAAACAAGGCATAAAGGGAAGTTTGGAATGCGCTGGTAGTAGAATGAAAAGAGGACTTTATAAAGACAGAGAGTTGGGCAAAGTTTTCAATGCAGACTTAAATGGTGCATTTAACATACTTAGGGTTGGGGCAAAGCTCCACAAACTTAGACTTACACTGAAGCAATTATTTGTGAAACTTTGTAATCCTTTAAAACTCAGACTTTATGATTTCATTTTTAAAAGTAAGCCTGAGTCCATGTGGATAGGGGGTAGTCAGCCTGCATTGGCAGGCAGGGATAGTCTAAATAGCTGCGAGGTAATAACTTGAATACTTTTAAAACAGAAAAGCAGCTATTTAGATGCCTAGTAACTGAAATAAAAGGAATATCTTATAAACCTTTTCTTTGCAAGAAAAAATTAAATTCATTCAATTTTGAAGATTTAGAAAAAGCTTTGAAATCTTATGGAGTTTTTTTAATAGAAAAGGAAAAATGCAAAATTGCTGTAAGCAAATGGGTTTCACCAAAAAGAACAAGATCATATCCATATGCAAGAGTATATGATACCTTATGTTATCCTGTAAGAATAACAATTATACCTTTTATGAAAGATGAAGGAGCAGATGGAGATAGAGATTTTCTGCAATGGGACACGATTTCTTTAATGAGCCTTTTAGGTGTTTATGTAATAATTGGCTATTACAGTAAGGCAATAAAAAATAAAAACTATGAAAACAAAATAACTTCCCAAACATTAGATGTTGATTATATTAAGAAAGAAATTGAGGAGTTTTTTTCATTTAAATCAGATGCTCTGCATTGGAATCTTAAACAGCTTGAAAAAATAGAGACAATTTCAGAAAAAGCAATAGCATCTTATAAGGATTTATCAGAAAAACTTAGTGTCAAATTTCATTCTTTTGAAGAAGCAGAAAAAAGAATAAAAGAGATAATAGAAGATTATCAATCTTTTTCACGAAATTTGGCAAAAAGAGCACAGGAAAGAGAAATTAACATAGTTCAGCCAAAAGAAAATATTAGTGGTAACAAAGCATCTATTACTATTAAAAACTACTTAGGTGGGCTTTACTATTTTACTTGTGATGAAGTAGAAATTGACGAGAAAAACAAAATTTTGTATTTAATTGAGGCAAAACATTCTTCAAAGAAACCTTTACCTTCTCTTAATGACATTAAAGATGGTCTTTTGAAAATAATACTTTACTGTAACCTCACAAATTTAAAAGTTGGTGAAAAAAGATACACTTCTAAACCCCTATTAAAATTAACTTCTCCTGTTTTTGACTTTCAAAAATTAAATCAAAATAAGAAAAATATTTTGTCACTTTTAGAAAAAGAGGCTGAAGAGAATTCTTTTTTGGTTAAAATAAATGAACAAAGTTTAAATAAAGGTCAAAGGTGAGCTCTATGCAGAAGTTATATCTTTCAGGGAATGAGGCAATTGCGTATGGGTTAATTGAGGCAGGAGTAAGATTTATAAGTGGATATCCTGGTACTCCTTCAAGTGAAATAATTCCTTCAGCACAAAAATTAGTTAAAGAAAAAGGAATTAAAGCATTTATAGACTGGGCAGTCAATGAAAAAGTTGCCTATGAAGTGGCATACTCTGCAAGCCTTTGTGGAGTTTATTCAGCAGTTACAATGAAGCAGGTTGGGCTTAATGTTGCGATGGATCCCTTTATGAATTCTGCATATGTAGGAAATGAAGGTGCTTTTGTAGTTGTAAGCGTTGATGACCCTGGTCCATATTCTTCTCAAACAGAGCAGGACAGCAGATTTTTTGCAATGGCTGCTAAAATTCCTGTCTTAGACCCATCCACAGTTAATGAGGCTTACGAATTTGCAAAAAAAGCAGTGCAGATAAGCAGACAATACAAAATTCCAGTAATGCTTAGAAGTGTCACAAGAGTCTCTCATGGAAGGGCTGATTTAGAGGTTGGTAATTCTTGGGTTGAGGGTGAAGAAATAGATGTTAAGTTTAAGACTTTAAAGGATTGGGATAAAAAACTTCCAAGATATGCTGCAACTCCTCGTCAGAGATTTCTTTTGCACGAAGAATTGAATGAAAAGATTAATGATATAAGAGAAAAAAATTCTTTGAAATTTTTTGGCAAAGGAGATATTTTAATTATTTCAAGTGGTGCAGTATTTGCCTATCTTTATGAGTTAATTGAAGAGTACGGCATTTTTGACAAATTAACTCTTGCAAAGGCTGATATGCCATATCCCTTAAAAAAATTTGATTTTTCCGAATACAAAAGAGTTATCACTGTTGAAGAAACTGCGCCAGTTATTGAGCTTCAGCTTTGCACAGAGGGAAGAAGAAATGGTATTGTTCCTGAGCAAGGAGAGCTTACTCCTGAAGTATGTGAAGAAATTCTTGATAAAATTGGAGTTATTAAAAAAGGAAAGTTAGTTTCAATTCCGCCTCTTAAAAGACCATCCCTTTGCCCCGGATGTGGACACAGAATTGCCCTTTATGCAGTAAAGAAAGTTTTTGGTAAAAAGACAATATATGCAGGAGACATAGGCTGTTACACCCTTGCTCTTAATTTTGGTGTTACTGATACTGTTTTATGCATGGGAGCAAGCATTTCTTTTGGATTTGGAATGAAAAAGGCATTTGAACTTGCAGTAAAGGAGCAGGAAATAGTTTCAATAATTGGAGATTCAACATTTTATCATACAGGAATTCCACCTCTTATTGATGCAGTCCATTACAATGTTGCATTTTTAACTGTTATTGTTGACAATCACACTGTTGCAATGACGGGAAATCAAAAAACTCTTTCTGACAACATAAGCTCCTTTGGTGAGCCAGTAACTCCAATTTTAATTGAAAATGTAGTGCGAGGCATTGGAGTGAATTTTATTGAAATAGTTGATCCATACGATTTTGAAAAATCTATAAAAACATTGAAGAAAGCAAAAAAATTTATTAAAGAAAAATCTCACCCTGCAATAATAATTTTTAGGCATCCATGCATTAATACAAAGGAAGGGCTGAATCAGAATCCAAAATACAATGTTAAGCTTTTAAAAGAGCTATGTAAGGGATGTAAAATTTGCATTAATGAATTTGAATGTTCAGCATTAATTTTTAATGAAAATGAGAATAAGGCTGAAATTGATAGAACCCTTTGCATAGGATGTGGATGTTGCGCATATGTTTGTCCTACAAAGGCTATAATTTGTAAGTGAAACTATAACAAATGCTTTCTTGTTTGGTAAAATATTAAAATTTAAATTAAGCGATTTTTGATAAGCGCTTTGTTAATATGTCATTGCGAGCCTCATGGAAGATGAGGTTGGCAATTTCGGAGATTGCTTCCTCCTCGCTTGACTCTGAGTCGCAATGACGGGAATGGGGGACTGTGGTAAGCCGAAGGCGTGGCGACCACTCGCAATCACATATGAGAATTGCACAATTTAGGTAAAAATTATTAAAGAGAAGAGGAATTAATGACTGAAGCCAAAATTCAAGACCTGACCCCAAAGATGAAATTAGTTATTTTAGGAAAAGGTGGACAGGGAGTTATATTTTTTTCTCGTGCAATTGCTCAGGCTGCAATTAAAAAAGGGCTAAACGTTAAGGCAACTGAGATAAAGGGAATGGCTAAAAAAGGTGGTGCGGTTGAGGTGCAGATGAAAATAGGAGAAGGAATGAGTGGAGTTGTAAAAAGAGGAAGTGCAGATTTAGTAATTTTACTAAATGAGGATTTAAGAGATTATGCAAAGACTTTTGGAGAAAAAATATTTTCCTTTGATGAGGCTACAATTGATTATGCTATGAAAAACATTCCAATGAGATATGTAAATACATTCTTACTTGGTGTTTTTGTTAAAAAGACAGGTTTTTTTGAATGTGAAGATTTTTTGCAAATTTTTGATGAGGAAAATAAAAAATCTTTTATAAAGGGGTGTGAATATGTTCAATCCTGAAAAGGAAACTCTTCCAAGAGAAGAAATTGAAAAAATTCAGCTTGAAGGCTTAAGAAAAACTTTAAAATATCTCAAAAATTCACGCTCAAGACTTAAGGAAAAATACAAAGATATTGAACTAGAAGACATTAAAAGCTTGGATGACCTAAAAAAACTTCCTCTTACAACAAAAGATGAACTTAGAGATTGTTATCCTTTTGAACATATAGCAGTTGAACCTTCTCAATGTGCAAGAATGCATATGAGTTCTGGAACAACAGGAACTCCTGTTATAAACGCTATGACCCGTAATGACATTGCCCAATGGGGAGAAATAATGGCAAGATGTTTTGTTTCAGCAGGATTGACAGAAAAAGACAAGATTCAGATTATGCCATCATTTGGACTTTTCAATGGCGGATTTGGTTTCCATTATGGAGCTGAGCGTCTTGGATGTTTTATAGTTCCTGCTGGAGCTGGAAGGTCTCTTATGCAACTTAAGCTTATAAAAGATTTGGAAGTTACAGCCTTTGGTGCAATTGCCTCCTATCCTGCAAGACTTATTGAAGTTGCAAAGGAGAGTGGTTTTGATTTTAGAGAAACAAAACTTAGAGTAGCCATTCTTGGCGCAGAAACTTGGTCTGATGAATACAGAAAAAGAATTGAAGAAGAAATGGGAGTAAAAACATTTGATATTATCGGTTTAACTGAAACCGGTGGAGTAGGACTTGGAATAGACTGTGAAGCAAGAGCAGGAATTCATGTATGGGAAGACCACTACATTGTAGAAATTATAAATCCTGAAACAGGAGAGCCTGCCAAAATTGGAGAAGAAGGTGAAATGGTTGTTACAACCCTTACTCGTGAGGGATTGCCACTTATAAGATACAGAACAAGAGATATTGCATCTGTTGTATCATACGAAAAATGCGATTGTGGAAGAACTCACATGAGAGTGAGCAGGCTTCGTGGAAGACTTGATGATATGCTTAAGGTTAAAGGTGTAAACTTTTATCCTGCACAGGTTGAACAAATTTTGCTTAAATACAAAGGACTTTCACCATATTATCAGCTTGTTATAGAGACAGTAAAAGGAAAAGATGAAATGACTATAATTGTTGAAAAGATTGATAACGGAATTACTCAAAAGGAGCTTGAAAATCTTGATCTTGAGCTTTATGACTTTTTAGGTTTCCGTAGCAAAATACAGGTTGTGCCTGAGGGAACAATTCAAAGGGTTCCCGGAAAGGCAGTAAGAATTGTAGACAAGAGGAAAAAATAAAATGTCAAAAAGAGTCCTAATTGTTGATGATATGGAGCCTGTGAGGGAGACTTTGCAGGCAATGATTGAATTTTTTGGTTTTGAGGCAGTTGGTGCAGAAAGCGGAAAAGAGGCAATAGAGAAATTTAAAGAAGCCATAAATGAAGGCAAGCCCTTTTCGCTTGTTGTATTAGACCTTTTACTTCCTGAAATGTCAGGGATTCAAATAATGCAGGAGCTGAAGAAGATAAATCCTGAATTCAAGGCAATAATATCAAGTGGATATTCTGATGATCCTGCTGTGCTTAACTGTGAAAAATATGGTTTTTCAGGAGTTTTAAATAAACCCTATACTTTTGATGAATTAAAGGATGTGCTTGCAAAAATAGGATTTTCAGTTTAGTCAGCCTCGTAAGGCAGATAAACAAAGAAAGTTGTTCCCTCTCCTACTTTGCTTTGAACCTCTATTTTTCCATCTTGCTTATCAACTAAGGACTTTACAATAGTAAGCCCAAGACCTCTTCCTTCACCTTTTGGTGAAACATAAGGTTCAAAAATTTTTTCTATAAATTCTTCAGGAATTCCGGGTCCGTTGTCTTGAACTTTGACTAAAACATATTTTTTCTCATTAAGTTTTTCTTCGGAGATTTCAACTTTTATTTCACCTTCATTGTTCAAAGCTTCCCTTGAATTGTTTATTAAATTTTGAAAGACTCTAAAGAGCTGAACTTCCTCTCCAACTACATAGTAAGACTTATCAGCTTTTAACTGCCAATTAATTTTGGTATTACTTAAGACAAAATTTGCAACCCTCTCAATTAATTTATTTATGTTTATTAACTCCTTTTTCCTCAAATAACTTGGAGATATGGCTTTAAAATCCTCAATTGTCATTGCCATCATCCTTGTTGCTTCAAGCATTCTGCTTATTAATTTTTTCTTACTCTCTGATGTTTCTTGTTTTTCAAGAAGTGATAGATTTCCAGTAAGAATCATCAAAGAATTGTTAAAATCGTGTGTTACAGAAGCTGATATTTTTTCAAGCATTTCAAGCCTATTTAATTTTTGTTGCATCTGTAAATATTTTATTTCTTCTGAGGCATCCCTAAATGTAATTACTTGCCCTTGTTTTAATCCTTTATAAATAACTTCATTGTAGGAGTAAAGAACAGGAATTTCTTTTTTGTTGGTTTTTAAAAGTTTATACATTGAATATTCAGGATGCTCAGTGACATTAAAAATTTCTTCAGGTTCTTTCCCAATGACTTCTTGCTCATCAATTTCAAGCAATTCTTGTGCTGGCTTGTTAATATAAATTATTTTTCCATTTGCATCAGTATGAATAACTCCTCTTCTTATTGTATCAAGTGTAAGGTTTCTTAAAAGAAGTGTTTCAGTATTCTGAATAAACATTTTTCTAATTCTTTCAAATTCCATGATTGCAATGTTATGGGATACAAAGCCAATAAGAAGTAAAGCCAAAAAGAAGAACGATCTATATCTATCAAAAAATGAAAGATTAACGAAACTTGCCATGTACCAATCAGGTATTATTTCAGATTTTATTAATTGCCACTTATTTTTATCCACATCCTCAAAAATGTCATCTTTTATTTTGAAGTTTGATAGGTAAAGTTTCTCATCTGCAAAAATTTTTTCTTTATATATGAAATCTAAGTCTTCTTTTGAAGGAGGGAAAATAAAATGATTTTTAATGTTTTCAGGACCTATTAGAACTGCACCTGATTTATGCATTATGAATACATTTTCAGTTTTAATGAAATTAACCAATTTTTTGCTTGGTGAAAACTGAAAAACCAAAACTCCTGCTATTTTACCATCTACATAAACAGGATGAGCCACTCTTATGTCTTCTTTTTTTATATAAATTCCTTTTGCAATCAATATTGAAGTTTTTCCCTCCATTGCCTCCCTAAAATACTTTCTTGAAGAGACATCTCTATTTAAAATAACATTTCTGTAAAGATGTGATACTGCAGTAATTTTGCCTTGAGAATTTACAAAGAAGATAATGTCAGTGGCAAATGTTTCATTTACATAGGTTAGCCAGTTACATAAAGCCTCATGCCCTTGTTTTAAGCTATTCTTAAAAGTTTCAGATGAGCTTACAAATTTTAAAGCATTGGAATAGAAATCTATTCTCTCTCTGAAGTGGTCTCTAAATTTTTCATTGATTAAGTTTTTTCTGAATATCTCGTTGTTTTTTAAATGTTCAACGGACTTTTCAGCTAAACCATAAAGAAATACTACTGATAGGCTAAAAAATATTAGATAACTAAAAACTTGGCTGTATCGTTCTTCATAAAACTGGTTAATTCTCATGATTATGGATAAAAATACAACAATTGTCGCAATTAAATTAAAGATTGGTAAATCTAAAAGAAGCCATAGCCCAAGAAAGAGAAAGTGAAGTCCAAATATTAAAAAAGGTTTATAACCACCAATGAATGAAAATGTTTCTTGAAGTTTTCTTACTTTAAGCTTTGTTATATAGAAATGTATATACCATGCCGTAAGAACTATAAAGTTAAAAAACAAATACTTATCTTCTTCCGTGACTATGCATAAGGAAGATATCAAAGGAATCAACATAAGATAATAAAATTTTTTATTGGTTGCTCTGATAGATGCATAAAAAATAAAAATGCCAAACAAAACAAGAAAAGAAGAAATAAATAGTGAAAAATTTTTGCCCAAAAGGTGTTCAAACAAAAATCCCATATTTATAAAAAGTGAAAAAGTTAGTCCAATAAATAAAAATAAGATTGCTCTCTTGTTTATATTTGTGTATAATTTTGCTTTCCAATGATAAAAGTACCAATATGAAAGAAATGAAAAAAGAATTATTGTACATCTTATCAAATCAGAGGCATTTAATAAAACTTCTGAGCTCATTTTACCACTTCATCAAAAATGCTCATAATTTTGTCATCTATTTTTAATCCGATTTCATTGGCTCTTTTTAAATTAATTATTTTTACATATTTTTGAGCATCTTCAACATTAAAATCAGAAACCTTTTTCCCTTTTATGATAGCCTTTGCAATTTCACCTGTCCTGTATCCCATCTGATAAAAATCAACTGATACTCCTCCAAAAAATCCAAGATTTACAAATGCCTCATTAATTGCTAAATCAATTTTCTTAATATTTTTTTGCAAATCAGGAGCAACATCCTGAAGCGTTAGCCTTTTATCTTTTCCCTGTATTGACATGACTAAGGGAAAATAAGTTGTTATGTCTTTTCTTTTTGCAATTTCTTTTATTGCCTTATCCAGTTCTTTAATGTCAGATACTGGATAAAGAATAATTCTATCATTATATGGTGTTCATTATATGGTGTTGCCTTTATCTCATCCAAAACCTGATTTTTAAGTGTCTCTCCTACTAAATCTGTTGAGTAAAGAACTGCTATATTTTTTACATCTTTGACTAAAATTTCAAGAAGTGCAAACTGCCTTTTTATAAAAAGGTATTCATAAACTCCTGTGAAATTTTTGATTGGAGTTCTTCCTTTTAAAAATTGATATTTTTTATTGTACTCTTCTGGTGTAATATTTATGCCTGAGAACACTACAGGCACTTTTTTACCCATAAAATGCTTTGCAGCACACTGCATTGCAGCATCATCTATTGTTATGATTGCTTTTAAATTTTTTGTTGTCTTTATTTCTTGAGCAACCCTGTCACATCTTTCTTGCATTTGCTCTTTGCTTAATCTTCTTGCATCAAGATAAAATTCTTTTATTGAAAAATCTTTTAATTCTTTTAATGCATCCTTTACACTTTCTACTTGAGGTGCTCCGCACACATCTTGCTCATCATAGCTTGCAATTATATAGATTGTAGGCTTTTGTTGAGAACAGCCAAAAAGTAAAAGGCAAGTAAATAATATCAATAACTTTTTCCACATGTTTGTATTTTAAAACAATATATGACAAAAAGAGCAATATTTAACTGAGAAAAAAGGCGAGATTGCTTCGGGACTTCGTCCCTCGCAATGACAGATAAAAAATCCCCTCGTAATGCCGATATGATAGATGTATCGCAATTACAGAAAGTAAAAATGCCTGTCGCTATCCGAAGGCATGGCTACCACTCGCAATGACCCTTCTACTCAGTCATTGCGAGGCATCCGTAAGGATGCCGAAGCAATCCTGTTCTTTGGTGAAAGAAAAAGAAGAGATTGCTTCGCTTCGCTCGCAATGACGGAAAAAGAGGGCTCACAATGACAAGAATAGGGTTCGCAATTACAAAGAAAAGGAAAACCTTCGCAATGACAGAAAAAAGCTTGCACTGACTAAAAAGCAAAGATTGATGACGATAGAAAAAATTAGTAGCGATAAAAAGTCAAGGAATTTTTAAAATTTTTGAAGTATGAAATTGAAAACGGAGAGGGAGGGATTTGAACCCCCGGTAGGGTATTACCCTACAGCGGTTTTCAAGACCGCCGCCTTAAGCCACTCGGCCACCTCTCCAACATAAATATTATATCACAAATCTTATTCGTATCTTAATGCTTCTATTGGATTTAGCATTGAAGCCTTGTATGCTGGATAAAAACCAAAAAATATTCCTACGAATGCTGAAAATCCAAAGGCAACGATTGCAGAAAATAAAGATATGCTAACGGGCCATTGCATTAAAGAGGAAACAATAAGCGATGTTGTAACTCCTAAAAGAAGTCCAAATATACCACCAATTGTAGTAAGAAAAAGGGATTCTATCAGAAACTGCATTCTTATATCCTTTGGCTTTGCACCAACTGCCATTCTTATTCCTATCTCCCTTGTTCGTTCAGTAACAGAAACAAGCATGATGTTCATAATTCCTATTCCACCAACTAATAATGAAACTGATGCAATTGCTCCTAAAAGTATTGACATGGTTCTTGTTGACTCTTCCGCTGCCTTAAGCATCTGGGTTAAATCCATTACAGTAAAGTCATCTTCTTGATTAGGTCCAATTCTATGTCTCTGCCTCAGAAGAGACTTAATCTGTTCAGTTGCCTGAGGAATAGACTCCAGTGTAACAGCCTTTGCATAAATCAGCCTTACTCTTCCGGGAAGCACCTGACCAAATAGAGTTCTCTGAGCTGTTGAAATTGGAACATAGATTATGTCATCCTGATCCTGTCCCGTTAATGTCTGTCCTTTTTTTTCAAGAACTCCAATTACTTCAAAAGGTATTTTCTTTATTCTTATTAGCTTTCCGATAGGCTCAAGGTCACCAAAAAGTCTCTCTGCCACTGTTTGTCCAATTACTGCTACCCTTGAACCACTTCTTACATCCTGCTCTGTTATGAATCTTCCTGATACTATACTCCATTCACGAACAATTACCATATCTGGAGTTGTTCCCATAACTGCGGTTGACCAGTTCTGATTGCCAAATACCACCTGTGCTGTACCAGAAATCACAGGAGCAACTGCTGCAACTGCAGGGCATTCCTTTGCTATTGCCTCTGCATCTGCCATTGTGAGTGTCTGCTGAGTTCCATGTCCCATCCTTATTCCGCCTTGTGTGGTTGCTCCTGGAAGTATCAATACAAGATTGCTTCCGATGCTTGATATCTGCTCAGATATCTTACTGCTTGCACCTGTGCCTATGGCTACCATTGTTACAACTGCTCCGACACCAATGATTATTCCAAGTGTTGCAAGAAAACTCCTCATTTTATTGGCAATTAAAGACCTTACAGCAATGTTGATTATAGAAGAGATTGAAATCATGTTGTCTCTCCAGTTTTTGAATCAGAAATGATTCTTCCATCAAGAAATCTTACCTGTCTTTTTCCATATAATGCAATATCAGGCTCATGGGTGACTATAATAGTTGTAAGTCCCTGCTCTTCGTTGAGTTTTTTAAAAATCTCCATTATTTCTATGCTTGCCTTTGAATCAAGATTTCCAGTTGGTTCATCTGCAAGAATAATTGAGGGATTATTAACGAGGGCACGGGCAATTGCAACTCTCTGCTGTTGACCACCGCTTAACTGTCTTGGATAATTATTGATCTTTTCTCCAAGTCCAACTCTTGAAAGAATTTCCTTTGCTTTCTCTTTTCTCTCTTTAGCTGGAACTCCTGCATAAATAAGAGGAAGTTCAACATTCTCAAGAGCTGTTGCTCTTGGAAGAAGATTGAATTGCTGAAAAACAAAGCCGATTTTTTGATTTCTTATCTCAGCAAGCTCATCTGCTCCAAATGTTGAAACATCAATACCATCAAGAAAATACTTACCAGATGTAGGTGTATCAAGGCATCCAACAATGTTCATAAATGTTGACTTACCTGAACCAGATGGTCCCATGATGCAGACAAATTCACCCTTTTCAATAGATATGGAGATATTGTCCAGCACCTTTAGCTCGTGTTCTCCAAATTTATAAATCTTGACGACATTCTCTAATTTTATAATTGCCATTAGAATCTTACTGGAGGTCTGGGTGTATTTTGGGAACTACCTTTTTGGGATTTCCCTGTATCAACAATCACTTCTTCGCCTTCTTTTAATTGACCCTCAATCACTTCTATCCATTCACCATCACTGATACCTGTTTTCACATTCACTCTTACAGGTTTCCTCTCTCTTAAAACCCAAACTCCCTGTTGTTTTGAAACAGGTGCATTTGGCATTCTAAACCTAAGTGCGGCATTCGGAATTTTTATAATATCTTTTTTACTTTCCACCACAAATGTTACATTGGCTGTCATGCCTGGTTTAAGCAAAAGATGGGAGTTATCAACAGATATTACAACATTGTAGGTTACAACATTCTGAGTTACTGTTGGTGAAAGCCTTATTTGAGAAACTGTTCCTTTAAACTTTCTGTCAGGATAGGCATCTACGGTAAAAGTAGCATCCATCCCTGTTTTTATTTTGGAAATATCTGCCTCATCAACATTTGTGTCAACCTGCATTTTTGTAAGGTCTGGAGCAACAGTAAAAAGAGTAGGAGTCTGAAAGCTTGCAGCAACAGTCTGCCCTACTTCAACATTTTTGGCAATTACAACTCCATTAACTGGTGAAACAATTCTTGTGTATCCCAAATTAGTTTTTGCCTGTCTCAATCCTGCCTCTGCTTTTTTTACCTGTGCCAGAGCTATTTCATACTGCGCTTTTGCACTGTTATAGGCAGTTTCAGCATCATCAAGCTCGCTTCTTGCAATTAAATCTCTTTTAAAAAGTTCCTGCTTTCTTTTTAATGTTCTTTCTGCGTCCTTAAGAGTTACTTCTGCCTTAAAAAGAGATGCCTTAGTATTAAGAACGTCTGCTTCTGCTTGTTTTAACTCATTCTCAAAGGGAGTTGGGTCTATTTGAGCAATGAGCTGTCCTTTTTTAACCTGAGAGTTATAGTCTGCATAAAGGGCAACAATTGTTCCTGAAACACGAGTTCCTATTATGATTGTTGTAACAGGATTGACTGTACCTGTTGCTGTAACTATCTGAGTTATTTCTCCTTTTTGAACTTTAACAGTTTTAAATTGCTGTTTCTTTGAACCAGAAAGCACAAAAATTGCGGTTAGCGCTGCAATAATCACAAAAATGGCTATAATGATTAATATTTTTTTCTTTTTCTTCATCTCTCCATCCTCTTTTTTATTAATCTATTTTGCATATGTCATCTTGAAAGGATGCAATTTTAGTTGTTCCGATGCATTTTCGCTCCTCTGTCAATCATTGCAAGGGATGAAGTCCAGAAGCAATCTCTTCTTAGTATGCAAAGAAAATTTATGAGATTGCTTCGCATCCTTCGAATGCTCGCAATGACAGAAAAGAGAGTCCTCGCAATGACAGAGAAGTAAGTTCTTGCAATGACAGAAAAGTAAGTTCTTGCAATGATGGAAAGAGAGCTCGCAAGGACAGTAAAAAGGGAAATAGCGATGACAGGAGAAGGAGGCTCGTTTCTCGCAACGCCAAAAATAAGGAAATTCATCGCAATTATAAGGAAAAATGTTCGCAATGATAGAAAATACTTTATCATGACAGACAAAATACCATCCACAATCCAAAATCCAACATCAAATATCCAAAATCCAAAATTCACTATTCACCATCCATTAATCAATAGCCACTATCTTTTCTATAGCTGCATAAGTTACATTGTAATCATAAACTGCCTGCCAGTATTGAGTTTTAGTTTGCTCATAAAGAACTATTGCATCTACAACTTCTATGGAGCTACCAACTCCAACCTCATATCTGCCCATTGCAAGGTCAAGGTTTTCTTTAGCCTGCTTTAAAGCTATTTTTAAGGTTTCTATCTTTTGTGAAGCCTCTTTTAGCTGAACGAAGAGATTTTTTACCTGTGAAATGATCTGTTGCTTCAGGGACTCTTCTTTCTGTTCATAATATGCTACATCTGCCTTAGCCTGTTTTAACTTATATGTAGTTGACCATCCGCTAAAAAGCGGTAGATTAAACTGCAATAACATAGTCCATCCCTTATCAAGCGGAAAGTCTGAACCACTGTATCCATATTTTCCATTTAATGAAAGTGTTGGAAGATATTCCTTTTTTACAAGCTCTTCAGAATACATAGATGCCTGCCTATTAAATCTTATAGCCTGAAGCTGAGGATTTTTCTCAATGGCTATGCTTACTGATTCATTTTCATCAAGCTTTCTTACAGCGTAGTCTTCGTCCTTAATATCAAAATCTGGAAGACTCACAATCCCCATTGCAACCTTCAAATTTAAAAGAGCCTGTCTAACACTTTTTTCAGCTGTGATTAAATTTAACTTCGCATTACTTAGCTCTACCTCAGCCTTTGTTACTTCTATCTTTGGCTTAAGCCCTACCTCATAAAAACCTTTAGCAAGGTCAAGATGTTTCTGAGCCTGTTTTAAAACTTCCTCAGCTGTCTCTTTCTGTTTTTTTGCCTTAAGAAGATTAAAATATGCTTCCTTTACATTGTATATTGTTTGCAATGTTGCTTCTCTATCCTGCTGTTGTGATGCCTTATAACTTTCCTTCTGAATATCAACTTTTGTGCCTGTTTTACCAAAATCAAAGAGCGTTTGATTGAAAGTTATCTGCCCAGAATAGTTTGTTGAATACTTATTCAAAATGTTTGCTTCCTGATAGCTCCTTTGATAGCCCAGAGATAAATCAATCTCAGGGAAGTATCCAGAGCGAGCCTCACCTATTTTAAAATAGCTTTTGCTCACCTGCTCCTTTGATGCGAGCAGGTCAGGATTTTTCTTTAAGGCTATATTTATACAATCCTGCAGGGAGTAAACAGTGTCTGGTGGTTCGTGGCTGGTGGCTGGTGATTCGTAGTAGGTAATTAATATAAAAAGTGATATTACCAAAGCTTTTATGAGTAAAAGTTGATTATTTCTCATTTCTCCTCTCAACATCCTTAAGCTTTGGACCTGTGTTAACAGTTACATCCACAGATGCAACCACAGACATCCCGGGCCATAGAGGATAATTTGGGTCAAAGGAAGAGTCTATTATGATTCTTACAGGAATTCTCTGAACCACTTTCACAAAATTGCCAGTAGCGTTTTCAGGCGGAAAAAGGCTGAATACAGCACCAGTGCCAGGCTGAAAGCTTTCAACATGTCCTTTAAAAACTTTTCCATAAGCATCTACTTTTATTTTAACAGGCTGCCCTACTCTCATTTTTTTCAACTGGGTTTCTTTAAAGTTTGCAACAATCCATGTGTCATGCTCGTCAACTACAGCCATTACAAGTTGTCCAGCTCTTACAAATTGTCCTATTTCTACTGATTTTTTTGCAATTCTTCCATCAATTGGAGCGAAAATAGTGGTTCTTTTAAAATTAATCTCAGCAATTCTGAGTTCTTCCCGTGCTTTTTTAATCTGATATTCCTGTGTTTTAAGCTTTATTTTAAGGGTATTAATTGCTGTGCTAATTTCCTTTATTAAAGATTCAGCTGCTTTCTCTTGCGCAATAGCTACTTTTAAAGAAGCTTCTACATTATCAAATCTGCTTTTTGAAACAAGGTCTTCCTCGTAAAGCTTTTTTACCCTTTCATATTCCCTTTCAGCAAGCATTCTGTTTGCCCTTGCAGACTGAAGATTTGCCTCTGCTGTGTTAAGCCTTGCCATTGCTTCATTCAATGATGAGGCTATCTCAGCTGATTGATTTTGTAAGGTGTTTACAGATGCTTTTTTTGTGTTAAGCTCAGCAAGATAATCATCTGGCTCTATCTCAAAGAGAGGATCTCCTTTTTTTACCCTTTGATTGTAGTCAACATAGACTTTAACAACTTTTCCTGAAATTTGAGGTGCAATTGGGACAATTGTTCCTTCAACATAGGCATCATCAGTCCTTTCGTAAACAATGTATTCGTAAAGCTCTATTGCCATGAAAATTAGAGCGATGATTCCTGAGATACTTAAAATTGCGATTTTTATTTTCTTTGAGTTTTTAATCTTCTCAATTGCTGCGTTCATTTGCTGCTCACTCCTGCAACAATTTCATTGTTAATGAAGGATTTGAGAAGTGTTCCTGTTGCCTGTCTAAGCCTTAATATAGCTATCTGATAATTATACTGAGCTTCCATAAGTTTTCTTTCAGCGGTAACTAAAAAAGTATTCGCATCTGTTACGTCAATACTGTTTGCAAGCCCGTATTGATATTGTTTTGATACAGAGTTGAAGTTATCCTTTGCATATGCTACTTCGTCTTCAAGGGACTTTATTGTATCTCTGAAAGTAATGTAATTATGATATGCAGATTCAACATCAATAAAAACTTCCTTAAGGGTGTCTTCATACTGAAGCTCAGCCTGTCTTAATTTTGCCTTTGCTTCAGAGACTTCTGCTCTTCTCAGTCCACCTTCAAAAATTGGGAAGTTTAAAGCTGCAATAAATGATGAATATTCCTTATTAGTCATCTGATTGGAAGGTGTTTGATTAAGTTTTTGGTAATTTGCAGAAAGAGATATGTAGGGTAAAAAAGAACCCATTGCATAGGATACATTTTTTCTGGCTATTTCCTTTGCCAGTTCAGCAGCCTTTATTTCAGGGCGATTATCTTTTGCTGTAGCCTTTATTTGCTCAAGCATAAGATTTAAAAAAGGATCATTGAGCTTAGATTCTATTAATTCATAATCTCCCTCAATTCCCGCATCCTTTGCAAGCACTGTTTTGGCAATTTTAAGGGTATTTTTTGCAGAAATAAGCTCAGCCTCTGCACCACTTAATTCAGCCTCTGCTCTCAGTAAATCTGTTTTTGTAACTTCGCCAACTTTTAATCTTATCTTTGCCGCATCCCTGTGTTTTTTCAGTCTTTCTAAATTTGCCTCTGCTATCTCCACAGACCTTTTTGCCTTTAGATAATTGTATATATCCTGCGCTACTCTTAACAGATACTGCTCCTTGAAAGAATTAACATCAAATTGCGTTTTTGTAAAAGCATCCTTTGACATGGAGTAATTAATAAACTCTTTACCACCCAGCGAAAGTCTCTCTTCTGCAGTAATTCCCCATGCTGTGCTTTTATCGGGTTGAACAATTGCATTGTTTACTACCTTTTCTTTGTTGTAATCAGTATATTTTCCAAAGGCAGTAATGGTTGGTAGAAGCCCAGCAAGGGCTTTATATGTGCCTTCCTTTGAAATTGTCAAGTTTTCCTCCGCAATTCTTACCTTTTCAGCCTTTTTAAGAGCAAGGGAGAATACATCGTTTATAGTCAATGACTGTTGGGCAAAGACATTGATTACAAAAAATAACATAAAGCAGAGCGATAAAAGGAGAATTTTAATGGTTATTAATTTAGCTTTTTGGATTTTTCTCATATTTACACCCCGTTGATTATTTTTATTGATTCCCAACCCATCAATTTATAATTCAATCCTAAATTGGACGACTTTCTATAATACCTTTGTTAGATCGTCATTACGAGACTCAACGCCCTTTTTCTCATCATTGCGAGCCTCAACATCTTTTCCGCTATTGCGAGCCTTAACAGCTTTTCCGTCATTGCGAGCCTCAACGAAGGTGAGGAGAAGCAATCTCGCCTTTGAGACTGATTCGCCTCCTTCGGAGGCTCGCAGTGACGGAAGAAATGCCTGTCGGCAGGCTCGCAGTGACCCCTCTCCTTCGTCATTGCGAGGGCATGAAGTGCCCGAAGCAATCTCGTTCCTTATTGATTTAAAACTCATTCAAACTCCCTCTTCTTTGTGCCTTCATAAAATATTTTGACGCAAGTATGAATTGCCTCATTGAGATTTACTGCTTTCTTAAAAAGTTCTTTCTTTAAAAAAATGCTGAAAAGCATTCCAAAATAAGCTGATGAAGCATATACTGAATTGATATCGTTCTTTACATTGCCAGAAGTTTTTAAATAATCAAGATATTCAGCAAATACTCGATGCACTTCCTGAATAATTTTATTATGGATTTCTCTGATTTCCTCAGGATATTTAAACATTTCTGATAGCATTATGTGAATTAAGTTCTGCTTTTTCTTGAGAAGTTTCACATAATATTTTGCAGTTGTCTCAAGAGCCTTATAATAATCCATCTCCTTAAGTTTTGGAATTAAATCCTTAAGCGTTGGAAGAAAGGACTGGCTTTTTATCACCTCAATAAAAAGATTTTCTTTAGAGGTAAAATATCTAAAAAGTGTCACCTCAGCAACATTTGCCTCTTTGGCAATCTCTTTAGTGGTTGTCCCAAGATAGCCCTTTTGGGAAAAAAGCTTAAGGGCAGATTCTAAAATTCTGTCTTTAGTTGTTTTCATGTCAGTAATTACTAACATACCTCAAAAAAAAAGACAAAGTCAAGAAAGAGTTTGTAGAATATTAATATGCTGGATTTATCAAATATACCTACATCTCCTGGAGTTTACATATTCAAAGACAAAAAAGGAAGAGTTCTTTATGTGGGTAAAGCCAAAAATCTTCGCAATCGCCTTAGAAGCTATACCCAAGAGAGAGAACTGGACCAGAGAAAATTAAAAATGCTCACTCAGATCAAAGATTTCTCCTACATCGTTACAAATAGTGAATTTGAGGCTCTGGTTCTTGAATGTAATTTAATAAAGCAATACAGACCTCCTTTTAATGTTGTCCTGAGGGATGATAAAAATTACCCTTACTTGAGAATAACGCTAACTGAGCAATGGCCCAAAATTGATGTTGTAAGAAGACCTAAAAAAGATGGCAATCTGTATTTTGGACCATATGTTCCTGCTCAATCCATGTGGGAAGCCCTTTCTTTTATAAGAAGAAACTTTCCTATACGAACATGTAAATACAATCTCAATAAGCCTATGAGACCATGTATTCATTATCAGATGAAAAGATGTCCTGCGCCATGTGCAGGACTAATAAGTAGAGATGAATACATGAAGGGAGTTGAAGAGGTAATTCTTTTTCTCAAAGGACAGAAAGCAGAGCTTGTTAAGACTCTATATGAAAAAATGAAAAAGTTTAGCGAGCAATTAAAGTTTGAAGAGGCTGCTAGAATAAGGGACCAGATTAAAAGGCTGGAAAGAATATTTGAACAACAAAGGGTTATCTCAGTTAATCTTGATGATTTGGACGTAATAGGAATTTATAAGGATAGTGAAGAAATGAAGCCGTCAGGGACAGTTTCCTATTCTCCAATCAGTGTAAATGTTCTTTTTGTAAGAAATGGCTTTCTTGTAGGTTCAAAAAACTATCTTATAAAAAAAGCTCTTTATGAAAGCGAAGATGAGCTCATTCGTTCAATAATTGAAGCACTATATTTAAAGGATGAGCTGATACCACCAAAAACTATTCTTCTTCAAAACCTTCCTGAGCACGCAGATGATGTTTCAGCATGGCTTGAAAGTATTCGCGGAGATTCTGTTGAAATTAGAAAACCACAGACAGAAGAAGAATCAAGAATTATGGATATGGCTCTGACAAATGCAAAGATTCATCTAAAAACCAAGTCATCGGGAATTGAAAAAACTCTTGAAGAGCTGAGAGAAAGGCTACAACTTGATGAATCTCCATCAAAAATTGGTGCATTTGATATTTCAACGCTTTTTGGAGTCCATTCTGTTGGTAGTTTTGTTTACTGGGAAGATGGAGATTTTAATAAGAGCTATTATCGGCATTTAAAGATAAAGGAAACAGAAGGAATTGATGATTACTCTTCAATGCAAGAGACTGTTATGAGAGTTGTAAAAAAATTTGACACTGAGCAAGGAATTCCAAAGCCTGACATAATCCTGATAGATGGCGGAAAAGGACATCTTAACATTGCAATAAAGGTGATGGAAGAGCTAAGAGAAAATATACACACCTTTGCCATTGCAAAAGAACCCGACAGGCTCTTTCTTGCAGATGGAAAAGAGATATTTTTGGATGATAAAAAGCCCTCAAGTCTGCTTTTAAGAAAAATCAGGGACGAGGCTCACAGATTTGCAATTTCATATCACAAGAAATTAAGAAAAAAAGCAACCTTTGAATCAGTCCTTGAGAAAATTAAAGGAATTGGCAAAAAAAGAAGAATAACATTGCTTAGACACTTTGGAAGTATTCAAAAGATAAAAAATGCTTCCGCAGAAGAAATAGCCTCTTTGCCCGGATTTAATCTGAAATTAGCACAGAGGCTTTTGGAAGAGTTTAAGAGTTTTTGCTGAGAAATTCATCTGCCAGTTCCATATAAGCAAGAGTTCCAGAAGCATTGGGAGCGTAAAAAACAGCAGGAATTCCGTTAATTACACTTTCTGCAAGGGCTATATTTCTCGGTATAAGAGTTTCAAATGTTTTTGAGCGAAAAACTTTTTTTATGTCTTCTGCTATGTTTCTGCTTAGCGTAAGATGCCTACTGAACATTGTAAGGAGAATTCCTTCAAGTTCAAGAGAATCATTGAAGTTCCCCTTGATTCTCCAGAGTAACTTTATAAAGATTCGCAAAGCCTCCAGTGCAAAATGTTCACACTGAACAGGAATTAAAACAGAATCAGCAGCAGATAAAGCAGTAAGAGTAAGAAAGGAAAACGAAGGAGGACAGTCAATAAAAATGTAGTCAAAGTCATTTTTGATTTTTTCAAGCAAGACTTTAAGCTTTTTTTCTCTTTCGTCAGAGTCAAATATCTCAATTTCAGCCATAAAAAGGTCAATTCTTGAGGGAATAACAAAAAGATTGTCAATACATTGAATTACTACATCTTTAAAGTCAGCCTTTTGTGAATAAAGCTCGTATAATCCTATAATTTTGTCTCCATTTCTCCTGATTCCCAATCCTGTGGTAAGACTTGCTTGTGGATCTGAGTCTATGACAAGAACCCTTTTCCCTTTAACTGAAAGGCAGGCAGCAAGATTTATAGCTGTTGTTGTTTTGCCTACTCCACCTTTTTGACTCGCAATTGCTACGATTTTTCCCATATTTTTTTAATAAGTTCATTTCTGGCATCTTCATAATTTGCTCTAATTCTGTATCCAGCGGCATTTTTATGTCCACCGCCTCCAAACTCCCTTGATATTAAGCTCACATCTATATCACCCTTAGAACGAAGACTAACTTTAAAAAATCCCTCTTCAATTTCTCTAAAAAGCGCTGCTATCTGTATATCATTTAAAATTCTTAAAAATTCCACAAATCTCTCAGTATCAGGTTCAGATGTTTTTGTCTCGTCAAAATCTTTTTTTGTAATACAGCCTATGACAACAGGAGGGATTATTTCAACCCTATTGAGCATTCTAACAAAAAGTTGAAATCTTTGCTTATGCCACATCTCAAAGCAATTTTGATAAATAAAAGAAGGTTTAGCACCTGCTCTTACAAGTTCAGCTGCGATTGAAAGAACCTTGTCTGAAGTGTTGTCAAATTGAAAATTGCCTGTATCAACAATAATTGCCGTATAAAGGGCTTTTGCCATATCTGAGCTTATATCAATATTTAAGTGCTTTATCAATTTATAAATCATAATACCTGTTGCAGATTCCTCAGGCTCTATCCACTTTAAGGCATTAAAGTCATTCTTTTTATCTTCAATGTGATGGTCAATGATGACTCTTTTGCCAGAAAAATTTTTCAAACTTGCAATAAGATTTTTATCATTGTTTACACGGGATGGATTATTACAATCAACCAAAACTAAAACATTAAAAGCTTCGGGGGCAAGATTTTTGAGGTCTTTAAGATTATCAATATGTGGAAGAAATTTATACTGCAAGGGTATTGGCTGCTCTGTATATACTTCAGCTTTCTTGTTCAGACTTTTTAATAGAAGTTTTAAAGCAATGGCTGAGCCAAAGGCGTCTCCATCTGGAGTTGTGTGCGTAAGTATTAAAAAATTGTCCTCTTTTTTTAATGTCTCAACAATTTCAAGGAAGCTCAAGCTTCCTCCGAAGATTTTTTTATTTCTCTGAGAAGTTTATCAATCCTGAATCCTCTGTCTATGGATTCATCATAAACAAACTCAAATGTGGGAATTATCTTTATTCTGAGCCTTTTTGCTATTTCACCCCTCACAAATCCCTTTGCCTCATTTAGAATCTGAAGTGTTAAAGTTTTGTCTTCTTCTTTTAGCACTGTGAAAAAAACTTTTGCATGCCTTAAATCATCAGTAAGTTCAACTGCTGTTAGTGTTATTAAGCCAAGTCTTGGGTCTTTAATCTTGTGTAAAACAATATCCGCAACTTCTTCCTTTAATAATTCGCTTAATCTCTGAGACCTTTTGTATGGTCGCATTTTTACAATTCTTTGGTTATTTTTTCTAATGCATAATTTTCAAGAATATCGCCTTCTTTTATGTCATTGAAATTTTCAATTGTCAAGCCACACTCATAACCTGCCTGAACTTCTCTAACATCCTCTTTAAATCTTTTTAAAGAGCTTATTTTGCCCTCATAGACAACAATATTGTCTCTTATCACTCTGATGCCATCACTTGCCCTTGATATTACGCCATTTAATACATAGCATCCTGCAACTGTTCCAACTTTTGAAATCTTAAATACCGCTCTTACTTCAGCCCTTCCAAGAATCTTTTCCTTTATCTCAGGCTGAAGCATTCCTGCAAGAGCCTTCTTCACATCTTCAATTACATCATAAATAATGCTGTAGAGTTTTATCTCAACCCCAAGATTTTCAGCTAACTCTTGAGCCTTTGTCTGAGGTCTTACATTAAAGCCAATGATAATCGCATTCGCTGTTGCTGCAAGGTTAACATCACTTTCAGTAATTCCACCAACAGCAGCGTGAATAACCTTGACCTTAACTTCAGGATGGGTAATATCCTCAACTGCCTTCTTTAAAGCCTCAACTGAGCCCTGCACATCTCCTTTGATAATTAGATTGAGGTCCTTTACTTCTCCCTCTTTGATTTTCTCATATATATCCTGAAGTGTTATCTTCTGCGCCCTTTGCATTTCTGCGAGTCTCTTTTTCTGAACCCTTAAATTTGCTATTTGGCGGGCTACTTTCTCGTCTTCAACAACATTGAAAACATCTCCTGCCTGTGGAACTTCTTCAAATCCGATAACTTCAACAGGAGTTGAAGGCGGAGCTTCGTTTACTCTTTTTCCAGTATCATCAATCAATGCCCTTACTTTGCCATAAGTTGTTCCTGCAACAAAAGCTTCTCCAATCCTTAGCGTTCCGTTCTGTACAATCAATGTGGCAACAGGTCCACGTCCTTTGTCAAGCCTTGACTCAATAATTGTACCTACTGCAGGTCTGTTTGGATTTGCCTTTAGCTCCATAATCTCTGCTTGAAGAAGTATCATTTCAAGTAGATTTTCTATACCAATGCCTTTTTTTGCAGAGATATCAACGAATATATTCTGTCCTCCCCATTCTTCAGGAATAATTCCGTAGTCACTTAGCTGAGTTCTTACTCTCTGGGGATTTGCTTCAGGTTTGTCTATTTTGTTAACAGCAACAATTATAGGAACATTTGCAGCCTTTGCATGGTTAATTGCTTCAATTGTCTGAGGCATTACTCCGTCATCAGCAGCTACAACAAGAACGACAATGTCTGTTACCTTAGCTCCTCTTGCTCTTAAAGCTGTAAATGCTTCATGACCCGGAGTGTCAAGAAAGGTTATGTCTTTCCCCTGCAGAGTTACCTTGTATGCACCGATATGCTGGGTGATGCCACCCGCTTCCTGCTCAGTTACCTTTGTTTTTCTTATAGCATCAAGCAAAGAAGTTTTTCCATGATCAACATGTCCCATAACAGTCACAATCGGTGGTCTTGGCTTTAATGACTCAGGTGGATCCTCAATTTCTTCTATGACATCAATTTCCTGAGCTTGAGAAAGCTCAATTTTTACTCCAAAGCTTTCTGCAACAATCTGTGCAGCATCTAAATCAACAGGTTGGTTAATGGTTGGCATGTATCCAAGTTCCATGAATTTTTTGATCACATCTGAAACCTTCTGACCAATCAACTCAGCAAACTCTTTTACTGTTGTTCCTTCTTCAAGTTTTAAGGATTTTTTTCTTGGAGCTGTTATAGGCGGAGGAACTGCTTCTTCTTTTTTATTTTTATCTTTGCTTTTCTTTTGTTCTTTTATATCAAGCCATTTTTTAGGCTCTACTTTTTTAGGAGGAATCTTTGCAGATACTGGCTTTGGTTTTATTTTCTCAATTTTTTCAAAGGATATCTCTCTTCTAAATCTTCCTGGAAGGGCAAAATCATCTTCTTCCTTAACTTCCTCTTCTATAATTTGTTTTGGTGATATTTTAGGCTTCTCTGAAATCTTCTGTTGTTCTTTATCTTCAAAGCTTGTAGGTTTTGTCTCAGGAACAATCTCTTCCTTTGGTTTTATCTGTTCCTCTTTTTTCTCAATTATTTTTTCTTCCTTCTTTTCTTCAATCTTCTCTTCTTTAACAGCCTCTTTTTTTTCTCCTTTAAAATGCCTTTTAATCTTTTCTATCTCATTAGGCTCTATCCTAATGTTGGTAGTGCCTTTCTTGAATTGAACATTTCGTAATTCTTCAACATATTTAACAATCTCTGAAGGTTTAACTCCGATTTCCTTTGCTAATTCAATACTTTTTACAGCAGTATCTGACATAAACTTTTCGCCCTCCTTGTCAACAACTCAATAAAATGTTATCATAAATAAATAAGTCTATGCAAATTGAAGGAGGATTTGAGATGGCAACTTGTTATGTATGTGGTAAGAAAAAGGTCGTAGGACAAAACGTAAGTCATGCAAACAACAAAACAAAAAGATATTTTTACCCAAATCTGCAAAGGATGAAAATCATCACAGAAAAGGGTCCAAAAAGAGTTCATGTTTGCACAAGATGTCTTCGTTCTGGTTATGTTCAAAAGGCAGTTTAATTTAAAGTTCACTCGGTAATGGAAAAATTATCCTCTATACTATCACCGATTTTTAATAACATAGGTTTTGAGGATGCGGTAGTATTGAAAATGTTGAGAAAGCAATGGGATAGCATTTTTAATGCTCCCATTGCAAAACATACTTTTCCAAAAGAAATAAAGGAAAACACTTTAATCGTAATAGTAGATTCAAATGCTTGGCTTAATGAGCTGATACTCCTAAAGGATGACTTTTTAAGCAAGTTACTTAAATATGGGATTAAGGATGTTGTTTTTAAATTTGGCAGAATTTATAAACAACGGAAAAATAGGAAATTTGAAAATAAGTTGCGGGAATTATCAGAAGAACAAAAATGCTGGATTAATGATGTTTTAAAAGATGTGAGAGAAGAAGAAATAAAATTGATGATGAAAAATGTTCTGACAAAATATTTGATTTATGTAAATTCTGACAAATAAAGGAGAAAAAAATGAACGATTTTGATTTTATCTACAGGGAATATTCAGATGAAGAGAGCAAAATTTATGAGAAAGCTATGCAGGAAATTCTACTGAACATTAAAAACGGCATGAGTTTTCAGGAAGCCATTGACAAGGTAGAAGTATCCGAGCCTGAATTAAAAGCTTTTATAGAGGACGATGCCCTTAAAATTCTTATAGCTGAACTTTGTTATGTTTCAAAGATTCCCTTTGAGGAACTTGCCAAAATGCTCGGACTTCCAATTGAAAGGGTAAGAGAGGCAAATTTTGAAATGTTGGAAGACATTGAAATGACACTTAATAACACTTTCAATAAAAATAAGAGAGCTGGCAATGCTTAGAAAAGTTAAATTATATTCATTAAGCACTTGTCCTGTATGTAAAAAGGTTAAAAATTTACTTAACTCTAACAATGTTGACTATGAATTAATAGAGGTTGACCTCCTTGAGGGCGGTGAACAATGGGTAGCACTTAAAGAGCTTAAAAAGATTAATCCAGAAGAAACATTTCCTACTGTTGTAGTTGAAAAGGCAGTTGTAGGATATGATGAGGAGGCTTTGAAAAAGCTTTTGGAAATATAAAATGGATAAAGAAAGGCTTTACGAAATTCTTAATAAATTTGCCATTTCTAAAGGATTAGAGCTTAATAAAGACAAAGATTTTGTAATGGAACTAATTGAAGGACTTCTAAAAAATGAGCAAAGATTTGGATATCGTTCCTGTCCATGCAGACTTGCATCAGGAGACAAGGAAAGGGACAAAGATATTATCTGCCCTTGCATTTACAGTGAGGAAGATATAAAAGAATACGGAAGATGTTATTGCGGGCTTTATGTATCAAAAGAGTTTAATGAAGGTAAAATACCATACAAAGTTGTGCCAGAAAGAAGGAAAAAAGCAGATAAATAAAATGAGGGAGGTGATATTATGATTTGGGAAGAGCTTTTAAGCTTTGAAGATATTAAAAAAGAGCCTTACTACATTCAGAATATTCTTTGGGATTTTGATCCCACAAGGTTAATGGAGCCAATACTTGTACAGGAAGGTTCAAATATTGTATGTAAGGAGCCTGTTAAAGGATATGTTTTTTATATTGAAACCTCAGGTAAAAAGCCAGAACTATTTTTAATGATGCAGAAAGCTAATTATTTCAGTGAGACAATTGCTAAGATAGAAGAAATACCAGAAGAGATGCTAAAAGAAGCTGTAAATGAAAACAAACATCTCATAAAATATAACATCTGCCCCATTAACGACAAAATCAAGAACTGGCTCAAGAAAGAATTAGGCTTGATATAATAAGGCTTTGATTTAGCTTTTTAAAAGCTCATAAAAGTTATAGATTGTAAGGAATTTTTCGGATTTTTTTGGTTTAGCCTTTGAACTTGATACTGCCCGAAGGATTGGAAGTTTAACTCCAGAATTTTTGGCTGTGTGAAGAATTTCTTCGGTGTCGTCTATAAACATTGAATTTTCTGGCTCAAAATGAATTAATTCAGAGAGCTTTATCCAGAAATCCGTTTTCTCCTTTGGACAACCTATATCAAAGGAAGTAAATGTAGAGTGGAAATACTTCCGTAATCCAGTTTTTTGTAACTTTAGCTCCATAACCTTGTTGTGAGCATTGGTGACAAGATAGACCTTTTTACCATTGGAGCTGATGAATTTTAAAAAGTCCTCAGTGTCTGGGTGAGGATTGATAAGATGAGAAACTTCTTTTTTTAATTTAAAAATATCCAGTCCAGTTTTCATGCTCCAGAAATCAATGTCAGTCCAGTTTAATGTTCCCTCTTCTGCTTTGTACATTGAAAAAAGAATTTTCTGTGCCTCTTCAAAGCTTAATCCTTCTTTTTCTGCATATTTCATTGGCACATAAACTTCCCAGAAGTAGTCATCATAGTATTTATCTAAGATTGTGCCATCCATGTCTAAAAGCACAAATTTTATGTCTTTAAAAACTCTCATCTTCCCTTTCCCCATACCATGTCATATCAATATAAAATTTTGACCTGTCATAAATTAATTTTAAAATATTTCCTAAATCAAAGAACATCTCTTCAAAAAATCCAGGATTATTTATGTCTTCGTTGTCAATTGTTATAGAATACATGATTTCATATTCCTCTCCTGCAATTTCGTTCCTTCCGTAAAACTCTTTTTTGATTAAAAGCGGGTCAAGCTCCTCATATTTACTTACTATTTCATCAAAAATATCCGCTATTTCGTTATAAGACTGAACAAATGGCAAATTTATTGAAATCTCAATGTCAACAGCATAGTCAAGTTCTTCGTCAAGCTCAGGATCTGACCAAGATGATATGCTTGATTGTTCTACATCATAGGAAAACGAAATCGTTGCAGAAAGAGGATATGGTTGTCTGAGTTCTGGTAATGACATGCTGATTTTGCTTTCTTTATTTAGGGAATATTGTTCTACAAGGGTTGCCAAATCAAATACATTAAGGTAATTTTTAGCAGAGTCAACCAGTCTCATTTGTAATTCTTCAAATCTTATCATGCTTTCCTCCTAACTCTTTGTTAATAAAACATTATACCATTATACTCACTCAGTTTTCCCTCTTTAACCAAACAACTCTTTGAGGGAAAGGAATCTCTATACCTTCTTCAATAAATCTTTTAAAAATTCTCTTGCGCAACTCATGTTGAACTATAAATTGATCACTGACCTCGCTAATCTGACATATAAGCGTGAAATCAAGAGAGCTTTCACCAAATCCCGGAATTAATCTTACAAAGGGTTCTGGTTCAGGAAGGAGTCCGGGAATTTCATTCAAAGCTTTTTTGGTCTCTTCAATAAGAATTTTTTCAACCTTTTCCGGATCTGAAGAATAGCTAACACTTATTGGTATTTGAAGAGCCATCCTTTTTTCAGGCAAGTGATAATTTACTACAATGCTCTGCGCAAGTTTACTGTTTGGTATTACTATCATATTATTTTGGCGAGTTCTTATTCTCGTAGTCCTCCAAGATATGTCCTCAACAAATCCTTCCTGCCCCTTATCAATTTGGACAAAATCTCCTACCCTGACTGTTTTTTCTGTCATTATATGAATTCCAGCAAAAAGATTCTCAAGCGTATCTTTAAGAGCAAGACCTATTGCTAAGCCTCCAATTCCAAGAGCAGTAATTAATGGAGCTATGGAGACTCCAAAAATGCTTAAAATTATAATGAAGCCAATGAGATAGATTGCGATTTTAATAATAACATTTAACAAACTCGTTGATTGAATTGATATTTCTTTTTTCTCTATATATTTTGTGAAAAGCTGAGTAGAAACATTAGCAACTGCTATTGTGAAAAATAAGACTAACAGTGTGTGGATTATCTTAATCAGATAAAAGCTGTATTTCGTAGGAATTTCTGAAGTTTCTACAGCAACATGAAGACCTATTCCAACACACAATAATACAAATGGGGTTTTGATGGTGTTAATTATAATATTGTCAATATCTGTTTGTGTCTTGCTTGCCCATCTGTGCAGAAACTTGAATAAAAAAGCTCTAAATATAAATAAAATGCCTGTAACAACAACTACAGTCAAAATAAATTTAGTCATATTTTCAAAATTCATTTTTTATTTAGCAGAAACAAATACCATCTCTGTTTTTAAATGCTCAGAAAGAGCTTCATATACTTCGTCATCTGTTACAATGCTTCCACCCGGTCTTCCGTAGAAAGAAACTTCAGAGATGCCATTTACCGCAAGTCTTACATCTTCAACCATTTGCCCAGCATTGAATTCCACAACTATTAATTTTTCAACTTCTCTTGCAATCTGCCTGATGGGGTCTTCAGGAAAAGGAAATAGGGTTATTGGACGGAAAAGTCCAATTTTTACTCCTCTTTGTCTAAACTTTCTTATTGCTGAAAGAGAAATTCTTGCTGCTGAGCCAAATGCAACAACAACAACCTCTGCGTCATCAATAAGATATGTCTCGTATCTTACTTCCTTCTCTTTCCATTGCTGATATTTTCTCTGTAATTTCCAATTATGCTTTTCAAGTTCTCCTTCGCCCATAAGCAGAGTTCTTATAAATCTTGAAGGTCTTCCCTTAGCGCCTGTTAAAGCCCATGAGGACTTATCAAATTTTTTAATTAAAGGTATATGAGGAACAACAGGTTCCATCATCTGAGCAATTACACCGTCACCGAGAATCATTACAGGATTTCTCCACTCATCTGCCTTCTCAAAGGCAAGAATTGTGTAGTCCCACAACTCTTGAACGCTGAATGGAGCATATATTAATAGGCGATAATCGCCATGTCCACCACCCTTTACAGCTTGAAAATAATCCGCCTGACTTCCTGATATGTTACCAAGACCCGGTCCACCACGCATCATATTTACTATCACAGCAGGAAGCTCAGCAGCTGCCATGTATGAAATTGCCTCTTGCTTTAAGCTTATTCCCGGAGAACTTGACGATGTCATAACCCTTGCACCACAAGCTGATGCTCCGTAAATCATATTTATTGCAGCAATTTCGCTTTCTGCCTGAATAAATACTCCTCCGGCCTCTGGAAGACGCTTTGATAATATTTCTGGAATTTCATTCTGAGGTGTTATGGGGTATCCCGCATAAAATTGTAAACCTGCTTTAATGGCTGATTCTGCTACTGCTTCATTACCTTTCATTAAAACTTTATTCATCTGCAACCTCCGTTTATTAATTCCTAAATTAGGCGATCCTCAAATGTCACTGCGACTTCAAGCAAAGCGATAAGAAAGCAATCTCGCTTTTTTATGCCCCACATCGTCACTGCGAGCCTCCAAAGGAGGCGAAGCAGTCTCTACGATTGCTTCGGCATCCTATCGGATGCTTCGCAATGACGAAGAGGAGGATGCCTCGCAATGACACGCTAAATTTTTTATATAAAAAATCACTCAATCCAGGTAACTTTTTATTTTAACATAACATTGATATAATAAAGGTATGAGGCGATTTGTTTTAGGGATTGTTATACTTTTTCTGCTTGCTGGTTGCGCAACCCTACCAAAACCCCTTCGTGATATTCCAGCTGAGAAACACATATCCCTCGCACAAATAAAAAATAACCCTTCCAGATACACAGATGTAGTGCTTCTTTGGGGAGGAAGAATAACAAACTGCTCAAATGCTCAGGATGGCACTTATATTGAAATCCTGTATCTGCCCCTTGACAACGAAGGATATCCTCAGGAAAAAGATGTCTCAGAGGGCAGATTTGTTGTAAAATCAAAAAATTTCCTTGACTGTGCCATATACTCAAAGGGAAGATATCTTACTGCTGTTGGTCAGTTTAAAGGATTTTTGGAAGGCAAAATTGATGAAATGCCCTATAGTTTTCCCTTTTTAGAGGCAAAGGCGATTTATTTGTGGAAAAAAAGATACTACTATCCCTACATTCGCCCATCAATTTGGTTTTGGTATGGCTCTCCAAGATGGTGGTTTGAATACGGACCTTGGTGGTAATGAAGAAAATTAAAATATTACCAGAAGCACTGATAGGTAAAATTGCTGCAGGTGAGGTTGTTGAAAGACCTGCCTCAGTTATCAAAGAGCTTATTGAAAACTCAATAGATGCAGATTCGCACTCTATCTCTGTTTATGTAAAAGAGTATGGCATTGCTGAGATAAAAGTTATTGATGATGGAGAAGGAATTTCATCAGAAGATGTTGAACTGTCCTTTCAAAGACATGCAACAAGCAAAATAGAGAAAGAATCAGACCTTTTCAGAATTCAAACTCTTGGTTTCAGGGGTGAAGCTCTATATTCAATAGCCCAGATAAGCAAAACAAGAATAACTACTCAACACAGAGATGAGCCTCTTGGCACAGAGCTTTATTTAATTGCCGGTGAAATAGTTGAAAAAAAACCAGCGGTAACAAAGGGCACAAGCATACAGATAAATGATTTATTTTTTAATACGCCCGTTAGAAAGAAATTCCTGAAAGCTCCTGCAACAGAGAAAGCCCATATTATTGAAACTGTTCAGAATTATGCAATTGCTTTTCCTCAAATAGCTCTTTATTTGAACATTGACGGACAAGAGATATTAAACATTCCAAAAGCAGCTTCTCTACAAGAAAGGATTTCACAGATACTTGGTCATGATTTCATAGAAAATAGTGAATTCAGGAGCATATCAAAGGCAGGTTATAAAATAGAACTCTTCTGGGGAAAGGAACAACTTCAACGAAGAAGCAGAATGAGACAGCTGATTTTTGTCAATAAAAGACCTGTCAAAGATTCTATTGTTACATCCAGCCTATATAAAGCTTTTCAAGTCAGGGATATGCACCCTCAGTTTGCAATCTTTATTTATCTTCCTCCTGAAAAGGTTGATTTCAATGTGCATCCAGCAAAAAAGGAGATAAGATTTAGAGAGCCAAACTTGATAAGCGAATTAATTTTTAAAATATCTGCTTTAAGCGAGAAAACAGAGCCATCTTTTGTTGCAGAGAGCGAGAGGATTTGGGATAAAAGCACAAATAGCAGTAATTTTGAACAATCGCCTCTTTTTAAAGGCGAATTCTTTTTAACAAAGGAGGAGCCTGTTCAGTTTTTAAATCTTGGGGATGCGATTATTGCAATCAAGCAGGAAGACGGAATTCTTTTTCTTGACTATCATGCAGCCCATGAAAGAATTAACTTTGAAAAACTTCTAAAAGGAATGTCTGATAACATTTACAGACTTGTCTTCCCTGAAATTATAAATTTAAATCCAAAAGATTACGCTATTATTAAGGATAATCTCTCCATATTAAGAGAACTTGGGATAGAAGCTGAAGATTTTGGCAACAACTCTGTTATTGTAAGAGGAATCCCACAATTTCTAAAAAATGCGGATATTGTAAGCATTATAGAAAGCATAGCTTCGGAAATTAAAGAAGAGATTATAAAACCAAACTTTGCAGATATTAAAGGAAAAATTGCTGCTACAATTGCCTGTCACAGCTCATTAAGGGCAAACAATCCTATTAATTCCTTTGAAATAAAAAAATTACTCATCGAACTCGGTAATACTCAAGACCCTGACCATTGTCCACACGGAAGGCCATTAAAAAGATTTGTTCCATTTCGTGAAATCAAAAGATGGTTCATGAGATAGTGTCAGACAAATAAACAAAAGTGTCAAATTATTAACAGTCAATTATTAGTGCAAGTGTATGTGTATGTGAAAAAAGGCGAGATTGCTTCCTCCTCGCTTCGCTCGGAGTCGCAATGACGAGGTGGGGGCATCCTCGCAATGACTGAAAAGGGGAAGTCTTCGCATTGACGCTTTTATCAGTCATTGCGAGGCATCCGTTTGGATGCCGAAGCAATCTTTTCTTAAAATAAACTCTGTCGCTCTGTAGCACTGTCGCTCTATGGCACTATGATGACAAGATTGCCACACACCTTCGGTGAGGCTCGCAATAACTGATTAACAGGAGGTCTATTAAAAACCCTTAATATGGTTGTGAAATAATTTCTGGCATGAAATCTGCTTTTTGTTTTAAATTTAGAAAAAAGCTTTTAAGGAGGAGGTTATGGCAAAGGAAAAAAATGAAGAACAAGAGCAGGCACCAGCTCCAGAGAAAAAGAAAAAAGGAAAACTGCTGATTATTATCATTGCAGTGGTGGTTCTTTTAGCAGGGGGTGCGGGTGCATACTTTTTCCTTTTAAACAAAGGAGGAGAAAAAGACAAAGCTCATGCCACTAAAGAATCAAAGGAAGCACAGGGTGTAAACTTTGCCCTTGAACCCTTTGTTGTTAATCTGATGGATCAAAAATATTTGAAGGTAAGCATTCAAATTGAACTTTCAAATCCCAAGTTAATGGAAACAGCAAAGGCAAAAACTCCTCAGATAAGAGATGCGATCATAACAATTTTATCAAGCAAGTCATCCGAAGAACTCATAACTCCTGAAGGAAAGCTCATAGTAAAGGACGAGATCAAAATGAGAGCTAATCAGGTTCTTGGTGAAAATAGCGTTTTAAACGTTTATTTAACAGATTTTGTGATGCAATAAGCCATGGCAGACGAAATTCTTTCACAGGATGAAATAGACGCCCTATTAAAAGGCATTGAAGGCGGAGAAGTTGAAACTGAAACCGCAGAAGCTCCGTCTGGCATAAGAGTTTATGATTTTACTTCTCAAGAAAAAATTGTCAGAGGGAAGATGCCTTCCCTTGATATCATCAATGAAAGACTTGCGAGAAGTTTTAGGGTCAGCCTTGCATCTGACATCAGAAAAATCGTTGATGTAGTCAATGTTAACGTAAATATAACTAAATTCTATGACTTTTTGCGTTCTGTTCCCTTTCCCTCAAACCTAAATATTATAAAACTTGAGCCCCTAAGAGGATTTAGCCTTGTAGCATTTGATGCACCAATGATTTTTACGCTCATTGAATTTTATTTTGGTGGCTCAGGAAAAGGCTATTATAAGCCTGAGGGAAGAGAATTCACACCAATTGAACAGAGAATTATTCACAAAGTGGTGATAATGTTTTTAGATGCAATGGAGGATGCGTGGAAACCAATTTTTCCGATTAAGCCCCATTATATAAGAAGTGAGATGAACCCTCAGTTTGTAACAATAGTGACTCCTGTTGATGTTGTTATTGAAACTGAGTTCACGCTTGAAATTGAAACAAGGGAGTGTAAAATTTTGGTATGCATTCCTTATTCCTCTGTGGAGCCAATTAAAGACAAGCTTTACAGCGCATTTCTTGCAGACAGGGATGAGATGGACATGAAATGGATAAATAGGCTTAAAGAAAACATAAAACATGCTCCTGTTGAGATTGAGGCTGTGCTTGGAAAGGCAAAAATAGATTTTCAAGTCCTTATCAATCTTAAAAAGGGTGATGTTTTGACGCTTTCAAAAAGAATTGATGAAGATTTAGAAGTTCTTGTGGAGGGAGTGCCTAAATTTAAGGGTGTATTAGGCACATTTAAAGGAAATTATGCAATCAAAATAACAGGGGAGGTGTAAAAATGGAAGAGGAGAAGGTTGAGCAGACATCCCAAGAAGAGCTTCAACAAGAGCTTGAAGAAGAGCTTGATATGGGAAAGGCTCTTGAGATGGAAAGAGCAATGAAAGCTCAGCAAGAAATAAGTTCTCCAAGCATAAACGAATTTGTTCCAACACAGGAAAAGAAAACTATGAGAGATATAGAGTTCATACTGGACATTCCCCTTGAAGTCGTTGTTGTAATAGGTAGGACGAAAATTCTTGTGCAGGAGCTTCTTCAGTTAACTCAAGGTTCAGTTGTTGCCCTTGACAAACTTGCTGGAGAGCCAATGGAAGTCTATGTTAACGGAAAACTGATTGGAAGAGGTGAGGTTGTTGTTGTAAACGAAAAGTTTGGAATAAGAATAACTGATATCATCAGCCCTCAAGAAAGAGTAAAACAGCTTGGATAGGTGAAAAAATGGAGTATTTGAAAGTCATAATTTCCCTTTTGATTGTGATAGCAGTGCTATATTTCGTTCTAAGAATGATGAAAGGTAAAATAACCGCTGGAAGTGGATTCATTCGTATGCTTTATTATCAGCCCATAGGATACAAAAAGGGAATTGGAGTTGTAAAAGCCTTTGACGAGTATTATTTGCTTGGAATTACGGAAAATGGAATTAATCTAATCACAAAGCTTGATGCAGAAAAAATAGAGACTATTTTTGAGAAAGAGCCTGAGGAGAAAAAATCTAAACTGCAAAAGATATTTAAAGGCAGTCTTTTCAGTTTATTTTTGCTGTTTCCCTCCTTTTCCTATGCAGCACCTCAGGCAGGAGGAGGACTTTTTGGTTTTTCCTCAGCGGTTGACCTTCTTGTATTTATCACTCTGCTTAGTTTTCTTCCAGCAGTCCTTATAATGATGACATCCTTTACAAGAATTGTTATTGTTCTTTCCCTTCTAAGGCAGGCACTTGGAACTCCAACTGTTCCACCTAATCAGGTAATTATTGGACTAGCTCTTTTTCTTACACTTTTTATAATGTCTCCAACAGTTGACAGGGTTTACAATGAAGCCTATATTCCTCTGTCAAAAAAGGAGATAACAATGGAAGAGGCTATAAGCCGAGCATCAGTTCCTTTCAAAGAATTTATGCTTAAACAGACAAGGGAAAAGGACCTTGCCCTTTTCCTAAAACTTTCAAAAACTGAAGTAAAACCAGCTACTCCAATGGACCTTCCAATGAAAATTGTTGTACCAGCATTTGCATTAGGAGAACTTAAAAGGGCATTTGAGATAGGATTTTTGATTTTCTTGCCTTTTTTGGTAATAGACATTGTTGTGGCAAGCATTTTGCTTTCAATGGGAATGTTTATGGTTCCACCAGTTATGATTTCAATGCCTTTTAAATTGTTACTGTTTGTTCTTGTAGATGGATGGGAACTTATTATAGGTTCTCTTGCAGGAGGTTTTAAATGACAGTAGAGCTTTTAAATTATATTTCCAAGCAAACATTTGAGACAATTTTACTTGTTGGAGGACCTGTTCTTTTAGTAAGTCTCCTTGTAGGACTCTTAATTGGACTTTTTCAAGCAATTACACAATTGCAAGAAATGACTATAAGCTTTGTGCCTAAGGTGTTTGCAGTGTTTTTAACACTTCTGCTTACCCTTCCTTGGATTGTCAATATTATGACAAAGTTTACAAGAGGGATTTTTGAAAATCTTCCTATGTATGTGAAATGAATTATCTTGAGGCTTTGACAACAAATTTTTACAGTTTTATTCCAGTATTTATCAGGGTATCAATAATTCTTTTCTTCCTTCCCTATTTAGGGAGCAAAACAGTGCCTTTAACATTCAGATTTTTCTTTGCATTAGCTGTCTCCCTTGCTATACTTGATTATGTGCCAAAAAGAGAGGAGAATTTTTTGCTGTCTCTTTTTGATGCTTTACTTTTCGGAATTGCTGTTGGTTTGATGGTAAGAATTGTTATTTCAGCAGTAGAGATGGCTTCTCAGTGGATGAGCTTTCAGATAGGTTTTTTAGTTGCCAATGTTTTTAATCCTCAGTTTGAGGAAATTATGGGACCTCTGACTATTTTTTACGAAATGTTTACAATTGCCCTTTTCTTTTCCCTTGACCTTCATTTAAGCCTGATTGAGTTAATGGTTAAAAGCTTTGAATTCCCATTCAAATCCTCATTTGCTGGCAATATAATTGAGTTTTCATATATAATGTTTCCCTTTGCGCTGAAACTTGCGGCACCTGTTTTGCTTGTACAGGTCCTTATGAATATCGGACTTGGATTTTTATCCAGAATAATGCCGCAAGCAAATGTATTTTTTGTTGGATTCCCCCTACTTCTTGCAACAGGCATTGCTGTGCTTTGGCTCAGCACTCCAATTTTTACAATGGTGCTTGCTAAACTTTTATTGAAATTAAAAGATGCTTTGTTTGCTTTGCTGAGGTAATCCATGCCAGAAGAACTACAGGAACGAACTGAACAAGCTACCCCGCGAAGGCGGGAAAAGGCAAGACAGAAAGGTGAAGTTCCCCGAAGCAGAGAACTTACGAGTATTACTGGAACATGGATGATTTTTCTTTATTTTGCCTTCTCAGGCAGCTTTCTTTTATCAATTATGAATCACATGAAAGAAGCCTTTCTGAGAATTAAAAGCCCTTATTTTGCATCAGGTGCAATTTTATCAATTTTAAAAGAAGAAGCTATCTGGTTTTTAATAAAGTTTCTCCCTATAGCTGCACTCACAGTTTTTAGTGTTTTAATTGTCCATTTCATTCAAACGGGTTTTCTATTTACAGGAGCTCCCCTTGTCCCAAATCTTTCCCGCATAGACCCAATAAAAGGCATAAAGAGAATGTTTTCTCTAAACGCTGTTTTTGAAACCTTAAAAGGTGTTTTAAAATTGACAGCTTTAGGATTCATCATCTATCTAATTATTAAAAAGTATAGCGTTATCTTACCGCTTCTTATTGATATGAATGTAAAGGCAATTGCAGGTCAGTCATTTGAATTTATACACATCCTTGTTCTTGCCTGTTTAATCATGCTTACTGTTTTTGCAGGTATGGATTTTGCTTATCAAAGATGGCAGTATGAGAGAAATTTAAGAATGACAAAGCAGGAAGTAAAAGAAGAATTCAAGGAAACAGAGGGTTCTCCAATGGTTAGAGCAAGAATTAGAAGTCTTCAGAGAGAAATGGCAAGAAAAAGGATGATGCAGGAAGTTCCGAAGGCAGATGTTGTTATAACAAACCCTTTACACATAGCTGTTTGTATAAAGTATGACTCTGAAAAAATGAATGCACCACAGGTTGTTGCTAAAGGTGCAAATTTACTTGCTGAAAGAATTAAAGAGATTGCAAGGGCAGCTGGAGTCCCAATATATGAAAACAAACCAATTGCAAGGGCTCTTTATAAAATTCCCATAGGTGGTGAAATTCCACAAGTCCTTTACAAGGCTGTTGCAGAGATCTTAGCACATGTCTATAAGCTTAAGGGTAAAATGGTGGCTGGTGCATGATTAGAGGTAGAAAAGGAATATGAACTTTTTAGCATATATAAAGAGTGATGTTATAGTAGCAATAGGCATTATTCTAATCTTACTCTTTATGATAGTGCCAATACCTCCTTTTTTACTTGATCTTTCATTAACAATGAGCATAACGTTGTCAATCCTTATAATACTTGTGGCATCCTATGTAAGAAGACCACTTGATTTTTCAGTATTTCCGTCTATGTTACTCATCGCAACCCTTATGAGGCTATCTTTAAACATCGCTTCAACTCGTTTAATTCTTACAAGGGGTGAGCTCGGAACAGAGGCTGCGGGAAAGGTTATAAAAGCCTTCGGAGAATTTGTTGTCAGTGGAAACTTTATTGTAGGATTAATAATATTCTTGATTCTCGTCATAATCAACTTCATAGTCATCACAAAGGGAGCTGGAAGAATTGCTGAAGTATCAGCCCGTTTTGTCCTTGATGCAATGCCAGGGAAACAAATGAGCATTGATGCTGATTTAAACGCTGGACTTATTGATGACAAAGAAGCACGAAGAAGAAGAGAAGAGATTAGCAGAGAGGCAGATTTTTACGGAGCAATGGACGGTGCAAGCAAATTCATAAGAGGAGATGCCATTGCAGCTATAATAATCATGATCATAAACATCATCGGCGGAATTCTAATTGGAGCTTTGCAAAAGGGGATGTCAATTTCAGATGCTGTGCAGACCTATGTTATTCTTACAATTGGTGATGGACTTGCAGCCCAGATTCCAGCTCTTATAACATCTACTGCAGCAGGTATTGTTGTATCAAGGGCTGCTACAGAGTCAAATCTTGGACAAGATATTCTTCATCAACTTTTTAAAAGCCCAAAAACTCTCGCAACCGCAGCTGGCGTTTTATTTTTACTTGGCTTAATACCAGGGCTTCCACATCTGCCATTTATTCTTATTGCCATAGTCTCAGGTGCAATTGCCTATCTTATGATTACTAAGGAGAAAAAAGAGGAAAAGGAGGTTGCCCCAGCTGAAGAAGAGCAAAAACCTTTAAGTCTGCAGGAGCAACTTGAGAGTCTTCTCAGAGTTGATCCTATTTCTCTGGAAATCGGCTACAATCTTATTCCCCTCGTTGAAGGTGAAAGCTCACTGGTTGACAGAATTCGTTCTTTAAGAAAGCAGATAGCTATTGATATGGGCTATATCGTGCCATCTATTCACATAAAAGACAACCTTATGTTAAAGCCATCTCAGTATAGCATACTTATCAAAGGAGTTGAGATAGCAACAGGTGAGATATATCCGGGAAGATTCCTCGCAATTGGCGCAAAGCTTAATCAAGGACTTGACGGAATTCCTACCAAAGACCCTGCTTTTCAGGTTGATGCCCTTTGGATAGAGGAAAAAGACGTGTCAAAGGCTCAGATGCTTGGCTTTACTGTTGTTGATGCTCCATCAGTTATTGTGACACATCTGAGGGAAATCATAAAAAATTATGGTTACGAACTTCTTGGAAAACAGGAAACCCAAAGACTGCTTGATAATTTAGCAAAAACCCATCCCCGTGTTGTTGATGATTTAATTCCAAATCAATTAACCCTTTCGCAGGTTCAGAAGGTTTTGCAGAATCTTCTAAGAGAAAGGATTTCTATAAAAGATTTGCAGACAATTCTTGAAACATTGTCAGAGTATGCGTCAGTTACAAAGGACCCGGATTTACTCACAGAATATGTAAGACAGGCACTGTCAAGACAGATAACAAAGAGTGTCCAAAATCCTGACGGTACAATTACAGCAATACTTTTTGACCCAGCAGTTGAGAAGACTCTTATTGAGTCTTTACATACCACTCCACAAGGCATAAATTTTGCTCCTGATCCTGTATTGATGGAAAAGTTAATTGAAAAAATAAAAAATATTGCAGATGAGGCGACAATAAAGGGCTATCAGCCTGTATTAATTTGTTCTCAGGCAATAAGGAGATTTGTAAGAAGAACTTTAGAAAGGGTAGCACCTTCATTACCTGTTATTTCGCCTCAGGAAATAGCTTCTGGAGTAAAAATACTTATGCTTGCTACTGTAAAACCCGATTAGGGAGGGATAAATGAGGATAAGAAAATTTCATGGAAAAAGCTTTAAAGAAATCTTAGAAACTGTAAAACAAGAATTAGGTCCTGATGCAGTAATACTTTCAAATAATTCAAAAAAGGATCCCTTGTCAGGTGAGACCTTTATTGAAGTTACAGCTGCGGTAGATGAAGAAGATACTCCTTCTATAAATAAGCTGAATATAGCGAATGGCGATTCTGCTTTGCACAAAGAAGTTGAGCGATTAAAATTTGAGATAGCCATGCTTAGAGAAAGCGTAACGAAACTTTTTCCAACTCTCAATGATAATTCGAAGGTTAGCTTTTATAACCTGCTCATAAAAAATAACATTGAGCCTCATCTTGCTCTTATGCTTTTAGAGAAAGCAAAAGATATGGATGAATTAAGAGATGTTATCCAGAGGGAAATAAAAACTCCTCCAAAACCTTTCAACGAAGAAAGGGGCTTTATTTTCTATGGACTGCCCGGTGTTGGTAAGACTACAACTGTATTTAAATTGGGAAGACTTCTAAGAGCAAATAATGAAAAAATAATGATTGTTTCCCTTGATGAAAGAATCAGCTCGGTTGCGAGCGTAAAAGAAATGGCATCAATTTTAAAATGCAAGGCAACAATAGTAAGAGAGCCTAAGGAATTATACAAAATAATTCACAAAGAAATTGAAAAGCACAAGATACTAATTGACACACCCGGTGATGGCAACATAAATTATGCAACAGAACTTAAGCATTTACTAAAAGACACACCTCTTAGGAAATGTCTTGTTATTGATGCTACAATGTCAAAACAGGCAAACTTTAGAATACTTAAAACAATGGACAACACAGCTGTGGATTGCATAGGATTTTCCAAAATTGATTTAACATCCAATTATGGAAATTTATACAATGTAGCAGTTCTCTCAGGAAAACCAGTCAGCTTTCTGTCTTTGGGCGCATATCTGGATGAAAATGCTAAAGTAATACCTCCGAGTTCAATAAAAAATCTTGTAGTTGGAGGTGTATGTGAAAACTAATGGTATGAAGAGTAATATCCCAAGAATAATATCTGTATCCAGTGGAAAGGGAGGCGTAGGAAAAACAAATTTTGTAACAAACATAGCAATTGTCTTTAGAACTCTTCAAAAAAGAGTGCTTCTTATGGACGCTGACATTGGTTTAAGTAATATTGATATAATGTTTGGTATAGCTCCAAAATATAACATAAAACATCTGATTGCCGGAGAAAAGTCAATAAAGGATATTATTGTGCAGACAAAGGAAGGAATTGATATTATACCTGCAAGTTCTGGGATTAGAGAACTGACCCAACTTTCCTTTGAAAGCAAGATGAAAATCGTTGAAGAACTTGATAGCCTTGACTCAGATTACGATATATTCCTCATTGATACTGGAGCTGGAATATCTGATAATGTAACATTTTTCTGTTCAGCTGCCCATGACAATATTGTGATTGTCACTCCAGAGCCAACTTCCATTGCTGATGCTTATGCTCTAATTAAAGTTCTCTATAAAGAGCACGGAGAACAGAATTTCCGTATAGTTGTTAATAATGTTAGGAAGAATGTGGAAGCAACTGCTACTTTTAAAAAGCTATCTATGGTAGCAGAGAGATTTTTGGGAATATCCCTTGATTACATGGGTTATTTACCCTATGATGAAAAAGTAAAAGACGCAATTGTAACTCAAAAACCATATGTAAATCTCTATCCTACATCCGATTTTTCAAAAAAACTTACTGATATAGCAAGGAGACTTCTTGGCAAAGAGGTTAATTTATTTAAAGGAGGAATGCAGTTCTTTCTAAAAAAAGCATTTAATCGTTAAAATATGGAATGAATTATACGGAACAGGAAAAAGAGGCAATCATTCAACAGTTTTTGCCGAAAATAAAGCATTATGCTTTAAGATACCATTATTGTGTTCAGAATTTGTTAGAAGTTCAAGATTTAATCTCAGCTGGCATAAAGGGATTACTGGAAGGACTAAACAGATACAACCCTTCTTTGAATGTGCCCCTTGCATCTTTCATAGATTACAGAATCAGAGGAGCTATTCTTGATGAAATTCGCTCCTGCGATGTATTCTCAAAAGAGTTCCGCAAAAAGATAGAGGATGTTAAAAAAGCTTACACAGAGCTAAAAAATAAAGGAGATGAGCCAACTGATGAAGAGATTGCATCACATCTTAACATTACATCTGAAGAACTGCAAAATGTTTATCAAAGCATCAGGGCTTCTGACATAATAAGCTTGGATGAAAACATAGAAGGCGAAAATGGCGATAAATTAAATCTTCTCAATGTAATCTCAGAACAGACAAATGTATTTGATGAAATAACTTTTAAAGAACTCAAAGACAGACTCGCAAAGGCAATAGAACAACTACCTCAGCAGGAAAAACTATTGATATCCCTTTATTATTTTGAAGAGCTGAATATGAAAGAAATTGCCCAAATCTTGGGAGTTTCTGTCTCAAGGGTAAGTCAACTTCATGGAAAAATTTTGGTTAAATTAAAAAATCTCCTTGACAAAAGTTAAAAAAAATAAAAATTTTTGATATAATATAGAAAAATTTTTGGCAATTAAATAATTTTTGAATTTTGGAGGGAATATCATGAAAAAGGGAATAAAAAAATTGGTCTTTATTTTGCTGAATGATCCGGACTCCTCCAAAAGAAGAGAAGCAGCAGAGGAACTTGCATACACAGATGAAAGAGCTATATATCCACTTATAAAAGCCTTAAGAGATGAGAGTCCTGCAGTACAGGAAGCAGCTTCTCAATCTTTGATTACAATAGGAATTTCGGATTCAGAAAATTTCCTTGTAAATCCAGGCGAAATAGTAACATACATGGTTTTACCACTCCTTAGGGAAAATGAGGCTTATTTAAGAAATACAACCCTTCTTATTTTAACTGAGGTAGCAAAAAAAGCTCCGAATCTTCTGTATCCACTTTTGCAGGATAAAGACCCAGACATAAGAAAATTTGCCCTTGATTTAATGGCTGACATAAAGGAGGGATTTGATATTTCCTATTCCATTCCCTTGCTCAAAGACCCAAATGCAAATGTAAGAGCTGCTGCTGCACGAGTAATTGGAGAGACGCAGTATAAAAAAGCTACTCCTGCATTAATTGAAGCACTTCAAGATGAAGAATGGGTTGTTTTCTATGTGCTTCAAGCATTGGCAAACTTAAAGGCTGAAGAAGCCATAGATGCAATAGGTGAACTTCTTCTTACTACTGATTCCTTGCTTGTAAAATCTGAGGCAATAGAGACTCTCGGAAGAATTGGAACTGAAAAAATTATTGAACCTCTTTTGAAGTATTTTCCTATGGCAACTCGGGATGAAAAAATAGAAATCATAAAGTCTCTGATAAGAGTTGGCATAATCCCACCCAATACCGAAGTTAAAGATATTCTCATATCAATTTTTAAAGAGGGAGATTGGGAAGAAAAAATATTAGCATTGAAAGGTATTGAGCTAACAAATTTAACAGAGGCTATACCATTAATAATAGAAGAAGCCGGAGCACTGGATCCATCTTGTTTTGACTATGATGAGAAAATAAGCATGCTTCATGATACGCTTTTGAAAATTGATTCTGAAGATGAATTAATATTTCTTCTTGAAAAGGACAAGTTAAAATACAGGGCAAAAGCTTTTGTAATAAGAACACTTGGCATGATGAGAAGTAAGAAAGCTGTTCCGATTTTGTTAAAACTTTTAGAGGACATAAAAAGAGATATAAGAATAGCCTCAGCAAAGGCTCTTGGCGAAATTGCTGATGACGAAGCAGTACAGGCACTTATAAAAAAGGGTATAGAAGACCCTGATGCAAATGTACGCAAAGCAGCGATAGAGGCACTCGGAATGATTAGAGCTGAAGAAGCATTTGAACCACTTCTGAAGCAACTTGATATTGAAATTTATCCAGACATCATTGAGACAATCATTATCTCATTAATAGAAATTAATCAAGACAAGTTTTTAAGTGGATTGAAAAACTACAGGAGTGAAGTAAAAAAAATATTAGCTGGTATAGTGCTATCAATGGATATTTTAAATATGTTAATTAATTGCGAGGATATGGAAGTAAAAAAGGCTGCTATTTATGGATTGGGCAGAGTAGGAACTGATGAAGCTATTTATAAGATTATTGAATTTATCTCATCGGATAATAAAGAACTAAAAAAAGCAGCTATAGCAGCACTTGGAGAGGCAAGATTTTGCTCTGATATACTCTTTCAATGTTTACAAGACGAAGACCCGTGGGTCCGTTATTATGCAGTTAAGGCATTAAACTTAAGTTGCGATGCAGAGTTAATTTTAGAAAAATTAACTCCCCTGCTTGATGATCCCTTTCCACCTGTAGTGATAGCTGTAGTGGAGGCTTTAGGTGAAATAGGTGGAGCTGAAGTTTATGAAATACTCTCTGCAAAAAGAGAGCATCCGAATGAAGAAGTTAGAGAAAAAATAGAGGAGGTTTTAAATAGACTATGACAACTGTTACAACCTCTTCAACAACTATGTCAGATGATGTTTTTAGACAATTGAGAGATTTCATCTATGAAAAAACTGGTATTTATGTGCCTGACAACAAAAAATACTTTCTTGAAAACAGACTTAGCAGGATTATCAAAGAAAGAAATTTTCGTAATTACGAGGACTATCTTAATTATCTAAAATTTAGTGCCACTAAAACTGATATTGCAAGACTTTTTGATGCGGTTACAACAAATGAAACTTTTTTCTTTAGAGAACCACAGCAATTTGATGTTTTGGCAAATCACTTAATACCTCAAATACTTAAAGAGAATGCCCAGATGGGAAGAAAGGATATAAAAATCTGGTCAGCAGCATGTTCAACAGGCGAAGAACCATATACAATTGCAATGATTCTTCTTGAAAAACCGGAGCTTTCATTGATAAAAAAAGAAATTTATGCCTCTGATATTAGCGAATCAGTTCTTATGTCTGCAAGAAAAGGAATTTATGGCTCTTATGCAGTAAGGAACATTCCGCCTGTTTATATGGCAAAATATTTTAAGGACTCTGGTGGACTTTATGTTCTTTCAGAACAAGTAAAATCAATGGTAAAATTTATGAACATAAATCTCATTGATGAGAAAGAAGTAAGACAACTTAAAGGCATAGATGTTGTTTTTTGCAGAAATGTTTTAATCTACTTTGATGACAAGGCTAAGAAAAAAGCGGTCTCCCTGATTTACGATATTCTTCGTCCAAAGGGTTATTTATTTGTTGGTACTTCTGAAAGCTTGCATAACATAACAAGAGCTTTCAGACCAGTTGTTATTAATAAAGTCATTGTCTATCAAAAAATATAGTGGAGGTTTATATGAGAATTCTTGTAGTAGATGATGATAAAACAACAAGAAAAATGTTACAACTAATCCTTAAAAGCAAAGGATATGATGTAGTAACAGCAGAAAATGGCATGGACGGACTTCAAAAATTAGGGCTTGAACAGATAAACTTAATTTTAACAGATATGAACATGCCTTATATGGACGGAATAGAATTTACAAAGCAAGTAAAAAACTCTCCAGAATACTCTAATATACCTATAGTAATGCTTACAACAGAGGCAGATGAAGAAGAGAAAAAAAGAGCCTATGAAGCGGGAGTTGATGATTATCTTGTAAAACCTGCGACAGCAGAACAAATTGTAGAGTCAATGAAAAGAATCATGAAAAAAATATTTGGTAAAATGTAGGAGGGAGAAATGTTTAATTATAAAATCAAAGTATTAGTTGTTGATGACTTCCCTACAATGAGAAGAATAGTGAAAAATCTTCTAAAACAGCTTGGATTTGAAAACATAGATGAGGCTGAAAATGGAGAGGATGCTCTCCGCAAATTAAAAAGTAGTGGTGATTACAAGCTTGTTGTCTCTGACTGGAATATGCCTGTTATGGAAGGCATAGAGCTTTTGAAACACATAAGAAATGATCCTCAGCTCAAGGATATAGCATTTCTAATGGTAACAGCAGAGGCTGAAAAGGAAAAAGTTATTGAGGCAATTAAGGCAGGAGTTGACAACTACATCGTAAAACCATTTACCGGCGAGGTTTTAAAAGAAAAGCTTGAAAAAATTGTGCAGAAAAAACCTTTCCTTAAGGAGGGTAGCTAATGCCAGATGAGATGGATGAAATAATACAAGAGTTTATAGTTGAAGCCGAAGAAATACTTGAAAACTTAGACCCCCTATTTGTAGAGCTTGAGCAAAAAGGTGAAGACCTTGACATTATAAATGAAATCTTCAGAGGAATGCATACATTAAAGGGAGCTGCTGGATTCTTAGGATTTCAGCAGATCGTTGATGTAGCCCACAGAGCGGAGACAATTCTTAAGAAAATCAGAGAAGGAGAGATGTCAATTTCTCCAGAAATTACAGATGCAATTCTAAAAGCAACAGATACGCTTCGTCTTTTAATATCTCATATAAAAGCGAAAGAAGATGTTCAAGAAGATATAAATCCAACACTGCAAATTCTGGACAGCATTTTATCGCATTCTGAAGAGAGAAAACCAGAGGAAATCGGACATAAAGAAGAACCTGAAAAAGTTCAACCTTCAAAAGAAGAACCCGCTCAAGAAGAAACAGCACCAATTCAGCCCGCAGAAACACAAAAAGAAGCACCAAAAGAAACTCCAAAGGAAACAACCAAAGAAATACCTAAAGAAGTAGCAACGCTCAGAGTGGATGTAGCAAGAATAGATAAAGTTATGGATTTAGCAGGAGAGATTGTTCTTGCACGGAATAGATTGCTTAATCTTGCAAATAAGCTTGAGGCTAAATTTGCTGGCGATGAAAATGTAGAAGGGCTTGTGGAGACAACAGCTTTTTTGGATAGAGTCACATCGGATTTACAGCTCGCAGTGATGAAGATGAGGATGCAGCCTTTGCAGAAGGTTTTTGGCAAATTTCCAAGAATGGTTCGTGACCTTGCAAGAACTCTTGGAAAAGAGGTAGAACTTGAAATAATTGGTGAGGAAACAGAAGTTGACAAGTCAGTAATTGAAAATATAGGAGACCCTCTGGTTCATATAATCAGAAATTCAATAGATCACGGAATTGAGCCTCCAGAGGAAAGAGTTTCAAAGGGTAAACCTCAAAAAGGAAAAATTATAATTAATGCCTATCAAAAGGGCACCCAAATAATAATTGACATATCAGATGACGGCAAAGGCATTGATATAGAGGCAGTAAAAGCTAAAGCTATTACTAAGGGATTAATCACTGTTGAAGAAGCTGAAAAAATGACCGATGAAGCTGCAATAAATCTTCTTTTCTTGCCCGGTTTTTCAACGAAAGATGTATCCACTGAGGTTAGTGGAAGAGGCGTTGGAATGGATGTTGTAAAAACGAATGTAGCAAAACTCAATGGTTATGTTGAGGTATTTACAGAAAAAGGCAAAGGAACAACATTTAGAATAAGTCTACCGCTTACCCTTGCAATAATTCAGGCAATGATGGTGCATGTTGGAGATGAAACATATGCAATTCCTCAGTCAATGATTGAAGAGACATTAAGAATCAAAGTAAGCGAGATAAAGGAAGTTACAGGACAAAAAGTTTTAACAGTAAGAAATAAAGTATTACCCATATTTATGCTAAATGAAATACTCGGAACATTTGGAACAAATGAAACACAAACAAAATATGTTCTTGTTGCATCTGTTGGAGATAGAAGATTCTGCATAGGAGTCGATTCTGTGCTAGGACAGGAAGAAATTGTGATAAAGACTATAAACGGAATAAACTCTGAGGAATGCGGCATAATGGGAGCAACCATTACAGGCGAAGGCAAGGTCGTTTTAATCCTTGACCTTGCTATTATTTCAAGAAGATTTTTAAGCACAAAATAAAGATACAGGAGTAGATAAAATGAAACAGTATATTGGTTTTATTTTGGGAGAAAACGAATATGCCATTCCTATTCTTGTTGTTCAGGAAATAATTAAACTCCCAAATATCACAAAAATGCCAAATGCACCTTACTATGTTGAGGGAGTTACAAATCTTCGTGGAAGAGTAATTCCAATTGTCAATTTAAAAAGAATTTTGGGCATGCCTGAGGAGGAACAGGGAACCAAGGTAATAGTAATGACAGCTGGTAAATTAACATTTGGCGCACTTGTTGATAATATTACTGGCGTTGTCAATATTGATGAAAAAAGCATTGAGCCTGCTGAAGAGTTTATGCAGCAAGGACAAAATCAGATTGAAGGTGTTGCACGGCTTGATGATAGACTTTTGATTTTACTTGAAGTAAAAAAACTTATTCCCGTTGAAGACCAGAGTCTTTTTGAAGAAGAAATTGTTGATATTGTTGAAGAAGGCGATAAAGTAGAGGTTATCAAAAAAGTAACTGGTATTGGTGGAGAAACAACTGTAAAAGAAGTCATTGATGCGAAGTCTCTCCTTGAAATGAAGGGAATATCACAGGATGACCCAAGATACCAGTTAATAGAAGAAATTGCAAAATTTATGGAGACCGTATCTGCGGGAGAATTTGAGAAGGCTGAAAAAATTTTAAACAGCGTTATTCAAAAAAGTCAGAGTGAGTTGTTTAAAGAGGTTGGAAAAGTTGCAAGAAAACTACATGAATCTCTAAAAAGTGTAAAAGAAGCCCTTGATCCGAGATTAAGAGACATAGCTGTTGAGCAAATGCCAAGAGTAGTTGATCAGCTTCAAATGGTTATTGACAAAACAGAAGAAGCTGCAAACAAAACAATGGAAATCGTTGAAAAATACATACTTAAAATGGATGACCTTGCTTCTCATATAAGAAACATTCAAGGGAATGAGGAGGCAGTAAAATTTTTAAAGGAGTTTAAGGATTCCCTTGAAGATGACCTAACGGAAATTTTAACCACGCAATCATTCCAAGACCTAACAGGTCAGGTATTAAAGAAGGTGATAGCACTTGTTGGAGACCTTGAAGTAGAGCTTGTAAAATTGATTGCCACATTTGGTCTAAAAATTGAAGAAAAAGAGCCAATTAAAAAAGAGGTAGAGAAGGTATCTCAGGAAGATGTAGATGAATTACTTAAAGAATTTGGATTTTAGGAGGGTATGATTTAATATGATAAAGGTTCTTGTTGTTGATGATTCAGCTTTCATGAGAAAAGCTTTGACATCTATGCTTCAGGAAGACCCAGAAATAAAAGTTATTGGAACTGCCAGAGACGGATTAGAAGCAATTGAGCAAATTCAAAAACTGAAACCAGATGTAGTCACACTGGATGTAGAAATGCCAAGAATGGATGGACTTACTGCATTGAAGGAAATCATACAAAAATGTCCTGTTCCTGTAATCATGGTAAGTTCCCTTACTACAGAAGGTGCCAAAGTAACTTTGGAGGCTTTGGATCTTGGAGCAGTTGATTTTATTCCTAAAAATCTGTCCGAGCTTTCAGTAAACATAGTAAAAATTAAAGGTATGCTCATAGATAAAATAAAAACAATAGGCAGAAGAGGACTGGTTAAAAGAAAACCAACAGTGAGACCTGCTGAACCTACCAGAGTAGAGACACCTAAAGTAGAACCACCAAAGGTAAAATTAGCGACCACTGAGAGAAGAATAGGTATTGTATCAATTGGAACTTCAACAGGTGGTCCTAAAGCATTACAGGAAATCATTCCAAAACTTCCAAAGGACTTTCCTGTTCCAATTGTAATAGCTCAGCACATGCCACCTAATTTTACAAAACCCTTTGCTGAAAGACTTGATCAACTAAGTCAGTTAACTGTAAAGGAAGCAGAAGAGGGCGAACCCATAAAACCCGGAATGGTTTACATTGCACCAGGAAGAGGTCATATGAGGCTTAAAAGAAGAGGCATTGAGACTTTGATTTCAATATCTGAAGATAAAGAAGATTTTATTTATCGTCCAAGCGTTGATGCCTTGATGGGCTCTGTTGCAGAAACTTTTCCCGGTAGATGTCTTGGAGTTATACTAACAGGAATGGGAAATGATGGAGAAAAGGGATGCAAAAAAATGAAAGAAACAGGGGGAAAAATATTTGCCCAAAGTGAGGATACTTGCGTAGTATATGGTATGCCCCGTGCTGTTGTTGAGGCTGGTATTGCTGACAAGATTGTGCCTCTTGAGGAAATGGCTGGAGAAATAATAAACGCAGTATAAAAAGTAAGGGGAGGAAAAGTGCAGGAAGAAATAATTGAGAGGATTATACTTAAAACAGTAGACATACCTTCTTTGCCTCCTATTGCTATGAAGGTAATGCAATTAGTAAAGGATGACTATGCATCTTTAAAATCCCTTGAGGAAATTATCACCCGGGATCAAGGTTTTACAACACGGCTTTTGCGAATTGCCAATTCGCCATACTATGGACAGGACAGAAAAATAGAGAGCATCTCTCAGGCTATTATGTTAATAGGCTTTGATACTCTCAGGTCTTTAATATTAGCAACATCACTGAGAGACCTCCATAGAAAGTACGGACCATTTGAACAAAAGCTATGGGAGCATGCACTTGGTGTAGGACTTTGTGCAAGCCTTATAGCCATGATAACACATTTATCAAATTCAGATGAAGCTTTGGTATGCGGATTAATACATGATGTGGGCAAGACTGTAATTAATAATGCAATGCCTGAGATGTATATAAAAGTATATGAAAAAGTATACCAAGAAAAAAGGCTTTCCATTGAAATTGAAAATGAATTATTAGGTTTTAATCACACGATTATCGGAAATCTTATCTCTAAAAAATGGAAACTACCTGAAAAATATGAAATAGTAATAACCTATCATCATGAAAGTACATATGCTGACCATGAAGACCCTGCATTTGCGGATATTTGCAACATTATAAAAGTCTCAGACCAGATATGCCTAAATCTTGGAATTGGATTAAAAGAACCAATAGAGGTTCCAATAGAAAATGACTTGGTTGGTATGAATGAGGAGGAAATGGCTGAAGTTATAGGATTGTTTAAACTAAAATTTGAAAAGCAAAAAGACTTACTACTAAACTGAAAATGTCTCCTCGCGATGAAATAGATAGTGTTGGACCTTACAGAAGTATAAGACCTATAAAAGAAGGCTCTGTGTTTGCAAGATATAAAGTAAAGAAAAAAACTCCCAAAAAAGAGTCCTCCGAAGAAGAAAAACTTCCAAAAGAGAAAAAAGATTCAGAACACAGGATTGACATAGAAGCATAACTTTCCGCCTCAGGAAAAAATTTCCTATCCACTCTAATAAAAATTCAAGTCTGGACTTATCTTTAAAACTGGCACAAACTTTGTTTACTCATTCGCAGGAGGTGAGATAATGTATAAAGGCATTTATATATCAATGACTGGAATGAGTATGCGGGCGTATGAACTTGATGCGGTCTCCAATAATCTCGCCAATATTAATACAACAGGATATAAAAGGCAAAGCTTTGGTAGTGCCCTTTATCCTCTGCTTTCAGGCAGACCCTCAGAGCCAAGAGCTATTTATCAGGGAGCAAGGGCTCAGACTTTTTTCGGAACGCAGTATATTGACACTTCTCAGGGTAAATTAAGGAAAACCGAAAATCCCTTTGACCTTGCCATTCAAGGAGAAGGATTTTTCGCTGTTCAAGTCGGGCAAAGGACTCTTTACACAAGGGAGGGTTCTTTTACAAGAGACAGCGAAAACTATCTTGTAAATCAAGCTGGATTAAGAGTTCTTGATGAAAACAATGCTCCTATTATAATTGATGGAACAAAGATAGAGATAGGGCAGGATGGAAGTGTTTTTGTTGATGGAAATCAGGTCGCAAAAATCAAACTTGCCAGATTAAATAACATAAGGCATGTAGGACAGTCTCTTTACGAAGGCAATGAAGAAGGACCAGCAGCAGGTAAAATACTGCAGGGTTGGATTGAAAGTTCAAATGTTAATCCTATGACCGAGATGGTCCACATGATACAAGCAATCAGGAACTTTGAATTCGCCCAGCGAATTACAGCTAATTTTGACCAGCTCGCTCAAAGAGCTGTTTCTGAGATAGCAAGGATTTAGGAGGAGGTATAAAATGTTAAGGTCACTTTTTACTGCAGCAACAGGCATGTATGCACAGCAATTAAACTTAGATGTAATATCCCATAACCTCGCAAATGTTAATACAACAGGTTTTAAAAAGAACAGGGCTGAATTTCAGGATTTGCTTTATCAAAACATTATTCAACCCGGAGCGCCATCTGATGACGGAACTCAATATCCTTCAGGCATTCAAATCGGACATGGAGTAAGACCAGTTGCAGTTGCTAAATTTTTTAACACAGGGGATCTAATAAATACTGGTAATCCTTTGGATTTAGCAATTGACGGAGAGGGCTTTTTTCAGGTAACAATGCCTGATGGAACAATTGCCTACACAAGGGCTGGCAATTTCAGATTAGACAAGGACGGAAGAATTGTAACAAACGATGGCTATCCCATTGAGCCGGGAATTACAGTTCCAGCAGATGCTATAAGAATAACAGTTGGAGCAGACGGCAGAGTAACAGTCCAGCAACCAGGAACTGTTGCACCAGTTGAAATAGGAACAATTGAGCTTGCAAGATTTATTAATCCCGGAGGACTTCAGGCAATTGGTAAAAACCTATTCCTTGAAACTGATGCCTCAGGAGCTCCAACAACAGGAGCACCCGGCACTGAGGGAAGAGGCACAATAATTCAAGGCTTTTTAGAAATGTCCAATGTAAATATTGTTGAAGAGCTTGCAAATATGATAATTGCCCAAAGGGCATTTGAGATTAACTCAAAGGCAGTTCAGACCTCAGATGAAATGTTACAAACAGTATCCACACTTAAGAGGTAAAAAATGAGAGACTTTAAGAAACGAGCTCCCTTCGCCTGTCATCGCGAGTTATATTTTTGCTTTAATTGCGAGTTTCCTTTTCGTCATTGCGAGCCTTTTTTTCGTCATCGTATGTTAGATATATGGACATTGCGAGAGATTTTATTTCTGAGGCTATACTTTCTTTTTATGAGATTGCTTCGCCTGCCTGTCGGCAGGCTCGCAATGACCCCATCCTTCGTCATTGCAAGGCATCAACCTCTTTGTCATTGCGAGGAGCGAAGCGACGAAGCAATCTCTTCTTTTATATTGCTTCGGCCTCCTATCGGATGCATCACAAGAACGAAGAATTAAGGAGTGGAAAATGAAAGCCTTTAAGATAGGCTATATTTTCATAATGATTTTGCTAATTTTTATAGCCTCGTTCACCTATGCCTTTGATACAGTTTTGCTTTCTGCCATGCTTAAGGAAGAGATGAAGAAAATAACCAATCAGAATGACATCCAGATTGGACAGATAAAATTCATCGGTTTTGCACCTACAGAAAACTGCATGCCTCAGAAATTGAAAATTACAGAAATAAAAAGACCAAGCTCAGTTGAGTTTACATTCTACTGCGGAACAAGACAATACAGGGCTGTTGCAAATTATGAAATTCTGGCAACTATCTTTGTTTCTCAAAGAATTTTAAAGAGAGGTGATGTAATCACTGAATCAGATATTATTGAAATCAAAAAACCCTTAAACAGAATTCCATCAGGTGCAATAATGGAAAAACAAGAAATTATTGGAAGAATTGTCAAACGGACATTGGCGCAAGGATTAATCATCAAAGATGACCATCTCTATTCCGGCATACCAGTGAAAAGGGGAAGTAAAGTTTTTGTGATGATTAATTCTGGACAGGTCAGTATTATGACAGAAGGTGTTTTAAAATCTGACGCTACTGTTGGAGATTTAGCTAAAGTACAATGCCTTCAAACTGGCAAGGAAATTGTAGGTAAGCTCATAGAAAAAGACAAAGTGAGGGTGAGCTTATGAAAATCTTAAAATTATTAATATTAATCTGTGTTTTAATTGGCATAGCAGCGTGTTCAGAACTTAGGGAAGTTAGAGAAGTAAAAAATGCTGGCATGCCACCTAAGTATTATCCAGAGCCTCAGCAGAATATAACATCCTCAAGCGAGGGATCTCTCTGGAAAAACAAAGCATCCCTATTTGAAGACAAAAAAGCTCGTAGAGTTAATGACCTTGTAACAATCATAATTAATGAGACAACATCAGCCCAAAAAAAGGCATCCACCTCAGCTTCAAGGGATTCATCGTCAAACTATGGACTTGATACATTTTTTGGCATGAATACGGATTTCAATATCCACAATCTTCCAATCATAAACGGATTCTACAAGGCTGGAAACATTTTTTCTCCCTCGGTTTCAGGTTCAGCCAAAAGTGACTTTAAAGGTAGTGGTGATACAACTCGGGGTGGAACTATTTCTGGAACGATTACTGCAAAGGTTGTAGAAGTGCTTCCCAATGGAAATCTTGTTATAGAGTCCAGAAAAGAGATTTTTGTAAATAATGAAAAAGAAATCTTAGTACTAAGGGGAATAATAAGACCAGATGATATAAGCCAGAATAACACTATTCTCAGTCAATATGTAGCTGATGCGCAAATATTCCTTGTAGGTGAAGGTACTTTGGGTGATAAGCAGTCTCAGGGCTGGCTTGTCAGATTTCTTGACAAAATATGGCCCTTCTGATATCGGTAATTGGTGGTTGGTGAATGGTGGATAGTGAAAATATAAAAATTTGGAGGATACAGAAATGAAAAGAGTAAAAACCATAGCTCTGTTGACTTTGGTGGTTATTATTTTCACATTCAACATTTCCTCTGCTGAAAGGATTAAAGATATAACAAATTGGGCAGGAGTTAGAGAAAACCAGCTAATAGGCTACGGACTTGTTGTAGGACTCAATGGAACAGGCGATAAAGATGGAACATATCTTTATCAGCCTATAGCTAACATGTTAAGCAGAATGGGAATCACTGTTAATGTCAAGGATTTAAAAGGTAAGGTTAAAAATGTTGCAGCTGTAATGGTAACAGCTAAATTGCCTACTAACATAAAGCCCGGAGCTAAAATTGATGTTCAGGTCTCTTCAATTGGTGATGCTAAATCCCTACAGGGTGGAACACTTTTGCTTACTCCTCTTGTTGGTCCAGACGGAGAAGTTTATGCCTTGGCACAGGGACCTGTTTCAGTTGGAGGATTCATCGCAGCAGGAAGAGCTGCGCAGGCAGTTAAAAATCATCCAAATGTTGGATATATTCCCGAAGGAGCAGTAGTTGAAAAAACAGTTCCTGTTAACTTGAACGCTAAAAATCAGGTTCAGTTAATTTTGCAGTCTCAGGACATAACAACAGCAACAAACATAGCTGAAAAAATTAACGAAAAATTCAAGACAAACATTGCAAAGGCTGATGACCCATTAACTGTTTCAATAATTGTTCCAGAGAACTTTAGAGGAAGGGTTGTGGATTTTATGGCAGAGGTTGAAAAGATAGAAGTTGCAACAGATGTGCCTGCAAAGGTTGTTATTAATGAAAGGACAGGAACTGTTGTCATAGGCTCAAATGTAAAGATATCTCCCACTGCCCTTGCACATGGTGGGTTGACCATCACAATAAAAGAAACTCCTGAGGCTGTTCAGCCTCCGCCCCTTGCTCCTCGTGGAGCACAGACTGAAGTTGTGCCAAGAACAGAGCTAAAGGTTGAAGAAAAACAGGCTTCTTTATTAGAAGTCAGTGGCTCTACTGTTGGAGAACTTGTTAAAGCCCTTAATGCTCTCGGAGTAACACCTAAAGATTTGATTTCAATTCTACAGGCTCTTAAAACTGCAGGTGCTTTAAAGGCTGAATTGGTATTAATGTGAGGTTGCCATGTCGCTGACAAGTCCTATAAACAAAAATCAAAGCCAAGCAGAACAGATTTCATCAACCCAGTTGAAGGAGTTGTCAAAAAAGATAGAGACATTGTTTCTGAACGAACTTTTAAAAATCATGCTGTCTAATACTTCCTTTGCAAAGGACAGGACAACCTCAACCTACATGACAGTGGTTATTCCAGAAATAGCTCAGATGATGGCTGAAAGAGAGATTGGAATAGGAAGATATCTTACAGAAAGCCCGACATTTATCAGATCCATATCAAAAAATCAGAAAATTGAGTTATCACCATCAAACAAAACTGTAAACGATGAAAAAGATAGCAATATCAGTTTACCTAAAAAGATATCACTACCTGTTCCGGGCAGGCTGACTTCTTCCTTTGGTATGCGACTTGACCCAATTGATGGCAAAAGAAGGCATCACAATGGAATTGATATTGCCGTAGCAGAAGGAACACCAATAAAAGCTGTTATGTCAGGCAAGGTAATCTACTCAGGATACACAAAAGGATATGGAAACTGCGTTATTGTTGAGCATGAAAATGGTATTCAGACAGTTTATGCCCATAATTCAAAAAATCTGGTAAAAGTCGGTGATAGGGTTGATGCAAACACAGTCATTGCCCTTTCAGGTTCAACTGGAAGAACAACAGGTCCGCATCTGCATTTTGAAGTCAGGAAAGACGGAAAACCTGTTAATCCTCTCACACTTCTAAATAATTCTGAAAAATCGCCGATTGTATAATTAAAAAAACTTTTACAGGAGGTGTTTAAATGATAGGCGGACCTATAAAAATAGATGGAATGGCTCCAAACACAGGAGTGATGCCTGAGAGGGCTACAGGAAAGTCTCCTGAAAGGAGTGAGGAAGTTCTTACAAAGGATCAGGTAACTCTTTCAGAGCAGGCAAAACAGATTTCAAGATTAATGATTGAAGCAAGCAATATTCCAGACATAAGGGCAGATAGAGTTGAGCAGATAAAAAATGCTATTAATTCTGGCACATACGAAGTAAGGGGCAGTGAAATAGCAGGCAAGATGATTAAGGAGGCATTAGTTGACAAGCTTGCATGAAGAATTAATTGCAATTCTTAAAGAAGAAAAAGCTCTTCTGGTCAGTTTATATCAGGTTGTATCAGAAGAAAGGGATGCTATTGTTGGATTAAACTCACAGGAGCTTGAGAGAATTCTGACTAAAAAACAGGAAACTCTTCTTAAGCTTTCTTTGCTGGAAAAGGAGAGGGAAAAGCTTCTTTCAATGCATGATTTAAATGGAAAGAGTCTTTCTGAAATTATTGATTATTTTGAAAATATGAAAAAATCAACAGAAGCTAATGAGCTTAAGCAATATTATTTATCAATGAAGACGCTTTTGGAGAGTATTTCAGAGATACAAAGAATAAATGAACAGCTCATTGACCGTTCAATTGTTCATATAACTACGGCAATGAAATTCATTGAAAGTTTTGGAATAACTCCTAAGCAAAGTGTTTCAAGGGAGGCTTAAATGGCACTTACAGCCCTTTTTGACATAGGCAAGACTGGAATTCTTACATATCAAAAGGCTCTTCAAGTGGTCTCCCACAACATATCAAATGCGGCAACAGAGGGATACACAAGGCAGGATGTAATTTTTGTTAACATGTCCTCTGGAATTCAAAGTTATGCAGGAATTACAGGCAGAGGAGTTAGACTTCAAGATATTCGCAGAATGTATGACTCATTTATAGAACTTCAGCTTAAAACAGAAAGCTCCAACTTTGCCTATTGGGATGTTATCTATAACGGCATGGTTAGACTTGAAAATATATTCAATGATGCCTCTGATGTAGCTTTAAGCAATGCAGTAAATGACTTTTTCAATGCTTGGCAGGAAATCAGCCAAAATCCCTCAGGAACAGCTGAAAGGACTCTTTTGATAGATAAAGCAAAATATCTTACAGAGAGAATAAACATAAGTTACAGGTCATTGATAGATGAAAGGCAGGAACTTTACAAGGACACAAAAAATTACATTGATGAAATTAATAAATTACTTGACCAGATAAATGAACTCAACGAAAAAATTGCAGCCTCACCGGGTGCTCTTGATATAAAAGACCAAAGAGAAAATCTTGTTAAAAAGCTAAATGATATTGTTAATATAACTTACTTTGAAGACAATGCTGGAAGATATTCAATTCTTCTTGGTGGAATGCCTTTGGTTGATGGTGGAAAGGTATATCATTTAAGTCTTCAGTTAGACAGCAATGATAAAATGCAATTTATGCTTGAGCAAGGTGGAAGCCCGATGAATGTTACTCAGCTCATTCAAGGAGGCAAACTTAAAGCAGCAATTGACTTAAGGGATCAGACAATTCCTGAATATATGGATAAGCTTAACATGCTTGTTTTTGATTTTACAGAAGCAATTAATGCTCAACACAGACAAGGATACGGACTTGATGGCTCAACTGGAAATAACTTCTTCAAACCCTTGTATGATATGACTTTAACAAATGGAACAATGGATGACATCATCTTCAAGATAAATAATGTAAACGAAAACACCTTTAACAGTTATTCAATTCAGTTTGATGGCACAAACTGGACAATAACAAACAACACAACAGGAACCCCTGTTACTCCAACAGTCTCTTCATGGACAGACGGCACTGATACTTATTATAGACTAAGCTTCAATGGAATGGAGTTAACAATAAAAAATCCAAGCAACAACTTGGATATGACATTTCAAATCAAATCCCATACAGCTTTATTCTTTGATGTTGCAATAACAGATATCAACAAAATCGCAGCAGCCAGCAATGATCCCACATCCTCTGCAAGCGGACCAATGGACAATGGCAATGCACGGAAAATATATTCTCTAATTAATGCAGAGATAGTTGGTGACAATACTTTTACTGATTTTTACAGAAGTATAGTTTCTCAGGTTGGAATTTTCACAGCAAGTGCTAAAACTCAAAGAGATTTTCAGGATGCTCTTGTTGAGGAGCTACAGAAAAGAAGGCAAGATATCTCAGGTGTAAGCCTTGATGAAGAGGCAGTTAATCTTATAAAGTATCAGAAAATGTATGAAGCCTCTGCAAGGGTAATAAGGGTTGCAGATGAAATACTTGCAACATTATTTGATATGGTGAGGTAGACATGAAAGTAACAACATCATTTTTTTATCAGACATTTTTAAAAGACTTAAACAGACAAATAGATGCCATGTTTAAAGCACAGAAACAACTTGCTACAGGCAAAAGAATTCTTGCACCAAGCGATGATCCCGTGGCAATGTCAAGAATAGTTAAATATAATGCCTCTTTATCAGCCATTGATGAATACAAAAGAGTAATTGACACTGCCAAAATTTATAATTCAGCAATTGAAACAGCGATTAATGATTTAAAAAATATGACAATTAAAGCCAAACAACTTGCAGTACAAGGCTCTACAGATACTCTTTCGCCTACAGACAGACTTGCCTTAGCAAGGGAAGCTCAGATTTTAATTGAAAGAAGCATTGAAGCAGTAAATACAAAGGTAGCAAATCGTTATGTGTTTGGAGGTTATAAAGCAGACATTGAACCAGTAAACAAATACTCTGGAACATATCAGTCTGATACAAACTTACAGTATGTTGACATCAGCTTTTTCCTTGATGTTGCAGTTAATCTTCCTGCAACAGAGTTTTTCACCTATGCAGCAGATACAAATCAGGTATTTGTCCCATACAACAGCACTGACACAGGAGCTGTTCATGATGTTGACCCTCTTTCAGCCCTTTTAATGCCTTCTCCTTCAACACCTATTACTGATCCCGATGCTTCTTTTTCAACCAATGGCGGCAGTATAACAATTAACTTTTCCGACAGCTCAGCAAACATTTCAATCAATCCCGGAGCTTCATTGAATGATATAGCAAATGCTATAAATACTCAAGCAGGCGATATGGTCAAGGCTTGGGTAGTAAACACAGGAACTACAACAAATCCTGACTACAGGCTTGTTATAAACAGCATACCAAATGGAAAGTCTGACCAATTAAGGATTTCAGTAAATGCTCCAGCTGGAGACAATCTTAATCTCCTTTCAAACATGACACTTGAACACAACATAAACGGATACAACTACATTACCGACCCAACTGACCCAAATTACTACAGCTTCAACAACAACTATCTCAACGAAAACTATTACTTGAGAGCATTGTATTTCTTAAAAGTGGCTCTTGAAAACAATGATCAAGGAAGAATTCAGGCTGCTGTTGGATACATTGACAACATTTCAGACAACTTATACAAACAGCAATCAATAATTGGAGCAAGGCTGAATAAAATTGAAACTACAACTGACTATAATCTTGAAATTAAAACAAACACTAATCAATCTCTATCCAATGACAGGGATGCAGACGCAGTTCAGCTGATTTCAGAACTAAACCAGAGGATGACAGTTTTGCAGGCATTAAGAGTTACACTCACTGATTTTTTCAGAACAAATCTTTTTGACTTTCTGAGGTAGCATTGTTAATTCTTACAAGAAAAATAGGTCAGTCAATACGTATTGGCGATGACATCATAGTAAAAATTGTAGATATTGATGGCTCCCAAATCAAGATAGGGATTGAAGCTCCCAAAGGTATTGCTATCTTTAGGGAAGAGCTCTATGAAAAATTAAAGGAAAGCAACATAGAAGCATTGAAAGCATCAAAGGAACTCAATCTTGATGCGATAATTTCTTTTGAGGAGAAAAAGGGTGATAACGATTAAATCAGAGCGATTTGGCGAACTGATTATTGAAGAAAAAGATATAATCAACTTTCCCATTGGCATTCCCGGTATTCCTTTTTGCAGATTTATCATAAAAGAACTTATTGACCCGATAAAATGGCTAATATCTGTTGATGATCCAGATATAGCAATGTTAATTGTTTCTCCTTTTAAATATTTTCCAAACTATGGATTTGAATTAAGTGATGAAATTGCAGAAGTTTTACAAGCAGAAAGCGAGGATGAGCTTGAGGTTTATGTTGCACTTCTTAAAGACAATGATACAGTTGCGGCAAACCTTAAATCTCCATTTATAATCAACAAAAATAAAAAAATCGGAGTCCAGATTCTCCTTGAAGATGAACGATACAAATTTAAAGAGCCAATCAAGAAATAAATAGGATATAACAGATGGAAAGTAAAATTGCAAAGGCTTTAGGAATGGAATTAAATCCTGTTGCTATTTTATGGGCTGATGAAAAACCTCAAGGAGCACTCCAGTTTAAAGAAGGAAAATGGGGATGTGTGATGTGGCTTTTTGCAAGTGCTGTAAAAGGTAAAATTGCTGTGTTTGACAGAAACACTTACGGATGCTGGGGTGGAGGAGTTGGACTTGGTTTTGGAAATGTATATGAAAAATTTCCCGGGGGAATAGAATGTTTTTATTATTTTCTCTCATCAGGGAACAAAGAATGGGATAAAGGCAGAGCTGTTGCAGAACAAATTAAACCTTATATCACCGAAGAATTTTACAATGACTTCCTTGAAGGAGAGAGATACTTAAAAAATCCTGAGAAAGTAAAAGAGTTTGTAGAGCAATTACCAATAATGGACATCCCAGCAAAATACATTATTTTTAAACCCTTAAATGATGTCAATCCTGATATTGAAAAGCCCAAAGTAGTAGTCTTTCCTGTTAATCCTCATCAGCTTTCTGCATTAGTTATACTTGCAAACTATACCGGAAAAGGTTTTGAGAATGTAATAATTCCTTGGGCAGCAGGATGTCAGACAGTAGGAATATTGGCTTACAAATCAGCTGAATCCAAACCTCAGAAAGCGGTAATTGGTTTGACAGACATTTCAGCAAGGAAAAATTTAAGAAAACAACTGGGAAACAACATTCTTACTATTACATTTCCCTATGAGATGTTTTTGGAGATGGAAGAAAATGTAGATGGAAGTTTTCTCCAAAGGCCTGTATGGCTGTCTCTTTTAGACAAAAAAGCCTAATTTTGGCAGAAAATTACTGCTTCTGTAAAGGTACAGCTTCTTCCCAAAAATAGCGATAGACACTCGTCACTGCGAGCCCCCCTGTTGCGAGCGATAGCGTGGCAATCTGGGGCGAAGCAGTCTCTAATAAGGCTTTATTGAAAAAAAAGTAGAGATTGCTTCGCATCCTTCGGATGCTCGCAATGACAGCAAAAAAATACTTAATTTTCAAATGGTTATACCAACTATTGGATTTCTATCGCTATTTTTCGGTTCTTCAACAAGTAAAATTGGTATGTCGTCCCTAATTGGATAATAAACAGAACATTTTTCGCAGATTAATCTTTCATTTTCTGGCTCATAAATTAAATCACCTTTACAATTAGGACAGGCTATTATTTCAAGCAATTCTTTATCAAGAGGCATCTATTACCCTCCTTAATCTTTTAAGTGTCTTTTCCTTACCCACAATCTCTAAAACCTCATATATTCCGGGACTTACTGTGCTTCCTGTAATGACAACCCTTACAGGCTGAGCAACTGCACCAAGTTTTAAACCCTTTTCATTAACAATATCCATGAAAACTTTTTCTATATTATGCTGAGTAAAGTCTTCAATGGATGACAGTCTTTCTGTAATTTCCTTAAGCAAAGGAATTGTCTCAGAATTTATATATTTTTCTTTAGCCTTTGGCTCTATTTCAACATATTCAAGCAAATAGTATCTCATAGCATTGGCGAGCTCTTTAAGGGTTCTGCATCTTTCCTTAAGAGATTTTATTGCTTTAGCTGCCCACTCAATATCTACTGAGTCATTTTCCATTAGATAGCCTTCTTTTATTAAGAAAGGTTTGACAAGCTCAAAAAGTTTTTCCTCTGGAGTTAACTTTATATATTCACTGTTAAGCCATAAAAGCTTCTCTGCATTGAAAATAGCATTAGCCTTACCCACATGGTCAAGGTCAAAGTATTCTATTAACTCATCCCTCGTAAATATCTCCTTGTCTCCATAAGACCATCCAAGTCTTGCAAGGAAGTTGACAACCGCATCAGGCAAATATCCTTCATCTCTGTATGCAAGAACAGATGTTGCTCCATGTCTTTTACTTAAACGGGACCTGTCAGGACCGAGAATCATGGGAATATGTGCAAATTCTGGAATCTTCATTCCTAAAGCCTTGTAGATATGAATCTGCTTTGGAGTATTATTAAGGTGGTCTTCACCTCTTATGACATGCGTTATATTCATCTCAAAATCATCAACAACAACGCAGAAATTATAGGTAGGAGTACCGTCACTTCTTAGAATAACAAGGTCTTCTATTTCGCTGTTTTTGAATGTAACTTCTCCTTTTACTAAATCATTGACCACTGTTTCACCCTCAAGGGGCATTTTAAATCTTATCGCAAATGGTTTATCAAGAACTTCTTTTAATTCTCTGCAACGGCGGTCATATCTTGGAGGCTTACCCTCTTTCATAGCCTGCTGTCTTCTTTCTTCAAGCTCCTCTGGAGTGCAATAACATCTGTATGCCTTACCTTCTTCCAAAAGCTTATATGCATAATTTCTATATATTTCCATTCTGTCAGTTTGTCTGAAAGGACCTTCATCCCAGTCTAATCCAAGCCATTTCATTGCCTCAATGATTGATTCTATATATTCTTCAGTTGAACGGGATCTGTCTGTGTCTTCAATTCTTAAAACAAACTTTCCATTATGATGTCTTGCAAAAAGCCAATTAAAAAGCGCAGTTCTTGCGCCTCCAATATGTAAATGTCCTGTAGGACTTGGTGCAAATCTAACCCTAACCAAAACAGCCTCCTTTTGATAAAATTTAACTTTTTATTATACGACCTTTAATCAAAAAGCTTCAAATATATCCGAAAAATAGAGATAGACACTCGTCACTGCGAGCCCCCCTGTTGCGAGCGATAGCGTGGCAATCTGGGGCGAAGCAGTCTCTAATAAGGCTTTATTGAAAAACAAAGTAGAGATTGCTTCGCATCCTTCGGATGCTCGCAATGACAGTAAAAAAATACTTAATTTTCAAATGGTTATACCAACTATTGGATTTCTATCGCTATTTTTGGGATATATGCGAAAAAAGCAATAAGAACTCATCACTGAAAGCCTCCTGTTGCAAGCGTTATAGTTTTTCAATCATCCATATCGTCACTGCAAGCCTACAATTACAATTCACTTGAGAACACTCTTGTCCAAAATAAATTTTTTAAAAAGCTCCGATCTGGGTAAAATAGATAAACATTTAGCTTAAAAATTAAAGACCCAGATCGGAGGTGTATATGAATAAGTATAGCAGTATTTTCAGTCAAATTCTATCCCTTTTTCCAAGATTAGAATTTGAGAAGTCAGTCAAAGCAGACAGAAGCTGAGCGTAGAGCAAAAGGGTTTACGAGTTGGGGGCAATTTGTAGCTATGTTATTTTGTCAACTTGGGCAGGCGCATTCTCTAAGAGAGATATGTAATGGACTTGCCAGTTGCGTTGGTAAGTTAAGGCATCTTGGTATAAAAGAAGCTCCAAAGAGCTCTACCCTTGCCTATGCAAATGAACACAGACCGTGGGAACTTTTTCAAGCAGTATTTTATATGCTTCTTCAGAGATGTCAGTCTAAATTTACTGGCAAGAGGAAATTCAGATTTAAGAACAAGCTAATGAGCTTTGATGCATCTGTAATAGAGTTGTGTGCAACAGTATTTGACTGGGCAAAATTCAGAAAGACTAAAGGTGCGGTAAAGTTGCATTTACTACTTGACCACTCAGGATATTTACCTGAATATGCGCATATAACAGAAGGTAAAGTGCACGAAGTAAACATATTAAGGAGACTTCAATTTTGTTCTGGTGCCATAGTAGTAATAGACAGAGGGTGTGTTGACTATGCTTTATTTGGTAGATGGACAGAGGAGGGGGTATATTTTGTAACAAGGTTAAGGACAACGCCTCTTATAAAGTGATAAAGAGCCTACCAGTGCCAAAGAACAGAAACATAATTCGGGACGAGATAATCAAGCTTAAGGGTTTTTATGCAGAGCAAGACTGTCCATATGAGCTACGGAGGATAGAGGTCATGGATAAGGAAACAAAAGATACAGTTGTGCTACTCACGAACCAACTGAACTTTGGTGCAACGACCATATCAGAGATATACAAAGACAGATGGCAGGGCAGATTTTTTAAGACATTGAAACAAAATCTAAGAGTAAAAACCTTTGTAGGGACATCAGCGAATGCACTTAAGATACAGATATGGACGGCATTAATAGCGATACTGATACTGAAGTATCTGAAGGAGTTATCAACATTTGGATGGTCATTAAGTAATCTAGTTGCATTGTTGAGACTAAACCTATTTACATATAGGAATTTATGGGAATGGATAAATAAACCGACAGAGACACCGCAAATTGAGCCTCAAATAGAACAGTTAAAATTTAGACTTGTTTAATTGGACAGCAAATAAAAAGAAAGGGGGGGTAACCTGATTTTGAAAAAGCAAATTTTCTTGTCCAAAAGTCTTATTTTATGCGGATGTTTTTTATGAGTTTAGATTATTTTGGACAGCAATGAGTTGAGAATTAAACAATTAAGAGAAAATTAATTTCTCAATTCATTACTCTGTAATTTGCAAAAGGAATAGTTTTAATAATAAAGGACAATGCAAATATTCCTAACAAAATTAGAGAAATTGAAGCACCAAGAGGAATTCCTGAATAATAGGACAAAAAAATTCCTGAAATCGCTGCAAAAACAGAATAAATGACAGATAAAAAAGCTGTGCTTTTTAAGCTTCTTGTTATCTGCATGGCTGCCAAAGGAGGAATAATCATTAAAGAACCAATTAAAAGCGCTCCCATAGTTTTTATTGAGATTGAAATACACAAAGCCACAATCAGTGCAAATGTAATTTTAAGCCTTGAGATATTTATACCAAATGCATGGGCAAGTTCCTCATCAATACAAAGATTCAACATTTGCCTGTAATATTTTATCAGAAAAACTAAACAAACCATAGCTCCTATAGCTATTAAATAAACATCTTGTGTTGTAACAGTGGATAAACTTCCAAATAATATCCCCATCACTGAGCCTGTTTTCCCAGAAAATGTTATAAGGACAACTGACAATGCCACTCCTGCATAAAGAAACAAAGACAAAGAACCCTCTGCTGGTAACTTTCCCCTCTGACGAAGATTTTCAACAGATATTGAGACAATCATGCTTAAAACGATAAGCATCAAAAGGGAGTTTAAATTGAAAAATACACTCAATGCCAATGCAAGAAATCCAACATGGGCGAGAGTGTCTGCAAAAAATGCATATCTTCTTAAAAGGAGAAAAATTCCAAATAGCGGAGCTAACGGTGCAATTAGTCCAACAACAAGTATCGCTCTTTTTATTAAATTTAATTCAAAAATTTCAAGCATAAATCATTCCTTTAAGTTTGGAAAGATCAAATTTTTGAAGACATTCTGATTTAATGATTCAATAACTTTGTGATTTCTGATTTTCACGCCTTACTCTTAACAATAGTAATTATATAAAAAATACCATCAAACGAGCAATTAGGGACAAAAAATTGAGATAGAAACGCTTCACTGCGAGCCAAAGGCGAAGCAGTCTCTGAAAATTAGTAAAATGTAAGCAGTAAAATACAAGATTGCTTCGGCATCCTGACGGATGTCTCGCAATGTTCCGTGTTAATTTGTCAAGTATTTTTTTCCATTCATTGCAATTTCTTCATTGTATGGTATCCCACTTTTTAAAACTCCATATACCTGCCTTATTAGTTTATGGGCTACTGCTATCAATGCCTGCATCTTGCTCTTGCCCCTTTGTATCATCCTCTAATACAATGCTTTGCATGCCTTATTATATCTCATCGCTGACATCGCTGCCATATACAATATCTTCCTTATATATGCACTCCCCTTCTTCTGTATCCTCCCCTTTTTCTTTACACTCTTGCCCGATTCATATACTCTCGGGCTTATCCCTATATAACTGCCTACTGCCTTTACTCTGTCAAAATTTTCAAAACATCCAAGCATTGATACTGCTATGCATGCTGTCCTCTTGCCAACTCCAGGCACACTCTCCGCTAACTTTATCTGTTTCTCATAACTGGCCTACCGCCAATTCTTCCAATTCCTTCTCCATCTTCTGTATTGTTTCCTCTGCATTTTTTATGAGCTCGTTAAAATTTTCTATTACTGTATCTACCATTATCGGTTCATATCTTAATGCTTCTCTTTGATTCTTTAAACAATTAAGATGTTTCTGAATCTTCGCAAGGCAAGTTAATAGTATCTTAATCTTCCGCTGGGGTTCAGCCATTGGCTTAAATAATCTTATCTCTTCGCAAATCTCCACACACTCAGCTATCACTGCAGAGTCTATTTTGTCTGTCTTCGCTCTATTAAACTTTGCATCCGCAAGTTTCTTTGTCTGCAGCGGATTCAAAATTGCTACCTTATACCCTTGCTCATATAAGGCATGGGCTAATTTTAAATGATAAACCCCTGTATGTTCCATAACAACCAGTATATCCTCTTTACAGCAGTCAGGTAGCTCCTTTTTCAAAGCCTTATGCAACTGCTCTGCATGATTCTTTAGATTGAAAGAAGCTCTTTTACCTTTACCTCTTTCCCTAATTGTTACTGCTATGGTATCCTTTGCCACATCTACTCCAACTATGAACTTCTCTTTTGTCATTTCTCTTCCTCCATTTGATTTTTTTGTTTTTCTTCCCTTATCCTATCATCGTGGGAACTCATTCAGGCTGTCTGAGCCTAATGTTCCGTTCAGGCTTAAGGGAAGGGAGAAGGTGGTGGACAACATTGCGAACGGTCTTTAAGACCTATGACAAATCCTCCTTGCCCACCTTCTTTCTTCCTTTTATTTTAACTTATCCCTGTTTAGTGTCCATATATTTATCATACGATGACGAAGGAAGGGGTCATTGCGAGCCTGCCAACAGGCAGGCGACGCAATCTCTATAGACTCAGAAATAAAATCTCTCGCAATGTCCATATATTTCCGAAAAATAGAGATAGACACTCGTCACTGCGAGCCCCCCTGTTGCGAGCGATAGCGTGGCAATCTGGGGCGAAGCAGTCTCTAATTGGTAACTAGTGAATGGTGATTCGTGGATGGTGGATGGTGAACACCTCTCCGTAATTGCGAGGATACCCCCTCTACGTCATTGCGACTCCGAGCGTAGCGAGGAGGAAGCAATCTTGCCTTTTCCCCTTCAAAGAGATTGCTTCGCATCCTTCGAATGCTCGCAATGACAGCAAAAAATACTTAATCTGTAACTCCGCAATTTTTAAGTAATAGGATTATTAGTTCAACTTTTCATGAAAATTAAACCCTTCTAAATATTAAAACTCTCATTTTTGCTTGACAAAAATATTTCCTTTATGCTATTACTTATTTAAGTAATATGAAAAACGATTTTCCTGATTGGGTATTAAAACATAAGAGAAAAAACACTCAGATTATCAAAAAAGGTAATTCCTTTTATTTGTATCAGATAACCTCTAAGTGGGACCCTCAAAAAGCAAGAGCAAAAAAGATTACCGAAAAATATCTTGGTAAAATCACTAAGGATGGTCTCATTAAGCCAAAACATGAGAGAATTCTTGACTCTATGAAGGCAATAACTGTAAAGGAGTTTGGTGCAACCTCTTATGTGTTAAGTATTGCTCAGGATATAGAGGAACTTCTGAAAGTCTATTTTCCAGATTTCTTCAAATCCTTACTTGTATTTTCACTACTTAGGCTTTTTCATTCATCAGCGATTAAAAATGTGATACACCACTTTAGGGCTTCATATCTGTCTGAAGTGTATCCTGATGCTTCATTATCTGCAAAGAGTCTCTCACAGATTATAAGGGAGGTGGGAAGGCAAAGACAAAAAGTGGTTGAATTTTTAAGGCACTTTCTGAAAGATAGACAATATCAGGTGATAGACATAACGCAGGTTTTCTCTTATTCAGACAATGTTATTAGTGCAACATTAGGATATAATGGTCATGGGGAGTATGTGCCTCAGGTAAACTTTCTGTTGGTGTTTTCTCTTAAAGAAGAAGAGCCTGGATTTTTCAGGATACTGACCGGAAACATAAGAGATGTATCTGCATTCAAGAGAACTCTACAGGAGGCAGCCATTGAGGATGCTGTGATAATATGTGATAAGGGTTTTTACTCAGAGAACAACATAAAATTTCTTGAACAGGAGAATCTAAAATTTATTATGCCTTTAAGGCGGAATAGTTCATTAATAGACTATAGTGTTGTTGGCAGTGGGAGAAGAAGGGAATTTGATGGATATTTTATATTTGAAAAGCGAGTGATATGGTGGAAGGAGAAAAGATTAGATGGCAAGAAAGTAATATTGTATTTTGACCCAAGACTTAAGGCTGAAGAGGAAAAGGACATAATAGGGCATATACAAGATGGCAGAATAGAGGAAGAGAGGTTTTATGAGATAGAGCACAGACTTGGCAGTATAGAGGTTTTAACAAATACAGATTATGATAGCAGGGAAGTGTTTGAATTGCTTAAGGGCAGGGCACAAATAGAGCAAGCGTTTGACACTTTCAAGAATTTTCTTAATGCAGACAGGACATATTTGAGGGATGACGAAAGTTTGAATGGATGGATGTTTGTAAACTTTGTATCATTAATGATGTATTACAGGATATACAATGAGTTAAGGAAGGCAAAACTTTTGAGTAGGTATTCAGTCAAGGATGTACTAATACATCTTGGAAGGATATATAAACTAAAAATGCCTCATGGATGGGAAATTTCAGAAATTCCAAAACAAGCAAGATTGATTGCTGAAAAGTTAAAGCTTGATTTACATATTACTTAAAATAGGCAGAGTTACGGCTTAATTTTCAAATGGTTATACCAATTATTGGATTGCTATCGCTATTTTTGGGTATTTATCATACGATGACATAGAAGGCGAGCCCTCGCAATGACATGGAAGGAGAGCCTTTGCAATGATGAAGCAGAGGATGTCTCGCGATAACTCTCTCTTTCCTGTCATCACGAGGCTTGCTTTGCAAGCATAAGTGAACTCCTTTTAAGAAAGGAAAAAAGCGAGATTGCTTCGAGCGCTAACGCACCATCGCAATGATGGAAAGTAGTAGAAACTGTCGTAAGCTGAAGCCCCACTTCATCAACTTTTGAATAAAAAAATTTTAAAATCAATGAGTTATAATTTTTAGATTAGCCTACAAAATTCTCTCGCACTTTCGTAAGTTCTGAAAATCTTATCCCCTACTCCCAATATTCTCAGTATCTTTTTATGTTCCTCCTTAGCTTTGCTCATAATCCTTATTTTCTCCCTCTCTATCTCAAAACCTCCTATCCCTATCTCATAAAATTTGTCCAAACACTTCTTCAGACTGTTTTCTTTGCTCTCCCTTAACCATCCTTTCTCCTTCAACTCATCCATTAGCCTGTTTAACACTGTCTGGGCTACCACACATAAAAATATATGCGTCCTTACTCTCCTGTCTTTATAATGATATATCGGTCTTATCTCTACAAAATCCTTTAACTGCTTGAATGCATCCTCCACTGTCTGTAATTCCTTATACTGCCTCTCTATCTCTTCATCTTCTTCCTTTATTAATGTCGTCTGCAAAATATACTTCCCACACATATCATATGCCTTCTTTATAGCTTCTTGCTTTGCTATTATCTGAAATCTGCCTTCTTCGTATCTGAAATCATAATAATTCTCAGCTCCACTTTTTGTCAGTTTCCTCTGCGCCCTCCTCAGTATTTTCTCCCTGTCTCTTAGCTTTCCTCTTTCTACCATCTGCCTTACTTTTTCCAATGCCTCCCTGCCCCTTTTAAGTATACTTTCCAATGTCTCCCTGTCATGACTTTCTCTGTATTCAGACCCACATAGTACATATCTGCTCTTTACCCCTTCCTCTTCACTTATATAGATGGTCACTGGCAACTCCTTCTGAAATATATCTAACTGTATACCCTTCTGCACTACCATTTTCTTTGCTTCCCTAAATCTCATCGCTAATATGTAGTTTATCCCCTCTCTCTCTAGATACTCTATATTCTGTAATGTCACCATCCCCCTGTCTCCTATAAATACTGCCTCCTTGATGTCGTATCTCTTCTTTAACTGACTTATTAGTCCCTTTACTGTCTCCTTATCTGATATGTTGCCTTCTATAACATCAAAATGCACTGGAAATTTATTCTCGTTCAAACATAAACACAACAATACTTGCTTTTTATCGGGCTTCCCATCCCTTGAGTATCCATATCTTGCGAGCCCCAGAGGTCCTTGACCCTCAAAGTATACTGAGGTAATATCATAAAGCAACAACTTTGTCCCTTGTGCTCCCGTCTTATAAAAATCATCTAACACATTATCCATCTTCTCATACAACTTGTCCATTGCCCTGTATATCTCATTTACATGCATATCCTCTTCCCTTAAATCAAACAGTTCCATAAAACCACTTCTTCGTATCCATCCCACTGATGCATACTTACTCCTTGGCTCTATTATCCTGTTAAGCACTACTGCCAAAAGCAAATCTCTTACCTTCTTTGGAAAATGCCTTAACCATCCCAGAAATCCTATCTTCATCATAAATCCTAACAGTAACAGTATATGCCCTACTGAAGTTGCATCCTCAAAAAACTTGTCTTTGTCCACTACAACCTTTTTCTCAGGTGACTTAAGCAGTTGCCTTATTTTGGAAATAAGAGGCTCACCTAAGTGAGTGATATTGGCAATTTTTTCATGCCTAACCTTTTTAGTTTTTTTGTCTCTGTAAGCTTTAGATATTTCGTAGGTTTTGTATTTTTTACCTTTTTTTGTTGACCAAGATTCTTTTACGAACATAGTTACCTCCTTTTTTATATTAGTATACAAAAATTAGACAAAAAAGTCAATATTTAAGGGAATAAATAAGCAAAAATAATAAAATTAGATTAGACTACAAAATTGAATGAAAAAAGATATAACTTATTGAATTATAAAGCTTTTGATATTTTTAAAGGCTGAAAATTGATGAAGTTGGGTGAAGGCGTGGCAACACTCGCAAAGACAAGGAAAATCGCCTATTTTAGATTAGTTATGAATGAGCTTTGAAAGCATCTCTACAGTTTCTACAAATTCCTGAGGATTGGGACTGCCGATTTTGTATGCATCAATAAAATAAATTGCATTGTTTTTGACTGCATTAAGCATTTTAAACTTCTTCCATCTCTTTTTTTCGTTCTCAGCTTCAATCCCCATATCTATAATTATTATCACATCTGGATTTTTCTCTATAACCTTTTCAATACTGTAAAGACCTTTTTTTGAGTCTCTTCCAATATTTATTCCGCCTGCCATTGATATCATCTCATCAATATAGCTGTCCTTAGTGGCTGTAAAAAGTGGTTTTGCGCCAAGCTGAATAAAAACTTTTGGTGGATGGTGGTTGGTGATTGGTGACTGGTGGATGGTGGTTGGTGATTGGTGACTGGTGGGTGGTGGTTGGTGGTTGATGGATTGTGAATAGTGGTCGGCGTTTTTTGGAGACTGATTCAAAATTTTTTGGAGTCTTATTTGGAGTTCTTGAATTATTTCCTTAGCTCTCTTTTCTTTCCCTAAAATTTTTCCAATTAAAACAAACTGTTCGCAAAGCTCATTAAAACTTTTTGGGATTGGAAGCGCCATTACATTCAAACCAAATGATTCTATGTATTCAATTTGTGCTTTATCATTCAGGTCAGTGGCAAATATTAAATCAGGCTTTAGCTTGAGTATTTTTTCAATATTAATTTCCTTGATACTTCCAACAACCTCTACTCCCTTTGCCTTACAGTAAGAAGTTACTCCAACGAGCTTTTCCTGAGCCCCAAGAAGATAGATTGATGATGTAATCTGCGGAGAGAGGGATATGACCCTCTCCGCATTTATGATTGGTGACTTATGGCTGGTGGTTGGTGGCTCATGATTGGTGGATAGTGGCTGGTGGTTGGTGATTGGTAAATAGTGGCTCGGGTTTATTAATAAAAAAAGTCCACCTAAAACAATCAGCCAGCCAACTATAAAAAAATACCTTTTCACATACACCTAACCATTCACTTACACTTACACACGCACATGCACATACACTTGCACCTACACATGCATCCTTCTTACAAACTCACCCTTGTCCCTAAAAATACACTTGTTCCATATGTGCCGTATCCATAAGCTTCTTCATATTTGTTGTTAAACAAATTCTGCACTCTTCCAAAGATTGTAATGTTTTTAGAAATTTTGTAATCTCCGCTAAGATTAAAGACTGAGTAGGATGGGAGATAATGAATGCCATCTTTTCTTCTATCAACATAAATCAAATTTGCATAAATGTTAAATTTATCATCAGCATATCCAAGCCCAAAAGAAGCCTTGTTTCTTGGTCTTCTGTCAAGTGGTTCATCTTTGTCATTCTTTGCATCAAGATATGTATAGCCAACAGTAAAGGTAATTGGTTTTGAAATTTTTATGTTTAATGAAGATTCAATACCCTTTGCTTTGGCTTGACTGATGTTTATTGGTGAACATTGCCGAGTCAAAGGATCACATTTCCAAGCAATTAAATCCGTATATTTTTGATTGAAATATTTAATAGAAAGATATAGTTTCTTATTTAAAAACTCTTTATCAAACCCTACATCCCAACCTCTGCTTTTTTCAGGCTTGAGATTTGGATTACCACTGAAGCCCCAATCATCCTTGTAGTAAAGATCATTTAAAGAGGGTGCTCTAAATCCTGTTCCATATGAGGCTTCTAATCTTAAGTCTAAATCTTTAATAAAAACAACTGAGCCAACACGATAAGTTGTGTGATCTCCAAAAGTTTCATGTTTGTCATATCTTAATCCAACATTTATGGTTAAAATTTCCTTAATTATTTGAAATTTGTTGTTTAAGTAGAAGGCTTTATTTTCTACAGAGTGGTCAATTTTTGCAGAAGGATTTTCAGCCTTGTCTTTTTTATACTCAAATCCACCAGTGGTTATATGCATATCAGAAAAAGAAAAATTGTTTTGCCAGTCAATAAGATATCTATTGGAGTCTATATCAACCTCTGCAAAAGGATGCTCACGGTCTCTTGTTTTATATATATCTTGAAACCTTGATAAACTAATAATCTGATGCCAAAATTTTGTTGTATTCCAACTTGTTTTAAAATTTAAAAAATTTCTATAAGAATAGGAAATACATAATGGACTATCAGGATTAAAATAGTCGCAAAAATCAACCTTTTTCCTTGCATAAGTATATCCACCAATAAGTTCAAACTCAAGATTCTCCAAAGGTTTTATTCCAAGACGGGTTGATACAGAGGCATTTTTGTATCCATCCCTTTCTGTTCCATTTTTGTATGCTGATATTCCTTCAGTTTTAAAATATGATGCCGTTAATTTTAAGTCGTATTTGTCAGTTCCCATTTGAAATGTTGCAGTTGAAGAGTATGTTCCGTATGAGCCTCCTTCAAAGGATGCTGTTATTGATGGTTTTCCTTTGCCTTTTTTTGTAATTATGTTTATCACTCCTGCCATTGCCTCAGAGCCATAAATAGTGCTTTGAGGTCCCTTGATGATCTCAATTCTTTCAATGTCATTAACAGATAAATGGGAAAAGTCAAAATCACCTGTGGTAGGGCTGTTTACTTTAACTCCATCAACAAGAATTAAAGTATGCTTGGAAGCTCCGCCCCTAAGAAAGATACTTGTTTGAGAGCCAATTCCTCCAGTTTGTGTGATATTTAAATCAGCAACTGTTCTTAAAACATCAGGCAAAAACTGAACATTAAGCTTTTTAATATCCTCCTCAGTAATTACAACAACACTTGCTGAAGTCTCCCTAACAGTCTCCTCTGTTTTTGATGCAGTAACAACGATTTCATCAAGCACTGATTCTTGAGCTGCAAAGGCTTGAGATGAAAAAAGAAGTGATAAGATTAAGACAAGAAATAATATCATCTTGCCCTCCCTCGAGGCATTTTGGAAGCCAAAGGCTTCCAGGCTGGACAGGTCTTCCGGCTTAGGGCTAAAGCAGTACCCCAAAAAATCCTTGATTTTTGGGGACCCCCAACCTACTCGCCCGCCTTCCCAGAGCCATATAATCTCCAGTGGCTTAAGCAGTGAATAATGTCTTCTCACCAATCACGAGCCACCATTCACTATCCACTGCCTTAATGGGCTTTCGTTCCCAACACGGCTGCGGGGCAGCGGAGGATTTTCACCTCCTTCCCTTAATCCAGCCATTTATAATATTAACAGAAATAAAAATTTTCCCTAAAATAGAAATCTACTAAAATAGAGAGGCTCCTTTGTGTATAATAGTTTATATGGAAACAACAAAATCACCCATTGGGTGAACTATTATACACAAGGAGCTTAAGATATGATAAAACAAACTCTGCTTAATTTCAAGTTTAAAAGAACAGATGAAAAGTTAACTCCCCATGCAGGAGCTACTCTTTTTACAGAATTCATGTTGGCTTTTGGAGTTAAAAAGCTTATTCAGAGGATAATGCCATCTCCGGGTTCAAACAGAGGATATGATGCTTGGCAATATATTCATCCCATCGTTCTTATGTTACTTGCAGGAGGAAGACACATAGATGATTTAAGAGAAATTGCTGAAGATAAAGCTTTAAGGGAGAGCACTGGCATGGGAAAAGTCCCATCAAGCTCTGCAGTAGGTGACTGGATAAGAAGAAGTGGCAATGGCGAAGGCATAGTTAAATTGAAAACAGTTATAGATGAAGCAAACAGGAAAGCATTGCAAATACATGAAGCGAAAGAATATACTCTTTGGTCAGACCCTACAATAATAGAGACTGAAAAGTATGATGCAAAGATGACCTATAAAGGGGTGAAGGGGTACAAACCTATAGTTACCGCATTTAAGGAGTTGCCCATTATCGTTTATCATGAGTTTAGGCATGGGAATGTAGCGGGAGTTCCACTTCAAGCACTTTCACATGCATATGAACTGTTGCCTGAAGGAAAAAGGATAAAGCATGCCTGTCTTGACAGTGAGTTTTACACAGCAGAAGTAATAAATTTTCTCAGAAGCAAAGGCACAACATTCAGTATAGTAGCAGATAAGACAGGGGCAGTGATGGATGCTATAAAGAGAATAAAGCATTGGAGAGAATTGAGGACAGAGGAAGGGATACTTACAAACAGACAGATAGGGGAGACAGTGCATGTTATGAAGGGCACAGAGGCATTCAGGCTGGTTGTGCAGAGGTGGAAGAAAGAGCAGATAGATTTATTTGATAGCGAGCCTTATTGTTACCATGTGATAGCAACTGACAGAGAAAGTTCAGCAGAAGAAGTTGTATGGGAGTATAACAAGCGGGGGCAGATGGAGAATATCATTAAGGAATTAAAGAACGGGATAGGGATGGAGAGTTTACCCAGCGGAGAATTTGAGGGAAATGCGATGTGGTTTTGTCTTGGAGTGCTTGCATATAATGTTTTTGTTTTGAAGAGGGAGCTTATTTTACCGCAAGAGTATAAGAACAAGACTATAAGCACAATAAGGTGGTTTTTTATAGAGATAGCAGGGAAAATGGTAAAACATGGCAGAAGGCTATGGCTTCATGTATCAACCACAGTTGAGAAATTTAATCTTCTACTTCATATAAGAAAAAAAATAATGGCATTTGTATAAGAAGAGTATTTGCAAGATACAATGATAAAAAAATAGAGCAATAAAAAACAAACACGGGTGAATATTGTCTAAAAAGGCAAGTTTGAGGTTAATTAATAGGTGAAAATTATAAAAAAGAGAGAAAAAAATAGGGAAAATTATTACGAAAAGGAAGAAATAGGAGGACATAGAGGATAATTTTAATAAAAAATTGTCCTGAAAAGGGTCAAAATAAATCTGTCAGTTTTCTATCTCTATTTTTGGGATTTTAGACCAAGTTGAGCTGTATAGCTTTTAAATGTTATCATAAAACCTATGGCTATAATTAAACCCTTTAAAGGCATACATTATAACCCTGAAAAAGTTTCTGCCACTGATGTCATGTCTCCACCCTATGATATTATTTCTGAAGACCTTAGAGAATTCCTTTATCAAAAAAGCCCTTACAACATCGTAAGAATAGACTACGGAAAAGATTCACAAGAACCTGACAAATACACATTAGCAAAGCAATACCTTGAAAACTGGCTCAAAGAAGAAATACTAATCATGGATGACAAACCTTGCTTCTATGGCTATGAGATTGAATATACATATAAAAATATAAAAAAAACACTTAGGGGCATAGTAGGCTTAATAAAGCTTGAGGAACTTGGCAGAGGAGTATATCCTCATGAGCAAACATATTCAAAGCCCAAGGCAGATAGATTAAATCTGATGAAATCATGCATGGCAAATACATCTTTAATCTTTGGAATTTATCGCTCAAAGGAAAGAATAACCTCCCAAATACTTGAAAATCAAAATAATCCCTACCTTCAGGCTAATGATTTAAACGGCAACATTCACAGGCTTTACAGAATAGATAAAGATACAGATATTCAAAATATAATCAAAGACTTTGATAGTAAGCCAATTTTTATTGCAGATGGACATCACAGATATGAAGTTGCCCTTGAATTTAAAAAGGAGATGGAAAAACTCTATCCAGAGAAAAAAAATGCTTCTTGGCAATATGTTCTTATGTTTTTAAGTAATATTGAAGATGACGGATATCTGATTCTTCCAACTCACAGGATAATTAAAACTTCCGTATCAGTAATTGAGCAGATTCAAAAAAATCAAAACCTCATTAGGGCAGATGAGATTAACACTTCGCATAATTTATCCAATGACATCCTTGAAATTATTGAAAAAAAAGGTCCGAAACATTTCGGACTTTTTACTGATAACAAATTTTATATCCTGCAATATACAGGTCCTTGTCTTGATTATCTTCCCAAAGAATTAAGAGAGCTTGATGTAAGCATTCTTGAAGAAGTAATATTAAAAAGAATGTTTCCAGACAAAGAGCTTTACTATGATATAGATGTAGAAAAAGCAATTAAAATGAACAAAGAGAGAAAATGCAATGCAATCTTTCTTTTAAGAGCAACTAAAGTAAAGGACATTGAAAAAGTTGCCCTTTCTGGACTTAGAATGCCTCCCAAGTCAACATACTTTTATCCGAAACTCCTCACAGGAATGGTAATTAACAGTCTAAAAGAAAATATTTAAAAAAGGAGGAGTTAAGCCATGTCAGTAAAAGTCGCAATTAATGGCTTTGGAAGAATTGGAAGACTTTTTTTCCGCTCATGCTACGGAAATTCAGATATTGAAATTGTTGCGATTAATGACTTAACTGATTCTCACACCCTTGCCCATTTGCTTAAGTATGACTCAGTTCATGGTAAATTTGGAAACGAAGTTAAAACAGTCGGCAACAATATCTCAGTGGACGGCAAAGAAATAAGGGTATTTGCTGAAACATCACCAGAAAGACTTCCGTGGGGAGAACTCAATATTGATATAGTAGTTGAATCAACAGGAAGATTTACAGACAGAGCTGGAGCATCCAAGCATCTTGAAGCTGGAGCAAAATGGGTCATAATAACCGCTCCAGCAAAGGAAGAGGACATCACAGTGGTTATGGGAGTTAATCATCACATGCTTGATCCATACAAACACAAAATCATATCAAATGCCTCATGCACCACAAACTGTCTTGCACCAGTAGTTAAGGTTCTCCATGAAAATTTCGGTGTTGAAAGAGGTTTTGCAACAACAGTGCATTCCTATACAAATGACCAGAGAATCCTTGACCTTCCTCACAAAGACCTAAGACGAGCAAGGGCTGCAGCATTGTCAATGATACCAACCACCACAGGAGCAGCTAAAGCTGTTGGTAAAGTTCTTCCTGAGCTAAAAGGTAAACTTGATGGAATGGCTATAAGAGTTCCTACTCCAAATGTATCTTTGGTTGACTTGGTTGCCCAACTCAGTAAAGATGTTACTGAAAAAGATATCAATGATGCTTTGATAAAAGCTTCTCAAGAAGAGCTAAAAGGAATTCTTTATGTTACAGATGAACCCCTTGTTTCAGTTGATTTTAATGGCTCATCCTATTCATCAATTGTAGATTCTTTGGTAACAAAGGTCATTGAAGGAAGACTCGCAAAGGTTATATCATGGTATGACAATGAATATGGATATAGCTGCAGAGTAAGAGATTTAATACTTTATTTAATTAACAAGATTTAGGGAGGCTCTTATGGCACCATTCAATAATTCCTTTAACAAAATGACAATTGAAGATTTGCCCATTAAGGGTAAAAGGGTATTTATAAGAGTAGACTTCAATGTTCCCCTTGATGCGAATTTAATGATCACTGATGACAGACGCATTCGTTCAACTTTACCAACAATCAATTATGCAATTGATGAAGGAGCAAAGGTAATTCTTGCATCCCATCTTGGCAGACCAAAGGGAAAGATGGACCCCAAATTATCCTTAGCTCCTGTTGCAAGAAGACTTCAAAGACTTCTCAATAAAGAGGTGATTTTTGCACCAGACTGCATAGGTCCACAAGTTCAACAACTTGTCTCTAAAATGAAAGATGGCGATGTTTTACTGCTTGAAAACCTGAGGTTTCACATTGAGGAAGAGAAAAATGACGAAAAGTTTGCAAAGGAGCTTGCCTCTTTGGCAGATTTTTATGTCAATGATGCATTTGGAGCAAGCCATAGGGCGCATGCCTCAATTGTAGGGATTCCTAAATTTCTACCATCTGCTGCCGGTTTTCTGCTAAAAAGAGAGATTGAATATCTGAAAGGCGCTGTTGAATCTCCAATCAGACCCTTTGTTGTAATACTTGGTGGTGCAAAGGTAAGGGGGAAAATCGGAGTTCTTGAAAATCTTTCTGACAAGGCAGATAAAGTTATAATCGGTGGTGCGATGGCTTTTACATTTATAAAAGCTTTGGGATATGATGTTGGAAATTCAATTGTTGAAGATGATATGTTGGATTTTGCCCAGAAAACAATGGAAAAACTTCGCCAAAACAAGGTTAAATTTTATTTGCCAGTGGATGTTGTAGTTGCTCCAAGTATAGACAAAGTTACAGAAGCCAAAATATTACCCATTCAGGAAATTCCTCAAGATTGGGCAGGATTTGATATTGGACCTGCTTCAGTAAAACTCTTTACAGAAGCATTACACGATGCAAAGACAATTCTTTGGAATGGTCCAATGGGTGTTTTTGAGATAGATGCCTTTAGCAGAGGCACATTGGCATTAGCCCATGCAATTGCTAACTCTTACGCATTCACAATAGTTGGTGGCGGAGATACAGATTTTGCAGTCCATAAAGCAGGAGTGAGTGATTCAATATCTTTTATATCAACAGGAGGAGGAGCTGCTTTACAGCTCCTTGAAGGCAAGGAATTAGTCGGACTTGCTGTGCTTCCATCAAAGAAAAAGGATTAATAGAATGAAATGGGGTGGTCATCACAGATGATCACCCCTTCTTTTTCAACAGCATTCTTAATGTGCTTTGGTAAAGAAAACATACTCAGATGAGCATCAACATCATAAAACTTTAAAGTATTCTCTATACTCTCAAGCTTTTTATTTATTTTTTCCATCTGGGCATCAGGATTTAAAGTTTTTGATGCAAGCACAAAACCCCACGGAGCAAAAAAAGACGGCACAAAGGTTATATATGGTTTAACATATGGGAACACCTGTTTTACAGTCTTTGCTATTGAAACAAAGACTTTTATATTATTAATCGCCGTAGATGCAGCCTGAGTTACCATCATTCCATCTTTAGTAAGAGCATCTCTCACCTTTTCATAGAATTCTTTTGTATATAACATAAATGCAGGACCATCTTCAGCTGGCTCAGGCAGATCCAAAATGATAACATCAAAATAATTCTTCGTTTTTTCAATATAAGCTCGCGCATCATCTATAATCAACCTGACCCTCGGATCATCAAAAGCATTCAAACTCCATTCCGGCAAATATTTTTTTGACACATCCACAACAGTTTCATCAAGGTCAACCATTACTATTTCCTTAACGGGATATTTCAAAATCTCTCTTAAAGTTGCTCCCTCTCCACCACCTGCTACAAGAACTCTTTCCACGCAGTCACTCAACATCATCACTGGATGCACCAGAGATTCATGATAAATAAACTCATCTCTTTCTGTTGACTGCATTTTACCGTCAAGAAGCAAACATCGCCCGAACTGCCCAGTGCGAATGACTTCAATTTTTTGATATTGAGACTCTCCCGCGTATATAATTTCCTTTAAAGAATGAAGAAGAACCTCGTCTTCGGATGTTTGCTCAATATACCATTTGTAATTCTTCATGGCACACCTTATGGGGCAATTTTTCATTCTTATAAGAAATTATTCCCCTTTTCATCTCAACGATGGATGGATTTTGACACTCAAAAGCCTCAATAATATACTGTGCAGCTATCTCAGGCTTTATCGTATCGCCGCATGTAAATACATCTACTGCAGCAAATCCATACTCTGGCCATGTATGAATTGTCAAATGGGACTCGGCAATAACAACCACACCGCTAATGCCGAATGGGCTGAATTCATGGAAGTTGATGTTAATTATTGTTGCATTGGCTTTTTTTGCTGCATCAACCAGAATGGTTTGAACACTTTCAAGATCCTTGAGGATCTCAGGATTGCAATCTTTCATTTCAATTAAAAGATGGGTCCCTAAAGCATACAATTTGCTACCTCCTCCCAAAGGTATGAAGGCAGGGACAAAGCCCCTGCAAACTATATATGATAATGTAAAAAAAATTTTTTTGTCAAATAAAAAATGCCATCATGTGGTTACTATATTAAAATGTCATCTGTTTTTACTAAATTGAAATGTCACATATATGTTAACCTCCTTCTTTTAGGCAAGCAATCTAAAGGAAGGAGGTTTTATGGAGAAAAAAATACATTTTTACGGAGGAAGAATTGAAGAGGTTTGAAGTAATGAATCAAGTCTTATCAGGCTTTTTAACCCTTAAACAAGCTCAGGAGATATTAGGGTTGAGTTACAGACAGGTTTTAAGGCTAAAGGAGAGGTTCAAGTTTCAGGGTTTTGAGGGGCTTTTAAGGAAAATACCTGAGCCACCCACAGCCCTAAAGATTGACTCTTCCGTCAAGGATGAGATCATAAGCTTGAGAAAGTCTTTGTACTGGGATTTCAACATACTTCACTTTAAGGATAAACTTAAGGATGTTCATGACATTAACTTAAGCTATGAAAGTATAAGAAAGATATTGATACAGGAAGGGTTACATGAACCTAAGAAGAAAAGAAAAGTATACCGAAGGAGAAGGAGGATGCCTAAGGCAGGAATGCTTGTGCAGATGGATTCATCTCAACATAGGTGGATTGAAGGTATTGGGCAGCAATGGTGGCTTGTAGCAATGATAGATGATGCAGATGGATTTGTGTATGCTGAATTTCATCCATCTGAGACAGTATGGGCAAATATGTCAGTAATAAGAGCATATATAGAGCAAAGAGGTGTCTTTATGGCTTTATACACTGATAAAGCCTCTCACTTTAGGACAACAAGACATGGAGGACTTCACTATCATGTTGAAGTACAACATAAAGAAACCCAGATTGCAAGAGCATTAAATGAATTGGGGATTAAACTAATCAATGCAAATACTCCGCAGGCAAAAGGAAGAGTTGAACGTAAGTTTAGATTTTTTCAGGACAGGCTTATTAAGGAGATGAGATTAAGTGGCATAAGGGATTATGATGAGGCTAACAAGTTTCTCAAAGAGGAATTTCTTACATGGAGTAACAGTAGATACACTCTTTCTGTAGAGAGTCTTTATATGCCGGTGGCTAAAGAAAAAGACCTTGACCTTGTCTTTTCAATAAAACATCCAAGAAAAGTGAACAAAGACAACACATTAAGATACTGTGGAGGAGTTTATCAGATACTTCGTGTAAAGGGAATTAAGAGCCTTGCAGGCAAATGGGTAGAGGTTTGTGAACTTAGAGACGGTAGAATGGAGATATTATGGGAAGGCAAACGTATAGGATATTCAGAAATAAAAGGATTAGATAAGACAGAAAAAGAGAGACTTAAAGAGAAAGAAGAGATTTTAAATCTCAGGACTTATATAGAGGAACAGAGAGAGCAGAAGGAAAAGAAAAAATATAAACCTGCAGCTAATCACCCTTGGAGGAGAAGCTTAAAATAAAATGTGACATTTTAATGTAGTAATAAAGTGTGACTTGACTTTAGTAATAACACTAAAAAATGCCATCAAAATAGAAATAGACTTCAGACAATGAAAGTCATAATTTTCCGATTTGCAGAGATTTAGTATAAGCAATTTTGATATAATAAAATCAAATACTTGGGAGTTTAAAATGGACCTCGTAGTTGAAAAAATAAAATACACATATGAAGATTATTTAAAATTGCCTGATGACAAAAGGTATGAACTCATTGAAGGAGAATTAATTATGACGCCTTCACCAGTGCCAATGCATCAAAGAATCGTTGGAAAACTATTTTTTGCTATCAAACGTTTTGTAATTAAAAATAATTTCGGTTAAGTCTTCATAGCTCCTCTTGATGTTTATTTTGATGATGAAAATGTTGTTCAGCCAGATATTATATTTATATCAAACGATAGAAAAGAAATTATCAAAGATAAAAACATTCAGGGTGCGCCAGACCTTGTAATAGAGACACTTTCTGAGGTTACTGTATACAGGGATTTGATTATTAAAAAGAAGCTTTATAAAAAATACGGAGTTAAAGAATACTGGATAGTCGCCCCAGAACATAAGTTTGTTGAAATATATCTTCTGAAGAATGGACAATTCAGCACATTAAAAACTTACAACGAAAAAGACACTTTGGAGTCTGAAGTCATTGCAGGATTGAAAATTAATTTGAATGAAATTTTCAGTGAAAGTTAAATTATGCTATTTTCAAGCATCATCGCACTTCTATCAAAACAATGAGTGAGCAATCCCCTTGTTAATCCCTTAGAGCATTGGTAAGAACCATAGTGTCCATTTGTCAATACAGTCACTGCGAGCCCCTGTTGCGAGCGATAGCGTGGCAATCTGGGGCGAAGCAGTCTCTAATTGGTAATTGGTGGATGGTGATTAGTGAATGGTAAATAGTGAACACCTCTCCGTCATTGCGACTCCGAGCGAAGTGAAGCAATCTCTAAACATTCGTAATACGTAAAAAGTGAGAAGTGAGGAGTGAAAGGCAAAAGAGAGATTGCTTCGGCATCCCTTCGGTCTGCCTCGCAATGACTGATAGAGAGAGCGCTTGCAACGACGACTGGGGTTGTCATTGCGAGCCTGCCGTTTATTTTTTTCCCGTCATTGCGAGCCTGCCGACAGGCAGGCGAAGCAATCTCATAAAAAGAAAGTATAGCCTCAGAAATAAATTCTCTCGCAATGTCCATATATCTATCATACGATGACGATTAAGAGGCATAGCTCACAATAACAATTAAAAATTTTTATTTTTCAAAAGGTTTTAGCAATTTTTAGATTTCTATCTTCATTTTACGGACAAACCTCCGAAATTGCCTTTTTTAGGTCTAATTTTTTAAACTATTTTATGTTGCAGCAAGATAAATCGCTTAATTTAACTAAGGAGGAATTTCTCAAGCTTGCAAAAAAATTCAATGTAATCCCCCTTTACAAGGAGATTATTGCAGACTTAGATACTCCTGTAGGTGCTTTTCTTAAACTTAATCGGAGTCCTTCTTTTCTTCTTGAGAGTGTTCAAGGAGGTGAAAAGTGGGGAAGATACTCAATAATTGGAATAGAACCTTCTGTAATAATCACTGCTGAGGGAAGAAATGTAACCGTCGTTGAAAATATAGCCTCTTCAAAAAGCGAATTTACTGAACAAGATATCCTGCCTTTTGATTTCTTAAAAAAATACTTCAACAAATACAAGCCCTATTTTGCTCCAGAGCTTCCAAGATTCTACGGAGGAATGGTTGGGTATATTTCATACGACACAGTAAAACTCTTTGAAAAAGTTCCTGACACTTCAAAGCCTTGTTTAAAGATGCCAGATATATATCTCATGATTCCTCAAACCGTGCTAATTTTTGATAATCTCAAGCAATCAATTAAAATTGTATTCAATGCCTTTATTAGCGATAATCCTGAAATGACTTACAAAGAAGCTATTGAAAAAATAGAGAAGCTAATCTCTGATTTAAAAAGTCACGAAGATAAGAGATTTAGAACATATCTTACTGCTCCAGAAAAACAACAAACCATATTAAAAAATTTTAAGTCCAATTTCACAAGGGAGAAATTCATAGAAGCTGTCCAAAAGGCTAAGGATTATGTATTAAGTGGAGATGTTGTTCAGGTCGTGCTTTCTCAAAGATTTGAAGCAGATACAAAAGCTCATCCCCTTGATATATATAGAATTTTACGGATTATCAACCCATCGCCATACATGTTTTATATTGATACAGGCAAAGATTTCCTTGTAGGCTCCTCTCCTGAAATTCTCGTAAGGCTTGAAGAAGGCAAAATTACTTTAAGGCCAATTGCTGGAACTCGTCCCAGAGGAAAAACTGATGAGGAAGACCTCGCCCTTGAAAGAGAGTTATTGAGCGATGAAAAAGAACAAGCTGAGCATATAATGCTTGTTGATCTTGGAAGAAACGATGTTGGCAGAGTTGCAGAAATAGGCTCTGTAAGCGTCACTGAACTGATGACAATTGAAAGATACAGCCATGTAATGCATATTGTAAGCAATGTTGAAGGAAAGCTTAGGAAAGGGCTTGACATGTTTGATGTATTTATGAGTTGCTTTCCCGCAGGCACAGTAACAGGTGCACCAAAGGTGAGAGCCATGCAAATTATTGAAGAACTTGAGCCAACAAAGAGAGGTCCCTATGCTGGTGCAATAGGTTATTTTGGATTTGGTGGAAATATGGACATGTGCATTGGCATAAGAATGCTTTTAATAAAAGACAATAAGGTATATGTGCAAGCAGGTGCAGGAATTGTTGCGGACTCCAAGCCTGAGATGGAGTATGAGGAAACAGTCAATAAAGCCAAGGCAATGCTTAAAACATTGCAGTTTCTGCAGAATGGAGGGCAAGATTGATTTTAATCATTGATAACTACGACTCCTTTACATACAATCTTTATCAATACGTTGGTGAAATAAGTATCAAAACAGAAGTAATAGTCTACAGAAATGATGAAACCTCAATTGAAGAAATAGAAAAGCTCTCACCAGAAAAAATCATAATTTCACCCGGACCATGCACTCCTCATGAGGCAGGTATTTCAATAAATGTTATAAAGCATTTTGCAGGTAAAATCCCAATTCTTGGAGTATGTCTCGGACATCAAGCAATCGGAGCTGCTTTTGGAGGAAAAATAATTCGTTCACCTGAGATAATGCATGGTAAGACTTCATTAATTTATCACGATGGAAAGACAATCTTTGAAAATCTTCCCAATCCATTCCTTGCAACAAGATACCATTCATTGGTCATTGAAAAAGAGACTCTACCAGAATGTTTAACAATATCAGCTTGGACATCAAATGGCTTGATTATGGGAGTAAGACATAAAGAATTTAAGATTGAAGGAGTGCAGTTTCACCCAGAAAGCATATTGACAAAAGTTGGAAAAGATTTGTTGAGAAATTTTCTAAAGTTGTAGTGGAGGCTTCATGATAATTGAAGAGGCAATAATTAAACTTAGCAAAAGGGAAAATCTTTCCGATGAAATCATAAGAAAAAGCTTCATTGAAATCATTGAGGGAAAAGCCTCTGATGTTCAAATTTCAGCCTTTTTGATGGGACTTTCAGTTAAAGGAGAGACTGAAGAGGAAATAACAGAAACTGTAAGGCTTTTCAGAGAATATGCTGTAAAAATAAATGCTCCTGAAGGAACAATTGATGTGGTTGGAACAGGAGGAGACCGCTCAGGCACATTCAATATTTCAACTGCAACAGCTTTTGTTTTAGCTGGAGCAGGTGCTCCTGTTGCAAAACATGGAAATCGTTCTGCATCAAGCCTTTGTGGAAGCATAGATGTTCTTGAGCAGATAGGAATTAAGGTTGACATGAAACCAGAGACTGCTGAAAAATGCCTATGGGAATGCGGAATTACTGTCCTTTTTGCTCCCCTTTATCATCCTGCAATGAAAAGAGTTGTTCCAATAAGAAAAGAGCTTAAAATAAGAACAATATTTAACATTCTTGGACCTATGCTCAATCCTGCTCAGGTTAAACGACTTCTTTTGGGTATTTTTTCAAAAGACTACATGGAAGTGATTGCAAAGGTGCTTTTGAGGCTTGGAGTTGAGGATGTTATTGTAATTCACAGCGAAGAAGGACTTGATGAAGCATCTATATCTGGAAAAACATATATTGCAAGAGCTAAAAATGGAAAAATAGATTTATTAACAATTACACCTGAAGATGCTGGTTTAAAAAGAGCATCTATTGAGGAAATTAAAGGTGCAGACAAAATTGAAAATGCCAAAATAATTTTAGAAATTCTTAAAGGCTCAGAAGGTCCAAAAACAGATATCGTGCTTCTTAATTCTGCCTTAGCTCTTATGGTTGCTGGAAAAGCTTCTGATTTAAAAGAGGGAGTTGAAATTGCTAAGGAATCAATAAAAAGCGGAAGAGCTTATGAGAAATTTGAGACTCTAAAAAAACTCTCAAATGCTTTATAAAATCATAGCAACTGTTTTTTTCATTGGCTACATTCCATTTGCACCTGGGACATTCGGTTCAGCCTTTGCATTGGCTTTGCTTTTATTGCTGAAGCCCTCTCATGAAGCAGTATTTGCTATGTTAATCTTGTCTTTTATGCTTGGCATTTTTTCAGCCCACAGACTTGAAAAGCAGATTGGAAAGAGCGATCCTTCGTGTGTAGTAATTGATGAGTTTGCTGGTTATCTTACATCTGTTCTTTGGATTCCACTTACCATTCAAAACCTTTTAATTGCCTTTGTTCTTTTTAGATTTTTTGATATACTTAAGCCTCCTCCTATTAGGCAGATTGAAAAACTTGCCTCAGGAGGATTTGCAATAATGATTGATGATGTAATTGCAGGAGCTATCACAAATATTTTAATGAGAATTTTCAATTAAAACTTCATTGTGCTATTATATTTCATGCGACTATTTATTGCCATAGAGCTTCCTGAAAATATCAAACAATTTCTATCTGAGCTTGTATCCCTTAAAGCTCCTGTGGAAGGAATCAATATAGTGCCAAAGGAAAATTTTCATATTACCCTAAAGTTTCTTGGTGAGGTTCAAGAAGAAATAATATCGCAAATAAAGGCTTCTCTTCTTGAATTAGCAAAGGAAGTCGCTCCTTTCAACCTCAAAATAACTTATCCCGGAGTATTTCCAAATAGTTCAAAAGCAAGAATCATATGGATAGGAACAGATATAAATCAAGAGCTTAAAAAGCTCGTATCAAAAATTGAAGAAAGCATGGCTCAGTATGGTTTTAAAAAGGAAGAGAAAGAATTCACCCCCCATATCACCCTTGCGAGGGTTAAAAACTTTCAAAATGGAAGATACCTTTTTTACAAAATTTCAAAAACATTCAAAGAAAAGATGACATCAGAACTTATATTTGATGTAAATGAGTTTGTGCTTATGAAAAGCACTCTTACTCCTTCTGGTTCAATATACGAGGCTCTTTGTAAATTTCGTTTTGGCGAGCAAGTTTTTGTATAATAAAAAATTCCATGCTTGATGATATTTTCAAAAAATACAATGTGAAAATAGCTTATCTTTTTGGTTCTCAGATGAAAGAGGGCTTAAAATTTTTGAAAGGAGAAAAATACAAAGTCAAAAAAGGCTCTGACCTTGATATTGGTGTTGTATTTGAAGAGCTTCCAACCAATAAAATCTCTGTTTATGGTGACTTATATATTGAGCTTTCAAAAGCGTTTGATCCCTTTGAGATTGATTTGGTTTTTTTGCAGGAAACAGATTCACTTTTTCAGTATGAGGCAATTAAGGGAATGTTAATTTACTCAGAAGATGAGGAATTTTTGGAAAATTACGAAGAAATTGTTATGAAAAAGGCTGAAGATTTATCCTTTAAACAAAAAGAAATTTTTAAGGATTTCCTTGAGGCTATAAAAGATGGTTATCGCAAGATTGAACTTAAATAAAATTCAAAAAATTTTATCTCTTATACAAGAGTATCTTGTAGAGATAGAAAGTCTTGCTCAGTTGAGTTTAGAAGAATTCCTTGCAGATAAAAAAACTCAAGCTGCAGCAGAGAGTTTTTTAAGAAGAGCACTTGAGGCAATTTTTGATATTTCCAGACATATTCTTTCAAAAACATACAACTTCAAAGAGTTAGAATACAAAAGAATAGCAAATGAGCTTGGTAAAAAAGGCATAGTAGATAAAGATTATGCTGAAATTTTAATAAAGATGGCAGGCTATAGAAATAGAATGGTTCATTTCTATCATGAAATTCCGCCTGAAGAGCTTTACGCAATCATAAAAAATCATCGTAGTGATATAGAAAGATTTATAAATGAAATTCAAAAATTTTTATCAAAAATACAGGAGGAGAATAATGCGTAGAATTTTACTTTCAGAAAAAGATTTGCCAAGGCAGTGGTATAATATACAGGCTGATATGCCTAAGCTTCCTCCACCGCCACTTCATCCCCAAACCAAGAAACCAGTTTCTCCAGATGATTTAAAAGTTATATTTCCTATGTCCCTTATTGAACAGGAAGTAACTCAACAAAGATGGATAGATATTCCTGAGGAAGTTTTAAATATTTATGCGAGCTTCAGACCAACTCCCCTTTACAGAGCAGAAGGACTTGAGAAAGCTTTGAATACTCCTGCAAAAATCTATTTTAAACACGAAGGATTTGGACCTGCTGGAAGTCATAAAACAAACACATCAATACCACAGGCTTACTACAATAAAAAGGAAGGAATAAAGAGAATTGCTACAGAGACAGGAGCAGGGCAATGGGGTTCTGCTCTTGCATTAGCAGGAGCTTTAATGGGAATTGAGGTAACTGTTTACATGGTCAGAGTCAGTTACAATCAAAAGCCCTACAGAAGGATAATGATGGAAACATGGGGAGCAAATGTTTATCCATCCCCTTCCGATAAAACTGAATCGGGCAGAAAAATTCTTCGGGAAAATCCTGACCATCCAGGAACATTAGGAATTGCTATTTCTGAAGCAGTTGAAGATGCAGCAACTCATAATGACACTAATTATGCACTTGGCTCAGTGCTTAACCATGTTCTGCTTCATCAGACAATTATTGGGCTTGAATGCAAAAAACAGTTTGAGCTCATAGGGGAGTATCCAGATATAGTAATTGGCTGCTGTGGTGGAGGAAGCAATCTTGGTGGAGTAAGCTTTCCATATCTTTATGACAAAATTCACGGTAAAGATTTAAGAGTCATTGCAGTTGAGCCTTCCTCATGTCCAACACTTACAAAAGGTGAATTTAGATATGATTATGGAGATACAGCAGGACTAACACCTTTTCTTATGATGTATACCTTAGGACATGATTTTGTTCCACCGGGAATTCATGCAGGCGGACTCAGATATCATGGCGATTCTCCGCTTGTAAGCCAGTTATGTAATGATGGATTGATTGAAGCTGTGGCTGTGGGACAAACCGCAATATTTGAAGCTGCAATACTTTTCGCAAGGACTGAGGGAATTATTCCAGCACCTGAAAGTGCCCATGCAATCAGAGTCGCTATTGATGAGGCTTTAAAAGCAAAGGAGGAGGGAAAAGAAAAAGTAATACTCTTTAATTTAAGTGGCATAGGATTTCTTGATCTTCCATCCTATGAGGCATATCTTTCTGGAAAGTTACAGGACTTTGAATATCCTGATGAGAAGATTAGAGAATCCCTATGCAGATTGCCAGAGATTAAAATTTAAATCAAAGGCTTTTTTTCGTTTTTCCAAATACTTTTTAAAACTACAGGTGCAAGCAGTGTTGTAAGGGCAACGACAAAGATTATTACTGCATAAAGGGTATTATCGTATATTCCGCTTAGCCTGCCAAACTCTGCGAATATAAGTCCTACTTCTCCTCTTGGAAGCATAGAAAAGCCAACACTTAACTTTTCTCTCATGTTGCCCTTTACAAAAAAGCCTGCTACTAACTTGGTTACAAGGGCAACGATGAAAAATACAGCACTCATCAGATAAAAATTTAATGAAGTGAAATCTATTGCCTTAAGATTTAACTGAAGTCCTACATAAACAAAAAAGATAGGCGTGAAAAGCCATATTAGTGGATTTAAAGACTCTTCAGTCTTATGTATAATCTCTTTGTCAGCCTGAAAGGCTGCTGCAAATGGAATTGTAAACCTTCTTGAAAAGGCTATTCCTGCAGTAAAAGCACCAAGTATTTCTGGAGAACCTATTTCATGGGCTGCGTATGCAAAAAGCAAAATTATAGCTATAACAACAGGTGGAACAAAATCAAGGGTATTAAGCTTTTTTGATAAATTACTCACAAAATAAGCAAATATTTTACCTATTATAGGAGCTACAATGAAAAATGTTCCTATGTATAAAACTAAAATTAGTGTGGCATTGACATTTATCTCCAGAGATTTTGAAAACTCATAGAGAGCTGCAAGAACGACAACACCAAATATATCATCAAGGACAGCTGCACCAAGCACAATCTGAGCAAATCTTTCCTTCATTTTATCAATATCCTTAAGAACTCTCACAGTAATGCCTATGCTTGTTGCAGTAAGAGTTCCGCCAATGAATAAAGATGTGATTAGTGGGAAATTAAATACATAATAAGAAACTAAAAAGCCTGTTATCATTGGAGCCAGCGCACCTGTTATTGCAACCATTGCAGCGGAGAAACCCACTTTCTGCAGTTGCTTTAAATCTGCTTCAAGTCCGATATGAAACAACAGTAAAATAATTCCAAGCTCTGCAAGAAGCTTCATTACATCACTTAAAGGAATTATTCCTAATACACTTTGTCCCAAAATTATTCCGACAAAGATCTCTCCCAAAACAGACGGAATACCAAATTTTGCGAAAATATCACCTGTTAGCCTTGCAGTAAATAGAAGGATTGCAAGATATAGAAATATCAGATGTAAATCCATGTAATATTATAACTAAATTCACAATTTGTTAAAATAAAAAATGTTTAAGTGGATTTTTAGAGTAATACTTTTTGGATTGGCTTGCTATCTTGTTTATATCTTTATTTATCCTTTCACTGTTGATGTCTCTTCGTTGAAGAAGAAAAATCCAAAACTTACTGCAATGATGAAGTACAGAATGGAGCAATACAAAAAAGAAGGTAAAAGCATTCAAATTAAACAGTATTGGGTGTCACTTAACAGGATTTCTCCATATCTTGTAAAGGCTGTTCTCATAGGAGAGGATGATAAGTTTTACAAACATTCAGGTTTTGACATTGAAGGAATTAAAAAGGCAATTGAAAAGGACATAAAAGAGAAAAAATTAAAATATGGTGGTAGCACAATTTCTCAACAGCTTGCAAAAAATTTGTATTTAAGTCCATCTAAAAATCCAATTAGAAAAATTCAAGAAGCAATAATAACTTGGAGACTTGAGCGAACACTTTCAAAAAAGAGAATTCTTGAGCTCTACTTAAACATTGCAGAATGGGGAGAGGGAATTTTTGGTGCTGAGGCTGCAGCTCGTTATCATTTTGGAAAATCTGCTTCTGCTCTTACAGCTTGGGAAGCTGCAAGGCTTGCTGCTTCACTTCCAAATCCAATTAAGTACAGCCCTTCAGGAAATTCAAAATTTGTTGAAAGAAGAGCGAGGCTTATTTACTTTATAATGCAAAAAAGAGGAATTATAAAAGAAGAATACACTCAACCTGAGGAAAATGAAAAAGAACCAGCTCTTGTTGAGCCTCAGAAAGACCTTGAAAAAGAACCTGAATTACAAAAAGAGCCTATTCAGAATGAGCAGTCCGACCAGAGTCCCTCAAAATAAGCTCAATTTCTGCCCATATTGGCAGTTTTAAAAACTCTTCAACTGTCAACGGCAGTTTTCTTTGCCAGTTTGGATACTCTGTAGTTGTCCCTGGAAGATTTGTCTGCTCTTCAATCAAAAGTAAATCTTCAGGATAAAGCAAAAGATATTTGCATTTTGTATTTGAGAGAAATTTTATAATTGAAAGAAGAATTTTATGCAGTGATTCTTGGCTTATATTTAAAAGTTCAAGTATCTTTTTTTTATCCCCTTCTCTATCCTGCAAAGCTTTTTCATATGTAGAGTCATCAAAAAGAGAAAGCTTTTTTCTTATTTCTAAATCTTTGCCCATCCAGTAACCTTTTAAAGTTGGCAAATCATGGGTTGTGATGCTACAAAGGGCTTCCTCTGGATACTCATCTGATTTTTTAAATCCTTCATCCCTTTTTTCAAAGTAAAAAACTCTCCATGAACTCATTTTTCTTTTAATAAGTTCCTGTCTCATCCAATCCTCAGCAGTTCCTAAATCTTCACCAATTACTGCTGTTTTATTAATCCAAGATTCAAGGGCTATAATTGAAAGGAGTTCCTGATAAGGATATTTTACATAAGCTCCGTCTTTAGCTGAGAAACCTTCAGGAATCCAGAAAGCTCTGAAAAGTCCTAAGGCATGGTCAAATCTAAGAATGCTTCCTTTCATATTGGCTTTTAAGATTTTTATAAAAGGAATGTAGCCTTCCTGCCTAAGCTTAAATGGAATCAAAGGTGGAAATCCCCATTTTTGTCCCTTTGGATTAAAATCATCAGGTGGAGCACCAAGCTCACATTGAAGTGCATATATTTCCTGATGTCTCCAAACATCAAAACTTTGTTTTACTGAGCCAAAGGCAAGGTCAAGGCAGAGATTGTATTTTTTAATTTCTTCAAGCTCTTTATCAATGAGCATTTGAAGGTATTCGTAAAAGAGAATTTCTCTTTGATTCTCTTCATAAATTTTATCAATCACTGATTCATTGAAATTTCTAAGCTCTTCTTTCCAGCTTTGCCAGTTTTTTCCAAATTTTTCTCTTAAATAGCAAAAAACTGCAAAATACTCTAAATCTTTTCTTATTGCAGGACATAGGCTTTTTTTGTATTCTTCTAAGTCATCAATTTTTTGAGCCTGATTTTTGAGTATTTGCTGAAACTTTTCTTTTAACTTTTTTATTTTCTCTTGCCAAATTTTCTTGTATTCAAAAAATTTTTCATTTTTTTCAACTACTGAAGCATCTGAAAGATACAAAGGAGTTTTAAACTCTCTTGATATGGCAGAGTAGGGACTTATTCCAAAAACATCTTCAGGATCATTAAAATGTAATGGATTTATGCTGATAAATCCTCCTTTTTGCTTAGCAAATTCTGCAATTTTCTTTAAATGTGAAAAATTTCCCTCTTCTCTGTTGCCCCTTAAACTCCATAAATTTATATGCAATCCCCATGTTTTTCTTTTAAAAACATCATAGCATTCAGAAGGTGCAATGATTAAGTGGCTGGTAGCTGGTGATTGGTGGTTGGTGGCTGGTGATTGGTGGTTAGTGAATAGATGAAGTTTATAATAGCCAAAAGGTAATATTGGCAATTGTATAGAATCAGCATTTTTAATTTCAAAGATAATTGGCTCGCCTGTCATTCCGATGTCTTCATTCGGTAATATTTCAACTTTTGCCAAATTTAAAGTTTTTGCGATTTTTATATTAAGTGGTTGATTTTCTATTACATAAACAGGTTCTATTATTTGTGGTTGGTGGATGGTGAGTGGTGTTTCAAGGGAGAATATTTTAGATACAATTGAATATTTTGTTTCAAAGGATATTTCAATTTTTTCACCTTTGTAGTTGTAGTAAAATGGAAGTATTCCTAATTCCTCTGCAAATTTGGTAATTTGGCTTGAATTATTCATTCCTAATTTGCTCTATTCTTTAGTGTCATTGCGTGCCTTATCCGTCATTGCTATGTATTCCCTAATCCGTCATTGCGAGCGTAGCGAAGCAAGCTCGTCGTCATAGTGCCAGAGAGCGACAGCGTAGAAATCCAACAATTCGTCACTGCAAGCCCCCTCTTGTGAGCGAAAACGTGAAGATTTTAGAGATTGCTACAGCATCCTTGCGGATGCCTCGCAATGACCCTCCTGCCCCGTCATTGCGAGCGTAGCGAAGCAATCTCGCTTTTTTCCTCTTACCCCAAAGAGAGTTCACTTCGGCTTGCTTCGCAAGCCTCGTGATGACAGATAGAGGTGTCATTGCACGGTATCTCCCACTCCGTCATTACGAGGGACGAAGTCCCGAAACAATCTCAAAAAGCTTGTTTCACTATATTCGCAATGTCAATCTAACAAAGTTTTTCTATAAAAAATCGCTCAATTTAAAATTACTAACTACTGACAGTGCTTTCTTCAAGATACAGTTCTCCTGCATCGTAATCATAAGCAAAAAGCTCGGCATATCTTCCCCAATCTATAGCAGTTTCAAGCTGATTCCAAGCCTCCTCAGGTGTAAAATGATTTTTAAGAATATCCAAGAAAAATTCTTCAGAGACTCTATGTTTTGATATTGTTGTAAGAACATGCATAATTTGTCTAATTAACTGAACATTCTTGAGGGCTGATTCTTTAAATATTTCCTTTTTCTCAAGGGCATCTGCCTCTGCCCATTTTATTCCTTTTTCTGTAAGAATAAAGTCACCTTCTTTAACTAAACCAAACCCGAGAATCACTGCTGATTCAATAAGTGGGAAAATATCATCAACTTCCATGCTGAGCTCAGAGCTTAATGCATATATATCAATCCTTCCTCCTTTGTCATGCACGAGCTCAACAAGACCTGCAATTGCTCCAACCTTAGCATGAGGAAGGAACTGATATCTCTCAGCGGTAAGTAAAAATGGAATCTCCTCAGGTGGTTTTACAAGGGCGGTATAAATTTTGTCAAGCATGAACTTGAAGTCCCTTGAATTTTTATCACGAGGATAAGGTAGTTCCAAAGGAATTTCTGCCTTAATTCTTGCAGGATTATGACTAAGAATTACAGCCCGTGAAGTCATACTAACTGCTTCCTCTATATTATGAGTTACGAGCACGATTGCCTTTGAAGGCAATTTGCCATCCTTCCATAGGTCTATAATGTCTCCTCTAAGGTTGTCTGCTGTAAGAACATCTAAAGCAGAAAATGGTTCATCCATAAGCAAAACTTCTGGCTCAACAGCCAAACCCCTTGCTATACCAACTCTTTGCCTCATACCTCCGCTCAGCTCTCTTGGATAGGCATCTTCAAATCCGTCAAGTCCTACAAGGTCAATTACTCGGATGGCTCTCTCATCCTTTTCCTCTTCGCTTAAATCTAAACCCGTAAGCCCCAACTTGACATTCTCTAAAACAGTAAACCAAGGGAATAGAGCAAAGCTTTGAAATACAACTGCGATTTTTGCATTAGACTTTTTTAAAGGCACGCCTTTGTACAAAACTTCTCCCTCAGATGGCTCAACAAGGCCTGCTATAATCCTCAAAAGAGTTGACTTTCCAGCTCCAGACTGTCCGAGTATTGAGATGAAATCGCCTGAGAAGATTTTCAGATTTATATCTTCTAAGACAGTAATCTCCTTCCCTTGCCCTACTTTGAATGATTTTTTTATGTTCTTTGTTTCAAGGATGATTTCTCTTTCCATATCTAATCCAAAGTATACTTTGTTTTAGCAAGTATAAACAATCTCTTCCAGATAAGTCTATTAATTCCAACAACTATTGCGCACATAAAGCAAGTAGAAACAAGAAGCATACCAAAATTACCAGATTCACTTGACTGACTTATAAGAGCTCCTAAACCCTTTGTGCTCATTATCTCTCCTCCGAAGGATACATACTCACTTACAATTGTAGCATTCCATGCTCCACCTGACGCAGTAATAAGTCCTGTTACAAGGTATGGAAGAATTGCAGGCAAAATAAGAACACGCCACTTTTTTAACCCCTTAATTCCATAAGCCTTAGATATTTCTATCAAATCCTTCGGAATAGCGGATGCTCCTGCAATAATATTAAAAAGCAGGTACCACTGAGAGCCAAGAAGCATAAGGAAAATTGCCCCAATATCAAGTCCTCCGCCAAGTTTTATAAGAAATAGCAAAATTATTGGAAAAACAGCTGTTGCAGGAACACTTGCAGCAATTTGAACTATCCCTTGAAGATATTGAGCAGCCTTTGGATTCATACCAATATAAACTCCAACGGGAAGAGTCCAAGCCAAAGCTATAGTAAGTGCAAAAGCAACCCTGAGAAATGAATAAAATGATGCTTCAACAATTGTAAGTATATGGCTAAAATTAACATTGGCTACAAGTGCTAAAGCTTTTATAATTCCAAATAAAAGAGCAACGGACAAGGCACAAATTATAAAAATACCAGAGAGCTTGCTCAATTTATTTAAAACAACATTGTCAGTTTTAGTAAATTTTCTATAGCTTAACTTTTCAATCTTGCTGATAGTTGTAGATATGAGTTCTCCAATTTTTCTTAAGAAAATAGAGCCTGTTAATATATTAAGCACAAAAGATTCCCTCTCGTCCTCTGGAGGTATAGATTCAATACGAAATCTTTGAGACCAAACAATTAAAGGTCTCCAGACAAAAATATCAAGTAAGATTATGAGTAAAATCATAGTACCGAGTCCGTAAATCAAATGTTCAATATTTCCTGCTTGCGCTGCTGTTTGTATATAAGAGCCAAGCCCCGGAAGTCTAAAATCTTTGTCTCCCAATACAAACATTTCGCATGCCATGAGAAAAAACCATCCACTAGCCACGCTCATCATACTATTCCATATCAGACCAATTGCACTGAAAGGAAGGTCAAGTCTTAGAAATTTAGAAAATTTGTTTAACTTAAAAACATTGACTGCCTCTCTCATTTCTTTTGGAATAGTGTTGATTGAGTGATAAAAACTGAAAGTCATATTCCATACTTGCCCAGTAAAAATTAACAATACAGAGGCGATCTCAAGTCCCAATCTTTGACCCGGAAAAAGAGTAATCATTGCAAGGACAACGCCAGGCAAAAAAGAAAGCACTGGTATACTTTGAAGTATATCTAGAATAGGAATCATGATTTTCTCATAAATCTTACTACGAGAGGCAGTATATCCATACCATATTGAAAAAACGAGAGATAAAAGATAGGCAAAGAATATTCGTGCCAGAGATTGAAGGGCATATTCTGGTATTTTTTTTAGATCTAAATTAATTTCAATATTTCTATCATAGGGAGAACTCCATGTAGAGGCAATATATAAAATAAATGCAAAGACCCCTATAATTATCAAAAAAACTACAACATCAATTGCCCTGATCCTAAAAGTTTCTGCAGGAATAGAGATAGGTAACTTCATCTTGCCTCCAAAAGGGAAATCTTAGAATTATAAAACAAAATCCAGTTATTTTGCCAAAACAAAAGTTTAAGGTTAATAAAATTACCGAAGAAGTTTAAAAGGCTTTTCGGATGCTCCTTTGATGCACCTCTTCAAATATAACTTTAAAGCCTTCTTTTGAAAGCTCGGAGAAAATTTTTCTTCTTATTTTTTTGGGAATTGCTTCAGGAGGAATGATGCCATTGCATTCTGTATGAATTTTCCTTATAAATTTTGCCATAATACATGCAACCAAAGCCGTTGAATAAGAAACATGAGTTGTGCCAGGAGCCATCCTATTGAGTTCTTTTATTGACGGTGAGATAAGGTATCCTCTTATAATCTTTCTCTTTTCTTTTATTTTTCCTCTTCCCTCCACCACGATACCAAGTATCGCCTCTTCTAATACTCCTTCTTTAACTTTTTTAACCAATTCCCTCAAAGATGATACTTTGCTAATTATCTTTTTAAGAACTTCATAGGGACTTACTAATGTTCCGTTAATTCTTAGTTGTTTCTCACTCAACAGACCCATATTATATAGAGCCATCATAAACTCGATGTCTGAACCGCCAGCTTTTATGTCAACATTCTTTACTTTGATGAATCTTGGAATTGTTGCTACCTCTTCACCCAATACATGGTAGGCTCTTCTCCATCCAATCGGTTCAAGATAGTGATAATACTCTAAATTACTAAATGGTTCAACTTGTTTGAACTTGCCATTTTCAAAAATTACAGGTGCTGAAATAATATCTGAAAGCAAAATTCTCGGAGACCAAGACCATATTGTACCGGGCGGTTGCTGGTCTTCAAACATTCTTATTTTTATTGAACTTAGACTTTCAAAGCGACAAGCAAGTTCTCCTGCAATCAAATTAGTTAATCCGGGGCTTACTCCTGTGTTTATTAGCCCAAGAATTCCTTTTTGCCTAAATTTTTCGTCATATTCAAGTTGTTCAGAAAATATAGGGTCTTCAAGCTCTGAGGCAAGGTCTTGATAATTTACAGAATACCTCAAAGCAAGTTCCAAGAGTTTTCTATTCAAAGCAGGCGTTGCAGAGTTTATAATAAGATCAACGTCGGATATAATTTTTCCAAAAGATTTTCCGTCATTAATAGAAATTCTGTTTAAACTTAACCTGTTAGTAGATAGAGCTTCCTTTAGTCTTGATAAATTTTTCGTGCTTTTGTCTATTGCCTTTATGTAAAAATCTGTTTTATTCAGAAAATACTTGCAGATAAAAAATCCGACTGCTCCAATTCCTACAACTGCAATCTTCATAATTAATCACCTTTAGAAAATGCTGAAAATGATAGAAGACAAGATAGAATAATTTTTTTAATTGATATCATAATGGGAATTGATATGCCGAAGGCGGGACTCGAACCCGCACGGGTTTCCCCACACGCCCCTCAAACGTGCGTGTCTACCAGTTCCACCACTTCGGCTTCTATTAATAATAACAAGAAAATCATTTTTGTTTCAACTGTGAATTTGATGCCCAAAAATTGCAATAGAAATCTAATAATTGGTATAACCATTTGAAAATTAAGTATTTTTTGCTGTCATTGCGAGCATCCGAAGGATGCGAAGAAATCTCGTTCCTTTAACCATCCACCATTCACCAACCACCAATTAGAGACTGCTTCGCCACATTGAGTGGCTCGCAGTGAAGAGTGTCTATCTCTATTTTTCGGTTGATACCGATGAAAGAAGATAGGCAATCGTCACTGCAAGCCTCTCGTTGGGATCGGTAGAGTAAATTCACCATACCATCACTGTAAGCACCCCTGTTGCGAGCGATAGCATGGCGATCTCACTTCTTTTTGCAACGGAGAGATTGCCACGCCTCACCTTCGGTGAGGCTCGCAATGACAGAAAAAATAATCAGTGAGGCTCGCAATGACAGAAAAAAATTATCATTGAGGCTTGCAATGGCAAAGGAAGGGGTCATTGCGAGCCTGCCGACAGGCAGGCGAAGCAATCTTGCCTTTCCTTCCTTCAACGAAGAGATCACTTCGGCTTGCTTCGCAAGCCTCGTGATGACAGGAAAGGATAGTCGCTGCAAAGCATCACCCTCATCGTCATTGCGAGCGAAGCGAAGCAATCTCTTATTTTTGGACTCTTATTTTCCCTCCACAATTTTTATCTCTTCATCCGTCAGTCCATATAACTCATACACCAGCCTGTCTATCTCTTGCTCCCAGTGGCTGGTATCTGACTGAGGGTTTTGTTTTTTTGCTGTAAGTATCTCATCCACCAATGCCTCTATTTGCTGCACAGTGGGCTGGTTGGATGAGGTGATGGGGGGAATGGGGATTTTTTCTACGAATTGAATTTTATACTCAAAACCAGAACCCATATCTATTCCGATTGAAGAAAAATAATATTGAAAAACGTGAGAATTAAAAACAGCACAAAGATATTTCAAATAGTTTTGTGAGGTAGTTAGCAAATTAGCTTTGTCATTATTAAAAAAACCTGCAGGGACTATAGTAAACTCAGGCTTTAGACTTAGTGTTTTCCACACCACCTTCTCCTTCTCAAACTCGGGGTAGTAGGTGGCAGCACATCTTTGCAATGCATACCACTCATATCTTATACCTGTCTCATCCTTATTTCTTTTTGATAAAACATCTTTAAATTGTAATAAATGGTTGTAAATAGCAGGATATTGTTTTTGAAATTCTTTTTCTGCTTTTTCACTTGCACCTTGAATTGATAAATCTTCATGTAAAGGAAAATGCCATGGAATAAAAATTACCCACAGTCCAGCCCATTCGTAGTAATATCGTTTAATATCTCGTCCTCGCAGGATGGGTTTGATGATAGCCTCGGTACGGCGGCGTTCGTCAGCAGTTTTGCAATTATTGAGTATCTCTTCACGTTTTTTGCTATCAATAATAAAAGCTTCGTTGAGGCCGGTTTTAATACCATAATAAATAAGTGGTTTTCATATTCGTTCAATTTTTTCTTTAAGCTTTTGTTCAGCGCTACTTCCTATAAACCAAGCATTTTTATTGAGATTTATTAGCTGCAGTCCATTGGTTTTTAACTGTTCTTCTATGTTTACTGGCTCGTTGTTGCTTCGTTTTAGTGTTACAGCCCTTAACTGCTGCCTGTTCTCTGCCTTTTGTATAAGCAGGATGTTTGTATCCACAGTGGCATTTTCAAAAATATTTGGTCCTAAATCTATAAGAATGATAGGGTTATGTTTAATAAAGAAACTGCATAGTTTCTCACCATAGCCAGCTCGCATCCATTTGTTTGAACTTATATAACAAAGAATTCCATCAGGTTTCAACAACTGCAATCCTTTTTCATAAAACAGACAGTAAATATCGCCCATGCGGTCAAATGTCTCATATCCTTTATCTTTGTAAAGATTTGCCAGCTGCCCGTGATTCTTTTGCAGCTGTATATACGGCGGATTTCCAATTACGATATCAAATCCTTCGGTTACCCCAAACATCCATTCTGGATCAAACCAGTCGGCTGATGCGTTCTGGTCGTAGAGGTCGTATTTAGCTATTTTCTCGGCTACTTTGTCAACCCAGCCATCACTTATCAGAAGTTTTGCCAGCTCTTCCCTTAATTCTTTGTCCTTTTTCTGGTATTTGCGTTTATCTGTCCATGTCTTAGCGGTAAAGTATTTGTGTCTAAGTTCTTTGAGTTTTTCTTCTAATTGTTCTATGTTCTGATTTCGCAATAGGAGTTGCTCAGGTTTATCAAATCCTATCAATGTATTTGCACATACAAACTTCGTCTCAAGGTTTGGCAGTGGCTTTATACCAGAGTTTTCTTTGGTTGGGTCAACCTTCTGATCAAGAATAAGGGAGATAAAGAATCTAAGCTTGCTTATCTGGATGGCTATGGGTTGTATGTCAACTCCATAAATACAGTTTTCTATGAGATAAAGCTTTCTTGCATAGTCAGGATGGTTTATGTTTTGGTCAAAGGCTTCTTCCAGCTCCCAAAGCCTTTCTTCTCTCAGTTTTTTATCCTTTTCCTTTAATACTTCTTCTGCATCTTTCAATGCCTTTTGATACTGCCGTTGCCGCCAGTATGTATTGTCAGGGTCTAATTTCTGAAGGGCATTAACGAGTTTGTGAAGTATTCCCATCGGAAATGCACCACTTCCGCATGCAGGGTCAAGGATTTTCACCTCATCAATGGCTGTGATGAGCATTTGTTTTTCTTTATCAGACAAATCAGGCACATCGTCTGAATAGGAAAGAAGTGTTTTTATTTTTTCTCTTCCTATGTCTTTACATTTTGTGTGAAGATACTCTGTAAGGCTTTCTTCTACCATGTAGTCCACTATCTCTCTTGGTGTGTAGTAGCTTCCTGTTGCCTTTCTTGCTGTGGTAGCTGTCTCTGGATTGTATGAGGCAAGAAGGTTTTCAAAGACTTTGCCGAGTAGCTCAGGGTCTAAGGCTATCTCCTGATCAACCGGTGTTGACTCATCTATGGTGAAGTTGTAGCTTGAAAGGATGTTTATTAATCCACGAACTATTTTGTTTTTTCCTATGCCATAGTCCGAAAGGTCAACGGTCTTTTCATTTTCATCAAAAAATAGGCAATCTGGTATCTTTGCCTGCTTTTTTGGATTTCTTGAGAAACCGTCTATGTAGATAACCTTTCCGTTTTCATCTTCTTTGTCAAGGCAGTCAAAAAGACCTCCATTTAGGAATGGAATGTCCTTGAAGAGTTCCAAAACCTTATCTTCGCTTACTAAAAATTTATCCCTGTATCTGTAAAGGTTTTTTACTCCGTAATGTAACCTGTTGTGCAGAAAATCACCTTCCTCAGCAAATTTACGCTCGTCTTGTTTTTGATTTAATGTTGCAAAGAATAGATTTTGCAGTATGGCATTGTAGTAGTTGTCTGCTTTTTTGAAGTCTTTTACTATGTTTTTTAAAACTCTTTCATCAAAAAGAGTTGTCGGAATAAGACCTTTCTCCTTTAGAAACCATATGAAGATGATTCTCGTAATTAGCCTTATCAAGTTTGTTGCATTTCTTATTTCTTTATCTTTCTGGGGGTCATTGGAGTATTTGTAATCTTCAGGGAATCTTATCTGATCCATTGCCCAGAAATACCAGTTCTGAATCTCTGTGTAAAACTGCTTTGTTACAGGCTCTACACTGAATGCCTCTTTTATCTTTTCAAGGCTTGAAAAGTCGCCTTCGCCAATTTGTTTAAGGAAGGTCTTATTGGTTTGCTCATTACTTACAAAGAAGGTGAATCTTCGGAAGTTGCTGAAATCCCTTCTTTTACCAAGATAGTTGGTGTAAACAAGGGAGAAACGAAAGTCGCCTTTATCATCGTAAAAAATGAATATTCCTGCATCAATGTTTTCGCCTTTAAGAATCTTCTTTGCCAGTTCATACTGCGATTTTTTGCCAGACCGTTCGGAAAGGGGCTTTTTGACCTTAAAACAGCAGATAAGGATATTATCATCAGTAAACCTTATCTCACCAAGCTTTTCTCCACCAGTGAAATCTTCACTGTCATAGTAAGTCAGGTCTTCATTGAGCTGGGCAAAGGATCTGCTTTTTTCACGGAAAAATCGGATAAATTTTTTAGGTTCAAAGTCGTTGATTATGTCTTCAAGAATTTGCCTGCCCATCTTTTATTTCCAATATTCAGTATGCTTTTGAGTTCCTTCATTTGAGCATACTCCAAAATAATTAGACTATTGTGGAGTATATTCTATTGCTACAGAATTGTCAAGATGGCGATTTTAATTTGACTTCATACTTGTCCATAACGGATGTTTTAAGCATCAAATCCTCTTTGATTTTCAATTGCTATGATGATTTCCTTTGCCAATCCTGTGAGTTTTTGCTTTTCCCTTTCAAGATAGTCCTCGCCGAGTGTGTCTCTCAGAGATGACAATTCAGTTATTAACTTTTTTCTGCTCTCTTCTTTTTCATCAATAGTTGGGAGATTTGCAATTCTCCGTAGAGTGTAGTCTGGAAGAGTTCCGTAATCTAAGATATCTTCCCTAAGGGTTCTTAAAAAGTTCAAAAAAGGAAGTAAGTCGTCCCATGGTTTTTGCAAAAGAGTTTTTATGTTGGTCAGTGCTTTTGTCTCTATGCTTTGCTCTGTTGAAGGTTGAGTTCGGCTTTCTTTTAGGTTCTTTATTTGCTCATATTTATCCCAAAATAGACTGCTTAATTGTAGTAAAGGTTCATCTTTTTCACATTTAATTCTTTCAAATACTTCCTCAAATGTTGGATGCCATAGCTGGTCTTCATCATAATTAAATGCACGGATGTAAAGTCTGCCTTTTTTGAAAAATACGAGCAGTTCATTGTCTGAACTCTTTTTTGCAACTTTTATCCTTGTCGGATAGTTATCTATATTCTTTACAAGCTCAGGATATTTTCCCTTGATTTCAATATAAAGCCTTAATGCCTTTGTATAAAAGCTTTCTTCTTCAAGATAGTCGGGATTAGTCTGGATACGCTCATAAAGTCCTGATGGTGTTGGTTCTTCTTCAATGTCAAATATCTTTGCCTCCTCGCCAAGTGTGTTATGAATAAGAAACATCTTGTTGCTTGCTATTTCCCTTGATTTTACAAGCTCAGCACCTTGTTCAGTAGGGAAAAAGTTAACAATGTAAAGCTCATTGAAGACTTTCTTGCTTATACGGTTAATTCTTCCAACCCTCTGGATAACTCTAACAGGATTCCAGGGTATGTCATAATTTATTACCATGCCAGCCCGATTAAGGTTTAAACCCTCTGAAATTCTGTCAGTGCCAAGAAGAATGTCATATTTGTCTTCCTGCTCCTCATAGGATGCATCAAAGTTTTTGTTTATTTCATCAATTTTTGATGATGTAAGATTATCTTTAATAATTAGCACACGGTCATTAAAATTCTTTTGCAGGATTGGTTCAAGATATCTTACTGTATCAAGGTATTCAGAGAATATAACAACCTTTCTTTTAGGCTCACCTTTTGGTGGTGTTTGGGTTAAAACTTTTTTGAGATTTCGTAACAGACACTCTGCTTTCGGGTCATTATCAACAAGATTCATCTGGTTGAGTTCGTTGAGAATTCTGTCAAATAGTGCTATATCTGCCTTTATATCTGCAATGAATTGTTCTTTGTTTTTGAATTTGTCAACTTCGTAGACTTCGTGATTTTTTGGATACTCGCCATTTTTGATTTTCCTTGCATATTCTTCAAGATGCTTTTCTATCTCATCTATATCAAGTTCGTAAATCTTTTCAAGGAGTGAACGATCAAGAATGTATTTATGAGTTTTCTCTATAAATGTGAGTGCATCAGTTGTAATTTTTTTAAAGTTTTCTATGCTCTGCTTGAATGAACCAAAGGAACTTTCAAATCTTTTAACAAGAAGACGACGCATAAAGTCATAGAGGTTTCTTTGCTGAACATACTGAAAGCTTTCCTTTTCAGTAAACTTTTCCCCTGCAAGCTTTTTCTTTTCAATTTTGTATTCAAAGGGCCTGTATATAGCACCTTTAAAATAACCTCCTTCATCAGGATCACCAAAGTAATCCTTGATAACACGGTCATAGAACTCTGACTGCTCCTTTGTAAGTTCAAAAAACCACTCAATTGGATCAGCGACTTTTGAGAGCTCTTTTATCTCGTCCTTATAAAATGGATTGTTCTGCAAATCAAGCCTGTTTCGCCTTATAGTAACAGGCTCTATAACATCCCTAATCCTCTTTGCAAGGTAGTTAGACCCAACTTCATCAATTTTCAGCCTTTAAAGATATCAAAAGCTTTATAATTCAATAAGTTATATCTTTTTTTCATTCAATTTTGTAGTCTAACCTAATTTTATTATTTTTGCCTATTTATTCCCTTAAATATTGACTTTTTTGTCTAATTTTTGTATACTAATATAAAAAAGGAGGTAACTAAGTTCGTAAAAGAATCTTGGTCAACAAAAAAAGGTAAAAAATACAAAACCTACGAAATATCTAAAGCTTACAGAGACAAAAAAACTAAAAAGGTTAGGCATGAAAAAATTGCCAATATCACTCACTTAGGTGAGCCTCTTATTTCCAAAATAAGGCAACTGCTTAAGTCACCTGAGAAAAAGGTTGTAGTGGACAAAGACAAGTTTTTTGAGGATGCAACTTCAGTAGGGCATATACTGTTACTGTTAGGATTTATGATGAAGATAGGATTTCTGGGATGGTTAAGGCATTTTCCAAAGAAGGTAAGAGATTTGCTTTTGGCAGTAGTGCTTAACAGGATAATAGAGCCAAGGAGTAAGTATGCATCAGTGGGATGGATACGAAGAAGTGGTTTTATGGAACTGTTTGATTTAAGGGAAGAGGATATGCATGTAAATGAGATATACAGGGCAATGGACAAGTTGTATGAGAAGATGGATAATGTGTTAGAGACAGTTGTCAAGAATTTTGTGTCTCATGCGCAAATCTCATCTGAAACATTTGTTGAAGTTCATACAATACCCCACGAGATACAGCCATCGGTTTGCTCCATCTGCCTTTTCTTATTTTATCTACTATCACATATATAGCCACTGATGCAGTTTTCTCAGATTGAAAATACCCTCCAGAGTTTACCCTTAAGACTTCCAGCCTGCTATTTATATTCTCTACCGCATTACACTCTTGTCCAAAATAAATTTTTTAAAAAGCTCCGATCTGGGTAAAATAGATAAACATTTAGCTTAAAAATTAAAGACCCAGATCGGAGGTGTATATGAATAAGTATAGCAGTATTTTCAGTCAAATTCTATCCCTTTTTCCAAGATTAGAATTTGAGAAGTCAGTCAAAGCAGACAGAAGCTGAGCGTAGAGCAAAAGGGTTTACGAGTTGGGGGCAATTTGTAGCTATGTTATTTTGTCAACTTGGGCAGGCGCATTCTCTAAGAGAGATATGTAATGGACTTGCCAGTTGCGTTGGCAAGTTAAGGCATCTTGGTATAAAAGAAGCTCCAAAGAGGTCTACCCTTGCCTATGCAAATGAACACAGACCGTGGGAACTCTTTCAAGCAGTATTTTATATGCTTCTTCAGAGATGTCAGTCTAAATTTACTGGCAAGAGGAAATTCAGATTTAAGAACAAGCTAATGAGCTTTGATGCATCTGTAATAGAGTTGTGTGCAACAGTATTTGACTGGGCAAAATTCAGAAAGACTAAAGGTGCGGTAAAGTTGCATTTACTACTTGACCACTCAGGATATTTACCTGAATATGCGCATATAACAGAAGGTAAAGTGCACGAAGTAAACATATTAAGGAGACTTCATTTTTGTTCTGGTGCCATAGTAGTAATAGACAGAGGGTGTGTTGACTATGCTTTATTTGGTAGATGGACAGAGGAGGGGGGTATATTTTGTAACAAGGTTAAAGGACAACGCCTCTTATAAAGTGATAAAGAGCCTACCAGTGCCAAAGAACAGAAACATAATTCGGGACGAGATAATCAAGCTTAAGGGTTTTTATGCAGAGCAAGACTGTCCATATGAGCTACGGAGGATAGAGGTCATGGATAAGGAAACAAAAGATACAGTTGTGCTACTCACGAACCAACTGAACTTTGGTGCAACGACCATATCAGAGATATACAAAGACAGATGGCAGGGCAGATTTTTTAAGACATTGAAACAAAATCTAAGAGTAAAAACCTTTGTAGGGACATCAGCGAATGCACTTAAGATACAGATATGGACGGCATTAATAGCGATACTGATACTGAAGTATCTGAAGGAGTTATCAACATTTGGATGGTCATTAAGTAATCTAGTTGCATTGTTGAGACTAAACCTATTTACATATAGGAATTTATGGGAATGGATAAATAAACCGACAGAGACACTGCAAATTGAGCCTCAAATAGAACAGTTAAAATTTAGACTTGTTTAATTGGACAGCAAATAAAAAGAAAGGGGGGTAACCTGATTTTGAAAAAGCAAATTTTCTTGTCCAAAAGTCTTATTTTATGCGGATGTTTTTTATGAGTTTAGATTATTTTGGACAGCAATGTGTTTGGACAAATTTTATGAGATAGGGATAGGAGGTTTTGAGATAGAGGGGGAGAAAATAAGGATTATGAGCAAAGCTAAGGAGGAACATAAAAAGATACTTAGAATATTGGGAGTAGGGGATAAGATTTTCAGAACTTACGAAAGTGCGAGAGAATTTTGTAGGCTAATCTAAAAATTATAACTCATTGATTTTAAAATTTTTTTATTCAAAAGTTGATGAAGTGGGGATTAACAAAGGTTATATAAAAAATCTTCAATTTAGACAAAAATAGATTGCTTATTTCCTTAAGTGGCTTGTATTGACTGCTGCATATCTTATTATTAGGATTAGACTTAAAAGTTTGACAAAAAGCACGAAAACTATTTATCTTAAAAAAGTTGTAAACAAAAATCTTCGGAGGTAAAAAATGGCAGAAGGCATTGTAGAACTTACAAGCTCTACATGGGAAAAGGAAGTTTTAAACTCAAAAGGTGTAGTAATGGTTGATTTCTGGGCACCTTGGTGCGGTCCATGTAGAATTATTGCTCCAACAGTAGAAGAACTTGCCAAAGAATATCAAGGTAAAATAAAAGTTGGGAAACTTAACACAGATGACAATCCTGATATTGCAACTCGTTACGGAATTATGGGAATACCCACAATAATGTTTTTCAAAGATGGGCAGAGAGTTGACCAGATAGTTGGCGTAGTTCCTAAATCAACTTTAAAAAGTAAAATAGACATTCTTCTGAACAGTTAGTCCGTGAAGAATTTTCTTGTTTTAATCATCTTTTTGATCTGGTTAATCCCCAATACAGCTCAAAGCATAATAAAAAAGGGGGATGTAGCGCCTGATTTTGTTATTACAGATACTGAAGGAAAAAGCTATAGCATATCACAGTTTAAGGAAAAGATAATTCTTATAGAGTTTTTATCCGTAAAATGTTATGCCTGTGAGTATGTGATACCTGATATCAATAGACTATATGAAAAATTTAATGGAAAAAATGTGATGATTATTGGCGTGCTATTTACAGACGAAATTGACAATCCTGTTAAATTAAAAAAATTCGCAGAAGATAGGCAAATTAAATATCCACTTTATATTAGTGATAGCAAAAATAAAAAGCTGTATAATTTGTATGGCTTTCCTCATTTCTTCATCTTAAATGAAAAAAAGATAATTGTCCAGTTATTTAGAGGAATAACAAAGGATATGTTTGAGCTATTGAATAGGGAAATAGAAAAAAACTTCCAGGGTAAAAAGTAATGTTTGAAGCATTAGCAGATAAACTTGAATCAATATTTAAAAAACTAAAAAGCAGAGGCGTTCTTAAAGAAGAGGATGTAGATTTAGCTTTAAAAGAGATAAGAATAGCTCTGCTTGAGGCAGATGTCAATTTCAAAGTAGTTAAATCATTTATTGAAAGGGTTCGTCAAAAAGCCATTGGAAAAGAGATTCTTGAAAGTCTTTCTCCTGGACAACAGGTTATCAAAATAGTATACGATGAGCTTTGCGAACTTTTAGGTGGTAGCACTTCCCGTATAAAACTCAATCCTAATCCTCCGACAATAATAATGATGGTAGGACTACACGGAAGTGGTAAGACAACAACATCTGCTAAGCTTGCAAGGATGTTCAAAAAACAAGGGCGTAGGCCAATGCTTGTGGCAGCAGACCTTCAAAGACCTGCAGCTATTGATCAGCTCGTAGTTCTTGGCAAGCAAATAGATGTTCCTGTTTTTCATTCCTATGAAATTAAAGACCCCCGTGAGATTTGTAAAGAAGCCCTAAAAAAGGCTGTCATTGACAGAGCTGACCCTGTCATAGTTGATACTGCAGGAAGAATGCATGTAAATGAAGAACTCATGCAGGAACTACAGGATGTAAAAAACATCCTTAATCCCCACGAGATTCTATTTGTTGCTGATGCAATGACAGGACAGGATGCAGTGAATATTGCAAAAAGCTTCAATGAAAAAATAGGCATAGATGGAGTTATTCTTACAAAAATGGAAGGAGATGCCCGAGGCGGTGCTGCCCTTTCAATAAAAGAAGTAACAGGCAAACCTATCAAACTAATCGGCACTGGTGAAAAACTTGATGCCCTTGAGGAATTTCATCCTGACAGAATAGCAAAAAGAATTCTTGGAATGGGTGATGTCCTCTCTTTAATTGAGCAAGCCCAGAAAGCTTACGATGAAAAAGAAGCTTTAAAGCTTAAAGAAAAAATTGAAAAAGAAGACTTTACCTTTGAGGATTTGAAGGAACAAATTAGAAAAATGAGAAAAATGGGACCGCTGGAGAATATTTTATCAATGCTACCGGGTGCGAATAAGATGTTGAAAGATATAAAAATAGATGAAAAAGAGTTTGTAAGAGTTGAAGCTATTATTAACTCCATGACACCTGAAGAAAGAAGAAACCCGAAAATTTTAAATGCGAGCAGAAGATTGCGTATTGCAAAAGGAAGTGGAACAACTGTTACAGAAGTCAACCGACTTATTAAACAGTTCAATGAGATGAAAAAGCTAATGAAAAAAATGAAACAAGGTAAAGGCTTCAGACTTCCAAAGTTTTTCCCTTTTTGATAAACCCCACTTCATCAACTTTTGAATAAAAAAATTTTAAAATCAATGAGTTATAATTTTTAGATTAGCCTACAAAATTCTCTCGCACTTTCGTAAGTTCTGAAAATCTTATCCCCTACTCCCAATATTCTAAGTATCTTTTTATGTTCCTCCTTAGCTTTGCTCATAATCCTTATTTTCTCCCCCTCTATCTCAAAACCTCCTATCCCTATCTCATAAAATTTGTCCAAACACTTCTTCAGACTGTTTTCTTTGCTCTCCCTTAACCATCCTTTCTCCTTCAACTCATCCATTAGCCTGTTTAACACTGTCTGGGCTACCACACATAAAAATATATGCGTCCTTACTCTCCTGTCTTTATAATGATATATCGGTCTTATCTCTACAAAATCCTTTAACTGCTTGAATGCATCCTCCACTGTCTGTAATTCCTTATACTGCCTCTCTATCTCTTCATCTTCTTCCTTCATTAATGTCGTCTGCAAAATATACTTCCCACACATATCATATGCCTTCTTTATAGCTTCTTGCTTTGCTATTATCTGAAATCTGCCTTCTTTGTATCTGAAATCATAATAATTCTCAGCTCCACTTTTTGTCAGTTTCCTCTGCGCCCTCCTCAGTATTTTCTCCCTGTCTCTTAGCTTTCCTCTTTCTACCATCTGCCTTACTTTTTCCAATGCCTCCCTGCCCCTTTTAAGTATACTTTCCAATGTCTCCCTGTCATGGCTTTCTCTGTATTCAGACCCACATAGTACATATCTGCTCTTTACCCCTTCCTCTTCACTTATATAGATGGTCACTGGCAACTCCTTCTGAAATATATCTAACTGTATACCCCTCTGCTCTACCATTTTCTTTGCTTCCCTAAATCTCATCGCTAATATGTAGTTTATCCCCTCTCTCTCAAGATACTCTATATTCTGTAATGTCACCATCCCCCTGTCTCCTATAAATACTGCCTCCTTGATGTCGTATCTCTTCTTTAACTGACTTATTAGTCCCTTTACTGTCTCCTTATCTGATATGTTGCCTTCTATAACATCAAAATGCACTGGAAATTTATTCTCGTTCAAACATAAACACAACAATACTTGCTTTTTATCAGGCTTCCCATCCCTTGAGTATCCATATCTTGCGAGCCCCAGAGGTCCTTGACCCTCAAAGTATACTGAGGTAATATCATAAAGCAACAACTTTGTCCCTTGTGCTCCCGTCTTATAAAAATCATCTAACACATTATCCATCTTCTCATACAACTTGTCCATTGCCCTGTATATCTCATTTACATGCATATCCTCTTCCCTTAAATCAAACAGTTCCATAAAACCACTTCTTCGTATCCATCCCACTGATGCATACTTACTCCTTGGCTCTATTATCCTGTTAAGCACTACTGCCAAAAGCAAATCTCTTACCTTCTTTGGAAAATGCCTTAACCATCCCAGAAACCCTATCTTCATCATAAATCCTAACAGTAACAGTATATGCCCTACTGAAGTTGCATCCTCAAAAAACTTGTCTTTGTCCACTACAACCTTTTTCTCAGGTGACTTAAGCAGTTGCCTTATTTTGGAAATAAGAGGCTCACCTAAGTGAGTGATATTGGCAATTTTTTCATGCCTAACCTTTTTAGTTTTTTTGTCTCTGTAAGCTTTAGATATTTCGTAGGTTTTGTATTTTTTACCTTTTTTTGTTGACCAAGATTCTTTTACGAACATAGTTACCTCCTTTTTTATATTAGTATACAAAAATTAGACAAAAAAGTCAATATTTAAGGGAATAAATAAGCAAAAATAATAAAATTAGATTAGACTACAAAATTGAATGAAAAAAGATATAACTTATTGAATTATAAAGCTTTTGATATCTTTAAAGGCTGAAAATTGATGAAGTTGGGATAAATACATAAACCATCCATTTTTTGTCATTTTAATCTGACTACAATCTGCAAAAATAGTAATTAATACTCAAAATAGCCATAACTATTTGAAAAAAATAAACGATAGGGCTTCCAATGACTGAGTAGGATGTCATTGCAAAAAGATACAATGCTTTTGTTAATTATTCCTCTTCATTGAGAGGGTGCATTAGCACCAGAAGCAATCTCTACTTTGTTTTTCAATAAAGCCTTATTAGAGACTGCTTCGCCCCAGATTGCCACGCTATCGCTCGCAACAGGGGGCTCGCAGTGACGATTGTCTATCTCTATTTTTCGGTCAAACCATAACCATAGAGAGGATTTAAAAATAAATGTTATAATCAATTCATGTTTTATGCAGATTTGCATATCCACTCAAAATACTCAAGGGCAACGAGTAAAGATATGACCCTTGAAGTAATTGACCAGTGGGCTCAGATTAAGGGTATCAAAGTAATGGGTACAGGAGATTTTACCCATCCTGAATGGCTTAAGGAGATTGAAGAAAAACTTGAAGAGCATGAAAACGGAGTATTCACCTTAAAAAAACAATTTAAACTTGATGTGCCTCTCTCATGCAGAAAGGATATATTTTTTATTCTTACATCTGAAATAAGCTGTATTTATCAGAAAAATAGTAAGCTTAGAAAGATTCATCTGCTTATTATGACGCCTTCCCTAAAAGATGCTTTTAAGATAAATCACGCTCTATCAAAGATTGGAAGCTTGATATCCGATGGAAGACCTATTTTAGGAGCTGATGCTAAGGAAATAACTAAAATTATATTTGATGTTTCACCTTCATCAATGGTTATTCCTGCCCATGCATGGACACCTCATTTTTCAGTTTTTGGTTCCCAATCAGGGTTTGACAGCCTTGAGGAATGCTTTGAAGAGCTGACTCCTTACATATATGCGATTGAGACAGGTTTGAGCTCTGATCCACCTATGAATTGGAGGATAAGCAAGCTTGATAAAATTACACTTGTATCCAATTCAGATGCCCACTCGCCAATGAAAATTGGACGGGAAGCAAATTTATTTGATACAGAAATAAGCTACAATGCAATAACAGAGGCTATCAAGACCAGAAAAGGCTTTTTGGGAACTGTGGAATTTTTTCCAGAAGAGGGAAAATATCACTACGATGGACATAGAAATTGCAAAGTTAGATTGTCACCAAAAGAAACGATAAAGAGAAATTATCTTTGCCCTGTGTGTGGTAAAAAAGTAACTGTTGGCGTTATGCATAGAGTAGAGCTTTTAAGTGACAGAGATGAGGGTTTTGTGCCTCAAACAGCGCTTCCTTATCATTCAATTGTCCCTCTTCTTGAAATTATAGCTGAGATAAATAAAACAACTGCTCAAAGCAAACAGGCATTTAATAAGTATATGAGCATTATTGATAAAATTGGAGACGAATATAGCGTGCTTATGCATGCAGATATTAATGAAATTGAAAAAATCAATCCCCTGTTAAGCGAGGCAATAGAAAAAGTAAGGAATGGTAAAGTTATTTTGGAAGCAGGATATGATGGTGAGTACGGAAAAATAAAGATATTTGGTGAACCTGAAGATATGGAAGTAAAAGGACAAACGATACTTTTTTAGATGAGTTTGAATAGAAATCAAAAAATAGTAGCGGAGACACAAGATAAATATCTTTGCGTTATTGCAGGTCCCGGCACTGGAAAAACCCATACAATTACAGCAAGAGTATTAAATCTTCTTGAAAAATCTGTAAATCCTGAAAGCATCGCAGCCCTTACTTTTACCCAGAAGGCTGCAATTGAAATGAGAGAGCGCATTATAAAAAAAATCAATTCAGAGAAATTTCCATTTATTGGTACTTTTCATCTACTTTGTATCAGACTTCTTAGAGAATTTTTACCAGAGGAATTAAGAAATTTTAAACTATGCACAAGACAGAGACAAATTGAGCTTTTAAAAGAGCTGAAAGCTAAAAAAATAGAGAAAATCTTAGAAAAAATCTCACGATTTAAAAATGTTTCTGAACCTCTTGATGAGGAAACTCTATCAATATATCAATCCTATGAAAGAAAAAAGAAAGAGCTCAACCTATTGGATTTTGATGATTTATTAATAAAAACTTACGAAATGTTAAAATCGGGCTCTATTCCGCCTCTGTTTGAACATGTAATTGTTGATGAGTTTCAGGATATAAACAAGATTCAATACGAGATTGTTAAGCTTATTCTTAAAAAAGAAGGCTATCTCGCTGTTTTTGGAGACCCAGATCAAGCAATATATTCTTTTAGAGGTTCAGAGGTGAAACTTTTTTTGAATTTACCCAAAGATTTCCCCTCCCTTTCTTTGATTAATCTTTCAATAAACTATCGTTCTCAGGCAAATATCGTTTATGCATCAAACAAGTTTATCACTGCAAACACAAAAAGATTCTCTAAAAAGCTTGAACCAATCAAAAGTTCAGCTTCAAAGATAAAGATAATTGAAACAACTGATGAATATGATGAGGCAAAAACAATTATTAAGGAAATTAAGTCAAGGCTTGGAGCAACTGATTTTACAGAGCTTTATGATAAACAGGAAGACAAAGAATATACATTCTCAAGTTTTGCAGTGCTTGCAAGGACAAACAGGGAGTTGGATTTAATAAAAGAATCCCTTATGAAAGCTGGCATACCAATAAAAACTATTAAAAATGAACATACATGGATTGATGAATTCCTTGATAAAATCAGAAAACTTTTTAAAGATAAAGAGGCTATTAAAAAGCTGTTAACCATGAATAGTCTGCCTCAGTTTCTTTCTTCAACTAATCTTTTAGATATGCTTAGCTCTAATGAGAGAAATCTTATTGAAAAAATTGCAAAATTCTATGGAAAAGGTAATCTTTTGGAACAATTTCAATGCTTTATTGATGAGTTAAGCGGAATAACAGCGCAGGATTTGTTTCCTGAAAGTATTAATGCTGTGAGCCTGCTTACTCTTCATGGCTCAAAGGGGCTTGAGTTTCCTGTTGTTTTCATTATAGGCTTTGAAGAAGGTTTAATACCTTGCACACTTTTTTCAGATTCAGACATTGAAGAGGAAAGAAGATTATTTTATGTGGGAATGACTCGTGCTATGGATGAGCTCATAATAACCCATGCCAAAAAGAGAAACATACGAGGGCAACCCAGAGAGATGAAAGTATCAAGTTTTCTCAAAGAGTTGCCCTCTGAATATCTTTTATTAAAGAAAGCCAGCGCAAAAAGGAATCCTAAGCAAAAAGGGCTTTTTTAAGCCTCTATCTTTGTTCCCAATAAATCTAAAAATTTTCTTATCCACTCAGGATGAGCTGGCCATGCAGGAGCTGTTACTATATTTCCATCAACACATGCATTTGAATAAGTTGCATTTACATCGCACCACTGAGCACCTGCAAGAAGTATTTCTGCCTTTACAGCAGGATAGGCTGTCAGCTTTCTGCCCTTAATAACATTTGCTGCTGTCAAAAGCTGAATTCCATGGCAAATTGCTGCAACGGGCTTACCAGACTCTACAAAATACTTAACGATTTCTAAAACCTTATCATTTAGCCTAAGATACTCGGGAGCTCTTCCACCTGGAATAACTAACCCGTCATAACTTTCAGGCTTAATTTTCTCAAAATCTGCGTTTATCATGAAGTTGTGTCCCCTTTTCTCTGAATATGTCTGGTCACCTTCAAAATCGTGAACTGCGGTTTTTACTGTTTCTCCGGCTTTCTTTCCGGGGCAAACTGCATGCACAGTATGTCCAACCATTTTAAGCATCTGAAATGGCACCATTGCTTCATAATCTTCAACATAATCACCGACAAGCATTAAAATTTTCTTTGCCATAGCACACCTCCTATTTTTATTGATATTTAATTCTATGTTAACATTTAAAATGGCAATGAAAAAAGACCTGAAGCTCATAATCTCTGAATTGCAGGACTTCTACCTACTTTGCTTCAATTCAATTGCAAAGCTTTTTAAAAGACCCATTTATTTTGATGATATAATTGAGCAGATGGAGTATGCTGGAGCATCATCTGTTTTTATTGTCAGTCTCGTTTGTCTTTTTGTTGGAATGGCGTTGAGTCTTCAACTAAGTGCCGAGCTTAGTGGATTGGGACTTAAAATGTATACAGGTAAAATTGTTGGTATTGCAGTGATAAGAGAGATAGGACCACTTGTGACAGCCCTTGTTTTTATTGGAAGAGTTGGCGCGGGGCAGACAGCTGAAATAGGCTCTATGATACTTGGACATCAGATTGATACTTTGAGAGTTTATGGAATAGACCCCATTAAAAAAGTTGTAATTCCCAGAGTCATCGCATCTTTGATAATGCTTCCTTGTCTTACAATAATAGGTGACCTTGTGTGTCTTTTTGGCGGATACTATATAGCTGTTTTTGTAAGCAATCAAAGCGGGTCATTTTACTGGGCAAGCATAATAAAAGAACTAACCTTTGAGAATGTATTCTCTGGCACGATAAAGCCCTTTATTTTCGGCTATCTTATATCCTGTATTAGCTGTTTTTACGGACTTACAACTCGCGGTGGAGCAAAGGGTTTAAGGCTTTCAACTACAAAGGCAGTGGTAACATCCATTGTTATAGTTATAGCTACAGATTTTATTCTTACCAGAATACTGCTATACGTTCTTGGATACAGCTTATAAGATGCAAACTTTGATATAATAAAACATGGAAATGAAAAAGGGATGCATATTTGCATGTACTGATAAAAGCTTTAATGATTGCATCAAATACAAAGTTTTTGGAACAAACAAACTTTATTCAGAAAAGGTTTTCAAAGTCAAAAAAGGCAATGTTTTATTTCTAATAAATATTGACACTGATATACTTTATGGTCCTTTTTTTGCTGAATCAGACGGCGGTAAAAATCTTGCCCCTCAACTTTGGGATGGTAAATATCCCTATCAGGTATTAGTTTCACAAAACGGTGAGATAAAATCTGTAGAAAAAATTTCTGCAATTCTTAAAAAATTAAGGATTGCATGGAAGGAAAAAACGATAAACGAAAAAGTCGTTGATGTTTTGATTAAAATACTTAACGGTGAAAAAGTTGAACTTGAAAAAGTATCTATTTCTGCAGATGAAGAAGATGACAAACCAAAGCTTGAGTCTACAACATTATGGGATTATCCTAAACAAAGTTATGGAAAAACACCAAAAGGCAATAACAAGTATCCAGGCGTAACACCTGCTTTCATAATTTATAATCTCATAAAGAGATACACTGAACCGGGTGACATAGTTTTAGATCCAATGGCTGGTAGTGGCACTACAATTGATGTTTGCAAAGAAGAAGGAAGAAGATTTATAGCCTTTGACATATCTCCAACAAGACCCGACATAATTCAATGTGATGCAAGGTCTTTACCTGTTAAAGATGAAGTTATAGACATGATTTTTATTGATTCTCCGTATGGCGATAACATTCACTATAATGACCATCCATTAAATATAGGAAAAATATCAGCAGAAAAAGAACAGTTTTATGATGAACTTGAAAAGGTTATGGCTGAATGCTATAGAGTGCTTAAACCCGGCAAAATCATTGCATGGTTGATAGGAGATCAATGGGTAAAGAAAAAGTTTACACCTGTTGGATTCAAAGTTTTTGAAAGATTATGCAAATATTTTGAGCCTGTTGATATTATTGCTGTGGCAAGACGAAATCAAACTTCAAATACAGGAATTTGGCATAACAGAGCCTTGAAATTTAATTTCTATTTAAGAGGCTTTAAGTATCTTCATATCATGAGAAAACCTGAGTCCAATAAAAATTCATCCAACAAATCTCACAGAAAAATCAATTGGACTATGTATGAAAGAAAATAGAAGGCTAAAATTTGATGATGTAGTAAAACTCTATAATGCATTCAAAGAAAGATTTGGAACAAAGTCTTATAACCATATATCAAAATTCCTTGAAGAATTGAAAGTTGAACATAAAAAAATATGGGAACAACACCCAACCACAAAAAAAGACCATGAACAATCTTGGCGAGCTTTTAAGGGAAAAAACTTTGAAAAACTAATAAAACTTATAATTAAAGACCAAGTAAGTAATCTCGGGCTAAAAATAATTGAAGGGAATAAATTAGAAAGACAAAGAAGTGAAAAATTAGGACAAGAACTTAATACGATTAAAAGAAATCTTCTTATCCATTACGGAGAATTTGGTTCTCATCTTCCGGATGTAGATTTAATAATCTATAATCCGAAAGACTTAAGAGTTTTATCTGTTATCTCAAGTAAAATCACTCTAAGAGAGAGAATCGCGCAGACAGGATATTGGAAATTAAAGCTTGCATCTGATTGTATTACTAAACATATTAAAGTTTTCTTTATCACTCCAGATGAAGATAAGACTTTATTTAAAAAATTTCCAACAAAAAAAGGACGCGCTATTGTAGAAGTTGATACGGATGGTTGTTATGTGATGACTGAGGAAAAGATAGAAGAAAGTGAAAAGTCAAAAAATTTGAAAGATTTTTTAATGACCTGCGAGTCTTAAGTTCTAAAAAATGATAATCTTTGATAATGTTTGGTTTGGATACAGAAACAGAGAAGTTTTAAAGGGGGTCAGCTTTCAAGCAGACTTCAATGAAAGGATCGCTGTTTTAGGGGAAAGCGGTGGTGGAAAAACAACAATTCTTAAGCTAATTCTTGGACTTATAAAGCCTGATAGAGGCAGAATTTTAATTGATGGAACAGATATTACAAGGCTTAGTGAGGCAGAGTTAATACCATTCAGAAAAAAATTTAGCATTGTGTTTCAGGAAGGAGCATTATTTGATTCTCTTCCAGTTAAGGAAAATGTAGCCTTCTTCATGAGGGAGATTCTCAAACTTCCCGATGATGAGATTTATAAAAAAGTATCAGAATTACTAAATAAGGTTGGAGTTTATGGAGCTGAGGAACTCATGCCGGAGGAATTAAGCGGTGGAATGCACAGAAGAGTGGCAATTGCAAGAGCTTTAGCAATTGGAAAAACTAAAATGTTTCTCTACGATGAACCTACCGCAGGACTTGACCCAATTAACTCTCAAAGAATCATAGCCCTTATTGATGAGCTTGCAAATAATGAAAACATAGGCTTTATGATAATAACCCATGTTGTCTATGTTGCATGGCAACTATGCGAAAGATTCATATTTCTTAAGGACGGACAACTCATTTTTGATGGCCCCAAAGAAGTCCTTATAAAAACAAACATAGAATCTGTAAGAGAATTCATAAAAGAGCTATTTTTCAAGATCGTATAATTCAGAGCTAATGAGTGATTTTTTATAAAACCTTTGTTAATTTTTTATTGCGACTTAAGTGAGGTCTGCAATCTGCCGCTCCGTCATTTCAAGCCAAGGGCATCACAATCAACTACTCTGTAATTGGAGGCATCCTCTATCCTTCTTATTGCGATACCTCGCTCAATTGGTCATTGCGAAGGATCGCCACGCCTTCGGCTCGCGACAGGCTCCTACCTTTCCGTAATTGCGAGGGACTTCCTTTTCTGTCATTGCGAGGAGCGTAAGCGACGAAGCAATCTCGTCTCTCTTTTTGCATTGATGAGATTGCCACGCCTTACCTTCGGTGAGGCTCGCAATGACGCCCTATTTCGTCACTGCGAGCCCCCTGTTGCGAGCGATAGCGGGGCAATCAGCAGCATCGTCACTGCGAGCCTCCGAAGGAGGCGAAGCAGTCTCTAAATTGGTGGATAGTGAATGGTAAATGGTGAATGGTGAACAACTCTTCGTCATCGCGAGGGTACCCCTCTCCGTCATTGCGACTCCGAGCGAAGCGAGGAGGAAGCAATCTCGTTTTTCTATTCCAAATAACAAAAAATAGAGATCACTTCGGCTTGCTGACGCAAGCCTCTTGATGACAGAAAAGGGGAGTCATTGCGAGGTCGCCGCGCCTTCAGCTCGCGACTGTCTTCCTCCTTTCCGTCATTGCGAGCAAAGCGAAGCAAAGCAATCTCTAATTGGTGATTAGTGGATAGTGATTAGTGAATAGTGAATTTTGGATTTTGGATGTTAGATTGTTTGTCGTTAGAGAATATTTCCTATCACAGCGAACTCTTTCTTGTAATTGGGAAAAACTTTAGTTTTGAAGCAATCTCGTTTTTCTTATTGCAATAAGGAAAGAGATTGCTTCGCAGTCCTTCGGACTGCTCGCAAGGACATGATGGAGGCATCAACGAATGGGATTTCTTCGGCATCCTGAGGGATGCCGAAGAAATGACAAACATAGCAGTTTCCGTTAGGCTCAATTACAGCCTAAGTAAAAAGCAGGCTCTCGTTGAACGCGATATACTTTAATCAACACAAACTTCACAATTTTTATAAAATTCCTCAGTTTGAGAATTTAATTTGTTAAAATCAACATGTTTCATCTTCATCTGAACATATTTTCTGTCTTTGAATTCTTCCCTCTTTCCATTGTTCCAATTGCTTACAGGTCTTAGATACCCAACAACTCTTGAGTAAACTTCTGTTTTTGCCTCACATTTTGGACAGGTAAAATGTTCTCCTTCCACATATCCACACTCAGGGCAGATGCTGAATGTAGGAGTAATGCTTATGTAGGGCAGTTGGTATTTGGAAAAGACAGCTTTTATGAAGTTTTTAAGCTTTATTGCATCTGGCATTTCTCCAAAAAACAGATGCTGAACTGTTCCACCAGTGTACTTACATTGAAGCTCGTCCTGATTGTCCAGAATATAATGAATTGATTCAGTAAATCCAACAGGTAACCAGCTTGAATTTGTATAATATGGATTTTCTTTGCCCTGAGTTAAAATGTCAGGATATTTTGACTTATCAATCTTTGCCAGCCTGTAACTGGTGCCTTCAGCCGGTGTCGCTTCCAAATTATAAAGATTACCTGTCTCTTTTTGATACTCAATAAGTCTTTCCCGAATGAAGTCAAGCACTTTAATGGCAAATTTTCTTCCATCTTCATGCCATATTCCATCTGAGCTAAGCCACTTTGCGTTTGCTATTGCCTCATTCATTCCAATCACGCCAATTGTTGAAAAATGATTGCTCCAGTATTTGCCAGTTCTCTCTTTTACTTGAGTCAAATAATATCGGGAAAAAGGATAAAGACCGCCTTCTGTGAATCTTTCAAGCACTTTTCTTTTTATCTCAAGGGATGTTTTTGCAATATCCATAAGCATGCTAAGTCTCTCAAAAAATTCTTCCTCTGACTGACTTAAGTATCCAAGTCTTGGAAGATTAAGTGTAACTACTCCCGTCGAACCAGTTAGCGGGTTTGCACCAAAAAGACCACCGCCACGCTTTTTCAGCTCAGTTGTCTCAAGTCTTAACCTACAACACATTGAACGGGCATCCTCAGGGCTCATATCTGAATTTACAAAATTTGCAAAGTAAGGTATTCCATACTTTGCTGTAGCTTCCATGATTAGGTCAACAACAGGAGTTTCCCAGTCAAAGTCTTTTGTGATGTTTATGGTTGGAATTGGAAAGGTAAAAACTCTTCCCTTTGCATCGCCCTCAATAAATACTTCAAAAAGAGCGCGGTTAAACATATCCATTTCCTTCTGAAACTCTCCGTAAGTGGAATTCTGAGGTTTGCCGCCTATGATTACTGCTTGGTCTTTTAGATGATTAGGCACGCGAAGGTCTAAAGTAATGTTGGTAAAAGGTGTCTGAAAACCTACTCTTGTTGGCACATTTAGATTGAATACAAACTCTTGAAGACACTGCTTTACCTGTTTGTAGTTCAATCCATCATATGCAATGAATGGTGCTAAAAGAGTGTCTATGTTTGAGAAAGCCTGTGCACCTGCTGCTTCCCCCTGAAGTGTATAAAGAAAGTTTACCACCTGACCAAGAGCTGAACGAAAGTGCTTTGCTGGGCGAGACCAGACTTTACCTTCAACACCTCCAAAACCACGAATGAGTAAATCAAGTAAGTCCCAGCCCACACAGTATGGTCCAAGAATATTTAAGTCGTGAATATGAAAATCTCCATTTATGTGAGCATCTCTTACTTCAGGTGGATAAATTTTGTTCAACCAGTAAGTTTTGCTAATTTCTGATGAGATATAGTTGTTCAACCCTTGCAGAGAGTAACTCATATTGCTGTTTTCATTTACTCGCCAATCAACCTTGCTCAAGTAGCTGTCAACGATGTCTATTCCGCTTTGACGAGCAATTTCTCTCATACGCGCATGTTGTTCACGGTAAATAATGTAAGCCTTTGCAGTTTTTCTGTATGGACTGTCAAGTAGTATTTCTTCTACTATGTCTTGAATTTCCTCAACATGCGGGTCTCTGTCTCTAATTAATTCCTCAGCAAGAAGCAGGACTTTGATGGTAAGCCTACGGGCAGTGTTGTAATCAAACTCACTCGTTGCTTTTCCTGCCTTTGCAATGGCTACAGTAATTTTTTCAGGATCAAAAGGAACGACTCTTCCATCCCTTTTGATGATGTTCTTAAACATAATTAAGCCTCCTTTTTTCTGAAAATCTTTGCAGTCTCTACCATGTTTTTAAGTGAGGGGATTACTTCTTCCCAATTTCTTGTTTTTAGTCCACAGTCTGGATTGATCCAGAAGAGGTTTTTATCAATAAATTTTATTGCCCTATTCACAATTTCAAGCATTTCTTCTTGAGATGGAATTCTTGGTGAGTGAATATCGTAAACACCAAGCCCTATCCCATGATCATAATTGAATTTTTCAAAGGCTTTAAGGATGTCACCTTTACTTCTTGATGCCTCAATAGATATTACATCTGCATCAAGAGCATAAATCTTTTCAATTATTTCGTTGAACTCTGAATAGCACATATGGGTATGTATTTGGGTTGTAGGCATTACTGAGGAGGATGTTATTTTGAAGCTTTTTATTGCCCAGTCAAAATAATCTTCGTGGTCCTTCTTTTTTAAAGGAAGTCCTTCTCTGAATGCCGGTTCATCAATCTGAATTATCTTTATCCCCGAACTTTCAAGGTCAAGAACCTCCTCACGAAGAGCAAGGGCTATCTGATAGGCTATTTCCTTTTTAGGGATATCTTTTCTGTAAAATGACCATTGCAGGATTGTTACCGCACCAGTGAGAATTCCTTTTACCGGTTTATTGGTAAGTGATTTAGCATATAGAGTCTCTTTAAGTGTCAGTGGATTTGGTCTTGAAATATCTGCATAAATAATAGGAGGTTTTACGCACCTTGAACCATATGATTGAACCCATCCATTTTTAGTGCATATAAAACCATCAAGCCTCTCAGCAAAAAATTCTACCATATCTGTTCTTTCAAATTCACCGTGTACTAATACATCCAATCCAACTTCTTCTTGAATCTGAATTGCCTTTTTTATTTCATTGAAAATAAATCTTTGATATTCATCAGCTGATATATCCCCCTTTTTATACTTTGCCCTGATTGCTCTTAATTCATTTGTCTGTGGAAAACTTCCTATGGTTGTCGTAGGAAAAAGAGGAAGTTTTAGTGATTCTCTCTGAAGTTTATAGCGAACTTTAAATTCTGGATTTCGGTCAAAAGTAGAATTTTCCATGTATTCAACAGTCTTATTATTTGATGGCACTGGGAAATCTTCAAAGCCCTCTGGAGTTTTACCTGTTTTTAAAAATTCCTTAATTGCTGTAAGTTCCTCTAATCTTTCTTCAGCAAAACAAAGTCTTTTTAAAACCTCCTCAGGAATATGTCCTTGTTCAGGTTTAAGAGAAACTGGTAGATGGAAAAGCGGGCATGAATTTGATAGAATGAGCCTGTTGTCTGTAAAGGATGCGAGCTTTTCAATCAGACGCAAAGCTTCTTTCATATTGGTTCGCCATGGATCTCTTCCAGAAACAATACCTGCAATTAGAGTTTTATCCTTTGGAAAACCGTATTTAACTATAAAATCCGCATTTTCTTTTCCATCCACGAAATCAAGCCCTATGCCATCAACAGGTAAAGAATAAACTATTTGCTCAAATTTTGATAAAGACTCATAGTAAGTTTGAACAAACAGCTTAGAGTTCCCTTTGATACTTGCAATTTTCTTATATCCAGCAGACAGTTCATCTATTTCCCAATCCTCAAGGTCTAAAACAAAGGCAGGTTCATCAATCTGAATATACTTTACTCCTGCTTTACACAACTCTGCGATAAGCTGACAATAAGAATTGATAAGGCTTGGGAATAATTTTTCAAATAAATCTCTGTTAATCTTACTTAACTTAAGATATGTAAAAGGTCCTAAAATAACAGGTTTTGTCTCTATATTGAGCTTTTCTTTTATGAGAGTATATTCATCAAGAGTTTTATTTTCAGTTAAAGAAAAGGAAGCTTTTTCATCAAGCTCAGGGACAATGTAATGATAATTAGTATTGAACCATTTTGTCATCTCACATGCTTGAGCATCCTGAGTTCCTCTTGCCATTGCGAATTTCAAATCTATTAAGGATTTGATTTTTCTGAATCTTTCAGGAATAGCGTTAAACATTACAGATACATCAAGCACAAAATCATAAAGCGAAAATTCATTTGATGGGACGATATCAATACCACTGTCAAATGCCTTTTTTGCCATCTTAAGGGTTAGAGTTTGAGCTTGATTGATTAATTCTTGTTCTGATATTTTTCCGCTCCAGTAAGCCTCCAATGCTTTTTTAAGCTCTCGGTTTGAACCAATTTTTGGAAAGCCAAAGACAGTATTGTACATGTTCATATAATCCTCCCTCGAGGAAGTTATGGAAGCCAAAGGCTTCCAGCTTGGATAGGTCTTCCGGCTTAGGGCTAAAGCAGTACCCCAAAAAATCCTTGATTTTTTTGGGGACCCACAACCTACTCGCCCGCCTTCCCAGAGCTGAAGCTCCAGTGGCTCAAGTAGTGAACAATGATTTTCTCACCAACCATCTGCCACCAATCACCATTCACTGCTTTTATGGGCTTTCGTTCCCAACACGGCTGCGGGGCAGCGAGGGATTCTCACCCTTCTTCCCTTACATCCAGCAATTTTGAGCTTAAAAAACTTCAAATTAACCTGTCAAGTTAAATTTCTAACTTTCTGATTTTTAAATGTTATAATTAAAATAAAAGTTGAGAGGTAAGAAGCTATGGCAGAGATAGGTAAAATTCAAAGATTGGGAATAGATGAATTTAAGGGAAAGAGAAGACTTTTTTGCATTCCTAATCTTTTTATACCAGACGACGAGGATGAAGCCTTAAAAAATTTAGTTGAGAAATATTGGATAGAGGCACTTGAACAGATTGAGAAGCTTGAAAAATTGGGTTTCGTTACAAAAATTTTTATTGAAACAATATTTATTGAAGGACAGGATGCTGTTGATGTAATAAGAGAGACAAATCCGTATCTTTATCCCTTGATTGAGAAGAAAGTCTCAGACGGAGCAATAGTAAAGGGAATAGAAGACCCAGAAATATTTGGTGAATTTATTGATTGGGCAAACTGTCTTAGAATTGTTAAGACAACTTCAGTGTTGCAAAAAGTGTTTGATTTTTTTGAGCAAATAAGCAAAAAGAGGATAGAGACGATAAAAAATATAATCCTAAATAATCTCAATGAAGGAGAGTCAGGGATACTGATTTTACGAGATGATGAAAGAATAAAGCTTGATATACCGAACGATATTGACGTGTTTTTGATTGTTCCTCCAACATATGATGACATAATGAGATACCTGCGTGATAAATTACTTTATCAATAACCCTAAAATGGCGATAAGGACAATAAAAAATAAGAAAGCTCCTTTGCGAATAATAGTAAAAAAATTCACCCAATTGGTGAAAGATTATACACAAAGGAGCATATCAATACGATAAAGCAAAAGCTTCTAATTTTCAAGCCCAAAAGAACAGAATGAGAAACTAACATCCTATGCATGAGCTACTCTTTTTACTGAGTTTATGTTATCCTTTGGGGTTCAAAGGCTTATTCAGCAGTTGATGTCTCCAGCAGGCTCAAACAGAGGATATGATGCACGGCATTATATTTATCCAATTGTGATTATGTTGATTGCAGGTGGTAGACATATAGATGATTTAAGAGAAATTGCTGAGGACAAAAGTATTAAGTGAGAGCATAGGCATAGAGAGAGTCCCATCAAGCTCTGCAATAGCATTTAATAGTTAACAAAGATAAAAAGGGATTGGACGATAGAGTGATAAAGAAGGCTGATATATTCTAAAAAAGCAGGTTTGTTACGAAAGGGAAGAAATCGGAGGAGATAGAGGATAATTTTCATAAAAAATTGACTTAAATAGGGTCAAACTTCTTTTGATAATTGTCTATCTCTATGTTTGGGATAACACATGTGTTAGCCGATTACTTGTGATTTTCCAAAAAATTTGATAAACTAATTTTAAAATCTCTCTTGGAGGCAGGTTATGCATTTTGATCCGACGATATTTTTCTGGATTTTCTTGGTGATTATAGCTTTACAGCCAATTATCAGGCAAAAAATGCTTGAAAGTGCAAGAATGAAGCTTATTGCTGAGATAGAAAAAAATCGTGGAAGCAGGGTCATTCTTCTTGTTCACAGGCAGGAGACAATGAGTTTTTTAGGCTTTCCAATAATGAGATATATTGATATAAATGATTCTGAAGAGGTACTTAGGGCTATCCATCTTACTGACGACAACATGCCAATTGACCTTGTTGTCCATACGCCCGGTGGACTTGCAATTGCTACAACTCAAATAGCAAGGGCTCTTTCAAAGCATAAAGGAAAAGTTACAGTTTTTGTACCGCACTATGCAATGTCTGGCGGCACTTTAATTGCCCTTTCTGCTGATGAAATAGTAATGTGTGAACATGCGGTTCTTGGTCCGCTTGACCCTCAGCTTGGACAGTTTCCTGCTGTATCAGTTTTAAATGTAGTTCATAAAAAACCAATAAGTGAGATTGATGACTCAACTCTTATACTCGCTGATCAGGCTGAGAAGGCAATAAGGCAGATGAAAGAGACAATTATAGAAATTGTATCCCGCAATTTATCCGAAGACAAAGCAAAGGAAATTGCTGAGCATCTTGTATCTGGGCATTGGACTCATGATTATCCAATCAGCGCTGAAAAGGCAAAAGAGCTTGGACTCCCGGTTTCTACTGACATACCAAAGGAAATACTGCTACTAATGAATCTTTATCCTCAGCCTGTAAGACAATCAGTTGAATATATACCTGTGAGAAAAAGCAAAGTATAGAAGAAGTCTTAGAAAGCTATTCTGGCAAGAATTCTAAAATATGTTTTCTGTATCGTAAGGGAACAAAGTTTCTTTGGAGCCTGTAGTTTTTCCTTTCTTTAACCGCAATTTCATTGAAGAAGCTTTTCCACAATTTGTTAATCTCCCTTTCTTTTTGCCCTATTTGAATTTTTATTTCTCCGACTTTTTTCAAATATATATCTGAACAGCTCCTAAATGCAGCAAGCTTTCTTTGGGTATCATAAATTATAAAATTTTCTCTCATTCTTTTTTTGAAGTATTCTGCAAGAAAAATAATGATGTTGTTCTGGGGAGCAATTTTTGCAAAAAGAAGATTTTCATCAATTTCATAAAATCTCGTAAAACCTTTGTATTTATGAAGTTCTCTGAAAAACCTTCCTTTTATCTCATTTACTTTTCTGACCCATTCATTGGATATGTTGTTGTATTTTTTCTCTCTGATTATGTATTTAGCATAATTCAATGCTAAATTTTCAAAGCCCTCTGACTCTGAAAGATACAAAACTACTATATCTGAGTAAAGCTTTTCATCAAAAATTTTGTTTTCAATGTTCTCTTCATGAACTTCTATGTTTTCATCAAATAAAGAGGGTTCTTTTGAAATTGTTGAATTCTCTTGTAAAACTGCCTTTTCAATTGCTAATAGGAAGCTTTCAAGGCTACCGTTATAGATAAAATTCATAGTTCTCCAGTGTTTGCAGAGTGTGCAGTTACATTAAGCACCTCTGCATCTTCAAAAAGACTGCCCTGCTTGTATTCAACAAGAAGTTCCTTGACCTTTTCATGATTTCCTCTTATTTTTCCAAAATACTTTCCGTTGAATTTTAGAAAGTGAACAGCTTTTTTCATTGATATCCTCAGCTTTTTCATATCATCAAAGGATAGCCTTGAGTATTTTCGTGCCATGATTATTTTTTTTGCTCCTCTAATGCCTATTCCGGGAACACGAATTAACTCTTCATAAGACGCACTGTTTATCTCTATTGGGAACATATCCAGATTTCTCAAAGCCCAATGAGTTTTTGGATCAAACTCCAAAGGGAGATTTTGTTCTTTATCTATTATGTCCTCAAGCTTAAATTTATAAATCCTTAGTAACCAATCAGCTTGATAAAGCCTGTGTTCCCTAACAAGAGGAGGGGCACTAACAGGAGGAAGACATTCATCATCATTTACTTTAACAAAGGCTGAATAATAAACCCTTTTTAACATAATTTCTGAATAAAGCTTTGAGGTAAGTTCAAGAATTTTATAATCAGTATCAGGAGTTGCTCCGACAATAAGCTGGGTAGACTGTCCGCCATGCGGTTTTTTTTCAAATTTTTCAAAGAGTTTTTCCTTAGCGTGGGTCATTGTTTTGAGAATTTTCTCCATTCTTTTGTCAGGACAAATCTGTGGAAATCTTGATGCCTCAGGAAGTTCAATATTTACACTTACTCTGTCTGCATAGAGAAGAATTTCTTCTATGAGGCGTGAGTCTGCATCTGGCATAATTTTAGCATGAATATAACCTCTGAATCCATATTCTTTTCTTAATTTTTTTATTGTTCTTAGCATAAGTTCCATTGTATGGTCTGGATTTCTCAATACAGCTGAACTGAGGAAAAGCCCTTCAATGTAGTTTCTTTTATAAAACTCAGTTGTAAGATAAGCGATTTCATTGGGTGTGAATGCTGTTCTTTTTACATTGTTTGATTTTCTATTGATACAGTATTTACAGTCATACTCGCACATGTTAGTTAACAGAATTTTAAGAAGTGAAACGCATCGTCCATCTGAAGAGAAGGAATGACAGATTCCAGGCAACCTTACCCTGCTACTTCCAAAGAGGGAGGACTTTGATGTTGCACAGCTAACATCGTATTTGGCTGAATTTGAAAGTATTTCTAATTTTTCAAGAAGCTCCATTTGTATTATTATACAATGCAAATAAATCTTTTTTCGTTTATCTTTTCCAAAAGGCAGGAGTCAAGAGGATAAGCACAGTGTAATATTCAAGTCTTCCTGCAAGCATGCAGAAAATGAGTATCCATTTACCAAAAACAGGGATTGAAGAGTAATTGCTTGCTGGACCAGCTTCTCCAAATGCAGGGCCAACATTGTTCATGGCAGAGACAACAGTAGATAAGGAGGTTATCAAATCCAGACCTGTTGCTGCCATTCCTATACTTGCAATAGCACATAAAAATAAAGCAAGGAATACAAAACCCCAGATGCTTCCGAGAGTTTCTTTTGTGAGAAATTTGTCATCCAGCTTTAACGCCAATACAGCTCTTGGATGAATAAGCTGATGGAACTCCCTAAAAATCTGCTTAATCATAAGATAAATTCTTACTTGCTTTATTCCTCCAGCAGTAGAGCCTATCATGCCGCCAAAAAACATTATAATCAGCAAAATTATTTGAGAAAAGTAATTCCATTTTAAATAGTCTGCAGTTGCAAAGCCAGTTGTAGTCATAATTGAAATAACTTGAAAAACAGCATACCTTAAAGAGTCTAATGCAGATTGGTATGTATTAAGTCTTAAGTCAATGGTCACCAAAAAAATAACAAACAAAATAATCGCAAAGTAGAACCTGAATTCCGCGCTTTTAAAAAATACCTTATAATTTCCTCGCATTAAATAAAAATAAAGCGTGAAATTTACTCCGCCAAGAAACATTCCAAAGCTTGATATATAGTCAAGAAAGGGATTATTAAAATACGCTATGCTTGCATTTTTCGTTGAAAAACCACCTGTTGAAATTGTTGTAAAAGCATGACATACAGCATCATATAAGTTCATACCAGCAATTAAATATAAAAAAATTATCAATCCAGTGAGTCCCACATAAATCAACCATAAAGCCTTTGCTGTATCAATAATTCTTGGTCTAAGCTTTTCAACGCTTATCTCTGGCACCTCTGCTTTAAATAACTGCATCCCGCCTGTTCCAATTATTGGAAGCACTGCAAGAGCAAAGACTATAATACCCATTCCACCTATCCATTGAGTCATACTTCTCCAAAAAAGAAGCCCAGCAGGAAGGCTTTCTACATCGGCAAATATACTTGCTCCAGTTGTAGTAAAACCAGACATGGCTTCAAAAAATGCATCTGTAAAAGAAGCGGTGGCTCCTGTAAATATAAATGGCAAACTACCAAAAAATGTGACAGATAACCATGAAAGAGTGACTATCATGAAGGCTTCCCTGTACATTATTTCCTCGTGCCTGTATTGTCTTGTCAGAGAAAGCATTATTGTTCCTGAAGAAAGAGTAAGCAACATTGAAAGTAGCAAAGCCATAAAATCTGCTGATTTATTTATCAGAGCAACTCCTATGGGTGCAACCATAAAAATTGAGAGAATAATCAGGATTATTCCAACTATATTTAAAACTGTTTTGAAATTCATGTGAGGAGTTTTTCCACTTCCTTTATAGAATCTTTAAGAGCAAAAATAATCAGTTTGTCATTTTCCTTGATAGAGTGCTCTCCAGAAGGAATGATAATTTTATCATCCCGAATAATAGCACCGAGTATTGTATTTTTTGGGAAAAAGCCTTCTTTTAAAGTTCTTCCGACAATCTGCGAGTTTTTTTGTATCCTCACTTCCATGATTTCTGCTTTGTCGCCAGCAATAGCGGTAAGAGATAAAATATCACCTCTTCTAATATATCTCAATATTATACTTGCTGTGATTAATCTTGGACTTAAAACTGACTGAACTCCAAGATTATGAGCAAGGGGAATGTAGTCGGTTCTATTTACAATGGATATGGCTTTTTTAACGCCAAGCTTCTTGGCAAGAAGGGATGCCATAATATTTAGCTCATCAATGTTTGATGAGGCAATATAGACATCCATATTGCTTATGTTTTCCTCAAGCAAAAGCTGTTTATCAACTCCGTCTCCATGAAGAATCAGTGACTTGCCAAGATGCTTGCTTAAGAATTTGCATCTTTCTGAATCCTTCTCTATTATTTTTACATCTGCCTTATGTTCTAATTTGCTCGCTATATAATATCCTATTCTTCCACCTCCCAAAATCATTACTTTTTTTAGGGGTGCCCACTGAACTCCAAATATCTGAGCAAATTCCTGCTTCTGTTCTTTAGGAACAGGCACATATATAATATCTCCTTCTTGTAGATAATCCTCTCCTGTTGGGATTATTATATTTTCATCCCTTTCAATGACGCCAATTATGAAATCCTTCTTTACAAGGGTTCTTATTGCTTTAAGCTTTTTTCCGTTAACAGGGCTTTCTTTTGGAATTTTAAAACCTATAACTAAAAATTTGCCTTCTTCAAAACCTATTACTTCACTGGCAAATGGGTTTTCTATTGTCCGAACAACAGCTTCTGCTGCCTCAAGCTCTGGATTTATTGCGGGTTCTATGTCAAGATTTGCTTTGCCGAGAAGTTCTTTGTTAAAAAAGTAATCTGGATTGCGAATTCTTGCGATTTTTCTTTTTATATTAAACATAGCCTTACCAAGAAGACAGGCTATCATGTTGGTTTCATCACTGTTAGTTGCTGCAATCAATAGGTCAGCTTTGTCTGCTCCAGCTTCTTTAAATGCTGAAGGGTCACTACCTTCTGCTTCAATTGTAGCAACATCAAGCTCTTCTGCAATTATTTCTAACTTTTTTCTATCCCTATCAATAATAACAACATCAATTCCTTCGTAGCTGAGGAATTTCGCTACATGATACCCAACTTCTCCTGCTCCAATAATTATAACTCGCATAGCAAATCCTTCATTGTAATGGATAAAATTATATCATTAAAAAATCAAAATGAGCAATAAGACCCAAAAATAGCGATAGAAATCCAATAATTGGTATAACCATTTGAAAATTTATGTTTTTTTGCTGTCATTGTGAGCATCCGAAGGATGCGAAGCAATCTCTACTTTGTTTTTCAATAAAGCCTTATTAGAGACTGCTTTGCCTCATTCGGAGGCTCGCAGTGACGATGTTGCGGATTGCCACGCTATCGCTCGCAACAGGGGGCTCGCAGTGACGAGTGTCTTCTCTATTTTTCGGTAAGAATAGAAATTAAACTCTCTGAGGAGAAAATTGGAAGGAAAAATATGGCTCTTCTTTTAATTCATAAGCACCTGATTCTATCAGATGCCTCAAAAAATTAACATGCGAAGTATGTCCGCCCCTTTCAAAAATAAAATGTCCTTGTAAGGAGTATCCGATTAAGGATAAATCTCCAATAGCATCAAGAATTTTATGCCTGACAAATTCATCCCTAAATCTTAAGCTTCCAGCAACCAATCCCTTATCATCAAGCACAACCGCGTTTTCAAGGGAACCACCACGAGCAAAGCCATTTTTTAGCAGATACTGAATATCTTTTAAAAAGCCAAAAGTCCTTGCAGGAGCTATGTCTTTGACAAAGTTTTTTTCATTGATATCCATTGAAAGGGTCTGCTCCATGATTAAAGGATGCTGGTAAAAAATTTTGTATGTTATTTTAAATCCGTTGTAAGGCTTTGCAATAATCTTTGAATGCGATTCTTCATAAACTACTGGCTTATTTATTCTAAAAATTGGTACAGTTTTTCCCTGCTTTGCTATCCCTGCTTCAGAGATTGCATTTACAAAACCTAACGCACTTCCATCAAGAACAGGGATTTCACTGCCATCAATTTCTACAATCAAATTTGTTATTCCAAAAATATGCAGGGTAGCGAGAAAATGCTCTACGGTTCTTATTTTTATTCCGTCAATGCCAATTGTAGTTGCAAAGGAAGTATCAATGACAAAAGGAAGCTTGGCTCTTACATAAACGCCTCTGTCCTTTCTGTAAAAAACTATTCCTGTATCTCTCTGGGCAGGTATAAGCCTTATATTAATTTTTCTTCCAGTGTGAATTCCTACACCAGAAAGATAAACCTCTGATTTTATGGTCTTTTGAAATGGCATCAGAATTAAATAAACAATTTTTATGCCAAAAAAGATAAAATATGAAGATTCTTGTTTATCAGTAACTTCTCAAACAGAAAAGCAAAATTTGACATCTAAAATGTGGCAAAATTACCACACCATTGTTTTCAATCTACCATCTATCATCCAACATCACTAATTCGCTTCTCCTCCTACTACAATCTCTGGGATTCTTATTGTAGGCATTCCGTCTGTGACTGGCACTCCTTGAGAATTTTTGCCACATGTTCCAACAGAAAAGCCCAAGTCATTTCCAACCATATCTATACTTTTTAAAATCTCCTGCCCTGTTCCAATAAGAAGTGCTCCTCTTACAGGCTCTCCAATCTGTCCTTTTTCAATCAGATAACCTTCTTGAACTTCAAAAACAAACTCACCTGTAACTGTATTTACCTGTCCACCGCCCATTTTTTTTACAAAAAATCCTTTTTCAACTGAACGAATGATATCCTCTGGAGAATGCTTTCCATGTGCAATAAAAGTGTTGCTCATTCTTGGAATTGGATAATGCTCATATGACTGTCTTCTTCCATTTCCTGTTGATTTTTTCCCTTCTTTCATTGCTGTTGCTTTGTCATAAAGATAATTCACTAAAACTCCATCCTGAACAAGTACTGTTTTTTGAGAAGGAGTTCCTTCATCATCAAACAAATATGAACCTCTCATATTTGGAAGGGTTGGATCATCAACAACAGTAATTAATGGTGAAGCAACAGATTGACCAATTTTCCCTGCATAAACAGAAAGTCCTTCCTGAACAAGGTCTGCCTCAAGCCCATGTCCTATTGCCTCATGTATCATTGTTCCACCTGCCTCTGAGGATATTACAACGGGCATTCTTCCACCCTTTATTCTTTTTGCCTTAAGCATCATTAAAGCCCTTTTTCCAGCTTGCTCCGCAAGTTCTTCAGGCTGCGTTTCTTCAAAAATTTCTATTCCCTTGAGTCCGCCTATAACCTCATATCCTGTCTGAATTACTCCATCTTCAAAAGCTACAACATGAACAAGAAAAATTGTATAAATTCTTTCTTCCTCAGTGTAATATCCTTCTGAAGTGGCAATTTTTACTTTTTGAATTGAATCTCCATAAAGCACTTTAACCTGTCTTATATCTTTTCCTAATCCCCAAGCATAATCATTTGCTCTTTTTACAAATTTGAGCTTATCTGTAAGAGTAAAAGACTGCGGATAGTTTTTTATCGTGAAAGAAAATTTTGGCTCAATTCTCTTAAGGTCTATTAAATTTTTTTGCTCTGCCTTTAGCTGTTCAATTACCCTTTCTATACCATCCTTTGTCAAATCATTTGTGTAAGCATAAAAGACTTTTTCATCCTTGATAACTCTTACACCAATGCCCTTATCAAAAGTTGAAGAACATTTCTGCACTTTGTTCTCTTCCATATTTAGCTGATTTGTAATTTTTTCTTCATAAAATACATCTGCATAATCACCCTGTATTTTGGTTAAGATATCAGCAAATTCCATATTTCCTCCATTTTTCTAACTTATTTTAATTGTATAAAAACCTTTATTAACCAGTCATTGCAAGTAGTACAAAGTACTCCTTGACAATCTGATAAAGACGAGATTGCTTCGGGCACTTCGTGCCCTCGCAATGACGAAGAGGAGAACGCGTCGCAATTACGGAGAGGGGAATGCATCGCAATGAAGAAACGGGGAATGCGTCGCAATGAAAAAGAGAGGGAATGTGTTGCGATGAAGAAGTAGGGGTTATTGCGAGCATAGAGAAGCAATCTCTTATTTTTTTCTTCGTATGATATAACGGAGAGATTGCAAAGCTTGCTTGTCGGCAAGTCTTGCGATGACGAAAAGGGGTGTGCCTTCCAATACCGAAAAAAGGGGTCATTGCGAGCCTGCTGAAAGGCAGGCGTGGCAATCTCATAAAAAGACAGAATTGCTTCAGGACTAAAGTATCTCGCACTCTCCATATATTTAACATACGCTACGAAAAAGAACAATTGCAATGACATTTTAGAATCGCTCAATCTATATTTTTACCGCTTAAAAGCTCCTCTGCATGCTTAAGAGAGCTTGACGTAACCCTTCCGCTAAGCATACGGGCAATCTCTTCCTTTCTTTCATACTCACTAAGAGGCTTTATCTCAACCTTTGTTTTTCCATCTTCAACATTTTTTTCAACTTTTAAATGATTGTCAGCCATAGCTGCTATCTGTGGAAGATGAGTAACGCATAATACTTGATGAAAGGTTGCAAGTTGCTTAAGCTTTCTACCAACATTCTCAGCCACTTTTCCTCCAATGCCTGCATCTATTTCATCAAAAAAAAGTGTAAGTTGATTGAGATGTATTGACTGCTGAGTATTGGATTTTAAGTATTGAATCTCAGCGCTTTTTATTGCAAGCATAAGTCTTGAAAGCTCTCCTCCTGAGGCGACTTTGTTTAAAGGCTTTGGAGGCTGGTCTGGATTTGCAGAGAAGTAAAACTCAACATCGTCAATTCCATTTAAACCTAAGGGTTTTGTAACAATTCTAACTTCAAAAACAGGATTTGAAAATCCAAGAAATTTGAGTTCCTCAATAATTTTTTCCTCAATTTCTCTTTTCTTCTGTTTTCTGTTATCTGAAATGTTTATGGCAAGTTCATTCAGTTCTTTCAAAAGAGCATTCAATTCCTTTTCTTTGATTTGAAGCTCCTCTTCTGAACAAGCCATTACTTCAAGCTCCTTTTTTGCATGTTCGCAATATCTTAAAACTTCCTCAATACTTCCACCATACTTTGACTTAAGCCTGTTAATCAATGTGAGTCTTTCCTCAATATTTTCAAGGAGATGCGGGTCTGGTTCATAACCTTCCTTTAATTTTCTTAAAAGATATACAGCCTCCTCAATCTGTGCAAAGGCGGTTTCTAAAAGATTCTTTAAATCCTCAGCCTTTGAATCAAATTTTATAAGCTCTTTAATTTGAACAAGAACTTTTGAAAGATTTGTATAAACTGAATTTCTGTCATTGTGAATAAGCTCAAATGCAGATTCTGCAATCTCTTTAATTTTGAGAACATTCCTTAAAATCTGACGCTTTTCATTAAGGTCTTTTTCCTCGTCAATACTTAATTTTGCCTTTTCAATTTCTTCAATTTGAAAGGCTAAAAGCTCTGCTTTCTGCTTTTTTTCGCTGATTTGAGTTTTAAGAGCTTCTGTCTCTTCCCTTAGGGTCAAATATTTTGAATATAAACTGTTAAATTTACTTACTTCAGTTTGTAACCCTGCAATTGTATCAAAAAATTCAATGTGATTTTCTTTCTTAAGAAGTGCGGTGTGTTCATGTTGTCCATGAATATTTATAAATCTGCTTGCAACTGCTGAAAAACCTTGCAAAGTATATGCAGAATCATTAATGTATGCCCTTGTTTTTCCCTGAAGATTAAGAACTTTTCTTAAAATTAAAATATCATCACCAAATTCATGTTCAACCTCAGTAATGACAACCTCAACAGTAGCCTCATTACTTCCATAACGAACATAATCAGCAGAAGATACTTTTTCCTTAAGAAGCACACTTAAGGCATCAACGATTATAGACTTGCCGGCACCAGTCTCACCTGTAATAACATTAAAACCCTTTCCTATAGAAACAGAAAGCCTCTCAATTATTGCAAAGTCCTTTATCCTGATTTCTTCTATCATTTAATTAAGCCGTAGCTACGCAAAACCTCCGCAAGTTTTTCTTTGTTTGCCTGAGACATTTCACAAAGGGGTAGTCTGAATTCTTCCCTTATTTTTCCCATCATTGCAAGAGCGGTTTTAACTGGAATAGGATTTGTCTCAATAAACATCGCCTTGTTCATTGGCTCAAGCTTATAGTGAATCTCTCTTGCCTTTGCAATATCTCCTCTTTCCCATGAATTGAAAACTTCTGCTACATCCTTTGGACATACATTTGCTGTAACTGAGATAAAGCCCTTTCCACCAAGAGCAAGAAGGGTGAGATTTGTAAAATCATCGCCTGAAAGCACTGTAAAATCACTGCCGCAAAGTCTAATCAAATCACTTACTTGCTTCATGTCTCCAGTTGCTTCTTTAATCCCAACAATTCTTGGATGTTCCCTCAGCCTTGCAACGGTCTGGGGAAGCATATTAAGAGAAGTTCTTCCTGGCACATTGTAAAGAATAATTGGAAGTCCTGTATTGTCAGCAATTGTTTTAAAATGCCTGTATAGTCCTTCTTGAGTTGGCTTATTGTAATATGGTGTTACAGAAAGCACTGCATCAGCACCAAGCTCCTCTGCTTTACGAGTAATCATAATTGCCTCATCAGTTGAGTTTGAACCTGTTCCTGCAATAACAGGAATTCTTTTGTTTACAACTTTAACTGTAATTTCAATAACCCTGTAATGCTCTTCATAATCAAGGGTTGATGCCTCTCCTGTTGTGCCACATGGAACTATTGCATGGGTGCCTTCCTGTATATGCCACTCAATAAGCTCTTCCAAAGCCTTCTCATCAATTTTTCCATCTTTAAACGGTGTAACAATTGCAACCATTGAACCTTTAAACATCTTTAAACCTCCAAAAGTTTTTATAAATTATACAAAATATATTGCAAATCAGGAAAGTTTTTCAATCAACAATTCTGACAAAATATCTGCAGTCTTTTGTACCTTTTCGCTTAATGAATGACCAAAATTGGTACTCATAGGTTGAATAGCAATAAGAAATACTTTACAGTCTATCTTTGCTTTAATATACTTTGTTAAAACTCCAAGACTGCTTTTATGGGTGAACAAAATTTTAGAATTAACTTCATCTTCTGAAAAAAAGGCTATGCTTCCTGCTTCAGAGTTCATTTCAACTGCATCAATGAAAATTAATACATCTGGATTTAATTGAACAATTTTGTCAGTAAATTTTTCAGGACTTTCACCACAATTGATTACATCTGCCTTTATTTTACCTTTGATTTTTTCTGCCACATAGCTTCCTACTGCGTCATCTTCCCTTAAAGGATGACCTACTGATAGGATTAAAACTTTGCCTTTAAGATTTTTCAGAAAATCTTCAAGATTCAATTTGCTCTGCAATAAGAGGCTTTATTTTTTTCTTTGATATTCCTAATGCCTGAGCAATTCCAAAAAGAATAGCCTCTGGACGAGGAGGACATCCCGGAATATAAAGATTTACTGGAATAATTTTATCAACCCCTCCAACAACATTGTAACTGTCAAACCATATCCCACCTTCAGTTGCACAAGAACCAAGAGCAATAACAATTTTTGGAGAGGGAGTAGCTTCGTAAGCCTGCTTTACAAAATCAACTGTTGCTCGTGTTACAGGACCAGAAATAACAAGGGCATCTGCATGTCTTGGAGAACTTACAGCTTTCATACCAAATCTCTCTATGTCATAATAGGGAGTAAGTATGTCAAGAAGCTCTATGTCACAGCCATTACATGCTCCTGTATTTACATGAAACACCCATACTGATTTTTTAAAAGCTCTCTGCGCCAACTTTTGAAGCAAAGACATAATTTCCCCCTTAATACATTGTTTTCATGATTGAAATTACCGTAGCATCAAGTAAAGTATAAAGAAGCTTTGGATAAATTCCCATGACAATCAAAAGCACTGCAACCAAAGCTGAGCAAATAACCATTGAATAAGGAAATTCTTGAACACTGGCATGTATTTGACGACTTAAGTGAGAGTTATGCCAAAATAATTTTATTGCAAATCTTAAAAGAGCCAGTGCACTAATAAATCCTGAAATTGCAAGAACTGCAGATGTCCATAAAAATCCTTTATCTGCAAGAGCAAACAAAATAGTAATAGAGCTTGAAAAACTGCTAAAAGGAGGCATTCCACCTACTGCCAAAGCTCCAATGAAAAATGGTATTGAAATTAAAGAAGCTCTTAATTGATGGCTTGTGTTTGTTGAAGAATGATAAATTAAAAGTCCTGCTGAGAAAAACAAAGCTCCTTTCATCAAAGTATGATTTAACATGTGAAACACTGCTCCAAAAAAAGCAGTATAACTATTTAACACTATTGCTACTGTCACTGCTCCCATTTCACTTATACTACTGTAAGCTATCATTCTTTTTACATCCTTTTGAGTAAATGCCATCAAAGCTCCAAACAGCATGCTTATTGAAGCAAGGCAAACTATAAAAAATTTAAACTCATCCAAATACAAGGCAAAGGCTGAAGTTGTTCTAATCAACCCATAAATTCCAAGCTTTGTTATCAATCCTGTCATAAACACAGTAGAAGCAGTAGGAGCCTCAGCATAAGAGTCTGGAAGCCATATGTGAAATGGCATAAGTCCAGCTTTTGTAAAGAATCCTATTGTCAAAAGACCTGCACAAAGTAGTGCTATATCCCTTGAAAGAAGTGCTACATTCTTTGAAATATTGCTAATTAAAACTTCCTCATGGGAGAAATAAGAAAGTAAAACAATACCAAGAAGGCTGAAAAGTATTCCTATGTTTACAATAAGAAGATACTTAAATCCTGCCTTAAGAGACTCTTTACTTTGTCTAAAGCAGATTAAATAAGCACAAATTATGCTACTTATTTCAAGGGTAATGTAGACAAACAAAATACTATTCAGAGAAAAACACAAATTTGAAAAGCCAAGGGAGAGCAATATCACGCTAAAGTATAAATTAAAACTTTCTTTTCTGTGCTCAAAAAATCTCTGCAGTTCCTTGTAGGAATAGATAATTGCAAAAAAAGTAATAAATTCAGCCATAAATTGCATAAAAATACTAAATCCATCAAAATAGAAATTTTCAGCAGCTTGAAATGGTTTTAAATCCGACATTACCTGTCCTGCATTGTGAATGTCACCGAAGGTAAGGCGTGGTAATGAAGAGATTGCTTCGTCGCTGAAGCTCCTCGCAATGACAGAAAGGGGTTCGCACTGATTTATTTTTAGCCATCCCAAAAATGTTCCAACTGCTGAAAGTAAAACTGAAAAACCAGACAATCCAACTTGTAAAAGCAAATTTTTACGAAGAACAAGAAGTAAAAGACCTGCAAATATTGGAGCAACAAAACTTAAGTAAATTAATTTTTCAAGCTCCATACTTTTAACCCCTTAAATCATCAGAAGTTTTTATACCATATCTTTTCTCTTGCATAATCAAAATCTTCCATCTCATTCCTATATAAATAAACAGAGTCATTGCAAGGATAAAGTTAAAAGTTAGAGCAATCTCAAAGGTTTTAGGCATATGAGGAAGTATGCCTATGAGAATTAAATGAATTCCATTTTCTATGATGAAAAAACTTACAGTCATCTTCAAAATATCAGCCTTTGAAACAATTAAAAATAAGCCAAAGATAAAAAGGGTTAGCCCTGAAGGAAAACAAGATAGAAATTGAGGCAAAATAATGTTTTTTAATTCTAAGGCAAAGTGATAACCTACAGCCAGCAAAACAATTGATACTGGAATTGAAAGGGGCAATATAATTGAAGGTTTTCTTTCCACTTCTATGTTTTTAAAAACCTGTATCAGAATAAAAGGCAAAACCGTTGCTCTAACAATTAAATCTAAAATCCCAATCAAATAAAGTGAGGGCATTTCATGAGAGTATCCGAGCATAAATAAAGAAATACTAATAAGTAAACCCTGTGGAATAAGAAAATATGAGGAAATTCTTAAGTTTTTTGACTCTCCAGAAATAAATGCAAAGAATAAAATCAAAACATAAATTACCTCCATATTACACTCCTAAAAGTGCTAAAAATATTGATGTAAGTGAAAATCCTGCAAGCGTTAAATTATATTTAAGTGCTTGGTCTATTCTAAGTCTTGGATTTAGTGCCTCAATCAGTGTGCTGATAAGAATAATAACTGCAACCTTAAAAAAGGCTATGATAATATTTATTAAGAAATTTGAAGTCATTGTCCAGGGAATAAAAATCTGTGCAAAAACAAGACAAATCAGCACCTGTTTTGACATATTTGCCCATTTTATGCATGCATACTTAGGACCACTTAATTCAATCAACACTCCCTCTGCAATTTCCTGTTCAGCCTCAGATATATCAAAGGGAATTTTTCCAATAAGTGCCTGAAGAGCAAGAAAAACACACACCGTAGCCAAAATCATTGATAGATTTGGTCCATTTTGATAGTACCATGTAACAATTTCTCCTATTTTGAAAGAACCAGCATTAATAGCTCCTGTTATTAGTGCTATTGCAAGGATTGGTTCCACAGAAAGATGAAGCATGATTTTTCTTGAAGCTCCCACATAAGCAAAGGGATTTTCAGATGCAGCTGCTGTCATAATTATTGCTATTCCTACAACAGTGATTATGTAAATAAAAAGAAAAATATCTCCCCAGAAACTAAAAGGTGGATTTAGCTCTGCAATAGGAACTAAAAGTGCAGCAACTCCCAAAGTTATCACGGTTAAATACGGTGAAATCCTAAAGAGAGGATTTACTGTAGAGATTAAGTCTTCCTTTCCCATAAGTTTTACAATATCGTAGTAAGACTGTAGTAGCGGTGGTCCTACTCTGCTCTGCAGAATTGCTCTTATCTTCCTTGTAACTCCATCAAAGAATGGTGAAATAAACAGAACAAAAATTATGTTCACTATTGCAGTAAGAATAATCCAATCTGTCTTCATAAGTTTACCTCAAATAAAAAATTATCAGCATTAATAAAACAATCCCGCCAATCAGCCAGAGAGTCGGTTTTTTAGTCAGCTTCTGATAAAGATTTCCCAAAAAATCAATAAAATTCTCAATCTTTTTTGCTAAAGGATAATAAAGCCATAAATCAGGATGCAATAACTTTATAAAAAAATAGGGCAAAGAAATTTTAATAGAAGGCAGATTTACAGGATAAAAAGCTACAAACTTTATTGAGCCAATTTTAAAACTCAACATCTTCTTAAATGGCTGATAAAAACTGTGTCCAGTATAAACGACTTCTTCAGGAAGATGCTCCTTACCACCATACCATGTCTCAACTTCTCTCTTTGGTGACTTTGCATATTTCTCAAAGCCAAGAATTATAAGCGAAAGTATTAAGACAAAAATCATGACATAAATCGGAAACCATGCACCAGTACTTATCCCTTCACTGAAAGTTATGCTTACTCCTGCAAAATTGGTTGAAAATACAGTTGAAAACGCTGGAACTGAAATATCCAAAGAAGATGATACTGCTAAATAAATGATTTTCAGAGGAATAAACGGCAACACTCCTGCTAAAAGACATACAATAGCAAGAATCATTTGAGGGAAACTTATTGAAAATGGAACATCTCTTTTATCATCAATTACTCCCCTTAGTTTTCCCATAAAAGCAGAGTTTACAAATTTAAGGAATGAAGCCAAAGTAATAGCAGAAATAAAAACAGATATTATTCCAAAAATTATAAATGCAAATTTTACAATAAAATTGCACTCATTAACTTGTGATGCCCATATTGAACTTTCAAAAATGAGAAGTTTAGATAAAAATCCATTAAACGGCGGAACTCCTGCAATTGAAAGAGAGCCTACTATCGCTGTTACTGCCACAGCAGGCATAACTTTAAGCAATCCAGAAACTTTATTTAAATCAGTTGTTCCTGTCTTATAAAAAATTGCTCCAGCATTAAGGAATAAAAGACTTTTGTATATTGCATTGTTAAAAACATGAAAAAGCCCTCCAATCAGTGCCACTAATCCTAAGAAAGGATTAATATTGATAAAGTAAAGTCCTACTCCTATTCCAAGCAACATATAGCCAACCTGACCAATTGCATGAAAGGACATAAGTCTTTTTGCCTCATCCTGTGCAAGGGCTGCCAATGTTCCTACAAATATTGATATCACGCCAAAGGTAGCTACTATAAATCCCCATACTTGAGTATGAAATGACAAAGGAACAACAGATAGGAAAAATCTAACAAGAGCGTAAACAGCAAGTTTTGACATTACTCCACCAAAGAAAGAAGAGGCAGAAGAAGGTGGCTGTGGATAAGTATTTGGTAGCCAAAATCCAAATGGAAGAATTCCAGCTTTTGTTACAAAGGCTATAAATATGCAAAATAAAACAAAATGAGCAAGGACAGAATTATTTTCTACAATAAACTGTAAAGCTTTCTTTATTTCATAGAAGCTGAAGTCTTTGCTATAAGAATACAATATCACTGCTGCTAATATTAAGAAAACAGCTGCCACATGGGTGGTAATAAAATACTGTAGCCCTCCTTTCAATGCTTCCTTTTTCTCTTTATCAAAAACAACAATATACCAAGAAGTTAATGTCATAAACTCCCAAAAAATTATAAAGAAAAGCAAGTCCTTCACACTTACAAGTCCAATACATGAAAGAAAAAGCAACATAAGAGATGGATAAAATTTTGTAGGTGAATGCTTTTCATAGGCATTCAAATATTTCCATGAAAACACAGAAACACAAAAAGAAACAATTGCTATGATTAACAGAAACAAAGCTGATAAGGCATCTAAACTAATTAAAAATGACGAATTTAAGAGCGGAGTTAGGGAAAGAAGTTTGTCCTCTAATGTTTTATTTTCAATAAAAATATCTGCGCAAACATATATTAAGCACACAGAAGACAAGGCAGTAAGTAAGAAATTTATAAATCCTGAAACAAATTTATTGCGAATAAAGGATGTAATTAAAGCCCCGCTCAGCAAAGCCAAAAATGATATATACAAATACACCATTTAAAAACCTCCAAATAAAGCCTTTACAAAGGGATAACCAATCAAAGGCGAAACTAAACTAAGAATTAAAAGAGAAATCAAGCTCAATTTTATTGAAAAAGGTATTTCATTTTTTGCTAAAACAACCTTTTGAGTTGGTGTTCCAAAGAAAACCTTCTGTCCAACAAAGATATACCAGCAGAATGCAAGAATACTTTCTAAAATTGCAATCACACCAAAAACAACAGTATTAATATTTTCAAAGGCTCCAGTAAAAATCATAAATTTACTCCAAAATCCTGAAAATGGCGGAACTCCAACAATTGAAAACATTCCTACAAGAAAACATGCTGACAAAAGAGGAAATTTACTTGACAGTCCACCCAACTCTTGAATACTCTTTGAACCTGTTGCATAAGCAATTGCACCTACAGAAAGGAAAAGTAATCCTTTGGCAAAACCATGATTTATTATGTGAAATATTCCACCCATTGCACCCGTTTTTGAGCCAAAGATTCCAATGGAAACTCCCAATAAAATGTAACCTAAATGTCCAATTGTTGAATAAGCAAGAATTTTCTTTAAATCATACTGAAAATAATAGAGAATAACAGAAATTATCATTGTAAGCACTGAGACCACACCAACAAGCACTGCACAATAATTTGACAAATCAGGATTTGACAGATAAAGCCTTGCAACCAAATAAACTCCTGCCTTTACCATTGCAGCAGCATGTAGATAGGCACTTACTGGAGTTGGAGCAACCATTGCATCAGGAAGCCATGTAAAAAGGGGAACCTGTGCTGATTTTGCTGATGCTGCAAAGAATAAAAGAGCAAAAACTATAAATTTGCTTGACTGTGGTAAAGATGAAATAGCTGAAAAATCAAAGGATTTGCTCTGAGTATAAAGCATAGCAAGGGCAATTAAAAAACATATCCCTCCTATGTGTGTCATAATAAATGCCTTTAAACCTGAAAAAGTAGCTGTCTGGTCCTTTGTATATGAAATTAAAGCCCAAGAGCACAGAGTTGTTATTTCCCAGAAGAAAAAAACCTGAAGAAGATTTGTTGCTGATACAATTCCAACCATTGCTCCAATAAAAAGAAGTATAAGAAAATAATAACTTCCATAAGGTTCATGAAATGGATGATCAGCATTCTTAGGTGACATATATCCATAGGAGTAAAGAACAACAAAAAAGCCAATAACAGTTATAAGAATTAACATTATTGAAGTTAAAGCATCATTTTGAAGGCTAAAGACAAAATCTGAATTGAGCCAGTTAAAAGAAATTAAATTATATGTTACTTTTGGGAAATAAAACACTTCACTAAAAACATTTAACATGCTAAAACAAAGAGTAATAAGTGCAAAAAAAACAGCAAAAATTCCTGAATTTTTATCTTTAAAGAAATAAGATATTAAAGCTCCTGTAAAAGGCATTATCAATGTTAAAAGTAAAAAATCCATTGTTAATTACCATTCTCCTATTGTTTTCTTTTACATGCTGGACAAATTTTAAGCTTATTGATATTTTCTTCGCTTTTTTCTTGAAGTTTTTCAACCTGTTTTTTAAACATATTGTAAGTCATAAATGGCTTTCCGCAAAGCAGACACTTAACCATACTTATTTTTATCATTATTTCCAAATCCTGCTTGTTATCTGTTGCGAGTTCAAATTCATTGGTAATCTGAATAGCCTTTTCAGGACAAGCATTGGCACATCTGCCACAGTAAATACATCTGCCAGCTGAAAAATGCACAATTTTAGCATCACCCAAATCTTTAATTTCTATAAGCCTTGAAGGACAAGTCCTCACACACATTCCGCATCCAATGCATTTGTTCGGATCAACCTTCAGTCTTCCCCTTAAATTTTCAGGTGGTTTTATAGGCACAAAGGAGTAAGGTCTTGTAATTTTTTTATGCCTTGAAAAAAGTAGCAAAGCCTTTATTTTGCCCTTGAGCATCTTCGCAATTCCTCTGCAGTATATACCTTTACTTTTTTGTTTTTTAAATCCACTGCTTCAAGCCTTTCTGTACATGAAAAACAAGGATCAATGCTTGCAATAATCAAAGGTGCATCAGCTATTGTTTCACCTTTTAGAAGAACTGAAAGAGCCTGATAGTTTTGATAAGAAGGTGCTCTCACACTCCATCTGTAGGGTCTTCCTTCAGGTCCTGTCATTACATAATGAAAAAGTTGTCCTCTCGGTGCCTCTACATAGGATATAGCCTCTTTCCAATGCTCTATTTTTGAAATTTTTACAGAAGTTGGACCTTCAGGCATATTTTCTATTATTTGCTTTAACATATTTATTGATATAAAAATTTCCTCCAATCTTACTAAAGTTCTTGCCCATATGTCTCCTTCTTTTTGTATAGGCATTATGAATTCCAAATTAGGATAAGCAGCATAGGGCATATTCTTTCTCATATCAATCCTTATATTTGAAGCTCTTGCAACAGGTCCACCAACAAAATATTTTTTCGCATCTTCTTCAGTTAGAATTCCAACATTTTTAAATCTTAACTGAATAACTTCATCATCAATAATAATGTCCCTTAATTGTTTAACATCTTTTTCAATTTCAGTAATAACATTTTCCATATCCTTTAAATGCTGCGGGAGAACATCTATTGTTACTCCACCAACTATGTTTATTCCAAAGGTCTTTCTGTTACCTGTTATCATTTCACATAAATACATAACAGGCTCGCGAATTCTCCATGCTTCCATGAACAAAGTGTCAAAACCAACAATATGTGCTGCAAGACCCACCCATAGAAGATGGCTGTGAATTCTTTCAAGTTCAAGGAACATGCTTCGTATAAATTTTGCCCTCATTGGAATTTCTATATCTGCAGCCTTTTCAACTGCCTGACAATAGGCTGTTGAATGAACAAAGCCGCAAATTCCACAAATTCTTTCTGCAAGAAAAGGAACTTGCTGATAATTCAGGGCACTCTCAGCAAGTTTTTCAATCCCTCTATGAACATAAAAGCCTCTATAGTCAAAATCAACAATTTCCTCTCCTTCAACGATGAGTCTAAAGTAAGCAGGCTCTTCAAGGGATGGATAAAATGGTCCAATTGGAATAACTGTTCTTCCTTCACTTGGTTTTTTTAACTCAACTTTGCTCTCTGATTGGATAGGAGGCTTAGTGTTATATGAAAAGTTTTTTCTTAAAGGATATACCCCTTCGGGCCAATCATCAGAAAGAACAAGCCTTCTTGGATCAGGATGTCCTTCAAAATCAACTCCAAAAAGGTCTTTGCACTCCCTTTCAGCCCATATAACTCCCGGAATTATATCTGAAACTGAAGAGATTGTGGGAGAGGAAGCTTCCAAATCAGTTTTAACAATAATATTAAATCCATCTTTTAAAAGAAGAAAAAAGTAGTTAAGCTGAATTTTACTTTTTTCAGGAAAATCTATTGCAGTTAAATGAACAAATCTTGCACCTTGTTGAACAATAAGTCTCGCAACTTCTTTTATCTGATATGGAGAGGCAAAAACAACTAAATTTTCTTTTACTGTCTCTACTTTTGCTATAGAAGAAATTTCTGTGTTCATCATAATTTTATTTGACTTTTCTTAAAAAACTTTCTATATCAAAATCTCTTCCCACAATTTCCTTTGCTTTCATAGCCTTTTCTTTTTCTCTTATTACTGCCTTTCCCATTAGTTTTTCCATTCTGTCAACCGCTGTAAATGTGTCCATTGAAGTTACAATTATTGGTATTCCCTTAGCCTTAGCAATTCCAGTTACTGTGGCACTAACATGCATTCCACCTGTAAGAATTAAACATTTTGTTGATGTCTCCATAGCAACTATCTGAATATCTGTCCTGTAAACACCTGTGATTACTGCTTTGTTAGGAATTCTTAAGAAATATGATAGAGCTGTTTCTGGATCCATTGCACCTATTGAGATGTTTTCAACAATTTCATCAAGTTTATCTTCGCAGCAGACAACGCCTCCATTTACAGCTTCCATAAGCCTTCTTACTGTAACTGCTTCAAGGAACTTATCTTTTTTAAATGCTCCAAGCACATTAATCCCATTTGATTCCATAAAAGGAATTACCTTCTCTTTTATATGGTGATACTGCTCTGGTGCAATTTTATTTATAACAGCTCCAATGAATTTATCTTTTGTTATCTCTTTAATTCCGAATATATCATCCATAGCAAGCTCACTATCCCAATGCTGAATAGCAATAACCTTTCCATTTGTTTCATTTGCGAGATTTATAGAACTTATGCCAAGTGTATACCCTTCAAATATGTTATTTGCACCAACGACTATTACAAAATCTTTATCAGATAAGCTACTGAACGAATTTAATACCTTCTCCTTTACTTTTAAGTCTGCACCTTCCAAAAGCTTGTATTGAGTTTCATAGGTAAATACAAAAGGAGAAATTATGCTTAAAGGTTCTTCAAGTCCTAATATTTCCTTTATAAATACCGCTTCTTCATCAAAAATTTCTTCTCCCTTTCTTAAGGGAATTTTTCCAAGAGGTCTTACATATCCAATTTTATAGCCCTTTTCTTTAAGAGTCAAAGCTAAACCTATAGCAAAAAAGTTCTTCCCTGTAAATGGACGATTTGAAATTATAAAAATTGGTATCATTTTTTCTCCTCCATATTCTCCTCAGATTTTGTTGATGAGGGATCTAAAAACATCTGTTCTTCCTTTAAAAGCCTATTCCAATTCTTATCTATTGTTTCCTGAAATTGTTCAATCAGCTTTTCTTTTCCCGGCTCAAAAAGATGTTTAAATCTTCCCTGTGCTTTTAAAAATTCTACCACTGGCTTTTTCTCTCTTGGCTTGAATGTAACCCTTGTCTGTCCCTCTTCTACTTCATACAGAGGCCAAAAGCATGTCTCAACTGCCAGTCTGCTTAGCAGTATGGCATCATCTGTCCTTGACCTCCATCCACGATTACACGGGGAGAATATGTTTATAAACTTCGGCCCCTGTATCTCAAGTGCTTTCCTTACTTTCTTCATTAAGTCTGCCCAATGACTTGGTGATGCCTGCGCTACATATGGTATTCCATGTGCTGCCATTATCCGTGTGAGGTCCTTCCTCTGCTGAGGCTTCCCGGGTATTGCTGAACCTACTGGACATGTTGTTGTGTCTGCAAAGGTTGGTGTTGCACCTGAACGCTGTATTCCTGTGTTCATGTATGCTCCGTTGTCATAGCAGATGTAAAGCATGTTATGCCATCTTTCCATTGCTCCCGATAAAGCCTGAAATCCTATGTCATATGTTCCTCCATCTCCTCCAAAGGCAATAAATTTTATCTCTTTGTCTATTTTGCCTTGCTTCTTTAATGATTTATACATCGCCTCTACTCCAGACAAGGTGGCAGCTACATTTTCAAAGGCATTGTGTATCCATGGCACTTTCCATGCTGTGTATGTGGATATACAGGAGGAGACTTCAAGACATCCTGTTGAGCTCGCCGCTACTACCGGATAGTCACATGCTGCAAGTAGTACCATCTTCACCACTATGGGTGCTCCACATCCTGCACAAAGCCTATGCCCTGCTGTAAATCTTAGTTCTTGCTTTGATAGTTCTTTTAAGTTAATCGGTGTTGCCATGCTATTCCCTCACTCCTATGTATTCTTTTGTTGTCTTTATTTTCCCTGTCTCTGCTATCTCTTTAAGCTCCTCAATAACTTCTGCTGCATGCTCTGGCATAAAGTCCCTTCCACCCAGTCCATATATTCTGTTTATAAGCAATGGTTTTTCTTTGTGGTTTATCAAGCTTGTTGCTATATCAAGATAAAGAGGTCCCATTGAGCCTCCAAATGCATCTGCTCTGTCAAGCACACATACTGCTTTAAGATGCTTTAAGGCTTGTGCTATCTCTTCATACGGAAATGGTCTGTAAAGTCTGGGTTTAAGTAGTCCTACTTTTATTCCTCTGTCTCTGTACTCATCAACAACATCCTTTGCTGTTCCTGCTGCTGAGTTAAGTATTACAAGTGCTATCTCTGCATCATTGAGTCTGTATGATTCAAATAGTCCATAGGCTCTGCCTGATATTTTTTCAAATTCTTTTGCTACTTGAAGCACTACTTGGGGAACTTTTTTGTAGACTTCCGAATTTGCCCTTCTTACTTCCATGTAAAGATCAGGCAGTATTAGTGGTCCGTAACTTTTTGGTTTGTCTATATCAAGCAGTGGATAAAGAGGCTTGTATTCTCCTACAAATTTTTGTACTACTTCGTCATCAAGATACTCTATTCTTTCTATTGAGTGGCTTATTATGAAGCCGTCATAGCATACCATGACTGGAAGTCTTATTTCCATGTGCTCTGCTATTCTGAATGCCTGTATTGTGTTGTCATAGGCTTCCTGTGCGTTCTCACTCCACAGTTGTATCCATCCACTGTCCCTTGCTCCCATTGCATCTGAATGGTCACAGTGTATGTTTATCGGGGCAGACAATGCCCTGTTTACAACTGGCATTACTATGGGAAGCCTTAAGCCTGAGGCTATAAATAGTATCTCCCACATGAGTGCCAATCCCTGTGATGATGTTGCTGTTGCAACCCTGCCTCCTGCAGCTGCTGCACCAACACAGGCACTCATTGCTGAATGCTCACTCTCAACCAGTATTAGCTCTGTCTTTACTTGCCCATTTGATACAAAGGAGGCAAATCTCTGCATTAGCTCTGTCTGAGGTGTTATCGGATATGCTGCACATACATCTGGATTTATCTGACGAAATGCATTGGCTACTGCCTCGTTTCCTGTTACTGCTACTATCTTCGTCATTACTTTACCTCCTCCTGCATTACTATTGCCTTGTTGCCTTTCTTGCCGGGACACTCCAATGCACAAATTCCACAGCCCTTGCAGTAGTCATAGTCAAATTCTTCCCTTTTTCCATCCTTTACTTTTACTGCATTGTCTGGACAGTAAAGCCAGCAAAGCAGACAATGGATACAGTTTTCCTTTATCCAAACAGGCTTGAATGTCCTCCATGAGCCTGTCTTGAATTTTAAGGCACTTCCTGCCTCAAGTATTACCATTCCTTCAGGTATTTCTTTCCAGCTCATCATCCCTGCTTTACCTCCTCGTAACCTCTCTTGACTGCAAGAAGGTTACCGTCTATTATTTTTTGTGCAAATTTCTTCCCAAAACTCTTCCTTACATCCTCAAGCAATGTCTCTAATTCAACAAGCCCTGTTGCCCTGTTTAATGCTCCTACCATCGGTGAGTTAGGCATTGGTCTACCAAAACACTCAATTGCTATCTTTGTTGCATCAACTACATAAAGCTTCTGCGTTGGCTTAAGCTTTAGCTTTTCCCTTAGCTCCTGTGGCTCCTTTGATGAGTTTACAACAAAAATTGCATCATCCTTTGCTCCTTCTGTAACATCTATGCTCTCTATGAGTGTGGGATCTACTACAACTACTACATCAGGATTTGCCACAGGACAATGCATCCTTAGTTCCTTTGAACTTATTCTGTTGTATGCCCTAAGTGGTGCACCTGCCCTCTCTGGTCCATACTCGGGAAATGCCTGAACATGTCTGCCTCCACTTAAACACGCATCAGCAAATACTTTAGCAGCAGTCACTGTTCCCTGCCCTCCCCTTCCATGCCACCTTATCTCTACTTTTTCCATATTACACCCCTTAAAAAATTTTTTAATCTGAGATTATTATTCTTGCATCAAGTCCAATTCCACCGTTATACATGATAAGGTAAGGATTAATATCTACTTCCCTAATCATAGGAATATCCTGAACAAGTTTTGAAAGTCTTCTTATACATTTTACAATTTCGTTTTTATCGTAAGGTTTTTCTCCTCTCACTCCATCTAATATTCTGCTACCCCTTATCTCTGAAATCATGTCAAAGGCTTCTTGCTCTGTGACAGGAACTATTCTGAATGAAACATCTTTGAGAACTTCTACATATATTCCCCCAAGTCCAAACATTATCATATGTCCGAATGTTCTATCGTAGGTTACTCCAAGAATTATCTCTTTTCCTCCTGTAACCATCTCATAAATCATTACACCTTCAATGTATGCCTCTGGCATGAGTCTTTTCACATTCGTGGTTATTTCTACAAATGCGTTGTAAACAGCCTTTTCATTGGTAAGATTAAGCTTTACTCCGCCAACATCTGTCTTGTGCAATATATGGGGAGATGAGATTTTCATAACAACAGGATATCCAATTCTTTCTGCAATTGCTACTGCTTCCATAGGTGTTTTTGCAAGTGCTCTTTCTGGAAAGGAAAATCCATACAGGGAGAGAACCTGCATCGCCTCCTCTCCGCCAAGTTCATAAAGTCCTTTCTCTTTCATTTGTAAAATTATTTCTTGAGCCCTTTTGATGTTTTCAGATGGTATTTCAAGCTGTGAAATTTCAAATTCAGATTTATTTTTTATTTCCACATAATTTATTAGTCTACTATAGGAATTGATTGCCACTGTAGGGTCTGTAAAGCATGGTATATTTGAAGATTTTAGTTTTTTTATTCCGTTTTTTACTCTTATACCTCCAATAAAAGATGCAAACACTGGCTTTTCTGTATCTTTTGAAGCTGAGATAACAACATCTGCTATATTGTCAACGTCTGTCATTGCTTGAGGAGTAAGTAAAACACAAATTCCCTCTGCTACTTTGTCTTTTATTGCCTGCTCAAGTACAACTTTATATCTTTCCGAAGTAGCATCTCCAATAACATCAACAGGATTGTAAAGAGAAGCTGTAGGAGGAAGTTTCTCCGCAATTTCATCTATTGATTCCCTGCTCATGGGAGGTAATTTTATTCCAAGTTTGTCCGCTGTATCCGCTGCAATTATACCAGGTCCTCCTGCATTGGTTACTATAAGAAGATTTCTTCCCTTAGGAAATTTTTTAGATAAAAACATTTCAGCTATTTCAAAGAGTTCTTCAATACTATATGCCCTTATAATTCCTGATTTTTTGAATGCCTCAGTGAATGCCCTGTCAGAACCTGCCAAAGCACCAGTGTGTGAAGAGGCAGCCCTTGCTCCAGCTTCAGTTGCTCCAGATTTAATGAGAATTACAGGTTTTATTTTTGTAACCTCTGTTGCAACTCTAAGAAATCTTTTACCATCAATAATATCTTCTATGTAACCTAATATTACATCCGTATCTGGGTCATTTGCAAAGTATTCAATAAAATCTGTCTCATTTAAATCAGCTTTATTACCAAAACTTACAAATTTTGAAAATCCAAAATTATTCTCAATAGCCCAATCTATTATTGCCACACCTAAAGCACCAGACTGGGAGAAAAAAGCTATTCTTCCTGCCGGTGGAAGTTCTGCAGCAAAGGATGCATTCATCCTATTTTTAGTATTCATAACACCAAGACAATTAGGTCCGACCATTCTTATTCCTGCACTTCTTACTATTTCAACTATTTCTCTTTCTCTTGCAACCCCTTCACCTCCAACTTCCTTAAAACCTGCTGTAATAACAACTACTCCTTTAACACCTGCTTGTGCACAGTCTCTTAAAGCATCTGCTACTGCTTTAGCAGGAATAACAATAATTGCAAGGTCAACTTTATCTGGAATAGCTGATACAGAGGGATAACATTTTAATGATAAAATTTCACTTCTTTTAGGATTAACAGGATAAATCTTACCAGAATAGCCATCAATGAGATTTTTCAAGACAGCATATCCAACTTTAGTCTCCTCAGAAGTAGCACCAATGACAGCAATTGCAGAAGGATTAAATATACAGTCAATAAGGTTTATTTGCGGAGAATTTTCAGCCATTTTCACTCTCCTCAATTATAAAAATAGTTTTTTAAATTATACACTTCTCGTAACAAATTGTAAATCAGAAAAATCTTACACAGAGTAAGAACATTCTTACATCTTTGCTTGTCTGTTTTATTTACTATTGTAAGGCTCGCTTAAAATCAATAAATAATTGTAAATTTATCGCTTTTTATACAAAAATTAGCGTGCCATTGCGAAGCATTTTCCTCTTCGTCATTCCGTAGCATTCTCCTTCCTCTTCAATGCAAATCGTCTTCCTTTAATCATCAATGCAAGGCATCTTCCTTCCTTATCATTCAGAGCACTTTCTTTTCCGTAATTGCGAGGCATTCTTTTTTCGGTCATTGCGAGGGCACTCCGTGCCCGAAGCAATCTGATTATTTCTACTGAGAGATTGCCACACAAACTGGCAGCAGGCTCGTAAAAAATGCAGACTCGCAATAACAAGGAAGTGCAAACTTTTTATATAAAAGCTTGCTTAATTTAAATTTGGAAATAATCTGTAAGTTTTAGTAAACTTTAATTAATATACTATTTTATGGAGGAGCAAATGCAGATTCAATATGCTGAGAGAATCAAAACTTTACCACCTTATCTTTTTGCTGCCATTGATCAAATGAAAAGAGAAGCCCTTTCAAAAGGTGCTGATTTAATTGACTTGAGCATTGGTGACCCTGATATTCCAACCCCCAATCATATTGTAGAAGCCATGAAAAAGGCTGTTGAAAAACCTGAACATCACAGATATCCAAGCTATGAAGGAATGCTTTCTTACAGAGAAGCCGTAGCCGGATGGTATAAAAGAAGATTTAATGTAGAGCTTGACCCTGAAAAAGAAGTTCTCTCTCTGATAGGCTCAAAGGAAGGAATAGGGCACATTCCCCTTGCATTTATTGATCCCGGAGATATAGTTCTTGTTCCTTCGCCGGGATATCCAGTTTATCCTGTTGGCACAAAATTCGCAGGAGGCATTCCATATTTTATGCCCCTTCGCGAGGAAAATAATTTCTTACCGGATTTAAAAGTAATTCCAGAAGATATCTGCCACAAAGCAAAACTTATGTTCATAAATTATCCTAACAACCCAACTTCTGCTGATGCTACAGAAGATTTTTACAAAGAAGTCATAGATTTTGCTAAAAAATATAACATAATAGTTTGCCATGATGCTGCTTATTCAGAAATATACTTTGAAGAAAAGCCCATCAGTTTTATGCAGATTGATGGTGCAAAAGAAGTTGGCATTGAGTTTCACTCTCTTTCAAAGACATACAATATGACAGGCTGGAGAATAGGTTATGCTGTCGGAAATAAAGATATCCTTGCAGGACTTGGAAAGGTCAAAACAAATCTTGACTCTGGAGTCTTTCAGGCAATTCAGGAAGCATCTATCGTTGCTCTTGAAACAGATGACAGCATTTTAAAAGAGATTAGAGATATTTATAAGGAAAGAAGAGATATTCTCTATGAAGGGCTAAAATCTGCTGGATTTGAAGCTAAAAAACCGAACGCCACATTCTATCTATGGGTAAATGTTCCACGTGGAACAAATTCTATAGACTTTGTGGCAAAGCTTTTAAAGGAGGCAGAAGTTCTATGCACGCCGGGAGTTGGATTTGGTGAATACGGAGAGGGTTATATAAGGTTTGCCCTTACCCAGCCAAAGGAAAGAATAATAGAAGCGGTTGAAAGAATAAGGAGACTTAAAATATGAAAACAATTACTGTCAAGACATCTTCAAGGGAAGAATTTATTGATATAACCGATGAGGTTGAGAATGCTATTAAAGAATCAGGAATAAAAAGCGGTGTTTGCTATCTGTATGTTCCTCACACCACAGCTGGGATTACTATTAATGAAGGAGCTGACCCTTCCGTGAAAAAAGATATAATCAATGCCCTTAAAAAGATAGCTCCCTATGGCGCGGGATATTCACACATGGAAGGGAATGCAGACAGTCATATAAAAACAACTCTTGTTGGCTCATCGGTAAATGTATTAATTGAAAACGGCAAGCCATTACTTGGCACATGGCAGAGTATTTTTTTCTGTGAATTTGACGGACCAAGAACAAGAAAAGTTTATCTAAAAATAATCAAAGGGGAGGAATAAATGTTAAACATTAATGCAATTGCTCCTGAGGAGCTAACTCTGGAGTCAAAATTTAAGTTTCGCTGTTATCCTGGTATTTCGTGTTTCAAAAGCTGCTGTAAAAACATAGATATCATGCTTACTCCGTATGATATCATGAGATTAAAAAACAGATTTGGCATTTCATCTGGAGAATTTTTAATGAAGTATGCTTATGTTTTTATAGAGCCCAAAAGCGGCTATCCTTTTGTCTTTCTTAATAAGAATGACGATGAAGAAAAAACATGTCCGTTTCTTTGTGATGCTGGATGCTCTGTGTATGAGGACAGACCGGCAACCTGTAGATACTATCCAATAGGACAGGCATCTCTTAAAAAATTTGATTTGACAGACGGAATTACAGAGGAACATTACTTTTTTGTCCGTGAGACTCATTGTAAGGGATTTGAGGAAGACAAAGAATGGACAGTTGAAGAATGGAGAAAGGACCAGGGCGTTGACCTGTATGATGATATGAACAGAGGGTGGAGAGAGTTATTTTTTACGAAAAACATGCGAGCAGAAAAGCTTGACGAAAAAAAGCAAAAAGCTTTCTATATGGCTTGTTATAACATAGATGCCTTTAGAGACTTTGTTTTTGAAAGCAGATTTCTTGATGTTTTTGATGTCTCAGATGAACAGATTGAAAAAATGAAAAAGGATGAAACCGAACTAATGAAGTTTGCCTTTGATTATGTAAAATTCTTGCTCATGATCAAAGAGACACTTAAGTTGAAAAAATAGCTCATCTGACTTGAGATGACTAATACTTTCTAAAGACCTCTAATTGTTAATTAGAGGTCTTTTTTATGAACATTCTCCACAATATAGCGATAGAAATCCAGTAATTGCTATAATCATGTGAAAATTAAATTTCTTGTGTCATTGCGTGGCATTCTTTTATTTTTTCTTCATTGCGAGCATCAAATTTTTATTTTTGCTCATTGCCACGCCTGTCAAAAGGCAGGCGTGGCAATCTGGTCTATTTTTGTGGTAGTAAACAAGCAAAATTGCTTGAGACTAAAGCCCTTCCCAAATACAAAAATAGGATTCGTCATGATAGGAAATAATCTACAATTAAAACAATCCAAAATTCACCATCCACCAAGCACTAATCAGAGACTGCTTCGCCTCCTTCAGAGGCTCGCAGTGACACACTACACCGTCATTGCTTCGGCATCCATTAGGATGCCGAAGCAATCTCTACTTTGTTTTTCAATAAAGCCTTATTAGAGACTGCTTCGCCCCAGATTGCCACACTATCGCTCACAACAGAAGGCTCGCAGTAACGAAAAAGTGTCATTGCGAGCCTCACCGAAGGTGAGGCGTGGCAATCTCGTTTTTCTTCTCTCCTAAAGGGAGATCACTTCGGCTTGCTTCGCAAGCCTCGTGATGACGGGTAGGGAAGTCATTGCGAGGCATCCATTAGGATGCCGAAGCAATCTCGTCTTTTTCGCCCGATAAAAATACCTATCAATGACCTTTGAAAATCGTGATATTTTTGGTATAATGAAAAATTAAATTAATTTAGACTTATAAGAATTTATAAAAAAAACATACTTTTGTATGTCTAAGAAAGGAGGGTTGAAGGGATGAGGGAAAGTAAGGTTGTAAAAGGCAGTGACATGCTACAGCTTGTCACATTTCATCTTGGTGGAGAGGAGTATGCAGTGGATATTCTCAAAGTGCAAGAGATAAACAGAATGAAGGAAATCACAAAAGTACCAAATGCACCTTTTTATGTAGAAGGAGTTATTAATCTGCGTGGAAAGGTTATCCCTGTTGTAAGTCTTCGCAAGATGTTTGGACTTCCAGAGGCAGATGATGTAGCCCAGCAGAAGATAATGATACTTGACATACACGGAATAACCATAGGAGTAGTGGTAGACACAGTATCAGAAGTGCTTAGGATACCAACCTCTGTGGTTGAGCCAGCACCACCAATGACATGTTCAGTTGACAGTGACTTTATCTCTGGGATAGCAAAGCTTGAGGACAGGTTGATTATTTTGCTTGACATGGACAGACTTGTAGGCAAAGAAACAGCAGCAATGTTTGGTGCAGAAGAGCAGGCTTCAGTTACTTCTGAGCCTGTGCAGGCAATTGGGTAAAGAGGGTGTATGTGTATGTGAAAAGTGAGAGGTGAGATGAGAACTTTTTACGTGTAACGTCTTACGTTTAATCAAAAACCTAAAAAGGGGGGGTGAGTATGTTTAAAAATTTAACGATTGGGAAAAAGTTTTATATTGCTTTTGGAGTGGTTTTATTTCTTATGATAGCAGTCTCTGCATTCACAGTTTTACAGCTTTACGGGATTGTTAACAACACAAGCGAACTTAAAGAAAGGATAGACAAAATCGATTCTGCGGCAACCATATCAGATATTGCAAGATTGGGCGGAGAACTTAATTCTGCGATAGGAAGGTTTAGAGTATAACTCTAAGTGATTGGGGGAAGGCTAAAATCTAATGCCTTCCCCACTTAAAAATCCATCTTTTCTTCAAATTCTTCAATACTACTTGCTCTTATTGCTAACCTATGAAGTCTCTTTAGCACATCCCTTTCCTGTATTGATTTTATCTTCTCCTTCAATGTCCCTCCCACAAATCCAAATCTCTCCTCCAATGCCTCAATAACAAGCTCCTGTGCATCAAGTATTAAGCCCTTCTGTATTCCTCTCTCTATTCCCTCAATATAGAAAGGGTCTTGCTCCTTTGGTATTACTATTGGTAGTGGCATTTTATTCACCTCCTTGAGCAAGGTCGCATACTCTTGAAGTATGTCCTTTCTTAATTTTATCAAATACAACAGCTTTTGTATATAGCTCCTTCTTTTGCCCTCTGGTAACTCCCTCAGTTTCTCAATTAGCCTTTCCCAAAATCCCTCTCCCCTTCTGCATAAAACAGCTAAAATGTTGTCATTTGGGTCTTCACTTTCAAGAAGAACTCTGCAGTCTATCTCTTTTATGTCCTTCACTGTATAGCTGAAGCTTAACGGTCCAATCTGAATATGCTCTTCATATGGACACTTTCCATCTGCAAGCCATAGTATCATCTGCCAAGGATTTTGTCCATATCTTGTCCTTATCCTTAAAAAATAATTAATCATCCTTTCAGGTAAATTTGGGTCATTCTGAACCTGAAGCTCAATGTGAATTATTGTTCCATCCTCAAGCCTTCCAATGAAGTCAGCAACTCTTTCATCAACTTTAGGAAAGGTTGTATCAAGAATCTCTGTAACTTTCATTCCAGTAAGAATTTCAGTGAATCTTAAGGGAATTGACTGTATAAGTTCCCTTATTGTTCTGTCATATTGAAAAGCTTCGTTTGACATGAGTAATTATAACATATAGAGATTGCTTCGCACCTTCGGTGCTCGCAATGACAAAAAAAGACCCCCTTCAGCTGAAGGACCATTGCAACAGTTGCCTTGTAAATTATTGATTTTAAATCCTTTTAAACCCCGGCTGCGAGAATCTCCCCCAGTTTCACTAAATTTTTATCAAAATTGCCTATTTTTTAGGCAGTGACCCCTCACAAATCCTTATTTTTCAATAGCCGAGAATCTCAGCCTTGTCAATGAACAAGGTTTTTATTGATTATATCAAATTTTCAAAAATTTAGCTCGCTATTTTGAAAGACCGAAAAAAAAGATAGACACTCGTCACTGCGAGCCCCCTGTTGCGAGCGATAGCGTGGCAATCCGCAACATCGTCACTGCGAGCCTCCGAAGGAGGCGAAGCAGTCTCTAATAAGGCTTTACTGAAAAATAAAGTAGAGATTGCTTCGCATCCTTCGGATGCTCGCAATGACAGCAAAAAATACCTAATTTTCAAATGGTTATACCAATTATTGGCTTTCTATCTCTATTTTTAGGAAAAGAGTTATATATTGGGAAGTTACTAAATATTGAAATTTGGAAATAATTTGATAGTGGCTAATTTATGCGGAATTTAGGATAATTAAACAATTTGAACAAAAAAAGAGAAATTTAACAAAAAAAAGCAATATTTGGCAAAAAAGAGCAAAAATTAGCAAAAAAGTAAGTTATTTAGCCTTGATTGAAATGTTAATTTCAAGTTATATTAGCACTCGATAGAGTTAGTTGCTAATAAAAAATTAATAAAAGGAGGTAGGATATGAAGATTAAACCACTTAAAGACAGAGTAGTAGTAAAGTACTCCTCTGAGGAACTTGAAAAAACCCCGGGCGGAATCTATGTTCCAGATGTAGCAAAGGAAAAACCGCAGAAAGGAGTTGTTATTGAGGTTGGGTCAGAAGTTAAAGAAGTCAAAGTAGGTGATACTGTTCTTTTTGATAAGTACGCAGGTTCAAAAATTAAGGTTGATGATGTTGAGTACTTGATTATCAAGGAAGAAGAAATTCTCGGAATTGTAGAAAAATAAAAATTTGATAAGGAGGGAATGATATGGCAGCAAAACAGTTAATATTTGGCGATGCAGCAAGACAAGCTATACTTAAAGGCGTAACAATACTTACAGACGCAGTCAAAGCAACATTAGGTCCAAGAGGAAGAAATGTTGTTATTGAAAGAAAATTTGGTTCTCCCAATGTAACAAAGGATGGTGTAACAGTTGCAAAGGAAATAGACTTAAAAGACCCATTTGAGAATATGGGCGCTCAACTCGTTCGTGAGGTAGCATCTAAAACCTCTGATGTAGCAGGTGATGGAACAACAACAGCTACTGTTCTTGCCTATGCAATCTACAAAGAAGGGCTTAAATATGTATCCGCTGGTGCAAATTCAATGGATTTAAAGAGAGGAATTGATAAAGCTGTTGAGGTTGTAGTTGAGGAGCTTAAAAGAATATCAAAACCTGTTGTTGATAAAAAAGAGATTGCGCAGGTAGGAACAATCTCTGCAAATAATGACTCTTCCATCGGTGAACTCATAGCAGAGGCTATGGACAAAGTTGGAAAAGATGGAGTCATCACTGTTGAGGAAGCTAAAGGAATGGCAACCACCCTTGATATAGTTGAAGGAATGCAGTTTGATCGTGGATATATTTCACCATATTTTATAACTGATCCTGAAAGATTAGAATGCGTACTTGAAGATGCTTACATTTTAATCCACGACAAAAAAATATCTGGCATGAAGGACCTCTTACCACTTCTTGAGCAGATTGCAAGAATGGGCAAACCTCTTCTCATTATTGCAGAGGATGTAGAAGGTGAAGCACTTGCAACACTTGTAGTAAACAAACTTCGCGGAGTGCTTCAGGTTTGTGCTGTTAAAGCACCCGGTTTTGGCGAGAGAAGAAAGGCAATGCTACAGGATATAGCAATCCTCACAGGTGGACAGGTTATTTCAGAGGAAGTTGGAATGAAGCTTGAAAATACAAAGATTGAGGATCTCGGAAGAGCCAAAAAGATTATTGTTGATAAGGACAACACAACAATTGTTGAAGGTGCTGGAGAGCCACAGCAGATTCAGGGAAGAATTAAGCAGATAAAGGTACAAATTGAGGAAACCACATCCGATTATGATAGAGAAAAACTTCAGGAAAGACTTGCAAAACTTGCAGGCGGTGTTGCAAGAATTAACGTTGGAGCTGCAACTGAAGCAGAGATGAAAGAAAAGAAAGCAAGAGTTGAGGATGCATTGAATGCAACAAGAGCTGCAGTTGAAGAAGGAATTGTTCCGGGTGGTGGAGTAGCACTTTTAAGATGCCAGAAAGCTCTTAAGAATTTAAAACTTGACAACCATGACCAGCAGCTTGGCGTTGAGATAGTTAAAAAAGCACTTGAAGAGCCAATCAAACAAATTATTGCCAATGCAGGCGTTGAGGCAACATTAATTGTTGAGAAGGTCAAGGAAAATAAGAATGTAAATTACGGATACGATGCATACGCAGAGAAATTTGTTGATATGATGGAGGCTGGAATTATTGATCCAACAAAAGTTACAAGAACAGCTCTCCAGAACGCTGCATCCGTTGCAGGACTTATGCTTACAACAGAAGTTCTTGTAGCTGAGATTCCAGAGGAAGAAAAAAAGCCTCCAATGCCCTCACCTGACATGTATTAATAATTAGATACAAAACTTCTTCCAAAAAGGGGCAGGCATTTGAGTCTGCCCCTTTCATTTTTATAGAATAAAAAATGAGCAAAATTTTGATTGACGGATACAATCTTATCGGAATCGCCCATAGAGACCTAAAAAAAGCAAGACAAGAACTAATACTTAATCTAATAGAATACAAAAAGAAAAAAGGACATGACATAGTTGTAGTTTTTGACGGTTATAAAGAAGGACATGGCAGAGAGACTTCGGAAGTATTGAACGGTGTAAGAGTTATCTATACAGGTGCTGGAGAAAGGGCTGATGATGTTATTAAAAGGATTATGAAGGAAGATAAAAGTTTCTGGATCGTCATAAGTTCAGATAGGGAAATAGAAAAATCAGCATGGAAGGAAAACTGCGTGCCAGTTAGTTCTGATATTTTTTGGGATATACTAAACGGAGAAGAATATTATTTTGAAAAACCAAAGGGAATAACACTGTCAAAAAGACAAAAAGCTATTCAAAGAACAATAATGAAATTAATATGATGTCATTTTTTAAATTACCACCAGCATTTCAAATCAATACAATTTTTTTTGCAGGGATGGCGTTTTTAGTAATGATTTTTTCCTCAAAAGTGCCATCTTGGACAAATTTTTTTGTTCTTTATGCATCTATGGCAGTGGGTCAAGTCTTTTTATCTAAAATTCCCAATACTCCCTTTATCTCTTTTATAAAAAATATATATTTCCCAACATTTTCTGTTCTTGTAGCCTTTGACACTATAGGAGAACTTGTGCCTTTGATAAATCCAGGAGATATTGACCATATTCTGCTTGAGCTTGATTATAAGATTCTTGGGTTTTATCCATATCTTTCGTTGCAACAAATACAATCTCCAATTATAACGGAAATCATGCAGATGTCTTATTGCGTTTATTATATTATGCCTTTTACAATCGGCATTTATCTTTTAATAAAAAAGGACAAGGCAGAATTTCACAGAGCCCTATTTCTTCTACTTTTATGTTATTATTTATCATACATTGGATATATTTTATTCCCTGCATTAGGACCAAGATTCATCCTTGCCGATGGTTTAAAACCACTTAAGGGTTTGTTATTTGCAGAAAATATCAACAGCTTCCTTAACTACCTTGAAGGAATTAAAAGGGATGCATTCCCGAGTGGTCATGTTGCAATATCTCTTGTGGTTCTGCACATTATGTGGAAAAACAGTAAAAAGCTTTTTTATATATTTTTGCTCCCTGTAACGCTTCTCATAGCCTCAACTGTATATTGCAGATATCACTATTTTGTTGATGTTTTAGGGGGTTTTGCCTTAACAGTTGTAACTTTATTAATTGGTAATTTATACTATAATTTTTGGTTGGTGAAAAATGGAAGTTCCTTTTTTAAAAGATAAGGATGGTTATTTTTTGAAAATTTTTGTTAAACCAGGGGCAAAAACTTCAGGTATAGAGGAAATTGAAGGAGATACAATCAAAATCAAAGTAAGATCACAGCCTCATGATGGACTTGCAAATAAAGAACTCTTAGAAGTTTTGGCTGAATTTTTAAGTGTGCCAAAATCCAAAATTGAAATTGCAAGGGGAAAAACATCCAAGCATAAAATTATAAGGATAAAAGGAGAAATATCTTGATAGAAAGCCTTACTGGATACGGAGCATCTGAAAAGGGAATTTTTAGGGTAGAGGCAAAATCACTCAATCATCGTTTTCTTGAGATTAATGTCAAACTACCTACTGTACTATCTAAACACGAGATAGACATTAGAAATTTAGCAAAGGAGAATTTTCAAAGGGGAAAGATTGATATAATTGTTTCCATTAATCAGAAAGAAAGGATTGGCAAAGTCTATCTTAATAAGGAACTTGCTGCTCAACTGTATTCTGCATTCATTGATTTAAAAAAAGACCTGAGCATTCTTGGTTCAATTGATCTTTCAATATTCTCTAATTTCAAGGAACTATTTATTTATGAGGAAGAATCCCCTGATGTTAGTACTTTGATGCTTGCAGTAAATGAAGCCCTTGATGGACTAAAGCAGATGAGGATAAAAGAAGGTGAGATCATAAAAGGCAGTTTGATAGAAATATTGGAAAATCTTGAAAAGAACGCAATGGAATTAGAAAGACTTGTTGACATAAGTTATAATAATTACATAAGCACTTTAAAAGATAGAGTGACAGAGTTAATAGAGCAGAATAATCTTGATGAAAAAAGAGTCTTTGAGCAGATTATTATATATGCTCAGAAGGTAGACATAAAGGAAGAAGTGGATAGGTTAAAAAGTCATCTTACTCAGTTTAAAGAAACAATTTTAAAAGGTGGAGTGGTGGGGAAAAAATTAGATTTTCTACTTCAAGAAATCAACAGAGAAACAAATACAGTACTTGCGAAATCTGAAGATATAAATGTAAAAAATCTGGCTATTGAGATAAAAACTCAAACAGAAAGATTAAAAGAACAAATTCAAAATATCCAGTGACCATGCTTGTTAATATTGGTTTTGGAAATATTGTTTTTCTCTCAAGAATAGTTGCTATTGTAAATCCCAACTCTTCACCGATAAAAAGAATGAAAGATGAGGCAAAGCAAAGAGGTAAACTTATTGATGCGACTGAAGGAAGAAAAACTCGCTCTATTATTATTACAGATAGTGATCATGTTATTCTTAGTGCCTTGCAGGTTGAAACTATCCTGCAAAGAATAAATGAATTAAGCAGGTCTGAAGATGACAGGTTATAGAAAAGGAATTTTATTTGTAATTTCTGCACCATCTGGAACTGGAAAAACTAAGATATGTGAAAGATTGCTCAAGACTTTGCCAAATTTAAAAATGAGCATTTCACATACAACAAGAAGTCCTCGTCAAGATGAAAAAGACGGGGTGCATTATTTTTTTGTTAATAGAGAGCAGTTTGAGAAAATGATACAAAATGACGAATTTGTTGAATGGGCTGAGGTATATGGAAACCTTTACGGGACTTCAAAAAAAATGATTAATGATTTAATAAATAAGGGCGTAGACATATTACTTGACATTGACACACAGGGAGCAAAAAATATAAAAAAGCTCTATCCAGATAGTGTATTAATTTTTATTCTTCCTCCATCTGTTGAAGAACTTGAAAGGAGATTAAAGAACAGAAACGAAGATTCAGAAACAATCAAAAAAAGATTATCTAAGGCTGCAGATGAAATTGCCCAATATGAATTTTATGATTACGCAGTAATAAATGATAATCTTGAAATAGCAACAGATGAAGTTTTAAGTATAATAAATGCGGAAAAATTGAAAGTCAGTAGAATAGATAAATCTAAAATAGAAAAAATCTTACAAAAATAAGGGGGTTAACATGCAGAAAAAAGACACTTTTATGGACATTATATCGCTGCCAATAGAGCTTGACAGGAAGGTAATTGACAGCAGATATAGGCTTGCCAGAGTAGCAGCCCAAAGAGCAGCAGAACTTTCCTTAGGAGCTGACCCTAAGATTGAGCAAAAAGCTAAAAAGGTCACAACCACAGCAATTCTGGAAGTTTTATCTGGAAAAATAAGTTATCTAACAGGGGATGAAGCTCTCCACATAAAAGAAAAGATAGACAAAATTGACATTAAGAAGATGCTGGAGGAAAAAAGAAGAGCTATTCCTGATATATCAGAACTTGAAAAGGATCTTAAAGTGTATCTTCATGGCAAAGAATCTGCTGAAAAAATGTTAGAAGAGCTTTTTGGGGAAGAATCAGACAATGCAGCAGAAAATTCCGAGCAAAATGAATAATTAATCTGAAACAGTATGTTACTTAAAAATAAAAAAATTGTTCTTGGAATCACAGGGAGTATAGCTGCTTATAAAATATTTGAACTTATCAAACTTTTTAAAGATGCTGGAGCTGATATTATTCCTGTGATGACAAAAAATGCTTCATATTTTGTTACACCATTAAGCATAGAAATTGCTTGTGGCAATAAAGTGCTAAGTGATATGTTTGAAACTCTGATGTCTCATATTGAGCTTGCCAAAGAGGCAGATGTGTTTGTCATAGCTCCAGCAACAGCAAATTTTATAAATAAATACGCCTGTGGTATAGCAGATGACCTGCTTTTAACAGCCTCTCTGGCATGCAGAGGTCCTGTAATTATCGCGCCAGCAATGAATTGGAGAATGTATCAGGCAGCCCAGACTCAAAAAAACATAACATACCTTAGAAGCATAGGTGTTAATTTTGTAGAGCCTGAAGAAGGCTCTCTTGCCTGTGGTGAGGAAGGGAAAGGAAGGCTTGCATCAATAGATAAAATTTTTGAGGCAGTTATAAATGTTTTTACAGATAAAGATTTAAAAAATGAGCAAATTCTCGTTACCTCTGGCCCTACAAGACAGTATATTGATCCGATAAGATTTATTACAAACAAATCTTCAGGCAAAATGGGATATGCTTTAGCTAAAGCAGCATATCGGAGAGGAGCAAAAGTAACATTAATTAGTGGACCTACATCAATACAACCACCAATTGTTGACAAACTTGTATATGTAGAGACAACCAATGAAATGTTAAAAGCAGTTATGCAAGAAATCAAGTCTTCAACAATTCTTATAATGGCAGCAGCTCCCCTTGACTTTGAACCAGAAAAATACCATAAAACTAAAGTGGATAAAAAAGCTTTAAAGTCAATTTCTCTTAAGCTATGCCCCGACATTTTAAAAGAAGTTGCTCAACTCAGAACAAAACCTTTTACTGTAGGATTTGCCGCAGAGGCAGGATTAAATATTGAGAGAGCTAAAAAGAAGTTTAAAGATAAAAAACTTGACATGATTGTTCTTAACAACATACTTGGCGAAAATGGAGCCATGGGCTCAGAAACTAATCAGGCAATAATTATTTACAAAAAAAATAATGAATTTTATGAAGAGAAAACAGAATTACTTTCAAAACAAGAGCTCGCCGATGTAATTCTCTCAAAAATTAAGGAGTTAAAAGTTGAAAAGCAGATATAAAATTCGCCAAAAAAAGATATTAGATAAATATTTTTCAGGAATTGATGGTTTTTTAATCACAAATATAAAAAATATCAGGTATTTAACAGGTTTTACTGGAAGCTTTGCCTTACTGCTTCTTACAAAAGAAAAAGACATTTTGATTGTTGATTTTAGGTATTTTGAACAGGCAAAAAAAGAGACAAATTCTCAAATAATCCTTCTTGATTTTTCGCAAAAATGGTTTGATGCTATTAAAAAAATTTGCTCGGAAAATGCAATAAAAAAACTTGGCTTTGAAGTCACATGCACTTATGATATGTATAATTTGCTTAAAAAAAATCTTGAGAACATTGAGCTTGTGCCTGTTGAATATGCAGTTGAAGAAGTTAGAGCTATAAAAGATTCAGATGAGATTTTATGCATAAAAAAAGCTGTAAAAATAGCTGAAAAGGCTTTTTTAAGAGTAAAACCTTACATAAAAGAAGGAAAAACCGAGAGAGAGATTGCATTAAGACTTGAGCATTCAATAAGAAAGCTTGGCACTCAGATTTTACCTTTTCCTGTGATAGTTGCCTCCGGAGAAAACTCAGCGATGCCTCATTGGAGAAACTCCGAAAGAAAACTTAAAAAAGGAGACTTTGTGATAATTGACTGGGGAGCAGAATACAATGGCTATTTTTCAGACATGACAAGAACATTTGTAATTGGACAGCCAAACAAAAAGCAAATAGAAATTTACAATATTGTCAATGAGGCAAGAAAAAAGGCAATTGAAGCTTGCAAAACAGACATTAAAGCAAAAAAAATTGATGAAGTTGCAAGAGATTTTATAAAAGATGCAGGATATGGGGAAATTTTTGGACATTCAACAGGACATGGAGTTGGTTTGGATGTGCACGAGTTACCCAAAATAAGCACTACTTCAGAAAATTTGCTTGAATGTGGTATGATTTTTACAATTGAGCCCGGAATTTACATTGAAGGATTCGGAGGAGTGAGAATAGAAGACATGGTGCTTGTAAGAAAAAATTCTATAGAGGTTCTTACAAATATCTCAAGGGAATTAGAAATTTTATAGGAGGTGGGAAATGATTTCAACTAATGAGTTTAAAAAGGGGTTAAAAATTGAATACAAAGGAGAGCCATATGAAATCATTGACTTTCAACATGTTAAAATGCAACAAAGGGCTCCGATTGTAAGGACAAAAATCAAAAGTCTGAAAACAGGAAGAGTGCTTGAGGAGAATTTTCCTGCTGGTGAAAAATTTGAAAAGCCTGAAACTGAAGAGAAAAAAATGCAATATCTTTACGCACAGGGAGATTCTTATGTTTTTATGGACATGGAAACCTTTGATCAAATCTCAATCCCTAAGGAGAGAATAGGAGAAGCAATATACTACATAAAAGAAGAAATGATTGTTGATGTGCTTTATTACAAAGGCGAGCCCCTTGTTATTGAGCCTCCAATGTTTGTTGAATTAAGAGTAGCAGAAACAGAACCTGCTTTCAGAGGAGATACAGCTTCAGGAGGCACTAAGCCTGCAAAACTTGAAACAGGGCTTGTTGTAAAAGTTCCTTTTCATATTCAGGTAGGAGACCTATTAAAAATAGATACAAGGACAGGAGAATACATAGAGAAAGTAAAGGAGTAAGTGATGGAACTTGAAGATATAAAAGATATCATATCCTTTCTCAAGGATACGGATGTTACAGAGTTAAACATAGAGAAAGAAGGCTTTAAAATAAGAATAAAACGGGGCTACATATATGGTCCTGTTGAGATTACAAAAACAATAAAAACATCAGAAGAAGTTCCTCTATCTCAAGAGGCAAAAAAAGAAGAAGAACATCTTCATACAATCACCTCTCCTTTAGTTGGAACTTTTTATAGAACTCCCTCGCCCGATTCACCACCTTTTGTTGAAATTGGTACAAGAGTTGAAAAAGGTCAAGTTTTATGTATAATAGAGGCAATGAAAATAATGAATGAAATTGAAAGTGATGTATCCGGAATTGTGAAGAAAATTTTAGTTGAAAATGGACAACCTGTAGAGTACGGTGAACCTTTATTTTTAATTGAGGTTGGATAAATGGAGCTTTTCAAAAAAATTCTTATTGCCAACAGAGGAGAAATCGCTGTTAGAATTATCCGTGCATGCAGAGAACTCGGCATTAAAACAGTTGTGGTTTATTCAGAAGCTGACAAAGACTCTCTTCATGTTAAGCTTGCTGATGAAGCAATATGTATAGGTCCTGCAAATCCTGCTCAAAGCTATTTGAACATTACAGCAATTTTGTCTGCTGCAGACATAACAGATGCAGAAGCAATTCATCCGGGATATGGGTTTTTGTCGGAAAATGCTCAGTTTGCAGAGGCATGCATCAATTCAGGAATAACTTTTATCGGTCCCACACCTGAAAACATCCGTATAGGTGGAGATAAAATTAAGGCAAGACAGATATTGAAGAAAAAAGGCGTGCCTGTTGTTCCCGGAAGTGACGGACCTGTTACCTCAGAGGAAACTTGTATGAAAGTAATCAAAAAAATCGGTTTGCCTGTAATACTTAAGGCTTCTGCTGGAGGTGGTGGCAGAGGCATGAGAATAGTTACAGAAGAAAAGGACATAGAACAGGCATTTTTTATGGCTCAAAGAGAAGCTTTGGCAGCTTTCGGAAATGGAGAGCTTTACATTGAAAAATATTTTCCAAAGGTCAGACACATTGAAATTCAAATCCTCTCTGACAAACAAGGTAACATAATCCATCTTGGGGAAAGGGACTGTACAATTCAAAGGAGGCACCAGAAACTTCTTGAGGAAGCTCCTTCTCCTGTTTTGAACGAAAAATTAAGGAAAAAAATTGGTGAATACGCAACAAAAGCAGCTAAAGCCTTAAAATATAAAAATGCAGGAACTTTTGAATTTATTGTAGATGACGAACTTAATCCATATTTTATAGAAATAAATACAAGAGTGCAAGTTGAGCATCCTGTAACAGAGGAAATTACAGATATTGATATAATAAAAGAGCAAATCAAAATAGCTAAGGGACTTCCTCTTTCAATTAAGCAGTCTCAGATTAAGTTTAAAGGACATGCTATAGAATGCAGAATAAATGCTGAGGATCCTGAGAAATTTACCCCTTCACCGGGAATAATAGAGTTTCTTCATCTTCCCGGAGGACCTGGCATAAGAGTGGATAGCTATCTCTATGATGGATGCAAGGTTTCTCCTTATTACGACTCGCTTGTTGCAAAAGTTATAGCAAAAGGAACAAACAGACAAGAAGCCATAGTAAGAATGAAAAGAGCTCTTGAAGAAACAATTATAAGTGGTATAAAAACAAATATTCCGTTTTTTTTAAAATTGCTACAGCATCCAGATTTTATCAAAGGGAAATTCTTTACTAACTTTATTCAAAATATGAATAACAATGAAAAATCATAAACTACCTTCAATTTGCCTCATTGCCTCATCAAAGGATTTCCCCAAAATAGAGATAGCCCTAAAAGCAGGCATTCGCTGGATTCAGTTCCGCGAAAAAGATTTATCAAGAAAAGAAATTTTACAATATGCCTATCAGTTAAGAGATATAACTTCAAAGTACAATTGTCTTTTAACAATAAATGACTATACTGATATTGCCATTGCGGTAAAGGCTGATGGAGTTCATGTTGGTCAAGATGATTTACCCGTAGAGGTTGCGAAAAAAATTTTTTCTGGTATAATTGGATTGTCAACTCATAATATTGAAGAAGCAATTGATGCACAGCAAAAAGGAGTTGATTACATTGGATTTGGTCCAATTTTTTATACAAAGACTAAAAAAGAAGCTCTTGCACCCAGAGGGCTTGATATGCTATCTTTTATTCTAACAAATGTAAAAATACCTGTTTTAGCAATTGGTGGAATAAAGAGCGAAAATTTAGGGGAACTAAAAGAGATTGGGTGCAGTTATGTAGCAGTAAGTTCAGGAATTTTAGAAGGGGATGTGGTAAAAAATGTTGAAAAATTTTTTAAATTTTTTTAAATTATAACATGAAAAAAAATTTGTTTGAAATTATGACAAAAATATTTAATAACAAAGAAACAGGTGTGTTATCATTAGCTTTTGCTGAAGAGAGTAATTTATTTAAATTTTACTTTAAAGATGGTGAAATTTATCACGTTTCGTTTGGATTAAAAAAAGGGAATCCATGTTTAAAAGAAATAGAAAAGAAAGAACCAACTTCATATAATTTTGTGTCTAATATAACAATAGATATTAAAAGCAATGATTTACCAACCACAGAAAAAATTATTGAATATATAAAAAATTTAAATAAACAAGTGTCTGCTGAAGAACCTTTCTCAATTAAATCGTTAGAATTTCAAAAAATTAAAGATTCTATTAAAATAGCTTTGATAAGGCAAATTGGACCAATAGGAGGAAAAATATTAGAAAAATATATAGTTGAGAAATGGACTCCTTCTAATCCTCTTACAAAAGATGATATTTTAAGGCTTGTTGAAATGTTAAAAGACGAAATTGAAGACCCTTTATCAAAAAGAGAGTTTCTTGCTGAAGTAAATAAATTATTGGAGGTATATAAATGAAAAAATTTGAACTTGGTTTAAAAACAGGTATAGCTTTACCACTTTTAGGGACGTTAATTATTGGTCTGACTTTATTATTTCTATTTAACTATGTGAATACAATGAAAGAATTTAAAGACAGAGAAGAAGTAAGCATCAAAACAGCTGTTAATACAGCTAAAGCTTTCCTTGAAATTACTGCTCTTCATTATCAGCAAATGGCTGGATTTGTAGCAAACATGCCAGATGTCCAAGAGATAGTCAATAAAAAAGACAGAAACAAATTAATTGATAAATTTTTACCTTCCTTTAATTACCTAAAAGAAAATTTTGGCGTTTCCCAATTTCATTTTCATGTACCACCTGCTATTTCGCTTTTAAGACTTCACAATCTTGCTCAGTATGGAGATGATTTATCGCAAACTCGTAAAGCAGTTGTGTATGTTGAGACAAATAAAAAAGGAACAAAAGGAATAGAAATTGGAGTTGGGGGTGTTGGAATTAGAGGAATAGAGCCGATTTTTTATAAAAACAATTATGTTGGTAGTGTAGATTTTGGCGGCGGATTTGAAAAGGAATTGCACATCATTAAAAAAGCCATTTCAGGAGAGGTAGGAGTAATATTTTATAAATCTGCTCTTGAGGGCTGGAGTGGGTTGAAAGATGTAAAATTTAATATAGGAGAGTTTATTCCTCTTTATTCTACAATACAAGATATAAAGCCTTTTATTTTTGAAAGTGCACTAAAAAAAGCTTCTCAAAACCAAGAAACTTATTATACTGACTTTGTCTCTCAACGTGGAAAAGATTTCTTCGTTGCTTATATCCCTCTGAAAGATTTTTCAGGTAAAAATATTGGCTTTCTTTATTTGATTAAAGAAAGAGTTTTGGCTTCATCTAAAGTCTTCACAAATCTCATCATTAATTTATTAGCTTATTTGGCAATCCTTATATTAGTTGCTTTGTTAATAGGTTATGGTATGAATAAATATGTTATAAATCCAGTTGTTACATTAACAAAATTAGCTGATGATATCTCAATGGGTAAAACTGCTGAGAAAGTAGAAGTTAAAGATGCAAAAGGAGAAATCGCTGTACTCGCAAAGGCAATTGAAAGAATGAGAATAACAATGAAAAAATTACTTGAATAAGGAGAAAAAATGCCAAAGGGCAAAATTTTAGTCGTTGATGATAGTCCACTTGTAAGAAAATTAGCAGAAGTCTCCCTTGTTGAAAACGATTATGAAGTTTATACAGCAGAAGATGGAGAAGAAGGATTAAGAATAGCTAGAGATGTTAAACCAGATTTAATATTAGTTGATTTTATAATGCCTAAAATGACGGGCTCCCAATTTTGTAAGTTCCTAAGAGAAAATGAAGATTTAAAAGATATTCCAGTGATTTTAATTACAGGTAAGGGTGAAACTGTAGGTCAAACTTTTATTGAAAAATATGGAGTTCTTGATTATTTTATTAAACCTTTTAAGTCTGAGGATCTTCTATCAAAAGTGAACTCAATTATAGGAAAAACTGAAAAAAAAGAAACAGAAATTCCAGAAACTTTTATGGAGGAGTCTATCTTAGAAACAAGTAAAACGGAGGAAATAATTTCTCAGCCTGAAGAATTACTTTTACAGCCAGAGAAAGAAGTTGTATCAACTGAAGAGAAAATAGAAGAATTGCCTTTTAGTGATATTTCTTTTGAAATGTCTTTAGATCACATTGAAGGAGAACAAAAAGATGAGGAAGAACAAATAGAAATAGTAGAACCTGAAGAATCAATATCACTTGAGGAATTACAAGAAATATCTAATATTCCATCCTTTAGCATTGAAGAAGAATTTGAAATAGAAAAATTAGAAATACCCGAGAGCTTAGAATCAGAAGATAAAAAAATAGAGGAATATCAAATACAAATGCCAGAACCTGAACTTGGAAGGGAAATGGAAACTAAAAACATGACATCAGATGAAATTTTAGAGAGATTTTCTATTCAACCTGAAATTCCTGAAATTAAAGAATTAATAACAAAAGCTACAACAGAAGAAGCAAAATCAGAGCAATCAAAAATCATCTCAGAACCTTCTATTTCTATTCCTAACATTGAAAAGATAATAAATGATAAACTTGAAAGTTTTATATTAATGATTTCATCTACTATAGAAAATTCAATAGAAAGTATCTTAAAAAAATATGATTTAATTAAGGAGTCAGGGAAAATAATAAGTGGACTTATTGAATTTTTTGGGGTTAATGAGATTTTTAGGCTGATTACCTCCAAAAATCTTACAGGACTCATTTCTATTTTTACAAAAGGCATATCTTATGAATTTCTCTTAGTTGAAGGCAAAATAGTTTATAGCATATCATCATTGCAAAAACAAAAAATAGGAAATAGATTATTTATTAATCTTTCAGATGAAGAAATTGAAAATTTAATAAGAGAGAATATAAAATTTTTAACAAAGGGTATAAAAGGAACTTTTATTTTTGAATTGAAAAACATGGAAGATTTAAATGATTTAGTATCAAAAAAACGATATGATTTACAAAATTTTTTTAATAATGTATAATTAAAAAATTGGGGAGTGAAAATGGCTAAAATTCTAATTGCAGAAGACTCAATTACAGATGCTAAGTACATTGAATCTATATTAAGAGATGCAGGTTATAACGAGCTTTATTTCGCTAATGATGGCGAAGAGGCTGAAAACCTTTTAAAACAAGAAAATTTTGATCTAATAATTTTAGATGTGGTTATGCCAAAGAAAAACGGATATCAACTTTGTCGGGAAATCAAAAAAAATGAAAAAATGAAAGATATTCCTGTTATTCTAGTCACTTCAAAAAAGGAAGAAACCGACAAAATGTGGGGAAAAATGCAGGGTGCTGATGAGTATGTAACCAAACCATACGAACCAATTGATCTTTTAATGGCAATAAAGAAATGTCTGAAGAAATAAAAAAAGAAAAAGAGAGATATTACTGTGTCTTTGGAGTTGGAGAAAGAGAGTTTCTTGTTCCAAAAGATTCTGTAGTTCAAATTCTTGATATAACAAAAATATTTCCTATTCCTGGCGCTCCTGACTATATCGTTGGGGCTATACCGGTAAAGGGTAAAATAATTCCCGCAGTAGATTTAACTAAAATTTATAACATTGAAAGATTAACATATTCTGATAATAAATTATTGGTAATTGAGGTGAAAGGAGAAAAAATAGGAATCCTATCGGACATGACTCCTTTCTTTGTAAGCTTTGAGCAAGATATAGTAGTAGAAGATTTTATTGATCCTGATAAATTATTTGAAAAACTAAAGGTAGAGTCAAAGTCTAACAAAAACAATGACAATAAGTAGTGATGAACTCATAAAATATTTTCTTCTGGAAGCCGAAGATTATATAAACACCTTAATTGAGGGTATTGAAGAACTTGAAGCAAAAGGTTATAATAGGGAAACAATACAGTCGCTTTTTAGAGTAACACATACACTAAAAGGTTCTGCTTCACTTGTCAAACTGGAAAACATAACCAAACTCTCTCATAAGCTTGAAGATTTTTTTGAAGCTTTACTGCACGACGAAATAGAATACAATAACACCTTTATTCAATACATTAAAAGAATAATTAATTCTCTCGTAACTTTAATAAATGAAGTATCTAAGAATAATCACGAAGTAAGCGAGCTTGATCCAGAACTTCTTGAGATTATTGATAATATTCTTCAAACAAAACAAATACCGACAACACAAGAAGTTTCAGAAACATTTAGCGTTCTGCCTGTAATAAATACTGTAAGAATTGATCTTGGAATAATAGAAAATATTCTTAACTCCTTAGGTGAAGTTCTTATACAGAAAAATGCTATTACGGATAAAGAAAGAGATTTAATAGAAATAATAGAAGAAATATCTAATAGTGGAAAAAGACTTCTAACTGAAATAACAGATTTTTCAGATAGATACTGGTTAACATCTAAAGATAAAAGTCAAAAAATTACAGATAGCTTTTTTGCTGATTTCAGCGACCTTCAATTTGATCGCTATGATGAATATCACATATTATTAAGAAAAATACAGGAAATAAGTAATGACATCACTGAGGGAATTAAATCCTTAATCAATTTTTCAGAAAATTTGTCATCTCATTTTAAAGCAATTACCCAAGAAATCAATTACTTACGGGATAATCTAATTGAAATAAGAATGATACCTGCTGGAAAACTGTTACATAGACTTTCTGAGGCAGTTAAAGATATGGTTGATGACATTGAAAAACTTGTTGATATTGAAATTAAAGGCTCTGAAATAAAACTTGATAAACCTATTTTTGATGCTCTATATGAACCTTTAATTCATATATTAAGAAATGCGGTTCAACACGGCATAGAAGCTCCAGATGAAAGGATAGAAAAAGGCAAAGACAAGATTGGTCATATCCAGATTAAAGTGTCTAAAGAAGGGAAAAATATAAACATCGCAATAACTGACGATGGAAGGGGAATTGATATTGAAAAAATTAAAGAAAAAGCTTTAGAAGATGGACTAATACAAGAAGACAAAATATCATCGCTGTCTAAAGAAGAATGGTTATCATATATATTCTCTCCAGGTTTTTCAACTGCCAATCAAATTGATTTTATAAGTGGCAGAGGTATGGGATTAAATATAGTAAAGACAGCAATTTCTAAACTTAAAGGAAGTATAGAAGTTTTCTCAGATATAGACAAAGGAACAACATTCTTAATTAAAGTGCCTCAATCTTTAAGTATAAGTAGTCTTTTAGTATTTCGTTCATCTAACTTGGAATATTCAATTCCTCTTAATTATGTTGAAGAAATATTAGCATTGGAAGATTATCCTGAAATATGGAAAAATAGGACAATTAATTATAAAAACAGGAATATTCAAGTTAAAGTATTTTCAGAAATTTTTACATCCACAAATGGTAAAAAACCTAAAAAGGGATTCATAATTGTATTTAATTTTTCAGGTATTAGAAAAGGACTTATTGTGGAAGATATTTTAGGGTTTGAAGAAGCAATTGTAAAAAACTTTGGAAAATTCCTTGAAGGTTTAACTCAGTATCTTGGATATTTCATCTCAGGAAAAGGAATTCCTCGGTATGTGATTGACCCTCTTAAGTTATTCGAAGAAGAATTTATTTTTACAACAATGTATGATAAATTCTTTGAAAAATCTATACCACATACAGGAGCTGTTCTTATAGTTGATGATTCAATAAGCGTGAGAAAATCATTGCAAAACATTTTAGAAGCCAAAAAAGTAAAAGTTATCACAGCAAAGGACGGTACAGAAGCATTAAAACATCTTGAACAAAAATCTGTTGATCTTGTGATAACTGATCTTGAAATGCCTATAATGCATGGCTATGAACTAATAAGCAGAATAAGAAAAGATGCAAGATTTAAAGATTTACCAATTATAGTTCTTACTTCAAGGGGTACAAAAAAACATGAAGAAAAAGCTTTTGCTCTTGGTGCAGATGGATATATTGTAAAGCCATTTGACGAAAAAACAATATCTAATGTACTTCTAAAATTTGGTCTAATAAAAAACGAACTAAATTTCTAACTTTTTAATTTCTTTGTTTTTACCCTTTAATTATGCCTTAAATCTTTCCGATACCTCTACTAATTCTTGTGATGTATCTGATAGAGTTTTGGACAATTCTGTAAGTTCAGCAGCAATTTTAGCGGTGTTTTCAATAACAGTCTGAACTCCTTGAACAGATACAACCTCAGCTTCTGTAATTTCTTTCTGTTTTTGAGCTGATTCGTTAATTTCAACAATAATCTGTCCAATTCTTTTTATTATAGAGTCAATTTTTTCAAAAATTTCTGTAGTTTGACCAACCATCTGTGTTCCTGTTTCAACATAATTAGTTTCTTCTTCAAGATTTTTAGTAACTATCATTGCTTCTTCCTGAATTCCTGCAATAATATTTGCAATATTCTGAGATGACTTAGCTGTTTTTTCAGAAAGCCCTCTAATTTCATCAGCTATAACAACAAAGCCTTTTCCTTGCTCTCCTGCTCTGGCAGCCTCAATGGATGCGTTAAGTGCCAAAAGATTTGTCCTATTTGCAATTTCACTAATTAAAGTGGTAATTGTTCCGATTTCCATTAACCTTTCTGAGAATAATTTCATTCTTTTATTTATTCCCATAACTGCTGTTCTAATAAGTTGCATACTGTTAATAGTTTCGGTTACTATTTCATTTCCCTTAATAATCGCATCAAAAGCTTCCTGCGATATTTCTGTTGCAGTATTAGTCTTTTCACTTGTTTCAGTAGCAATTTTTTCTGCCTCTTGAATCAGCAATACTAGCTTCTGTATTTCATCCTTCTGTATTTCAGAACCTTCTTGCAATTTTTGAATAATATCATTCAAAAAGATACTTTTTTCACCTAAGTCTTTAGCAGATTTTTTTATTTCCTTCACAAGTTCGCTCAATCCTTCTGTCATTAGATTAAAGGCATCTGCCATAGAACCAAATATATCAGGTGTGACTTCTGCTCTTTTGGTAAGGTCTCCCTCAGAGGCTGCTGTCATAATTTGTAGAAATTTCATTATATTATTTTGCATCTCTCTTTTTTCCTCTTCAGTTTGAACAATTGTTGAAATTTTATCCATCATTTGATTAAAAACTTCAGAAATTTTTTCAAATTCATCACCTGTTTTTAGCTTGATTCTTTTTTCAACATTACCCTTTCTTATTTCCTCCATAACTTCTTCCATTGTTGATAAAGGAGACACTACATTATTTCTAAACCAAAAAACATTAAAAGTTGATATAGCTATTAATACTAACAAAAGGATAGCAAAAACAGGACCAAATTGAATGAGAGTATTAAGCAGTCCTATTTTTTTGACAATATAATCCTCACCATAAATAATAGAGCCTGCCACATGTAATCCACCTAAAATAAACAATGATGACACGATTACTGAAACATTAAATACTATTAGGAATTTTCTGTAAAGTCCCTTTGGAGCTTTCACGACTTTTGTAGGCATAGTTCATCCTCCTAAAAATTCTAATTATAAAACTATGAATAAAAAAATATAATTTTGTCAATCCCTTATATCCCTATTACCTTACCTGTTTTTAAATCCACATCTATTGTTCTAAAATTTGGACTCGATGCTGTTCCTGGCATTAAGCTTATTTCTCCTGCAATTGGAACAATAAGTTTTGCTCCATAAAATATTAAAACATCTTTTATGTATAACTGCCATCCCTTAGGCACTCCCCTTAATGAGGGATTATCCGAAATACTTAAATGAGTTTTAGCTATGCATATTGAAAAATCCGCAAACTCTTTATGAGAATTGATAGACTGAAGTTTTTCAAGTGCTGCAGGGGAGAATTCTACAGAATCTGCTCCGTATATTTCTCTTGCAATAAGCTCAATTCTGGAAATAAGGGGCAAATTGTTTTCATAGAGAAAACGAAAATCTGAACTTTTTTTACTTACATCAACTATAATATCTGCAAGCTCTAAAGCTCCTTCTCCGCCTTTTTCCCAATGTTCTGAAATCGCTACATGTATTCCCATATCACTACAGTATTTTTTTATAAATTCAAGCTCCTCTTTAGTGTCAGAATTAAATTTATTTATGCAAACAACTATCTGTATTCCAGATTTTTTAACTATTGTTACATGATGCAAAAGATTTTCAATTCCTCTTTCAAGCCACTGTATGTTTTTTTCAAAGTATTCCTTTGGTATAGGATTACCTGGAATAATTTTAGGTGCATTTTTGTCTGCTCCGTGATATTTTAAAGCTCTAACTGTCGCGACTATAACTGCAACATCTGGTTTTAGTCCAGAAACTCTACATTTAATATTCCAGAATTTCTCAAATCCAATGTCAGCACCAAATCCAGCCTCTGTAATATGATAATCACTTAGCTTTAAAGCAACAAGGTCAGCAATAATTGATGACTGACCAATTGCTATATTTGCAAAAGGTGCTGCATGGACAAATACTGGTTGTCCTTCAATAGTTTGAATTAGATTTGGATTTATAGTGGGAAGCATCAATGCGGTCATAGCTCCAGAGATTTCAAGGTCTTCTGTTGTAATAGGCTTTCCCGTTTTAGAGTAAGCAACTACAATTTTGTTTATTCTTTCTCTTAGGTCTTTCAAATCCTTTGATAAACTTAAGATTGCCATTAACTCCGATGAGGTGGCTATGTCAAATCTTGATTCCATTGTAACTCCGTCTTTTTTTCCACCTAACCCAATAACAATTTTTCGTAAAGCCTGTGCGCAAAAATCAATAACCCACCCCGTTTGGACTCTTTTGGGATCAATATCAAGACGATTTAAACCTCTTCTTTTGAGAGCTTCATCAGAGTAGTTTGCTTCATGAAGCATTCGCGATGTCAGGGCAACCATTGCAAGATTATGGGCATTAATAATTGCATTTATATCGCCTGTAAATCCAAGAGAAAACTCAGTTCTTGGAATGCACTGCGAAAGCCCGCCACCCGCTGCTGTTCCCTTTATATTCATTAGAGGACCCATTGAAGGTTGCCTTATAGCGCAGGTAACTTTTTTTCCTAATCTTCCTAAAGCTTGAGTCAAACCAATCGTTGTTGTTGATTTACCTTCTCCAAAGGGAGTTGGAGTGATTGCAGTTACAATAATATATTTACCATTAGGATCGTTTTTTATTCTTTGGTAAATTTTGGCATAGTCTATTTTCCCAATGTAATATCCATAAGGAATTAATTCTTCTTTTTGTATGCCAAGTTCCTCAGCAAGCTGAAATATGGTTTTCATATTCTTTTCAGCTTCTTGAGCAATCAGCCAGTCAGGAGAAGCATTAGGATTGGGCAACATAAAGACTCCGTGTAATTTTTATTTTTATTCTGTTGGGTTTTCTACATCTCCAAGATAATCCTTTAATTTTTCCATCAAGGAATCTGGTAAAATTTCATCATATAGTAACGCATTCATTTCTTCCACAGTCATTTTTTCTTTAATTTCTCTTGGCAACATTCTTACTATCATAACTCTCTCAGGTAAAGGTCTTTTTTCTTCCATTCTTGCTCCCCCCTTTTTTAACATGTTAAATGAAAAGCACCCGCTACTTTTTTCCCTTGTTCAATAAATTCATTAAACAAAGAAACAGCTTTATCAGTTTCAGCTACATATGTCTCTATTTTCTTTTCTCTCAACTGCTTAATAAGGCTATCTTGTACCATCATTCTTCCATATGCTCCTGTGCCAACAACCAGAATTTCTATATCTCTCTTTAAAACTTCATTAAGGTCATCCATACATAAAGCATGTCCTTGTTTCCTCCACCATGATGGAAAGATGCTATCAGGAAAAACTATTAAATCAGCTGTATATTCGTTGTTATCTATAATCATCTTTCCAAAGGAGTAATGTGTAATGCGCACCATAATACCTCCTAAAATTCTCCTATTTGGCGGGAGTGTGTGGGAATCGAACCCACCTTGCCCGCTCCTCACAGGCAACACTGGATTTGAAGTCCAGGAGGGACACCAGAGCCCCATACACTCCCGATATTGAATTTTACAGAAATTCTAAAGATTTTTGCAAAGCCTTGATTATTTCCCAAAATAGAGATAGACAATTATCAAAAGATGTTTGACCCTATTTAAGTCAATTTTTTATGAAAATTATCCTCTATCTCCTCCGATTTCTTCCCTTTCGTAACAAACCTGCTTTTTTAGAATATATCAGCCTTCTTTGTCACTCTATCGTCCAATCCCTTTTTATCTTTGTTAACTATTAAATGCTATTGCAGAGCTTGATGGGACTCTCTCTATGCCTATGCTCTCACTTAATACTTTTGTCCTACTGTTCTTTTGGGCTTGAAAATTAGAAGCTTTTGCTTTATCGTATTGATATGCTCCTTTTTGTATAATCTTTCACCCAATGGGTGAATTTTTTACTATTATACACAAAGGAGCTTTCTTATTTTTTTATTATCCTTATCGCCATTTTAGGGTTATAGTCTAAATTAGCCCATTCCCAAGTATTATTGCGATTGCTCGCATGGCTTCGGCTTGGGTCAGGTTTAGTATCCGAAGCAATCTCAAAAAAGTTCGCTTCACTGTATTTCCAATCACAGGCTTACACATGTTTTATGCGTTAGAGAAAAATCGCTCGCTTTAGATGTTATAATAAAAAAATTGAGGTGTTTTCATGTATTTTGGAAAAGGGTGTGGATGTAAAGGAAGATTTAAAGAATGCGGATTTAAATGGACTCAAGCAAGACAAGCAATTATTGATATTCTCTCCTCTAAAGGTGGGCATCTAAGTGCTGAGGAAATTTTTCTTGAAGTAAAGAAAACCCTTCCGGGAATCGGTCTTGCAACAGTTTACAGAACTTTGGAACTTCTCAAAGAGATTGGAATAGTAAGAGAATTTGACTTTAAAGATGGAAGAGCCAGATACGAATTTATTGTGGGAAAAGAAAATGTTGAGCATTATCATCTTATTTGCAGAATCTGTGGAAAAGTGATTGATTACGAAATAGACAAAAGTAAAGAAAAAGACCCCCTTCTGGAGCTTAAAAAAACTCTTTCAGAAAAATTCAATTTTTATATTGAAAGGTCTGATATCCAATTTTTTGGTCTTTGCGAAAACTGCAAAAAATTAACAGAAAAATAATTGTAAGTTGACATTGTTAACAAAAATGTTAACAAAATATATTTAATGAAACTTTTTGAACTTAGAGAAAAACTTAATAGCAAAAACTTTTTCACTTTAAGAGATATTTCTCAAGTACTCAACATTAAAGAAAATTCCGCACGAGTATTATGCACAAGATATGTAAAGAAGGGATTAATTATAAGAGTAAAAAAGGATTTCTATATCTTTTTTGAGAAATGGCAGTCTTTTTCTAATTTAGACTTTTTTAAAATAGCAAATTTTCTCCAAGTTCCCTCTTATATTTCTCTTATGACAGCACTTTCTTTTTATGGCATTACAACTCAGGTTCAAAAAGGTATTTATGAATCTGTTTGTTTAAAGAGAACTAAAAAGTATGAATTGAAGGATAAAACTCTCTACTTCTATAAAATTAAACGGGAGCTTTATTTTGATTTTGTAAAATATGATGATTTTTTTATTGCAACAAAAGAAAAGGCTTTTATTGATGCAGTTTATCTAAGCAGTTTTGGAAAATACTCCTTTGATTTAGAATCAATTGATTTGGAAAAGTTAGATGCAAAAAAAATTGATGAAATCGTAAGCAAATATCCAGTAAAAACTCAAAAAAAGCTAAAGGAAATATGCAAGATTTAATTTTACAAGAAAAATTTGAATTGGAAGTGTTAGATAAACTTAAAAGTGGAAGATTTCTTAATTATCTCATATTTACTGGTGGAACAATGCTAAGGTTATGCTATGAACTCAATAGATTTTCAGTTGACTTAGATTTTTGGTTTTTTAAGAAAATTGAGGTTGAAGATTTTTTTTATAAACTTAAAAATTTTCTACAACATCAATATGAAATTAAGGATGCAGAAAATAAATATTACACGATTCTCTTTGAAATAAAGGCAGAGACATATCCAAGAAACCTGAAAATTGAGATAAGAAAAGAGATTAAGAACATTCAAACTGAATTTGCAATTGCCTACAGCAAGTATTCAAATATTCAAGTTCTCGTAAGAACACCAACTTTAAAGGAAGTTATGAAAAACAAAATAGAAGCATTTCTAAGTAGGGGTGAAATAAGAGATGTCTTTGACATTGAATTTTTAGTTAAAAAAGGAATTGAGATAGATGCGGAAAAGGAAAAACTTGAAAAAATGGTGAAAATGATAAAGGGTCTCAGCAGAAAAGATTATTCAGTAAAGCTTGGTTCAATTGTAGAGCCTGAATTTAGAAAATACTATGTGAATGAGAACTTCAAAATTTTACTTAATAAAATTTACGAAAGACTAACGAAAAATTAAAAAAGAAAGCAGGCTTCCTACTGTAACCACATATAAGATGTTGATTTTTCCGTATAAAGCAATAAAGCATACAACCGCTATGGCAATTTTAATAAGACTCCAGTCAACACTTTGTATGAACTTAAACAGTGCGAAAAGAAGAAGTCCTGAAAATGATGCAAGAAGTCCTTTTTTTGCTCTTAAAAATAGTTTAGAATGTTTTATTTTTTCTGAAAGTTCTGTTGCCAGCGATAGAATTAAAAAAGATGGAGCAAAAACAGAAACTGTAGCTACTGTGGCACCAACAAACCCTTTCATTAAATATCCAACAAATGTAGCTGTAATAACAATAGGTCCAGGTGTTACCTGCCCAAGCGCAATTCCATCCATAAAAGTTTTTCCATCAATCCAATCAAGTCTTTCAACAAACTCATGAAGCATAAGTGGTAGTGAGGCATATCCGCCTCCAAAGGCAAAGAGGTCAATTTTCATCATGGTAATTGATAAATTAAAAAGCGTTTTATCTAAAAAATAAAGGATAATTAAGCCTAATATAACCAAAACAAAAAGAAAAGTAAGTCCTTTCAAGGCAAAAGGCTTAGTTTCATTGCTAAGTTCAGTTGATTTATCTTTAAAAATAATTTGAGATACAAAGGCACAAACAACAATTATTAGAAATGGGTTTATTTTTATAAGAAAAAGGACAAAGGCAAGAAATGCAATGAAAATCTCCCCCTTTGATTTTATTATTGGTCTTGTAAAGCTGATAAATGCATTTGCAACAATTGCAACAACAATAACCTGAAGTCCTGTAAAAATTGCAATTGCCTCTTGAGTTGAATGGGTTTTTGCATAAAGGGCTGATAAGATAAGCATTAGAATGAAGGCAGGAAGAGCAAAAGCAGAAAAGCTTGCAAGTCCTCCTAAAATCCCTGCCTTTTTTAGTCCAACATATCCTGCTACTTGAACTGCAGTTGCACCGGGAATTGCTTGAGCAAGAGCAACTCCTTCTTGAAAGGTCTTTTTGTCAAGCCATCCCTTTTTGTCAACTGCAAGCTCCTTTATGTATGCAACCATAGCAGGACCACCGAATGCAGTAAGTCCGAGCTTAAGAAAAGAGAGAAATAGCTGTAAAATCATTTTCCTCCTGCAATTGGCGGGAAAAGACTTATTTCATCTCCATCTTTTAAGGAAACTGAAAGTTCGTTTTGAATTATTCCGTTTAAGATAATTATAAAGGGCTTTTTATTAAGGCTTAAAGATGTAATTAAATCTCCTAATGTGAGGGGCTCAGATGTTTCAAAAATTATATCTCCCTCTTCAGTTTTTTGAAAATCCTTTAATGTTGTAAGTCCACCAAAAAGTTTAACTATTACTTTCATCTTAAGTGCATATGTATGTGCAAGTGCAGGTAAGAGCCTGCACTTGCACTTTTTATCTAATTACCAATTAAAGAGTTGGTCAAGCTCCTCATCTTTAACCATGAAGACTACATTGTGAGGAGGAAATGGCTCTTTGTAGAAGAATCTCGGAAGCCTGTCATGCTGTTTTGTAAATCCTGCACGAGCATTAAAATCTCTCTCAAATTTAAGAACTTTTTTGCCATACTCAACTACTTCCTTGTCTGTCATGCTCCATCCATAGAAGCTGTTTATCATATCTAAAAGTGCTTGATTTGTTTCTGGCTGGTCAAGCAGTGCAAAAGCAATGAAAAGACACATACCTGTTGAATCAATGAAGGCTGTTGCAATCTGGAGATTTCTTGATAAGTCAACCTGTCCTTCAGGTTTAAGTGGATCAACAAATCCTCCTGTCTTCAAAACATTCAGTGCAATTGAGTATCCAGCAGTATGGTCTGCACCCATTGGGCTTGTTGCATAGGTTACACCAACTCCTTGAACTGCTCTTGGATCATAGGCTGGAAGTGCCTGTCCTTTTACAACTGGAACTCTCTCAACTCCAAATGCCTTTCCTGTAAATGCTGCACCGTTTCCAATAATTCTTCCAAGATGCGTTCCTTTTCCAACCTCATGCAAAAGATTTATTGCACCATCTGCATCTCCAAATTTGAGAAGTCCTGCCTCCATTGCAACTCCAATTGTAGCTCCCATCTCTATTGTATCAACTCCATAGTTGTCACAAAGGAAGTCCATCATTGCAATTTTATCTAAATCGTCAATTCCACAGTTTCCACCAAGTGCCCATACTGTCTCATACTCTGGCTGTTTTGTAAGATAGTGTCCGTCTTTGTCATGATAAATTCCAGAACAACGAATAACGCATCCACGATGGCATCCATGAGTTGGATTTCCACCCCTTTGTTTTTCAAGCTCTGCCTCAACCTCTCCACTTATCTTTCTTGCACCTGCAAATCTTCCTTCTTTGAAGTTATATGTTGGATATGCTCCAACTTCATTAATTATATTTGTTAAAACATTTGTTCCATATGCTGGAAGACCTTGCCCTGTAACTGGATGTTTCTGAAGTCCAGCAACAAATCTTTTATTTGCATCCTTGAATGCCTCTGGATCTTTTGGCTGTCTTATAGTTGTGCCTGCATCATCAAGCACAATTACTTTAACTCCCTTTGAACCCATAACAGCTCCAACTCCACCCCGTCCAGCGTGACGAGTTGGTCTTAACTCCATATCTGTCACTGCAACAGAGGCAGCACTCATTTTCATCTCTCCTGCAGGTCCAACTGATATGCATGCAATTTTTTCCCCAAACTCTTGTTTAATTTTTTCAATCAAATCATAGTTTGGAAGCATCTTGATTGAGTTGTCTTTAATTACTCTAACTCCGTCTTTGTTTATGTAAATTTTATATGTATCATCTCCCTTAGGCTTTCCTTCAAGAACAATTGCTGCATATCCAAGTCTTCCCATAACCTGTCCAGCCTGTCCACCTGCGTTTGCCTCTTTAATACCACCTGTTAGCGGACTTTTGCATCCAACAGAAAGTCTTCCAGACATAGCCGCTGCTGTTCCACCTAAAAGTCCACAGGCAAAAACTATTTTGTTGTCAGCACTTAATGGATGGCATAGTGGATCAACTTCTTTTGAGATGATTGCTGATGTGAGTGCTCTTCCAGCCAATCCTTCATACTCGCCTAAATCTTCAACTTTTACAGTTGGTTCATCAGTACTCATGTTGATTCTTAAAATTTTCATATCCCACCTCCAAAATGCTTTTTTTTAATTATATCAAACAATAAAACAAACCGCCACACCAAAGGCATGCGCCACAAGGCACATCATTTGTATAGCAATCATAGATAAATTCTTCAAGCTCCATAAGGTCACACAATGCAAAGTTGCAGTCATAGCAATAAGGGAAATCATATCTTAAAACAGATTCCATAAAATGCTGATATGGCTTAGAATTAAAAATCTCAATCGGATTCTTTTCATTTAAATTTCCAAAGGACCATCTTTTTATAGATTTTTTCAGCCCAGAAATATAGCAAGTAAAACTATGCCAGAGAAAATAGCAGGGAGATACTTCTCCATCTACTCCTATGAACATGCATTTTTCTTCAAGAAAATCGCAGTTTCTTTTTGGATGAGGATTTGTGCGAGGAAGTTTTATTTTCAAATTCAACTTTTGCTTAAGATTTGCAACTTCTTTAAGAACTTTTTCAACTCCATTAAGAACTTCTTCATCTCTACCTATGAGATTATTTAAATGTAGAGTTATTCCTTTTTTCTCTGCCTCGTTATACATAGCTTTGAAAAGTCTAATCGGTTCACTATCCTTAGGATGAAACTCAGGAAGTGCCTTCTTTTTTATCTGCTCAAGCCAGTCATCAGTAGAATATCCCTTTTTTAAAAGCCTTGCATACCATTTTTTAAATATCCGTACTGCTTCTTTATTGTTTGTCTCATATGCTACTTTTTGTGTTGCCTCTGGTGAGTATGGAATAAGATGAGACAAAATAACAAAGCCTATATTATATTTTGCTGCTTCAATTATTGTTGGTATTATCTGATCAAGATTATCTTTTGTTATAACAATCTCTATCCCTGAGTGAAGAGGTTTTTTGCCATTTGTCCTTGTGCTTGCTACAATTTCAAGAGCTCTTTTTGCAAACTCCGGATCATGAAGTCCTGAAACAGGCACTAAACTATCAATTGAAACGCAGATTTTATTAAGTCCAGCTTTTATAAGCTCATTCATTCGCTCTTGGGTAAGTAAAACTCCGTTTGTCTGAAAGCCTATTGAAGCATTCTTTGGCATTCTTTGTTTTGCATAGGAGATAAAATCTTCAAGAGCAGGATGCAAAAGCGGTTCTCCGATTCCGCTTAAGACAAGACTTTTTAAGTATGGAAAAAGGGGAGAAAGCTTTTTGAAAGTTTCAAAATCCATATCCATTTCAGGTTGATGATAATTGGGACTTTGTTTAGGACAGATTGCACAATGAAGATTACATCTTGTAGTTGTTTCAACAATTAATCTTTCTGGATACATTTTAAAGCCTCATTGGAATCCCTCTTTCTTTAAGGTACATCTTTGCCTCCCTCACTGAGTATTCCCTAAAGTGAAATATTGATGCTGCCAGTGCTGCATCAGCCTTTGCATAGGCAAATGCCTCATAAAGATGCTCAAGTGTTCCAGCACCTCCAGATGCTATAACAGGTATGCTTACAGCGTCAGCAATTGCTCGAGTAAGCTCTATATCATATCCTTCTTTAGTGCCATCTCTGTCCATGCTCGTAAGCAGAATTTCACCTGCACCAAATTCTTCCATTTTCTTTGCCCATAGGACTGCATCAATCGGTCTCATAAGCCTACCACCATGAGTTGAAAGGACAAAACGAGTATTGTCATTGTAAAGAACATCCTTAAGCTCAACATCATCAAACCATGCCTCAGGCTGATATGCTTTTGGATTAAAGCTTTTATCAACCCTTTTAGCATCAATTGCAATTACAATGCACTGAGAGCCAAAACGGCTTGAGGCTTTCTGAATAAAATAAGGATCTTTAACTGCAGTTGTATTAATTGAAACCTTGTCTGCACCAGCATTAAGAAGGTCTCTTATATCATCCAATGTTTTAATACCTCCACCAACTGTCAAAGGCATGAAAACAACAGAGGCAGTGCGTTCAACAACATCAATGATTATTTTTCTTTTTTCGTGGGATGCGGTAACATCAAGGAAAACAAGCTCATCAGCCTCTTCCTCATCATAATACATTGCATTTTCAACAGGATCCCCTGCATCCCTCAAATTAAGAAAATTTACACCCTTTACAACCCTTCCATCCTTAACATCAAGACATGGAATTATCCTTTTTGCAAGCATTTATCCTCCAAGGTATTCCTGAAGTTTTTCCTTTAATTTTAAAATTTCTTCCATAGACATATCTCTTCCTTTTCCATCAGGATAATTGCAGTCTTCCTGTCCCCAAATCCACTTGTAAGCCTTAAGAAGAACTTCTGTTTTTTCACCCGGCAAATCATTTTCGTTAATTTCTAACATTTTAAGCACCTCATCTGGCTCATGTCCAATAAAAACTTTTTTAAGAGCATTAATAATTTTTAATGTCTCTTGAGGATTTTTCTTTCCCTTTTCCTCTAAATCTTGCCAGATATCTTTATGGGAAATAAGCCAAAGAGTTGAGTCTTGGGGATTATAAACCCAAACCATAAAATCTTCACGACGAATTTTACCATAAGTAAATTTTCCGCCTGGTTTAGTTATTACAATAGCTCTTCCATCAGATATGCCTTCAACTTTATAACCTCTGTATTCAATTTTTTCAAGCTCTTTTCTAAATTCTTCTCTTGGCATGTTTTTAATTTTTAGTTCTTTTAACTCTATTGAATGTTGATAAATGTTTTTTCGCTTGTTCATTTTATCTTTTCATACAGTAATAAGTATTCATGAACTATACTTAAGCCATTGTCCAATAGGAAAAAGTCTTTAGAGCTCTCTTCCTTCGTAAGAATCACAATTTCTTTTAGTTTAAGTTCAGTAAAAACTATTTCATCAATAAGCATTTTTGCTAAAGGAATTGTATATCCATATGATTTTCTATCTTGAGTTCTTATGGCAATATATCCATTTTCCTTTATTTTTGGCAGATAAAACCCTATTATTCGTTTGAGTTCTTCAAAAAAATTATTTAATTCTTTAAGCGAAAAATTAAGATATAAAAGTTCTAATTGAGAGTCTTGTGCGGTCTTTCTTTGTTTTTTATAAACAGATAAAGTATCAATAACTTTGCAGTTACCATTTTTGCAATAACGATTTATCAAATTCCAATAAATGAGATTCTCATAATTTTTTTCAGGAAATATCCACACAGTTGTTGTTTCAAATTTTTCAGGGGGTGTCTCAATTTTAAATGTTTGTTCATTGATTTCATAACCAAAAGCCTGTTCCTCTAAGCAAAGGCGGTCTTGAGGTTTTTCAAAAATGAAAAGATATTCATGGGCAAGCAGGAGAAAGTTGAATTTGAAACTTCTTTCATACCAAAAGCCTGTTGTTTTACAATTATGTTGTCTTTTTATTACGAGCTCCTTAAGTTTAAATCCGCTTTCTAAAAAAACCTTAAGAAGCCTAAAGCCAAGAGGCACTATGTATTTATTTTTTCTTATATCTCCAATTAAAATCGCACATTTTTTATTTGGCTTTAAAACTCTGAAACATTCTCTTGCAACAATTTGCATTTGTTTCAAAAATTCTTCAATATTGCAGTAAGACAAATCTCCTTCTTTGTTGTCTGTATAATGGATAATATTTGCATAAGGAGGATGAGTACATATTAAATCTATTGAGTTGTCTTTTAAAAAATTCAAATTTCTTGCATCACCAACTAAAAGCTCAGGTTCATAAATTTCTCCAAAAATTGAAGGCACTTTGAAATCAATATTCTTTTTTGCAAGTTCAATTGCCTTTTCATTTATATCCAAACCAATACAACGCCTTCCAAGAAGTTTACATTCAACTGCAGTTGTTCCTGCACCACAAAATTGGTCTAAAACCAAGTCTCCTATATTTGAATATTTCAAAATCACATTTCTTGGTATATAGGGAGACCAATTTCCTCTGTATTCTCCTGAGTGGGTTGCCCAATTTCCTCTGTTTTTAAAGCTCCAGACGGTAGTTGTCTCTTCCTTAAAATCTTTCGGGGCAAGAGCTCTTATTTTTTTATTTTTACTGAGAGAACTTACAGAGACTCCAGTTGACTTGATGATTGCCTGTTCAATTTGTTTATAATTAACTCCATATTTTTTCCCGATATCAATATCAGACAGTCCTCTTTTTTTATCTATGACTATCTGCTCAATTATATCCTGCTTTTTCAATAAACTCTTCATTCTCTCTTCACTGCCAAAATTGCCTCTCTTAAATTAATTTTACCTTCATAAAGAGCTTTACCAGTAATGACGCCCCAGAGTCCTTTTACTTTTTTAAGATTTAAAATGTCATCAAGTGAGGAAACTCCACCAGAGGCAATTACTGGAACTTTAAGAGTATTAACCAACTTCTCAGTTGCTTTTATATTTGGACCAACAAGCATTCCATCCCTTGAGATATCAGTGTAAATTACTCCCCAGATGCCATAGTCCTGAAGCTTGAGCGCAAGCTCAGTTGCCTTGACTTTTGTAACTTCTACCCAGCCTTTAACCGCAACATATCCATCCTTTGCATCTATGCCAACTATTATTCGGGATGGAAACATTTCGCAGGCTTGTTTTATAAAATCAGGACTCTGAACAGCAACTGTTCCAAGTATTACCCTGTCTACTCCTGCCTCAATTAAAAGCTTAATATCATCAAATCTTCTTATTCCTCCGCCAACTTCTATTTTGCCTTTGAATGTCTTTCTTATTTTTTGAATTGAGGGAAGATTGCTGATTTTTCCATCCTTTGCTCCGTCAAGATCAACAACATGGAGAACCTCTGCTCCTTCATCCTGCCATTTTTTAGCTGCATCCGCAGGATTTTCATAATAGACAGTTACATCATCAAATCTTCCTTGACGAAGTCTTACGCATTTGCTGTCTTTTAGGTCAATTGCTGGTATGATATACATTTTTTAGTATAACATAACTTACTAAAGGCAGAGTTGACAAAACCCAAAAATAAAGAAAGCCAAGCTTCACTGAGAGCCCCCTTGTTGCGAGCATAGCGTAGCAATTACCCAAAGCGTCACCGCAAGACCCCCTCAATGGGGTGAGGCAGCCTCTGATTAGTGGATAGTGGTTGGTGGATGGTGCATGGTGAACACCTCTCTGTCATTGCGAGGGACAAAGTCCCGAAGCAATCTCATAAAAAGAAAGTATAGCCTCAGAAATAAATTCTCTCGCAATGTCCATATATTTAACATACGATGACAGTAAAAAATGTCCATTTTCAAAAGGTTTTAGTTATTTTTAAATTTCTATCGCCATTTTTGACAAAAGGAAAAAATAAGGGAACAATAACCCATATTTTATTGCAAAAAAAATAAAAAATTTTTATAATATAATTTAATTCTTAAAATCCTTGTTTACAGGTGAAAAGTGTTTAAGAAAGTTTTAATTGCCAACAGGGGAGAAATTGCACTCAGAATTATCAGAGCTTGTAAAGAGCTTGGAATTAGAACTGTAGCTATCTATTGTGAGCCAGATGCAACTGCAAGATATGTCAAAAAGGCTGATGAAGCCTATCTCGTCACTCCAGGACCACTGAGAGGATATCTCAATATATATGGAATTGTAGAACTTGCAAAAAATGTAGGCTGCGATGCCATACATCCCGGATATGGTTTTTTGGCTGAAAATCCTCAGTTTGCTGAGGCTTGTCTGCAAGCAGGTATAACATTTATTGGTCCCAATCCAGAGGCTATCAGGAAAATGGGACTTAAGAATGAAGCAAGAAACATTGCCAGAGAACTCGGAATTCCTCTTTTACCCGGCACTCCTCCATTAAGCGATTTAGAAGAAGCTGTTAAATGTGCAAAAGAAATCGGTTTTCCTGTGATGATCAAAGCAGTAGCAGGAGGAGGTGGAAGGGGACTTAGAGTCTGCTATGATGAGGAAAGTCTTCGTAGACAGATATCCATTGCAATGTCAGAGGCAAAGAAAGCCTTTGGAGACGAAAGAATTTTTATTGAAAAGTTTCTTGAAAGACCTCATCATATTGAAATTCAGTTAGTAGCTGACAAATACGGAAACATAATCCATCTTGGAGAAAGGGACTGCTCAATACAGAGAAGACATCAGAAACTTATTGAAATTGCACCATCTCTTTTATTAACCGAAGAAGTCAGACAAAAGATGGGGGAGGCAGCTATAAAAATTGCAAAGGCAGTTGGATATGATAATGTTGGCACAGTTGAATTTCTGGTGGATGAGAAATTAAATTTCTACTTCCTTGAAATGAACACAAGAATTCAGGTGGAGCACACAATTACTGAAGAAGTAACAGGTATAGACCTTGTGCAAACTATGATAAGAATAGCCTCAGGAGAAACTCTCACAATCAAGCAAAGTGACATAAGGCTTGATGGTTATGCCATAGAATGCAGAATAAACGCAGAAGACCCTTTAAACGATTTCCTGCCATCCACCGGCGTTGTAACAGCCTACTATTCACCCGGAGGATTTGGAATAAGAATTGATGGACATGTTACTGAGGGATACAATGTCCCGCCATACTACGATTCTTTGCTTGCAAAGCTGGTTGCATGGGGAAGAACATGGGATGAGGTTGTAAGAAGAATGCATAGAGCTTTGAGTGAATATATCATAAGAGGAGTCAAGACAACAATCCCCCTTTACATAAAAATAATGGAAGATGAAGATTTCCGAAAAGGAAATTTCAGCACTAAATATATAGATGAAAGACTTGAGAAACTGTTATATACAGAAGAAAAAGACCCATTTGATTTAGCCGTTATACTTTCAGCAGCCATTGTTGCCCATAGTAGAGTTTAAAATGATAATTGGTGGTTCGCCTATTGCGGTGATTATTGTTTACTAACTGCTTGATATAGCCAAAAGATACTCTATAAACAATAGATATTGAGGTGTAAAATGATTAAAGCACCAGTAAAAATTATGGATACAACATTGAGGGATGCCCATCAAAGTTTGCATGCAACAAGACTAAAGCTTGAAGACATTGTACCGATTGTTGAAAAGATGGATAAAGTTGGTTTCCATTCCCTTGAGGTTTGGGGAGGAGCTACATTTGACAGTTGTTTGAGATTTCTCAGGGAGGACCCGTGGGAAAGATTGAGAACAATTCGGTCTCTTGTAAAAAACACTAAATTACAAATGCTACTCAGAGGGCAAAATCTTGTAGGATACAGGCATTATCCCGATGATGTTGTAGAAAAATTTGTTGAAAAGACAATTGAAAACGGAATAGATATTCTCAGAATTTTTGATGCCCTGAATGATTTAAGAAATATGGAAAAATCAATTGAAGCAACTCTTAAATATGGAAGAACTGTTGAGGCTGCCTTTTGCTATACGATTGGTCCAATTTACACGATAGATTACTTTGTTGACCTTGCAAAAAAACTAAGGGACATGGGAGCACACATAATCTGCATCAAAGATATGGCAGGACTTCTTGATCCATACACCGCCTACAATCTTATAAAAAAACTAAAAGAAGAAATAGACCTTCCAATTCACCTTCATACCCATGACACTGCTGGAATGGCTGTTGCAACAACTATCAAAGCAATTGAAGCTGGTGTTGACATTGTAGATTGCGCAATATCAACTATGGCTGGTGGTACATCCCAACCACCCCTTGAAACAGTATGCCATATTCTAAAAGACACTGAAAGGGATCCAAAATTCAACATGGAATTACTTGATGAGATAGCTGATTACTTCTTTGAAACAAGAAAAAAATATAAAGCCCTTGAAAGCGAATACATAGGACCTGATCCAAAAGTAATAGTTTATCAAGTACCTGGAGGGATGCTCAGCAACCTTGTGAATCAACTGAGGGAACAAAACTCCCTTCACAGAATAAAGGAAGTCATGGAAGAGATACCCCGTGTCAGGGAAGACTTTGGATATCCTCCCCTTGTTACGCCCTCAAGCCAGATTGTTGGCACTCAGGCAACCCTTAATGTTCTTACAGGAGAAAGATACAAGATGGTTACAACTGAGACAAAAAACTACTTTAAAGGACTATATGGCAGACCACCTGTTCCTGTAAACGAAGAGGTAAGGAAAAAAATTCTTGGAGATGAAGAATTTATTACCTGCAGACCCGCTGACTTACTGGAGCCAGAGTTTGAAAAAGCTAAAAAGGAACTGAGAGACAAAGCTCGTTCAGATGAGGATGTCCTAAGTTACTGCTTATTTCCAAAGGTATTTCTTGAATTCCTTGAAGCTAAGGAAAAAGGCATAAAGGAGGAATTTCCTTCTGCTAAAATAGAAGCTAAGGAAGAAGCAAAACCAACGCCAAGCCTTGCACCCACGGAATTTATGATAAATCTCTATGGAGAATCTTATCATGTAAAGGTTGGTGGAAAGGGACACAAGGTAGATGGAAAGAGACCTTATTATCTCTATGTAAACAATCAGCTCGTAGAAGTAATCGTAGAATCCATTCAAGAAGTTGTTCCAAGCGAAGAAGGTAAGGTTGAGATTAAGCCAAAAGAGTCTGTAAGGCCAAGAGCATCCGAGCCGGGAGATATTACATCTCCAATGCCGGGTACTGTTGTAAAAATAAAGGTCAAAAAAGGCGACAAAGTCTCTGCTGGTGATACGGTAGTTATTGTAGAAGCCATGAAAATGGAGAACGAAATTCATTCACCTGTTGATGGAGTTGTTGAAGAAATTTATGTAAAAGAGGGAGACATGGTCAACCCAGATGAAGTCATGATAAGGATAAAATAATGGAATTTGAAGGAATTATAAGACAAATAATCATTTCAGCTCCAGCAATTCTGATAGCCATTGTGTTTCATGAGCTTGCACATGGATGGATTGCATACAAATTAGGAGACAATACGGCAAAATATGCTGGTCGTCTTACCTTAAATCCTGTTGCCCACATAGACCTCTTCGGCACTATCATTATGCCATTTATGTTGCTTGTCCTCACAAGTGGACAATGGGTTTTCGGATACGCCAAACCTGTTCCTGTAAATCCATACAACTTTAAAAATCCCCGTGCTGGAATGGCTTTAACTGCAGTGGGCGGACCTATGGCAAACCTTTTAGTTGCAATAGTCTGCACAATTTTAATTAAGTGGATAGCTTTTCCTTTGATGGGGATTATACCAGACTTTATCTTTGAACCACTCATTTTGATTTTAAAGGCAACTATAATGATTAATATAATCCTTGCAGCGTTTAATCTGATTCCTATTCCTCCTCTTGATGGTGGAAGAATTCTTATGGGAGTGCTACCGATTAAATATGCTGAAATGATGGAGAGAATAGAACCTTTCGGTTCAATAATTGTATTGTTCATGATTGTTACAGGATTAACAAGAATTTTTGTATTACCCCTTGTTAAAATTTTTTATTCCATACTGTCTATGATTTAGGAAAGAATTCAGCCTTTTGGCTTGATATAGGAGGCGATATATGGATAGAGTTTTAAGTGGAATGCAGCCAAGCGGACCACTTCATCTGGGAAATTTAATCGGAGCACTTTCAAACTGGGTAAGAATTCAGGATAAATATGAATGCTTTTTCTTTATTGCTGACTGGCATGCTTTAACAACTATTTATCCAAATCCATCGCTGATAAAGGAATATACTTTTGATCTTCTTATGAACTTTATTGCAGCTGGACTTGACCCGCAAAAATCAACCATATTTATTCAGTCTCAAGTTCCACAGCATGCAGAGCTTCACATTTTCCTAAGCATGATAACACCTCTTGGATGGCTTGAAAGAGTGCCAACATATAAAGAGAAAAAAGAACAAATAAAAGACAAGGACCTTGACTCTTACGGCTTTTTAGGCTATCCTGTGCTTCAGACCGCTGACATTCTCATCTACAAAGCTAAATATGTGCCTGTAGGAGTTGACCAAGTGCCCCATCTTGAAATTTCAAGGGAGGTTGCAAGAAGATTCAATTATCTTTATGGAAAAGAGTTCTTCCCAGAGCCGGAAGCCCTTCTTACACAGTTTCCAAAGGTTCCTGGCACAGATGGAAGAAAAATGTCAAAGAGCTATGGAAATGCAATTTATCTAAGCGATGATGAAAAAACTGTTACTGAAAAACTTAGAACAATGGTAACAGACCCAGCTCGTAAAAGAAGAAGTGATGCAGGTGACCCTCAAAAGTGTCCTGTATTTGACTTACACAGGATATTTTCTACAGATGATGAAAAAAATGAAGTCACTGAAGGCTGCAAAACCGCAAAAATCGGCTGTATAGACTGCAAAAAAATTTTGATTAACCATGTTATAGACACCCTAAAGCCAATATGGGAAAACCGTCAAAGGCTGATAGACAACCCAGCGTTACTTATTGAAATCGCGCAGGAAGGCTGTAAAAAGGCAAAAAAAGTCGCCGAAGAAACGCTCAAAGAGATGAAGGAGGTCATGGGTTGGATTTCCTAAGATACAACAGACAAATGATGATTGAAGGCTGGGGCGAGGAAGGACAGAAAAAATTAAAATCCTCAACAGTTTTTATTGCAGGAGCAGGTGGACTTGGAAGTCCTGTTTCAATTTATCTTGCAGTAGCAGGAGTTGGAAAAATTATAATATGCGATTTTGACAGCGTTGAAATTACAAATTTAAACAGACAAATCCTTCACAGTCCCTCAAGAATTGGAATTAATAAAGCCCTCTCAGCAAAAATAACTCTTTCAGCCTTAAATCCTGATGTGGAAGTTATCCCGATTACAGAGAAAATTACTGAAGACAACGCATATGAACTTGTAGGAGATGCTCAAATAATACTTGACTGCATGGACAACCTTGAAACAAGATATATCCTAAATGAAGTGGCAATCAAAAAGGGGATTCCCCTTGTTTTTGGCGCAATATATGGAATTCAAGGCATGCTGAGTTTCATACATTCACCAAAAACGCCTTGTCTCAAATGCATGTTCCCTGAAGCACCACCAAAGGAAACATTTCCAGTTGTAGGAGCAACACCTGGAGTTATCGGAACACTTCAAGCTTTAGAGGCAATAAAATATCTTGTAGGAATTGGCAATCTTCTGGAAAACAAACTTCTTATCTGGAATGGACTGACACAGGAATTTAAAACCTTTAAGGCAAGAAAAGACCCATCTTGCAAAGTTTGTGGAAAGGAATAGCTCATGCAATATGCAAATGATTTCATGTTTTTTATAATCAAGTCCCTTGATAGCAACAAACATATTTATTGCTCCGGCGTTAACATAACAAGATTCTCTGCTCTTACCAAAGGAAGGCACAGACTTGGTCAAAATCCAGCTGTTAAAGGACTGCAATCTTTAAACCACGACATAAGAGCAATCCTAATTGCCAACAACGCTGTGCCTGAGACAGTAAAACATCTATCCTGCTCAAGCATGATTCCATTGACAAATGAACTATGGTACACAGAGTCATTTCTGATCAATAATTACAATGAAAGCATAGGTGACAAAATTCTGCAAACAGCTCCAGCAGAGCTTTTAAGAAAAATGTTCAAATCAATGATATTGAACGAAACTGTTCCAGACAATCTCTCTGCCCAAGAAATGCAAGACTATCTCTATGCCTTGATTGAAAGATTATCAAACAATTAGGGCTTATGAGGTGACATAAAAAAATGTCATCCTTCAGAAACTTTATCACCAACAGCGGATACAAAAACCTTAAAAAACGCCTCATTGATTTAATTCAAAAAAGCGAGGAACTTAAGTTTCTTGTAGGATTTTTTTATTTCTCAGGCATTCGGGAACTTTATGAAGGACTAAAAAACAATCCCAATGTTTTAACCCCACTTCATCAACTTTTGAATAAAAAAATTTTAAAATCAATGAGTTATAATTTTTAGATTAGCCTACAAAATTCTCTCGCACTTTCGTAAGTTCTGAAAATCTTATCCCCTACTCCCAATATTCTCAGTATCTTTTTATGTTCCTCCTTAGCTTTGCTCATAATCCTTATTTTCTCCCCCTCTATCTCAAAACCTCCTATCCCTATCTCATAAAATTTGTCCAAACACTTCTTCAGACTGTTTTCTTTGCTCTCCCTTAACCATCCTTTCTCCTTCAACTCATCCATTAGCCTGTTTAACACTGTCTGGGCTACCACACATAAAAATATATGCGTCCTTACTCTCCTGTCTTTATAATGATATATCGGTCTTATCTCTACAAAATCCTTTAACTGCTTGAATGCATCCTCCACTGTCTGTAATTCCTTATACTGCCTCTCTATTTCTTCATCTTCTTCCTTCATTAATGTCGTCTGCAAAATATACTTCCCACACATATCATATGCCTTCTTTATAGCTTCTTGCTTTGCTATTATCTGAAATCTGCCTTCTTCGTATCTGAAATCATAATAATTCTCAGCTCCACTTTTTGTCAGTTTCCTCTGCGCCCTCCTCAGTATTTTCTCCCTGTCTCTTAGCTTTCCACTTTCTACCATCTGCCTTACTTTTTCCAATGCCTCCCTGCCCCTTTTAAGTATACTTTCCAATGTCTCCCTGTCATGGCTTTCTCTGTATTCAGACCCACATAGTACATATCTGCTCTTTACCCCTTCCTCTTCACTTATATAGATGGTCACTGGCAACTCCTTCTGAAATATATCTAACTGTATACCCTTCTGCACTACCATTTTCTTTGCTTCCCTAAATCTCATCGCTAATATGTAGTTTATCCCCTCTCTCTCAAGATACTCTATATTCTGTAATGTCACCATCCCCCTGTCTCCTATAAATACTGCCTCCTTGATGTCGTATCTCTTCTTTAACTGACTTATTAGTCCCTTTACTGTCTCCTTATCTGATATGTTGCCTTCTATAACATCAAAATGCACTGGAAATTTATTCTCGTTCAAACATAAACACAACAATACTTGCTTTTTATCGGGCTTCCCATCCCTTGAGTATCCATATCTTGCAAGCCCCAGAGGTCCTTGACCCTCAAAGTATACTGAGGTAATATCATAAAGCAACAACTTTGTCCCTTGTGCTCCCGTCTTATAAAAATCATCTAACACATTATCCATCTTCTCATACAACTTGTCCATTGCCCTGTATATCTCATTTACATGCATATCCTCTTCCCTTAAATCAAACAGTTCCATAAAACCACTTCTTCGTATCCATCCCACTGATGCATACTTACTCCTTGGCTCTATTATCCTGTTAAGCACTACTGCCAAAAGCAAATCTCTTACCTTCTTTGGAAAATGCCTTAACCATCCCAGAAACCCTATCTTCATCATAAATCCTAACAGTAACAGTATATGCCCTACTGAAGTTGCATCCTCAAAAAACTTGTCTTTGTCCACTACAACCTTTTTCTCAGGTGACTTAAGCAGTTGCCTTATTTTGGAAATAAGAGGCTCACCTAAGTGAGTGATATTGGCAATTTTTTCATGCCTAACCTTTTTAGTTTTTTTGTCTCTGTAAGCTTTAGATATTTCGTAGGTTTTGTATTTTTTACCTTTTTTTGTTGACCAAGATTCTTTTACGAACATAGTTACCTCCTTTTTTATATTAGTATACAAAAATTAGACAAAAAAGTCAATATTTAAGGGAATAAATAAGCAAAAATAATAAAATTAGATTAGACTACAAAATTGAATGAAAAAAGATATAACTTATTGAATTATAAAGCTTTTGATATTTTTAAAGGCTGAAAATTGATGAAGTTGGGTTAATCTGCCGTTGCGTGTCATTGAGAATGAGTGGCAATTTCCGTTATATGAGAGGAAAAAAGCGAGCTCAGTTTGGGTAATAAAGCACTATCGTAATGACGGTTAAGAATCGCTCAATTTAGGTTTTGAATACTCATGATGCGATGCTGAATTTTAAAGCTGAGTTAATTTAACTCTTCAGGGTAAGGACTCAAGTATTTCTGTAGCAAAATATACTCGTTTTCAAATCTATAGGAGAGGCTTTTTAAAAGCTCGGTAATTACATTTAGCTGGACTTTTCCATTTTTGAATTTTTCTATTAAATCCAGAAGATGACTTTTTTCCCTTTGGTTTAACTTTTTTGAAAAATGTCCCATTATATGCATCAGGGTGTTTACATGTTTTTTTTCTGAAGGCTTTCTCAAAAAAGCATCATAAAAAATTGCCTTGTATCTTAAAATTTTCTCTTCAAATGGAATCTTGCCATCTGCAACAATTTTACCAAGCTCCTTTAAATGCTTTTGGCTATAAGTCATTAGTAGATATTTATATTTAGAGTGAAAATTAACGAGAGATTTAGGAGTAGGATTTCCATAAAATTCCCTAAACTCAGAAAAGGCAAATATTCTTGTAAGAAAATGCTTTCTTATTCCTTCATCTCTTAGCCTTCCTTCATCTTCCAGTGGAATATTAGGGAAAGCTCTCTTGATGCCTTCAGCAAAAAAACCGTGTGTTTTTCCTATCACAGAGCCATTTCTGTAGAGTTTGGTTGAACCAACTCCGCAAGAAGGAGATTTTGCTTTTAGAATAAAACCATCAATGCTGCTTAAAGAAGCAATCTTTTTTTCTATAAATTCAGTCATTTGTTCTGTAAAATCAAGCCCTGTTTCAGGCTGAATCAGTTTTTTTGAATTGCTATCTTCAACTATAATAACCCTTTTTCTTGGAATACCAAGCCCTATTTCAACCTCTGGGCAGGCAGTTATGTAATCTACAAAAGGCTTTATTTTTTCAACAAAATCGTCATTTACGATTCCACCATTGTATCTTACAGCTTCACAAAAGCATCTGCTTAGAAGTATTTTTGGTTTTGCCATGATTTATATTATAATCAAAAAATGTTGGAAAACTATACACAATCAATTCCTTCTGCAGTTCAGGCTCTTTTTGCTGGAATTTTTACATGGGGATTAACAGCATTGGGAGCATCGTTGGTATTGTTTTTCAAAAAGGTAAACCGACGGATACTTGATACAGCTCTTGGATTTGCTGCAGGCGTTATGATTGCTGCAAGTTTTTGGTCTTTACTTGAGCCATCAATTGAAATGTCGCAGAAATTGGATGTTCCATCTTGGTTACCACCTTCAATTGGATTTATTACAGGAGCAGTTTTTTTGAGATTGATTGATATGGTGCTTCCCCATCTTCATTCACCTTCATCAGAAGTGGAAGGTATAAAAACGACTTTCAAAAGAAGCACGCTTTTGGTTTTAGCTGTAACTCTGCACAATATTCCCGAAGGACTGGCTATCGGAGTAGCATTTGGAGCACATACACTTGAACCCTCCTCTGTAAGTCTTCTCTCTGCAGTTGTTCTTGCAGTTGGAATAGGAATCCAAAATATTCCTGAAGGCTTTGCCATATCTATGCCACTTAGAAGCGAAGGCTTTAGTAGAAAAAAAAGCTTTATGATAGGACAACTTTCAGGCTTGGTAGAGCCATTGTTTGCTTTGATAGGAGTGTTGCTTGTTGAAGTAATGCAAAATCTTCTTCCATATGCTCTTGGTTTTGCAGCAGGTGCAATGATTTTTGTAACTGCAGAAGAACTTATTCCTGAATCTCAAAGAAATGGCAATTCAGACCTTGCAACAGCCGGGCTGATAACAGGTTTTACTCTAATGATGATTCTTGATGTAGCTTTTAAGTAAATTATCCTTTAAGCTTTTTTGCTATCTCTGCCAATCTTTTTCCAAAAGCTATGCAGATGTTCTTTTCATTTTCATCAATTTCTCTTTTATTCTCAGCCTCTGCTACATGTCCAGGACCATATGGTGAGCCTCCTCCCTTTGTTAAGTATAATCCGGGAACAGAGTATGGAACTCCCACCACAACGCAGCCCAGATGGAATAAGACAGTCATGAATGTTAAAATAGTTGTCTCTTGCCCTCCGTGCATTGTTCCTGTTGAAACAAAAACTCCTGCAGGTTTGCCCTCAAATACTCTTTGCATCCAAAGTGGTCCAAGCTGGTCAATCACATTTTTAAGCTGAGCTGAAACATTTCCAAATCTTGTCGGTGTTCCAAATGCATAACCATCAGCTTGCTTGAAGTCTTCAAGGCTCACCACAGGCACATCCTTTTGCATTTCAATTCCTGCCTGAATATCAGGTCTTGCTTTGATAATCTCCTCTGACATAAGCTCAGGACATCTTCTTATAATCGGCTCTGCACCAGCTTCCTTTACACCTTCTGCAATATACTTTGCCATTTTATAGGTATTTCCAAAGGTACTGTAATATAAAATTAAGATTTTCATAGCATTCACCTCGAAAATTTTTTACTAATTAAATTATACCAGAAAAAAAGATTATGTGAGTGTATGTGCAAGTGTATGTGAAAAGTGAGTGGTGAGAGATGAGAAGTGATAACGTTTAACTTTTTACGTCTTAAGTGTAACCCAAATTGAGTGATTTTTTATAAAACTTCCTGTTAATCTGTTATTAAGAGCCATCCTTCCTACTCGTCATTGCAAGACATCCTTCAGGATGCTGAAGCCCCACTTCATCAACTTTTGAATAAAAAAATTTTAAAATCAATGAGTTATAATTTTTAGATTAGCCTACAAAATTCTCTCGCACTTTCGTAAGTTCTGAAAATCTTATCCCCTACTCCCAATATTCTAAGTATCTTTTTATGTTCCTCCTTAGCTTTGCTCATAATCCTTATTTTCTCCCCCTCTATCTCAAAACCTCCTATCCCTATCTCATAAAATTTGTCCAAACACTTCTTCAGACTGTTTTCTTTGCTCTCCCTTAACCATCCTTTCTCCTTCAACTCATCCATTAGCCTGTTTAACACTGTCTGGGCTACCACACATAAAAATATATGCGTCCTTACTCTCCTGTCTTTATAATGATATATCGGTCTTATCTCTACAAAATCCTTTAACTGCTTGAATGCATCCTCCACTGTCTGTAATTCCTTATACTGCCTCTCTATCTCTTCATCTTCTTCCTTCATTAATGTCGTCTGCAAAATATACTTCCCACACATATCATATGCCTTCTTTATAGCTTCTTGCTTTGCTATTATCTGAAATCTGCCTTCTTCGTATCTGAAATCATAATAATTCTCAGCTCCACTTTTTGTCAGTTTCCTCTGCGCCCTCCTCAGTATTTTCTCCCTGTCTCTTAGCTTTCCTCTTTCTACCATCTGCCTTACTTTTTCCAATGCCTCCCTGCCCCTTTTAAGTATACTTTCCAATGGGAAGTTATAATAAAATTGTGTCTATTGTGCAGATATTTTTTGGATTAGAGGAAAATGGGAACTAAAAAGAATAATAGCACAAAAAAAACAATTTATGGAATAACCTTAAAAAAGGAGGAATGGGAAGTGATAAGGCAGTTTGGGCTTGAAAATTTTATTAAAGAAATTGCAGAGATGCCACCTCAGGAAAGCATTAAAGTTTTAGCTGAGATGCTTTTTAATTTATTGATGAAGAAAGAAAGAGATTTTTTTGTAGAGGCAGACTCTGACAACAAATCAAATGGGTTTTATCAAAGACAGCTCGGATGTATGTTTGGAAATTTAAATTTGTCAGTGCCAAGACACAGACAGGGAAGATTTCGCTCCGCAGTGCTACCACCTCATTGGAAAAGATTTGACAAAGATTTTGAGGATTTCATCCTAAATCTGATTCTGTAGAGTTATTCTCCATCAAAAATCAAAAGTCTTCCAGAAAAGCATGAATCTTCCATATTCTCCTGAGCAAATAGAGGAGTTAAAAGAGGAGTTATACAGTAAAGCAAAAGAATTAGTAAGCCGAGAACTGCCTTCTGATTGTTTTGCCCTATTTTGTGATGCATATCATACAGAGATGAAGGATGAAAGCAGAAGAATTCGTAAAGCAGTCATCTATACGGTTTTAGGGATATATATACAGATGAAGAAAGATTTGTATGGGTATTATGTTTTTATTGGCTCAGAAAACAAAGGAGATTGGCTCAAGATATTTAACAATCTGATTAGCAGGGGATTGAGGAGAGTAATGATAATTGTCTCTGATGATTTTCCAGGGCTTAGTGAGGCTGTAAAGACCTTATTTCCTCAAACTGACCATCAACTTTGCCTTGTTCATATGCAAAGAAATATTTACAAAAATATGTCAAAGGCTGATGCAAGGCAGTTTAGTGAAGAGATTAACAGAATAAAACACATAGGCGATTATGAGGATACTGTCAGGGAATTTGAAGATGTGCTAAAGAGATTTGAAAAGAAATATCCTGCCTATATAAAGATGCTAAATAGCAAGAAGGAGAATTATTTTTGTTACAAGAAATATCCAGAAGAGATAAGAAAGCACATATATACAACGAATGCGGTAGAGAATATAAATAGCAGGCTGGAAGTCTTAAGGGTAAACTCTGGAGGGTATTTTCAATCTGAGAAAACTGCATCAGTGGCTATATATGTGATAGTAGATAAAATAAGAAAAGGCAGATGGAGCAAACCGATGGCTGTATCTCGTGGGGTATTGTATGAACTTCAACAAATGTTTCAGATGAGATTTGCGCATGAGACACAAAATTCTTGACAACTGTCTCTATAACATCAAAATGCACTGGAAATTTATTCTCGTTCAAACATAAACACAACAATACTTGCTTTTTATCGGGCTTCCCATCCCTTGAGTATCCATATCTTGCAAGCCCCAGAGGTCCTTGACCCTCAAAGTATACTGAGGTAATATCATAAAGCAACAACTTTGTCCCTTGTGCTCCCGTCTTATAAAAATCATCTAACACATTATCCATCTTCTCATACAACTTGTCCATTGCCCTGTATATCTCATTTGCATGCATATCCTCTTCCCTTAAATCAAACAGTTCCATAAAACCACTTCTTCGTATCCATCCCACTGATGCATACTTACTCCTTGGCTCTATTATCCTGTTAAGCACTACTGCCAAAAGCAAATCTCTTACCTTCTTTGGAAAATGCCTTAACCATCCCAGAAACCCTATCTTCATCATAAATCCTAACAGTAACAGTATATGCCCTACTGAAGTTGCATCCTCAAAAAACTTGTCTTTGTCCACTACAACCTTTTTCTCAGGTGACTTAAGCAGTTGCCTTATTTTGGAAATAAGAGGCTCACCTAAGTGAGTGATATTGGCAATTTTTTCATGCCTAACCTTTTTAGTTTTTTTGTCTCTGTAAGCTTTAGATATTTCGTAGGTTTTGTATTTTTTACCTTTTTTTGTTGACCAAGATTCTTTTACGAACATAGTTACCTCCTTTTTTATATTAGTATACAAAAATTAGACAAAAAAGTCAATATTTAAGGGAATAAATAAGCAAAAATAATAAAATTAGATTAGACTACAAAATTGAATGAAAAAAGATATAACTTATTGAATTATAAAGCTTTTGATATCTTTAAAGGCTGAAAATTGATGAAGTTGGGTGAAGCAATCTCATCAAGCATAAAGGGAGACTACTTCGGCTTGCTTTCGCAAGCCTCGTGATGAAAAAAAAGGCGAACATTGCGAGTGGTCGCTACCCTTCGGCTCACAACAGGTTTAGACCCGAGGTAATCTCGCCTCTTTTTGCAGTGAAGAGATTGCCTCGTCTGGCTAACTACAGGATTATGATAACGAAAAAATAAACTGTGATACTTATAATAAAATTTAAGAGTCTCACAAGTAAGGATAAATTTAAATTCCCATTCTTTCAAGGCTACGATACTGAATCGCCTCAGCTATGTGATGGATTTTAATGTCTTGAGAACCTTCAAGGTCTGCAATTGTTCTTGCAACTTTTATTATCTTTGAATGTGCCCTTGCACTGAGCCCGAGTTTTTCCATTGCATTTTGAAGAAGTTTATGGCAGTCTTCGCTTAATTTACAAAATTTTCTCAGATGTTTGGCTTTCATGTGGGCATTAAAATATACTCCCTCGCCTTTAAATCTTTGAAGCTGTATTTTTCTTGCCTCAATAACCCTTTCACGAACAGTTTTTGAGCTCTCTCCTGAGCTTTCATCTCTGAGTTCGCTGTATTTAATCTTTGGCACTTCAATGTGGATGTCAATTCTATCAAGCAGAGGACCTGAAATTTTAGACCTATAACGCATTATCATTGCAGGTGTGCATGTGCAAGGTCTTGTCTCATCTGCATATCCGCCGCATGGACAAGGATTCATTGCTGCGACAAGAAGAAATCTTGCTGGAAACACAACTGTTGCATAGCTTCTTGCAACTGTTACAAATCCGTCTTCAAGAGGTTGTCTCATTACTTCCAGAACATTTCTTTTAAATTCTGGCAATTCATCAAGAAAAAGCACACCGTTATGGGCAAGAGATACTTCTCCCGGCTTTGGAATTTGTCCTCCGCCAATAAGTGCGATATCACTGCTTGTGCTGTGGGGACTTCTGAATGGTCTTTGAGTAATCAATGCTTTTCCATCTGGAAGAAGCCCAGCTGCACTGTATATCTTGGTTGTTTCAATTGACTCTTCAATGGTCATCGGAGGCAGAATCCCGGGAAGTCTTCTTGCAAGCATGCTCTTTCCGCTTCCCGGTGGTCCTATCATTAGAAGATTATGCCCGCCTGCAGCTACAATCTCCAATGCCCTTTTTGCCTGAAACTGACCTTTCACATCTGAAAGGTCTTCATACAAGCTTTCATTTTCATATGAAATATCGCTTTTAAATGGCTTTATTTCTCTGTCTCCCTTTAAAAACTCAACAGTCTCTGCAAGGGATTCAACAGGATATGCTTCAACTGAAGTGACTACTCCTGCCTCATAGGCATTATTTTTCGGAATTAAAACCTTTTTGCCCTTTTGTTCGCTTAATCTTGAAACAATGCAAAGCGTTCCCTTTATTGGTCTTACTTTGCCCTCAAGAGAGAGCTCTCCCAGTATTAAAAAATCTTTTAATCTTTCTTTAGGAATATGCCCCTCTGCAGAAAGTATTCCTATTGCAATTGGAAGGTCAAAAGACGAGCCTTCTTTTTTTAAGTCCGCAGGTGCGAGGTTGACAGTTATTTGTTTTAGGGGAAAAGGAAATCCTGAATTTTTGAAGGCTGCCTTAATTCTATCCCTTGACTCTTTTACAGCTGTATCAGGAAGTCCAACAATGTTAAATTGGGGCAGTCCTCTTTCTGCAATATCAACTTCTACTTCCACAGCATAAGGCTCTATTCCTATCAAATGTGCACTTTGAACCTTGGAAAGCATTTCTTTCCTCAAATTTTTTATTTATATCATTTAAAATCTGCTGTTTGGAACGGTTCCATTTGGGAGCAATTAAAATCTCCTCAGGTGCTGTTGCAAAGAGCCTCTGAATAACAATGTCTGGAGAGAGTCTTTCAATAAAGTCAACAACAAAGTCAAGATACTCTTCATATTTAAAAACTGGGAAAGGTTCTTTGCTGTAAATTGAGGCAAGAACTGTGTTTTTTACAACCTGAAGTTGATGAATTTTGAGAAACTTGATTGGATGATGATTTATCTCATCTGCCATTGCGAGAGATTCTTCTCTGGTCTCTGTAGGAATTCCGACAATTATGTGCGCACCAACAAGTATTCCCTTCTCATTGGTATCATAAACTGCCTTAAGGAAAGTGGCATAGTCATGCCCACGCCTTACAAACTGCAAAGTCTTTTCATACATTGATTGCATACCATATTCAACAATAATCATATGAGTCTGGTTAAGCTCTTGAAGAAGTTCAAGCTTTTCATCATCTACGCAGTCTGGTCTTGTTCCTATTGCAAGTCCAACCACGTCTGGATGGGAAAGAGCTTGTCTGTAAAGTTTCTCAAGCACTTCAACAGGTGCATAAGTGTTGGTATAGGGCTGAAAATATACAAGAAAGGCTTTGGCTTTGTATCTTGCTTTTAAATATTCAATGCCATCTTCAATCTGTTGTTTTAGAGGTTTGGAAGGAGCACAGCTTGCTGGTCTAAAGGAGGCATTATTGCAGTAAATACAGCCTGTTCTTCCAAGTGTACCATCCCTGTTTGGGCAAGTAAATCCTGCATCCACATTGACTTTATAAACCTTTTTCCCAAAAACTTCTTTAAGATAGTCTCCAAAGGCATAATAATGTTTCTTCATAGTTTTTTCTAATATATTTCAGCCAAAATAGTCAAACAGGTAATTTTTTAGATTACTCTATTTCAGTTGTAAATTCCAAAGCTCACTGTAGAGTCCACCTTTTTGGAGAAGTTCTTCGTGAGTGCCCTGTTCTATTATTTCTCCTCTGTCCATTACTATAATTTTGTCAGCCCTTTTAATTGTTGAAAGTCTGTGGGCAATTACTATTGTTGTTCTTCCCTTTCGCATCTGTTCAAGGGCTCTTTGTATTTTTTCCTCTGACTCCGTATCAAGAGATGCGGTTGCCTCATCAAATATTAAAATTTTAGGCTCCCTCAATATTGCCCTTGCTATGGTTATCCTCTGTCTTTGTCCTCCTGAAAGAAGAACACCTTTTTCTCCAATGTAAGATGCATAACCCTGTGGAAGATTTATTATAAAATCATGGGCATCTGCCATTCTGGCTGCTCTCTCTACCTGCTCTTGAGTTGACTGAATATTTCCGAATCTAATATTATTTGTCACTGTATCGTTAAATAAAATAACATCCTGTGTAACCAGTGCTATCTGAGACCTCAGACATCGTAAAGAATACTCTTTAATGCTTAAACCATCAATTAATATATCTCCCTCTGTTGGAAACCAAAATCCAGCTACAAGGTCTGCAATGGTTGTTTTGCCAGCTCCTGAGGGACCAACTATGGCTACTGTCTCTCCTGCTTTTATTTCAAAATTTATGTTTTTAAGAGTATGTTCCTTTGCAAGGGAATATTTAAAGTAAACATTTTTAAAAAGTATATCTCCCTTGATCTGTCTTTCAACTCCCTTCTCAGGTTCATGTTCAACAAATATTATCTCACGAAGTCTCTCAACCACATTTCTTCCCCTTTGAAAAGAAGCATTAACCCTGCTTAATCTCTTAAGGGGAGTATACATCAACACTACTGCAGTGGCAAAGGAGAAAAAATCTCCTGATGATATCTTGTCATTGACAACTAAATAACCACCATAAAATAGAATTATTGCAACACCTACTCCTGCAATTGTCTCAGACAGGAGATTTGTAAACTCTTCAGTTCTTACCTCCCTCATTATGTTTCTGTAGTGCTCTTGTAAAGCTTTTCTGTATCTGTTCAACATGTCATTTTCCATTGTAAAAACCTTTATAATCTTTATGCCATGCAAAGTCTCAGTCAGCAAGGATGTTACATTGGCAATTCTGATTCTTGTTTTCATTCCTATATCTTTCATTCTCTTGCCAAGCTCTGTCATTGAATAAACCATAAGGGGAATTACAACGAAGGAAAGTAAAGCAAGGTCCCATCTTCTGTATATAGCAACACATGCCAATGCTATAATTGTAAGACCTTCAACAATAAAGTCTTTGATTGTATTGGAAACCGTGCCTTTAAGTAAATCAACATCATTGAGAACCTTTGAAATCAGATTTCCAGAAGTATCTTTACAAAAAAATGACATCGGAAGTTTTAAAAGCTTTTCATAAATTGCTTCTCTGACAAACTTTACTATTTTTGCACCGATTGAATTCATTAAATAGTTGTTCAAAAATGTAAAAATTCCCCTGAGTGTAAAAAGCACAACAACCAGAATTGGTATTAGATATAAAAATTCTTCTGATTTTTTTACAAAAATCTGATCCATAGCTGGTTTTACAGACCATGCAATTGCTCCATTTATCCCAGAAATTGCCAAACTGCACAGCAGGGCAAAAAGGAGTCTTAGCCTGTAAGCTTTGAGAAGTCGCCAGAAAACAGCAAGGTCATCAATCCATGATTGTTTAAATTTTATTTTGAAATATTTCTCTATTTCCATGCCTTTTCCCACACTTTAGCATACTTTAAAAAGGAATAAAAGCTATAAAGAATGGCTAAAATAAATCCTCTTAAACCATCAAGAAAGCCGAGCCTAAGGAGATACATCTTAAAAAAGGTAAATATGGGTGACAAAATTAGTTTAACAATCACCTTATATTTTGAAGGTTTTTTGTTTAAAATTTCCAATGCTGAAAGGGTGGAGTATTTTTGCATTTTTTCAATAAACTCTTCTATGCTTTTATATGTAAAATGAAGCAATGGTGACTTCAAATAGCCTGCTTCACCTTGTAATGAAATTTTTTCATGCACAAGTCTATTTTCCATTCTACCCTTGTCTTTCTTAGAAAGTCTTAGTGTATAATCTGGCCACCAGCCACTATGTCTAATCCATTTGCCTAAGAAAAAATTTTTTCTCGGGATAAAATATCCGTCTTTGTCGCCCTTTTTAATAATTTCAACAATCTCTTCCTTCAACTCCTCTGTAACTCTTTCATCCGCATCAAGAATTAGAACCCATTGCAAAGAAGTCTTATCAACCGCCATTTGTTTCTGTTCTGCAAAGCCTTTCCATTCAATCTGATAAATTTTATCTGTATAGAGTCTGCAAATCTCCACAGTTTTATCTGTGCTAAAAGAGTCTACAACCACTATCTCCTCAAAGTCTTTCACTGATTCAAGGGCATCACGGATGTTGTCTTCTTCATTTTTTGTGATTATTGCAACTGAAACAGGAATCTTATTCATAACAATATTTCACCAACCACCAGTCACCATCCACGAGCCAATAAAAATCATCCTCCTATTGTGGACATTGCTCTTTGGGGCTTTGTATTTTCAGAGATACCCTGAGGTTTTGAAAGAATTGTCTGTATGATTATCTCTCTTATTTCATCATCGGATGCGCCACTTCTTAACAAACTCTTTAAATTAACTTCTCTGTCTGAGAATAGACAGGGTCTCAATTTCCCTTCTGCAGTAAGCCTTAATCTATTGCATCTGCTACATATATGATTGCTCAGGGGGCTTATAAATCCTATAAGTGCCTTGTTTCCTTCAAGGGTAAAGTATTCTGCAGGTCCTGATTTTTTAATCATAACTGGAACAAGTTTTCCAAATTTATTTTCTATTATCTTCCTCATTTCCTCTGTAGAGATAAATAGCTCCTTTTTCCATGAATTAGGTCCAACAGGCATGAATTCTATAAACCTTATCTGATAAGGCACTTCCATACTCCAATTTACAAATCTTTCCAATTCGTCATCATTAATACCTTTCATGACAACAACATTTATTTTTATGGGTTCTAATCCAACTTTTTGAGCTTCTTCAATGCCTTCAAGAACATCTTTTATGTTACCTATCCTCGTTATTCTTTTGAATTTTTCCTCATCAAGTGAATCCAAACTTATATTCACTCTTTTAAGTCCCGCTTCATGCAATTGTCTGGCAAATTTTTTGAGAAGTATAGCATTTGTTGTCATTCCAATATCTTTTATTCCTTCTATCTTGGAAAGTCGAGCTATAAAATCTACAATATCTTTTCTCAAAAGAGGCTCTCCACCTGTAATTCTTATTTTTGATATTTCCAAATCTACTGCAATTCTGACAATTCTAAGAATCTCTTCATAACTAAGTATCTCGTTGTGGGGCAACAAGTTTTGTATGCCTTCCTCTGGCATACAATATATGCAACGAAGATTGCATCTATCAATAACCGAAATTCTTAAATAGTTTATTGCTCTTTTGTAACTGTCTTTCATCTGCTTTTTTTCTCTTTAGTCCTTGAAGATTTCTTACTTGGCTTTGATTTAGTTGAAGTACTCTGACTTTTTAGTATTTCTGCTATCTTTTGCTGAGCAATTTCTGCTTCCTTAGAATTTGGGAATCTCTCTATTACTCTTTCAAATACCACTTTTGCTGTTTTTTTGTCCTTTAACTCTAAAAATGCCATTCCTTCCTTAAGCAAAGCTCCAGGTGCTTTGTCATGCTTTGGATATTTTTTTAAAAACTCCTCATAAGCAAGTATTGCCTCTTCATATTTTTTCTCATTGTAATAGGCCTCTGCTGTCCAGAAATAGCAATTTGGAATAAGTTCAAAATCTGGATATTTTTTTATAATCTCCTGAAATTTATCTCTCGCAGAGGCATACTTTTTCTCTTTAATGTCAACATGGGCTAAGTCATATAATTCTTTAGGCATCTTCGCATCTGCTTCAACTTTTTTCTCCTGTTCAGGCTCTTTTTGAGCTTGAGTTTGAGCCTGTGGTTGAACAGTCTTTGTTTGCAACTCAGCAATCTTATCACTCAACTCTTTAAATCTTTTATCAATATTGAATGTATGCTCTTCAAACCTTCCCTTTAAATTCTGCAGCTCCTTTACATAATCCTGAGTCTGAGAAAGAAGAGTAAGCTGTCCTTCTTTTAGAGCTATTGCTGTGCTTAGGTCTGCTGACATTCTATCTACTCTTGTTTTTAACTCCGACACTTCCTGCCTGAGTTGATTATTTTCTACATAAAGTCTTGCTATATCAGCCTTCATTTGCTCAAAATCACCAGTTGAAACACAACCTGCAGAAAAAGCTGAAATAAGTATGCCAGATAAAATCATTTTAAATCTTTTCATTTGCCCTCCTCTATAAACACAAAGTGTGCTCTTCTATTTTTTTGCCAGCAAGTCTCATTGGACTCTGTGCAAACAGGCTTTTCTTTTCCATAACTTACTATATCTATTCTTGCAGACTGAATGCCAAGCGATATTAAATACTGCTTTGCTGCATTTGCCCTCTTTTGTCCAAGTGCAAAGTTATACTCCGTTGTTCCCCTTTCATCGCAGTGTCCTTCAATAATTAATCTAAGATTTGGATACTTCTGCAAAGCTGAAGAAACCTTCTTTAGCGTTTGAATTGCATCCTGCCTTATATCATATTTATCAAAATCAAAGTAAATATCTCCAATTTCTTCCTGAAGTCTTTTAATAATTTCTGCCATTTTAGAAGATTTGACCATGTCTTCATCTGTTAATTTTTCCTCTGTTTTTAATTTTTCCTGTTCAGATTTATCCTGCATTTGTGTTATATCTGTAGATTCTTTTCCTGTTGGCATGTAAACTTTCCGTTCAGTACAGGAGACAATGAAAAGGAGGCAAAATAAAAAAATAAAGTAATGTTTTAGTCTCATTTTAAACCTCCGAGTGTTTTGTCATAATAATATGATACAACAAAAACTTCTGGCAAGCAATTTTTAGTAGAGCTTTGAAAGGTCTGCAACGGATTTCAGCTTTTCTGAAAGTTGCTGTAGAAGAGCAATTCTGTTTATTTTTATATTTTCATCCTTGTCCATTACAAGGACATTATCAAAAAATCTATTAATGACTGGAGTGAGGCTGAAAAGCTCTTCCAAGACTTCCTCAAATTTATGTTCTTCCATATACTTGCTAATTTTTTCATTTACTTCATTCATCTTTTGATAAAGCTCCTTTTCCTCAACTGTAACAAAGAGAGACTGATTAAGAGGCATTCTTTCATAGTTCCTTATGATATTTGAAACTCTCTTAACAGCAAGAAAGAACTCTTCAAATTTTTCCTTTTTAATGAAATCATTGACAATGTTTAATCTATGTTCAATTTCATGGGGTGGTTGAGTGAGAACAATATCAGCAACTGTTCTGATCAGATTAACATCAAATCCAACGGTTTCAAGAAAACTTTCAAATCTTTGTCCAATAAAGGTAGCTACTTTTTCCTTCAAATCATCCTCATATTCAAGCATACTGACAAGCTGCAGAATTGAAATAGGATATCTTTTATTTAAAATTACCGCTATTATTCCATTTGCTGCTCTTCTTAATCCAAATGGGTCCTCGGTGCCTGTAGGTATTTCGCCAAGATAGAAAAACGAAGAAATATGGTCAAGCTTGTCTGCAATGCTTAAGATACATCCTATCTCGTTTGAGGGAATGGCATCATTAAATCCTTTGGGAAGATAATGCTCCCTTATGGCAAGACAAATCTCCTCAGGCAAACCTGCGTGTTTTGCGTAATATCCACCCATTATTCCCTGAAGTTCTGGGAATTCACCAACAACTCCGCTTGCAAGATCAGCTTTGCAGTATTTTGCTGCAATCTGAAAAGACTCAGTTTTTTCTGGAGCTATCAATTCAATAATTTTACTGCCAATATTTATAATTCTCTGCGTTTTATCATACAAACTTCCAAGTTTTTTGTGATAAACAATACCCTTTGTAAGCTCAAGAAGACGGTCAAGACCTTTTTTAAGGTCTTCCTCAAAGTAAAATCTTGCATCCTCAAACCTTGCCCTTATTACTCTTTCTGCACCCTTCTTAATGTTCTCTTCGTTTTCAGAATTTGTATTGCTTATTACAATGAAGAAGTTTTTCAGTTTGCCTGATGAGGTAATTGCAAAATATCTTTGATGGTCCTTCATCACGGTAATTAGTAACTCTTCTGGCAATTTTAAATACTCTTCGGAGAAACTGCACAGAACTGCATTTGGAAACTCAACAAGATATGTAACTTCCTCAAGAAGCTCATCATCCCAGAAAACTTCACCATTGACTCCTTTTGCAAGCTCCTTAAGCTGTGTGACAATAATATTTTTTCTTTTTTCCTGATCAGGGATAACAAAAGCCTCTTCCAATTTAACTTCATAATCCTCAGGTCTTTTAATGTTCAGTTCACTCTCATAAAGAAATCTATGTCCTGATGTTTTGGTATCAGACTTTATTCCATCTATCTCAAATGAAATCAATCTATCTTCGTAAAGACAAAGAAGCCATTTGACAGGTCTGACAAACCTGAGAGAGCCAGAACCCCATCGCATCATTTTAGGGAAATTAAGAGACAAGAAAAGATTTTTTAATATATCAGGAAGAACCTCTTCGGTTTTCTTTGCCTTTTCCTTTAAAACAACGCAGACATAGTTCCCTTTTCCCTTAGGAAGCACCTTCAAATCCTTTATATCAACTCCCTGAGCATTTGCAAAGGCATATGCAGCCTGCTTTGGATTTCCATTTTCATCAAAGGCAACATTTGCAGGCGGACCCCATACTGTTTTTTCCTGCGATTCCTGCTCATCAGCAATCTCTGCCAATAGGGCAATTCTTCTTGGAGTCGCAAAAGTTTTTATTGAATGCACATTAATTCTATTGTCTGAAGTAATTTTCTTCAAATTTTGTTCAAGCTGGGCTATTGCCATAGGAATAAATCTTGCTGGAATCTCTTCAGCTCCTATTTCAAAAAGAAGCTTACCCATTTATATCTCCGTATTTTTTATTTAAATAAGCCTCTGCGCAACCCTTTGCAAGGGCTCTTACCCGAGCAATATAATTCGTTCTCTCTGCCACAGAAAGAACTCCCCGTGCATCAAGGAGATTAAATAAATGAGAGCATTTAAGACAAAATTCATAGGCTGGAAAAACAAGTCCTACTTTAAGAAGCCTTTGACTTTCTCTTTCATAATCATCAAAATGTTTCTTAATAAGCTCTGAATCTGAATAATCAAAATTAAAATATGAAAACTCTATCTCGCTTACTTTGTGAATATCTCCATATGTCATCTCTTTATTCCATTTTATTTCAAAAACATTTTCAACTTCCTGCAAATACATGGCTATCCTCTCAAGTCCGTATGTTATTTCAACTGAGACAGGCTTTAAGTCAATACCGCCAACTTGCTGAAAATAGGTAAACTGTGTAATTTCCATCCCATCAAGCCATACCTCCCATCCCAATCCCCAAGCACCGAGAGTTGGAGACTCCCAGTCATCCTCAACAAATCTGATATCATGCTTTGAAGGCTCAATCCCCAAAGCCTTTAGACTCTCTATATAAAGCTCCTGAGAGCTTTCAGGAGAAGGTTTTAAGATTACCTGATACTGATAATACTGTCCAAGTCTATTTGGATTTTCACCGTATCTTCCATCAGTAGGTCTTCTGCATGGCTGAACATAGGCAGTATTCCAATGTTCAGGACCTAAAACCCTGAAAAAAGTTGCAGTATGAAATGTGCCAGCTCCAACCTCAAGGTCATAGGGCTGGAGAATAACACATCCTTTATCTGCCCAGTATTTGTTGAGTGTAAAAATTATTTCTTGAAAATACATAGATTTTCATGATACTTTAGGTGAGAGGTTTCTGTCAAATGTTTCCAAGAATTCTCATAGCAGGAATCCGCGGTGGAGCTGGAAAAACAACAGTTACTCTTGCGACCATATCACTCTTAAAAAGACAGGGCTTTAATGTCCTTCCTTTTAAGAAAGGTCCTGACTATATTGACGCAGGCTGGCTCTCACTTTTCTCTGGTAATTTATGTTATAACCTTGATACATTTATGATTCCAAAAGATAAAATTATTAAAAGCTTTAAAGAAAAAGCCAATGGACATATCGCTGTAGTGGAAGGCAACAGAGGACTCTTTGATGGAATTGACTCAGAAGGCTCTGTTAGCTCTGCAGAGCTTGCAAAACTTCTTAAATGCCCCGTTATACTTGTTGTAGACTGCACAAAAATGACTCGTTCAGTGGCTGCATTGATTAATGGATTTGTTAATTTTGACAAAGACGTGGAAATAAAGGGCATTGTATTAAATCAAATAGCAAATACAAGGCATGAAAAGGTGATAAGAGAATCTGTAGCAAAATACTGTTCAGTTGAAATTGTTGGTGCTATTCCAAGATTTAAGGATATAAAAATGCCTGAAAGACACATGGGACTCTTGCCTCATCAGGAACATGAAATGCAAGAAGAAGCAAAGCATTTTATAGAAAAAGCTTCAGAATATCTTGATATTGAAAAAATCTTAAACATTGCAAACAGCTCGCCTCAAATTGATTTTGCAACCAATGATTCATCAGAAATAGAGCCTACTGGATATGGATTAAAAATAGGTGTGATAAGGGATAGAGTATTTCAGTTTTATTACGAGGAAAATATTGAAGAGCTTAAGCGTCATGGAGCAGAAGTAGTGATAATCAATTCCTTGCAGGATAAAGCCCTTCCTGAAATAGATGCTTTATACATTGGTGGAGGCTTTCCTGAAACCCATGTAAAATGGCTTTGCAACAACCAAGAATTAATGAAAGATATAAAAAATAAAGCTGATGAGGGTCTGCCTATTTATGCGGAATGCGGTGGACTTATGTATTTATGCAAAAGCCTTATCACCGAGCATGGCGAATTTCCTATGGCAGGCATTTTTCCATTTAGGTTAAAGATGTTTAAAAAACCTCAGGCACACGGATATGTTATAGCAAAAGTCTCAGAGCCAAATCCCTTTTATGAACAAGGAGTTGAGATAAAGGGACACGAGTTTCACTATTCAAAGGTAATTGAATATGAAACATTGCCACAGATGAGCTTTTTGATGACGCGAGGCGAAGGAATAATAGAAAAGTTAGATGGTGCATGCTATAAGAATACGCTTGGAACTTATGTTCATGTCCATGCACTTGGATGCGAGGAATGGGTAAAGGGTATTTTAAAAATGGCAAAAGCCTATAGGGAGGTAAAAAATGGCAAATAGGGAGTTGCCAACATGTCTTTTTTGCGGAAGGATAATAAATCCACCAGAGGATAAAGATACTGAATTTGGAGAAATAATGTATGGAAAATGCGAATGTGGTGCAATATATGTTTGTGAACCTACAGGACACAATCAGGGAGAAGCTCTTGTTGACGCAATGTTTCTTGCCTCACCATCGGGAATTGAAAATATTGATTTAGGAAAAAATTTTGAAATAAGGGAAAGAGACTATGATTACAGGCTTCATCAATATATTTATGCAAAATATTCTCCATTTCAGGGAAAGCTTTTCTTTATAAAGGCAATGGGTGGAAAACTTAACAAAGAAATGAAAGAAAAGATAAAAATTTCAAAAAAAGACTTTCTTTCCCTCTTAGAAAGAGAAGATTTTGAAACCATTGCAACAGCTTCATTGCAAAATCCAAATGTCTTTGGCTGGATTATTGCATTATCCTATGACAAAGAAAATCCTATGTCATGGAAAGCAATTAAAGCAATGGGATATATAGCAGAAGCCTATGTAAAAGCAGACAGTATAGACCCTCTGAGAAACACAATAAGAAAACTTCTTTGGTCAATGACTGATGAATCTGGAGGTATAGGCTGGAGAGCTGCGGAGTTGATTGGAGAAATAGTATTTGCAGAACCATCACTTTTTGAAGATATAATTCCGATTTTATGGTCACAAAGAGAAGAAGAAAGCTTTCTTGAGAGCGTTTTAAGGAGTATGATAAAGCTGTCTAAGAAAATCAACATTACTGATTATATAAAAATTGAAACCTCTGAATTAGAAAGCCTTCTTAAACATGACAAGGATGAAATAAAAGCGCTAACATCTATTCTCATTCAAAAGCTTAAAATTAAATTGCCTGTGGCTGAAGAAATACTAGACACAATGGTCTCTGTCTACAACAAGGGCAATATAATCAAACTTAAGGCATCAAGAGCAGAAAAATTTTTATAACTTTATAAACGAAACTTATTTGACTTTGGAGTAAAGCTTACTTTAGAGTAAATTACACCTGAAGTTCTTTTATACTTGAAGTTCTTTTATAAAAGTAGGTAAAATATTTGCAAAAAAACAAAAAGGAGGTAGTAAAATGCCATTTATTGAGTTTAAGGGAAAGCAGATTGAGCTGGACGAGGATGGTTACATCCAAAATCTTGATGATTGGTCACCTGAGCTTGCAGAGTATATGGCTCAACAAGACGGACTTACATTAACAGAGCAACATTGGGAAGTAATTAACTTCTTGAGAGACTATTATCAGAAGTATCAAATTGCACCAATGATCAAAATTCTTGTCAAAGAAATGGCTAAGATGTTTGGTCCTGAAAAGGGTAATACAAAGTATCTCTACAACCTATTCCCAGATGGACCAGCAAAACAAGCATGTAGATACGCTGGACTTCCAAAGCCAACAGGATGCGTATAATTTCATTTAAGAGGGGGCAGGAAACTGCCCCTTCTTATTTTTGGAAAGGGGGGATAAAAAAAAACATTTAGAGGAGAGAGGCATGTCTATTAAAGACTTTCTTTCGAAAAAAAGAAAGGAAATAATTAACAAATCCTTTGAACTTACAATTGCTACATATCCTGAAGAAAGTCAACCTTTTTTAAAAGAATATTCTAAACAATTTACTAATCCTGTGGGATATACTTTAAGGGAAGCTATTGAACAGATAGTGGACAAAATAATCAATGAAGAACCTGTGGAAAGTTTTCTTTTGCCTTTAGAGGAAATAATCAGAATAAGAGCAGTTCAAGAATTCACTCCTTCTCAGGCGATTGGATTCGTATTTTTAATCAAAAAAGCATTTCAGGATGAGCTTGAGAAAGAGCTGAACTCATCTCAGTTATTGGACTTTTTATCAAGAATAGACTCTCTATCACTAATTGCCTTTGATATTTTCATGAAGTACAGAGAAAAAATCTACGATTTAAAAGCTAAAGAGCTGATTGACCGAACATGGTGGGTCCTCAAAAAATGGAACATTGTATCTGAAGTTAGTGAAAAAACAGAAGAAACCAAATTAAAAAATTAAAAGTGAGGTAGGGTGAGATGGGTATAGGATTAGCTTTTATAATAGTATTAGGTTTAATCCTTTTTGCCTACATTGGTACGGATATTTTAGGACTTGACAGCTTATTCGCTGTTGTTTTTCCCTATGTAGCCTTTATTGTATTCGTCATAGGTTTTATACTCAGAGTAATTAAATGGGGTAAGTCTCCTGTTCCATTCAGAATACCAACAACCGCAGGACAACAGTTTTCTCTTCCTTGGATTAAGTATAGCAAAATTGACAATCCTGCAACCGCTTGGGGTGTGGCGCTGAGAATGTTCTTTGAAATATTCTTTTTCAGGTCCCTTTTCAGAAATACAAAAGCTGAAATCATGAATGGAAAACTTTATGTTGGTTCAAATAAGTGGTTATGGTTGGGAGCTATTGCTTTCCATTACTCATTCTTAATCATACTTATCAGACACTTAAGGTTCTTTTTATCTCAAACTCCATGGTGCATCTCTATAATTGATTCAGTGGATTCTTTCTGGCAGATCGGACTTCCTATGCTTTATATGACAGATGTCATAATAGCAGCAACTCTGCTTTATTTACTTGGAAGAAGAATCTTCAATGCTCAAGTTAAATACATATCTCTTCCATCAGACTATTTCCCGCTTTTCCTCATTATCGGTATTATTGCAACAGGCATACTGATGAGATATTTTGCAAGGGTAGATATAACAGCTATTAAAGAGCTCACATTAGGTTTAGCATATCTTAAACCAAAAGTTCCTGAAGGAGTAGGTAGCCTATTTTATATTCATCTGTTCCTCGTAAGCGTTCTTTTTGCATACTTCCCATTCAGTAAGTTAATGCATATGGGTGGAGTTTTCTTAAGCCCTACGAGGAATCTGGCAAACAACAACAGAATGGAAAGACATGTGAATCCTTGGGACTATCCTGTGAAACATCGTCATTATGAAGAATATGAAGATGAATTTAGAGAAAAAATGAAAAAAGCTGGAATACCAGTAGAAAAGGAGTGAGACCATGGGACTTCCAAGACCTGATGAATTAATTTCAAATGTTAATTTAAAGAAAATGCCATCCAAATGGTGGATGGATACTTTACCTGTAAAGTTTAAGGAAGGATTTTACTGTTATGGAGCAAAGGGTAAAAACCTTGCCTATGTGGATTTCCCTAATGCGAGAGATTTTCATGTAACTGATGAAGACTGGAAACTTCCTGAGGACTGGAAAAAGATAGTTATTGAAGGAATCAAACAAAGACTTGAGAGATTCAGAACTTTCCATGTTTTTATGGATATCTGTGTAAGATGTGGAGCTTGTGCTGATAAATGCCACTTCTTTATCGGCACAGGTGATCCTAAAAACATGCCTGTCTTAAGAGCAGAGCTTCTCAGGTCTGTTTATAGAAAATATTTCACTTCAGGCGGAAAGCTTTTTGGTAGATACGCCGGAGCAAGAGACCTTGATCTTGATGTTCTTAAAGAGCTTTGGTATTATTTCTATCAGTGCACAGAGTGTAGACGCTGTTCCCTTTTCTGCCCCTATGGAATTGATACTGCAGAAATAACTATCATTGCAAGAGAACTTTTAAATCTCTTGGGCTTAAATACTGACTGGATATCAGGACCTGTTGCAAACTGTTACAGAACAGGAAACCATCTTGGAATTGAACCCCATACAATGAAATCAACCCTTGAATTCATGTGCAATGATATTGAAGAAATAACTGGAATTAAGATTGAACCACCAATAAATAAAAAAGGTGCTGAGATTCTGTTTGTAACTCCATCTGGAGACCTTTTTGCTGACCCGGGAATTTATAATGCTATGGGCTACATGATGCTATTCCACGAAATAGGTTTAGACTATACATGGAGCACCTTTGCCTCTGAAGGCGGAAACTTTGGTTTCTTTACTTCATTGGAGATGGCAAAAAGGCTTCATACAAAAATATACGAAGAAGCAAAGAGACTAAAGGTAAAATGGATAATCGGTGGTGAATGCGGACACATGTGGAGAGTCTGGCACCAGTATCACAATACATGGTATGGACCTGTAGATTTTCTTGAAGAGCCTGTATCTCCTATTACTGGGACTAAGTTTGAAAATGCAAAATCCAATAAAATTGTACACATAAGTGAGTTTACAGCTGATCTGATTAGACATGGAGTTTTAAAATTTGACAAGTCCCGCAATGACAATCTGATAGTGACATTCCACGACTCCTGTAATCCATCAAGAGGAATGGGTATTTTTGAAGAGCCAAGATATATTATTAAAAATGTATGTAACCATTTCTATGAGATGCCTGATGAAACGATAAGAGAACAAACATTCTGCTGTGGTGGTGGTTCTGGGCTTAATGCAGGAGAAATAATGGAACTCAGAATGAGAGGAGGATTCCCAAGGGCAAATGCAGTAAGATATGTCCACGAAAAATTTGGTGTAAATATGCTCGCAAACATTTGTGCAATTGACAGAGCAACTCTACCACCTTTGATGGATTACTGGGTACCCGGCGTCAGAGTTACTGGAGTTACAGAGCTTGTTGCTAATGCAATGATTATGAAAGGTGAAAAAGAAAGAACAATGAATTTAAGGATGGAGCCACTGCCAGGAAAGGAGGAACAGTAAAATGTATGATGGATGGAAAATAACTCTTGGCTTAGTAGTTTTTGTAATAATAGTGACTCTGCCTTTTACAATGAGTATTGGAAAAGAGTACATCAAGCCTCAGCCTAATATTGACACTCCAGAAATACAGAAGATGGATAAGAAACAGTGCATTGAGTCAAAACAGTATATGAGAGAGGCACATATAAAAATTCTCTATTCATGGAAAGATTATGCAACAAGGGAAGGCAAAAGAGTTTATGTAGCTTCCGATGGTAAGCAGTGGAATATAAGCCTCCAGAATACCTGTATGAAATGCCATTCTAATAAAGAAAAGTTCTGCGATGAATGCCACAACTATGTGAATGTTAAACCCTATTGCTGGGATTGTCATATTGAGCCTAAGGTGGGAGGATTAAAATGATTAACAGAAGAGAATTTCTAAAAATAGCAGCCTTTGCATCATTTATTGGCTTAGGAGCTGTAAGTATCAATGCATTTGAAAAAAAACCTGGCAAAGAGGTTTTAAAGGACATCAATGCTCTAAAGGGTAAAAGATGGGCAATGGCAATTGATACAAGAAAATTCAAAACACAGCAAGACTTTGATAAAGTCATTAAAGCATGTCACAAAGCCCATAATGTCCCAGAAATTGTAGACCCACTTCATGAGATAAAATGGATATGGACAGAGGATTATGAACACTCCTTCCCCGGTACAGCAGAGCATTATATTTCAGAGGAAGTAAAGGAAAGGAAGTTTTTACTCCTTTGCAACCACTGTGACAATGCACCATGTGTAAGAGTATGTCCTGTTAAAGCAACCTTCAAAAGAGCTGATGGCATAACAATGCAGGATATGCATCGCTGTATAGGTTGTAAGTTCTGCATGGCAGGTTGTCCTTATGGAGCAAGAAATTACAACTTCCTTCCACCAAGAGATTACTTAAAAGAGGTTAACCCAGAGTATCCAACAAGAACCCTTGGAGTTGTTGAGAAATGCACATTCTGCAATCAGAGGATTGACAAGGGACTTCTTCCATACTGTGTTGAGGCATCTGAAGGAAAGATAATCTTTGGAGATTTGGCAGACCCTAATTCAGAAATAAGAAAGGTTCTTTCTGAAAACATGGTTATCAGAAGAAGACCAGAACTTGGCACACAACCTATGGTTTTCTACATAATTTAGGGGAGGTAAAACATGCTTGATTTAGCGTTAAAAGGTAGACCAAGATACTGGATATGGCTATCATTTTTAGCCACAATGATTCTTATAGGATTTATATGCTGGATAAGGGAACACCATATAGGAGCTGCCTTTACAACAGGACTGAGCAGAGATGTTACTTGGGGATTTCATGTTGGTCAGTTAACATTCTTTGTTGGTGTTGCCGCTTCAGCAGTTCTGGTAGTACTTCCATATTATTTCCATAACTATAAAATCTTTGGAAGAATGGCTATAATGGGTGAGTTTCTTGCTGTTGGATGCGTTCTGATAGCAATGCTCTCAGTCTTTGTCATCATGGGACAACCATCTCGTGTTTGGAATGTTATTCTTCATCCAACACCTCATTCAATCATATTTTGGGATATGGTGGTTCTTATAACTTATCTTTCTCTTAATCTTCTCTGTGGTTGGACAATTCTTCATGCAGAGAAAAAACAGGCACCACCACCAAAATGGATTAAACCATTTATTTACTGGGCGATTTTATGGGCTCCCTCAATCCATACAGTTACTGCTTTCTTGTATGCAGGTCTTCCAGGAAGACCCCACTGGATGACAGCTCTTCAGGCTGCACACTTTTTAGCAACCGCATTTGCTGCAGGTCCTTGTCTTCTTATTATTCTCAGCATGATAATCAAAAAAATATCTAAGTTTGACCCAGGACAGCAGGCAATTAATAAACTTGCAGAAATTGCCACCTATGCGTTGATCATTCACCTATTCTTCATTGGACTTGAATTCTTTACAGCTTTCTACAGCCAGATACCAGACCACATGGTTCCATTAAAATACCTCTATTTTGGATATGAGGGACACAATGGACTGGTAACTTGGATGGCTATATCAACACTTTTAGCCTTTACAGGGCTTTTGATTTTCATATTCCCACCCCTTAGAAAATGGAATGTCACAAAACTCATAGGTGCTATATGTATATTCGTATCAATTTGGATGGATAAGGGATTTGCCTTTGTAGTGAGTGGTTTTGTTCCAAATCCATTTGACAGAATAACCGAGGCATGGATTGCTTTGAACGAATTTCTCGTTGCAGCAGGAGTTTGGTCAGTAGGAGCTTTCGTTATAACAGTACTATACAAAATAGCTATTACTGTAAAGGAAAAGGTAGTATTTGACAAGTACGGAGAGAAGCAGGTTGTAGATTAATCTAAACTTAGAAGACCAAGCGGGGCTAAAAAGCCCCGCTTTTTTTTATTCAACAAAACTAAAGAGTGTTCTTCTTTCCCTCAAAGAGGCTTTTATAAAATCTCTGAATAATGGATGAGGCTTAAAGGGTTTTGATTTAAATTCAGGATGGAACTGGCAACCTAAAAACCAAGGATGCTCCTTCAACTCAATAATTTCAACAAGCTGTGCATCTGGAGAAGTACCGCTAAAGACAACTCCCTTTTCTTCAAGGATTGGAATATATTTATTATTAAACTCATATCTGTGTCTGTGTCTTTCTGATATTTCTCTGACTTTATATGCTTCATAGGCTCTTGTGCCTTCCTTTATAATGCATGAATAAGCTCCAAGTCTCATTGTACCACCTTTTTGTGATTCTGCTGAACGAATTTCATATTGTCCAGTTCTGGGATTAAACCATCTCTCCATCAGATAAATAACAGGATTTTCTGTAGCAGGGTCAAACTCTGTTGAATTGGCATTAAGTTTTGCAAGATTTCTGCTAAGCTCTATCACAGCACATTGCATTCCAAGACAGATGCCAAAAAAGGGAATTTTATTTTCCCTCGCATATCTTATTGCCTCAATTTTACCCTCTATACCTCGTGAACCAAATCCGCCCGGAACTAAAATTCCATGGGCGTGCTCCAAATACTCCTTTGCTCCATTTTTTTCTATATCCTCTGAATTAACCCAAAGAATATTGACTTTAGTATTATTTGCAATTCCTCCATGAATTAAAGCCTCTGTAAGACTCTTGTAAGAATCCTTTAATCCTACATATTTTCCAACTACTGCTATATTAACCTCATCCTTTGGATTTTTGATTCTATCAACTACTTCTTCCCATTGAGATAAGTCACCAATTCTGTGAGGAAGGGATAATTTCTTTTCAATTAAAAGGTCAAGTCCCTCATTTTTAAAATTAAGAGGAACTTCGTATACTGTTTCAACATCGTGGGCTGAAATCACAGCATCTAAATCAACATTGCAGTGGAGGGCTATTTTTTTCTTTAAAGCCGATGGAATGGGTCTGTCAGCTCTACAAAGCAAAATGTCTGGCTGAATTCCAATAGCCCTTAAACTGTTGACACTATGCTGGGTTGGCTTTGTTTTTAGCTCTCCTGCGCTCTTTATATAGGGAACAAGGGTAAGATGAATATATAGCACATTTTCCCTTCCTACATCGTATCTAATCTGCCTTATTGCCTCAAGAAATGGTAGTCCTTCAATATCACCAACAGTTCCTCCAACTTCAACAATAACTATATCGTAATCATTATCTCCTGCTGCGGACTTAATTGCTGACTTGATTTCATCTGTAACATGGGGAATAACCTGAACAGTATGACCTAAATAATCACCTCTTCTTTCCTTTGAAATTACATTGAAGTAAATTTTTCCTGATGTGTAATTATTGACATGGGAAGTTGTAAGATGGGTAAATCTCTCATAGTGTCCAAGGTCTAAATCTGTCTCACATCCATCATCAGTGACATAAACTTCTCCATGTTCAAAGGGACTGAGAGTTCCCGGGTCAACATTGATATATGGGTCAAGCTTTTGAATAGTCACTTTAAATCCCTTTGCCTCAAGAAGTGCACCAATTGCTGATGCTGCAATTCCTTTTCCTAAAGCCGAAACTACTCCGCCAGTTATAAAGATATACTTAGGCATTTTTCTGCTACCTCCAAATCTTCAGGTGTATCTATTCCAATTGAATCATATTGCGTAATTGCTATTTTAATTTTAATTCCATTCTCAAGAGCCCTTAATTGCTCAAGTTTTTCAATTTTTTCAAGGGTAGATGGGGCAAGACTGACAAATTTTTTGAGAATGTTCAATCTATAGCCATAAATCCCAATGTGTTTATACATAAAATTATAGCAGGATGAGCATTTTTCAGCTCTGACTCTGTCATAGGGAATTGGCGAGCGTGAAAAATAAAGGGCATATCCATTTTTATCAAATACAGCCTTTACTACATTGGGATTATTAAATTCTTCAATATTATCAATAAGTCTTACAAGGGTTCCGATAAATTCCTTGCCAGATTTCATTAGTTCAACGAGTTGGTCAATCATTTCTGGTTTTATAAGAGGTTCATCTCCTTGAAGATTAATTATTATAGAGTCCTCTTTCAAATTGTATCCATCTTTAATTAATTTTTCAACTGCCTCAGCAATTCTGTCTGTGCCTGAGGGATGATGGGCAGAGGTCATAATTGCTTTGCCGCCAAAGGACTCCACGGTCTCATAAATTCTTATATCATCTGTTGCAACAAATACCTCATCAAGTAGATTAGCACTTTTCGCTCTTTCATAGATATGCTGGATAATTGGCTTATTTCTGAGGTGAACAAGGGGTTTGCCGGGAAATCTTGTTGATGCATATCTTGCAGGAATTATACATATAGTAACCATAACTTTAAGATTTATGATAACATAAATATCTAATGCTTTTACCAGAGATTATATACGACATAAAAAATACTGTTATTTCTTCATTGAAAAAATACTTTTTATGTTTTGTATCAGCCATTTTTTTGATTTTAAGCTTTGCTCCATTTGATTTATTTCCACTTGCTTGGATAGCATTTTTACCTTTCTTTTACTTTTTATATAATGCCTCTGATTATAAGACAGTTAAAAAGGGTGGACTAATATTCGGAACATTTTATTTTTTGGGAAATGTCTATTGGATTTATCATTCCCTATATTATTATGGCTCTGTACCTTTGTTATTCAGTTTTTTAGTAGTTATTCTTTTATCCATTTATCTATCCTTATATGTAATGGCTTTTGCTTTAATTTACAAGGCATTACTAAAAACTAACTTACCTACTTCCTTTTATGCTCCGTTCATATGGGTATCATTAGAAGTTTTAAGAAATTATCTTTTAACAGGATTTCCTTGGGCATTGATTGGATATAGTCAGTATAAATTTTTATTAATCTCACAAATTGCAGATATAACTGGAATTTACGGTGTATCATTTCTTGTTGTTTTATTTAATTGTTTTGTCTTTGATATTTTAATTTTTAAAAGACAAAAGACAAACTTTCCGCTTTTACCGTATTATCCCATCATTACAAGTACAATTACTGTTATTGTCATTTTTATTTTTTGCATTTCGTACGGATTTAAAAAATTAAATGAAATTGATGAGTACCATTCTGTTAAAGTTGCTATAGTACAAGGTAGTATTCCACAGGATATAAAATGGGACAATAAGAAAATCTTAGAAATAATTGATATATATAAAAATTTAACATTAAAGGCAAAAGCCTTTAATCCTGACCTAATTGTTTGGCCAGAAACTGCTGTTCCCTTTGTTTTTGATAAACATAAAATCTATACCAACGATTTAATCTATTTTGTAAAAAATGAAAATATTTATCTTTTATTCGGAAGCATCATGGAAAGAGAGCCCGATAAATTTACAAATAGCTCGGTTTTGCTTGATCCAAATGGAGTTATTGCTTATTATTATGATAAAATACATTTAGTACCATTTGGTGAGTATGTTCCTCTAAGGAAAATTTTATTTTTCATTGATAAGCTTACCGTTGGAGTAGGAGATTACAAGGCTGGTGAAAACTATAATGTTGCAGTAACGCCATTTGGAAAGTTTTCTACTTTAATATGCTATGAAAGCATATTTCCCAGTCAGGTAAGAAAATTTTATCAAAAAGGTGGTAATTTTATTGTCAATATAACAAATGATGGATGGTTTGGAAACACTTCAGGTCCTTATCAGCATTTTTCAATGGCAGTATTTAGAGCCATAGAGAACAGAAAGCCCTTAGTTAGGGCAGCAAATTCAGGTATTTCTGGATATATAGACAGCAAAGGTAGAATTGTAAAAAAGACAAGGCTTTTTGAGAGGACTTTTTTAGTTGAAGATATTTTTGTGAATGAAAAAATGAGTTTTTACACTAAATATGGAGATATTTTTGCATATATTTGCATTGTTGTTTCTTTGATTTTTGTATTATGGAATTTAAGCATAGGAGGTAAAAAATGGTTACATGTGAAGATTTAAAGACTCAATTAAAAGAAATAAAAGAAAAAATTATTTCTTTAAGAGGTTGTCTTTGAAATAGACAATCTTAAGGAAAAATTACTTAGTTTAGAAGCAGAGCTTCAAAAGGAAGAAATATGGCAGGATTTGGATAAAATAAAGGAGATTCAAAGGGAAAAAAACAGACTTAATGATGTAATAGAGCCTATTGAAGCTATAACAGATAAAATTTTATATCTTGAAGAGGCTATTGATATAGCAGATTCAGAAGAAGAAGGATATCTTTTCATACAAGATTTAGAAAGCGAAGTAGAAAGCTTAAAGTCTCAAATTAATGAATTAGAGCTTAAACTACTTCTTAATGGAGAGCATGATAAAAACAATGCAATTGTCTCAATTCATCCGGGAGCAGGAGGAACAGAAAGTCAGGATTGGGCTGAAATTTTAATGCGTATGTATTTTAGATGGGCTGAAAGAAAAGGTTATAAAGTTCAAATAATTGATTTACAACCTGGAGAAGAGGCTGGAATTAAGGATGTTACATTTACTGTTGAAGGACCTTATGTATATGGATACTTAAAAGCTGAGGCAGGTGTTCATAGGCTTGTTAGAGTATCACCTTTTGATGCAAATAAAAGAAGACACACTTCCTTTGCTGCTGTTCATGTATGCCCTGAAATAGAGGATAATATTCAGGTTGAGATTAAAGAAGAAGATTTGAGAATTGATACCTTTAGGGCATCTGGAGCAGGTGGTCAGCATGTTAATAAAGTTTCCTCTGCTGTAAGAATTGTTCATATTCCTACTGGTATAATTGTTACATGCCAGACAGAAAGGTCTCAACATAGAAACAAAGAAATTGCTATGAGAATATTAAGGTCTAAGCTTTATGATTTAATTGAAAAAGAGAAAGAAGATAAGCTTAAGGCTTTGACTGGAGAGAAAAAGAATATCGCTTGGGGTAGTCAGATAAGGTCTTATGTTTTGCATCCTTATAGAATGATAAAGGACCATAGAACTGACTTAGAGGTTTATAATGTTGATGAAGTTTTAGATGGAAATTTAGATTTGTTTATTGAGACTTATTTGAAAAAATATGCTTCTTTATCTTAGTTTTTTTATTTTTTTGTTAGAAGTTGAAGTAGGTTTGCGCATTTTGTAAAATTTTTTATTTTTTACTTATATATCATATGGTTACAGAGTAAGAAATTTTAAGAGAATTTTAACAATTTTAACGAGTTTGATATGGTTAATATTTTATTTTGTTAGAAATTTAGAGAATTTTACAGGTTTTTAACAGTAAACTTGACTTTGTTGATAGCATAGGATATAATGAGAAGGTCACAAGAAGGCAATAGTGGGATATCTTATTGAAAAAATAAGGATTATCTGATTTAACAAGCATTTAACAAGAAAGTTTTTAACAAATGTTGAAAAGTTGTTGAAAAATGGAAGAGTTAATAAAAATTTGGCATAAAGCACTGGAAATAATATCTCAAAAAGTTGGAGACTCAACCTTTGAGCTATGGTTTTCACCTATAAAGCTCATAAGTCTCAAGGGCTCTGAGGCTATTGTTGAAGTGCCTAATAGGTTTTTTAAAGACTGGATAGAAGATAATTTTCCAAATCTGATTAAAGAAGTGTTAAATGAGATAACAGGGAATGATTATAATGTGCTTTATGTTATAAGTGGCAAATCTCAAGTTCCTCAGGAAGCGAATGAAAAAAAGAAATTAGTAAAAAAAGGAAACTTAAATCCGAAATACACATTTAGCTCTTTCGTGATCGGACCTTCTAATCAGTTTGCCCATGCAGCAGCTTTAAGGGTTGCAGAGAATCCGGGTTTTGCTTATAATCCGCTTTTTATATATGGTGGAGTTGGTCTTGGAAAAACGCATCTTATTTCTGCAATTGGTAATTTTATGTTAGAAAATAATCCTGAATTAAATATTTGTTATATATCCACTGAACAGTTTACTGGAGAATTCGTATCAGCTATTAGGCATGAAAAAATGCCTGAATTTCGCCAGAAATACAGAACAGTGGATGTCTTTATCGTTGATGATATTCAGTTTGTAGCAGGGAAAGATTCAACGCAGGAGGAGTTTTTCCATACATTTAATGAGCTTTACAGCAAACAAAAGCAGATTGTCATCTCCAGTGATCGTCCACCACTTGAAATTTCAGATATTACTGATAGACTTCGTTCAAGATTTGGAATGGGACTTATAGCAGATATTCAGCCACCTGAGATAGAAACTCGTATGGCTATTCTTTATAAAAAGGCAGAGATAGAGGGAGTGAAGCTTCCAGAGGATGTTGCCTATTTCATAGCATCCAGAATCAAGTCCAATGTTAGAGAGTTGGAAGGTGCACTAATAAAACTATGCGCTTATACAACCCTCACAAATAGTCCTATAACCCTTGATGTAGCAAAACACATTCTCAAAGATTTACTGCCCGATGAGAACAAGCCTATTACAATTGAAATTATTCAAAAGGCAGTATGCGATTCTTTAGGGATAAAGCTTCAAGATATTAAATCTAAGAAAAGGACAAAGGAAATCTCTAACGCAAGAAAAATAGCCATGTATATTGCTAAGAAACTAACAAATATGTCTCTTACTGAAATAGGAAATGCATTTGGAAAGGACCATGCAACAGTTATATATGCGTGCAAACAAATTGAAAAGGATCCCAGCACTGCTGGTTTAATAGATAGCATAATAAGAAAACTTCAGGAAAACAAATAATAAAGGGAGGAAAACATGCATGTAAAAGTGAAAAAATCAGAGATACAAGAGAAGCTCTCTAAGATTCAAAATATCGTTGAGAAAAAAAGTATAATGCCTGTATTAAATCACTTTTTAATGGATATAACCCATCAAGGTGGTTATATTTTAGCCACTGATCTTGAGACTGCGGTAAAGCAGCCGATTGAAATTGAAGTCATAGAGGAAGGTAGAGCCTGTATTCCAGCAAAAAAGTTTTACGAGATAGTAAAAGAGCTTGATGAGGACTTTGAGATTTCTCTTCAAGAAAACTGGCTTAAAATTCAGAGTGGAAGAACAACCTTTAGGCTTGCTACTTTAGACCCATCAGAATTTCCTGTTTGGCCACAGATTGGCGATGCTACAAAAATAACTCTTTCAAGGGATTTAATTCTTACAGCCATTGAAAAAACTGTGTATGCTGCTGGAGATGCTGATGCAAGATATTTCTTAAATGGGCTTCTTTTCCATTTAAAGCCGAAATCAGAGCTTAATGTAGTTGGAACAGACGGTCACAGGCTTGCTGTTTTCAGAACGCAGATAGAAGATTTAAATATAGATAGTGAAATGAAAGTCATTCTTTCAAAGAAATCTTTGAATGAGCTTAAGAAATTTTTATCTGATGTGGAAAATGTATCAATTCATATTGGTAAAACCCATATCATGTGTGAAATAGATGGAATTAGTTTTCTGTCTCGCATGATTGAGGGAAATTATCCTGATTATGAGGCAGTAATTCCAAGACATAATGACAAGATTGCAACAGTTGACAAAGAATTGCTTATAGCCTCCCTTAAGAGGGTTTCTGTTTTAAGCAAAGAACGTCAGTATGCAGTCAAAACTGAATGGAGCGAGGATCTTGTAACAGTGTCTGCCTATGACCCTGAATTAGGAGAGGCAACTGATGAGCTTACAATAGATTATCAGGCAGAGCCTTTGATTGTTGGTTTTAATGCTAAATATTTAATAGAAGCCCTTGAAAATACATCATCTGATAAAGCAAAAATAACAATGTATGAGCCTGAAAAGGCAGTATACATAACAGATGCTGTTGAACAAGGCTCTTTTGTTTACGAAAGCGTGGTAATGCCATTAAGGTTATAAGTGGGTGTATGTGCAAGTGTAAGTGTAAGTGTAAGTGTAAGTGAAATGTTTTACTTATTAAAAAGGGGGAAAAATGGTTGCCAAAGAGCAGACCTATAAGGCTGAAGATATAAAAATTCTTAAAGGGCTTGAGGGCGTAAGAAAGCGTCCTGCAATGTATATTGGCTCTACATCTGTAGAGGGGCTTCATCATCTTGTCTATGAGGTTGTTGACAACAGCGTAGATGAAGCATTGGCAGGTTTTTGTAACAAAATAGAGGTTACTTTGCATAAAGACGGAAGTTGCACAGTTATTGACAATGGAAGAGGAATTCCTACAGGTGTTCATCCTGAAGACCCTGAAGGAAGAACTGCTCTTGAAATAGTTCTTACAGAATTGCACGCTGGTGGAAAGTTTGAGTCAAAAGCCTATAAGGTTAGTGGTGGACTTCATGGTGTAGGAGTTAGTGTTGTAAATGCACTTTCTGAGTGGCTTGAGGTTGAGGTCAGAAGAAACGGTAAAATTGTGAAGCAGAGATATGCTCGCGGCACACCTGTGACCTCTCTTGAAACTATCGGAGAGACAAATGAGACAGGAACGAAGATTAGTTTTAAACCAGACCCTGAAATATTTGAGGTTACTGAATTTTCACGAGAAATACTTGCCCAGAGATTCAAAGAGCTTGCATATCTTAACAAAGGATTAAAAATCATTTTGCATGATGAAAGAGACGGCTATTTTGAGGAATTTGTTGCTGAGGGAGGCATAGTCTCTTTTGTTGAAGATTTAAACAAAGGCAAAAGAGTTCTTCATCCTAAGCCCATATACATAACAGGCGAAAGGGATGGTGTTTTGGTTGAGATAGCAATTCAGTATAATGAGAGCTATTCTGAAGGGATTTTTACATTTGTGAATAATATTAATACCCGTGAGGGCGGAACGCATCTTGTTGGATTTAAATCAGCTCTTACAAGGACGATAAATAATTATGCAATAGAAAAGGGTTTGCTGAAGGAGGGCAGAGAATCTCTCTCAGGCGATGATGTAAGGGAAGGCATAATAGCTGTAATAAGCGTTAAAGTTCCTGACCCTCAATTTGAAGGACAGACAAAGATGAAGCTTGGCAACAGCGAAGTTAAGGGAATAGTTGAGACAATTGTGAATGAAGGGCTGAGTAGATGGCTTGAGGAAAATCCAAATCATGCAAAGAAAATAGTTGAAAAGGCAAAAGATGCTGCAAGGGCAAGGGAAGCTGCAAAAAAAGCAAAGGAACTTACAAGAAGAAAGGGGATTTTGGAAGACACAACTCTTCCCGGAAAACTTGCTGACTGTACTGAGAAAGACCCATCAAGGGCAGAGCTCTTTATTGTTGAGGGTGACAGTGCAGGTGGTTCTGCAAAACAAGCAAGGGATAGACGTTATCAGGCGGTTTTACCATTGAGGGGAAAAATTTTAAATGTTGAAAAAGCAAGAATAGACAAAATGCTTACCTCAGAGGAAATAAAAACACTAATTACTGCAATTGGAGGAGGTATAAAGGATAATTTTAGTCTTGAAGAAGTAAGATATCACAAAATAATCCTTATGACTGATGCGGATGTTGACGGCTCTCACATAAGGACATTACTTCTGACATTCTTTTACAGGCAGATGTTTGAATTAATTGAAAGGGGTTATCTCTATATAGCCCAGCCTCCTCTTTACAGAATAAAGAGAGGTAAATGGGAAAGATATATTCAAACAGAAGAGGAGTTTTATGATTTTCTCAAGGAGATTGCAAAGGAAGAGATTTCTTTCATGTCTGAAGGAATGCCTCAAAGGGATAATGAAACTTCAGTGGAAGATATACTGAAACTCATTTTTGATTACGGTAAAATCTTGGAAGCCTTTGAAAGAAAAGGCTTTTCACCTTCATACATAGAAAATTTGTTGCTCTCTGATTCAACTGCTCCAGAGATTACTTCGGTGAGAGATTTTCAAGCATTAAAGGAAATATTTGAAAAAATTGAAGGTCTCTCCATTAAAAATGCTCAGAATGAAATAGAACTGAAAATTAAAAATGAAATAATTAAGACAAAATCTTTATGGGAAGTATATACAAAGATTATGGATGCTGTTAAAAAGGGACTTACAATCCAAAGATATAAAGGACTTGGAGAGATGAATCCTGATCAACTCTGGGACACTACAATGAATCCTGAGACAAGGACTCTTCTTCAGGTAACAATTGAAGATGCCCAGAAGGCAAATGATATTTTCACTATTCTTATGGGTGATGAAGTAGAACCGCGAAAGGACTTCATAGTAAAACATGCCCTTGAAGTAAGAAATCTTGATATATAAGAGGAGGAATCAATGCTTGATATAAAATTTGTAAGGGCTAATCCAGATAAAGTTATAGATGCATTACAAAAGAGAGGCTATGAAATAAATTTTGATGAGTTTCTCTCTTTAGAGCAGGAAAGACTCAGTTTACTTCGTGAAATTGAGGAAAAAAGGGCAGTAAGAAACTCAGTATCTCAAGAGATTGCAAAACTTAAAAAAGAAAAAGCTGAGGCAGAAAAAATAGATAAGCTAATTCTTGAGATGAGAGAGCTTGGCGAGGAGCTTTCAACTATTGAGGACAAGCTTAAGGAGATTGAAGAGAAAGTTCAAAATTTTCTTTTAATTCTCCCAAATATTCCTCACCATACAACGCCTGTAGGAAAGGATGAAACAGAGAATGTAGAGATTAGAAGGTGGGGTGTTCCGCGCGAATTTGATTTTACTCCCTTAAATCATTGGGACATAGGCGAAATTTTAGGAATTATAGATTTTGAAAGAGCAGGCAAGATCGCAGGAAGTAGATTTGCAGTCATGAAAGGATTAGGTGCAAGACTTGAAAGGGCACTTATTAATTTCATGCTTGATTTGCACACATCAAAGGGCTACAAGGAAGTATTACCAACTTTTTTGGTGAATAAAGCTTCAATGATAGGAACAGGACAGCTTCCAAAATTTGAAGAGGAGATGTTTAAGACTGTTGACCCAGAGTTTTATCTTATTCCAACAGCAGAGGTCCCTGTAACAAATCTGCATAGGGAAGAGATACTTAATGAAGATGACTTACCAATTTACTATGTATCATACACTCCTTGCTTTCGTAAAGAAGCAGGCTCACATGGAAAGGATGTGAGAGGGCTTATTAGACTGCATCAATTCAACAAAGTGGAGCTTGTAAAATTTGTAAAGCCTGAGGATTCCTACGAAGAACTTGAGACTCTTACAAAAGATGCTGAAGCGGTACTTCAGATGCTGGGACTTCCTTATAGGGTAATTGTACTTTGCACAGGAGACTTAGGGTTTGCCTCTGCAAAGACCTATGACATAGAAGTTTGGCTTCCAGGACAAGGTCGTTACAGGGAGATTTCCTCTTGTTCTAATTTTGAAGATTTTCAGGCAAGAAGAGCAAACTTAAGATTTCGCCGAAGAGGGAAAAAGGGAACAGAGTTTGTTCATACCCTCAATGGCTCAGGTCTTGCAATTGGAAGAACAGTTGCAGCAATTCTTGAAAATTACCAGCAAAAGGATGGCTCAGTCGTTGTGCCTGAAGTTTTAGTGCCCTATATGGGCGTTAATGTAATCCGATGATTCAGCGGATTGACCAATCTGGAATTATCAACATCTATAAAGGGAAAAGCACAGAGCCTATTAAACTCATTGTAGGCGAAATCCTAACCGCAGAGATCATGGATATCCTTCCAACAGGAACAATTCAGGTAAAGATTAACGATAGAGTGCTCAATGCTCAGATGCAGAGAGATTTACAGCTCCAAAGTGGAGATACGGTGTTAGTTAAAGTTGAAAAACCCCTTGAGGACGGAACAATTCCATTGAGAATTTTGTCTCCTCCTGAAGCTGCACAGGTTCAGAAGGGAATGTTTATTTCTGAGGGAGAAATTTCAGAGAAAATTTTAAAACTTCTTGAATCCCTATTTCCCGAAGTCACCAATCAACCGAAGGATATAAAAAATCTTCAGACAGAACTGATCAAAAATCTGCTTTCTACTCCAATGGAAAATCTCTCTGAACCAGAAAAAACAGCTCTATTGCAGAAAGCCTTTGAGGTAATTTTTTCCCGCTCTACAGTATCAGATGGTATTAAGGATTTAATATCTTTGCTTGATGCAACAAATTTTGATAAAAGCCAGATTGCAAAGCTAAAAGCTATAGTTGTTGAGCATCCTGAGGAGTTAACTCCAGAGAAATTAAAGCAAGTTATACTTAATTCTGGAGTTTCATTTGAGGCAAAGGTAAAGCAGGCAGTAGTTGTTGCAGAAAAAATTGAGACAGTAAAGGAAGATTTAAAGGTTATCCTGAATAGCATAATTAAAGATGCAAAGGCTCAGGGCTTTGAAGAAGTCAGCGAAAAAGCTCAGCAGATTTTAAGACAAATAGAAGGCTATCAGGTTCTCTCAAAGACATTTCAAAGTTTCTTCACTTTTTTACCGATTTTTTGGAAAGACTTAGGCTCTGCGGACATAGCCTATAAAACTTTAAAGAGACAAGGAAAAGAATATCATGCTGTTTTTGTCAATCTTAATTTTAAAGATGAGCCTCTATCCTTTGTTGTCACAATGATAAACAAGAGCTTCTATGTAACCTTTGCAGGACAGCTGAAAACTCTTCAGATAATTAAAGAGCAAGAGAACGATTTAAAGGAAAGATTTAATATTAAAGGAATGCCTCTTTCTTCTGTAAACTATGTCTCAAAAACCGAAGAACTTATAAAACAATGGGATGTTAAAGAAGGAAGTATAAGCTTGAAGGTATAATGGAAAAGAGTAAAAGAGCAGTTGCACTAAGATATGAACAAAAGAAAGATTCAGCTCCCCGTGTTGTTGCAAAGGGAAGGGGATGGATAGCTGAAAAGATAATTGAACTTGCAAAGCAACACGGAGTTCCTATTGAGGAAGATGATATTCTTGTTGAAGCCCTTTCAAAATTGGACCTTTATCAAGAAATACCAGAAGAGCTTTACAAAGCAGTGGCTGAGATATTGGTTTTTGTGTATCAAATTAAGGGAAAAATTAGAACAGGTAGCTATTGATGGCGAACAGAGGTTTATAAATATCTAATTTGAGTGATTTTTTATAAAACCTTTTTTAATCTGTCATAGCGATCCTCACCGATTGTTTTTATTTCCGTCACTGCGAGCCTTACCGAAGGTGAGGCTCGCAGTGACGGAGATTGCCTCCTCCTCGCTTCGCTTGGAGTCGCCATGACGGAGGGGTGTCATTGCGAGCAGTCCGAGGGACTGCAAAGCAATCCCTCCTTTAGCCTTTTACGTCTCACGTCTTACGTTTTACGGATGTTTAGGGATTGCTTCGGGTGCTAACGCACCCTCGCAATGACCGAAAGGATCGGGAACTTTCGTAAGCAGAAGGCGTGACGACCCTTTGTAATGACGTTTTTGAATCGCACAATTTAGAAAACAGGCTTTTATAGAAGCTCGGGAATAGTTATCTCGCCCAATACAATTTTTCTTATGTTTTCTATCTTATGCAGAGGAGTTCTAATAACTATATTGCTTTCATCTATCTCTTCAACTACTCCAATTGAAATGCATTCGTCATCTGAAAATAATCCTGCCATCCTGCCTATGTATTTTTCGTTTTGATATATAAAGCTCTTATCGTGAATTTGAAGCATTTTGACAGGCAAGAGATAACTTTCAGAATTGCTGAAGTACTCTTGAAGCTTTCTTTTTCTATAATTTGCTCTTTCTTCAGGATTTCTCGGCTTTACATTTTTTGATGGTTGAAGCAAAATATAGGGAACCTGAATTTCCGCAAGAATATGCTCAATTTCGTTTGTTCTCTGTAATCCCACCACAAGTTCAGGCTTCAGAATTTCAATCTTTTTTAGCTTTAAAAGTTTGCCATTGCCTGTGATAAATCCTGTTGTATCAACAAGAATAGGAAGATTAAAGCTTTCTGCAGTTTTTATAGCCTTTTCAAATACCTTTAAAAATCTGATGATTGAAACCGATGGAGTTATACCGCCAAAAAAGAAAAACCTATCTGCAAAGGAATTTATATCTTCAAATTTTGCTATTCTTTTTATTCCAATAGTTCCGGGGATTGCAATTGAGCTTTGTCCCACATCTGAGTCAACAAAAGCAATTTGAGATTCCCTTTGGATAAAGTTGTAAAGAACATATTTAGCAAAGGTGGATTTTCCAGAGTCAATTGCACCAAGAAGTATTATTCGCTTTGCAAGCAGGATTTTATCTAAGGCTTTCTTCCAGCTTTCCTCAATGAAAATATCAAGCGAAAAATTTCTTATTTCCCGCAACATTTTTTGTATTTTTTACCACTTCCGCATGGGCATGGATCATTTCTTCCAACTTTGGTTTTTTTGGCTGGGATATTATCAATGTTTTCTCTTAAGTGTTCTGCAAGTTTTTCCTGCATTATTTTTGCATAGTCAATAATAATATTAATTGAAACAGGTAATATCTCTTTTATTATTTCATCCTTTGTTTTTGACGGATCTACATTCTCTAAAATTTTAGATTCCTCCTCTAATTCCTTTGGATGAATGAAACAAGAAAGAATAAAAAATGATTTAACAAAAAGCTCTTGAAATTGGATTTTTAAATCCTCCGGTTTGCTTGTTAGCTCTAAAATTTCCTTTATCCAAATTTCTTTTCTCATCATCAAGCCACTGATAAATCCATTCAACCATTCCTTAACTTCCTGTAACTGTTCCTCAGAGGCATCTTTTACATTATAGGGAAATTTTAATGACCCCTCGTTAAAACGATCTAATACTATGTTATAAGCCTCAAATAGATTCCCAATCAATTCTTCCATCTCAGTTTCACTGTTGAATACTACTTTAGGAACACCTAAAAGTCGATCAAGCCACTCGCTTGGTAAAATCATATCAGGCACAATTGCAATTCCGTAAAGAAATCCTTCAAGCTGTGGAAGTGTGAAAGCTTTGTCTTTGTTCTGAGAAAGAGAAATTAATCGCTGAAGAAGTTCCTTTTGCTTAGGATTAAATATTTCAAAAAGTCTTATCATTTTATTCTCCTTATTTATTCATCTCTTTTACATACATATTCCCAAACACTCATCATTTTATTTTTTAACTTATTTGAAAATCTTTTGTCATTCAGCATTCTTTGCAAGGGTAATTGGATTTCTTCCTTAGGCAGTCTCTTCATAAAATCAAATATGGCATTTAACCATTGTCTTGTTGTGTTATTTGAGGGTGTTTTATAAAGTTCATCAATCAGGATTGGTAGGATTTTAGAGCTTTTTTTATGTGGTTTTAAATATTCTAAAATCTGTATCTTTAGATGTGTTTCCTGAATATTCTGAGGTGGTGGAAGTTTTCTTAGATAATTGGAAAGTGCACGAAAGGCATGATTGTTTCCCAAATGAGTTAATTTGCCCAGTTTTTTTATGGCAGAATTTCTATCTTCCTCATTTGAACTTTCAAGCTTTTCAATAAGGTCATCAACTTTTCTTTTCTTTTCTTCAGCCATTATTTCATCATAAAGTAAAAATTCAAAATCTGATATTTCTCTTTTTTTTCTCTTCAAAAACTTCTCTAATGCCCTTGCAATAGGTGTGTTATCGTCTATATAAATAATTTCAGCAGGCTCAAATTTTTCACAGGCTTCTCTGTCACATTTAAATTTTTTCCTTTCAATTAAATCCCTGCAGGAGGCTTTGTCCGCCTTCTCCAGAATTTCTTCAATAAATGGGTCAAACTCTTCATCTAAAAGACAAATACCATATTCAGTTTCTTTTTTACTTTTGTCAAAGAAAAAGTGATTACAATAAAAGCATATTTTTTCCATTTCTTTTTCATTAAGTTTTTTCATTTTTCTCTCCTCACTTTTTTATTTAAACTAAAATATATGAATCTTAAGCGTTATTGCCAGGAATGAGCCCGATGCAATCTTGTTTTTTTGCCTTCTATTGTTACTTTATCCCCCTGTTGTAAGTATAGCAGGATAAAACACCATGCCTCTACAGCGAACCTCATCTCTCCATACGGTCACTGCGTGCTTCTGAAGGAAGCTAAGCAGGCTTTGAGATTGCTTCGGCATCCCTTCAGTCTGCCTCGCAATGACGAATCGTAATTGTATTATATCTTTTCCTCATATTTTAAAACATCATTGCTTATTGTATCTTTCGTATTTAATATATGATGCCAATCAAAAATCACCTATTTATTTTAAATTTTATCTATGATTTATGACTATTTCAACTTATTTAAGAAATCTTTGTAAAGAGCATCATCGCCATAAACAATATGGCTAAGAAGTTCAATTCCTGCTGACTTGTATATTTCAATCCAAATATCTTTTATTTTTATTTGAATTTCAGGATTGAGAACATATTTACCCTTTTGGATGCGTTTAAAGATTTTTCTGGTATAGGGATTGGTGCTTTGAACTTCATTTTTAGAAAGAAGCGATGATATGTATTGTCTTTTCTTTCTGTATTCTGGTACAACTGTCTCTGGTAAGTTTTCAATTAGTTTAGATAGTTCAACTGCTGTTATAGCAGCTTCTTGGCTTTCATTAAATCTACGGGGAATTAAAACATATAGTATGTGAAAAATGAGAAATTCTCCGAGTTTACTGTCTATTTTTATAAGCTTTTCATCAACTTTGAGACTTATTCCGGACGGAGATAAAATTTTATGAATCTCCGAAAATACATTTTCCGCATATTTTTTATCTTGAATCGTCCTTTGAAGAGCTAACTGCCATGCATTCATTCCAAAGATATCAGTTATTTCAGTATCAGCTCCGTATTTTAATAAATCTTTGATTAATTTAATGTTTCCAGCTTTTATTGCCAACATAAGAGGTGTCGCATTAAACTCTGTTTTATGGTCAACGCCGTACTTTTCACAGTTTTTTATTATCTCTGTATAAAAGTTTGTAGAGTATTTTTGAAGTATTTTGATTAAAAAATTCGTCCTGTGCTGTTCATACAATGACCAGTTAAATATATACTGCCCATGTTTTTGTATGTAAATCTGTCTTGCTTTGTCAAAATTTTGCAGACTGAGAAACTCTATAATCTTAGTTGCATCATAAAAAAGGGCATAGTCAAATAGAGTTTTTCTTGGCTTTTGAGGATTATCCTTTGCAATACGAATCTGATTTGCAAGGGCAACAGCTTTCTCAGGAGTGAGAACATCCCATGGAACTGGCTCAGTTTTTAGTATTGAACGTCTAATTTCTTCTGCCTGCTCAGTTTTGCCCTGAAGTTCAAGCTTCCTTGCTTCAGCCTGCCATTCTTCAAGGGTGGATTGAGGTGCTTCAAAGGAAACTTTATCAACTGCATTTTTTAAGCCAACAAGTCTCAAAAGAGAATGCTCAGGATAGCTTTCAATTAAATAAAGCTTTTTGATAGCTCGGGTAACTGCTACATAAAGGGAGTTAATAAAAAATTTGTATATTTCTAAAGATTTATCCCTCTTATCAGAGGCGCGCATATATCTGAGTTCATCCTGAAGGTCATCCTCACTTATGCCTTTTATAATCTCCATAAAATTCTGCGTCTCATTTGAGACGAAATTGTAAAGAACAACATTATCATATTCTAAGCCTTTAGCCTCATGAATGCTAAAAATAAGAGGAGTGTCAAAATATTTTCTTGCAGCAGCTTTATCTTCGTCCCTCATCACAATAAGGGCATACTTTACAGAACGTCTAATCATTTTATTGATTTCACTTTTTACCTTGTCATTATCCCTTATAAGTAAAACCTCTCCTGAATCACTTGATAGGCTTTTCATGAGATATGTGCTTTCTCTGTCAATAGAGCCAAATCTTTTTTGCTTAATTTTTATAAGCTTATTTGAAAGCTCGGTAATAGTAAGAGAATTTCTGAAGTTTGAATGTAAGATTCTGATAATTTTCCTATCCCTTAGTTCTTCATTGTTATAAAACATTGACTTGAGCTTACTCCATGAGAAGAAATTAGGATGCACAATCTGATTTGAATCTCCGCATAGTATAAAATTTGCAGGATTTGTAAGAGTTTTTAGAATAAGATAGAGCTGGACATTTGTTATGTCTTGGACTTCATCTATCACAACAAAGTCATAAGTTGGGCTCACCCGACTAAGATAATTGAATGCTGTAATATTTGGATCATAAAACCCATTTTCTCTGAGGAAGTTAAGATATTTTTCAAATAGAGCATAAACTTTTTCCCTCTCGCTTTCAAGAAATATTGACTGTTTTACTCCTAATGCAAGATACTCTTCCCGAGATAAGTATGGTTTGTTGACTTCTGAGCCTGTAATGACGCCTTTAAATTCTTCATATAATTTATGAGGGTCAGAGACTCTCTGCTGTTTTGGGAATCTCATAATCCATGAAGCAAATGTTCTGTATGTGATTTCTTTGCCCTGAGGTACATGAATTGTTTCTAAGAATTCCTTGAATGATAGGAAAGAGAGTTCCTGATTTTCATTTTCATAATTGTTTGCAAAATAAATATTTCTTGCGTTTTCAACGAGATATGGAGAAAGGGTAACATAAAGCCCCTGTCCATGAAAGAGTTTCATTTTTTCAAGGGTAAGCGCTGTTTTTCCACTTCCTGCAGGACCTATGATAATAATTGGCGGAGGGGTTCTGTAAACCTCATCTTGCTCTGAATCAAAGGATATAATTTTATCAAGAATATGCACATGCTTTGAAGTAGGATTTACATATACGATGTTTGAAAGATTTTCATCTTCCATTTTAGATATTTCATCAATCACTGGTAGTTTTGACTCATCAATTTTCGCTCCCCTTAAAAACTTTGATTTGTTATAGGCATGATTAAGAACAACTTCCAGAATTACCGCATAATATTTTCCGTTATATTTCATGGACTTAAAAATAAGCCTATTTGAATCATCAAGCCTCGCAGTGTAAAGTCCATATTCAGGTAGTTTTTTTACCTGAGCAGAACGAAAGTCATCCCTTTCAAGAAAGGAAATAATTTTTTCGTATTGACGCTTAACCCTTGAGTAGTTAAGTCCAATGTATTCAAGAATAAGCATTTAATATTTTAACAAAATTTATTAACTACATCCGAAAAACCGAAAAATAGAGATAGACACTCGTCACTGCGAGCCCCCCTGTTGCGAGCGATAGCGTGGCAATCTGGGGCGAAGCAGTCCCTAATTGGTGAATAGTGAATGGTGATTCGTGGATGGTGGATGGTGCATGGTGAACACCTCTTCGTCATTGCGACTCCGAGCGAAGCGAGGGGGAAGCAATCTTGCCTTTTCCCCTTCAAATAGATTGCTTCGCATCCTTCGGATGCTCGCAATGACAGCAAGAAATACTTAATTTTCAGATGGTTATGCCAATTATTGGATTTCTATCGCTATTTTTGGGAAAAATAAAGAGAGAAACTCTTCACTACGAGCCTCTTTTGCGAGCGATAGCGTGACAATTGAGATTGCTTCGGCATCCTATCGGATGCCTTGCAATGACGAGGAGCGGAATGCCTCGCAATGACAGCGCAATATTTATTCAAATGATTAGCAATTTTTAAATTTATATCGCTATTTTTGTTGATATTCAATGTTTTGAAACGCATCTTCGATGTGTTAAAGCGCATCTTCGATGTGTTAAAACGCATCTTCGATGTGATGGATTTCAGAGCCTTTAATGGCGATTACATCAAATCTTACAGGGTACTCTTTGCCAATATGCTTTAAGTAATAAAGGGCAAGTTTTTTCAGTTTCTGCTGTTTTCTGTAATCAACAGCCAGTTCGGGTTCTCCAAATTTATCAGAAAGCCTTGTTTTTACTTCAACAATCACAATAAAGTCTTTATTTTTTGCAACTATGTCTATTTCTCCAAATTTTGTTCGGAAGTTTGTTTCAAGTATCTTATAGCCCTTTTTATTTAAATACTCAGCTGCTAATTTTTCGCCCTCTCTGCCTAAATCTATTTTTCCCATTGTAAGTCTTCATCGTACTTTGTGACATCAAGGCTTTCGCCTGCCAGTCTTTCAAAAAGCGTTGGAATTTGTTCTATTTCAGAGATTTCTTTCTGGCACAAAATTTTTAAGAGTTCTCTTATGGATGCGAAATCTTCCCACATACCTTGCAGACTTTCTCCTACCTTTGCAAAAAGTTCCTCACCCTTTAAATCCCAGTCAAAAAGCAGGATAACTTTTTCAAATCTGTTCGCTATGTTTTCAGTAAACTCGTATATTGTTTTTCCACTGTGAAGCGTTATTATTTCTCCAACGAACCCCATTTTTAGAAGCGCTTTTTTATCTCTTTTGCCTTCTACAATGATTGGAAATTGTTTATTTATTTCATACAAATAATGTAGTGTTTCCTTTATTTTTTCTGCCCGTTCCCAATCTAAAGGAACAAATTCTTTCCTATTTTTTCTTTTTCTGTCATATTGTGACATAGAAAAATTTTTCCTTAAACTTTTCCTCCGTCATACCTGCTACAGAAGAAAGTGCCTTGAGTCTTTCTCCTTCAAAGTCTTCTTTCTCAAGTCTAATCATGTATTTTCTGCCAACTTCATAATTTTCTGATGTGGTGTCAACTTTTCTGATTTTTACTTTGCCTGTTCTGTAATCTATAAGCTCAACAAATGGTATTGGGCGAAGATGTCCTTCTTCAAATGTAATCATAGCTCCAGTTCCGCCTCTGAGTAAATACCGAACTGCTCCATACCCAAGATTTCTTGTATATTCAATATCATAGGGTATTGGATCAGCTGACCTGAGTTCATATCCAATGTTTTTGTCAACTATTGTAATTTTTATGCCAATTTCTTCAAGTGTTTTTTTCACAAAGTTTTTCATTATTCTGCCAAGCTGAATTTCACTTAGACGTACTCTGCCTGTTTCATCCCTTTCAAGCTGCTCATACTCACTTAATTCTTCAGGATCAAATTTTTCCGAAAGTCCCTCTGCTAAGATAGCAACTCCGTGATCCCTTCCCATGCTTAGTCTTTTAATAATAGCTCCTGCAAGGATATCTGCAACTTTCTTAAATGAAACTTTTTCCTCGGGAAATTCTTCAGGAATTATAGTAAGAGTTGCTCCTGCTGCTTTTCCAACTCCCAATGCCAAATGTCCTGTGTGTCTTCCCATTATTGTAAGAAAATACCATCTTGAAGCAACTTTGGCATCTTCCATAATGTTTTTTACTATTTCCACTCCCCAATGCCTTGCTGTTTCATATCCGAAAGTAGAAGCACCACCCGGCAAGGGAATGTCATTGTCAATTGTTTTAGGAACATGGACAACGCTGATTTCACTTCTTGCCTCTCTCTCTATCCAATTTGCCATAAAAAGCGTCCCATCTCCTCCAATGGTAATGAGATATTTTATTCCTAAATTTTTCAAAGTATCCATCAAAACATGAAATCTTTCCTTTACCCTTTCAGCATGTTCCCTTGATGTTCTGAGAATGGAGCCACCCTTTGTATGAATCCTTGATACATCATCCACTGTAAGAGGCACAGCGCATGAGAGATTGCCATCAAAAAGAGGCTTAAATCCACCCATTATTCCTACAACTTTTTTGCCTTGATTTATAGCTTCTATTGTCGCAGCACTTATGGTTCCGTTTATTCCCGGTGCAGGTCCTCCTCCTACAATAATTCCTAAAGTCTCCATAAAAACCTCCAAAAGTTTGTTACAATTAAATTTTACTTAAATTGAGCGACTCTCATGTGTCATCGTGAATGTTTTTTTAGTCATTTCGCATGTTCGCCTCACCTTCTGCTCGCAAATAGATTCCCACTTATCTGTCATTTCGAGACATCCCCGTCATTGCGAGGGTGCGTCACCACCCGAAGCAATCTCGTCTTTGAGATTGCCACGCCTGCCTGTCGGCAGGCTCGCAATGACAGAGAGGCAGATTGTCAAGCCTTCGTATCGCTCGCAACCAAAGTCTTGCCACGCCCCTTCGTACTGCTCGCAATGACGCTTTAATCGCATAATTAAATTTCAATATTTACCGGCACCTTAACTGGAACCACTGTTTTCTGGACAATCTCTGCAGTATTAAACACCTTCAGCTTTGCAAATAAGAGCTCAAATTTCTGCTCTAACTCAGCCATAATCGGCTCTTTTATATCCTTTGGCAAGTTCCACCATTCTTTTTTAAATGGTCCAAAGCCTTTTTTACGAGTGCTGTATATGAACTGTTCCTCTGTCTGTCCTTCCTTCCATTCAGTTTTAAACTGTTCCTTTAGAAAATCATAAATCATTTTTCTAAAATCATCAGGCAGATATTTGCTGTCATAGATGATGTTTTGGAATCCTGTTGCAAGATGTATTTCTGATGTTCCTGTTTCTGGAAACTTATCAAAAGCTTCCTCTGGAAGGGTGCTTGCACCATGTTGCACGCATCCACTTAGTCCAAATTCTTTTCTTACGAGGTCAGATAAGACTCTCAGGGTTTCAAAATCTATTTTCACCTGAGCAATGCTTCCGTCTGGAAGCACAACTCCACCATGTTTTGTTCCTGTCTGAACGCTGAGCTTACTGAGTCCTTTACCACCCTTGAATACATCACTAAATCCTGTAAGATAAGCCCTTGCTTCCTCAGGTGTGCTGTTTTTTCCACCAATCTCGCCTATTTCACCACCTATAGATATTGTAATTCCCTTCGGTTCAAGTCCCCTTACATGCTCTGCAAGCAGGGCAGTTTTTTCAAAATTTGGTCTTTGCTGTTCATAAATTGTTTCTTTACTTAGGTCAACAAGCGTAGAAGTATCAATATCAATATTGTAAAACTCTGCTTCTATTGCTTCTTTTATAAGTCCCTTTACATAATTAAGCTCTGCATCGGGGTCTTTCTCAAAATGTCTTCTTACAATCTGGAAATGGTCTCCTTGAATAAAAACAGGTCCTGTGAAACCTTCTTTCACCGCAGCAGCTAATACACATGTTGCATACTCAAGGGGTCTTTGCTTAGTATAACCAATCTCTGAGCGGGCAATTTCAAAGATGAAGGCTCCAACATTGTTTTTCAAGGCTTTTCTAAATATAGCCCTTGCAACATCATAGGTCAAACCTCTTATGTTTATTGCGGGAACTGTAAAACCGGGAAAGTTTTTTCCCATCTCTTCGTAAAGTCCTTGAATTGAGGATGGTATTGCACCCATTTCTTTGGCGATTTCTTTAATGATAATAAGTTTTTTCTTTTTTTCTTCCTCGTTCGGCTCAAAAACAGCGTCAAAAATCAATTCATCCATTGCATTTCGCACATATTCTTTATCCTTGATAAAAACCTTTCCCTCTTTGATATCTAAAACTTCCATAAATTTTTCAAAACCCATAAACCACCTCCAGAAGTTTTTGTATTATTATACCAAAATTGTTGCTACTTGTATATCTTTGCAGCTTATAATAATCTACATTGACGATTTTTATATGAACCTAATTTTGAGATTGCTTCGGGTGCTAACGCCCCCTCGCAATGACACTTTTTTCGTCATCACGAGGCACCGTCAGGTACCGAAGTGATCTCTATTTTCGTTGCATAGAGAAAGAAGAGATTGCTTCGCTCTTTATGACATTTGAGAATTACACAAATTAGGAGTAAAATAATAAAAATGGTGAGGTGTTATGGATAAAAAAACACTTATTGAATGGGACAAAAAATATATTTGGCATCCTTTCACTCAGATGAAGTACTGGCTGGAGGAGGAGCCTATAATTTTTGTTGAAGGAAGAGATTGCTTTCTTAAGGATATTGACGGAAAATGGTATCTTGATGGAGTCTCCTCCCTTTGGGTAAACATTCACGGACACAGAAGAGCTGAGATAGATGAGGCAATAAAAGCTCAACTTGAAAAAATTGCTCATTCAACTTTACTTGGTGCTTGCAATCTTCCAAGCATGGTTTTAGCAAAAAAAATTGCTGAGCTTCTTCAGGAAAGACTTCATTGGGGAGAGCCCCTTACAAAGATATTTTATTCAGACAATGGCTCAACTGCTGTTGAAATTGCACTCAAAATAGCTTATCAATATTGGGTAAATAAAGGAATTAAAGGAAAAAACACTTTTGTTAGCCTTAAAGAAGGCTATCATGGAGACACTCTTGGAGCAGTAAGTGTAGGAGGAGATGAGCTTTTTCATGAAATTTACAAACCCCTTCTTACTAACTCAATTTTGGCACCAGCTCCATACTGCTACAGATGTGAGTTTAGTCTCAATTATCCCTCTTGCGAACTCAGATGTCTAAAAGAAATGGAAAAGATTATAAAAGAAAATCAGGAAAAAATAATCGCTGTAATTGTTGAACCTCTCGTTCAGTGTGCTGGTGGAATAATTGTATGGCCTCCCGGTTATCTAAAAGGCTTAAGAGAGATTTGTAGTAGATACAATGTTTTACTTATTACTGATGAAGTTGCAACAGGATTTGGAAGAACTGGAAAGATGTTCGCCTGTGAACATGAAGAAGTCACACCTGACATTATCTGCCTAAGCAAAGGAATTACAAATGGTTATATGCCATTGGCTGTAACTGCAGTAAATGAGACAATATTCAATGCCTTTTTAGGTGAACTTGAAGAAAGAAAAACCTTCTATCACGGACACTCTTATACAGGAAATCAGCTTGGATGCGCTGCTGCATTGGCAAATCTTGAAATATTTGAAAAAGAAAAAACATTGGAGAAACTTCCACCAAAAATTGAGCTTCTGCATGAAAAACTCTTAGAGATTGCTTCTCATAACAATGTTGGAGATGTCAGGCAGAAGGGAATGATAGCAGGAATAGAGCTTGTAAAGGATAAGCAGACAAAAGAGCCATTTCATTGGAAAGAGCAAATGGGATGGAAAGTTGTAAAGGCTGCAAGAAAATACGGAGTATGGCTCAGACCTCTTGGAGACATCATTGTAATAATGCCTCCACTTGTAATCTCAGAAGAAAATCTTGAAAGATTGCTTGACATTATAAAAATTTGTATAATTGAAGTAATGAGAGAATAAAAAGAGGTGTAAAATGGCAGGAAATTTTTTTAAAGAACTTTTTGATTTTTCTTTTAACTCTTTTATAACCGTCAAGATTATAAAATTCCTTTATGTTATAGCAATTATTACTTCCTTATTCTTTGGATTTCTTATTCTGATTGGAGGCTTGAGTGCAATGAAGCAATCTCCAAAATTTGGAATTTTTCTGCTTGTTTTTTCTCCTGTTTTCACCTTGCTATCAATCATCTACTCCAGAGTAATACTTGAATTTATATTGGTGATGTTTAAAATAGAGGAAAATACAAAAAATTTAAAAAAGGAGTAAGGGTATGAAAAAGATAGCGTTCATCATTTTACTGATTTTAGTTGCAGGATGCACAGGTCAACTAAGAACAGATGTTGCAGGAGTTGGCGAGACATTGCCAACAGGTCCTGATGCGATTACATGGGATGGAAAAAATATAATTATTGCTAAAGAAGGATTAATAGTATTTTTGGAAGACATTGATTTAGCCTCTGCTGATTCAATCTACAACTATGAAGGACACTACTTTTTGGACAGATTTCCGATAACTATTACATCCCAAGAAAATACCCCATTTATCACAGCTCTTGCATGGCAGTCTGCTAAAAATATTCCCGGAGGAGGCTATCTTTGGGTAGCAGATGCTGCAAATAAAAGAATTTTAAAGGTTACTCCACAGGGCGATGTAGTCAGCAAATTCAATAAACTGCCTTTTTATCCTGAAGATATGACATTTGACGGAGAATTTCTTTGGATAGCAGACTCAAAAAGAAATAAAATATTTAAAGTATCCACAGAAGACTGCGCAGTTTTGGAGACATTTATATCTCCAGTTAAAAATCCATCAGGCATTGCATGGGATGGAAGATATGTAATAATCATCGGATATAAGGAAGTTGAGGATTATACTGAACTGGCTAAACCAGTTGAGCCTCAGTTTCAGCATGGCACAAATTCAAAATCTCCCTACGCACAAACTGCTATAAAAATAGTGAAGCTTGATCCACAAACTGGACAAATTGTAAGAGAAGTTATTCCTTCAAGGCATCTTACCTCACCTGTAGGAATGGTATATGTTGACGATTATCTCTGGATTTCAGACAGAAATGCAGGAAAAATATTCAGAGTGCAGGATATGGGATTTGCTTCTGAGGATAAAAAAATTTACAAGGTTGAAACTCCTGTAGCATCTCCTAAAAAGCTTGAAGTTAAAACAACTGTAAAAGAAGAGCCAAAGGATGCGGAAGAGGCAAAGAAATGGGCTGAAGAGGCAAGAAAGGCTGCAGAAGAGGCAAGAAAAGCTGCAGAGGCAGCTAAAAAAGCTTTTGAACTGCAACAGAAGAAATAGTAGATGGTAAATGGTTAAATTAGTCATCGTATGTTAGATATATGGACATTGCGAGAGATTTTATTTCTGAGGCTATACTTTCTTTTTATGAGATTGCTTCGCCTGCCTGTCGGCAGGCTCGCAATGACCCCTTCCTTGGTCATTGCGAGCACCCAAAGGGTGCGAATCGCTCTCTTTTTATTGGATTGCCATGCCTCACCTTTGGTGAGGCTCGCAATGACGGAAATAAATAATCGGTGAGGCTTGTAATGACGGAAAAAGGTGGTGAATGTTGAATAGTGAATGGTTAAAAATAATTAACTCTGACACTTTCTTTTTGATTGCTGGACCTTGTGTTATTGAAAATGAAGAAATTGTAATGCAAACTGCTGAGGAATTAAAGAAAATTACAGAAGGCCTCAATATTCCTTTTATTTTCAAATCCTCCTATGACAAAGCAAATCGCTCATCAATAAAATCATACAGAGGACCGGGCATTGAAAAGGGACTTAAGATATTAAGCAAAGTAAGAGAAGAGTTCGCTCTTTCGGTGCTAAGTGATGTTCATTCTGTTGAGGAAATAAAAATTGCAAGTCAAGTTCTTGATTTTCTTCAAATTCCTGCTTTTCTATGCAGGCAAACAGACCTCATTGTTGAAGCAGGCAAAACAGGTAAGCCTGTAAATGTTAAAAAAGGACAGTTTCTTGCACCTTGGGATGTAAAAAACATAATTGAAAAATTTAAATCCACAGGCAATGATAAGATAATGATTACAGAAAGGGGAGCAAGCTTTGGATATAACAATCTTGTAGTTGATTTCCGTAGCTTTCCAATAATTCGCTCTATGGGTGTTCCTGTTGTTTTTGATGCAACCCATTCTGTTCAGCTTCCAGGTGGCTCTGGCACATGCTCATCAGGGGAAAGGCAATATGTTCCTTATCTTGTAAGAGCTGCTGTTGCCTGTGGAGTTGATGGATTATTCTTTGAAGTCCATCCAGAACCTGATAAAGCTCTCTGCGATGGACCAAATATGGTTCCTCTCAGGGATTTCAAAGACCTTCTCCAATCACTCCTTGAGATTTACAATGTAGCAAAAAAGTATTTTAAAAAATGTTTAAAATCACAATGAGTATTAGATGGCTTTTTGTAATATCAATTGCTATACTTGTCTTGGCAATCACTCTTAGCAGTTATTTGTTTTCCTACCACGCATATAAAAAACAGCTTGACCATCATATTACTGATATTTCATATCTTTTTCAGAAGGAAACGGAAAATTTAACTAAGCCTGTTGAAAGTTTTCTTTACAGCACTCAGGCTCTTGTTTGCTGTGGGATTTTGAATTTTAATGATATAGAAAAAACAAATAAATTTCTCATTGAATTTATGCAGAAGTATCCCTATGTAACTTCAATAAACTACGGTGATGGAAAAGGGAACGGATATCTTATCTTAAATGCAGAAGGCAAACTTTTAAATAGAATAAAAAAGGCAGATGAAAAGGGATATGTCAGATGGAATGAACTTGACAAGGATGGAAAAATATTAAACACAAAAAAAGTTAGGGATGACTATGACCCAAGAAATACTACTTGGTACAAACAGGCTATTCAATCTCAAAACATTGCTTGGAGTGAGCCATATTTATTCAGAACAACAAAAGACCAAGGCATAACAGCTTCATTACTATTATGCAGTGAAGCTCAGATAGTCATTGGTGTGGACATAATGATTAAAGACTTCTCCAAGTATCTTACTAAAATCAAGCAAGCAAGCCTTGACCCTTATGCAGAGCTTTATTTAATAACAGGCGAAAATAAAATAATTGCGATTGCTGACATAGTGAAATTTGAACCTGGGATAATTTATACATTAAATGAGCAGGATTTTCCTTTACTTTATCATGCATTAAAGATAAACAAAGAAAAATTCAGGTATAAAAATCAGGATTGGCTTTTAAGAGTCAAAAAGTGGAATATGGGTGAAAGAGAACTTTCTTTGGCTATTTTGCTTCCTCACTATGTTATTACAAAGGATTTAAGAGTTAACCTTTTTTATCAACTTCTAAGCTCTATGATTTTTGCTTTTCTCATTATTCTTTACATTGCAAGGCAGTATTCAAATCCATTAATAGAAATTTCTAAAAAAATAAAGGATTTTGGAGAAAAAGAAATTAAACTACCACAACATATTAGAAGAAAAGATGAAATCGGAGTCTTAAGCAAATCAATTGAGCAGGTATCATTGGAAATAATAAAGACAAAGAACGCTCTCATTGATACAGTAAAAAAGTGTCAAACAATTTCAAACTTGGCTCCTGTTGGAATTTTCCTTGTTAATTGGGAAACAGGAAAAATTGAAGAGGCAAACCATACAGGTTTATCCCTTATAGGCTATACAAAGAATGAAATAGAAAAGAGGTCATTCTTTGACATTTTTATCCTTTCTGCAGATATAAAAGAGCAAGAAAGCTTTGAAATTCTTTGCAAATTTTTGAATAAAAATGGAGAAACTCGCGAATGTAAACTTAGAGGAATAAGATTAATAATTGAAGATAAACCTCATTTTTTAATAGCTGTAGATGATGTGACTGAAATGAGAAGATTGATGAAAAGAGTAAGTGAAGCTGAGCAGTTTGAGGCAGTAAAGCGCTCTCTTGGTGAGGCAGTCCATAGATTTAAAGACTTACTAAATGTAATTCATGGTTTTGCTACATTGGCTCAAACAAAAGAAAGCATAGATTTTGCAAAGAATGCATTGGAGCAAATACTAAATGCAACAAAAAGAGCTATATATCTTACAAAGCAACTTTTAACTTTAACTGGAGAGAGGAAATATGAGTTACATAAAGTTGATTTGAACTCAATTTTATTGTCAATTAGATCAAAAATTGAAGTTTTGATGGGAGAAAACATAAAGGTTGAAATAAAAACCTTAGATAAAGAACTTCCTGTTAACATTGACATTGAGGCGTTTAATGAAATCATGACCAATATCATATTAAACGCAAAGGATGCGATGCCAAATGGAGGAATTTTGACAATAGAAACTGAAATTTCTCAAATTCATGATAAAAAATATGCAATGCTTTCAATTTCAGATACAGGTGAAGGAATGGATGAAGAGACAAGAAAAAGAGTTTTTGAACCATTCTTCACAACAAAAGGAACTTCAGGTACAGGACTTGGGCTTTCAATTGTCTACAGAATAGTACATGACCTGCAAGGCTTCATAGAAGTTGAAAGCACACTTGCTAAAGGCACAACTTTTAAAATTTTCTTGCCTTTGACAGATTGAGTGAATCATTAATACTTAGAGAAAAATCCCAAAAATAAAGCCCTGTTTCGAAGCTATATTTCCTCTAACAAAAAATCTAAGATATATTTATGCTTTATTCCTTTAATATCTTTGACAAAAAACTTATCCATTGAAATGACGATTTTTTCATAATTATCAGGGATTGATAATAGATTTTCGAATTCTCTTTTAATAACTTTATCATCAGTAAGTAAATATGCCACTTGGATATACTTTGTTTCATTCTGCCTTTGAGCTATAAAATCTATTTCCATACCATTTAACTTCCCAATGCTTACCACATATCCATTTGTCTTTAAATGTAGATATACAATATTCTCAAGCACAGCATTAATATCTTTCTCTATATATCCAATAAGTCCATTTCTGAGTCCGATATCATTTAGAAAAATTTTGTCATAAAACTCAAGGTATTTTTTTCCTTTTAAATCATATCTGGGAACTTTGTGAATTAGTAGAGCATTTTCAAGATATTTCAGATAATTTAATATGGTATCAATTGAAGCTTTAATTTTTTGGGATTTAAAATAATCGGCTATTCTTTTTGCAGTGGTAACATTTGCAATATTATCAAAAATATATCGTACAGTTTTATCAAACAGAGCAACATCTCGTATTTTATTCTTTACAATTACATCTTTGTAGAGAATTGTGCTCAATACAGAATTTAAATAATTAAATATCACCTCTTCCTCAAATAAAAGATGATGAATCCCAGGCAGTCCTCCAAATTTAAGATAATTCTTAAACTCGTCTTCAATATTTCCAGTTTTACCCCTGAAATATAAAAACTCTTTGAAAGATAAAGGATACACAAAAATCTCAATATATCTGCCAGTTATTAATGTTGCTAATTCGCTGGAGAGCAAATGAGAGTTTGAACCTGTGATTATAATATCTCCTAAAGACTCAGCTAAAAATGACACTACCGCCTTTTCCCAAGCTTCAATTTCCTGTATCTCATCTATAAATATAAACTTCTGTCCTCTGAGTTCCTTTAATTTTCCACTAACAAAAGAATATAAATCCTTATAAGTTTTTATATCTTCAAATTCTAAGGACTCTTTATTAATGTAAACAATGTTTTCTAATGGCACATCTTGCAGAACTAAATCATTAATAAGAAGTTTGATAAGAGAACTTTTGCCAGCCCTTCTCATTCCTACAAGAACTTTTATAACAGGAGTGCCAAGATATTTTTTTATGTATTCAATATATTTGTCGCGAGGCAACAGACTATATGTTTCTATTGATTCTCTATCCATAGTTTAGACTATAACCGAAGAATTTTAATTTTGTCAATAAAGTTTCAACTGTATTGGAAACTTTTCAATGCCTTTTCTACTGCTTCTTTTGGTGAGTTGGCTTTTATGATGCCGGGAATGTCCCATGTTTTAAGTCCAATGACTGGTTTTCCTGTTTTAAGGGCAAGGGCAATTTCACTTAATGTTCCATACTCTCCACCAATTGCAATCAGTGCATCAGAGGCTCTTACAATTAGGGCATTTCTCATTTCTCCCATTCCTGTTGGAATTGCAATTTTTACATAGGGATTTGCATCTTCTTTTCTTAAAGTTGGAAGTATTCCAACTGTAATTGCACCTTCAGAGACTGCTCCACGACATGCTGCCTCCATAACTCCTCCAAGTCCACCTGTGATAACAATAATACCTTCTTTTGCCAAAAGTCTTCCAACTTCTTCAGCTAAATGCAAAAGCTCGGGCTCTGCTTTTCCTGCTCCAATTACTCCCACTGCCTTCATTTTAACTCTACCACTGTCACAGCATCTCCACCTTCATCTGGAGAGCCTTTTTTTGTTGATTTTACTGCTGGATGCTCCTTTACATACTGTCTTATTGCATCCCTTAAAATTCCCTTTCCAATTCCATGAATAATAATTCCCTCAGATGCTCCTTCAAGGGAAAGCTCATTTAAAAATCTCTCAACAATTGGAATTGCCTCATCAACCCTCATTCCTCTTATGTCAAGCTTATGCAGTGCAGGTGTAAGTGTATGTGAAGGTGCATGTAAACTCATACCTTTTTCTCTTACACTTTCACATTCACTTACACCTGCAATTTTTTCTACATCCTCAATCTTTGCTTCTATTTGAGCAGTTTCTGTTTGTATCTTTACTTTTTTATCTTCAATGCTTATAACTTTACCTTTAAGATTTAAACTTTTTACTTTAACAAAATCTCCAACATTAATCTCCCTCGCACCTGCACTTGCACCTGCACTTTGAAATTCCCTTGCAATTTCTGAAGTTTTTTGATATATCTCTTTAAGCTTTTTTCTGTCTGCCTTCTTTGCCTCCTCATAAAGAATATTAAGCTCTTTTTTTATCTTTTGAATTAATTCATTTGCTTCTTTCTTTGCTTTTTCCAAAATTTCCTTTCTTTTTTCCTCTATTTCCCTTTTTTGTCTTTCTAAAATTTCCTTTTCACTTAAAAGAGTCTTTTTAACCTTTTCTATTTCATCTATCTTAGCCTGATATTCTTCTTTCATTCTTTCAAGTTCATTCATTAGCTTATAAATTTTTACATCTTCCTGACCACCTTTAAGCTCATATGCTCTTTTAATTAATTTTTCAGGGAAACCATATTTCTTAGCTGTCTCAAGGGCATAGGATGTAGTCAGTGTGCCAATGCTTAATTTGTAAAGAGGAGTCATTGTGGCTTCATCAAAAAGCATTGCAGCAACTTCCATTCCCTCTTGAGTTACTGCAAAGAGTTTAACCTTGCTTAAATGGGTTGTCACAAATGTAAATGAGCCTCTATTTTTTAACTCTTCAATTATTGCGCAGGCAAGGGCAGAGCCTTCTTCAGGATCAGTGTTTGTTCCAATTTCATCAATAAGAACAAGGCTTTCTGAGTCTGCTTTTTTAACAATTTCTTTCAATGTCATAACATGGGATGCAAAGCTTGAAAGTTGCTCTTCAATTGAGCCTTCATGATAAAGGTCTACATAGATAGACTTTACAAATGGAATTACTGATGAGGCACTTGCTGGAATAGGAAGTCCTGAAAGTGCCATTGCTGTAAGAAGTCCTATTGTTTTTAATGTTACAGTTTTTCCACCTGCATTTGGTCCACTGATTACTAAAACCTTTTTTTCTTTAAGCCCTAAATCAAGGGGAACAACATTTTCCTTTGTTAGCATTAAAAGAGGATGTCTTGCTGATATAAGTGAAATCTCCTGCGAATCCGTTATTTTTGGAACTTCTGCCTTAAATTTTTGAGAATATTTATAAATAGAGAGAAGCCTGTCAAGATATAAAAGAAGATTAAACTCTCTTTGCAAAGTTTCACTAATTTGATGAATATCATTTGAAAGTTCTTTAAGAATTCTTATCTCTTCAACTCTTTCCTCAATTTTTAGCTCCTCAAGCTTTTTTGAAAGGGAAGCTATCTCTTCTGGCTCAATAAAAGCTGTCTCACCTGAACGGGAAACATCATAGACTTTTCCCTTTACCATTCCCTTTGAATCCATTCTTACAGGAATTACCCATCGGTCATTTCTTTTTGTAATAAACCTGTCCTGAAGAAAAACAACGGTTTCCTTGCGATTAATTATTTCTTCAAGTTTTTCCTTAATTCTTTCCTCTGTAATTTTAATTTGCTTTCTTACATATTTAAGCACTGAGGATGCTGTATCAAGAATATTCCCATCCTCATCAATACTGTTTTCAAGTTTTTCCAAAAGATATGGCTGTCCTATAGCAAGATAGCTTTCAAGTATGCTTTTAATTCTTCTTGACAGATATGGCAAATTTAAAAGTTCATCAACAAAAGGAGAGACTCTATCAAGCACTCGCAGGACTTTTAAAAACTTTGAAAGTTCCTGACCATCAAAAAAAGCACCTTCCTTTGATGCTTTATTCAGTAGCTCAGAAATAGAAGGAAAGGGAGAGATCGGAATCTCTCCTCCTTTGTCCAGATATTCTTTAATTTCCTGAAATTCCCTAAGATAAGCTTCTGATTCTTTTAATGCCTCGCAGGGATAAAGCTGTTCAATATACTGCTTTGTAGCATCAGAGTTAGAAAATTCAGAAATTAAATTTAGTGCTTTGAAATAATCTAAATCCTCTAATGCCTTCCTACTTATCAACCAAGCTTCTCCAAGAGCTTCTTTTTCTTTTCTTCAATCATTTTTGAAAGCTTATCAATCTGATTTAAAATTTCCTCCCTTGCATCCTCACTAAGTTCATGACCTTTTTCTTTGAGTTCTTTCATTTTTCTTTTTATCATATCAGAAATTTCTTCCATCTCCTCATAAATATCTTCAGCTGCCCTTACAGTCTTTTTCTTAAGTTCCTTTGCCTTCTTTTTAATTTCTCTCCTTGTCTCTTCTCCAGATTTTGGAGCATACAAAAGAGCAAAGGCTGCGCCAATAACTCCACCCAATAAAAATGCTGCCAATATTTTTCCCTCTTCCCTCATCTTCGTCCTCCTTGAGTTTATTTATTTAATTTTAACACTTTTTATTGCCAATTAGCTTAAAATCCGAAAAAATAGAGATAGACACTCGTCACTGCGACGCCCCTGTTGCGAGCGATAGCGTGGCAATCCGCAACATCGTCACTGCGAGCCTCCGAAGGAGGCGAAGCAGTCTCTAATTCGTGGTTGGTGGATGGTGATTGGTGAATAGTGAATGATTAATGGAATCTTTTTCACTATAATTGTGACTCCGAGCAAAGCAAGGTAATTTCTAAATATTCGTAAAATGTAAGACGTGAGACGTAAGACGTAAAAAGATAAAAGAAGAGATTGCTTCGGCATCCTGACGGATGCCTCGCAATGACAGGATGGGGCATCAAGGAAGGGAGATTGCCACGCCTCACCTTCGGTGAGGCTCGCAATGACGAAAGAAAATCGGTGAGGTTCGCAATGACGGTTTGGTGGATTGCCCCGCCTGCCTGTCGTGGCTGTGTCATACCCCCTTTTTGTCAGATTTTTCTCCTCAAGGCTTTTCAAAACACATTGAAAATTCTACAAAATTTTTGCCCAAAGCAGACTGATTTAAAATAATTGAGAGATTGCGTCACAGCCACCTGTCGGCAGGCTCGCAATGACCCCCTTGTCGTCATTGCGAGGGCACGAAGTGCTCGAAGCAATCTCGCCTTTCTATCCTCAGTCACAAAAAGAGAGATTACTTCGGCTTGCTTCGCAAGCCTCGTGATGACGAAAAAGGCGTCATTGCGAGGAGCGAAGCGACGAAGCAATCTCGCTTTTTAAATGCAGGAAATAATTTTTATTGCACATGATTGAAAGTCTTTCCTTCGGTGAGACTCGCAATAATATTTTAAAATCGCTTCATTTAGGTTAAAATAAGGTATAATTAAAAAAAACACTGGAGGTGTATTATGCTTTCCAAAATTCCCTTTAACTTGGAAAACCTCTCTCAAGAGGATATTGAGAGGCAGATACTAAGAATTGGACTTATTGCTGAGCTTGATGCAATCAATCTTTATGAACAGCTTGCCTCCCTCACACAGGATGAAAAAATTCGTGCCATTTTCTTAGACATAGCAAGGGAAGAAAAAACACATGTTGGTGAATTTCTCACACTGCTTCTTATGAACGATGAAGAGCAGGAAGATGAGCTTGAAGAAGGAAGAGAAGAAGTAGAGGAGTTGTTGGAGGAAGACGAAGAGTAAGCAGTTATTATTGGCTGGTGGATAGATGTTTTTTATAAGGGTTTAATTATTAAAAAAGCGTAAAGCAGGTAAAAAGAGCCGGAAAATATTAGCGTAAAGGGAGAGATTCGCTTGCGGAAATGAATCTCTCCCAACATTATTAATCCAGAAGCAATCGCAAGGCAAGCACTTAAAAGAGCATATCCTGTTATATTCCAATCAGTAAAAATTATTCCTACAGAGACTGGAAATGTTGACTGAAAAACCATTGCACCAGTTACATTTCCCATTGCAAGAGTATCTCTTCCTTTGAATGTCCATGTGACAGAGTTAAATTTTTCAGGAAGTTCTGTTGCAACGGGAGCAACAAGTAAGGCAAAAAGAAGAGGGTCAAAGCCAATTTTTGCTGAAATATGCTGAAGGGCTGTAACAAATCCATGAGCACCTTCAATCATTATAAATAGTGCAAGCAATACTTGAAATAAAGAAAAGAAAGTCTTAAATTTGGCTATTGGAAGCACTTTACCAAAAATTTTCTCAAGATAAAGAGTTTCTTCATGCATTATAGAGCTACTTTCACCCTTAAAAGTAAAATAAAGATAAATGATATAGCCAACTACAAGCAAAATAGCTACAACAATATGCATTGGTATTAACATAGGAAGAAAAATTCCAGCAGAATACATTGAAAGAAAGAAAATTAAATCTCTTTTTACTGTAGAAAGCTCTGCATGGAAGCCAAAGCTTCTTCTTTTGCTGAAATAGGCAACTACCGTGGTTATACCAATCATTAAAAAAGCTAAAGTAGCAAGCATAAATGGAGCACCCAAAATCGCACCTATTCCAATTGAGTGACCTGCCTCTCCTTTATGTAAAAAAATTGCTACCATAGGTAAAATAGTCTCTGGAAGGGCTGTTCCAACTGCGGCTAATACAGAACCAACAACTGCCTGTTTTAATGAAAGCCTTGCTCCAAAAACCTCTAACCCGTTTGTAAAAATTTCTGCTGAAAGAAGAATTAAAAAAAAATTAGCAATTAAAAGAATCCAATCCATCATTTGAAATTATAAACTAAACTCTATTATATTAACAATTACATTCATCAAAAAAGGAGGTCTTTTCATGTCTGAGGCAAGCTCAAAGCTTAATCTTAACCCAAATGCAATAGAGGTTTTAAAGAGAAGATATCTTAAGAAAGATGAAGAAGGAAAGATTATAGAGACACCTGAGGAACTCTTCAGACGAGTTGCAAAAGCAATTGCCCAAATTGATGCTTCCTATGGAAAAACAGAACAAGAAGTAGCAGAGACTGAGGAAAAATTTTATGAGCTTATGACTTCCTTTAAATTTTTGCCAAATTCTCCTACCCTTATGAATGCAGGAACTCCTTTGGGACAGCTTAGCGCATGCTTTGTAATTCCTGTTGAGGACTCAATGGAGGGAATTTTTGATGCAGTAAAGTATGCTGCAATTATTCATAAATCTGGCGGTGGCACGGGTTTCAGTTTTTCTCGTTTAAGACCTAAAGGAGATGTTGTTGGCTCAACAAAGGGAATAAGCTCAGGTCCTGTATCTTTTATGAGTGTTTTTGATTCTGCCACTGAAGCAGTAAAACAGGGTGGACGAAGAAGAGGAGCAAATATGGGACTTCTTCGGGTAGACCATCCTGATATCCTTGAATTTATCACATGCAAGGATGACATTACTAAATTTACAAACTTTAACATCTCCGTTGGACTTACAGAAGAGTTCATGAAGGCTGTAATGAATGATGAAGAGTATGATTTAATAAATCCCCGCTCTGGCAAGTCTGTAAAACGTCTTCGCGCTCGAGAAGTTTTTGATTTAATTGTTCATCAGGCTTGGAAAAATGGAGAGCCGGGTATTGTTTTCTTAGACAGAATGAATGCAGCAAATCCAACGCCAGAAATAGGTGAGATTGAAGCCACAAATCCATGTGTTACAAAGGACACTTGGATTATGACTGCAGAGGGCCCAAGACAGGTCAAAGACTTAATTGGAAAAAAATTTACAGCAGTTGTAAATGGAGAAAAATGGGAAAGCACATCTCAGGGATTCTTTTCAACTGGAATTAGGCAGGTTTTCAGATTAAAGACTAAAGAAGGCTTTGAAGTTCGTTTAACTGAAAATCATCCTGTAATGAAAGTTAAAAAATCAACAAGATATAAAACTGAGGCTGAATGGACAGAAGTAAGGTTTTTGAAACCGGGAGATAAAATTTTGCTTCACGACCACAGAGCATTTGATGGATGGGAAGGAAAATACTCAGAAGAGGAAGGTTATTTAATAGGACTGCTTCTTGGTGATGGAACAATTAAAAAGGATACAATTGTTTTATCATCATGGGGAGAGGATTCTGGAGCAGTTTCAGTAAGGCAATATGCCTATGCTTGTGCCTGTGGCATTCCACATAGAGCTGATTTTAAAGGATGGCAATGTATAAGTGACAGGAGTGAATACAGGCTTTCTCTTGGTTATCTTAAAACTCTGACACAGGACTTAAATATTTATGAGGAAAAAACAATTACTGAAGAGATTGAAAAGGCATCATCTCAATTCTGCAGAGGGCTTTTAAGAGGACTTTTTGATGCAGATGGCTCAGTTCAGGGAAACCAATTAAAAGGAATAAACATAAGACTTTCACAAAGCAATTTATCAATTTTGAAAGCTGTACAGAGAATTCTTCTAAGGTTTGGTATATATTCAAAAATTTATGCAAATCGCAGAGCTGAGCATTCTGCTTTACTTCCTGATGGAAAAGGCGGAAAAAAACTCTATCAATGCAAGGCTCCGCATGAACTTTTTATTTCTGGCGAGGATGTATTTGTCTTTTACGAAAAAATCAATTTTGCCGATAAAGACAAGGCTGAAAAACTTGCAAGGCTTATTAAAAATTACAAAAGAAAACCAAACAAAACAAGTTTTATTGCGAAAGTTGAAGAAATCATCGCAGATGGTATTGAGAAAGTTTACGATGCATCAATACTCGGCATAAATGCCTTTGATGCAAACGGTTTCTATGTTCACAACTGTGGAGAGCAACCCTTACTGCCCTTTGAATCATGCAATCTTGGCTCAATAAATCTTTCAAAGATGGTAAAGGATGGACAGATAGACTGGGAGCTTCTCAAGGATACTGTGTGGAAGGCTGTTCATTTTCTTGACAATGTTATAGATGCAAACAAGTATCCCCTTGAAATAATTGAAAAAAATACAAAAGCAAACAGAAAGATCGGACTTGGTGTAATGGGCTGGGCAGATATGTTAGCTCAGCTTAAAATTCCATATGACTCACAAGAGGCTCTCCAACTGGCTGAACAGGTCATGAAATTCATTCAGGATGAAGGAAGACTTGCATCAGTAGAGCTTGCTCGGGAAAGAGGCACATTTCCAAATTATGAAAAAAGCATTTACTATGGTAAAATGCCTCTTAGAAATGCCACAATTACAACCATTGCACCAACAGGAACATTAAGCATAATAGCTGGATGCTCCTCAGGCATTGAGCCCTTTTTTGCTCTTTATTTTGTAAGAAATGTTATGGATGGAACAAGACTTGTTGAGATCAATCAATATTTTAAAGCAGAGATGGAAAAGCTTGGGCTTTGGTCAGATGAGCTTGCAGAGAAAATAGCTGAAAAAGGTTCAATTCAGGAAATGGACGAAATTCCAGCAGAGCTCAAAAGAATTTTTGTCACTGCCCATGACATCTCACCTGAATATCATATACGCATGCAGGCAGCATTTCAAAAATATGTTGACAATGCAGTAAGCAAAACAGTCAATCTTCCAAATCATGCAACAGAAGATGACGTAAAGCAGGTATATCTACTTGCCTATGAGTTAGGTTGCAAGGGAGTTACTGTGTATAGAGCAGGTTCACGTGTTGGACAGGTTATTCAAAAGGCAAAGGAGCAACAGGAGAGTCAGCAAACCCTCAAGCCTCGCAAAAGACCTGAGCTTTTAGTTGGCGTTACAAGACTTATGAAAACAGGCTGTGGCAATCTTTATGTGACAATTAATAAGGATGAAAATAATAATCCCTTTGAGGTATTTACAAACATTGGCAAAGCAGGTGGATGCGCAGCATCTCAGGCTGAAGCAATAGGAAGGCTTATATCCCTTGCACTAAGAAGCGGAATAGACCCTGAGCAAATAGTTAAGCAACTCAAGGGTATTTCCTGTTATGCTCCAGCATGGACAGCTCAAGGAAAGATAACAAGCTGTGCAGATGCTATTGCAAAGGCATTGGAAGCAGAGTTAATGGATAGTGGATTGTTGATAATTGCCCGTGAAAAGACCACTCAACAATTAGCCATAAGCCAAGAATCACAACCTGCCAACAATCGCAAAAAAAATGCAATTCACTACGGCGCATGCCCTGAATGCGGTGGTCAGCTTTCCTATGAAGAAGGATGCGCAACATGCCACAGCTGTGGCTTTACCAAATGCGAGTAAGTTAAAATTAAACATGAAGACAAAAAGGGAATTAATAATAGTAGGTGACAGGGTTCTTGTTGAACCCGATGATAAAACTGATAAAACAAGTGCTGGTCTTTTTTTGCCTCCCTCAGTTAAGGAAAAAAACAAAATCATGGGAGGAAGGGTTGTCAAAGTAGGTCCCGGTTATCCAGTTCATGACCCTTCTTTAATTCTTGAGGAGCCGTGGAAACAAAACAATGCTGAGCCAATCAGATACATTCCTCTCCAAGCTCAAGAAGGAGATTATGCTTTTTTCATAAAAGATGCCGCAATTGAAATAATGTTTGAAGAGAAAAAATACTTTATTGTTCCCCATTCAGCCCTCGTTGCACTCATAAGAACCAGTATCTTGGAGGATGTGGATGATAGAGGATTTTAAGTCCACTGATGTCTGGAGAGTTTTCAGAATTCAGTCTGAGCTTGTTGAAGGCTTTGAAACACTCTCTGGAATAGGACCTGCGGTTTCAATCTTTGGAAGTGCTCGGTTGAATGAAGAAAGTTTTTATTATCAGGAAGCTTTTAAAGTGGCGAGAGTTTTAAGTGAGCACGGATTTTCAATAATAACAGGTGGTGGTCCGGGAATAATGGAGGCGGCAAACAAAGGAGCAAAGCTTGGAAAAGGCAAATCCATTGGACTGAACATTGAACTTCCCCATGAACAACATCCTAATAAGTATCTTGATATTTCCCTTGATTTCAGATATTTCTTTGTCAGAAAATTGATGTTTATCAAATACTCCATTGGTTTTGTTATTTTTCCTGGTGGTTTTGGAACATTTGACGAGCTCTTTGAAGCTTTAACTCTGGTGCAGACTGGTAAAATTAAAAATTTTCCTGTTGTTCTGTATGGCTCTGACTACTGGAAAGGACTTATTGACTGGCTTAAAAATTCTCCTATGAGAATTGGAGCAATCAGCATAGATGACTTTAATCTTTTTGTTATGATAGACAACCCGGAAGCAGTATATAGTTATTTTATAAATCATTTGACCCGATTAAACATTCCTTTGCCTCAGCTTATATATTAAAGCATGAACAACTTAAAATCTCTCAACGAAAAGCAAATTCAAGAGATAATTCAAGAAAATTCACTCCCTTCTTACAGGGCTAAACAGCTAATCCGATGGATTTACGAAAAATATGCATCAGATATTGATGAGATAACAGAATTTTCAAAAAAATTAAGAGAAACTCTTGCAAAAAATTACTACATTGGCAATCTTAAACTGATAGAAAGAATGATATCCTCTGATGGAACGCAAAAGTTCCTCTGGCAACTTGAAGACGGACATACCATAGAGTCTGTTTTAATTCCTGACAAAGAAAGGCTCACTTTGTGTATTTCCTCTCAAGTTGGTTGTCCTCTTAAGTGCAGATTTTGTCTTACCGGGAAAATTGGATTTAAAAGAAACTTGATGGCATGGGAGATTGTTGACCAGTTCATACAGGTAAGTAAACTTTTGAAGGATGAAGGCAGACAAATTACAAACATTGTATTTATGGGCATGGGAGAACCTTTCCTAAATCTTGAAAATGTTATTGAGGCAATTTGGAGATTTAAAAACTTCATAAAATTTTCACCAAGAAGAATTACTGTTTCAACAGCAGGAATAATTCCAAACCTAAAATCAATTGTTACACAGTTACCTGTTAAGCTCGCAGTCTCGCTAAATGCTCCTGATGATGAAAAAAGAAGCTTTCTGATGCCAATAAACAAAAAATATCCTCTTTCTGAGTTAATAGAAGCTTTAAAAAAATACCCTCTTAAGCCGGGACAGAGAATAACCTTTGAGTATGTAATGATAAAAAATGTAAACACCACTGAAGAAGATGCTTTTAAACTTGCCAAACTCCTAAAAGGTATACCAAGCAAAATAAATCTTATTCCCTTTAATCCGTGGAAAGGATGCGAGCTTGAAAAACCTGAGGAAGAAGAGATTTTGAGATTTCAGAACATTCTTATTTCAAAGGGTTACTCTGTTTTTATAAGAAAAAGCAAAGGTAGTGACATTCTGGCTGCCTGTGGACAACTTAAGGCTTTATATGATTAATTAAACGCTGTTTTATGGCTTAAGTGGCTCATTTCCATTGCATTTTACAAAAAATTTTTGAAACTTTTATAATAAAGCAAATATCTTTTGCCGGAGGGCATTTATTTTTAAGAGGTGATTTATGGATAAGGATAAGTTAAAGGCTTTGGAGATAGCAATATCTCAGATTGAAAGAAATTTTGGCAAAGGCGCTATTATGCGACTTGGAACAAAGACTCAAGCAGAGGGTATATCTGTTATTCCTACAGGTTCTCTTTCACTTGATATAGCAACAGGTGTTGGAGGATATCCAAGAGGAAGAGTAATAGAGATTTTTGGTCCAGAGTCATCGGGAAAAACTACCCTCGCCCTTCATGCAATAGCAGAGGCACAGAAAATGGGCGGAGTTGCAGCATTTATAGATGCAGAGCACGCTCTTGATGTAAATTATGCAGCAAAGCTTGGAGTTAACATTGAAGACCTTCTCGTAAGCCAACCAGATACAGGAGAGCAGGCTTTAGAGGTTACAGAAACTCTTGTCAGAAGCGGTGCTGTTGATATAATTGTTATTGACTCTGTTGCAGCATTGGTTCCAAAGGCAGAAATTGAAGGAGAAATGGGAGACTCTTTGCCCGGATTGCAGGCAAGACTTATGAGTCAGGCATTGCGTAAACTTACAGCAGCTATATCAAAGTCAAATACAGTTGTCATTTTCATAAACCAGATTAGACAAAAAATTGGCGTAATGTTTGGCAATCCTGAAACCACGCCGGGAGGAACAGCCCTTAAGTTTTACGCATCCATGAGGCTTGATATAAGAAAGGCAGATACTCTAAAAGAGGGACAGGATATAACAGGTTCAAGAGTAAAGGTAAAGATAGTAAAAAACAAAGTAGCGCCACCTTTTAGGCAAGCTGAGTTTGATATATATTTCAATGAGGGTATTTCAAAAACAGGTGAAGTTCTTGACCTCGCAGTTGAAAAGGGAATTATAGAAAAATCAGGTGCATGGTATAATTATCAGGGCTCAAGGTTTGCTCAGGGAAGAGAAAATGCAAAGGAATATTTAAAAACTCATCCAGAGATTTTTAATGAAATATACGCAAAGGTTTTAGAAACTTACGGACTAAGAGCAGCAAAGGCTTCTGAAGGTGAAAAAACAAAATGATGCACTAAAGATTGCATTAAGGCTTTTAAGTTTAAGAGACAGGACAGAGGCTGAATTAAGAGAAAAGCTTCAAAGAAAAGGGTTTGGAGAGAAGGATATAAAGGATACGATTGAATATCTTAAACAAAAGGGCTTTGTAGATGATGAAAAATTTATTCAAAGGGCTGAAAAAATCGCTGAAGACAGGCTTTTGGGAGAAATGGGATTGAGAATTTATTTCATTCGGAAAGGAATTGATAAGGAAAAGCTTGAAAAACTTCCCAATATTGACGAGTTTTCAATAGCTAAACGGCTTCTTCAAAGAAAGCATCATCTTTTTAAAGATGTTACACCTGACAAAAAAAGGGCAAAAATTACAGGCTTTCTTTTAAGAAGAGGTTTTTCTTGGGATACGATAAATAAATGTCTTAATGAAAATTTTAACTAAAGGAGGTTTTGCATGAGAGCATTGATTTTTTTATTAACTGCGGTTTTTGTTTTTGGCTGTGCTTCTCAAGGTGTGAGATATACTTATGATGAGATTAAACACTATCCTCCAGATATTCAGGAAAGAATTGCTAAAGGAGAAATAGCTCTTGGAATGACAAAAGAGCAGGTGAGATTTGCATGGGGACCTCCTTCTTCCATAAGAATCCTTACTCCTGAAAAGGGAAAACAGAGGGAGGAATGGGTTTATTCATCTTCTTTGGGACTTTTAAAATCAAGGCTTATATTTGTTGATGGAAAACTTACCTACATAATAAGCAATGAACAAAGAATAGTGGGTGAGGAATAATTTATGCAAAGTTCTGAAATAAGAAAGCTCTTTCTGGACTACTTTATCTCAAAGGGACACGAATTAGTAAAAAGCTCACCTCTCATTCCCAAAAATGACCCAAGCCTGCTTTTTACAAATGCAGGAATGGTTCAATTTAAGAGGGTTTTCTTGGGAGAGGAAAAAAGACCTTACACAAGGGCTACAACCTGTCAAAAATGCATGAGAGCTGGTGGCAAGCACAGCGACCTTGAGAATGTCGGTTTTACTGCAAGGCATCATACATTCTTTGAAATGCTTGGGAACTTCTCCTTTGGCGATTATTTCAAACAGGATGCCATACTTTTTGCATGGGAACTTTTAACTGAGTATTTCAAACTTCCGAAGGAAAAACTCTATGTCTCAATTTATAGAGATGACGATGAAGCAGCTCAGATTTGGGAGAAGGAAGTTGGTATTCCTTCTGACCGAATTGTCAGGCTTGGAGAGAAAGATAACTTCTGGCAGATGGGAGATACAGGACCATGTGGACCTTGCTCAGAGATAATCATTGATCAAGGTGAAGACTTTGGATGTGGAAAACCAGACTGCTCAGTTGGATGCGATTGTGACAGATACCTTGAGCTTTGGAATTTAGTGTTCATGCAGTACAACAGAGATGAGCAAGGAAATCTTCATCCCCTTCCAAAGCCAAGTATTGATACAGGAATGGGACTTGAAAGAATTACTGCAGTGAAGCAGGGCAAAAAAACGAATTTTGATACAGACCTCTTTGAGCCAATAATTTCTGAAATCTGCAATGCCTTAAATGTCAGCTATGGCAAGGAAAGAAAAGCTGATATTTCAATAAAGGTTATTGCAGACCACATTAGAGCTGCGACTTTTCTAATTGCAGAAGGACTAATCCCTTCTAATGAAGGCAGAGGCTATGTGTTGAGAAGAATTATAAGAAGAGCAGGAAGACACATCAGGCTTTTAGGCTATGATAAGCCTGTTTTTTATAAATTTGTTGAGCCTGTTGTTTTTAAGCTCGGAGATGTATATCCTGAGATAGTCACGGAAAAGCAAAGGATTGAAAAGGTCTTACAGGTTGAGGAAGAGAGATTTATCAAAAGCCTTGAAAAAGCTGAGAATGTATTTAACGAAATAATTGAAGAACTCAAAGCCTCTGGGTCAAATGTTATCTCAGGTGAAAAGGTATTTAAGCTTTATGACACATTCGGACTTCCCTTTGACCTCATACGGGAAATGGCTCAGGACTCAGAGTTGCTTATAGATGAAGACGGGTTTCATGAGGAACTTAACAAACAAAGACAAAGGGCAAGGGCATCCCAGAAGGTTGAGGAAGTAGCATTGCTTGATGCTTATAAAGACTTAAGCCTTAAATCTGACGAGTTTAAATTTGTAGGCTATTCAGAATACGAAGTTTCTACAAAGGTATCTGCTTTAATAAAGGATGGAAAAAGGGTCAAAGAGCTCGGCACAAACGAGGAAGGTGAAGTCTTTCTAAAAGAAACGCCTTTCTATGCTGAGTCAGGTGGACAGGTTGGAGACACAGGCATAATAGTTTCTCCGAAAGGTAAAGCAGAAGTTTTGGATACAAAGAAGATTTTGGGACTTCACTGTCATAAAGTAAAAGTTCTTGAGGGAGGCATTAAAGAGGACGATGAAGTATTCGCAAGGATTGATATAGAAAGAAGAAACGCAATAAAGAGAAATCACACAGCAACCCATCTTCTTCACAGTGCTTTAAGAACAGTTTTGGGAGACCATGTCAAGCAGGCTGGAAGCCTTGTTGCACCTGACAGGCTAAGATTTGATTTTACCCATTTTGAAGCAGTAAGTGATGAACAACTCATAGAGATAGAGCAGATTGTAAACGAAAAAATCCTTGAAAACCTTCCAGTCACAATAGAGATTAAAGCTCTTGATGAGGCTTTAAAGGAAGGTGTTATTGCTCTCTTTGAAGACAAATACGAAGATGTTGTAAGAGTTGTTAAGGTTTTAGGATTTAGTAAGGAACTTTGCGGAGGAACTCACTGCCAGAGCACAGGAGAGATTGGAAGTTTTTACATCTTTTCAGAAGGCTCTGTGGCTTCTGGAATAAGAAGAATAGAGGCTTTTACAGGGCTTGAGGCTTGGAAATATGCAAATGCAGACAGGGAGCAACTAAAAACCATCTCTGCTATGCTTAAATCATCAGAGCCTGTGCGTGCAGTTGAAAGGCTAATTAATGAACTTAAAGAAAAGCAGCAAGAGATAGAGGCATTGAAGAATAAGCTGATTACCCAAAACATAGATGAATTTATAAAGCAGGCAAGGGAGATAAATGGAGTAAAAGCACTTGCGTTGAAACTTGAAGGAGTAGATGCAAAGAGTTTAAGAACCCTTTCAGACAAAATCAAAGAAAGGCTTCATCCTGCAGTTATTTTGCTTGCATCAAAAAAAGATGGACAAGGAATACTCATTTTATCAGTAACAAAGGATGCCCAGAATAAATACGATGCTGGAAAGATTCTCAAAAACATTGCCGCAAAGATTGGTGGAAAGGGTGGTGGCAAACCAGACATGGCTCAAGGAGGCTGTCCAGATGGAGAAGCCATTGACAAAACGATAGAATTATTCTACACGGAGCTTGCAAACTATTAATCATGAGTGAGACAGAAAATAAAAATTCAACATCTAACATTCAACATTATTTAAGACTCCTTCCATCTGTTGACAAAATTTTAAAGCATCCTGAGATTCATAATCTATCAGATAATCATTCCCATGCAGTTGTCAAGGAAAGTGTCAAGGAAGTAATTGAAAAATTAAGGAATGAAATCTTGCGGGGTGCAACAATAGAGATAGACGAGCAGAGTATTATTGATAGAGTAAAAAATGCTTTAAAGAAAAAGCAGAGATACTCGCTTATCCCTGTAATAAACGCAACAGGTGTTGTGATTCATACAAATCTTGGAAGGGCAATTCTGCCAGAAGAAGCAGTCAGACATGTAGTTGAAGTTGCAACATCCTATTCAAATCTTGAGTATGATTTAGAAAAGGGACAAAGGGGAAAAAGATACACTCATGTTATAGATGCAATAAAAAGATTATTAAATGTTGAGTCTGCTGTAGTAGTTAACAACAATGCAGGTGCTGTTTTTCTTTCTCTTAATACCCTTGCAAAAGGAAAGGAAGTAATAGTCTCAAGAGGAGAACTTGTTGAAATCGGTGGTTCATTCAGAATTCCTGATGTAATGGCACATTCAGGTGCTATTCTTAAAGAAGTTGGCACAACAAATAAGACAAAGATAAATGATTATAAAAATGCAATAAATGAAAACACATCCCTTCTTTTGAAAGTGCATCGCTCAAACTTTAGAATTATTGGCTTTACAGAAGAGGTTTCTATCAATGAGCTTGTTGAACTTGGAAGACAAAGGGGAATACCTGTAATGGTTGATCTTGGAAGCGGATGTTTCATTGATATGAAAAAATACGGATTAGAAGAGCAAACTGTGCAGGAAGTATTAAAAGAGGGTGCAGATTTGGTTACTTTTAGCGGTGATAAACTTCTTGGTTCAGCCCAAGCAGGCTTTATAATAGGAAAAGAAGAGCTCGTTGAGAAAATATCAAAGAATCCTCTAATGCGAGCTTTAAGGGTTGACAAAATGACACTAGCAGCCATTGAAGCAACTCTAAGGCTTTATCTTGATGAGGAAACTGCATTGAAAAAAATTCCTACATTAAGGATGATAACAGAGCCTGTTGAATTTATAAAAAAGCGTGCTATGAAGATAGCAAGAATTCTAAAGAAACAAGGAGTTTTTGCAGAAATAAAAGAAGATGTCTCAATGCCCGGTGGAGGCTCACTGCCAGAATTTGGTATTAAGACTTATGTTGTTGCAATAAAACCAAAAATTATTCCGCAAGATTTTACAAAAAAACTTAGGGAAACAGAGCCTCCTGTTATTGCAAGAATAAAGGATGATTTTGTAATTTTTGATACAAGAACTGTTCAAGATCACGAAATATCTTTACTTGTAAGGGCAGTAAAATCTGTAATGACCTCCTTATGAATCTGAGAGAGCAATATCAGGAAATAGAAAGAAAAATTTTGCATCCAAAGGCAAAATTAAGTTCTCAAACTCGTGGAAGAATTAAATCGGAAGAGGAGGATGATGTAAGAACGCCTTTTCAAAGGGACAGAGACAGAATTATTCACAGCAAAGCCTTTAGAAGACTAAAGCATAAAACACAAGTCTTTATCTCACCGCAAGGTGACCATTACAGAACCAGACTTACCCATGTGCTTGAAGTATCCCAGATTGCAAGGACTATTGCAAGAGCTTTAAGGCTTAATGAGGACCTTGTTGAAGCTATTGCTCTGGGTCATGATTTAGGACATACTCCATTTGGTCACGCAGGAGAAGCAATATTGAGGCAGTTGCATCCGGGTGGATTTGAACATCATAGGCAAAGTCTTCGGGTTGTTGATGTATTAGAGAAAAATGGGAAAGGACTTAATCTTACTTTTGAAGTAAGGAATGGAATTCTCAAACATTCAAAGGGCAGAGGTAAAATATTCAGTGATGAACCCGCAACGCTTGAGGGACAAATTGTAAGGGTTGCAGATATAATAGCCTATCTCAATCATGACCTTGATGATGCTTTAAGGGCAGGGATTTTAAAGAAAAATGACATCCCCAAGGAAATAATTAAAGTCTTTGGAGATAGACACTCAAAGAGAATAGATACAATGGTAAGGAATGTAATTTTTAGCACAATCAATAGGGATTATGAGAAAATTTGTATGTCAGAGGAGATGGAACAATATCTTTACATGTTTAGAGAGTTTATGTTTGAAAGAGTTTATCACAATGAGCTTGTTGTAAGGGAAATAGAAAAAGCAAAAAGGGTGCTTGAAAATCTTTATAATTATTACCTTGTAAATCCGCATCTAATCGGAGCAGAGAGTCTTGAAGAAAAAAAACTTCATAGAAAAATTTGCGACTTTATTGCTGGAATGACTGACAGATATGCCATGCATACCTTTGAGCAAATTTTCATTCCAAAGAGCTGGGTTATACCGTGATTAAAGCTTTTCCATCACTGGGAGACTCTGAACAAATTTCATCGTTACTGCGAGCCTCTTTTTTTTTTGTCATGTATGTTAGATATATGGAGATAGCGAGATACCTTAGTCCTAAAGCAATCCAGTCTTTTTATGAGATTGCCACGCCTGCCTGTCGTGGCTGTGTCGCAATCTCCCAATTCTCTTAAATCAGTCTGCTTTGTGCAAAAATTTTGTAGAATTTTCAATGTGTTTTGAAAAGCCTTGAGGAGAAAAATCTGACAAAAAAGGGGTTATGACACAGCCACCTGTCGCTTCGCTCGCAATGTTCCGTGTTAATTTGTCAAGTATTTTTTTCCATTCATTGCAATTTCTTCATTGTATGGTATCCCACTTTTTAAAACTCCATATACCTGCCTTATTAGTTTATGGGCTACTGCTATCAATGCCTGCATCTTGCTCTTGCCCCTTTGTATCATCCTCTCATACAATGCTTTGCATGCCTTATTATATCTCATCGCTGACATCGCTGCCATATACAATATCTTCCTTATATATGCACTCCCCTTCTTCTGTATCCTCCCCTTTTTCTTTACACTCTTGCCCGATTCATAGGAGGTTATAATAAAATTGTGTCTATTGTGCAGATATTTTTTGGATTAGAGGAAAATGGGAACTAAAAAGAATAATAGCACAAAAAAAAACAATTTATGGAATAACCTTAAAAAAGGAGGAATGGGAAGTGATAAGGCAGTTTGGGCTTGAAAATTTTATTAAAGAAATTGCAGAGATGCCACCTCAGGAAAGCATTAAAGTTTTAGCTGAGATGCTTTTTAATTTATTGATGAAGAAAGAAAGAGATTTTTTTGTAGAGGCAGACTCTGACAACAAATCAAATGGGTTTTATCAAAGACAGCTCGGATGTATGTTTGGAAATTTAAATTTGTCAGTGCCAAGAGACAGACAGGGAAGATTTCGCTCCGCAGTGCTACCACCTCATTGGAAAAGATTTGACAAAGATTTTGAGGATTTCATCCTAAATCTGATTCTGCAGAGTTACTCTCCATCAAAAATCAAAAGTCTTCCAGAAAAGCATGAATCTTCCATATTCTCCTGAGCAAATAGAGGAGTTAAAAGAGGAGTTATACAGTAAAGCAAAAGAATTAGTAAGCCGAGAACTGCCTTCTGATTGTTTTGCCCTATTTTGTGATGCATATCATACAGAGATGAAGGATGAAAGCAGAAGAATTCGTAAAGCAGTCATCTATACGGTTTTAGGGATATATATGCAGATGAAGAAAGATTTGTATGGGTATTATGTTTTTATTGGCTCAGAAAACAAAGGAGATTGGCTCAAGATATTTAACAATCTGATTAGCAGGGGATTGAGGAGAGTAATGATAATTGTCTCTGATGATTTTCCAGGGCTTAGTGAGGCTGTAAAGACCTTATTTCCTCAAACTGACCATCAACTTTGCCTTGTTCATATGCAAAGAAATATTTACAAAAATATGTCAAAGGCTGATGCAAGGCAGTTTAGTGAAGAGATTAACAGAATAAAACACATAGGCGATTATGAGGATACTGTCAGGGAATTTGAAGATGTGCTAAAGAGATTTGAAAAGAAATATCCTGCCTATATAAAGATGCTAAATAGCAAGAAGGAGAATTATTTTTGTTACAAGAAATATCCAGAAGAGATAAGAAAGCACATATATACAACGAATGCGGTAGAGAATATAAATAGCAGGCTGGAAGTCTTAAGGGTAAACTCTGGAGGATATTTTCAATCTGAGAAAACTGCATCAGTGGCTATATATGTGATAGTAGATAAAATAAGAAAAGGCAGATGGAGCAAACCGATGGCTGTATCTCGTGGGGTATTGTATGAACTTCAACAAATGTTTCAGATGAGATTTGCGCATGAGACACAAAATTCTTGACAACTGTCTCTATAACATCAAAATGCACTGGAAATTTATTCTCGTTCAAACATAAACACAACAATACTTGCTTTTTATCGGGCTTCCCATCCCTTGAGTATCCATATCTTGCAAGCCCCAGAGGTCCTTGACCCTCAAAGTATACTGAGGTAATATCATAAAGCAACAACTTTGTCCCTTGTGCTCCCGTCTTATAAAAATCATCTAACACATTATCCATCTTCTCATACAACTTGTCCATTGCCCTGTATATCTCATTTACATGCATATCCTCTTCCCTTAAATCAAACAGTTCCATAAAACCACTTCTTCGTATCCATCCCACTGATGCATACTTACTCCTTGGCTCTATTATCCTGTTAAGCACTACTGCCAAAAGCAAATCTCTTTACCTTCTTTGGAAAATGCCTTAACCATCCCAGAAACCCTATCTTCATCATAAATCCTAACAGTAACAGTATATGCCCTACTGAAGTTGCATCCTCAAAAAACTTGTCTTTGTCCACTACAACCTTTTTCTCAGGTGACTTAAGCAGTTGCCTTATTTTGGAAATAAGAGGCTCACCTAAGTGAGTGATATTGGCAATTTTTTCATGCCTAACCTTTTTAGTTTTTTTGTCTCTGTAAGCTTTAGATATTTCGTAGGTTTTGTATTTTTTACCTTTTTTTGTTGACCAAGATTCTTTTACGAACATAGTTACCTCCTTTTTTATTTAGCATACAAAAATTAGACAAAAAAGTCAATATTTAAGGGAATAAATAAGCAAAAATAATGAAATTAGGTTAGACTACAAAATTGAATGAAAAAAGATATAACTTATTGAATTATAAAGCTTTTGACATCTTTAAAGGCTGAAAATTGATGAAGTTGGGTTTAACTATAGATTAATCATGTGCATTTTTTTAGAGAATGGGAAATGAAATTTATAACTTCCATATGTTCTTCAATGCCCTTTGATTTTATTTCAATAGGGTTTCCTATGAAAAAGCATATAGGTTTTGTTGCATCAATTTTTCCAAAGTCTTTAAAGATTTTGCCTACTCCCCATGCATCTGTTCTCAGAGCAATTGGCACAACAGGAACCTGTGCTTTTTTTGCAAGCTTTATTCCGAGTGTGTTGAATTTATTATGATCAAAATCAATCTGTCTTGTTGCCTGTGGAAAAACAATAACAGAGATGTTTTCTGTAAGCCTTTTAACTCCTTCTTCTATAACAACTTTGTAATCTTCCTTCGGATTTTTTCTTGTTACAGGAATTGGATTTAATTCAGAAAGAATACTGCCAAAAAAGGGATATTCAAGAAGAGATTTTTTTACTACAAAAGTAACTCTGCTTTTCATTCCAATTACTGCAGGCAATACAAATGTTTCAAGAGTGCTCATATGATTTGCAACAAATACAAATGGAGGCTTGCTATTTTTTAAGTTTTCTATTCCCTTTATTGTAACTTTGCATCCAACATCTCTAAACATATCAAGTATTTTCATTCCGTCAAGAATAAGTTCTTCATAGGTGTATTGCCCTTTTTTTGCCTTTATGCTGCTGAGAATAATTTTCTTTATTATCCTTGAATAGACTTTTAAGCTAATCATTTTACCAATGGGTCTTTTAAACCGGCTTCTTCAAAGCCTTTTAATCTGTAAATGCAACTTGGACATTTGAGGCAGGGCACAGGATTTTCAGGGTCTCCTTGCGGGTCATAACAACTCCATGTGAGAGAATAGTCCAATCCAAGCTCAAAGCCTTTTTTAATTATTTCTGCCTTTGTCATGTAAAGAAGTGGTGCATGTATTTTGAATTTTAGTTTACCTTCAACAGCCACCTTTGTTGCAAGATTTGCCATATTTTCAAAAGCCTGAAGATACTCAGGTCTGCAATCTGGATAACCTGAGTAGTCAACAATGTTTGCTCCAATAAAAATATTCGGACATTCCAAAACTTCAGCCCAAGAGAGGGCAAAGCTGAGGAATATTGTATTTCTCGCTGGAACATATGTCAAGGGAATTCCATGTGCTTCTCCCTTTGGAACAGCTATGTCAGATGTAAGGGCAGAGCCGCCAATTTTTCTTAAGTCAAAGGAGACTATCAAATGCTCCTTTATTCCGAGATGTTTTGCAACTTTTTCGGCACTTATAAGCTCTATTTTATGCCTTTGACTGTAGTCAAAGGAGATAGCATAGCATTCATATCCATCAGCTTTTGCAACTGCAAGGGTTGTTGATGAATCAATTCCTCCGCTAAGAAGAATTACTGCCTTTTTCATTTGTTTTCACCTATCTTTAGTTCCTTTCCCTGAAGCAATCTTTTAATGTTTGGTATGTGCTTTATATAAATAATCGTTGTTATCAAAAATGCGACTATTAACACCTCATCTTGATAGCTGAAAAAATAAACATTCAGAGGAAGTAAAGCAAATGATACCAATGCTCCAAGAGAGGAAATCTTTGAAATTTTAAATGTTAAAATCCATATTATTACCGTAAAAAATCCTACAATTGGAATATAGGCAAATAGGACGCCAATTGATGTTGCTACACCTTTTCCGCCTTTGAACTTGAGGAAAGGAGAAAAACAATGACCCAATATTGCGAAAATTCCTACTAAGCCTATCATAAATATTTCATAGCTGTTTATTGGTGACTGATTTAATATCATTCTAGCAATTATTACAGGAATAAAGCCTTTGGAAATATCTAATAGAAGAGTAATCAAAGCTTCCTTTTTTCCAATAACCCTTAGAACATTTGTTGCACCTATATTGCCACTTCCAACTTTTCTTAAATCAATGCCCTTTGATTTTCCAATAATATATCCCCATGGAATTGCGCCAAAGATAAAGGATAAAATGCATAGCAGTATCATCATTTTAAATTTCTCCAGAAGTTCATGATATATTGTATTCCCGAATAAACAGCTAAAGCAGTTGCGATATAAAGCAAGATTGTTCCAATATCAAACAAGTCTATCCCAAAAATTTCATCTGCTATCAGCAAAAACAGAATTGATAGCATCTGAAGCACTGTTTTTATTTTCCCAGCTGTTTCAGCGGGAATGACTATTCCTCGTGATAGAGCATAAAATCTCATAGTTGTGATTATAAATTCTCTAAGAATAATAACAGTAGCTATCCATGCTGCAACCCTTCCAATGTCAACAAGAATTATAAGGGCTGTTATAACAAGAAGCTTGTCTGCAATTGGGTCTAAAATAATGCCAAGTTTTGTAATTTGCTTGAATTTTCTTGCCAGATATCCATCAAGGAAGTCGGTTAAAGAGGCAATAAAAAACAAAAAAGCACCTACCTGTGGATTAAATGGTGCTTCAAGAATAAAAAGAGGTATAATGAGTATCCTGATTATTGTTAGAGATGTTGGCAGATTAAAGGTTCGTATATTCATCTATAAATTTATTCCACAGCCCCTTTGCTTTTAAAATTATATCACACAATTCTCTGACAGCGCCTTCTCCAGCTTTCTTTTCTGTAACATAGTCAACTTTTCTTTTCACTTCCTCATGGGCATCCTGCGGACAAGCTGAAAAACCAACTCTTTTGAGAATGGAAAGGTCAATTATGTCATCTCCCATTGCAGCAATTTCTTCTTTGTTAAGCGAATACTTTGTAACGATTTCATTAAAAATTTTTAGCTTTTCCCTCGTTCCCTGATGAACTTCAGAGATTCCGAGTTCTTTCATTCTTCTTGATAGAGCATTAGAGCTTCTTCCTGTTATCACAGCTATTTTAACTCCTGCCTTATTTAACATTACAATTCCATGTCCGTCTCTGACATTGAAAACTTTAAATTCGTTTTCCTGATTATCAAGTATTATGTCTCCTGAGGTAAGCACTCCGTCCACATCAAGAATTAAAAGCTTTATTTTTTTTGCTTTTTGAATTATATTCTTATTGGGTTCCTCCTTCGTGTATCTTTCAAGAATCTTTTCTATTATTCCAGTAGTTGATTTTCCCTCAACATATGGAAGGCTGTACACCTCTTTAACTAAATCTGCTCCAACAATATCTTCAACCTTCCAGTCTCCTCCTTTAACAAGAATATCAGGTTGGAGCAGTTTTATTAGGTTGTAAGGAGTTTCCTCGTCAAATATAGTAATGAAATCAACCATTTCAAGGGATGATAAAACCTCAGCTCTGTCCTTTTGAGAATTAATTGGTCTTAAGGGTTTTATTTTTCTTACAGAGCTGTCAGAATTTAGCCCAATCACAAGGATATCACCTAATTTTTTCGCTTCTTTAAGATATTTCACATGTCCAGAATGAATAATGTCAAAACATCCATTGGTAAAAACTATCTTTTTCCCTTGATTTTTAAGTTTTTCTAATTTTCCTTTAAGCTCTTTTTTGCCTAAAATTTTTCTATTCACGCTTACCATCCATTGATAAAAAATTAAATTCTGACACTTTCAAGTGTCATTGCGACTGGTTGCCATGCCTTCGGCTCGCGACAGGCTCCGCGACGAAGCAATCTGGTAAAAAGAAAGTATAGCCTCAGAAATAGAATCTCTCGCAATGTCCATATATCTAACATACGATGACAAAGAGTCAGATTACCACGCCTCACCTTCGCTGAGGCTTGCAATGACGGACAAAAGGTTTTCATAAAAAACCGCTCAATTTATATGATATTCAATATTTTTTCCATCGCTTTTTTTAGTATCTCCTTGTCGCTTTTGTAAGTTAGCTTCTCTAATGCTTCATCCACTGAAAACCATTCTGCAGTGTCTATCTCCCATTGAGGAAATATTTCACCACCTGTGTATTCAACCAAAAAATATTTAACTATTTTAAAGCATTTTTGTCCTTCTAAGACAAACCAGTATGAAACTTCTCCCAATTCATCAACGATTTTCCCTTCAATTCCTGTTTCTTCTTTAATTTCCCTTAAAGCAGTCTCCTCTCCTTTTTCTCCTGATTCCACATGTCCCTTTGGAAAAGCCCATACTGTTTTGTTCTTCGTAGCAATAAGAAGAATCTTTATTTGACCATTTTCAATCTTATATACCACACCACCTGCAGAATAATGCCTTTTCATTTTCCTAATGGCATTCTTGAGGGGTCTAAGAGCCTTAAAATATCGTTGTAAAATGCGAGCATCATTAGGGCTATAAGAAATGCTATTCCTATTTTTTGCGATACAGCAATGAATTTTTCACTTAAGGGCTTTCTTCTTATGCCCTCAATCAAGAAAAACAGAATATGTCCACCATCAAGAACAGGAATTGGTAAGAGATTTAAAATACCCAGATTTATGCTAATTATTGCAGCAAAGCTCAAGAAGCTTACGATGCCTTGTTCAGCAGTTTTTCCTGCTGCTTGAAAGATAAGTATTGGTCCACCTATAACATCAGTTGATACAACTCTTTGGAAGATTTTCACTATTGTAAGATAGGTAAGCTCCACTATTTCAATACATTTCTCTATTGATTTGTTTAAAGCAGTAACAGGATTTTCCCTGTGAATGAAAAACTCTTCAGCTGGCTTTATACCAATTTGCCCGACAAATACTTTTTCTCCGAAAAGATTTTTTGCCTCCTTTTGCTCAGGTGTGATGTTAATTGTTTTAATTTCCCCATTTCTTTCTATTTTAAATTCAAGAGATTTTCCTGGATTTCTCTGTATAAACTGAGCCATGTCAAACCAGTTTCCTATTTTTTCTCCGTTGATTTCAATTATTTTATCCTTTGGCTGTAGTCCAGCTGTATAGGCAGGTGAATTGGGCATTATTTCACCTATCACAGGTTTAAGCACAGGAATACCATAGATATAAACTACCCAAAACAATAAGACTGCTCCAATGATATTGAAAAGAGGTCCTGCGATGACGATGAAAATTTTTTTAGATACTGATTGATGTTTGAAGGACCTTTTTGTGTCTATTACTTCATCACCTACTTCTTCGCCATACATTTTTACATATCCACCCAGAGGAACAGCACTTAAAAGATACTCAGTCTCACCGATTTTTCTTCCTATAATTTTTGGACCAAATCCAATTGAAAATTTGAGTACTCTTACTCTGCTTATTTTTGCAGCTAAAAAATGTCCAAGCTCATGGATGAATATCAAGAATCCAAAAAGTATTATTGCATAAATTAAATTCATTATCCCTCCTCATCAGGTTTTACGAATTTTTTTGTTATTTAAACCTAATTTATAAGATTCTAAAAATTGCTTTGACACTCACACAATCTCGCCTTTTTTTCTTAACCACAAGTCACGAACCACTAATCACCGACCACGCTTTCTCTCTTGCCCATTTGTCTGCCTCAATGACATCATCAATTGATTCAACCGCTTTGACAGAATGAGAGTTCATGACCTTTTTTATCACTTTGTATATATTACTAAATTTTAACCTTCCCGACAAAAAAGCTTCAACAGCAATTTCATCCGCTGCATTTAAAACAGTCGGCATAGTACCGCCGATTTTTACTGCCTCATAGGCAAGTTTTAAGCAGGGAAAAACCTCTGTATCTGGCAATTCAAAGCTTAAATGGCTTGTTGCTGCCCAGTCTATTGGTTTGATTATGTCATGAAGTCTGTCAGGGAAGGATAATGCAAGAGCAATAGGAGCTTTCATATCAGGATTACTCATCTGGGCAAGATATGTTCCATCTACAAATTCAACGAGGGAGTGAATAATGCTTTGAGGATGAATAAGAACTCCTATGTTTTCAACAGGAATATCAAAGAGATGATGGGCTTCAATAACTTCAAATCCCTTGTTCATAAGTGTGGCAGAATCAATGGTGATTCTTTTACCCATCTTCCATTTTGGATGATTTAAAGCTTCCTTTGGTGTTACATTTTCAATTTCTTCCTTTTTCTTTCCCCTGAAAGGTCCGCCAGAAGCAGTAAGCCATATTTTTTTAATATATGACCTATTACAGCCATTAATGCATTGAAAGACTGCACTGTGTTCGCTGTCAACAGGAATTATCTTCGCACCAGATTTTTTTGCCTCCCTTTTAATGATTTCGCCTGCCATTACAAGACTTTCTTTATTGGCAAGTCCTATTGTTTTACCTGCTTTCACTGCTTCAAATGTTGGAACAAGACCTGCTGCTCCGACTATCGCTGAGATAACTATGTCTGCCTCTTTTAGCTTTGCAATTTCTGAGATTCCCTCTTGACCTTGAAGAATTTCTATGTTTTTTATTCGTTTTTTCAATGCTTCACAGGCTTTTTTTTCATGAACAGCCACATATTTTGGCTTGAATTCTCTAATTTGCTCCTCTAAGATTTCTATACTGCTTTTTGCTCCAAGCCCTAAAACTTTAAATTTTTCAGGAAACATTTTTATTACTTCAAGAGCACTTTTTCCAATTGAACCTGTGCTTCCAAGTATTACTACATTTTTCATTTTGCCTCCTAAACCCACTTCATGCCAAAATAAAGTAGCACTCCTGCAAAAAGCATGGCATCTATTTTATCAAGGACTCCTCCATGCTCTGAAAACCATATTCCAGAGTCCTTTACTCCAGCATCCCTTTTAAACATTGATTCAACAAGATCCCCTAATATTGAAATAAAGCCTATTGCAAAACCAATGATTGCAAGCTGAACAAGGGATTTCTCTAAAAGCAGATAACCTAAGAAAAGTGATGTAACAGCACCGCCAATTAATGAACCATAAGCACCTGCCCAAGTTTTTTTAGTACTTACCTCTGGATAAAGCTTTCTTTTCCCAAATCCTTTTCCAATATAGTATGCAAATGAATCTGAAGCCCAGACTACTGCATAAAGATACACAATCCACTGCCATCCCTCAAGCCTTAAAAACCAATGAAAGACAATTAAGGTTGGAATATACATTATGCCAATTATTAATGGAGAGATATCCTGTAAAGCCATAGATGGTTGCTTTTTAGAAAACAGACGAAATAGGGAGATTGCAATAAAACATAAAGAGTAATAGTAAAGGGCAAACTGATAATAAAAGCAATTAAGCAATAAAATGATTACAGCAAAGATTACTCCAATCAAAATAGATGTATTTGAGCATTTATACATTTTTAGAAATTCCCACATTCCGATGGCATTTGCTGCAATTAAAAGAGCAAGAAAATATGATGGTGGAAGTTTAGCAACTATAAACCACAGAATTGGAATAGCAATCAGTGCAATCAGTATTCTTTTTTTATGCCCTTGTAAACTCACTTATTTTGCCAAATCTCCTCTGTCTTTTCTGAAAATCAAGAATAGCTTCTGTAAATTCATCCTCTGTAAAATCTGGCCAAAGAGTGTTTGTAAAATAAAACTCAGAGTAAGCAGCCTGCCATATTAGAAAGTTACTAAGTCTTTGTTCTCCAGAAGTACGGATAATCAAATCTGGCTCTGGTATTCCAGAAGTATCAAGATAAAGATTTATAAGATTTTCATTAATCTCGTTTGCAGGTATTTTTTGTTCAATGATTTTCTTAAGAGCCCTTACTATTTCATCTCTACCACTATAGCTTATTGCAAACTGGGCAATTAATTTTTCACAATGGGCAGTATCTTTTTCTGTTTCCTCTATGACTGATAAAACTTTTTCAGGGATGTATGAACGATTCCCAATCATTTTAAATCTGACACCTTGAGAGAGAAAAATCTCTTTTTCTTTTTTCAAGTGGCTTTCAAGCAATCCCATGATAATTTCAACTTCCTTTTTAGGTCTCTGCCAGTTTTCAATTGAAAATGCGTAAAAAGTTAATGTGGGTATATTTAGTTTTAAAGCTGATTGAATTATTTCTTTTACTTTTTGAACTCCTCTTTTGTGTCCTTCATAACGAGGCAGTCCGCGCATCTGTGCCCATCTACCATTTCCATCCATGATGATTGCAACATGTTTGAGAAGTCTACTCATTTTTAGTATTTTAGGGAGAGAATGTGAAGCTGGGTCTCGAAAGGACTTTCTCCCTGAAGAATCCTTTTTGGGACAAGCCCAAAAGGTGGCTTTACAAGAACATAAAGCCTGTCTGATGAAACTGCGTAATCAAGAATTTCTCCAGACATCTCCTCTGTGATGTCAGTCTGCTCTATTCCTATTCCTGTCCACTGCAGTAACTGAAGTTTTGAGCTACGATAACCTAATGTTGACACATTTACAAGTCCGAGAAGAGGTTTCTTTTCAATAATAATAACTCCGTTGCTGAAGGGCTTTATTTTGCTTTGAACTTTCCACTTTCCAAGACTTAACATTGATATGCCGGTTTGTTTTTCATATTGCAATCCATAACCAAGTGGTTCCTGTGAACGCCAAAGGGGTAAACCTTTTTCATTATAAACTGCAAATGTTCCATCCTCTTCCCATTTGAACATCATGCTGCCGATTAGGTAGAAGTCATATATGTTTGCTTTTACAGGCATCTTAAAGGTTTCTAACTTTTGGTATGAAGACTTTTCTGGCTTGATATACATAATTTCTCCGTCAAATCCAATGGATGGCGAGAATTTTTGAGCTATTAGTTTTCCTTCGTATATTCTAAGAAATACATCATAAATACGAGATATCTCTTCAAATTCATTGGAAGACCATTTTATTACTGAAGAAATCACTCTGTCGTCCTTTTTGAAAGTTATAGTTATCTCGTCTTTTCCGTCTCTGTCAATGTCTCCTGTATCAAACCAAAGAATATCGCCACCAATAGGTATAGAATAGCTACTCTTTAGCTTTAGGTCAACTTCTATTTGATAGAGGCTTATTTCATTGTCAGAGGCTATTAAAAGCTGATTCTGGCTGATGCCATCAAAGTTGCCTGTTGCTATTCTGTTAATGCTTCTTGAAAGTCTGAATGAGAGCAATGTATGACCTTCTGGAACGATTAATGAAGCATATTTTTTTCTTAATTCGCTTAAGGCTGTTGGATTGAGCTCAATCTCAGCTTTTGAAAGAGGCTTTTGGTCTTTTACCCAGTAAAGCTCTTGGGAGATTTTTAATCCCTGCTCTTTTTTGATTGGTTTCAATATCAACAAAACATCGGCATTAACATTTTTAGCGTTTTTAAAGAGTTTTTCGTTTTCATCAACATTTACAGGTGCATCTATTAATTCAAATCTTTCGCTTTCTTTTAATTCTCTGTAATAACCTTCTCCTACTGCCCATTCAGTATTCGTTTGAGCATAAAATATTTTTATCTTTGATTTAGGAATTTTAAAAAGCACTTGATTTTCTTGTATTTTTATATCTCCATCAAGCACAACTGCTTTGGCTGTATTGTTTTCTGCCTCTATAATTTCCGCAGAGCCTATTATTTTTTCTGATTTGCCAATTACCTGTTTCGTAACAGGATGAATTAGAGGAACAGTCTGCTCAAAAAGTATAATTCTTTGTCCTTTTTTTAATCCGTCCTTTAGGCCTTTGTCCAAAGTTAGTTCATTATTGACTTGTTTGACTACTTTTCCGTCAATAACTGGGAAATAGGAGAGAAGGTCGTTTTTAAAGGCTTCAAAATAGAATGAATTAGGACTTGCTTCAGCAATAAAAGATAGACTTAAAACAACAAAAAGGACAACTAAAAGTTGTTTTAAATAATGCATGTTAAAGTTTATACTAAATTAGTGTTTCAAGTCAAAAATTTTTTATCAGTCACCAGCCACTAACCACCAACCATCAATTTATGGTATATTTAAACAAGGATAAAAAATGAGAAAGTGGTTATTAATTTCTTGTGCTTCAGCAGTTTGTATTGTATTGATTGTTTTAGTTGGTTTCATGAATAAAGAGGAATCTCCGAAAATTAAAATTTCAATGGAAGGCTCTATTTTTAAGGAGATAAAATTTATTCAAAAAAAGAATACGGATGTAAAGTTTGAACTTTTCTCACAAGAAGCTATGATAAGTGATGATGGTAAGGTTATTACATTAAGTAATCTTACGATGATCTTTCCTGAAAAGGAGTTTACTGTTAAAGCAAAAAATGGATTTTATTACTCTGAATCGGGTGATATTTTCCTAAAGGATGAAATAGAGGGTATATCAAAGAATTACAAGGTTTATGGAACAGAAGCATACTGGGATGCAAAAAGCAGAACCTTGCATTCAGAGAAGCCCTTAAAGCTCGTGGGCAATAAAATTACTATTGAAGGAAATGAGGGCACAGCAAGTGCTGATTTGATAGAATTAAAAAAGGGGGTAAAGGCAATTGTTCATTCCAAAAAATAGTCTATTAATAATATTGGCAATGTTTTTATGTTTTAGTTTGGTATTTGCAGAACAGAAGGAAACCTCAGAGCCTATAGTAATAACATCCCAGAGCCTTGTCAATGACAGTAAGGCAAAAACAGCAACCTTTGAGGGGAATGTTGTTGCTGTAAGAGGGGATACTACAATGTATGCCAATAAGATGATTGTTTACTATGAAGACGAGCAGAAGGGTGGCAACATAAAAATGATAGAAGTAATAGGCAATGTCAGAGTGGTCAAAGGTAATAGAACAATTACTTCGCATAAGGCTACTTATTATCCAGAGCCTGAAGAAAGAGTTGTTTTTACCGGAGAGCCAAGAGCAACGGAGGGTAAAAATTTAATTACAGGCGAGAAAATTACTTATTTTATGAAAGATGACAGAGCATTGGTTGAAAAAAGCAAGGTTTACCTAAAGGAGAAAAAAACAGAGAAATGAGCCACACTTTACGGATAGAAAAATTAAAGAAAAGTTTTGGGAAAAAGGAAGCTGTTAGGGATGTAAGCTTATCTTTACAAAGCGGAGAAGTAGTAGGGCTTTTGGGACCGAATGGAGCTGGAAAAACAACCACATTTTATATGATGATTGGAGTTATAAAACCTGATGCAGGGAGTATTTTCCTTGACAACAAGGATATAACATCATTACCTGTTTTTCAAAGAGCAAAGCTTGGAATGGGATATTTGCCACAGGAACCTTCAATTTTTCGCAAGCTTACAGTAAGGGATAATTTAAGGGCAGTGCTTGAGATTAAATACGAAAATGACAAAGATGCTTTGTCCAAAATTGATGAAGAGGTCAATCAATTGTTAAAAGAATTCAATCTGTCAGAATTTGCAGATAGGGAAGGCTATAAACTCTCAGGTGGGGAGAGAAGAAGGGCTGAAATTGCAAGAGCAATTGCTTTGAAGCCAATTTTTATGCTCTTTGATGAACCCTTTGCAGGAATAGACCCATTGGCTGTTGTTGAATTAAAAAGAACTATCAAAAATTTGAAAGACAAGGGTATCGGAGTAATAATAACAGACCATAATGTAAGGGAAACTCTCTCAATAACTGACAGGGCTTTTATAATTCACAGTGGAAGGGTATTGGCAGAGGGTTCTCCTGAGCAATTAATTAACAATCCTCAGGTAAGAGAAGCATTTTTAGGAGAGGAGTTTAAACTTTAAATGGCACTTGAACAGAGAACAGATTTAAGATTAACTCAGAAACTTACGCTTACTCCACAACTGCAACTGCAGCTTAAGTTGCTTCAATTTTCTCAACTTGAGCTGAGTGAGTATATTCAGCTTGAATTAATAGAAAATCCTTTTCTTGAGATTGATGAGGAAAACTTAACCGAGCAAGAAATAGAACAAACTCAGGAAAATGATGAGGAACTCCCCATAATTAGCAGGCTTGATAAATTAATAGTTGACGACTACTTTGCTGAAAGGGCTGATGATGGAAGGGATCTTGGATATTTTAATCCAGGGTTTGAGGAAAAGCCCTCCTTTGAGCTTTTCTATTCAACTACTTCTGATTTGTCTGATTATTTAATGTGGCAATTAAGCTTAAGTAAGGCTTCAGATGAAATAAGAGCAGTTGCAGAGGTTGTGATAGGCAATATTGATGAAGACGGTTATCTTAGAGCTTCAGAAGAGGAAATATCCAGCCTTGCTAACTCAGATATTGAAACTGTAAAAAAAGCTATTGCCCTTGTTCAAGAATTTGACCCAACTGGAGTTGGAGCAAGAAATCTTAAGGAGTGTCTTTTGTTACAAATAAAAGCATTAGGTTTAAACGATACAATCGTGCATAGGATTATTGATGAGCATCTTGAGGATATCCAAAAGAAAAAATATGAAAAAATAGCAAAAAAGTTTAATATTCCTCTGCAGGAAGTAATAGAAGCTGTCAAAATAATAGAAAAACTTGAACCAAGACCAGGTAGAAACTTTTCAAATATAATTGTAAAAACTCCTGTGCCAGATGTTTATGTTCAAAAGATTGACGATGAATATCAAATAATTTTGAATGACGAGGGAATTCCCAAATTAAGGCTTAACAAAATTTACAAAGAGCTTATAGAAGCAAAAAATCTCAATGGAGCTGAAAAGGAGTATCTGAAAGAGAAATTCAAAAACGCTGTTGAGCTTTTACGCAGTATTGAACAAAGAAACAAAACAATTTATAGGGTTACAGAGAGCATTGTTAAGTTTCAGAGGGAGTTTTTTGATAAAGGTGTAAGTTTTTTGAAGCCCTTAACTCTAAGAGATGTTGTGAATGAGGTGGGATTACATGAAAGCACAATAAGTAGGGTAACATCCAACAAATATCTTTGTTGTGAACACGGGATGTTTAGCTTTAAATTTTTCTTCAGCAAATCCTTATCATCAGCAGATGGTAATGTTGCAACAACTCATGTTAAAGAAATGATACAACAGATTATTGCCTCAGAAAACCCTGAAAAACCATTGTGCGATAAGGAAATTGCAGAGATATTGAAAAGTCAGGGGATAAACATTGCAAGAAGAACGGTGGCAAAATACAGAGAAGAGCTTAAAATACCGCCAAAGGCTTTAAGAAAAACAAAACAATATTAAGGAGGATGAAAAATGAAAATCACTATCAGAGGAAAAAACATTGAAGTTACTGATGCTTTGAGACAGTATGTTGAAAAGAGGTTAAAGAAGTTTGAAAAATTTTTAAGTGAATTGAGTGAAATCATTGTTACTGTTGGTATTGAAAAGTTTACGCATAAGATAGATGTTCTTTTAAAGGTTAATGGACATTTGATTCAAGCAGAAGGAAAAACAGAAGACCTCTATTCAGCTGTTGATCAGGTAGTTGAGAAACTTGAAAAGCAGATTCTTAAGTACAAAGAAAAGGTTCAGGATAAAAATAAAAAAGCTGCTAACAAGAGTTATGGCTCTGAGGCAGGTGTTGAGGCAGCAAAAAGAATCGTCAAATACAAAAAATTTGAATTAAGACCTATGACTCCTGAAGAGGCAGTGGATCAAATGGAGCTTCTGGATAAGGACTTCTTCATGTTTGTTAACTCCTTCTCAGGTGATGTCAATGTAGTTTACAGAAGAAAAGATGGCAATTATGGTTTGATTGAGCCGGCAAAATAAATCAGCATAATACCTTGAAAGAAAAACCTAAAATAGTAATAGTAACGGGACTTTCTGGAGCAGGGAAGACTGTAACTTTGCGAACCCTTGAAGATATGGGTTTTTTCTGCATAGACAACCTACCGCCTCCTGCGGTGCCAGAATTTCTTGAAATTTTAAACAAGCATGGAGACTTTGAAAAAATAGCAATCGCAGTAGATATCAGGGCTTACAAGTTTCTTAAGACAGCTGTTACTATTATTGAGAAAATAAAAGAAGATTATATTACTGAGGTTTTATTTCTTGAAGCCGATGATGAAACTATTTTAAGAAGATACAAAGAAACGAGAAGACCTCATCCTCTTTATTCACTTTATGAAAATCTTCAGGATGCGATTAAAGAGGAGAGAAAATCTCTGTCTTCAATCAGAAGTTTTTCAGACAGGATAGTGGATACATCAAATTTTAATCCCCACGAATTAAAATTTTATATTTCTTCAATCTTTGGAGGGCAGATAAAACAGCCGACTATAACAATTATCTCCTTTGGCTTTAAAAAAGGAATTCCTTCAAATGCTGACCTTGTCTTTGATGCAAGATTTCTTCCAAATCCTTATTTTATCCCGTCTTTGTCACCGCTAACAGGCAAGGAAGAGCCAGTTAAAGATTTTGTATTGAAGCAAAAGGAAACAAAGGAGTTTTTGGATCATGTTTTTGGTTTTTTAAAATTCGCATTAGAGGGGTACAAGAGGGAAGGAAGGGCATACATCACAATCGCAATTGGATGCACAGGTGGGAAGCACAGGTCAGTGGTTTTAGCAGAGGAAATAGCAAATTTTATAAAGGGATTATCGCTTAATCCAATATTGATTCACAGAGATTTATAAGCAATTTTTAATGGAGTTATAAAAATTTAAAATTGAATTTTTCTTGACAAAAAAAGCTGTATATGGTATCTTTTCATGCAGTTGTTTTAATTGCAGTAAAAAAATCTAACAGAAAGAAGGTGGGCTATGTTAGAGTTTAACAATTGGTTTTTTGTTTTAATGGTTCAATTCTTCATTTTAATGTTTATCCTTAATGCTATCCTCTTCAAACCAATGATGGAGCTTTTCAGGCAGAGAGAGCAGATGACCAAGGGTGCAATGGAAGAAGCTCAAGCTATGATTGAGAAAAAGGAAAAGGCTCTTGCTCAGATGAATGCAGATTTGGCAAATGCAAAGGCTCAGGCAAAGCAAATCATTGATGCTCTTAGGGAAGAAGCTCTCAATTACCAGAAAGAAGTTTTATCAGCTACTGAAAAGGAAGCTGTTCAGATGATTGAAAAGGCAAGGGCAGAAATTAAATCTGAGACAGAGAAGGTAAGAGCAGCCTTAAGACAAGAGGTAGAAAGACTGTCTGAAGAGATTGTCAATAAACTCGTAAAGGCATAATGGAGGTTATATGAAAAGGTTGATTATTACAATTTTAGCAATTCTTGCAGTTTCCGCAGTTTCATCATTCGCAGCTGAGGGTGGTGAACACGCCGGAGGAGATTTAAAAGATTGGGCTTTTAAAACAATTAACTTTGCTATATTGGTTTTTATCCTTGTTAAATTTCTTGGAAAGCCAATTAAAAATTATCTTGCCCAAAGAAAAGAGTTGATTGAGAAGAGCATTAAAGAATCTCAAGAAGCAAAAGAGCTTGCTCAAAAGGCACTTCAAGAGGTAGAAGAGAGGCTTAAATTAAAGGATAAAGAGGTTGAGGATATAATAAGCTCTGCGAAAAACATTGGAGAGCAGGAAAAACAGAGGATAATTCAGGAAACAGAAAGCATGAAGCAGAAAATATTAGAGCAGGCAAAGACAAATATAGAATTTGAAGTGAAGATGGCAAAGGATGCTCTTAGGGTTGAGGCTGCTGAGCTTGCAGTTCAATTGAGCGAGCAGAAATTAAAAGAGAAAATTACTCCTGAGGAGCAGGAAAAGCTTCTTCAGGAAGCAATAAAAATAATAGAGGGGCGGAAAAATTGAGAAAGGTAAGAGGAGCTAAGGCAAAAAAGTATGCAAAACAATTTTTAAGCCTGGTAAATCTTGACCAGGTTCCAGAAATTGTAGTAAAGCTTGAAACAATCTCAATTCTCATGCAGAAAGAAAGGCAATTTAGAAACATGCTTACATCTCCTTCATTCAAGGATGAGGAGAGGGTAGGCGTTATTGCCTATCTTTGCGAAAAATTTGGACTTCCTGAGGAAGTGAAAAAATTCTTAAGCTTCCTTAGTGTTGAAGGTGTATTAGTTGGTCTGGGAGAAATTGTTAGGTATATTAATGCCCTTTATCTGGAAGCAAAGAAAAAGGTTAAGGGTGTCGTCACTTCTGCAGTAGCGCTTCCTGATAGCATGAAGCAAAAGATAGTAGAGACTCTCAAAGCAATTACAGGAAGAGAAGTTGAATTGCAATATGAGACTGATCCATCATTGATAGGTGGAATTAGGGTTAAGGTTGGAAGCACAATGTATGATTTAAGCATAAAAGGCCAGTTGGGTCTTTTAAGAGATAAGCTTATAAAGGGGTGAGAAACTATGGAACTTAAGATGGAAGAAATTAGTGAGTACCTTAAGAAGCAGATTGCAGACTTTGAGAAAAAGGCTGATGTCAGCGAGGTAGGAATTGTTACATCAGTTGGTGACGGAGTTGCAAGAATTTATGGATTGGACAATTGTATGGCATCAGAGATGCTTGAGCTCCCAAATGGTGTTTATGGAATGGCTCTTAACCTTGAAGAGGACAATGTCGGTGCAATCCTCTTCGGTGATGACAGACTTGTAAAAGAGGGTGATATTGTTAAGAGAACAGGCAGGGTTATGGAAACACCTGTTGGCGAGGAGCTCATTGGTAGAGTAGTTAATGCCATCGGTATGCCAATTGATGGCAAAGGACCAATCAATGCGAAAAACTTCAGAAAAGTTGATGTTATTGCACCGGGAATTATTAAACGTCAACCAGTTAAAGAGCCTCTCCAGACAGGAATTAAAGCAGTTGATGCAATGATTCCAATAGGTAGAGGACAGAGAGAGCTCATCATTGGCGACCGTCAGACAGGAAAAACAGCTATCTTGCTTGACACAATAATTAACCAAAAGGGTCAGAATTGTATTTGTATATACGTTGCATGCGGACAGAGAAGGCAGAGTGTAGTTCAAGTTGTTGAGACATTGAGAAAATACGGTGCTATGGACTATACAATAGTTGTTGCAGCAACAGCTTCTGAGCCTGCATCCATGCAGTATCTTGCACCATATGTTGGCTGTGCAATGGGTGAATACTTCAGAGACAAAGGTATGCATGCACTTGTTTGCTATGACGACTTAACAAAACAAGCTTATGCATATAGACAAGTTTCCTTGATTTTGAGACGTCCTCCAGGAAGAGAAGCATACCCAGGCGATGTCTTCTATCTACACTCAAGATTGCTTGAAAGAGCAGCAAAACTTTCTGATGCAGAAGGCGGTGGTTCTCTTACAGCATTACCAGTTATTGAAACACAGGCAGGTGACGTCTCAGGTTATATTCCAACAAACGTCATCTCAATTACAGACGGACAGATATACCTTGAGCCAGAGCTTTTCTATGCTGGTGTTCGTCCAGCTATTAATGTCGGTCTTTCAGTCAGCCGTGTCGGTGGTGCAGCCCAGATTAAGGCAATGAAGCAGGTTGCAGGAATGTTAAGACTTGACCTTGCACAGTACAGAGAGCTTGCTGCATTTGCTCAGTTTGCAGCAGATTTGGATAAAGCTACAAGAGCATTGCTTGAAAGAGGACAGAGAATGGTTGAGCTCCTCAAACAGGATCAATATGAACCAATGCCTGTTGAGGATCAGGTAATGCTTATATTTGCTGGTACTCAGGGACATCTTGATGAGTATCCATTATCAGCAATTAAGCCATTTGAAAAGGGCTTCTTAAGCTTCATCAGAAGCCAGAAGGAAGACCTGAGAAAAGAAATAAGGGAGAAGAAAGAGCTTGATGATACCCTTAAACAGAAGATAACCGATGCTATATTAGAATTTAAAAAGACATTCCAGCCTTAATTAATAAAAATTCCAAGGTAGGAGCTGTTAAATGCCATCATTAAGAGATATAAGAAAGAAGATAAAGGCAATACAGGGAACAAAAAAGATCACCTCTGCCATGAAAATGGTGGCAGCGGCTAAACTTCGCAAAGTTCAAGACAGTATGCTAAGGTACAGACCCTACGCAACAAAGATGCAGCAGGTTCTTGCAGATCTTGCAGGAGCTGCAGAAATGAGGGGTGATGTACCTCCAATACTGTTAAGAAGACCAATTAAAACTGTAGAAATTCTTGTCATCACCTCTGACAAGGGGCTTTGTGGTGCCTTTAATACAAATTTATTAAGGGCAGCCCATAAAGAAATAAACAGACTCAAAGAGCAAGGACTAAATATTGTCCTTTCTGTAGTTGGAAGGAAGGCAAGAGATTACTTTAAGAGAAGAGACTTTGCCCTTAAAAATGTTTGGACTGGAATTTCTGGAAAGCTTCAGTATTCCCATGCCCAGATGATTACTCAAGAACTCATAAATGATTATGTGTCAGAGGCTGTTGATGAAGTGGTTGTTATTTTTAATGAATTCAAGTCAGTTATAGCTCAAAGAGTTGTGATTAACAAATTACTACCAATTGGAAAAATAGATGCAGAGCCTTCTGAGCAGCCTGCATTTATTCCGTTCACATACGAGCCAAGAGCTCCAGAGCTCTTTGAAATGCTGCTTCCAATATACATTGAAATTCAGATTTACAGAGCCCTTTTAGAATCCCAAGCAGCAGAGGAAGCAGCAAGAATGACAGCTATGGATAATGCTACCAAGAACTGCGAAGAGTTGATTAGAAAGACAACATTGATTGCTAATAAGGTAAGACAAGCATCTATTACAACTGAGTTGATGGATATTGTCGGCGGCGTTGAGGCTTTAAAACAGAGTGAAGGGTAATTTTAATAAAGAATAAAGGAGGTTTTAACTTATGAACGTTGGTAAAATAGTACAGGTTATCGGAACAGTCGTTGACTGTGAGTTTGAAGAAAAGCTGCCAGAGGTTCTGAATGCGTTAAGAATAGATGAACCTGGCGATCCAGCTAAAGGAATTCCAGAGATTCACCTTACTCTTGAAGTTGCCATGCATCTTGGAGAAAAAAGAGTAAGAACAATTGCAATGGGTTCAACAGATGGTTTAGTTAGAGGAATGAAGGTTGTTGACACTGGAGCACCAATTTCAATTCCAGTTGGTAAACCTGTTCTTGGCAGGATTATTAATGTCTTAGGCGAGCCTGTTGATGAACAGGGACCAATTCAGGCACAAGAAAAATATCCTATACATAGAACAGCTCCCGAGTTTACAGACCAGTCTCCAACAACACAACAGTTTGAGACAGGTGTTAAAGTCTTTGACCTTCTTGTTCCATTTGTCAGAGGCGGTAAAATGGGAATGTTCGGTGGTGCAGGAGTTGGAAAGACAGTTATTATTATGGAGATGATTCACAATATTGCAATGAAGCATGGTGGAGTTTCGGTCTTTGCAGGAGTTGGAGAAAGAACCCGTGAAGGAAATGACTTATATCTTGAGATGAAGCATTCTGGAGTTTTACCCCAGGTTGCGCTTGTTTACGGACAGATGAACGAGCCACCTGGAGTTAGAGCAAGAGTAGCTCTTTCAGCATTGACAGTTGCCGAGTACTTCAGAGATCAGGGACAGGATGTTCTTATCTTTATTGATAACATATTCAGATATACACTTGCTGGTTCTGAGGTTTCCGCACTTCTTGGAAGAATGCCTTCCGCAGTCGGTTATCAGCCAACACTTTCAACAGAGATGGGTGCTTTGCAGGAAAGAATTACAACAACTGCCAAAGGCTCCATTACATCCATGCAGGCAATTTATGTTCCTGCAGACGACTTGACAGACCCTGCAGTTGCAGCAGTTTTTGCTCACCTTGATGGAACTGTCGTTCTCTCCCGTCAGATTGCAGAGCTTGGAATCTATCCTGCAGTTGACCCTCTTGACTCAACAAGCCGAATCCTTGATCCAAGAATAATTGGAGATGAGCACTATCAGGTTGCCCGTGGAGTTCAGGCAGTTCTCCAGAGATACAAAGAATTGCAGGATATCATTGCAATTCTTGGTATAGAGGAACTTTCTGAAGATGATAAATTAACAGTTGCAAGGGCAAGAAAACTTCAGAGATTCCTTAGCCAGCCATTCCATGTTGCAGAAACATTTACAGGAACTCCAGGTAAATATGTCAAGCTTGATGAGACAATTAAGGGCTTTAAGGCAATCCTTGATGGTAAATATGACGACCTGCCAGAGCAGGCATTTTACATGGTTGGACCAATAGAAGAGGTGGAGGAGAAGGCTAAGAAGCTTGGCTATACAAGACAGGTCTAATTAAAGGAGTGAGGAATGGAGAATAAGTTGAAGTTAGAAGTCATAACTCCATATGGAGAATTAATAAACGAAGAAGTTGATGAGGTTTATGCAACAGGAGCAGAGGGTGATTTTGGAGTATTTCCCGGGCACTGTGCGTTTATGACTGCCCTTAGAATTGGCTCCCTATCATACAAAAAAGATGGACAAACGCATTATGTATTTATCAATCGCGGGTATTGCGAAGTATTAAATGATAGGGTGCTTGTTTTGGTTGGAAGTGCTGAAAGAATAGAGGAAATTGATGTTGAAAGAGCAAAGGCTGCATTGGCGAGGGCTGAAGAAAGACTTCGCAGAGCACAGGCAGGAGAACAGGATATTGATGTAGAAAGAGCGCAAGCAGCCCTTGTAAGAGCAACAACAAGAATTCAGCTTGCAACAAGGCTTGTAGCAAAATAGTTGTAGTAAAATAGACTTAAGAAAATTTAATCAAATAAGGGAGAGGAAGGTTTTTCCTCTCCCTTTTCTTTATTTCGCCTTTTACTTCTTTGTTTTCGCTTTCTTGCCTTTTCTATTTCCTTTGTTCTTTCAGTAGGCAAGCCGTAAAATTCTCTGATTTTTTCAACGAGTAATCTTCTTGCGAAAAATCTATTTAATCCCTGAGAACGTTCTTTAGTGCATTTGATTTCAATTCCTGTTGGTATATGCCTAAGATAAACTCCTGTGGAGGTTTTGTTTACCTTCTGCCCTCCATGTCCAGAGCATCTGATAAACTTTTCTTCAATATCTGTTTCTTTGATTCCCAGTTGCTCCATTTCATTAAGTAATTCTTTTTCTTTTCTCTCTGTTACAGGAAACTTTCCCATCTGATTTATTAATTTGAAAGCAGAGGCAGTATTTTTTCAATCTGCGATAAGTTTTCAACAACAACATCGGCATCAGTGTTAGAAAGCTCTTGGAAGCTATAAGGTCCTGTAGCAACAGCTATAACTTTAGCTCCGTGTATTTTTGCACAGATCACATCTCTTGGAGTATCACCGATAACAATACACTGATGATAGTTTATAGTTTTGCTAAATTTCTTTAAAAATCTATCTACAGCGATTGGTAACAGTGAGTTTCTGTCTTCATGGTCGCTTCCAAATGCACCGAATGGAAGTATCGGATTTAATCCAAAGGGATCAAGTTTTATTCTTGCACCTCTTTCAAGATTTCCAGTAAGAAGTCCCATGGGATAGGAGAATTTCTCAAGATTAAAATTTATAAACTCTAAAACGCCGGGTTTTATATGCTTTGAATTGTTTTTTATTTCTATCTGCAGAAATTCAAGATAATTTTCTATCAATTCATTTATCAGACTTGAGGATGGTTCTTTGCCATGAATTTTTAGTCCTTCTTTGATGATTTGCACATCAGTCTTTCCTGCCATTTCAAAATTTTTGAAGGCATCTCTAATGCCTAAAACCTTTTCAAAGGCTTTGTTTAGTGATCTTGTTCCAGCTCCTCCAGCACTTATTAATGTTCCGTCTATATCAAAAAGTAAAAGCTTCATAGTCTTCTCCTTTTTATGAGTTTGTCTTTAAGAAAAAAAGCTGTGTTAATGGTGGAATGATCATCTCTCGCCCATCTTTTTATTATAAAATCTTTTGTGGTAGCTTCATCCAGTATTTTCAAGAAAACAGGTCTGGGAATTTCAATTGCTCCCATTCTTAGTAGATGCTCATTGGTTACCTGACAGTCTATAAAGTAAAGATCATTTTTAATTGCAAATTCAATAAGGCATGAAAGAGCAACTTTTGATGCATCTCGGACGAGGGAAAACATTGATTCACCGGAAAAAGATTTCCCTATTAAAACACCATAAAGTCCTCCAACGAGATTTCCTTCTTTCCATACCTCAACAGAATGAGCATAACCAAGACTGTGTAGCTCTATATATGCCTTTTTCATTTCTGGAGTAATCCATGTGCCAATGGAGTCTTTTCTTGGTGTAGAAGAACAACCTTCTATAACGCCTTGAAAGTCTTGGTCAAAGGTAACCTGAAAAGTTCCTTTTTTAAGGGTTTGATAAAGGCTTCTTGAAAAGGCAAAGAGTCTTGGAAAAATAATGGGTCGCAGAGAAGGAGACCACCATGCAATTGGTGGCTCGCTATACCAAGGAAAAATTCCAGATTTGTAGGCAACTATTAGACGTTCTGGGCTTAAATCTCCTCCGACTGCCAGTAAACCATCAGGCTCTGATAACTCAGGATTTGGGAAAATTGGCTTTTCATTAAGCAGGAATATTGGCATTTATTTTAAATTTAATTGAATCTTTGACTATGTCAATTAAAACATCTCCTCCTGAGGAAAGTTTGCCAAATAATATTTCCTCAACAAGGGGTGATTTAATTTCCCTTTGAATAACCCTTTGAAGAGGTCTTGCGCCAAATTTTGAATCAAAGCCTTTATTTGCAATCCATTTTTTTGCCTTTTCAGTAAGCTTTATTTTAATATTTTTATTCGCAAGTTGTTCGTTTAGCTCTTTTATAAATTTTTCAACAATTTTTATTACGATTTTCTCTGGCAAAGGATTAAATGTGACTATTGCGTCCAAACGGTTTCTGAATTCAGGGCTGAAAACTCTATCCACAGCTTCTTTGCTTTTTCTTAGTTGATCCGCAGTTCTGTCGCCAAAGCCAATAATAGGCTTTTCTACTTCCCTTGCTCCAAGATTTGAAGTCATGATGAGTATTACATTTCTAAAATCAGCTTTTCTTCCAGTGTTGTCAGTTAAAGTTCCATAGTCCATAATCTGAAGTAAAATATTACAAATGTCCTCGTGAGCCTTTTCAATCTCGTCAAGCAGAAGAACGGAATGAGGATTTTTTCTTATTTGTTCGGTTAAAAGTCCTCCCTGTTCAAATCCAATATATCCGGGAGGTGCACCAATGAGCTTTGCTACTGAGTGTTTTTCCATGTATTCACTCATATCATAGCGGAGGAAGTAAATACCGAGTTTTTGGGCGAGCTGTTTAGCTAATTCAGTCTTACCAACTCCTGTAGGTCCTGTAAATAGAAAGCATCCTATAGGCTTTTGAATTTCTTTTAAACCAGCCTTTGCAAGCTTTATTACTCTAACAACAGCCTCAATTGCTTCATCCTGTCCAAAGATTACAGACTTAAGCTCATCTTCAATGTTTTTAAGTTTATCTTTATCGTTTGTTGTGACTTCCTGTGAAGGTATTCTTGCTATCTTTGATATAGTTTGTTCAATAATTTTTTCATCAACAACCTTGTTTTCATGGTACAGTCTTACGATAGCTCCAGCCTCGTCAATGACATCTATGGCTTTATCTGGTAAAAATCTGTCATTTATATATCTTGATGAGAGAGTTGCCGCTGCTTTCAAAGCTTCATCTGTGTATGTTACTCCGTGATGTTGTTCATAATAGTTTTTCAGACCCTTTAAGATTTCAAAGGTTTCCTCTTCGTTTGGCTCAACAACATCTATCTTTTGAAATCTTCTTGACAGAGCACGGTCTTTCTCAAAGTAGTTTCTATATTCTTCGTATGTAGTTGCTCCAATGCATCTAATTTTCCCTTCAATTAGTACAGGTTTTAGGAGATTTGCAGCATCAATAGTGCTTCCACTTGCAGAGCCTGCGCCTACAATTGTGTGAATTTCATCTATGAAAAGTATGCAATTTTTTATACGATAAAGTGAATTTATAAGAGCTTTCATTCGGGCTTCAAAATCACCTCTGTATTTTGTTCCAGCGAGTAGAGAACCCATATCAAGGGCATAGATTTTAAAATCCTGAAGGTAATCAGGTACTTCACCTTTAGCGATTTTAAGAGCAAGTCCTTCAACAAGAGCAGTTTTTCCTACTCCCGGTTCGCCAACTAAAATTACATTATTTTTTCTCCTTCTGATTAAAACCTGAACAATTCTCTCAATTTCTTGCTGACGACCTATGATTGGATCTATCTCTCCCTTTCTTGCCTTTTCAGTGAGTTCAATCGTAAATGTTTTTAAAGGATCAATTTTTTTGTTTTCCTTCTGAATAGTCTCTTCAAAGCCTGTTTTTGAAATTCCATGGGATATGTAGTTTAAAATATCAATCCTTGTTATTCCATAGGATTTAAGAAGTCTTACTGCATAAGTGTCTTCTTCAAGAAAGATAGAAGCAAGGAGGTCTCCTGCATCTGCTTCTTTCTTTTCAGCTGACTTTACATGATCAATAGTTCTTTCCATTACCCTTTGAAATGCTAAAGTTGGCTGGGCGTAGCCCCTGTTTTTCTTTTTTGGAATGTTTTGCTCAAAGAATTTTTCAAGATTTTGCTTTATTGCTTCTGTGTCAGCACCGCAATTTTTAATAATTTCTGAACCAAATTCATCATGCAAAATTGCATAAAGAAGATGCTCTACTGTAAGGTAATCATGTCCCCTTTCGATAGCATCTTCAATTGTTGCTGTGATTATTATTTGTAAATCTTTATTAATCATCTTTCTCTATAATGCATTTTAATGGGAATCCACGACTTCTTGCAAGTTTTTCAACTTGGTATACTTTTGTCTCTGCAATTTCCTTTGGATAGATGCCAGCTAATCCTTTGCCATTTCTATGAACATGCAACATTATAGAAGTAGCCTCTATTTTTGATTTGTCAAATATTGTCATTAAGACATGAACAACAAAATCCATGGTTGTATAATCATCATTGAGAAGATATACTTTATAAAGGTCAGGTTCGTCTAATGAGGTCTCTTCATGTTGTTCTATGTAAATTTTCTCTTCCATAATTTAATATTAAGCAATGTAAGATAGAGTTCTCAAGAGTATAGACTTTTATCACTGTGAACACTCTTTTTTGTTATTGCAAACACTAAAGGTGCGAATCAATCTACGAGATCACTTCGGCTTGCTGTCGCAAGCCTGCCGACAGGCAGGCGTGGCAATCTCATAAAAAGAAAGTATAGCCTCAGAAATAAATTCTCTCGCAATGTCCATATATCTAACATATGATGACAAAAAAAATCAGTGAGGCTCGCAATGACGGAAAAAGTGTTCTTCGTCGGCTTCGGTGATTTTTTCTAAGTCCTGTAGGCTGAATTTATCCTTACATATTCCTCTGATAAGTCTGTGGTATAAATTCTCGCATCCGCCTTGCCGAGATTTAGATTAATCTGAATGTCAATTTCTTTACCTTTTAGGGCACTTTCAAGTTCATTTTCCCTAAGTGTTGGAGTGCCTTTGTCAAAGAGGAGGATGTTATTTATTGAAATTTCAATCTTTTCTTCCTTGACAGGAACTCCTGCATAACCAACTGCAGCTATTATTCTTCCCCAGTTTGGGTCTTCACCATAAAAGGCTGTTTTAACAAGTGGAGAATTTGCAACTGCCTTTGCTATTTTTCTTGCATCCTGAGCTGTTTTGGCTCCTTTGACATTAACTGTAATAAATTTAGTGGCTCCTTCTCCGTCCTTTACAATCATCTTTGAAAGCTCAAGGCAGACTTCATTTAATGCATCTCTGAATTGTCCCCATAAAGATGTTTTTTTCTCAATTCTACAATCTGATTCTCCGTTTGCAAGCATAATTACAGTATCATTTGTTGACATGTCTCCATCAACAGTTATACAGTTGAAGCTTTGAGAAACTGCATTTCTCAGGAGCACTTTAAGGTCAGGGGCTTCTATTTTGGCATCAGTTAAAATCATGCATAGCATTGTAGCCATATTTGGAGCTATCATTCCTGCACCCTTGCATATTCCAAGAATTGTTACTACATGACTTCCGCTTTTAATTTGTCTATACGAGAGTTTAGGGAAAGTATCTGTTGTCATAATAGCCTGAGCAACCTGTAAAGGTTCAGATTTACCAAGACCTGAGACAACTTCATCAAGGGCAGGTATAATCTTTTCCATAGGCATTTCCATGCCAATTACTCCAGTAGATAGGGGATAAACATGTTCTTTGTTAATTGTTAATTTCTCAGCAAGTTTTTCAGTTATTTTCAAGGCATCTTCAATGCCCTTTTTACCTGTACAGGCATTTGCATTTCCGCTGTTTAAAATAATTGCCTGCCCTAATCCTGACTTTATTCTTTTCATGCAAATCTTTACTGGTGCTGCTTTTATCTGATTTGTGGTAAATACTCCTGCAATTTGAGCAGGCTTTTTTGAATAAACAAGTGCTAAATCATACCTGTCAGGATATTTTATACCTGCCTTTGTAACAGAGTATAAGTAGCCTTTTGGGGATGGAACTTCCATTACTGCTCACCTAACTTAAATGTATCATGCAATACTCTTACAGCAAGCTCTGTGTATTTTGCATCAATCAAGCAGGATATCTTTATTTCTGATGTGCTTATTGCCATAATGTTTATGCCATGATTTGCCAATGCTTCAAACATTTGAGCTGCAACACCAGAATGTGTTCTCATGCCAACACCTACGATTGATATTTTGGCAATGCCTTCGTTGAGTAAGACTTTCTTTGCACCAAGCTCTTTGCTTAATTTCTCTGTAATTTCAAGGGCTTTTTTGGCATCTGTTTTGGGCACAGTAAATGAAATATCTGTGGCTTTTCCATCGGCACTAATGTTTTGCACTATCATATCAACAACAATATTGGCATCTGCAATGGTTCTGAAAAGCTTTGCAGCAATTCCTGGCTTGTCAGGTACTTTTAGAATAGTAATTTTTGCCTGATTTTTATCATGTGCAATTCCTGACACGACTACTTTTTCCATGTCTTTATCCTCCTTTGTAACTAATGTTCCTGGATTATAATTAAAGCTTGAACGCACTACAACTGGCACATTATACTTCATCGCAAATTCAACTGAACGGGTCTGAAGCACTTTTGCACCAAGAGAGGCAAGTTCAAGCATCTCTTCATAGGAAATTTTTTCAAGTTTTTTAGCATTGGGTACAATATTAGGGTCTGCTGTATAAACTCCGTCTACATCTGTATAAATTTCGCAAAGATCTGCATTTAAGGCAGCAGCAATTGCAACTGCTGTAAGGTCTGAACCTCCTCTGCCAAGTGTTGTTACATCCTCTTCTTCTGTAATTCCCTGAAATCCTGCGACCACAACAATATATCCTGCCTCTAAAGCTTTTACTGCCCTTGTAGCAATAATTCTTTCTATTTTGGCTTTTGTGTGAACCGCATCTGTAATAATTCCCATTTGCCTTCCTGTCAGTGCAATGGCCTTGTGCCCTAATCCATGCAATGCCATTGCTGTTAAGGCAGATGTAACTCTTTCGCCAGATGAAAGTAGCAAATCCATCTCCCTTTCAGGAGGGTCTGGGCATACTTGATGGGCAAGTCCTATGAGTTTATCTGTTTCTCCAGCCATAGCAGAGACGACAACTACAACTTTGTGTCCTTCTTTAGCTGTTTTTGAAACTCTTTCAGCTACAGCTTTTATTCGTTCAATGTTTGCAACTGAAGTTCCTCCATATTTCTGAACAATAAGCATTTGCCTTTCCTCCGTGGATTTAATAGAATTTTATTATTATGTAAAAATTAACTGGAATTTTACAATAGTTTTTTGGGTCTAACCGAAAAATGGCGATAAAAATCTAAAAATTACTAAAAACTTTTGAAAAATAAACATTTTTTGCTATCATTGCGATCAAACGAAGGTGATGTGTGGCAATTTTGGTGATTGATTCGCTCGCAATGTCAAAAAATGGAAGTCATCGCTATGACGCTCTTATTAGTCATCGTATGATAAATATATGGACACTAAACAGGGATAAGTTAAAATAAAAGGAAGAAAGAAGGTGGGCAAGGACGATTTGTCATAGGTCTTAAAGACCGTTCGCAATGTTGTCCACCACCTTCTCCCTTCCCTTAAGCCTGAACGGAACATTAGGCTCAGACAGCCTGAATGAGTTCCCACGATGATAGGATAAGGGAAGAAAAACAAAAAAATCAAATGGAGGAAGAGAAATGACAAAAGAGAAGTTCATAGTTGGAGTAGATGTGGCAAAGGATACCATAGCAGTAACAATCAGGGAAAGAGGTAAAGGTAAAAGAGCTTCTTTCAATCTAAAGAATCATGCAGAGCAGTTGCATAAGGCTTTGAAAAAGGAGCTACCTGACTGCTGTAAAGAGGATATACTGGTTGTTATGGAACATACAGGGGTTTATCATTTAAAATTAGCCCATGCCTTATATGAGCAAGGGTATAAGGTAGCAATTTTGAATCCGCTGCAGACAAAGAAACTTGCGGATGCAAAGTTTAATAGAGCGAAGACAGACAAAATAGACTCTGCAGTGATAGCTGAGTGTGTGGAGATTTGCGAAGAGATAAGATTATTTAAGCCAATGGATGAACCCCAGCGGAAGATTAAGATACTATTAACTTGCCTTGCGAAGATTCAGAAACATCTTAATTGTTTAAAGAATCAAAGAGAAGCATTAAGATATGAACCGATAATGGTAGATACAGTAATAGAAAATTTTAACGAGCTCATAAAAAATGCAGAGGAAACAATACAGAAGATGGAGAAGGAATTGGAAGAATTGGCGGTAGGCCAGTTATGAGAAACAGATAAAGTTAGCGGAGAGTGTGCCTGGAGTTGGCAAGAGGACAGCATGCATAGCAGTATCAATGCTTGGATGTTTTGAAAATTTTGACAGAGTAAAGGCAGTAGGCAGTTATATAGGGATAAGCCCGAGAGTATATGAATCGGGCAAGAGTGTAAAGAAAAAGGGGAGGATACAGAAGAAGGGGAGTGCATATATAAGGAAGATATTGTATATGGCAGCGATGTCAGCGATGAGATATAATAAGGCATGCAAAGCATTGTATGAGAGGATGATACAAAGGGGCAAGAGCAAGATGCAGGCATTGATAGCAGTAGCCCATAAACTAATAAGGCAGGTATATGGAGTTTTAAAAAGTGGGATACCATACAATGAAGAAATTGCAATGAATGGAAAAAAATACTTGACAAATTAACACGGAACATTGCGAGCCTCACCGAAGGTGAGGCTCGCAATCTCTCCGTTGCAAAAAAGGTGAGATTGCTACGCTACCGCTCCCAAAGGTGGCTGTGTCGCAATCTCCCAATTCTCTTAAATCAGTCTGCTTTTTGCAAAAATTTTGTAGAATTTTCAATGTGTTTTAAAAAGCCTTGAGGAGAAAAATCTGACAAAAAAGGGGTTATGACACAGCCACTTGACGGCAGGCTCGCAATGACCCCTTCCCTGTCATTGCGAGGAGTGACAGCGACGAAGCAATCTCTGAGATTGCCACGCCCTTTCAGGGCTCGCGATGACGAATAAAATGGGTATCGGGCTCGCAGTTACTAAAAAATAAGCATCGGGAAAACAAGGACGAGTAAAATAAATATCGGGCTTGTAATAAGACTAATAAAGGTCTATCAATAAGGCTAATAAAGGTTTTGTATAAAAATATCTTCAATTAGGACTAAAATATTTTTCCGGGATTCATGATTGCCTTAGGGTCAAATACTCTTTTTATAGTCCTCATAAGCTCAAGAGTCTGATTTGAAATCTGCATTTCAATATAAGGCTTTTTAGTTACACCTATTCCGTGTTCTCCAGATATCGCACCACCTAATGACACTGTTAACTCAAAAATTCTCTTTACAATATCAAAGCCTTGCCTTTTGTTTCCCTCATCTTCCTTGTTTACAAGGACATTTACATGAATGTTTCCATCTCCTGCGTGTCCAAAGGAGACTATTGGAATTTTGCTTTGCTCTGAAAGCTCCTTTAATTGTGAAAACATTTTTGAAAGCATATCAATCGGAACAGCAATGTCAATGTTGATTTTCTGCTTATCTCTCATTTTGAGTATGCACGGAGATATGCTTCTTCTTGCTTTCCAAAGTGCTTCCCTTGCATAATAATCTGTAGCAACTTGAGTTTCTGCTTTAAACTTACTTGCAATGTTAACTATCATTTCTGCTTGCCTTTTTATTGATGTAAGCTCTCCATCAAGTTCAACAAGAAGCATTGCATCTATGTTTTGAGGGAGCCCAATTTCAGTATTTGTTTCAATAATGTTTAAGCATGTGCTATCAAGGATTTCCAATGCTCTTGGAACAATTCCTGCTCCAATAATCTTTGGAATGCATTCTCCAGCCTTTTCAATGTCTTTAAAATTGATAAGAAGCGTGATTATTTCTTCAGGCTCCGGAAGAACCTTTAGGGTAATTTTTGAAATAATTCCAAGCGTGCCTTCTGCTCCTATAAAAAGCTCTTTTAGCTCATATCCAACTACTCTTTTTACAGTTTTACCACCAAATGTAACCACTGCTCCATTGGATAGCACGACTTCCAGCTCCATAACATAGTTTCTGGTAACTCCGTATTTTATTGCTCTTGGTCCTCCTGCATTTGTGGATACATTACCACCAATGGTGCAGTAATCAAGGGATGCAGGGTCCGGAGGATAAAAAAGCCCGTGAATCTGAAGCTCCTTTTGTAGTTCACCGTTTATTACTCCAGATGCTACAACTGCAGTAAAATTTTTGGGATTTATTTCATATACTTCCTGCATCCTCTCTAAACTGACCACCATGCTTCTTTCATATATTGGCACAGCACCACCAGCCATACCGGTGCCAGCTCCTCTTGGCACAATTTTAAATCCCTTATTGTATGCCCATTTGACAATTTTTATTATCTCTTGCGTATTCTTTGGAAACGCAACAATTTCTGGAATTACGCCTTTTGCATAAGATGAATCATAGCTGTAACAGATTAAGTCTTCCTTTATGTCAGATACCTCAATCCCCTCTAATAACATTTATCCTCCGAAAATTTTTTAGCCATCATTGTGCATAAGCCTCTGCCTCTTGAAGCTCAAGGGATATTACAGATGAAATTCCTTCTTCCTGCATGGTCACTCCGTACAGATAATTAGCTGTCTCCATCATTAGTTTATTATGGGTAATGATGAGAAACTGGGTTTTGTTGCTTAAATTTTTTACTAAATTTCTCAGTCTTATTGTGTTTGCATCATCCAGAGGCGCGTCAACTTCATCAAGGATACATATCGGAGAAGGACGAATTGAAAAGCAGGAAAATAAAAAGGCTATCGCAGTAAGAGTTTTTTCGCCTTGAGAAAGTAGATTAATATTGTTTGATTTTTTACCGGGCGGCTGTACCTTAATCTCTAATTCTGCCTCAAGAATGTTTTCTTCGTTTGTCAGAATGAGTTCTGCCTTTCCACCACCAAAGAGTTCCTGAAATACTGAATTAAATTTTTCTTTCAGTAGCTCAAAGGTTTCTCTTAATTTCTTTCTTGTAAGAGAGTTTATTTTTCTGATGGCATCTTCAAGCTCTTCAATAGAAGTCTTTATATCCTTTTGTTGCGAAAGCATAAATTCGTATCTTTCTTTGACCTCTTGATGCTCTTTTAAAATTTCCATATCAACGGGTCCGATCTCTTTTAATTGATTCTTGAGCTGGGCAATTTTTGGCTTCAAGCTATCAGGATTTTCAACAGGTTCTATCTCTTCCCTTAATATATCCTTGCCATAAAAATTGTATATGCTGTTCCATAAATTTTGAAGCCTTATTTTAAGCTCTCCTTCATTTGCTCTTTTTTCTCCAATTATGGCGGTAAGGTTTTGGATTTCTTTATTAATGCTCTGATATTTTTTGTCAAGTTCTTCTGCTGATGTTTTTTCTTTTTGAATCTTTTCCATAAGAAAGGCAAGCTCTTCTTTCAATTTTTCAGCTTCTATCGTAAGCTGTTTAATTTTCTCATTTTTTTCAGATTTTGCAAGGTTTATATCATCTATTTTTTTTATGCTCTGACCTATCTCTTCTTCGTTTTTCATTTTTTTAACTAAAAGGCGTTTGATATTCTCAGTTAGCCTGTTTACATCGGTCCTTTTACTGTTCAGCCTTTCTTTTAATGCAGACAAGTCTGATTTTTTCTTGGACAGCAATTCCTTTTCTTCGTCATATTTACGAAACAATTCTTTTTGCAAAGATTTTAATTCTTCAATTTTGGTCTCTGCTTCATCAATGTTCATAGATATTTGTTCAACTTCTGACTGAAGATTTTTTATTAACTGGGTGTTGTCATGTATCTCCATCTGCAAAGTTTGTTTTTCATTTTCTATGTATTTGACTCTTTGTTTTAATTGCTCGTATTCCTTCTGAAGGTTTTTATAATGAGTCTCTTGTTGAAAAAGCTCGTTTTTGATTTTTGAAATCTGAGCTCTCTTAGTTTGAATTGTATCTTTGAGCTGTTCTCTTTCTTTCTTTAAGGACTCTAATTCATTTTCAATGGTTTTTATTTCGCTATAAATTGAATTTTGTTTGACTTTTAACTCATCTAAAGCCCTTTTCTTTTTTAGTAGATTTCCTGCCTTGCCTGTTTTTATAAAGCCGTCTGGAAAAATTATTTCTCCTTGTCTTGTGATAATGCAAAAATTAGGATTTTTTTGCTTAATAGCAAGGGCTTTTTCAAGTGTTTCTGCGATTAAAATATTTTCAAAAAGTTGTTCAGGAATGCTTTGGTCTTTTATTTTGATGTAATTTTTGATTTTTAGATTTTCTGTGTCATCGGAAGTTGTTTTTTGACAGTTAACGAAATCCTTCAAAAAGAAAAATCTTTTGTTTTGTGATGGAATAATTTGCTCAAAGCTTTCAATCACAGAGGCTTTTAATTTCTCATCCAAAAGACTTTCTAACAATTCCTCAACTTCAGGTGCTACTTCTATGCATTCAAAAAATAGTTTGCCTTCTTGTTTTTCTTCCCATATTTCTGATGAAAGGGCTTCTATTTTTCCCTTTATGACAGCCTCTTCCTTTTTCCTTTCAAATAATCTTTGATTTTTCTCATCAATTGCTTTCTCTGCTTTTGAAAGTTCGTTGCTTAGTTTGTTTACTGCATCTGTTTCATTGTGAAGACTGTCTTTTAAGGATTTAATTTTAAATTCTTTATTTTCTATCTCCTTCTCAAATTGTTTTATCTTGTCCGTGATTTCTTTCTTTTTATACTCAATGGAATTTAATCTGTTTTGGCTATTTTCAATTGATTTTTTTACAGATTGATAGTGATTTTTTTTGTTGGCAAGTTCTGTGGTAAGGTTAAAAAGTATTTTTCTCTGCTTTTCAAGCTGTTTTTCAAAGTAATCTGATTTTTCATGAGATTTTAAGAGTCTTTCTTCAAATTCCAAAATTTCATGACGCATTTTTTCAATATCTTGCTCAAGTTCTAAAGTTTCAGATTTGGTTTCATTGAGCTCATTTTGTAGTTTTTCTATTTCCCTTTGAATTTCTATATTTTGCTCTTTAAGTTTTTCAATTTGTTCCCTTTTGTTTTTATCCTCTTGAATGAGAAGGGCAAGCTCTTTTTCCGAATTAGCTCTTTGAAGTTCTGTTTGTTTAAGCTTGTTTTCTTTTTCATGAATACTTTTTTCAAGTTCGGATATGATGTCTTTTAATTCATTTATTTTGCTCACTACTTCATCGCTGGTTTTATTTAATTTTTCCTTTTTTTGTTCAAGGGAATCCAATTCATTCCTAACGCCTTCAAGCTCTTCAATAAGCACTAAGCTTTCGGTTCTTGATACCCTTAGTTCAAGGTCAGTCAACTCTTCAAGAATTTTCTTATATTTTTCAGCCTTTTTTGCCTGCCTTTCAAGTAAAGAGTATTGTTTTTTAAGCTCCCCAAGTATGTCCTCAATTCTTTGCAAGTTTTCCTTAGCAGATTGAAGTTTGGACTCAGATTCTGATTTTTTAATTTTGTACAAAGATATGCCTGCACATTCATCAATCAAAACTCTTCTATAAGAAGGTTTAGAGAGAATTTCCATTATTCTTGCAGAATCAATGATTGAGTATGTTCTTATATCAACACCCTCTGAGATGAAAATTTCTCGGATATCCTTTAATCTTGCCTGTTTGCCATTGATAATAAAATAAGATTCACCTGTTCGGAAAAATCTTCGCTTTATTTCAATCTCTCTTTTTTGAGGTTCATCACCATTTTCTACATCCTTATTTATTTCAATGAGCATTGATACATCTGCAAGTCCCTTATCCTTTTTTGTGGCAGAACCTTGAAATATTACTTCTTCCATCTTTTCACCACGAAGAATGCGGGGATTATGCTCGCCGAGAACCCATCTAAAAGCATCCACAATGTTGCTTTTCCCAGCTCCATTTGGTCCTACAAAGCAGGTTATTCCTTCATTGAGCTCTATTTTCGTTCTTTCAGGGAAGGATTTGAATCCGTTGAGTTCTATCCACTTAATCTTCATTTAAATATTTTAGCTTAATTTTTTATTTAAAAGCTTTAATGTTGACATAAAATTTTTTTATTTGACCGAAAATAGGCAATTATTTTACTGTTGAAAGACATAAGTTTTTATGGTATAATTTAAAAAATCTCAAAAGCAGGAGGATAATATGACGAAGAAGCACGAAACACCTTTGTTGGACGAATTGGAAAAGGGTCCTTTTCCAAGCTTCGTAACAGAAATCAAAAAAGCAGCTGCAAAGAACGAGATGGCTGCTGATGAACTTGGCCAGCTTGAAAAAAGCTTCAGAGACAAAGTAACTTATTGGAAACACGGTGGAATCGTTGGTGTTAGGGGATACGGTGGAGGAGTTATCGGAAGATATTCTCAGTTGGCTGATCAATTCCCCGGAGTTGCGCATTTCCACACTGTCCGTGTTAACCAGCCAGCAGGTCTTTTCTACACATCAGACACAATAAGATTTATTTGTGACCTCTGGGACAAATATGGTAGCGGACTTACAAACTTCCATGGCTCCACAGGAGATATGATTTTGTTAGGAACAGTAACAGAAAATCTTGAGCCTCTTGCTACAATTCTAAGCCTTAATGGATTTGATCTTGGTGGTTCAGGTTCTGCTATGAGAACTCCAAGCTGCTGTGTCGGTCCAGCAAGATGCGAATGGTCAATGATTGACACCCTTAACATTACTTATGATCTAACACAGGAATTCCAAGATGAGCTTCACAGACCACAGTTCCCATATAAGTTCAAGATTAAAACAGTCGGATGCCCTGTTGACTGTAATGCATCCATAGCCCGTGCAGACCTTTCTATCATTGGAACATGGAAAGGACCAATAGAGATTGATCAGGATAAAGTAAGAGAATACGCCAGTAAGGGAATGAACATTCAGGATGAAATCGTAAATCTCTGCCCAGGAAAATGCATTACTTGGGATGGGAATGAGTTAAAGATTAATAATGCAGACTGCAAACACTGCATGCACTGTATTGCAAAATTAAAGGGAGCATTAAGACCAACACCTCCGTTTGGAGCAACAATTCTTATCGGTGCAAAGGCACCATTCGTTATCGGTGCAACACTTTCTTGGGTAATTGTTCCATTCATGGAGATGAAGCCACCATATGATGAAATCAAAGACCTCATCAGAAAGATGTGGGATTGGTGGAATGAATACGGAAAGAACAGAGAGAGAATTGGTGAGCTTATTATCCGTAGAGGCATGAGAGAGTTCCTTGAAGTATGCGAACTTGAGCCAACACCTGAGATGGTAAAAGAGCCAAGAAGAGATCCATTCTGGTTCTGGAAAGAAGAAGACTTAGAAAAGAAACCTTGGGAAGAATATTTAAAATAAATAAAAATAAGGAGGAGATAACATGGGTGACATTCCTGAGAAATTTTTTATCCCAGAAGTAGTAGATGTAAAACAAAGACAAACAGATATAGGACCACCTCATTACGAGAATTTCTTGCCACCAGTTATTAAAAAGAACTATGGTAACTGGAAGACACACGAAATACTTAGCCCTGGTTTGATGGTTCATATAGCTAACTCTGGAGACAAAATCTGGAGTGTAAGAGTAGCATCGCCAAGGCTTTTAAGTACTGATACTTTGAGAGAGTATGCAGACATTGCGGATAAATACTGTGATGGATATTTCAGATTTACAACAAGAAACAATGTTGAATTCCTTGTATCCGATGAAAGCAAGGTTCAGCCTTTAATTGATGAGCTTAAAGCAAAGAATTACATGATTGGTGGAATTGGTCCAAGAATTAGTAATATCGTTCATACTCAGGGTTGGGTCCACTGCCATTCAGCAGCAGTTGATGCATCTGGATTAGTAAAAGTTTTAATGGATGCATTTGCTGATTACTTTACAACAAAGGAGCTTCCAAACAAAGTAAGGCTTGCTGTTGCATGCTGTACAAACATGTGCGGTGCGGTTCACTGCTCAGACATTGCCTATGTTGGAATCCACAGAAAGCTTCCAAGAATTGACCATGAAAACTTTAAGAACCTCTGTGAGCTTCCAACAACAATGGCTGCATGCCCAACCGCAGCAATTACTCCTGATCCAGCAAAGAAATCAATAAAAATCAATCCAGACAAGTGCATGTACTGCGGTAACTGCTTCTCCGTCTGTCCAGCTCTTCCAATTGCTGACCCAGAGAATGACGGTGTTGCAATAGTCGTTGGTGGTAAGGTTGGTAACTTAAGAACAACACCAAAGTTCTCAAAGCTTGCTGTTGCCTATTTACCAAACAATACACCAAGATGGCCTGAAGTTGTTAAGGCGACCCAGAAAATTCTTGATGCCTACATAGCAGGCGCAAAGAAACACGAAAGAGTAGGCGAGTGGATTGAAAGAATTGGATGGGAGAAATTCTTTGCAGTAACAGGCTTACCATTTACATATCAGCATATTGATGACTGGACATACGCATTTGAAACATTCAGAACAACAGCACAGATTAAGTGGGTTAAATAATTAAATACAAGGGAGGGCATGCCTGCCTTCCCTTGTATAAAAATTGAAAGGGGTGTAAGGTAATATGGAGAAAGAGGAATTAAAAAAAGCTATTTATCAGCTAATTAAGGACGCTCAGGGAAAGAAAAAATATAAACAAACTGACATTATCAAACACTTCAGACAGCAGGGAATTCCTGATGCAGAAGTAAAGGCTGCATTAAGAGACCTTATTGATGCAGGAGATTTGATTTACACATATTTTGGCGGAAGCTATATTGAACTTGGCGAGAAACGTCAGGGTGCATAATTAAAAATATTTGTAAGTCTGTTATCAAAGGAGGGCATAAATTTTTGCCCTCCTTTTTTATCTTACGCTAAGCAATATATAAAAGCGAAATTTCTTCATTTCTCTCGCATTGACAAAAAGAATAAGAACCACAACGTTGAAGTGATGATAACTGCTAACCAATCGCCTGTAACAAGGCATTGCATGAGGATATCTATTGCTATTCCAAAATTGCATCAAAACATTTGATTTTTAAATTAACAATAAAATCAGGTATTATAAAATTTATGTTTCGGATTTCTACCAATTTTGGAAAAACTTTTGAAGCCGAGGGGAGAAGTCTGCTTGAGGTTCTTCAGAAAAATAATGTATATTTGCCTGCTTCTTGTGGAGGTAAAGGAAGCTGTGGAAGGTGTAAGATTAGAGTTGTTGAAGGAAAAGTAAGATGTGAAAGCTTTTTTGGCATATCCGAGTCTGAGAGAAAGTCTGGCTATGTTCTCGCATGTCAGGCATATCCTGAAAGCGATATTTTTGTTGAAATTCCTGAAAGATTAATCGCAGTTTCAGATAAAATATCTAAAGCAAAGGTTGAGTTAATTGAGAGAGTTTTTAAGAAAAATCCAAATCTTTTTAAGCCTTTGATTACAAAAATCACAATTTCCCTTGACCCTCCAAATGTTGAAGATTCAAGAGCAGATTTTGAAAGATTAAAAGATTTTTTAGGTGAGCAAATAACTGTTAACAGTAAAATTGCTCAAAAAGTTCCTGAAATTTTGAGAAAAAGAAATTGGAAAGTAGATATTGCTTTGGCAGAAGGAGAAATTTTGAGCTTTCTTGAACCAAATGAAAAAGTTTATGGAATTGCTGTTGATATTGGAACTACAACTGTTGTCTTATCTTTAATTGATGTTTTGTCAGGCAAGATTGTTGAGATTGCAAGTTGCTATAACTCTCAAATTTCTTATGGAGATGATGTGATAACAAGAATTATTTATGCAGTTGAGAATTCTAATGGACTTGATATTTTAAGAAAAGCGATTATTGATGATATAAATGCATTAATATCAGCAGTTTCAGCAAAGCACAAAGATGGAAGAATTTTTTATTGCACAGTTGCAGGAAATACAACAATGTGTCATATTTTTTGGGGAATAAATCCACAGTTTATTCGTGAAGAGCCATACACACCTGTTTTTTCTCAATATCCACGATGGAAAGCAATTAATGCAAACCTTAATTTAGAAGAGAATACACCTGTTTACACTTTTCCTTCTGTTGCAGGTTATGTTGGAGGAGACATAGTTGCAGGCTTGCTCGCAACAGGCATGCATGAGGCTGAGGAGATTTCACTTTTTATAGATATTGGAACAAATGGAGAAATAGTTATCGGTAACAAAGACTGGCTTGCAACTGCATCAACCTCTGCAGGTCCTTGTTTTGAAGGAAGTGGAATTAGCTGTGGAATGAGAGCCACTGAAGGAGCAATTGAAGAGTTTAAATATGACAAAAGCTCTGATGAATTTCAGATTAAAGTTATCGGAGGAGGAAAACCTAAAGGGATTTGCGGTTCAGGTATGATTGATATAATTTGTGAACTATTTCAAGCAGGTGTTATTGATAGTAAAGGAAGATTTGTAAGTGGTTCATCTTCTTTTCTTCGTTACATAGATGATGAAATTAGATTTTATATCAGTGAAGATTGCTACATATCTCAAGCAGACATTGACAACATTGTCAGAGCAAAGGCTGCAATTTATGCTGGAATTACTACTTTACTGAATGAAATAGGCATAAGTGAAAAAGACATTTCAAAGGTTTATGTGGCGGGAGGATTTGGAGAGTTTTTAAATGTAGAGAAGGCAATCAAAATAGGCATGCTTCCAAATCTGCCTGTGGAAAGATTTGCCTTTGTTGGAAATACATCTTTGGCTGGTTCAATTTTATGTCTTCTAAGTAAACCTTTAAGAGATAAGGCTGAGGAGATTGCTAATAAGATGACTTATATTGATTTATCTCGGTCAAAAACATTTATGGATGAGTATGTTTCAGCGTTGTTTATACCCCACACTGATTTAGGACGTTTTGCAAATTAATGGGATTCATTTTTAAAATACTTTTATGTGTTTTAATGTCATTGCAAGGGAGGCAAAATGAGAATTTTTAACACGCTTTCGGGGAAACTTGAGGATTTTAAGCCCATTAATGAAAAAAAAGTTGGAATTTATGCATGTGGAGTAACAGTTTATGACTTATGTCACATTGGACATGCAAGAAGCGCGGTTGTTTTTGATGTAATTGTAAGATATTTAAGATACAAAGGCTATGATGTAAAGTTTGTAAGAAATTTTACTGATATAGATGACAAGATTATTAAATGTGCCAATAAGGAAGGCATAAGCTGGAAGGATGTGGCTGAGAAGTATACAGCAGAATATTACAAAGATATGGACAGACTTGGCATAGCGAGGGCAGATGTAGAGCCAAGAGCCACTGAGCATATAAATGAAATGATAGAAATAGTTCAAAAGCTCATTGAAAAAGGCTATGCATACACAGTTGATGAGGATGAGGGAAAAAGCGTTTATTTTTCTGTAGAAAAATTCTCGGAGTATGGAAAACTTTCCCATAAAAAAATTGATGAACTTTTGCATGGTGCAAGGGTTGAGGTAAATGAGAGAAAAAGAAGCCCCCTTGATTTTGCTCTTTGGAAAGCATCTAAGCCGGGAGAGCCTTGGTGGGAATCTCCTTGGGGTAAAGGGCGACCCGGATGGCACATTGAATGCACTGCAATGTCTATAAAACATATTGGTGAGACCCTTGATATTCATGGTGGAGGTGCAGACCTTATATTTCCCCATCATGAAAACGAGATTGCCCAATCTGAGGCATATACTGGAAAACCCTTTGCAAAATACTGGGTTCATAATGGCTTTGTAACGATTAACAAAGAGAAAATGTCAAAATCTCTTGGAAATGTGCTTAACATTAGAGATTTGCTTGAACTTTACGATGCAGAAGCATTAAGGCTTTTCCTTCTTTCAAGTCATTATCGTAGCCCAATTGAGTTTGACCATGCCTATTTGAAGGAGGCAGAGGCAACTTTGGATAGATATTACAGTACAATCATGAGAATTGAAGAGTTTGAAAGGGGAGAAGTGCAGGGTAAAGGGAAAAATGTTGATGTTTCAAAAATAAAGGAAACAATTACTAAACTTCCTGAAGAATTTACATTGGCAATGGATGATGATTTTAATACCGCTAAAGCAATTGGTTTAATCTTTGAAGTTGTAAAGGAAATCAACAGATTCATTGATCAAAAGCCTTCTCAAGAAATTGCTGTTGATATTCTGAAGGAAGCAAAGGTTAAATTGAAAGAAGTTGGAGCTGTGCTTAATCTTTTTAATAGAGAGCCAATTGAGTGGTACAGAAGCCTTCTAAGTGTTAAAAAGATACCTATTACAGAGTCAGAGATTGAAGGATATATTCAGGAAAGAACTGAGGCAAGAAAAAATAAGAACTGGCAAAGGGCAGACCAAATCAGGGATGAGCTTCTCTCAAAGGGAATTATTCTTGAGGATAGACCGGCAAGAACTATATGGAAAGTAAAGATTTTATAGTTATTTACGGCGTCAATCCAATCTCAGAAGCATTGAAGCTTGGAAATAGTGGTTATTTAACGAAGTCTGGTAAAAACGAGATAATAAGGGAAATTTATATAGCAAAAAATAGAGCCTCAAAGCTTCAGCATATAATTGAAATTGCACAGCAGCAAGGCATTCCAGTGACAATTGTCAATGAAGAGTATATTGAAAAAAAAGTACAGGGTGTTCATCAAGGTATCATTGCCAAAGTACGGAAGAAAAAAACAGTAAGCATAGAGGAATCTCTAAGGGAAGCTCAGGCAAAGGGTGAGAAGCCTTTTTTTATAATTCTTGATTTAATAGAAGACCCGCAAAACTTTGGTGCAATATTAAGAGTTGCAGAGGCTGTAGGAGTGCACGGCGTAATTTATCAAGAAAAACGAGGTGTTGGACAAGTTCCTTCTGTATGGAAATCTTCTGCTGGTGCTATATGGCATGTAAACCTGATTGAAATAAACAACATCAAATACGCAATCCGTGAGCTCAAGGACAATGGTGTAAAAATTATCGGTGCTGAAGCATCAGCTGAGAAATCCATATGGCAAGCAGAGCTTTCATGTCCTTTAGCATTAATCTTTGGTTCAGAAGGAAAGGGAATAAGGCTTACAGTGAGAGAATTGTGTGATGAATTAATTTGTATTCCGATGCGGGGGAAAATCAATTCATTAAATGTTGCAACATCTGTTGGAATCGCAGCCTTAGAAACTTTAAGACAAAGGGAAGTTAGGCTTAAAACTCGTAACTGAAATAGAGCTTGAAACCTCTTTGTTCTGCAATTTTTATAACTTCGGAGTTAATTGTCTGGGCTGTAACCAAAATTTTGATAATTTTATCTCCAAAAATTTTCTTAAGTTGCTCAATTTTCCTTTGAAACTCAGAAATATGACTTCTTTTTAGCTGAGTTTTACATTCTCCCAAAACCCAGAATTCCTCTCCCTTTATCTCAACTTTTCCTACAATGTTAAGCTCAATCTCTTTTCCTCTTTCAATTGATACGAATGTTCTCTTAAATGGTTCAATAACCGTTGCATTAAAATCTCTTTTTAGTAATTGTGGAAGTCCCTTGTATGCTCTATCTTCAAGTAAGAATCCATGCAGATTTATCAAATTACCGACCTGCTCCCTTGTTTTTTTGTGTTCTTGAAAGAGTAAAGCTACTTTAGATTCAGTTTCCTTTTGAGCTTTAGCGAGTTCTTTCAAGCTTTTCTCAGTTTCCCTCTGAGCCTCAGCAAGTTCATTAAGCTTTCTTTCAGTCTCCCTTTGAGCCTCGGCAAGTTCTTGGACGACAGTTTCAAGCTTTGTAACCCTTTGTTCAGTAGTCTTTTGAGCTTCAACAAGCTGATTAATTTTTTCTTTGGTTTTCTTTTGAGCTTCGGCAAGTTCTTGAACAGTTTCTTTCAGTTCACGGAAGTCTTCTTTTGTAACTGTTTTTCCTAACTCATCTATAAGATCCAAAAGCGCATCTTTTAAATCTTCTGGAAGTTTTTCAAGTTTTCTGTATAAAGTTCCGCTAATCATAGTTTTATAATATCATTAGTTTGTATGGCAAATCAATTTTGGGAAGACTCCAAAAATGGCGATGAAAATCTAAAAATTACTAAAACCATTTGAAAAGTAGACATTTTTACTGTCATTGCGAGCAACCTGAGTGCTGCGAAACAATCTTGTCTTTCTATCTATGGAGAAAAAAGAGATTGCTTTGGGCACTTCGTGCCCTCGTAATGACGGGGAGAGAGAATACATAGCAATGACGGGGGAAGAGTACATAGCAATGCCGAGTAGAGAGGGTACATCGCAATGAAGAGAGAGAATACATAGCAATAACGAGTAGGGAGAACACATAGCAATGACGACGAGGGTGCTAATTGAAAACTTCTCCCAATTTTTTGTCACTTCAAGCGTCACCGACTTTTTTGTCATGTTATGTTAGATATATGGAGATTGCGAGATACTTTAGTCCTAAAGCAATCCAGTCTTTTTATGAGATTGCTATGTTTCGTTAGTAATGACAGAAAAGGTGAATGTCTCTCAAAGACGAACAAGGTGGTCATTGCGAGGCAGACCGAAGGTCTGCCGAAGCAATCTTGTTGTTTACTTTTCACTTCTTACTCTTTATGTCTTACTAATTTTCAGGACTGCTTCGCCTTCAGCTCGCAGTGACAAAGAAGTGGAGGCTCGCAGTGACAGTGTGGGTAATTGCAACACTCTTGCTCGCAACAGGGGTTCGCAGTGACACATGTGTATTTCTTTTTTGAGAGACTATCAAAAAGCTTATTACTATAACAAGCTCAAATAATAATCAAACAATTCAAGGCTTTTTTTATGCTTTTCTGTTAAACAATAATCCATGTTTTCTTGCCAATAATACAAAATTTCATCTTCTGACATGAATTCTTTGAGATAATAATTTTTAACCATTTCTTCAAAGTACGCTTTGCATCTGTCTCTTGCATAAAGAAGGGTTTCCCGGAATTGAATATATTGTTTATGCAGTTCATTTTCCACAGTTTCGATTGATTTTCTTACAATCCATAGGGCAAATACAAACGGAAGTCCTGTATGCTGATACCAAAGATTAGCAAGATCATAAATTTTTTTATTTTTTAAAATTTTTCTAAACTTTAATGCATCATCACCTATCAATAAAAAAGATTCACCATTATAAGGAGCTGAAGAAATATCATACGAAGGAGACAAACCAAGAAATTTTTCAAGAATGACCCTCAGTAGTAGTTGAGATGTGGCAGATTGTTCAGTGAGAAGAATTTTTTTTCCGTCAAGTTCTTTTAAATCAAAATCAGTGAAGAAAAGCACACTTCCTACATACTCCTTTGAACTTATGCAGATTCCATCAATGTAATCATAAAGTTCTTTGTTTAGCAAATATTCAACAGAGGAAGAAGGGCTTATGTCTATCAAGTCATTTCTTAAAGCCCAATTTAACTGACTTGGTACACCTTTTACAAAATGTACACCGTTTAAAAGTCCTTCTTTTTCAAGTACATAATAAATTGGATAAACATTGGCATACTGAATCCATCCTACTTTTAATTTAGTGTTTGGTGATTTGTGACTCGTGTTTCGTGCATTATTTGACATATTTAGCTCTCCTTTTGAGTGATGAAATCAATGCATTTAGCATTTTCTTAATAGAACTAATTTTATCGTGAAACTCCTCAAAGTTTTTTAAATATCCTATATTCGTTTATTCCAAACCTCAAGCTCTTTATAATCTTTCATTTAACGAACCACCATCTACCATTCACCAACCACTATCCTTTAATTACTCCCATAGGTTTTAGTTTTACAACTTTCTTTGCAATTCCTGCATTGTGAACAACTTCTACAACATTTGCAACATCTTTGTATGCATCTGGCATCTCTTCAGCTAAAGTCTCTTTGCCTGCAGCCCTAACTATTATACCTCTCTCCTCAAGCTCTTGTTTAATTGAGCGGCCTTTTGCCTGTTTAATTGCTTGATTTCTACTTAGCACTCTTCCAGCTCCATGACATGTTGAACCGAAAGTTTCTTTCATTGCCTTTTCTGTTCCTACTAAAACAAATGATACCCTCCCCATGTCTCCCGGAATAATTACAGGTTGACCAATATTTATATACTCTTCAGGAAGTTCAGGATGACCTTTTGGAAATGCTCTTGTTGCTCCTTTTCTGTGAACAATAAGCTTTTTCTTTTTTCCATTTATTTCATGCCATTCAATTTTTGCAATATTATGGGCAACATCAAAAACAACTTTCATACCAAGTTCCTTTGGTGAGGTCTTAAATATTCTTAGAAAAACCTCCCTTGTCCAATGCATAAGACACTGTCTGTTTGCCCACGCATAATTTGCAGCACCGCACATTGCTTTGAAGTAATCCTGTCCTTCTTTGCTTTTAAATGGAACGCATGCAAGTTCTTTATCTGGAAGTTCAATTCCATACTTTTTTGCTGCCTGTAGCATCACTCTTACATAGTCATCGCAAATTTGATGTCCAAATCCTCTAGAACCACTATGAATCATCACAGTAACCTGTCCTTTAAAAAGTCCCATTGCTTCTGCTATTTCTGGTTCATAAACCTCTGCAACATATTGAACCTCAAGGAAATGATTCCCGCTTCCAAGTGTGCCTAACTGTTGTTTTCCTCTTTCATATGCCTTGTTGCTTATAACATCTGGATCAGCATATTCAAGGCAACCGTGCGATTCAATCCTTTTTAAATCATCCGCATCACCATATCCATTTTCAACTGCCCAAATAGCACCTTTTTTTACAACTTTTTCCTGGTCTTTTCCAGAAAGCTTAATCCTGCCTGTAGAGCCAACTCCAGATGGAATGTGAGTGTAAAGAAGGTCAACGAGTTCTCTTAACTTTGGCTTGACTTCTTCACGAGTAAGATTACTTTTTAATAGTCTGACGCCACAGTTGATGTCATAACCCACACCTCCCGGTGAGATTACTCCTTCTTCAGCATCAAAAGCAGCAACTCCACCAATTGGAAAACCATATCCTGTATGGATATCAGGCATTGCGAGGGAGCGTTCAACAATTCCCTGTAAGGTTGCAACATTTGCAACCTGCCTTACTGCATCCATCTCAAGCTCCTGTTCCAATGTTTCATCAACATATATGATTCCTTCAGTCCTCATGCCTTGAACAAAACCCTTTGGAACTTTTAATCTGTATTCATCTATTCTTTCAGTGCCTTCAATTTTGGGCATAGCTCACCTCCGAAAGTTTACTTCTTTTTTATTTTAGCAAATATATATGGATTAGACTCTGTTACCTAAAAGTTTTATGAAAATTTCTAAGAATTTTTTATCATAACATTTGTCTCTTATCATAATTTGAAGAGCTTGAAAAGGAGTGTAGGCGTATCTTATTAGTGTAGGAGAAGTTAGCATATCATAGGCATCAACAATTGAAAAAATTTTACCAAACAAAGAAATTTCTTCTCCTTTAAGCTTTTGTGGATATCCTTTTCCATTTATCTTTTCGTGATGATGAAGAATTCCATTTTTTGTTTCTTCTGAGACACCTAATTTGGAAGCTATTTTCACGGATTCAATGACATGGGTTTTATAAATTTCAAACTCATGAGCCGATAATTTCCCCATTTTTGATAATATTATAGGTGAGATTTTTATTTTTCCAATATCATGTAAAGCTCCTGCTACTCCGAGATTTTTTAAAGATTTTTCATCTAAATTAGCCTTTAATCCTACAGATAAAGCTAAAACTGTGACATTAAGGGAATGAATGTAATCGTAGTTGCTATGCTTTTTTAAAATATTGAGATTATCAAATAAATCTATATTTGTGGATAAATTTTCAATTATTTTGTCTATGATTTCCGATAAGTTTTTAAATAAATTTTCAATATTTTCCTTTTGTTCAGCTTCTGTATAAAGCTCCAAAATTAAAATTTTTGCCCTTTCCCTTAGGAGAAAATCTTTCTTTTCATCTGCTGGCTTAATTGTTTTTAATAACTCTTTATAAAGTTGTAAATCAGATTTTTTTATCAGCAGATCACCTTCTTGAAGGCTATTTATAGAATCTGCGATGTTGGTGTTAGCTTTAACTGCAAGGGTTAGTTTTCTTCCGTCATAATGATAAATATCAAAAGGAAGTGTGTCTGCAATTTTGATTATTTCCTTTTCAACTTTGCAGTATTTTTCATGATCTAAAGGAATCCTTTTTAATAAAGATTCAAAGAAATTATCAGGTTTTGTTTTATTAATAAAATCAAAGAAAATATCTCTGTCTTCTCGCTTTATATAAACTTTGCCAATTCCTTTTTCTCTTAAGGCAGATTTTAAAACACTTGTAAATAAATTGCCAGCATTTACTAACTCTTTTATAGTGTTGTCTTCATGGAAATAAACATTACAAGGAACTTTTCCTGTTGTAGGAATTTTATCTAATTCAATATCAATAAAATCCTCAACATGTTTTATTTCGGTGCTCATTATTATAATACACCCCTTTGGTTGGACATTTTTGACGTTTTAAATGTGTAGAGGTCATGCTATTTTCCTGCCTGCCTCTTTATAGTATAACATTTCAAACTCCTCACAACTCTTATATCCCAATGCACTATGAACATAAAGGCGATTGTAGTCAACCTCTATCCAATATCCCAAAAATTGCGATAAAAATCCAATAATTGGTATAACCATTTGAAAATTAAGTATTTTTTGCTGTCATTGCGAGCATCCGAAGGATGCGAAGCAATCTCTACTTTGTTGAAAGAAAAAAAGGCGAGATTGCTTCGCTTCGCTCGCAATGACGGGGAGGAGAGAGAGATTGCTTCGCCCCAGATTGCCACGCTATCGCTCGCAACAGGGGGCTCGCAGTGACGAGTGTCTATCTCTATTTTTTCGGCAATATTGTCTCGGTCTATCTGCATTGGGTTTACTGAAGCCCTTTTACCTTTACCTTTTTCTTTTACTGTTACTGCTATGGTATCCTTTCCTACATCCACTCCAATAATGAACCGCTCTTTTGTCATTTCTCCTTCCTCCATTTGATTTTTTTTATTTTCTTCCCTTATCCTATCATTGTGGGAACTCATTTAGGCTGCCTGAGCCTAATGTTCCGTTCAGGCTTAAGGGAAGGGAGAAGGTGGAGGACAACATTGAGAACGGTCTTTAAGACCTATGACAAATCGTCCTTGCCCACCTTCTTTCTTCCTTTTATTTTAAACTATCCCTGTTTAGTGTCCATATTATCATACAATGACGGTAAGGTTGAGCTATGATTAAAGGAATAGGCGTTGATATTGTATCAGTTGACAGAATTAAAGCAATTTATGAAAAATTTGGCGAAAAATTTTTAAAAAAAATCTTTACAGACAACGAAATAAAATACAGCTTTAGCCATAAAAATCCATTCCCACACTTTGCAGCTCGTTTTGCAGCTAAGGAAGCAGTAATTAAAGCATTAAATAAACCTGAAGGACTGAAACTTAAGGATATAGAAATCATAAACTCAAGTAACGGCTCACCACAGATTGCGATTAGTGGTTCTTGGTTTATGGATAAAGAAAAAACTGTTATTAATTGTTCACTTTCCCACGAAAAAAATTATGCTGTTGCCTTTGTGATAATTAGTTGATTGAGTAAGATCTTTATTTTTTGCCTTAAAAACGAAACTACCACCCAATTTTTAGATGGCTGTGTAGCAATCTGTCATTAAATCAGTCCTCTTTCGGCAAAAATTTTATAGTATATTCAAGGTCACTCTTGTCCAAAATAAATTTTTTAAAAAGCTCCGATCTGGGTAAAATAGATAAACATTTAGCTTAAAAATTAAAGACCCAGATCGGAGGTGTATATGAATAAGTATAGCAGTATTTTCAGTCAAATTCTATCCTTTTTTCCAAGATTAGAATTTGAGAAGTCAGTCAAAGCAGACAGAAGCTGAGCGTAGAGCAAAAGGGTTTACGAGTTGGGGGCAATTTGTAGCTATGTTATTTTGTCAACTTGGGCAGGCGCATTCTCTAAGAGAGATATGTAATGGACTTGCCAGTTGCGTTGGCAAGTTAAGGCATCTTGGTATAAAAGAAGCTCCAAAGAGCTCTACCTTTGCCTATGCAAATGAACACAGACCGTGGGAACTTTTTCAAGCAGTATTTTATATGCTTCTTCAGAGATGTCAGTCTAAATTTACTGGCAAGAGGAAATTCAGATTTAAGAACAAGCTAATGAGCTTTGATGCATCTGTAATAGAGTTGTGTGCAACAGTATTTGACTGGGCAAAATTCAGAAAGACTAAAGGCGCGGTAAAGTTGCATTTACTACTTGACCACTCAGGATATTTACCTGAATATGCGCATATAACAGAAGGTAAAGTGCACGAAGTAAACATATTAAGGAGACTTCAATTTTGTTCTGGTGCCATAGTAGTAATAGACAGAGGGTGTGTTGACTATGCTTTATTTGGTAGATGGACAGAGGAGGGGGTATATTTTGTAACAAGGTTAAGGACAACGCCTCTTATAAAGTGATAAAGAGCCTACCAGTGCCAAAGAACAGAAACATAATTCGGGATGAGATAATCAAGCTTAAGGGTTTTTATGCAGAGCAAGACTGTCCATATGAGCTACGGAGGATAGAGGTCATGGATAAGGAAACAAAAGATACAGTTGTGCTACTCACGAACCAACTGAACTTTGGTGCAACGACCATATCAGAGATATACAAAGACAGATGGCAGGGCAGATTTTTTAAGACATTGAAACAAAATCTAAGAGTAAAAACCTTTGTAGGGACATCAGCGAATGCACTTAAGATACAGATATGGACGGCATTAATAGCGATACTGATACTGAAGTATCTGAAGGAGTTATCAACATTTGGATGGTCATTAAGTAATCTAGTTGCATTGTTGAGACTAAACCTATTTACATATAGGAATTTATGGGAATGGATAAATAAACCGACAGAGACACCACAAATTGAGCCTCAAATAGAACAGTTAAAATTTAGACTTGTTTAATTGGACAGCAAGTAAAAAGAAAGGGGGGTAACCTGATTTTGAAAAGGCAAATTTTCTTGTCCAAAAGTCTTATTTTATGCGGATGTTTTTTATGAGTTTAGATTATTTTGGACAGCAATGTTTCAAGGTGTTTTAAAAAGTCTTAAAGAGAAAAATCTGACAAAAAGGGGTATGAAACAGCGTTAGGTAGGCGTGGCATTCCGCTTCTTCATCGTTTCAAGGCATCCAACCACCTCGTCATTGCAAGGCATCCTTCGGATGCTGAAGCAATGACAATAAAAAATATTTAATTTTCAAATGGTTATGCCAATTATTGGATTTCTATCGCTATTTTTGGGTTTTATTTCCACATTACACAATACAGCTATGATATGCTATAATTTATAAAAAATTTTTTATTGGAGGGCAAATGTACATTAAAATTCTTGGTCCAGGTTGTCCTAATTGTAACAAACTTGAAGAAACAGTTAAAAAAGTTGTATCCCAACTTGGAATTCAATCAGAAATTTCTCACATCAGAGATTTCAAGGAAATATTTAAATATACACAAGTAACTCCTGGACTAGTTATCAATGGAAAACTTAAACATTCTGGTTTACCTCTTCCAAATGAGGACAAAATTAGAAATATTTTGATTGAAGAACTTAGTTCAAAATAATTTTATATAAAAATTGAGCGATTTCTAAAAAACCTTTGTTAATCTGTTATTGCGAGCCATCCTTCCTCCTCGTCATTGCGAGGTTGCGCCCCTTCCTCGTCAATGCGAGTTTTTTTATTCGTCATTGCGACTCCGAGCGAAGTGAGGAGGAAGCAATCTCTGAGATCACTTCGGCTTGCTGTCACAAGCCTCGTGATGACGAAAGAGAGCGTCATTGCGAGGGTGCGTCAGCACCCGAAGCAATCTCGCCTTTTTCCTCCTCCGAATGGACAATGAGATTGCCACGCCTGCCTGTCGGCAGGCTCGCAATGACAGAATGGGGGGTCCTTCGGTGAGACTTGTAATGACACTTGACTCTCAAAAATTCCAGTTTATATAAAGATTAAAAAGTTTTATTTGAAACTAACAAAAGTTTTTAGTATTCTTACTTTATGTTAGATTTTCTTTCATATACTTTTCCTATTTCTGGAGTAACAACAAACATACTTATCCCACCGCTTGTGGCGTTGGTGGTATCTTTTTTTACATCAATGGGCGGAGTATCTGGAGCGTTTTTACTTTTGCCCTTTCAAGTAAGTTATCTCAATTACACTTCTCCCGGAGTCAGTGGGACAAATCATCTTTTTAATGTAATTGGTATCCCATCAGGAGTTTACAGGTATGTTAAGGAAAAAAGAATGGCTTGGCCAATTGCGTGGGTTATTATTATAGGAACAGTACCGGGAATAATTATTGGATACTATGTAAGAATTAAAATATTGTCCGATCCGAAATCTTTCAAATTTTTTGTTGGTCTTGTTCTGTTTTATATAGGAATAAGACTGTTTCTTGATGTTTTTAAAAAGAAAAAAACTGCGCAAGCAAAAAAATTTGACCAAAAACTTTCTGAAGATGCTACGGTAAAAACTATTTCAGTTTCTCTTAAAAAAATAGAATATGAATTTTGGGGAGAAAATTTTTCATTTAATCCAGTAGTTTTATTTATGATTGCTTTTATTATAGGTATTATAGGTGGTGCCTATGGAATAGGGGGAGGCTCTATTATGGCTCCTTTTATAATAACATTCTTTAAACTCCCTGTACACAGTATAGCAGGTGCTTGTCTAATGGGAACATTTACAGCCTCTTTTTTTGGGGTAATTTACTATGCGTTACTTCCCTCAGATGGAATGCAAACAAGTCCAGATTGGTTTCTTGGAATTTTATTTGGAATTGGCGGAATTGCTGGCATGTATCTTGGAGCAAGAACTCAAAGGCATGTTCCTCAAAAATATATCAAGCTAATTCTTGGACTTGTAATTATTTACATTGCTAGAAGATATATCATTCAATTTTTTTAATAAATTTTCTCCTCTAAAGAAGTCTTTCCTTTATATCCCAAAAATAGCGATAGAAATCCAATAATTGGTATAACCATTTGAAAATTAAGTATTTTTTGCTGTCATTGCGAGCATCCGAAGCATGCGAAGCAATCTCTTTGAAGGGGAAAAGGCAAGATTGCTTCCTCCTCGCTTCGCTCGGAGTCGCAATGACGGAGAGGGGTATCCTCGCAATTACGGAGAGGTGTTCACCATCCACCATCCACGAATCACCATTCACCAGTCACCAATTAGAGACTGCTTCGCCCCAGATTGCCACGCTATCGCTCGCAACAGGGGGGCTCGCAGTGACGAGTGTCTATCTCTATTTTTCGGTCTCTGCTTTCTATCAACCATGATAAAAAACATAATTCAGTTGGTCGGATTTGTATTTGCTTTGCCAATTTTTCAATTTCTCTTATAAATTCTAAATCATTATTGATTGGATTGATGCCTGATTCAGCCAAAAATTTGTTTATTACTCTTTTTACAATTTTATCAGGCATAATCGTGTCAATACCTCCCATCATTCTGAGATACTGAAATGTTATAAGCCCAACTCCTTTTATTCTTCCAACAGGGTCTTGTTTCCAATGCTCAATCTTTGAATTTTTTGCCCAAGTTCTGATAGCATCCTTATCTGATTCAGAAATTTTGACAAGATAATTTGCTATCTCCATTGCCATGTTCAAAGCCCGTTTGTTTTTAAATATATGAGAAAGACTTTCTATACTGAGTTTTGTGAACTTTCTTAAAGAATTCACCTCTCTTTCCTGTAAAAATTCTCTCTCATATTGCCTTACTTTTGGAACAACTACACTAAAATAGTTAAGTCCTGTTGACGTAATTGCTGCATCCAACAACATTAAAACAACATTCCCATCCCATCTCTCTGTATTTAAACATCGGTTTGCAATATCATGAACCTCAGGGATTTGTTCAACATAGAAATTCAAGATGTTAGAGAACGTTTTTAAACTATCATTCTGAATTTTACTTTTTATCATTTTCTTGAATACTACCAAAACTCTAACTTGATTAATCATCAAAACTTATTTCTATTATATACTTTTTTAAATAAACAACGAAATTTCAAAGAATACCTGAAAAATAAATATTTTTTACTGTCATTCCGAGCAAACGAAGCTGATAAGTGACATAAAGAAAGATGAGATTGCTTCGGGTGCTCATGCACCCTCGCAATGACAAAGGAAGGGGTCATTGCGAGGGTGCCGTTTATTTTTTCGTCATTGCGAGGCATTCGCAAGGATGCCGAAGCAATCTCATCTTTTGCTTTTCACCCCTCACGCCTTACTTTTTACTTCTTACGAATTTTTTGAGATTGCTTCGCTTCGCTCGCAATGACGAAAAGGAAGTCATTGCGAGCCTCACCGAAGATAAGGGTTGGCAAGCTCTTTGTTGTATGTGAAGCAAGCGGTGATGATGTGGTGGTTTACTTCGCTCCGCTCGCAACATAGGGGCTCGCAGTGACTCGTTTCTATCTATATTTTTGGGAAATACTATCTAACAGATATGTATTTATGAAGTTGAATATTAAGTCTTACATCCAGAGAGTCTTCAATTATCCATTTGGCAAGTTCCTTTGCATCAAGTAAACCAAAAGCCGGAGAGAAAAGAATTTCTCTTACTTTTATAGAATGCTCTTTTATGAACTGCTTTGCCCATTCATAGTCATTTCTGTCTGTTATCACAAATTTAACTTCATCAGTTTCTTTAAGAAAATTCAAATTTTCCAAATAATTGTAATCACTCATTCCACTTCCAGGCGTTTTTACATCCATTATAATTTTTATAAAAGAATTTACTTTCTCTAAAGATAAGGAGCCATTTGTCTCAAGAACTACATTGTAATTTTTTACAAGTTCATCCATTAAATCATAAACTTCTATCTGTAGCAATGGCTCTCCGCCTGTAATTTCAACATATTTAAGGTTATACTGTTTGATTGCATTTATCACTTCAGTGATAGTATAATCTTTACCATTTTCAAAGGCATAAGTTGTATCGCAGTAATTACATCTTAGATTGCAACCGCTTAATCTAATAAAAATCATAGGAATTCCAACAAGAGAACTTTCACCTTGAATGCTGGCAAAAATTTCACATACTTTCATATTATAAGCTTACACTCTTGTCCAAAATAAATTTTTTAAAAAGCTCCGATCTGGGTAAAATAGATAAACATTTAGCTTAAAAATTAAAGACCCAGATCGGAGGTGTATATGAATAAGTATAGCAGTATTTTCAGTCAAATTCTATCCCTTTTTCCAAGATTAGAATTTGAGAAGTCAGTCAAAGCAGACAGAAGCTGAGCGTAGAGCAAAAGGGTTTACGAGTTGGGGGCAATTTGTAGCTATGTTATTTTGTCAACTTGGGCAGGCGCATTCTCTAAGAGAGATATGTAATGGACTTGCCAGTTGCGTTGGCAAGTTAAGGCATCTTGGTATAAAAGAAGCTCCAAAGAGCTCTACCCTTGCCTATGCAAATGAACACAGACCGTGGGAACTTTTTCAAGCAGTATTTTATATGCTTTTTCAGAGATGTCAGTCTAAATTTACTGGCAAGAGGAAATTCAGATTTAAGAACAAGCTAATGAGCTTTGATGCATCTGTAATAGAGTTGTGTGCAACAGTATTTGACTGGGCAAAATTCAGAAAGACTAAAGGTGCGGTAAAGTTGCATTTACTACTTGACCACTCAGGATATTTACCTGAATATGCGCATATAACAGAAGGTAAAGTGCACGAAGTAAACATATTAAGGAGACTTCATTTTTGTTCTGGTGCCATAGTAGTAATAGACAGAGGGTGTGTTGACTATGCTTTATTTGGTAGATGGACAGAGGAGGGGGTATATTTTGTAACAAGGTTAAAGGACAACGCCTCTTATAAAGTGATAAAGAGCCTACCAGTGCCAAAGAACAGAAACATAATTCGGGACGAGATAATCAAGCTTAAGGGTTTTTATGCAGAGCAAGACTGTCCATATGAGCTACGGAGGATAGAGGTCATGGATAAGGAAACAAAAGATACAGTTGTGCTACTCACGAACCAACTGAACTTTGGTGCAACGACCATATCAGAGATATACAAAGACAGATGGCAGGGCAGATTTTTTAAGACATTGAAACAAAATCTAAGAGTAAAAACCTTTGTAGGGACATCAGCGAATGCACTTAAGATACAGATATGGACGGCATTAATAGCGATACTGATACTGAAGTATCTGAAAGAGTTATCAACATTTGGATGGTCATTAAGTAATCTAGTTGCATTGTTGAGACTAAACCTATTTACATATAGGAATTTATGGGAATGGATAAATAAACCGACAGAGACACCGCAAATTGAGCCTCAAATAGAACAGTTAAAATTTAGACTTGTTTAATTGGACAGCAAATAAAAAGAAAGGGGGGGTAACCTGATTTTGAAAAAGCAAATTTTCTTGTCCAAAAGTCTTATTTTATGCGGATGTTTTTTATGAGTTTAGATTATTTTGGACAGCAATGATAAGCTTAGAATTTATAATTTGATAACCATTGGGGGTTTCTTTTAGCCAAACTTTTGCAGTAAATTTTTCTTTAGGTAAATAACCATAAGAGAGTTCTTTCCATACAACAACTGTCACATCTCCTTCTTTCTTTACCTCAGCAACAGGATGTTTTGCAAAATCAAGTAAAGCTTTTACGGTTTCAGCTTCCTTTGATTTTTTTATTGCTTCGTCATTTTTTATAAGATATTTCTCATCAATGTAAACTTTTTTTGTAAAAAGGTCGACAAAGCCTGTTATATACTCATTTGCATACCTTGCTACAAACCACCATCTTAGAAAATCATTTGGTAAAGGATAAACTCTGTATTGATGGGCTTCTATTTTTTGCTTTAAAAAATCCCTTGCCTCTGCCTTAAGATATGCTTTAGCTGAAATGTAAACAGTCACAAAAATAATTGAAAGAATTAGCAAAAACTTCATCTGTTTTTTAAATTTAAATGACAAAACAACTGCAAATAAAAAAGGCAGTAACACATAAGGGTCAATTATGAATGTTAAAGAAAGATTGAATGATGTCCAATCAAAGGGAGATAAAATTTTTGTGCCATATTGATTTGTAAGGTCAAGAAAAAGATGAAGTGCATAACCTGTAAAGGATATAGCATATACTTTAAAAAATCCATATTTTTTCCTGAAAATTAAAGCAAAAAATAAAGGTATAATCAACAAAAACAGAATTCCATGAGTTATTCCACGATGTTGTGCAAGAAAAAGCTCTTTACTGTGAAGTAAAAGAATTATATCTAAATCCGGTAATAAAGTGGATGCAATTAATATTGCAATAAAAACTTTATTTTTAGTTAAAGTTTTTCCAAAAACTATACCTGAAAGAGTATGGGTAATAGGGTCCATTTAAAATTGTAACAAATTCAATCTTTATTTAACTATTACAACAGGACATGTTGCATAAGTGGCAACTCTTCTTGATACTGAGCCAAGAAGCCACCTTTCAATTTTTGAAAGTCCCCTTTGTCCCATAACTATCAAATCAACACTATTTTCTGCTGCATATCTTACAATCTGGTCTGCAGGATGACCTACAACAATCTCAGTTTTTATCTCTACTGCATATTCTTTTGCAATGGAGTAAATCTTTTCATATTCTTTTTTGTAATATTCAGTAGCACTGTCAATAACAGCTTTAACCTCGCTTATGTCAGCAGGCTCTGGAGGCTGTGCTACAGAAAGAACAATAATTTCCCTTTCCTGCAACGGGCACTCTTTTGTAAGTTTTAAAGCAAAATCAAGAGCCTTGTAAGCCTCTTGAGAGCCATCAAAGGCTATAAGAATTTTTTTCAACATCCTTAAACCTCCTTTTTTGATTTTGGTAAGAGATATTTTGGCAGATAAAAAGCATTTGCAATGATTGTAGGTATAACAGCACTACCAATAACTGCAGCAATAAGAAGTGAATACTGACTCTGGTCAATTATTCCATGTGTTAGTCCAAATAAGGCAGAAATAGAGCCAAATGTAAGTCCTGTTGACATAAGAAGTGTTGTATACATGCCTTCTTTGTGTTTGAATTTAAAAAATTTTGTTACAGGATAAACTCCAACAAATTTTGTTATCATTTTTCCAGCCAAAAGCACTAAAAGCGGTATTGGAGCAGCAATTATAGCTGGAATTGATACAAAATATCCAGCCCTTAAAAAATACAAAGGCGTAAGAAATCCTATGGTAAGCGTCCTAAGTCTTCTTATAAGCTGGTGATCTTTGCCAACACTTCCTGCCAAAACCATGCCTATAATATATGCAGGAAGCACAGCCTCACTTCCAGACCATATAGCAAGTGCACCAATGCCAAGAAGAAAGAAAAGCAGATATTTTGCTTCAAATTCTGAAGGTCTTCCTCCAAACTTTTTGAATATTTTGGGGGTCACAAAGGGTATAAAAACTGCCAAAGCAATTGTAGCTCCTATAAAAATCAGTGATTTTATAGTAAAGGGCGAAAATATAAGACCAAGTGCAATGACTGTTGCAAGGTCATTCACAAAACAGGCAGCAAGTATGAGTTTGCCAAATTCAGTTTTGTTTAAACCAAGTTCAAGCATAACAGCATAAACTACTGCAACAGATGTTGTAGAAAGGGCAACTCCAGCAAGCCAGCTTGCCTTAACTGACCATCCAAGAAGATAATAGGCAAAAGCAGTACATCCAAGAAATGGTCCTAAAAATGCAATTAATCCTATTGCAATAGTTTCCTTCCATCTTGACTTTAATACTTCCGGTTCAAGTTCAGCTCCAGCGAGAAAAGTAAGCATTATTGCTCCCACAGAAGCAATAAATTTAATCCAAATCTCGTTTTCTCCAAGATTTAAGCCCAATAAAGGTATAACAAGACTTGCAACTGCACCTACACCAATTTCAGTAAGAGCTGTGGCTAAGCGCAGTTTTGTGGCAATTATTGTTGACAATACAGCAAGAAAAAACCATAAAGAAGCTTAAAGAAGAGTTTCAAATATAAATGCCTCCCTTTCAGGTTGTAACTCTACCTTTTTACAGTAGGAGTTATCAGCCCCTGAAAATTAGAGGCGGTTAAAGGCGAACTCCATCGCCTAAAAAAATATTATACTACAAAAATATGTTAAAATTTAATTTATTATTAAATTTTTTTGCAGGAGGGTCAGTATATGAAAACATGGTTTTTTTATGTTTTTGGTAGATGGATAGTATTGTCAGGAATTGCTGGAGCATTGCTTCAGTATGTTTTAAGTGATTATCTTAAAATCCATACTATACCTGCTTTTTTGCTTAATCAGTTTTTGCTTGCCAATGTTTTCTGGTTTGTAGATAAGGCAATTTTTAAGTCTCATTTTAAAATTCCAGCATTCTATCCCCTTTGGCAGATTAAAGAAAATGTAAGATGTGCTGACTGTGGAGTGATATGTGAAGGATACAGAGTAGTAAAAACCAAAAACTATGATAAACTGCATGATCCTGAGCCTGAATTTAGATGTAAAACTTGTAGGGAGAAAAAGTTAGAGGAGTTAAGAAAAAGAGGAGTAGAGGTATAAAACAGGTGGGAGAAAAGTCTCCCACCTATGCTTAAAAAATTACTGTTTCTTTTCTGCTGGTTTCTCGGCTGGTTTTGCTTCTTTCTTTTCAGCCTTTTCTTCTTTCTTTACTTCACCTTTTTTCTCAGCCTTTGCTGCAGCTTTCTTTACGCTCTTTGCTGTGAGCTTGCCATCCTGCTCGGTGTATTTTACTACAACCTTGTCACCAGCCTTTACATCCTTAATCTGGTCAGCTGTAACACCGATTGTAAGCTCCTGCTTTTTGCTCTTTACGGTGATTGTGTTACCAACTGTATCAACAGCTGTAACCTCACCAGTAATTGATTTAACCTTAGCTTTTTCAGCTTTCTTCTCAGCCTTTGCCTCAGCTTTCTTTGCAGGCTCAGCTGGTTTGGCTGGCTCAGCCTTCTTTGCAGGCTCGGCTGGCTTTGCAGCAGGCTGCTCTGCAAATGCTACTGCTGTTGTGAGTGCAAATACCAATGCCATTACTACTGCTAAAATTTTCTTCATCTTCCTTTTTCACCTCCTTCCTTTTTCTGTTTTTTAATACATGGTTTCAGTTTCTGGCTAAAAATATTTAATCAACTTTCATGCCAAAATAGATTGTAACAATATCAATAACTTTATTGAAAATTAATTTCCTCATTTGGGAAAGTTTTCCCTTTTGGGGAAATTTTCTGACAAACCAAATTTTTCAAGCCTATACCAGAATGTTTTATAACTCATTCCAAGCAGTCTTGCTGCCTTGGCAATTACATAGTTTGATTTAATTAGTGCCTTTTTAAGTATTTCCTTTTCAAGTTCTTCGTAATTTATGCCCTCATCAGGGATATCAATATCAAGAACATTTTTAGGGATTGTTAGTTTTAATTCATCCTGAATGTCCTTTAGAGTAATCTTCTCTCCTTCAGAAATAATAATTGCTCTCTCTATAACAGTCTCAAGTTGCCTGATATTGCCGGGCCATTGATACTCAAGGAGTGCTTGTAAAGCTTTTTCTTCAATGCCTAAGATTCTTTTCCCGAATTCTCTTGAATATTTCTCTATAAAAAAGCTAACAAGCTCGGGGATGTCTTCTTTTCTCTCTCTTAAAGGTGGAATTTCAACTGTGACTACTTTCAGTCTGTAATAAAGGTCTTCTCTAAATCTGTTTTTTTCTACCTCCTCAATTAAGTTTTTATTGGTTGCTGCAATAATCCTTACATCTACTTTGATTGTTTCTTTTCCTCCTATTCTTCTTACTTCTTTGTCCTGCAGGACTCTTAAAAGTTTTGACTGAAGTAACAGTGGCATTTCAGCAATTTCATCAAGAAAAAGAGTGCCTCCATTTGCAGACTCAATTAATCCTATTTTTCTTGTGGTTGCACCTGTAAAAGCTCCTGGTTCATATCCAAAAAGTTCACTTTCAAGAAGATTTTCTGGAATAGCTGCGCAGTTTATCGCAATAAAAGGTTTGTCTTTTCTTGGTGAATTATAATGAATTGCTTTGGCAATGAGTTCCTTTCCTGTTCCGCTTTCACCGTATATGAGAACTGTTGCAGATGTAGGAGTAACTTTTCTCACAATATCAAGAACTTTTAACATCTTTTTTGATTTTCCGATGATTCCTTCAATTTTAAATTGTCCATAAAGTTCTTCCCTTAGTCTCAAATTTTCTTTTATAAGATTTATCCTTTCCTGTGCCTTTCTAATTGTTACAAGCAAAATTTCCTTGTCAATTGGCTTTGTTAAATAATCAAAGGCTCCTCTCTTTATTGCATCAACTGCTGATGAAATTGTTCCAAACGCGGTTATTACAATTACAGCAGGAGTGAAAGGCTCGTATGGGAGTTCATTAAGAATTTCTATTCCATTCTCGTTTCCAAGTTTCAAATCTGTCAGTATAATTTCGGGGCTGTATTCATTAATTATTTTCTTGGCTTCTTCAATTGTTGAGGCAGAATATACATTGTATCCTTCATCCATTAAAATTGTTGAAAGTATCTCTCTTTGAAGAGGTTCATCATCTATGACTAATATTGTTGTCATGCTTATATTGGCAGAAAAATTCTTACTTCGCTTCCTTTATTTTGCTCACTTATAAATTCTATTCTACCACCATGTTCTTCTATTACTCTCTTTGCTAAGGGTAATCCCAAACCCAAGCCACCCCTTTTTGTTGAAAAAAAAGGCTCAAATATTTTATCAAGAAATTCTTTTGGAACGCCTGCACCTGTGTCTGCAATGCTTATCAATAATTCATCTGATACGAGGTCAGTTTTAACAAAAAGATTTTTTATTTCAGAATCCCTCATTGCCTGTAATGCGTTCGTGATAATATTTAATAAACAGCTTTTTATTAAATCTATATCAAAATTTAGCGTAAAATCAAACTTGTAATCCTTGTAAATATTAACTCCTTCTTGCTGGGCTTTTGCTTCAACCAAAGATAGAACTTCATCAATAATCTCAACAACACTTGAATTTCTTCTGTTTAGCTTAAGAGGTTTTGTATATTCAAGGTATTCTGTGACAAGATTGTTTATTCTGTATATCTCAGTTTTCATGTTTTCAAGGAGTTTTGTATAATCACTTGACTCGGGGCTTTGTTTTCTTAATTTTTCTATAAGATGGTCAATGCTTAAATTGATAAAGTTCAAAGGATTTCTTATCTCATGGGCAATAGTTCTGCTTAACTGCCCAATAGTGGCAAGATACTCAGCTTCTCTTAGTCTTTGCTGAAGCTGTTTGTTTTCCTCCAGCTTTTGAATCATGAAATTGAAGCTTTCTGCAATTTTACCAATTTCGTCTTTTCTTTTGATATCCAATCTATAAGAAAAATCTCCTTGAGCTACTTTTATAGCTGCCTCATTAAGTTGATCAATAGGTTTTGTGTATCTTTTTGCAATGATATATGTTAGGACGATACCGATAGAGAAAATTAAAAATGTAGCCACAATTCTCTTTAAAGCATTTGCCTTTAGAATTTGCGAGAAGTCATCTTTATTTATCCTTAGATGAATGTAGCCGTATTGGACATTCCCTGCAACAACTGGAACAATTACATTGTAGACATTTTCTTCCTCAAAAACAGGCTCTCCAAGCTCAGCTTTGATTATTAATTCCTTTTTTCTGTGAGTAATTGGTTGTCCAATATTTTGAGGATTTGTACTTGCAATAATTTCCTGAGTGTTACTGATAATTGAGACTTCCTTGATACCCTTCGCATCAAGTTTTTTTAGATAATCTGAAAGCCTGGATGATCCACTCTTTGTTACTTCCTCCACTCCAATTTGAATAGCCTTTGTAAGATCAGCTGTTTGCCTTTCAATTTCTTTTAAGAGCTTTTTTTCTGTCTGGGTATAAAAAATGTAAAGGGATGACACAAGACTAACGTTAAGAAAAAGAAGTAGCAGAATTAGCTTCCACCTTAAAGTGAATATATCAAACATTCTAAAAATCATGTATAATGTATTATAGTATGCTTTCGCAAAGAATATCATCTATCTTTAAAAAGATTACCTATGCTGCAATTAGAGCGGGAAGAAATCCAGAGGAGATAAAATTAGTGGCAGTTTCAAAGTCGCAACCAATTGAAAAAATAATTGAAGCTGCAGACTTAGGTTTGAGAATTTTTGGCGAAAACAGAGTTCAGGAGGCAAAATCTAAAATTGAAAAAATAAGGGACTTTGATATTGAATGGCATCTAATTGGACATCTTCAAACCAATAAAGTCAAGGAGGCTGTAAAACTATTTACAGTTATTCACTCTTTAGATTCAGACCGCCTTGCCTTAGCGATAAATAAAGAGGCTGAAAAGATTAATAAAACTCAAAGAGTACTTATACAGGTTAAGTTATCAGAGGAAGAAACTAAGTATGGAGTCAAAGAAGAGGAAGTGGAAAAACTTTGTGAACTTTGTTTGAATTTAAAAAATTTGCAAGTTGAAGGCCTTATGACAATTCCACCATATTTTGAAAACCCTGAGGATGTTAGACCGTATTTCAGAAAACTAAGAGAAATAAGGGATAGCCTGTCACAAAAATATCCTTTAATCAAAGAACTTTCTATGGGAATGTCCCATGACTTTGAAGTTGCTGTAGAAGAAGGAGCAACAATGGTTAGAATAGGAACAGCAATTTTTGGAGAAAGAATAAAACAGGAGGTAATAAAATGATAGGATTTATTGGTGGAGGAAATATGGCAGAAGCCCTTATAAGGGGGCTAATAAAAGAGGGTAAAAAAAATGTTATTGTTTCTGAACCTATTGAGGAGAGAAGAAGGTATCTTGAGAAGTGTTATGGAATAAAAACAACTCAATCAAATACTGAACTGGTTAAACAATCCGATATTATTGTACTTGCTGTTAAACCTCAAAACATTAAGGAAGTGCTTGAAGAAATAAAAGACACTGTAACAGAAAATCATACTGTCGTATCAATTGCAGCAGGAGTTCCTCTCAATCTCATAAAAAATTATCTACGAACAGATAGACTTATAAGAGCAATGCCAAATCTTGCAGCAACAGTAGGTGAAGCAATGACTGTTCTTGCTATCTGTGAATGCCTTGAGATGAAAATAGTAGCACCTGTAAGAGATATATTCATGAGTGTTGGTAAAGTAATCACTTTGCCTGAACACTACATGAACCTTGTGACAGCCCTCTCTGGCAGTGGTCCGGGATTTTTATGCTATATCTTGGAACAGTTAATTGATGTGGCAGCAGAATTAGGTTTTTCAGAAGATATTGCATCAGAACTATTAATACAAACATTTATAGGCACAGCTAAACTGCTTGACAGCGGACTGCCACCTGATAAAATCAGACAAAAGGTTACCTCTCCGGGTGGAACAACAGAGGCAGGGCTAAAAGTACTTTCAGACGGAACACTTAGAGATATACTTTTAAAAACAGTAAAGGCAGCAACAGAGAGAGCCAAAGAACTTTCTCAAAGGGTGCAATAATGTTTATAATTGGCAACTTGTTAATTGCATTAGGTAGCATCTTTGACCTTCTATTAACAATATATTCATTCATTGTTATAGCTGCGGCACTGATAAGCTGGGTAAGACCTGATCCGTATAATCCTATTGTGAGATTTCTATATGGAGTTACTGAGCCAGTTCTAAGACCTATTAGAAAATTGTTGCCCCTAAGAATTCCTATTGATATTTCTCCGCTGATCTTGCTGCTTTTTATCTATTTTTTGCAGAAGTTTTTAATCGTTAGCATCATAGAGCTTGGTTATAGAATAAAAGGAGGATTAGCATGAGAATCACGCCGCTTGACATTCAGCAGAAGCAGTTTAAAGTTAAATTTAGAGGATTTGACATGGAAGAGGTTTACTCTTTCCTTGAAATAATAAGGGAAGAGTTGGAGGAAATTCTTAAGGAAAATTCTATGTTGAAAGAAAAAGTAGCAATCCTTGAAAATCAGTTAGAAGAGTATAAAAAAATAGACCAGACTATCAGAGATACTCTTATGACAGCTCAAAGGCTGGTAGAGGAGTACAAGACTAATGCGAAAAAGGAAGCAGAACTAATAATAAAGGATGCAGAGGTGCAAGCAGAGAACATTATTCGTGAAGCTCAAGAAAAAGTCGTTAAAATTCATGAGGATATAGTTGATCTCAAGGGAATAAGAAGACATTTTAAGGAAGAGCTGAGAAGGCTCATTGAGAGCCATTTAAGGATGCTTGATTTTGACAAGGAAAGGGAAGGAGAGGAAGTTGGTGAATAGTGGCTTATGGATTGTTGTATTGAGATAAGTTGAGGAGGAACACTTGATGAATTTTAAAACCTTAAGAGGAATGCAAGATATTCTTACTGATGAGATTAGTATCTGGCAGTTTATTGAACAACAAGCTAAAGATATATTTGAGATATACAATTTTCAGGAAATTAGAACGCCTATTTTGGAAATGGCAGAACTTTTTTTAAGAAGTATCGGAGAGGACACGGATATTGTTGAAAAGGAGATGTATATTTTTGAGGACAAAAAGGGTAGAAAGGTTGCCTTAAGACCTGAAGGCACAGCATCAGTAGTCAGAGCATATATTGAACACAGCCTATTTAATCTGCCATCACCAAGAAAATTTTACTACATTGGTCCAATGTTTCGTTATGAAAGACCACAAAAGGGAAGATTCAGACAGTTTCATCAGATTGGAGTAGAGGTTTTCGGAGTTAAATCTCCTTCAGTTGAGGCAGAACTTCTTTATATCTTAAAAAATTTTTTCCAAAAACTAAAAATTGATAAACTTGCCTTTGAGATAAACTCTATTGGCTGTAAAAAATGTAGGCAAATATACAAAGAAAATCTATTCAGCTTTTTAAATGATAAGGTTAGCTCTCTCTGCAATGACTGTCAGAGAAGATTTAATAGAAATCCTTTGAGGTTACTGGACTGCAAAGTCCCAATATGCAGAGAAACATTAAAGGATACTCCTTTGATACTTGATTATCTTTGCGAAGAGTGCAAAGCTCATTTTGAAAGTTTCAAAGAAGAGCTGAGTTTCTTGGGGATAGAATTTGTTATTAATCCTAAAATTGTAAGAGGACTTGATTACTATACCAAGACAGTGTTTGAGGTGACAACAACAATGCTTGGTGCTCAAAATGCAGTTGCTGCAGGGGGAAGATATGATGACCTTGTTGAAATGTTTGGAGGACCTGTAACTCCTGCAGCAGGCTTTGCAATTGGTATGGAAAGATTAGTTGAACTTTGTAAACAGACTATTTCCATTGGGCATAAACGACAATTGGTTTATGTTGCATATGCTGGAAAAGGAATTGAAAGGGAAGCAAGAAAACTATCAAACATATTAAGAGAAAAGGGCATCAACACTGAGACAGCCTACGAAGAGCTTTCACTTAAAGCTCAACTTAAAAGGGCAGACAAAATAGGAGCGAACTGGGTCATTATTGTCGGAGAGGAGGAAATAAAAAGGAATAAATATATCTGGAAAAATATGAAGGATTCCACACAAGGCGAAGGCATCTTGGAAGAAATTATTAATTTATTGGAGAATTCAAAATGAACACAGAAAGTTTGCAAAAACTTTTCAAAAAATTCAAAGAGAAAAAAATACTTGTTATTGGAGATATCATATTAGACAGATACATCTTTGGCAAAGTAAGCCGAATCTCTCCTGAGGCACCTGTTCCGGTTGTTGAGGTTTATGAGGAATCTTTCAGGCTTGGTGGAGCTGCTAATGTAGCCAATAATATAAAGGCATTAGGTGGTAATGCTTATATTTCAGGCATAGTTGGCAAAGGCTCAAGTGGTAAAATTGTAAAAGAATTGCTTGAGGAAAGCGGAATAGGAATTGATTACATTTTTGAGGATTCAAGGCGCACAACAGTTAAAACAAGAGTTATTGGAGGCAATCAGCAGATTGTAAGGTTTGATGTAGAAGACAAAAGAAGGCTGGAGGGAAAAGCTAAGGAAGTTTTTCTTTCAATGATTAAATCTGCCCTGAAAAATTTTGATGCAGTAATAGTGTCTGATTATAAAAAAGGCGTTGTCTCAGAGGAGCTTTTTAGAATTCTCGTTTCAGAGAAAAATGAAAAAGGACTTTTTGTTGCTGTTGACCCAAAGGTTGGACATTTCAGATTATACAAGCAGGTATCTCTAATTACTCCAAATCTTGCTGAAGCATCTCATGGAGCTGAAATTGAGATAAAGGACGAAAAGACCCTTATCAAAGCTGGAAACAATCTTTTAAGAAAGCTATCCTGCGATGCGGTTTTAATAACTCGGGGAGAGGAAGGCATGAGTCTTTTTGAGAAAGCCAACTCTGAAATAAATATTACCCATCTTCCAACTTTTGCAAAGCAAGTCTTTGATGTTACTGGTGCAGGAGACACAGTAATTGCTTCCATTACACTTTCCCATGTGGCAGGAGCTTCTCTATCAAATGCAGCAAAGATAGCTAATGTAGCTGCTGGAATAGTTGTCGGAAAAGTTGGGACAGCAACGGCCTCTCCAGAGGAAATACTAAAACTCTGGAAAACGCATCCCTATGCATAAAGCCCTTGCTTTATACTCTGGTGGGCTTGATAGCCTTCTTTCAGTCCTCATCGTTAAAGAGCAAAATATTGATGTTATTGCACTTAAATTTTTAACAGGATTTACCAGCGCTTTAAGAGAAGATGATTTAAATTACTCAAAACAATTTGATTTTCCAATCATTGAAGTTGATATAAGAGAAAAATTTATTCCACTATTAAAAGAGCCTGAACACGGATTTGGGAAAAATCTTAATCCTTGCATTGACTGTAAAATACTAATGCTAAAGGAAGCTAAAAAACTACTTTCAACTTATAATGCCCAATTTATTATTACAGGCGAAGTTGTAAGTCAAAGACCGATGACTCAGCAAAAAAGTATGCTTTTTCATATTGAGAAGAAGACTGAACTCTCTGGCTTAATTCTCAGACCCCTGTCTGCTAAACTTCTTCCTCCAACAATACCTGAAAAAGAGGGTATTGTTAACAGAGATTTGCTTTATGACATATGGGGCAGAACTCGCAAGCCTCAGTTGGCTTTAGCAAAAAAATACGGAATTGAGAAAATACCACAGCCAGCAGGTGGCTGTTTCCTTACAGACCCTACTTTTTGTAAAAAATTGAAGGACCTTATTGAACATGACGAGCTTTCCGTAGAAAACATAGAATTACTGAAAGTAGGAAGGCATTTTAGACTTTCTCAAAAATGTAAAGCAATAGTAGGCAGATGCGAGGCAGAAAATGAAGTTCTTCTTAAGCACAAAGGTGTTATTATTCATCCTGAGGATTTCAAAGGACCTGTTGTTTTGCTTTCAGAGGTATTTTCAGATGATGAAATAGAAAAAGGAGCATCAATTTGCGTTTATTATTCAAAAAAAGAGCAAAATAACATTGTTATCAGAGTCAATGGTCATGTATTAAAAAAAATTTATGGTGCAATGTTAAAGGATGAAGTTGTAAAATATAGGATAGTTTAATTGGACAGGAGGGATAGCATGAAAAAAATAGCAATTTTTATAGTATTTTTGCTTTTGTTTGCTTGTGGAGGAAAAAAGCAGGTCAAACAACCATCTCAGGAGTATTTATACACCACGCAAACATTTAAAGTTGTAGATGAAATAAGACAGGCTTATCAAAATAAGGAGCTTGAAAAAATAAAACAATACACCTCTGAATCAGCTTATAGAGATATCATAGCAAGCATAAGACCTTTTGACAAGGCAACACTTGAATTTACTCCTGTTTTTGCAGAGATAATCGGTGATGAGACAAGACTTTATGTTTCATGGAATGGAAAATGGAGCTATCTTGGAAAAGAAACAGAAGAGAGAGGACTTGCAAGCTTTCTATTAAAGGGCAATCCTCCTAAGGTTGAGAGAATTTTAAGAGGAAGTCCGTTTAGATATCCAGATTAACCAAATCTTCCTGTAATGTAGTCTTCTGTAAGCTTATTTGACGGGACAGTAAATATTTTCTTTGTTTTATCATATTCAATCAGTTCTCCAAGCATCATAAATCCTGTCCAGTCAGATATTCTTGCTGCCTGTTGCATGTTATGGGTAACAATTATTATTGTAACCTTATCCTTCAAAGAAACAATCAACTCTTCTATTTTTGCAGTTGAAATCGGGTCAAGGGCACTTGTTGGTTCATCAAATAGAATAATTTCCGGCTCAACTGCTAAAGCTCTTGCAATACACAGTCTTTGTTGCTGTCCACCACTTAAGCCAAAGGCATTGCTGTTAAGTTTATCTTTAACCTCTTCCCAAAGTGCTGCATCCTTAAGAGCTTTCTCTACTCTGTCTTTTAGCTCAGCCCTGTTTTTTATTCCCCTTAATTTCAATCCATAGGCAATATTTTCAAAAATGCTCATTGGAAAGGGAGTAGGCTTTTGAAAAACCATTCCGATTTTACTTCTAAGCTCAATGAGGTCAATATCTTTTGCAAGAATATTTTTGCCTTGAAATATTATTTCTCCTTCATATCTGTTACCTGCATAAAGGTCATGCATTCTGTTAAAACATCTAAGGAGTGTAGTTTTTCCACATCCACTTGGACCAATCAAGGCAGTAATTTGGTTTTTGTAAACTGTCATGTTTATATTTTTTAATATGTGGATATTGCCTGCATAAAGAAAATTTAAATTTTTTACTTCCAGCTCAATAATCAATCTCTATACCTCCTTTTTATGAGAATTCTTCCAGTAATTGTGGCAAAAAGGATAAACACTGTTATCATCAATGCTGCTCCCCATGCCTGAGCATGCCATTCTTCGTAGGGACCCATTGCGTATTGAAAAATAGTTACTGTAAGGGATGCTATTGGCTGACGCATATCTAAGGAAAAATAATTGTTATTAAAAGCCGTAAACAGAAGCGGTGCAGCCTCTCCTGTCACTCTTGCGATTGCAAGAATAATACCTGTGAGAATTCCAGTTGCTGCTCCTCTGTAGACTACCTGAATGATTACCTTATAATAAGGCGCGCCAAGTGCAAAAGCAGCCTCCCTCAGCGTCCAAGGAATTAGAGAAAGCATGTTTTCAGTTGTTCTTAAAACAGTTGGTATCATAATTATTCCTAAGGCTATTGCACCCGCCCATCCACTAAAGTGTCCAAGAGGTTTTACAATTATAGCATAAACGAATGCACCTACAATTATTGCTGGCACACTTACCATTATATCTGCAAGAATGCTTATAAACTGAGATATTTTATATTTTCTGCCATACTCTGCCAAAAAAGTGCCGCCAAGCACTCCAACGGGAACACCTATCAATGTAGCAAACAATGTAATTAAAAAATGTCCTACAAATGCATTTCTTAATCCTCCGCCTTCCTCTCCGGGAGGTGCGGGATCATTTAGAAAAAGAGAAGGATTTATTGCGGTAATTCCGTGCCTTAGAACATCAATTATAATAAATGAAAGCCAAAAAATACCCCAAACTGCGGTAAGAAAGCAGAGAAAGAGAGCAATCGCACTTATTACCTTCCTTTTTTTGTATGTCATCGCCTCTGAGCCTTAAGTAAGAATATTTTTGCTAAAGCAAGAATAGTAAAACTCATAACAAAAAGCAACAAAGCAAGATAGTAAAGCGAACTTAAATATATATCTTTGTCAGCCTCAGTGAACTCATTTGCCAATTTCACTGTTACTGTTGCTGCTGCATCAAAGAGAGAAGTGGGAATTCTATTTAAATTTCCTAAAACAAAGGCAACTGCCATTGTCTCTCCCAATGCCCTTCCTAAAGAAAGTCCTACTCCTCCTAATACTCCAAGCTTTGAGTATGGAAGAACTACATCCTTTACAACTTCCCATTTTGTCGCTCCAATAGCATAGGCAGACTCTTTAAGGACTGAAGGAGTAAGATTAAAAGAATCCCTTGCAATTGAAGCTGTAAATGGAATTATCATTATGCTCAATATTATGCTCGCAGTGAAAAGGTCAACGCCCAATGGAGTACCTTCAAAAAGCTTTCCTATTAAGGGTAACTTACCAACTGTTTTCTGTAAAAATGGCTCTATATTATCCCTCATTATTGGAGCTAAAGTAAAAAGTCCCCACATTCCATAAATAATACTCGGAATAGCAGCAAGTAATTCAATTGCTGTCCCAATAATTCCTTTTAGAAAAGATGGAGCGATTTCAGTAATAAATATTGCTATTCCTATTGCAATAGGAATAGCTAAAATTAAAGATAAAAAGGAAGTGATAAGAGTTCCAACTAAAGCTGGTCCTGCACCAAAGATTTCCTGCACCGGATCCCATTCAGTCGAAAAGATAAAGCCTTCAACTCCAAATTTGTTCATTGCAGGAAGAGATTCTTTAAAAAGAACAATAAATATTCCAAAAGAGATTGCTATAACGCTAAAAGCAGTAATGGCAGTTACTATAAGAAATATTAAATCTGTAACTTTACCCCTCTGTTTTCGCATTGCCATTTATTATAACCTAAATTAGTAATGAGTAGTAAATTCCCAAAAAATGGCGATAGAAATCTAAAAGTTACTAAAAGCTTCTGAAAAATAAACATTTTTTACTGTCATTGCAAGCCTCAATGATTATATTCTCGTCATTGCGAGCCTCCGAAGGAGGCGTGGCAATCTCGTTCCTTGTTAAAGGAAAAAGTAGAGATTGCTTCGGGCACTTCGTGCCCTCGCAATGACCACTTTTCCAGTCTTCACGAGGCTTGCATAGCAAGCCGAGGTGATCTCTTTTTTTTTGTTAAAAAGAGATTGCTTCCTCCTCGCTTCGCTCGGAGTCGCAATGACAGAGAGGTGTTCACCATGCACCAACCACTAATCACCAACCACTAATTAGAGACTGCTTCGCCTCATGCGGAGGCTCGCCAGTGACGCGTGTCTATCTCTACTTTTCGGTAAATTTCCTTGACCTGATTATGTAGGAATAGAAAGATGCAGCTTTTGTATAAAGTCTTCTGTAAGTTATGAAATCAACTTTGTAAAGTCCAAATCTTGCATCCAGTCCATGTAGCCATTCATAGTTGTCAATTAAAGACCAGTAAAAATAACCTCTTACATCAATTCCTTGCTTGATTGCCTCTTCCAGAGCATCAATATGAGCTTTTATGAACTTTATCTTTTTATGGTCATCCTTAGTAGCAATTCCATTTTCAGTTATAATAAGAGGAACATTGAGGGAGGAAGCATACTTCAGAACTTTAATCAGTCCCTTTGGATATATCTCCCATCCCATATCTGTTAGTCCATGCCCATCAATATCTCTATGCCTGAACTCAACAAAAAATTTTTTCAAAGGGTTAAATCTCATGTGCACCCTTGTGTAGTAGTTAATACCAAAAAAATCAAGCTTGCCTTTGATTGGCACATCAATTTTAATTGATTTTTGAAATGGCAAAGACCATGTAATTCTGCCTGTTAAAAATCCGTTAATAATTGAATGATTGTAAAAATTTTTTGCAATTTTTGCAACAAGTCTGTCAAGGGGATTTGTCTTTATCCAAGGTGTAAACACTGCCATATTATGAGCAATGCTAACCATTGCATTTGGATTCACAATATGAAGCAGGTCATATATTTTAGAATGGCAGATTAAGATGTTTTTTAATGCCTTAATTGCTAAGTTAAAATCCTGAATTCCGGGTGGAATACAACCTTCTACATATCCACCAAGAATGAGCAGATAGGGCTCATTAAAGGTTATCCAGTAGTCAACTCCTTTAATGCTTTCAATGAGCCTTTCTACATATTCATAAAACTTCTCAATAGATTTTCTCCTATGCCAAGGATATTTATTGATAAACCATATCGGATGTGTGAAATGATGAATTGTTACCATAGGAGTAATGTCATTTTCATTCAGCAAATCAATAATTCTTTGATAATGTTCAACAACATTTTTGAGCCAATAACCTTCAGAGGGCTGAATTCTACTCCATTCAATTGAAAATCTGTATGCATTCACTCCAAGATTTTTTATAAGTTTTATGTCTTCCCTGTAAAGTTGATAATGATTGGTTATCTGCGGGTTGATGTTAAAAACACTATCCCATGTGGACCAATCTGCATAGGGTGAGCCTTCAAGCTGGAAAGCTGAAGTTGCAACACCCCAGAGAAATTTTTTTATCTTTGAATTTTTATTGACTTCTTCTTGGAACTCTGATAAAAACTCTTGTTCCTTTTCCGTATTCGCTTTCAATCTTAATGCTTCCATTTAAAATCCTCAACAGTTCTTTTGTAATATACAAGCCAAGCCCTGAACTTTCATATATTTTGCTGTCTGTGTTTTGGTATGGATTAAAAATTTCATTTATTTTCTCCTTATCAATTCCACATCCCGTATCCTCAATTGTTATTGTTATTTCATTGTCAACATGAAAACTGAATAAAATATAGCCTTGTTTTGTAAATTTTGCTGAGTTTGAGGCAATATTGATTAGAATTTGCTTAAGCTTTATAGGGTCAGAGTAGATTGAAAAGCTTTTTAGGGGAAATTGAGTTATAATCTTTACTGGCTTATTCTCAACTAATATTTTTGTGATTTCAGCCACCTCTGATATGAGTTCAACAACATCAAAGTCCTCTAAAATTAGCTCGCTTTTACCAGTTTGCATTTTGCCAAATTCAATAGTATTTGAAATGTAGTTTTTAAGATAAATTGTTTGAGATGATATCATGCTCAAATACCTACGCACTTTTTCTTCATCGCAGGAGTCAAGGTTTATTTCTATTAACTTCACCAAGTTTAAAATCGCACTTAATGGTGCTTTAAACTCATGGGATATTAAAGATAAGTTAAAAAGATTATTCTCCTTCATTTCTTCTGTCCTTGAATATCACAGAACTACCCTTTATCCTTGAGAGCCTCTTTGCCTCAGCCTTAACTTCTGATGCAACAGAGGCAAGATGGGCAAAGGACGAAATATTAGCTGAGTTAACGATTGCGCATGTGAGAGACAAAAGTGGAAAAACCATCTCCTCTCCCTTTCTGTTTTTTGATGTATAATAGCCCTTTACAAAATCTTCCCCATGCAAAGCAGGTAAGAATTCTTCAAATCTTTTTATTATCTCTGAACATACCACCTCTCCCATGTGTGATGGGGTAATAACGATAAAGTCATCTCCTCCAATGTGTCCTACAAAGATTTGATTGTCTGTTTCATAGGAAATTTTTCTTAAAATTTCTCCAATAGCAGAAATTGCCTTGTCACCTTTTTCAAATCCATAACAATCATTAAAGGGCTTAAAATTATTGAGATCTATGTAGCAGACATCAAAAATACAACCACAACGAATTCTTTTTTCAATCTCCCTCTGGATTGCCCAGTTTCCCAGAAGTCCTGTAAGAGGATTTGAGTCTTTTGCCAATATAATCGCTCTCTTTGTGATTGCCTCAAGAAGTATGTTTACTGGCAATACTCCGTAATATTTGCTCTCTTTTGTTACTATTATGTCGTCATAAATTTTTTTATTTTCTCTCTTTTGAACTAACATTGAAGCATCCTCAAGAGATATAGTATTTTCAACTATTGTTGTTGGTGTCTCCATAACTTCAAAGAGGCTCTTTCTTGAATTAAGATGAATTCCGTATCCGTATCTTCCAAGAATAGTATGCTCCAAAAATCTGTTCCTTTGAATTTGACCGACCACATTTGATTTTTTATCTACTATAGGTATGAGACTAAGATTTTCCTCTCTCATAAATCTTAGGAAGGCATCCATAATTTTGGCATCATCCCGTAATGGTTCTATGTTTAAAGAAATTTGACCCACATATACATCAAACAGATTTCTTTCTAATTCACACTTAAAATCAATTTTCTCTAATTCATTAATTAGCATAGGTTTCTGAAAGCAAAGCTATTTCTGCCTTTGGTTTGCCCAAATAATAACCCTGAAGCAGATCCGCTCCAAATTTTATAGCTTGCTGCAGTTGAATCTGGGTCTCTATACCCTCTGCAACCACCATTATTCCTAATTGTTGGCATACTGAAATTGTGTAGTCAACAAAAGAGCGAGAAATAAAATTGTCTTCCAAAGTTTGTATAAAATATCTATCAATTTTTACAATCCAGGGCTTAATCATGCTGAAAAGCTTTGGACCACCAAATCCTGCTCCAAAATCATCAATTGCTACTTTATATCCTCTGCTTTTGTAATATGAGATACCTTCAAAAAATAATTCATAATTTTCAATTGCTGTCTCTTCAGTTATTTCAAGAATAATTCTTTCCTTCGGGAATTTAAACTCTTCTGCAAATTTATCTGTTAATCCAATTTCGTGTTTGGGCACAAGAAGACTTTCAGGGCAGATATTAATAAATAAATATCCGTTCAAATTTTGCCTTGATGCCTCCTGAATTGCATTTCTTCTGCAAAGCATATCAAGCTCAAAAAGAAAGCCTGATTTTTTTGCCATTAAAAATAGATTTTTGATATTGATAGCCCTATTTTTATGTCTTGCCAAAGCTTCGTATCCAAAAACCTTGCCGAGCCTTGTGGAATAAATAGGTTGAAAGTGGACAGTCAGTTCCCGATACAGCAGAGCTAATTCATCTGAACATAATTCATCGGTTTCCATTAGTTCTAATGTTTCAGGCATATTATCCTCCGTTTGTATTGATTTAGAACTACATTATTATTTCACAATTTTGTTACACGAAAGTTAAAGGAATGTTACAGAATTGTTAAACAAAATTAACAGAAATTTAATTTTTTCTTAACCTTCCTGTAACATTCGGGAGTTATTATCAAATTAAAAATATGCTTTTGTGCGACTTTCACATACATACCAAATACTCAGACGGTTCCCTTGAACTGAGAAAAGTTATAGACCTTTATGGTCAGGCTGGATTTGATGTTATTGCCATAACTGACCATGTGGTAAATGGAGACAGCATGATAGGAAAGCTGGCATATAAGTTTGAAATGACAATCACAGAGAAAAATTTTTATGAATATTTGCAAAACATTCAGGATGAAGCACAGAGGGCATGGGATAAATACCAGATGCTTGTAATTGCAGGAGTAGAAATCAGCAAAAATTATCTATCATCTGAAAAGTCAGCTCATATTCTAATTATTGACATTAAAGAATTTATTTCAGCCTGTGAAAGTTACGAGCACATATTTCTTGAGGCAAAAAGACAGAATGCCCTTGTAGTTGCATGTCATCCCCATCAGATGAAAGGAGAGATAAGGAATACTCTTTATCTGTGGAGGAACAGAGAAAAATATGCAAAATACATTGATGCTTGGGAGATAGCAAACAGGGACGATGTCTTCAATGTTGTAAGCCTTAAAAAATATCCATATATTGCAAATAGCGATTTCCACAAGCCAAGACATCTTTATTCATGGAAAACTCTACTGAACTGCGAGAAGAATATTTCAGCAGTGAAAAATTGTATTAAACACAATAAAGGTGTTGCAATAACTCTTTTTAGAGGATAGGAGGATATATGGAAACATTTTATATCTTTACAATCATTGCTTTTTTAGGAATTGTTGGATACGGATTCCAGATATGGGCAGTTCGTTCTAAAATAGGAGAACGAAACGATAACAAAGAATACTATCCGCCTATTTCAATTCTCAAGCCCCTTAAAGGAATTGATGATGACCTATTTGACAATCTTGAGAGCTTTTGCACTCAGGATTATCCAGAATATGAAGTAATTCTCGCCCTTCAGGACTACAATGACCCTGCTTACAGAACAGCGAGGAAAATAGCTGACAAGTATCCAGAAAAGGTTAAACTTTTAGTTGAAAAATGCCAAATAGGTCTTAATCCAAAGGTAAATAACCTGATACCTGCCTACCAAGAATCACGATACGATATTGTTCTTATAAGTGACAGCAATGTAATGGTAGAGAAAAACTATATTAGAGAGATTGTGAAACATCTTTCTGATGAAAATGTTGGACTTGTTACAAATATCATAAGAGGAACTGGAAGTCTATCTCTGGGTGCTAAACTGGAGAATCTCCATCTTAATACATTCATAATCTCAAGTGTCTGCTTCCTTGATAAGTTTTTAAAAATGCCTTGCGTGATAGGCAAGTCAATGCTCATGAGAAAAAAGGACATTGAAGCAATTGGAGGGCTTGAGGCTTTTAAAGATTTTCTTGCAGAGGACTATGTCATTGGATATAACATGCATAAATCTGGGAAAAAAGTAGTCCTTTCAAGCTACACAATAGACAATGTGAATGAGTACTGGGATATAAAAAAATTTTTAAACAGACACACAAGGTGGGGAAAACTAAGATGGAAAATTGGTGGGGGCAAATATCTATCTGAAATGCTTGGGAATCCTGTCTTTATGTCTGTGATTTCTCTTTTGCTCAATCTTTCATGGTTTACATTTTTCTTTGCATTATGGGTATCCTCGGTAAAAATTTTCTGTGATATCTACTTGGGCAAAATCATAAAGACTGAGATGAACAAAAGAGTTTACTTACTTTCTCCTTTTAAAGACATTATAATCGGAATTCTTTGGTTTGTACCTCTTTTAAGTAGCACAGTAGTGTGGAGAGGCAACAGATACAAAATAGGAAAGAACTCTTTACTTCTTCCCTATGAATACTCTGGCATACTTACATGGCGATACAGAATTATCAGTGCAATAAAGGAGAGATTTGCATAACAAAGGAGGAGACTTTGAAAATTGGGATATTAGGCGATATTCACGGAAATATTGAGGCTTTGAAAAGGGCTTATGAGGAGGCTATAAGCAGAAAAGTTGAAAAAATATATCATCTTGGTGATATTGGAGGATACGCACCATTTGTAAATGAGGTAGTGGATTTTATTATTGAAAATAAAATTGAAGGTGTTCAGGGAAACTATGATGATACAGTCTCAAATGAAAAGGAAAATTGCGGATGCAAATATGAAGACTCTTTGCAGGCAGAGATGGCTCATCTATCATTTGAGTGGACAAAAAAACACGCAACCTCAAAAAGCAAGGAATACATGAGAAATTTGCCTTTTGATATATCTTTTTCAGTCAATGGAAAAAAAATAAAGATTTTCCATGCTACACCAATTAAAAATAATCTTTACTGGTATGAGAATAGAAATGAAAAGTTTTTTTTCTTACAATGGCAGATAAAGCTAACGCTGATATAATGATTTATGGACACACTCACATTCCGTACAGAAAAGATATAAAAGGAAAAGTCTTCATAAATGCAGGAAGCGTAGGAAAACCAAAGGATGGAGATGTAAGAGCATGCCTTTGTATTGTTGAGGTAAATTCTAAGGAAGTTCATACAGAGTTTTTAAGAATACCTTATGATGTCAAGAAATTGGCTTCTGCAATAATAGACTGTGGATTGCCTGAATACTTTGCCACGAAATTATTGCAGGGGAAATAAAAAATTTAAAGGAGTTTTAATTATGGACAGAAGAGACTTTTTAAAGGCTTCCATAGGAAGCTTCTTGGCAATGCTAACTTTGTCCCAAAAAGTATTTGCAAAAACTGAGCTTTCAAGCATTTCTGGTACAAAGGGAGTAATATTTTTAGTTGGTGATGGTTGGCCACTTGGAGTCATGAAAGCAATGAATGAGTTTATGAGAAGGAAATTTGGCGAGGAAAGTAGCTTATCACGGCTCATTAAAAATCCAAATTCAAAGATTTATCTAATGAATACAAGCTCCCTCTCTTCTGTTGTTACTGATTCAGCTCCTGCATCTGTTGCATGGGCAACTGGTTCAAAGACTATAAATAGAAGTCTATCAGTGCTGCCAAATGGAAAAAAACTTAAAACAATATTTGAACTTGCAAAGGATAATGGCTATTCCTGCGGATTTGTCACAACAACTCGGATAACCCATGCAACTCCCGCTGCATGGTATAGTCACAATCCAAACAGAGATGATGAAGACAGTATTGCAGTTGACTTACTTAACTCTGGATTGGAGGTTGCAATGGGTGGTGGGCAAAAGCATTTCTCCCATGAGAAAAGAAAGGACCGAAAGGACATATTCAATGAATTTAAGACTAAGGGGTATCAAGTTGTTAAAACAAGGGAGGAATTGCTAAAAGTCTCAACAGAAAAGCCCATTTTAGGAGTATTTAATTCATCCCACATAAGTTATTTTGTAGACAGGATAAATGATAAGGACTTGGGAACAAATCAGCCTTCCCTTCCTGAGATGACAGCCATAGCTTTAAGCATATTGTCAAGAAATAAAAAAGGTTTTGTTCTTTTAGTAGAAGCTGGAAGAATTGACCATGCATGCCATGCCAATGATGCCTATGGAGCAATGATGGACTGCTACGAGCTTGACAAGACAATAGCTTTGCTAAATGATTTCATAACCAGAAATCCTGATGTTATGGTAATAGTGACATCTGATCATGGAAATTCAGGATTTGGAATCAATGGAACAGGACCTGAATACAACGATGCAACTCAAGCTTTGCTCAATTATAATAACAAGGCATCATTTGAATATATAATAAAGAAAATGAAAGGGCAGGATTTAAAGTCAGTTAAGGAAATCTTTGAACATTACACACAACAGTTAATTTCAATGGATGAGGCAGCAGAGATTTACAGACATCTAACAGGAAAGAGAAACTTTGTGATCAATGATATTTGGTATGAACCTGAGGCAACAATGGGAAATATCTTAAGAAAGAGCATATACGATTACGATGGAGAGAGCACAAAACCTCCAGCAAGATTGAGAAGGGGAAATGTGGGTTTTACTTCAACAAATCACACTGCAGAGGACCAGCTCGCTATTGTATACTCAAGAAAATCTTACGGCGTAGAATTAAGAAACCTTATAGACAATACTGATTTATTCAGAGTAATGGCAAATTATTTAGGTATAAAATATTCCAATCCTACAATGACTCCAGATATGGCATTATCCCACATTAAGCCAATTTCAGATAAAGAATGGGAGCTACATCTTGATTTGCATATTGCATAATAACCATTCAAAAGACAAAAAAATCTTTAATCCTATAAATATAGGAGGAAATAAATGGAGAGGGGAAAAATTTTATTGGTTGATGACAATGAACAGGAAATAATGTGTACAAAAGAGCTTCTTGAAAAAGCAGGCTACAAAGTAATTCAAAATTGTGGTTGGCTTGGAGTTACGAATAATTTGAAAAAACATGATCCTGATTTAATACTTCTTGATGTCAATATGCCAGCTTTGACAGGAGAACAACTTTATGATTTAATAGTTAATCACACAAAAAAAAGAAAAATTCCTGTTTTGTTTTACTCCTGCCTTGATGAGGAGTATTTGAGAATTTTAAAAATAAAAAAATGTGTTTGCGACTATATCGTAAAAGGTGACATCTTTCAGCTTTATAGGAAAATTTCTTTTTACATAAACAAAAGAAAGCTAAACAACTAAGCCCACCCCTCCTCCCAAAGAAAGCCTTGAGTGCAAATGGACGCAGGGCTTTCTATTTCTTTTCTTCCGCAATGGAATGAAAGCCAAAATTTCTATAAACATTTGAAAGTTAGGTATTTTTTGCCTTCATTGTGAGCCTGCCGTTTATTCTTAATTAATTGCAATCCTATCATTTTACTTTTTCTTTATTGTGAGCCCTTATCCGTCATTGCAAGACTGTTGATTATTTTCCGTCATTTCGAACCTGCCGCATGGCAGCCGTGGCAATCTCTTCTTAAAATAAATTATGTCGCTCTGTAGCACTGTCGCTCTATGGCACTATGTCGGCGAGATTGCTTCGCTTCGCTCGCAATGACACACTTTTTTCGTCATCATGAGGGCTTGCAATTCAGCTTTTTTCTGTCATCCAAAAATAGCGATAGAAATCCAATAATTGGTATAACCATTTGAAAATTAAGTATTTTTTGATGTCATTGCGAGCATCCGAAGGATGCGAAGCAATCTCTACTTTGTTTTTCAATAAAGCCTTATTAGAGACTGTTTCGCCCCAGATTGCCACGCTATCGCTCGCAACAGGGAGCTCGCAGTGACGATATGGGGATTACCACTCCATCGCTTGCAACAGGGGCTTGCATCCTGTCTTTTTCTTTGGTTTATTTGAAATATTCCGTTAATACTTGATAGACTGTAAAATGCACTTTAAAAATACTCCTGCCATAGCTGTAGTCATGCAAGATGAAGATGTTTTGTCTGTGCCAAAAGAGAGGCTCAAAGGTGCTGACCTCATTGAGCTAAGAGTAGATATGTTTAAAAATCCAGACAAATACAAGGAAATCTTTTCAGTTGCAAAATCAAAATATGAATTACCAATCCTTTGCACGGTTAGAGCTGTAAATGAAGGCGGAAGAAGGGAAATTAAAGACAGGCTCAAAATTTATCATGAAGTAGCAGAATATTGCAGTTTTTTTGATATAGAAATATTATCCGAAGACTGCAAAGAACTGAGAAAAATAAGCAGAGAGAGAAATATAAATCTTATTGGCTCATATCATAATTTCAACTATACCCCTGAAGAAGAGGAATTGGAAAAAATATTTCAAAGAGGCAAGGAAACAGGAGCAGATATTGTAAAAATAGCTACAATGGTAAATCAGAGAAGTGATTTAGAGAAGCTTCTTATGTTTACTTTGAAGCATAAAGATTATGGTGTTATTGTTATAGGAATGGGACAGAAAGGAGTTCCATCAAGGGTTGTAAATCCAATCTTTGGTTCGTTACTTACTTATGCAAGCTTGAATGAAGCATCTGCTCCGGGACAGATTAATTTAAATGAAATGGTCTATATTTTTGATAGACTTGAAATAAGAAAAGAAAAAGCCTAAAGCAGAGCGCTCTGCCTCAGGCTGAACTTTTGCTCCCTTTACTTTATATTAGCTTTCCAGTAAGCTTTGATTTTATCCTTTAATTCCTTAGGAAGTGGTACATAGTCAAGCTTTTTGGCTGATTCATCACCTCTCTGAAATGCCCAGTCAAAGAATTTGATTACGGATTTGTTAACATCTGTTTTCTCTCTTGCAAGAAGAATGTATGTTGCTCCAGTGATGGGCCATGCTTTTTTACCTGGAGCATTGGTCATCCATGCATGAAAGTGTTCTTTTGGGTCAAGCTTTGCTGTCTTGGCTGCCTCAGCAAAACTTTCAAAGTCTGGTGCGACTATCTGTCCAGCGGCATTTTTGAGAAGTGTTGATGGAAGTTTATTTTGTTTCGCATAAGCAAATTCAACATATCCAATAGAGTAAGGTGTTCTTTTGACATAATTTGCGACCCCTTCATTTCCCTTTGCTCCAATGCCTGTTGCCCATTTTACAGCAGTTCCAAAACCTACTGAGTCAGCCCATTTTTTGCATGCTCCGCTTAGATAATGGGTAAAAATTGAAGTTGTTCCAGAGCCGTCTGAACGATAGATAACGGTAATAGGCTTGGAAGGAAGTTTAATATTCGGATTTAATGCTTTAATCTTTGGATTATCCCATGTTTTGATCTCTCCAAGAAAAATCTCACACATTGTTGTTCCATCAAGAACCAGAGCTCCATGATTTACCTCTGGAAGATTAACAATCGGAACAACACCGCCAATAACTGCAGGAAATTGGAGAAGTTTAGATTTTTCTATCTCTTCTGGTTTAAGAGGCATATCAGAAGCACCAAAGTGAACAGTTCTTTCTGTTATTTGCCTTATTCCACCGCCTGAACCTATTGACTGATAATTAATCTTAATTCCAGTGGATTTGAAATAATCATTTGCCCAACTTGAATAGAGAGGATAAGGAAAAGTAGCTCCTGCACCATTAATCATCTGGGAAGCAATAGGTTGATTAGCAAGGAGAAATACAAAAGATAAAATAATCACAGCTACTAATCGCGCCATAAAATACTCCTTTCTTTGAAATTTTTTTGAAATGAACTTCTTATCAATAAGTATAACACAAGACTTAACTTTTGTAACAAAATCTTAACATTTATGTAACAATGCTGTAACAAAAGGATGCTAAAGTAAAAGTATGAAAAATAAAAAATCGGAGGTGTTTTATGAAGTATCCAAGTTTTAAGGGTTTTTGTTTGGTCGGATTGATCTTAGCGGTCATTGTTCTCTTCTCAGTTTCCATTATTCCTGCACAGCCGATCATCAAGATTGACGGTTCATCAACAGTTTATCTAATCACCGAGGGTATTGCAGAGGAATTTCAAAAGGCAAAAAAAGGCGTAGCTAAAGTAACAGTTGGAATTTCAGGAACTGGTGGCGGATTCAAAAAATTCTGCCGCGGTGAGACAGACATTTCAGATGCTTCAAGACCAATTCTGGCTAAGGAAATTGAGGAATGCAGGAAAAATGGAATAAGGTACATTGAGCTTCCTGTTGCCTATGATGCATTGGCAGTTTTTGTAAACACAAAGAATAACTGGATTAAAGGCGATTGCATAGGTATTGACCAGCTTAAGAAAATGTGGGAGCCAGACGCACAGAGAAAAATTACTAAATGGAATCAAGTTGATCCTACTTGGCCAGACAAAGCATTAAGACTTGCAGGACCCGGTGGTGATTCTGGAACATTTGAGTACTTTACAGAAGCCGTAGTTGGAAAGGCAAAGGCAAGCAGGGGTGATTATGTGGCAAGCGAAGATGACAATGTTATAATGAATGCTGTTATAAGAGATGTTGGAGGTCTTGGATACGTCGGACTTGCCTATGTAATTGAAAATAAAGGTAAGGTGAAGGCTCTTAAAATCAAAAACCCAAAGACAGGAGCCTGTGTTGAACCGGGTGAAAAAACAGTAAAGGATGGATCATATCAGCCTCTTTCAAGACCTCTTTTTATCTATGTGAACGAAAAATCAGCAAAAGAAAAACCTGAAGTTAGAGAATTTGTAGAGTTTTATCTAAAGAATGCTGCAAAAATCTCTAAGCAAGTAGGATACATCCCTCTTCCATCCAATGCATATCCTCTGGCAGAGGAGAGATTCAAAAACATGAAAGTAGGAACTGTCTTTGGTGGAGAGCTTCAGATAGGACTCACAATTGACGATCTCTTAAAGAGAGAGTTAAAGCAGTAGGAGTAAGGATTTGAGTTTATTCGGCAATTTAGGCTACAAAAAATTAAAAAATAAGATAATGCTGGCGGTATTTTTTACCGCCGGCTTTTTTACAATATTCATAACTATCGGCATTGTATATGTTCTTTTAAAAGATACGATAGAATTTTTCAATATCGTATCAATAAAAGAGTTTCTTACAGAAAAAGAATGGACTCCTCTGTTTGCCAATCAAAAGTTTGGAATTTGGCCCCTTGTTGCTGGAACATTCCTAATTGCAGGAATTGCTGTAATAATATCAGTGCCTCTTGGGCTATTAATCGCAGTCTATCTTAGTGAATATGCTCCCCATAGTGTAAGGGAGATTGTAAAGCCTATTATTGAATTTCTTGAGGCTATTCCAACTGTTGTTTATGGTTATTTTACATTGCTGTTTGTAACACCTTTACTTCAAAAAATTGTGCCCGATTTAGAGGCTTTTAATTCACTTGCTCCAGGGATTGTTCTCGGATTTATGATTTTACCCTATACTGCATCTATGGCTGAAGATGCAATGAAGGGTGTTCCTCAGAGAATAAGAGAGGCATCTTATGCTTTGGGAGGGACTAAATTTAGGACTGCTGTTAGCATAGTAATACCGGCTGCTATATCAGGAATAATCGCAGGGTTTATTCTTGGAGCATCCCGTGCAATAGGTGAAACAATGGTCGTAGCAGTGGCTGCAGGAATGTATCCGAATTTAACTCTTGATCCAAGAGTGCCTGTGCAAACTATGACAGGATACATAGTGCAAGTTGCATTGGGAGATTTGCCCTTTGGTTCAATTGAATATCTATCAATTTTTGCGGTTGGCTTGGCTCTATTTATTATTGCATTTGTATTCAATTCAATCGCTCTTTGGCTAAGGTCAAAAATTAGGGAGGCTTACTGATAATGAAAAGACTTAGTTCAAGGACTGATATTATTTTTCCTATTATTGGTTTTTTAGGCTTATTTCTCGTAATCTCCTTTATGATTACACTGGTTTTAGACATATTCTTAGATGGTTTATCTAAACTTAAAGATCCTTCTTTTTACGCTTCATATCCTTCAAGATTTCCCGATAAATCGGGAATTCTTGCTGCTTGGGTTGGAACTTTGCTTGTAATGGGAGGAGCAATATTCTGGTCTCTTTTGATAGGAATTCCGGCAGGGATTTATCTTGAAGAATATGCCTCCAGAAAAGGAATAATTGGTAAAATTGAGACTATAATTGAACTTAACATAAATAATCTTGCTGCTGTTCCAGCTATAATCTATGGTCTTTTAGCATTAGGAATTTTTGTCTATCGTTTTAATTTTGGTGAGAGTATTCTCACAGCAGGACTGACTTTGAGTCTTTTGATGCTCCCTGTAATTGTTGTTAATACAAGAGAGGCAATAAGGCGAATCCCAAGAGACATAAGAGAAGGTGCTTATGCAGTCGGAGCAACAAAATGGGATACTATTAGGGACCACATTCTTCCATATTCACTTGGAGGGATTTTAACAGGTCTTATAATTGCCGCATCAAGGGCAATAGGAGAGACAGCACCTTTAATTACAATAGGAGCTTTGACTTTCATTGCATTTCTGCCACCTTCTCCATTTACTTCTAATTTTCCTTTTATATCCGGTGAAAAGCTATGGGAGGTTCTCTTGTCTCCTTTCACGGTGCTACCCATTCAAATATTTAACTGGGTATCACGACCACAGGCAGACTTTCAAATAAATGCAGCTGCTGCAGGGTTTGTTCTTCTTGTGTTAACTGTTTTGATGAATGCTATAGCATATTACTTTAGACAGAAAGTGAGGAGAAAATACATATGGTAATAGAAACACTAAAATGGTTATTTTTTGGTACACAGGAAAATATAAATAGCAAAGTGCAATCCAAAACACTTCAAAATCCTGAGGGCGAGATTAAATTAGAGGTTAAAGATTTTAATTTTTACTATGGTGAATTTAAGGCTTTGAAAAATATAAACTTCAAAATTCCCACAAAAAAAATAACAGCATTAATTGGTCCGAGTGGATGTGGTAAGACAACTCTACTAAGATGTTTTAACAGAATGCATGATCTTTACCCCGGTTCAAAGTACGATGGCTCTATAATCCTGCATCCAGATGGAATAAACATTGTTGACAAAAATATTGATGTTCTTGAATTAAGAAGAAGAGTTGGAATGGTTTTTCAAAGACCCAATCCGTTTCCAAAATCAATCTTTGAAAATGTAGCATATGGTTTAAGAGTAAATGGAATCAAAGATAAAAATATAATAAAGCAAAGAGTGGAGTGGGCTTTAAAAGGAGCTGCCCTTTGGGATGAGGTAAAGGATAGGCTTGATGACAATGCCTACTCCTTATCAGGAGGTCAGCAGCAGAGACTTTGTATTGCAAGGGCAATAGCAATAGAGCCAGATATAGTTCTTTTTGATGAACCAACAAGCGCTCTTGACCCTATTTCAACATCAAAAATTGAGGAACTTCTCATCCAACTTAAAGAAAAACTAACTATCATAATTGTCACTCATAACATGCAACAAGCAGCAAGAATAGCTGATTACACAGGTTTTATGTACATGGGAGAACTTATTGAATATGATAATACAAAAAAGATATTCACCGTTCCATCTAACAAACTTACAGAGGACTACATTACTGGAAGATTCGGATAAAAATGCTACATTTCTTCTGCCCCTATTGTTGGTGCGAACTAAAGGAAAATGAAAAAATATGTTCTAAATGCGGTCGCGATATCAGCAATTACTCTTTACTTCCCTATGATGAAAAACTCCTTTTAGTACTAAATCATCCTGTAAAGGAAATAAGAAAAACTGTAGTCCATCTTTTGGGTTTAAAAAGGCTTCCTCAAGCAGTTTATAAGTTGGAAAAGATGTTAGATGAGGAAGAAGACCCCATGATTTTGATAGAAATAATTAATACTTTAAAAAAATATAGGGACGATGGAGGCAGAGAATGTTTTAAATAGTTTAAAGAAAAAATTTAAAAGATATTCGTTGATATTGAAATATTTATAACCTAACTTGAGCGATTTTTTATAGAAAACCTTTGTTTGTCTATCTTTGCAAGCAAACTAAGAAACATGGGACAATTTGCTATCTCGTCATTGCGAGGCATCATCAAACCTCGTGATTGCGAGCATAGCAAAGCAATTTAAAAAGACGGGATTGCTTTGGGACTTCGTGCCTTGCAATGAGGATTGAGAGTCGTTCAATTTGGGTATAAAAAATTTTTATGATAGGTTCTGTTAAATTAGAAATTGGTATAATACCAAAAGAAGACTTAGGAGGCTAATATGGCAATTTTAGATGATGAGTTAAGGAAATTAAAAGAAAAGATTCTTATACTTGGTTGCCTTGTTGAGGAAGACATAAGAAAGACTGTAAAGGCTCTAATAGAAAGGGATAATGACCTTGCCAAACATGTTATCTCAAGGGATAATCTTATTAATGGACTTGAAGTTGAAATAAATGAGGAATGTATAAGAATTATTGCACTTAGACAGCCTATGGCAAAGGATTTAAGATTTCTTACAACTGCTATGAAAATAAGCACAGACCTTGAGAGAATGGGGGATTATGCAGTAAATATCGCACAAAGAGCCATTGAGCTTAATCAAGAGCCATTTCTTAAGCCCTTTGTTAATATTCCAAAGATGGCTGAGATTACAGAAAGCATGGTTGAGGATGCCATAAATGCTTTTGTTAAGGAAGATGTTGATTTATGCTATGATGTTATCAAAAGGGACGATGAAGTAGATAAGCTTTTGGAGAGAAACCATAATGAACTTTTTGAATTAATGTTAAAAAATCCCGATATAATTCCACTTGCTCTTAAAAGAATGTTTATTGCAAAGTATCTTGAAAGAATATCAGACCATGCAACAAATATTGCAGAGATGGTTATTTATATGGTTGAAGGCAAGATGCTAAGAGGAACTTTTGTAACAGAGGAAATCCATAAACTTTGTTTAGAAGATTTTATGTCAAGGCAAAAATAAACTGATTTCGTATGTTCCTACACTAACTTTTTCAGCAAGTCCTTCCTTCCAGAGAAGCTCTGTTATTTTTAGTTTTTCTTCCTTTGGAAGTAGAATAACGAGCTTGTTGCCATCAGATATTAGCTGTTTCCATTTTTCTAATCTGTCAGGATTTATTTCCTTTTCAGTGATTATATCAATGTATCCAATGGTCATGCCATAGCTTAAAATTTTTAAATCTTTTTAATTATCTCTTAAGCTTGAATTCTAACTTACCCAACTTTTCCCTTAATTTTATACACTACAGTTCAATAATTTTATACACTACAGTTCAATGATTTTAAGGTCCTTATCAGTTCGTTTGTTAATGTTACGATTTTTGTCCAGGTGAAGTATTTCGTTCTATCTTTAAGTTCCACTTTATAGGCGATTTGAAGCTTCTCTAAGGTATCCACAGCAGAATTTGCTACCTTCAATTTGTTTTGTATGTATGAAAGAATTGCATAGGCAAGATAACAGATCTTTATGTGTGCCTTTACACGATCAAGTCTTTATTTCCTTATCGGGTTAAGGTTTATACTGCCTTAAATGCCTTCTCTACTATATCCCTCTCATAATACTTCTTTACCGCTTTCCCTGCAGATATCCCACAATTCTGGTATATCAACGAATACCCCATATATCTCGCCTCCTCCCTCTGGTAACTCTCAGGAGATTCCATCTCTGTCATCAAATCTTCCAGTATCTTCACCCCATTTATGTTGCCTTCGTAAATCTTGTGTAGTATCGGATAGCCTTCCCCCGCCGTCACTGCTAATGCTATCTGTATCAACTTGCTATACTGATTGTCTTTTCCTATCCTCAGCTTCCAGTCCGCCCTGCTACCTGAAAAATATGTGTCCGTTATATCTAATACAAATGCCCTATTTTCAATGTTATCCCCAATAAGCCTCTTTATTATCTATTTTTTAATTTTGACTTAAAAAAACAAAAATTTTTCTATTTCCACATTTATAAAATAGCCAAGCATTAATTTTTTCCGCATGCCTATAATTGTGTGTATTTTTTTCTAATCCGAGTTAAGTGATTTTTATAGAAAAATCACTTAATTTAGGTTTCCAATAAGGCGATGCTGTCTTTTGTTTTTTTAGCTTTGAGGAGCATTTTATCAACATCATTAAAGAATTCTCTATAATTCTTGTAATATTTGAAAGAACAACCTTTCCCTATACAGCCAACTCCACCAGAGACGCTAACAGGAGCTTTTTTATAGGAAGATTTAATTTGCTCCCTAATTTTTTCTGCAAATTTTAAAGCACCCTCTGCAGATACAAATACAATAGATGCAAATTCATCTCCGCCTATTCTGGCTACTATATCCTCTTTTCTTTTGTTGGTTTTTAAAATTTTTGCAAATAGTTTTAATATTCTATCTCCTTCGCTGTGTCCAAAAGTATCATTTATTTTCTTAAGAGCATCAAGATCAAAGATAATAAGACAAAAACTGTTTCCATATCTTAAAAATTTTGAAAACTCCTCATCCAATCTTTTGAAAAAGAGCCTTCTGTTATAAAGACCTGTAAGAACATCAGTGATTGACTCCTTGTAAAATTTTTTGCTAATTTTCAATAATTCTTTACTCTTTCTGATAATTTCCTTCTCAAGCTTTCTGCGATAATGAAGATTTTCTTTATATAATTTGAAAAGAGTGAGAATTGCAGAGAAAAGCTCTGTCATTGATACGAAATAAAAAATAGTTAATTCATCAAAGGCATTCTCTTTAGAATGTGAATAATTTATTACTCCGATAATTTCTTTCTGAATTTTTACTGGGACTGACAACAGTGTTTTAATTGGCAATGTTGAAAGAGTTTTGTCAAATCTCTCATCCATTGAAGCATATGGAGTGTAAACATAATATTTGTTTTTATAAGCATAACCACAAAAGGATTTGTCTATGTTGAATTTTTTCGTGTGGAATTCATCTAACTTGATTTTACCTGAAGCTGCTTTTAAAATTAGATAATTCCATCTGGGATGTTTTTCCATAAATGAAATGTTTTCTATGGGTAGAATTTTTATAAACTCATCAAAACAATAGGTTATAAATTCGTAAATATTTTTTTGAGAATTAATTTTATCTATGATTCTGCAAATGGTTGATATGACCCTAAGGGAAATTTCACAACTCCAGGCAAAATCTTCACTTAAATTAAAAACTGCTGTTTCAATGGCCAATCTATTGTTAACTTGTTTCAGAATCAGTTCCTTTAAAGTTTCTTCATCATAGTTTTCATAGTTGCTTATATTAATGAGTTTTGCTATTTCAGTTAAAAATTCTCTCATATTTCTTCCATCTCAGAGATAATGCTTTTTACATGAGATATTAAATCATTCAATTCAGGAAGGCAGAGGATTTTATATGTTTCTTCTTTGTAAAATGGATTTTCATAGAAGCCTTCAAATAGTTTATATCCTAAATTTTCAGCAATGTATGATGAGAGATGCACAATGGCATTAATTTCAGCATATTTATCAACTTTATTTGATAATTCATGGTGATGAGCAATAACATAGCACACTGATTCTGGGAATTTCCAAAATTCAGCAAGCCATTTCCCTATTTCTGTATGATCAGTTCCTAATATTTTTTTTTCAGTTACTAAAAGAGAATCTCCTGAAGATAAAGCCCTTTCTATTTCTTTAAAATAGTCATAAAAAGCAAAATTTAGGGCAAAAAATCCTATATCATGAAGCATGCCTGCAACAAAGGCTTCGTCGTAGTCATGTTTAAGAAAATCTTGTGATATGATTTTACAAATTGTTGCAGTTACAACAGAATGCTTAAAAATTCTTTCGTAGCTTTTTTCTTTTTCTCCATGTCCCTTAAAGATACTAAATACAGCTACACTTAATGCAATATTTTTTAGAGTTTTAAAGCCAATTTTGAATAGAGCATCTTTGATGCTTGTTATTGGGGTTGAGAAACCAAAATAAGCAATGTTTGAGATACTTAAAACTTTAGACATAATAGGCGGGTCATTTTCAATGCTGCTTACAAGTTCATCAAGATGTATATTTTCTTTCGTTGTTAATTCTATAATTTTTTCAGCATTAGAGGAGAGGGTAGGAAGTTTTTTAAGTCTTTGAATTTCAATTCTTATGTTGTGGTATATTTCTTCGCTAATTGTTTCCATTTAAAAAATGATACAATATAAAGTATGGAAATTTCAATGAATTTAAATAATCTCATAGGAATAATCGCTGGTATTATAACAACTTCTGCACTCATTCCGCAGGCAATAAAAATTTATAGGACTAAATCCGCACGGGATGTCTCTTTAGCCATGTTCATATTCCTTGCCGTTGGTATTGCACTATGGCTTTTTTACGGGCTTCTTATTAAAGAGCTTCCTGTTATAATGGCAAATTTTTTCTCCCTTATCATTATTTCCTTGATTATAGTGATGAAAATCCGCTACGGATAGTTTGTTCTCGCTACATTGCTAAAAAGCCTCACTTTTTCCATCATTTTCTCAAAGGCATTGAAGTTTAAGGACTGGGGACCATCTGAAAAAGCCTTGTCCGGTTGAGGATGAACTTCAATCATTAAGCCATCTGCGCCTGCAGCAATTGCAGCACATGCCATTGGAGAGACATACTTTGCATAACCTGTTGCATGGGAGGGGTCAACGATAACTGGAAGATGAGTTTCTTCCATAAGCACAGCTATTGCACACAGATCAAGAGTATTTCTTGTTGCATTCTCAAAGGTTCTTATTCCTCGTTCACATAAAATCACATTCATGTTTCCTTCACTTAAAATATACTCTGCGCTCATAAGCCATTCTTTGATTGTCATAGACATGCCTCGTTTAAGAATTACAGGCTTGTTGGTCTGACCCACTCTTTTTAGAAGTTCAAAATTTTGTGCATTTCGAGTTCCAATCTGTAGAATGTCAACATATTCACAGACAAGATCAAGATGTTCTGGGTTTACTATTTCTGTGACAACTGGCATGTCTGCCATTTCTCCTGCCTTTTTAAGAAGTCTCAATCCCTCTTCTCCTAATCCCTGGAAGGTGTAAGGAGATGTTCTTGGTTTGTAGGCACCTCCCCTTAAAATATCTGCTCCTGCTTTTTTAACTGCTAAGGCGGTATTGATAATTTGTTCTTCATTTTCAACAGCACAAGGACCTGCAATAATGACAATATCATTTCCTCCAATTGAGACATCTCCTACATTAATAACTGTCTTTTCCTTTTTGACCTCCTTTGATGCCAATTTGTAGGGTTTTAGAATTGGGATAACTGCTTCTACTCCGTCGAGAATTTCAAGGCTTTGAAGAACAAACTTTCCTCTTTCATCGCCAACCGCACCAATAACATTTCTTGTAGCACCATAGATTACATGAGGTTTGTAACCTAACTCCTCAATCTTAGATAAAACCTCCTTCAGCTGTTGTTCTGTTGCGTCTGGCTTCATTACAATTACCATTTTTAAACCTCCTATATGTGTTTTATGAACTAAATTGTTCGCCTCTTACATGTCATTGCGAGCGAAGCGAAGCAATCTCCGAGATAACCACGCCTCAATTTTGGTGAAGCTCGCAATTACGTACTAAAAAGGTTTATAAAAACGCTCAGCTTAGATATAAATAAAAAAGGCAGACAAACCGGGGACTTATCTGCCCCTGGCTTGTCTGCCTTAATTTATTTTTTAAACAGACTAACCTGCCAGAGGCAGATTAGTTAAAGTAAAATCCAAACCAGAAATAATAGGCATTAAATAGCATTTGTCCTTCTCCTTTTTATTTTTATCGGGGTGAGAGGATTTGAACCTCCGACACCACGGTCCCGAACCGTGCGCGCTACCAAGCTGCGCTACACCCCGTTTTTTTATTATAACATTCCTATTAAACCATATTGCCTGCCAGCTTTTTTGCCATGAAATCTGTATGAGGCATATTCATCAGATTTGCAATATGTGCAATCATCAGATGCCCATATATTTTCATATCTAATTCCAGCTGATAAAGCTTGGATAATGTTTGCTTTAGATATATCAATGTGATATTTGCCATTCCTTCGGAGAATAAAATCTTCTGATGACGTTTCCTTATAAACAGCCTCCAAAACTTCTTCTCCTACTTCATAACAGCAACCTTTAATACAAGGACCAAGAGCAATTAAGATATTTTCAATATCACATCCCATTGCTTTTTCCATAACAAATATAGTTTTTTTGAGAATTCCCTTCGCTGTACCTCGCCAGCCTGCATGAACTGCACCAATGACTTGATTAACTGGGTCATACAAAAGCACAGGTAAACAATCTGCAACTTTCACTCCTATGAAAATATTTCTCAGGTTTGTGATTAAAGCGTCAGCCACAATAGTTTCTTCCTCTCTATTTTTTAAAACCCAGATATTGTCAGTGTGTTTTTGAGTTGGAAGGTAAAGGGGAGAGATAGATTTAATATTGAAACTCTTTTTTGTGAAAAAAGCTTTGAGATTCAGATTGTTAAAAATTTCTGGTTCAATAATGCTCATCATTTTATTATAATGCACATAGCTGATAAAATTTTAATCTTAATTGCGCTCATTGCTGTCCAAAATAATCTAAACTCATAAAAAACATCCGCATAAAATAAGACTTTTGGACAAGAAAATTTGCTTTTTCAAAATCAGGTTACCCCCCTTTCTTTTTATTTGCTGTCCAATTAAACAAGTCTAAATTTTAACTGTTCTATTTGAGGCTCAATTTGCGGTGTCTCTGTCGGTTTATTTATCCATTCCCATAAATTCCTATATGTAAATAGGTTTAGTCTCAACAATGCAACTAGATTACTTAATGACCATCCAAATGTTGATAACTCCTTCAGATACTTCAGTATCAGTATCGCTATTAATGCCGTCCATATCTGTATCTTAAGTGCATTCGCTGATGTCCCTACAAAGGTTTTTACTCTTAGATTTTGTTTCAATGTCTTAAAAAATCTGCCCTGCCATCTGTCTTTGTATATCTCTGATATGGTCGTTGCACCAAAGTTCAGTTGGTTCGTGAGTAGCACAACTGTATCTTTTGTTTCCTTATCCATGACCTCTATCCTCCGTAGCTCATATGGACAGTCTTGCTCTGCATAAAAACCCTTAAGCTTGATTATCTCATCCCGAATTATGTTTCTGTTCTTTGGCACTGGTAGGCTCTTTATCACTTTATAAGAGGCGTTGTCCTTTAACCTTGTTACAAAATATACCCCCTCCTCTGTCCATCTACCAAATAAAGCATAGTCAACACACCCTCTGTCTATTACTACTATGGCACCAGAACAAAAATGAAGTCTCCTTAATATGTTTACTTCGTGCACTTTACCTTCTGTTATATGCGCATATTCAGGTAAATATCCTGAGTGGTCAAGTAGTAAATGCAACTTTACCGCACCTTTAGTCTTTCTGAATTTTGCCCAGTCAAATACTGTTGCACACAACTCTATTACAGATGCATCAAAGCTCATTAGCTTGTTCTTAAATCTGAATTTCCTCTTGCCAGTAAATTTAGACTGACATCTCTGAAGAAGCATATAAAATACTGCTTGAAAGAGTTCCCACGGTCTGTGTTCATTTGCATAGGCAAGGGTAGAGCTCTTTGGAGTTTCTTTTATACCAAGATGCCTTAACTTGCCAACGCAACTGGCAAGTCCATTACATATCTCTCTTAGAGAATGCGCCTGCCCAAGTTGACAAAATAACATAGCTACAAATTGCCCCCAACTCGTAAACCCTTTTGCTCTACGCTCAGCTTCTGTCTGCTTTGACTGACTTCTCAAATTCTAATCTTGGAAAAAGGGATAGAATTTGACTGAAAATACTGCTATACTTATTCATATACACCTCCGATCTGGGTCTTTAATTTTTAAGCTAAATGTTTATCTATTTTACCCAGATCGGAGCTTTTTAAAAAATTTATTTTGGACAAGAGTGAATTGCGCTGATTCTCAAGTGTCATTGTAAATAGTCACTACGCCTTCGGATCACGACAGACTTCTCTAAGCAATCTCAGAGATTGCCACGCCTTTGGCTCCAGATAGGCTTTCTTACTTTCGGTCATTGCGAGGTATTCTCTCTCTGTCATCGTATGATAAATATATGGACACTAAACAGGGATAAGTTAAAATAAAAGGAAGAAAGAAGGTGGGCAAGGAGGATTTGTCATAGGTCTTAAAGACCGTTCGCAATGTTGTCCACCACCTTCTCCCTTCCCTTAAGCCTGAACGGAACATTAGGCTCAGACAGCCTGAATGAGTTCCCACGATGATAGGATAAGGGAAGAAAAACAAAAAAATCAAATGGAGGAAGAGAAATGACAAAAGAGAAGTTCATAGTTGGAGTAGATGTGGCAAAGGATACCATAGCAGTAACAATCAGGGAAAGAGGTAAAGGTAAAAGAGCTTCTTTCAATCTAAAGAATCATGCAGAGCAGTTGCATAAGGCTTTGAAAAAGGAGCTACCTGACTGCTGTAAAGAGGATATACTGGTTGTTATGGAACATACAGGGGTTTATCATTTAAAATTAGCCCATGCCTTATATGAGCAAGGGTATAAGGTAGCAATTTTGAATCCGCTGCAGACAAAGAAACTTGCGGATGCAAAGTTTAATAGAGCGAAGACAGACAAAATAGACTCTGCAGTGATAGCTGAGAGTGTGGAGATTTGCGAAGAGATAAGATTATTTAAGCCAATGGATGAACCCCAGCGGAAGATTAAGATACTATTAACTTGCCTTGCGAAGATTCAGAAACATCTTAATTGTTTAAAGAATCAAAGAGAAGCATTAAGATATGAACCGATAATGGTAGATACAGTAATAGAAAATTTTAACGAGCTCATAAAAAATGCAGAGGAAACAATACAGAAGATGGAGAAGGAATTGGAAGAATTGGCGGTAGGCCAGTTATGAGAAACAGATAAAGTTAGCGGAGAGTGTGCCTGGAGTTGGCAAGAGGACAGCATGCATAGCAGTATCAATGCTTGGATGTTTTGAAAATTTTGACAGAGTAAAGGCAGTAGGCAGTTATATAGGGATAAGCCCGAGAGTATATGAATCGGGCAAGAGTGTAAAGAAAAAGGGGAGGATACAGAAGAAGGGGAGTGCATATATAAGGAAGATATTGTATATGGCAGCGATGTCAGCGATGAGATATAATAAGGCATGCAAAGCATTGTATTAGAGGATGATACAAAGGGGCAAGAGCAAGATGCAGGCATTGATAGCAGTAGCCCATAAACTAATAAGGCAGGTATATGGAGTTTTAAAAAGTGGGATACCATACAATGAAGAAATTGCAATGAATGGAAAAAAATACTTGACAAATTAACACGGAACATTGCGAGCGAAGCAATCTCGTCTTTCAATCCCCCGTCACAAAAAGAGAGGTCACTTCGGCTTGCTTCGTAAGCCTCGTGATGACAAAGAGGAGTCATTGCGAGGAGCGAAGCGACGAAGCAATCTCGCCTTTTTAGATTCCTTCGCTCGCAACGTTATAAAAGAACGGCTTCTTTGCGATGACAGAAAAAATCATTAGGTTTCCAATGACAGGCTAACAAAGGTTTTCTACGAAAATATCCCAATTTAAGTTTAGCTTATTCAATTTTTATTGACTTGTATGTCCTCATATCTGTTAGACTTAAAAAAAAGACAAACGAGGTGAAAAATGAGAATATTTAGGCTTTTCTTTGTATTTTGTCTGTTAGTCCTTGTAAGTTGTAATATGTCCTCTAATCCTTGTTCAAACATTAAAGAGGATGCTATAAAGAGCGCATTAAAGATTGATTTTGATAAGTTAGTTGAAAAAAATGATATAAAAGGGACTAATCTTTGTCAGATTGTAATTCAGAAAGCAGGGCATATCAATGTATTTTATGCATTTCCAGATGGTAAAACATTCCTATTTGGAGATGTTTATCAAAACGGCGAATTTTTAAACAAAGCTACCCTTGCACGCTTACAGCAGAGTATTTTTCAGAATTTCTCCGCGGAGATAGAAAAGGTTGTTGCATTTTCCTACAAACCTGAGGGTGCAAATAAATATGTATACTTGATTACTGATCCAGACTGTCCATTTTGTGAGAGATCAAAACAGGCTGTGAAAGAGTGGGCAGATTCAAGAAAGGTTGAGGTAAAAGTCATTTTCTTCCCCCTTGAGCAATTACATCCTCAAGCAAAAGATAAATCTATCAAAGCAGTTTGTTCAGGCATGGATTATCAGGGTTATTTAAACTCTGATTGGAAAGGGCAGTTATGTGATGAGGGAAAGAAAAAGATTGAAGCATCAATAGCGCTTATGAGCCAAATTCAGATAAACGGTACTCCCTCTTTTATTTCGTACAATGGAAAAAGGGCTGTTGGATTCTCTCCTGAAGGATTAGACAGCATTATAAAGTAAAGGCTTTTTCTATCAAAAAGTCGTAAAAAAGTTTATATATATAAGGCAGGTTTCTTTTTGTGTGAGTAATAATGTAAAAAGTTCTTTTCATCTCATAATTTTTGATTCTGATAGCCTTTAATTTTTTGCATTCTATTTCATCCTTAATCGCATGTATTGAAAGTATTGATATCCCTAACCCGTTTTTTATTGCCTGCTTTACAGCATCAGTGCTTCCCAATGTACAAACAACTTTCAATGATGCGATGTTTATACCTATTTTATTTAACCAATTCTCCATCTCTTTTCTTGTTCCCGAACCCTCTTCTCTCATAATGAAAGGGTAATCAAGAAGCTCCTCAGGGGTAATGTGTGATTTTCCTATAAAATTAGGACTTGCGATTACTAATTCATCATCCATAAAAGGTGTATAGTTTATCGCAGGGTTATTTATTTTTGTTCCAACAACACCAAGAAGAATTTGCCCAGAAATCAGATTTTCAATCACAGATTTTGAATCAGAAACACTTATATTTATAGAAATATTTGGAAATTTTTGTTTAAATAGGGATATCAAATTTGGCAAAATATATGTCCCCGGGATACTACTTGAGTCAACAAACATTTCACCAGATGGCGTTTTTATTGCTCTTTGAAAAGAATCCTTAAGATTATCCATTCGTTGGATAATGTCTAATGCATATTCAAAGAGAACTTCAGCTTCTTTTGTAGGTATAACTGTTTTGCCAATTCGGTCAAACAATTTAGTATTTAGTTCTTTTTCAAGAGTTTTAATATGTTCACTCACAGTAGGCTGAGTCAGATAAAGTTCTACTCCTGCTTTTGAAAAACTACGAGTTTTGTAAACAGAAATAAAAACTTTGAGCTGATGTATATCCATTGCTCTATAGTATAACAGAAAAAAGTTTGAAATACAAAAAATGTCTTTAATAGCGATAGAAAATCATGACTGTCAGTAATGAAAAATAGAGATAGACACTCGTCACTGCGAGCCCCCTGTTGCGAGCGATAGCGTGGCAATCTGGAGCGAAGCAGTCTCTAATTGGTAAATGGTGATTGGTGAACACCTCTCTGTCATTGCGACTCCGAGCAAAGCGAGGAGGAAGCAATCTCGTCTTTCTCCATTTCGTTAGGAAACAAGATTGCCACGCCTGCCTGACGGCAGGCTCGCAATAACTTTTTTCCTGTCATCACAAGGCTTGTAAAGCAAGCCGAAGTGATCTCCCTTTATGCATAAAGAGATTGATTCTGCATCCTGACGGATGCATCACAATGACAGCAAAAATTATTTATTCAAATGTGTATTCTATAGCCATTTTTTTGGTTTCTGACCACAAAAAGTATGTTATTACTAAAGTCAAGTCACACTTTATTACTACATTAAAATGTCACATTTTATTTTAAGCTTCTCCTCCAAGGGTGATTAGCTGCAGGTTTATATTTCTTCTTTTCCTTCTGCTCTCTCTGTTCCTCTATATAAGTCCTGAGATTTAAAATCTCTTCTTTCTCTTTAAGTCTCTCTTTTTCTGTCTTATCTAATCCTTTTATTTCTGAATATCCTATACGTTTGCCTTCCCATAATATCTCCATTCTACCGTCTCTAAGTTCACAAACCTCTACCCATTTGCCTGCAAGGCTCTTAATTCCCTTTACAGGAAGTATCTGATAAACTCCTCCACAGTATCTTAATGTGTTGTCTTTGTTCACTTTTCTTGGATGTTTTATTGAAAAGACAAGGTCAAGGTCTTTTTCTGTAGCCACAGGCATATAAAGACTCTCTACAGAAAGAGTGTATCTACTGTTACTCCATGTAAGAAATTCCTCTTTGAGAAACTTGTTAGCCTCATCATAATCCCTTATACCACTTAATCTCATCTCCTTAATAAGCCTGTCCTGAAAAAATCTAAACTTACGTTCAACTCTTCCTTTTGCCTGCGGAGTATTTGCATTGATTAGTTTAATCCCCAATTCATTTAATGCTCTTGCAATCTGGGTTTCTTTATGTTGTACTTCAACATGATAGTGAAGCCCTCCATGCCTTGTTGTCCTAAAGTGAGAGGCTTTATCAGTGTATAAAGCCATAAAGACACCTCTTTGCTCTATATATGCTCTTATTACTGACATATTTGCCCATACTGTCTCAGATGGATGAAATTCAGCATACACAAATCCATCTGCATCATCTATCATTGCTACAAGCCACCATTGCTGCCCAATACCTTCAATCCACCTATGTTGAGATGAATCCATCTGCACAAGCATTCCTGCCTTAGGCATCCTCCTTCTCCTTCGGTATACTTTTCTTTTCTTCTTAGGTTCATGTAACCCTTCCTGTATCAATATCTTTCTTATACTTTCATAGCTTAAGTTAATGTCATGAACATCCTTAAGTTTATCCTTAAAGTGAAGTATGTTGAAATCCCAGTACAAGGACTTTCTCAAGCTTATGATCTCATCCTTGACGGAAGAGTCAATCTTTAGGGCTGTGGGTGGCTCAGGTATTTTCCTTAAAAGTCCCTCAAAACCCTGAAACTTGAACCTCTCCTTTAGCCTTAAAACCTGTCTGTAACTCAACCCTAATATCTCCTGAGCTTGTTTAAGGGTTAAAAAGCCTGATAAGACTTGATTCATTACTTCAAACCTCTTCAACTCTTCCTCCGTAAAAATGTATTTTTTTCTCCATAAAACCTCCTTCCTTTAGATTGCTTGCCTAAAAGAAGGAGGTTAACATATATGTGACATTTCAATTTAGTAAAAACAGATGACATTTTAATATAGTAACCACAGGATATCTATAATAAGTTGAACTTAAAATGTAAAATAAGTTACACTTCAAAAAATAGTTTTGAAGGAGGTTAATTATGAGCGATGCATTGGTATCAACTGAGAAAAAAATAAAGACAGAATCAAAAATTCTACAACTTGTAACATTCACCCTTGCAAATGAAGAGTATGCTGTGGATATTCTTAAAGTGCAAGAAATAAATAGAATGAAAGAAATTACAAGAGTGCCAAATGCACCATATTATGTTGAGGGAGTTATTAATTTGAGAGGTAAGGTTATTCCTGTTGTAAGTTTAAGGAAGAAATTTGGACTACCAGAGGAAGAAGAAAAATCAAGCCAGAGAATTATGATTATGGATATTCAGGGAATAACTATTGGGTTAATAGTTGACTCAGTTAATGAAGTTTTAAGAATATCAACAGATATCGTTGAGCCTCCACCGCCTATGACTTACTCTGTAAGCTCGGAGTTCATAAGAGGGATTGCTAAACTTGAAGATAGACTAATCATACTTCTTGATATGGATACTTTTATAGGCAAGGAAGAAAGCATGGGAATGATTGAATCAACTGAAAAAACTGCTATTGAGGGTTGAATTTTCTGTGTTTTCCTCTACCTCTCCAGCATGGATGTAAAGATTCGTCCCGAAAAGTATGTATTTTTCCTGTGCTAATATTGTGGATTTCTCTTGCCATTAAAAACTTTTCTCCCCTTCTTGAGAAAAATTTAGCTCCGTAAACAACTACTTCCTCGCCTGTGTTCAATTGTATCCTTTCCTGTTCAAAATACCAATAGGGAGCGGTTAAGACATTATAAATTCTATTATCTTTAATAACGCCTAAAATTACAGGTCCATGTTCTCTAATAATTATTTCTGAGATTTTGCCTTTGATTGTAATTTCAGTATTGGGGTCATATTGCTCTTCCCAGTCATGTGCTGATACAACTTCACCGGTAGTTATTAATATACTTATCATAAACACGCCCAACATTATTATAAGGGGGGCTTTCGCCCCCAAATGCCTTACCATCCACATATTCTTCTAACATTTAATCCTCTTTTGCCACCATATCCATGAGGAAGTCCCATTTCATGAGCTTTTTTGTGCATCTCTACTCTAAGATTAGCCCTTTCCTGCTCTTTTTGCTTAATTGCGTTCCAGTCAGGATTTGGTTGTGCCCAGAGAGTTAAAAGTTCTCCCCTGAGTTGAATGTCCTTCTGATAAAGTGGCTGAATCTCTTTGCAATACTGTTGCGCCTTTTCAGGGTCTACTCCAACAGGATAGTGTGGTCCCATACCTTTCTGGGCAAATGATACTCCTGCGAATGCAATTACAACAGCTGTGATAACCAAGATACTTGCTAATTTTCTCATAAATATACCTCCTATTTTTTGTTTTCATGCTTAATAGCCTATTAATTTTACCATCCTCTGCCACATCTGTGCATACCCATTTTCCCATATGGCAGTCCATACTCATGAGCTCTTTTTTGTAACTCTGTCCTCACTTGAACCATTTCTTGCTGTTTCTTGGAAATTGCATTCCAATCAGGATTTGGCTGGGCATAAAGTTGCATAAGCTCCCCTCTTAATTGAAGCATCTTTTGTCTAATGGGTGTGGTATCATTGTAAAACTGTTGAGCCTTTGCAGGATCAACCGAAGAATAACATGGACAACCTTGTCCTCCATATCCAGGACCACCACCCTTCCATGCATAAGCTGATGCACCTATCATTATAAAAACAACAAGCACACTCAATATAGTAATTGATAGCTTTTTCATCCTCCTCACCTCCTTTCTTTGTTGTTTTTTTGCCTAAATTGAGCGATTCTCAAATGTTATTGCAGATGGCTGCTGCGACTTCAGCTTGTGACAGTCTTCGCTCCTTTCCATCATTGCGACTCTGAGCAAATCGAGAGGGAAGCAATCTCTAAATATTCGTAAAACATAAGACATGAGACATAAGAAGTAAAAAGATAAAAGAAGAGATTGCTTCGGCATCCTTACGGATGCCTCGCAATGACTACCTTCTTCGTCATTGCGAGGAGCAACAGCGACGAAGCAATCTCGTCTTTCTTTTTGCAGTGAGGAGATTGCCACCCTCGTTTTACAATAAGCTCTCAATGACAGGCTAATAAAGGTTTTATGTAAAAAATCGCTCATTTCAGTTTTTAATAAATCAAATAATGTGCCAAAATGAAAAGCTATTGATTTGTAGATGATTTTATATGAATTGGGCTAAAAGATGGATTAAAAATTTTGCAAAATTTGCATTAGGATTTGCAAAGATTGCAAACTCCATTTGCAATCTTTGCAAAATCCTCAATTGTGAGTTCCTCTGGTCTTTTCATAGGTTCAATGCCTATTTTGATCAGAAAATCTTTCGGTTCATCTATAATTGACTTTAAAGAGTTGGAAAGCATTTTTCTTCTTTTACTGAAGGCTGATTTAACTACTCTGAAAAAAATCTTCTCATCTTTAAGTTGAACTGGAGGCTTATCTCTTCTATCCATTTTTATTACTGCAGATGTAACTTCTGGCGGTGGACTGAAAAAATGGGGAGGAATGTAAAACTTAATCTCAGTCTCCATGTAATACTGGGCTATGATGCTTAGGGCAGAATATGCCTTTGTTGAAGGCTTTGCATTGATTCTTTCTGCGACTTCTTTTTGAATGGTAAGGGTCATTGATAAAAGATTTTTTGCCTCAATAAGCCTGAAAATAATCGGCTTTGTTATGTAATATGGAATATTTGCAACCACCTTAAAAGGACCGAGTTGTTCGTATGGAAATTTTAAAGCATCTTGGTTAACAAGTTTCAAATTTTCACTGTTGACAAATCTTTCTTTTAGAATTTTGAAAAGATTCTGGTCTATCTCAATGGCAATTACTTCCTTTGCATGCTTAAGCAGTTCTGCTGTTAGGTCACCCATGCCAGGACCTATTTCAACCACTGTGTCAGAAGAAGTTATTCCAGAGACACTTATTATTCTTTCAAGAATTTCAATGTTTCTTAGAAAATGCTGACCTAATTTTTTCCCCATTATCCTTTAATCTCCAGCCTCCATCCACGATTCACGGCTCACTTTTCAGCTTAATTTTTTCCACTTTTATTTTAAGAGTCCGATTTTTGTAATAAACAACAATGTTGGAAGGCATGTTTAAAACAGTTCCATTTTCTGTTGTAATCTTATTGTATGCATCATAATTGATCAAAACACTCTGTCCATCTATATTTAAAGTTTGTTTTACTGGCATAAAGCCTGCTTTTGAAAGAAGCACAGTTCTTCCGTCCTTTTCTTTTAAAATGTAATAATTTTCATCTTCCTCTATTGAGAAATCACCATTCCACCATATGAAAGCCTTTCTTATGCCTAATGCTAGCTGTTTTAATCTATCCTTTTCAATCAAAAGAGTCGAACTTACCTCTCCGCTTTCCTCATAAAGCTCTCCTGCGGGAAATCCCATGTAATATACTCTTAGTAAAAGTTCCTTTTCAGTAATCCTCAGCAAAGCATCGCCTGTGAGAACACTGTTTTTTGCTTCATACTGAATATTTAAACTGCTTTCAATGAAATTGTAATTTTTCATCTTAGAGATAAAATCCTGTAAATCCTCTGCTTCAAACTCCTTTAAAGCAACTGGTTTTTTTTCTGCACATCCAAATATTAAAAAAACAATAAGGCTAACTGTTAATAATTTCAATAAGTTCATTTATTGACCCCACTCCATTGATTTTTATTTTAATTTTTTCTTTCATTCTTTCAAGATTGCTTTTTGGTATGATTGCAGTTGTCATTCCTATTCTTGCTGCTTCTTTAAGGCGAAGCTCTGCCTGCGAGATTGCTCTCACTTCACCACTTAATCCAACTTCTCCAAAAATTACCATCCCCTCTGGCAAAGGAACATCTCTAAATGATGAGATTATTGCAGATATGACTGCTAAATCAGAGGCTGGCTCAGTTATTTTAAGTCCTCCGACAACATTTACAAAAATATCTGCTCCTGCAAAATTTATTCTACCCCTTTTCTCTAAAACAGCTACAAGGAGATTGACTCTCTGGTAATCAACGCCGATGAAATTTCTTCTTGGCATTCCAAAATTTGAAGGAGTAACAAGTGCTTGAATTTCTGTAAGAATTGCTCTTGTTCCTTCCATAGTAGCTGTAATTGCTGAACCACTTGAGGAGGAATGCTCCGATAGAAATATTGCTGAGGGATTTTCAACTTCGTGAAGTCCCTCACTTGTCATTTCAAAAATTCCTATCTCATTTGTGGGTCCGAATCTGTTTTTTACGCTTCTTAAAATCCTGTATGCATAGCCTCTGTCTCCTTCAAAATAAAGCACTGTATCAACAAGATGCTCAAGAACACGAGGACCAGCAATTGCGCCTTCCTTTGTAACATGTCCTATCAGAAAAACAGGAGTGCCTGTCCGTTTGGCAAAATTCATAAATTTTGCTGCAGACTCCCTTATCTGACTGACTGTTCCAGGTGCTGAAACTGCTTCCTCAGTATAAACAGTCTGAATTGAGTCAATAATCAACAAAGATGGTTCAATATCATGTGCACAGTCAATAATTTTTTCAACGAGTGTCTCACTAAGAAGAAGAATATCATCTGATTTTGCTTGCAGCCTCTCTGCTCTGAGTTTTATCTGCGACAGAGACTCTTCTCCTGAGACATAAAGCACCTTCCCATAATTTTGGGCAATGTTATTAGCAACCTGTAACATTATTGTAGATTTTCCTATGCCAGGATCACCGCCGATCAGCACAAAAGAACCTTTTACAATCCCACCGCCAAGAACTCTGTCAAGCTCTCCGATACCTGTTGAGATTCTGTCTGAAACTGAAATCTCTATGGAGGATATAGAAAGAGGTTTAACAGATAATTCTGTTTTTTTTGCAGAAGCTTGCGCATTATCAATCACTTCTTCAACAAAACTGTTCCACGCTCCACAATCAGGACATTTACCTATCCACTTGGGAGAGATATAACCACAGCTTTGGCATTGGAATACTCTTTTTAACTTGGGCTTCATGAATTAATGATAATTGATTTTGTGATTTTTTTACAAAAAATTGATATAATGAATTTAGAGCATGAAGCTCTATGAACCTCATGAAGAGGTTTAAATCCCTATGAAAGGGAGGTACGCCATGATTAGGAAAGTATCAGGAAAGGCTATGCCTACCTGCAAGTGCAAGAGTTCTTGCTAAGTGTCTCTTTACATGAGCAAAAGGGGGAGATTTTTCTCCCCTTTTTTTATTACCTATTGTTGTGCCATAATATTATATGTTCCGTGCATTAATAGTAGCTTTTTTCGTTTTATTTATACCAGTTTTGGTCTTTGCTGAAGAGGATTCATATTATCCTTTTATTGCTGGATACTATTCTGAAATTAATGGAGATATAACTTCTGCAATTTCATATTATGAGCAGGCTTTAAAATCTGCTCCTCAGTCAGTATTCCTAAAAATAATTCTTGCCAATGCTTATCTAAAAGTAGAACAGATAGAAAGAGCAGAGGAACTCATTCAGGATGCTTTACAAAACTCACCTGATAATATTGAAGCCCTAAAAGTGCGTGCTGCAATTTACATTAAAGAAAAGAAAATCTTGGAAGCTATCAGCGTTTATGAAAAAATAATCGATAAGGTTGCCAACAAAACTGAAATTCTTGCAAAAATTGGCAATCTTTATCTATCAGGAGGAATGTTAGATAAAGCGGAAGAAGCCTTTAAGCTCATGCTTAAAGAAGATGATGAAAATATTATGGCTTTGCACTTCTTAGGTGTAATTTATATTGAAAAAAAGGACTTCAAATCAGCGAGCGAAACTTTTCAAAAAATCATCGCTATCAATCCCGATTATGAACCTGCATATACCAATCTTGGAGTAATAGAAGAGATTAGAGGGAATTCAAAGGAGGCAGAGTCTTATTTTAAGAAAGCACTTCAGATAAATCCTGAAAATCTTTTTGCCAGAGAGAGACTGATTAATTTATACATATCCCGTAAATCATTCAAACAGGCAATTGAAGAACTTGAAGCCCTTAAAGGACAAAAATCAGAGTCAGAACAGATTAGTGAAAAACTTGCAATTCTATATTTGCAGACAAAACAATTTGATAGAGCTTCAGAAGAGCTCAATTATCTTCTTTCAAAACATCCAAATGACCTAAATCTCCTTTATTATCTTTCATTGAATTATATAGAAACAGGAAAGTTTGCTGAAGCCGAGAATATTCTGAAAAGAATAATATCTCTTAATCCTAAACAAGTTAATGCCTTTGTTAATCTTGCAACCGTTTATCTGAAACAAAAAAAATATAAAGAAGCCTTAAATATCTATGACGAAGTTCTACAGTTTGCAGATGATGTGCCTGAGATTTATATTTATGCCATAGAAACTTCTATGGAGATGAAAGAATATGAGATTGCAAAAAATTATGCAGAAAAGGCTTTAATTAAATTTCCAGACCATGTTGATATTAACTTCCTATCAGGAGTAGTATTTGATAAGCTTGGAATTTTTGAAAAAACTGAGCAATTTATGAAAAAAGTTATCTCCATAAATCCTGAGCATGCAGAAGCTTTAAACTATTTGGGTTATAGTTATGCTGACAGAGGTATCAATCTTGAGGAAGCCCTCCGTTTGATTGAAAAGGCAGTGAAAATAAAGCCAAACAATGGCTATTATTTAGATAGCTTGGGATGGGTTCATTTCAAGCTCGGCAATAAGCAGTTTGCATTGAAATATCTTGTTGAAGCAATAAAATATGTGAAAGATGACCCTGTTATTCTTGAACATCTCGGAGATGTTTATAAAGACCTCGGCAACTTCCAGGAGGCATTGAATGCTTGGCAAGAGGCTCTTAAGTATCATGAAAAAGAGATTGGGTTAAAAGAAAGAGTTGAGGAAAAAATAAGAAACATCAAAAAATTTCTTAAAAATTAATGCTTACTATTAAAACACCAGCCAAGATCAATTGGGTTCTTTCTGTTCTAAGAAAAAGACAAGATGGTTATCATGACATAATCTCTCTTATTCATGCAATAGATTTATATGACACTATGATATTTGATGATTCAGATAGAGTGGAAATTATTTGCAACATGCCAATCAAAATGGAAAATAATCTTATCTATAAGGCAATCAGAGCTTTTCAAGACTACACAGGTATAAACAGAGGTATAAAGGTAACCTTAAACAAAGAAATTCCCATAGGTGCTGGATTGGCTGGTGGAAGTTCTGACGCTGCAGCAACACTGAAAGCAATTAATAAACTGTGGCAAATTGGATTAAGCAATTCAGAGCTTCAACAAATAGGAGCAAAATTAGGAAGTGATATTCCTTTCTTCTTCAATCTTCCCCTATGCATTGTTGAGGGAAGAGGTGACATAGTTAAACCCCTTGAAATTAAGAAATCTCATACTCTATTGCTTGTAAAACCACCTTTTAGTATTTCAACAAAATGGGCTTATAATTCTCTAACCCTCACGAGAGAATTGACAGAAATTTATGAAAAAATTAATAATAATATTTGGCAGTTGTATGAATTACTTGTTCGCGGGGATGAAAAATTAACTCTGTGGAATGACCTTGAGAAGGTTGTATTACAGAAATATCCCGAGATAGATAAGATAAAAAAAAGACTTTTGACTTTAGGTGCAAAAGCAAGCCTGATGAGTGGAAGTGGTTCAACAGTATTTGGTTTATTTAGTAGTAAAGAAGAGGCTTTAGCCGCCTCTGAGGCCTTTTCAGGATACTGGTGCAGGGCTGTACAGACCCTTGTAGCTTGAAAAAAAATGATTTAAATACTTGGGGAGTCGCCAAGCGGCAAGGCAGCGGATTTTGGATCCGCCATTCGCAGGTTCGAATCCTGCCTCCCCAGTTAATAAAAAAGCCCTCATAGGAGGGCTAATTTTTATTTTAGGAGTTTGCTATAATGCCGAACGGAATACGACTGATTACAGGTAATGCTAATCCAGAACTTGCAAAAAAAGTTAGCGAGTATCTACAAACCCCGTTAACAGAAACAACTGTTACTACTTTCAGCGATGGCGAAATAATGGTGCAGATTAAGGAAAACATCAGAGGCTCAGACGCATTTATAATTCAGCCTACATGCCCTCCTGTAAACCAGAATATCATGGAACTTTTACTTCTTATTGACGCCCTTAAGAGAGCTTCAGCAAGAAGAATAACAGCAGTAATTCCCTATTATGGATATGCCAGACAGGACAGAAAAGTCCAACCAAGAGTTCCTATTTCAGCAAAACTGATTGCAAACTTAATAACAGTTGCCGGAGCTAACAGAGTTCTATCTATTGATTTACACGCAGGACAAATTCAGGGATTTTTTGATATTCCAGTTGATCATCTTATTGCGCTACCTGTTTTTTTAGATTATCTTAGAAAAAACAAGCTTGATAATATCATCGTTGTTTCTCCAGATGCTGGAGGCACAGAAAGGGCGAGAGTATTTGCGAAAAAAATAGATGCTCCCCTTGCAATTGTTGATAAAAGAAGAGATGCTCCAAATGTCTCAAAAGTAATGCATGTTATAGGAGATGTGAAGGACAAAGATGCCATTCTTATTGACGATATGATAGACACTGCAGGCACAATAACACAGGCAGCAAAGGCATTATTAGAAAAGGGAGCAAAAAGAGTTTTTGCAGCAGCCACACATGGTGTGCTCTCAGGACCTGCCATAGAAAGACTAAATGATTCGGTATTGGAAAAAGTTATTATTACTGATACAGTCCCAATTGGAGATAAAAAGGAAAAATGCCCTAAAATAGAAGTTCTTACAGTTGCCCATCTTTTAGGTGAGGCAATAAAGAGAATTCATGAAGAAACTTCAATAAGTTCATTATTTGTGTAAAGGAGGAATGGAAGATGGAAAAATTTGTGCTACAAGTATCTAAGAGGGAGAAAAAAGGGAAAGGAGCTGCAAGACAATTAAGAAGAGAGGGATACATTCCCTGCGTTATTTATAAAGATGGCAATTCAACTCCTATACAGATTGCCGCAAAGGAAATTCTTCCCTTCATGAATATTGCCACAAAGGAAAAAATATTTGTTACCTTGAAGATTGAGGATAGTGAAAAACAGGCAATATTGCAAGATTATCAAGTAGATCCAGTTACAGGCAAATTATTGCATGTTGATTTCATGGAGGTTAGTGCCACTGAAAAACTCAGGGTTACAATCCCAATAGTGTTAATTGGAGAACCAATTGGAGTTAAACAGGACAAAGGTATTCTTCAGCACGGAATTACAGAAATTGAAATTGAAGCGATTCCAGAAAAAATACCTGGACACATAGAAGTTGATGTTTCCCAATTAGAAGTCGGGGATGCTGTGCATGTTAGAGATTTAAAATTTGAGGAAGGAATTAAGGTCATTTCTGATCCAGATGAAGTTATTGCAACAGTAACAGTTGAATCTGAAGAAGAAATAACTCCATCCACAGAAGAAACTGTTGAACCAGAAGTTATAAAGAAAGGCAAGAAAGCTGAAAAAGAGGAGGAAGAAGAATAACAGCTCTTTAAATGGTATTAATAGTCGGGTTAGGCAATCCTGGTAGAAAATATAGAAACACACGACATAATGTGGGATTCAGAGTAATTGATGAGTTAGCTGAAAAATTTGATTTTAGTTTTAGGGAACATGATGATTATCTAATTGCAGAAGGCAAAATTAAAGATAAAGATGTTATTTTATTAAAACCACTTACTTATATGAACCTAAGTGGAAGGGCAGTGAATAAAGTTGCAAATGATAAAATATTAAAAAATCTGCCTAACTCTTTAATAGTGATTCATGATGATTTAGATTTGCCAGTGGGAAAAATAAAAATTAAAAAATCTGGCTCATCTGGTGGTCACAAAGGAGTACAGTCAATAATCAATTCCATTGGCAATCATAATTTTATTCGGATTAGAATAGGAATTGACAAACCCTCTGATGGAGATATTTCAGATTATGTATTAAGTCCTTTTTCTAAAGAAGAAAAACCACTTATTGAAGAAAAAGTTTTACAAGCCACTGATGCAATTGTTACAATACTTGACGAGGGTGTTGAAAAGGCAATGAATATTTACAACAGAGGCAAAGCATGATAGTAATTTTTTTATTTATACTTGTATTTTTTTATCCCGAAACCTCATATGCATGGGGACCATTGTCTCATGCATATTTGGCGCAGCAGACTTTTAATTTTATCCATCTTATTCCAATTTCCCTTGTGCCACTTATAAATAATTACCAACAATACTTTATATACGGTAATTTGCTTCCAGATGTTGTAATAGGCAAAAAGTATCTTCCAGAAAGCAAAAATCCCCATTCATGGAAAACTGGCTTAAATCTTCTTGAAGACGCTAAAACACCCGAAGAACAAGCTTTTGCCTATGGATTTCTGACTCATCTTGCAGCAGATGCTGTTCTTCATAAGGAAATAAAAGACCTCAATCCTTTACAGCATATGATTTTTGAACTCAAAGCAGACAGGATGGTGGATAGACTATACTGGCTTCAAATAATGGCAATTAGTAAAAGAGTGAAAAAAGTAAGCGACCGATTCTTTGAGCAAAGTATAGTGGAATCAATTCCGACAATGAAAACATCAAAGAAAATATACAAATCACTAATTTTTCTCTCTGGTTTCAATTTCGGAGAATTGAAAGACTCTACTACATTTGAAAACTTACATGTTAAATCATTAAATGCGATGTTAGACATTCTTAATTACGGAAAAAATTCAGACATAATAAGAATGTCTCCTAATCACTAAAAGATTTGTATGTGTATGTGTATGTGAGAACAGGTGGGAAAAGTAAAAGAAATACCAACCAATCGCTGTATTTTTTTTAAATCTTTATCAATCACCAATCGTTTATAATGCTTTTTGGTTCTAAATTGAGTTATTATTTACAAAACCTTTGTTAATTCGTTATCGTGAGCGAAGCGAAGCAATCTCGTCTTTTTTATACACCGAAAGAGGGATCACTTCGGCTTGCTTCGCAAGCCTCGTGATGACGGAGGGGGTGTCATTGCGAGGGTGCGTTAGCATCCGAAGCAATCTCGTTTTTTCTCTCTCAATAAGGAACGGGAATGCCACACAGTGCTTTGCACTGCCAGCAATATCAAGATGGAGCATTAAGGAAGAGAGATCGCTACGCATACCTTTCGGCAGGTTTGCAATAAAACCCTTAATCATCCTTGCGATAGCACTCCCCTTTTCGTCATCGCAACCGGATCGCCACGCCTTCGGTTCGCTACAGTCTCGTGCCCGAAGCAATCTCAAAAATTCTCAAGCAGTACTTAATAACAGGCTAACAATGTTTTTATATAAAAATCGCTCAATTTAGATAAAATAATTTTTGCAGAGTAGAAAAGAGAGAGAAATTTTGTTATTAATGGTATTGAAATAAAAAAAGGGAGGCTTTTGCCTCCCTTTAGAAGAAAAATTAACTAAAATTACTTCACAAAAGGATTTGCGTAGAAGGTAATAAGAACAAATACGAGAACATAAATGACCAATGACTCAATCAATGCAAGACCTACGATGAAGAATGTCATAAGTCTTCCACTGACTCCAGGGTTTCTTGCGGAACCTTCAAGAATACCTCTGAGACCCTGTCCCATTCCAGCTCCTCCACCACCTGCTGCTGCACCAAGTCCTATTAATGCGCCAGCTGTAGCATAGCCGTAATAATTGAGCTTTGCTGGATCTGACTCAGCAGCAAAAACTACTGAAGCAGTAAGAACAACAACAAGAGCAGCAAAAAGAACTACAAAAAGCTTTCTCATTGATACTCCCTCCTTTCTTTTTTTATTTTAGTGATGCTCCTCAACAGCACCAGCTATATAAACTGCTGTTAATAACATAAAAACGTATGCCTGAAGGACGCTAACTAATGTTCCAAGAGCTAAAAATGCAACAGGAACTATTAGTGGAGCAAGAATTCCGAGAACCATCAAAAGTAGATGCTTACCAAACATGTTACCGAAAAGTCGGACACCCAGTGTTAATGGTCTTGCCAAATGGGTTATCCATTCAACGACAAACATAAACATCATAAATGGAATAGCATAAACGCTTCTGATTGGACCAAGAAAATGTTCAAGATAGCGAATTCCGTGAACCTTGAAGCCCATATACTGATAAATGAAGAACACGGGAATTGCCATAGAAAAGGTAACATTAACATTGGATGTGGGCGACTCAAAACCTGGAATAAGACCAAAAAAATTGCCTACTAAAATATAAATAAAAAGAGTTCCAAGCAAAGGCAAAAACTTATCTGCCCACTTAGGTCCAATGCTTGTTAAAGCCTGTCCCCGTAGAAATTCAAATAGAACTTCCATAACATTTTGAAGAGCTGATGGAACCATCTTAAGATTGTTCTTAACAATTAAAGCAACTACAATAATTAAAACCATGGCTAACCAAGAATGGCTAACGTAAGCTGGGACAGAAGGAATTAACATGTGTAAAAAACTTGGTGCTTCCACAGTAAGCCTCCTTTCTTACAAAGATAATTTAGTATATAATACACAAAATTATTTTAAATGTCAAGTTATCGCATTAGATAATAAAAAATGTCCGTGAAATATAGATGGATAGATAAAAATAAAATGTCCGTAAAATGCTAAAATATCTCCTGAGTCAAAACAACTAAACTCAGGAGGACAAAACATGATACAGGAGTTTGATATGCAATTAATGACAAGGTTGATAAAAAACTACATAAGCGCATCAAAAAACAAAAAATCTGAAATTATCAGACAGTATGCTGAAATCTCAGGTATTTCAATATCTACAGCTCAGAAGAGACTGAAAAGATTTGAAAAAAAGTATTTGACAGGACAATATCATACAAAAATGAAAAATACTCAGAAAAACTCTAAAAGAAAAAAGAAGTACAATTGGCAACATATTGAACTATTGAGACAGTGCCTTAAACTTTCAGGTTTTATATGTGCAGAAAGGCTTCATCCAATACTTTCTGTCTGTATTGAAGAACTTACCAAAAATAGCGATAGAAATCCAATAATTGGTATAACCATTTGAAAATTAAGTATTTTTTTGCTGTCATTGTATGTTAGATCACTCTTGTCCAAAATAAATTTTTTAAAAAGCTCCGATCTGGGTAAAATAGATAAACATTTAGCTTAAAATTAAAGACCCAGATTGGAGGTGTATATGAATAAGTATAGCAGTATTTTCAGTCAAATTCTATCCCTTTTTCCAAGATTAGAATTTGAGAAGTCAGTCAAAGCAGACAGAAGCTGAGCGTAGAGCAAAAGGGTTTACGAGTTGGGGGCAATTTGTAGCTATGTTATTTTGTCAACTTGGGCAGGCGCATTCTCTAAGAGAGATATGTAATGGACTTGCCAGTTGCGTTGGTAAGTTAAGGCATCTTGGTATAAAAGAAGCTCCAAAGAGCTCTACCCTTGCCTATGCAAATGAACACAGACCGTGGGAACTTTTTCAAGCAGTATTTTATATGCTTCTTCAGAGATGTCAGTCTAAATTTACTGGCAAGAGGAAATTCAGATTTAAGAACAAGCTAATGAGCTTTGATGCATCTGTAATAGAGTTGTGTGCAACAGTATTTGACTGGGCAAAATTCAGAAAGACTAAAGGTGCGGTAAAGTTGCATTTACTACTTGACCACTCAGGATATTTACCTGAATATGCGCATATAACAGAAGGTAAAGTGCACGAAGTAAAAATATTAAGGAGACTTCAATTTTGTTCTGGTGCCATAGTAGTAATAGACAGAGGGTGTGTTGACTATGCTTTATTTGGTAGATGGACAGAGGAGGGGGTATATTTTGTAACAAGGTTAAAAGACAACGCCTCTTATAAAGTGATAAAGAGCCTACCAGTGCCAAAGAACAGAAACATAATTCGGGATGAGATAATCAAGCTTAAGGGTTTTTATGCAGAGCAAGACTGTCCATATGAGCTACGGAGGATAGAGGTCATGGATAAGGAAACAAAAGAGACAGTTGTGCTACTCACGAACCAACTGAACTTTGGTGCAACGACCATATCAGAGATATACAAAGACAGATGGCAGGGCAGATTTTTTAAGACATTGAAACAAAATCTAAGAGTAAAAACCTTTGTAGGGACATCAGCGAATGCACTTAAGATACAGATATGGACGGCATTAATAGCGATACTGATACTGAAGTATCTGAAAGAGTTATCAACATTTGGATGGTCATTAAGTAATCTAGTTGCATTGTTGAGACTAAACCTATTTACATATAGGAATTTATGGGAATGGATAAATAAACCGACAGAGACACCGCAAATTGAGCCTCAAATAGAACAGTTAAAATTTAGACTTGTTTAATTGGACAGCAAATAAAAAGAAAGGGGGGTAACCTGATTTTGAAAAAGCAAATTTTCTTGTCCAAAAGTCTTATTTTATGCGGATGTTTTTTATGAGTTTAGATTATTTTGGACAGCAATGTGTTTGGACAAATTTTATGAGATAGGGATAGGAGGTTTTGAGATAGAGGGGGAGAAAATAAGGATTATGAGCAAAGCTAAGGAGGAACATAAAAAGATACTTAGAATATTGGGAGTAGGGGATAAGATTTTCAGAACTTACGAAAGTGCGAGAGAATTTTGTAGGCTAATCTAAAAATTATAACTCATTGATTTTAAAATTTTTTTATTCAAAAGTTGATGAAGTGGGGTAAAAGAACACTTGGCTTGCCAATGCAAGCTTTTTATAATAGGAAGAGGAAATTTTTTACTAAAGCATCGCCATGACACTTAATAAAATTGTCAAAATGAACCTAATGGTTTAAATCAAACAGATGGCTATTTTTCAAGTATAAGAAAAATATCTCCTTCAATGAGATCGTCTATAACTTGATACTTACATTGAAAATCCTCTGCAAGGGTCTCAAGATATTTTTTGTCGTAATAGACCAATCCTATGTCCTTAAGCGATGTTTTCTTATTGAGGCAGGTAAAGATAAGTTTCTCAGTCGTATGTTTGAAAAGAATTTTCAAGCATCTATTCATAATAGCTTCTGCACCTTCAATGGCAAGATTAAAAACTCCTATGGCAATGGTGTAGTGAAAATCATCGTTTAGAGGCTCATTTTCAATGTCTTGAACAAAGAATCTGGCATCTTTATACTTTTTTCTTGCAAGGTCAATAAGATACGGATTAATATCTATGCCTGTATAGTCACAATTAATACCCTTTTCCTTTAAAAAACCATAAAAATCACCCTTACCACAGCCAAAATCAAGAAGTTTTTTCCCAAGCGGATTTAATAACTCAAGCACAGCATTATAACGAAGCAGTTGTCCCTGCGGTGTCCATCCCACAGCCTCGGGCTTATCTTTGAAATGTATAAAACGCTTTGTAAAAAAATCTATAACATATTCCTTTGATAGTTCATCCATAATTTCACCTCCCAAAAATAGCGATAGACACTCGTCACTGCGAGCCCCCTGTTGCGAGCGATAGCGTGGCAATCTGGGGCGAAGCAGTCTCACTCTCCTCCCCGTCATTGCGACTCCGAGCGAAGCGAGGAGGAAGCAATCTTGCCTTTTCCCCTTCAAAGAGATTGCTTCGCATCCTTCGGATGCTCGAAGTGACAGCAAAAAATGCTTAATTTTCAAATGGTTATGCCAATTTTTGGATTTCTATCTCTATTTTTGGGTCACCTCATTTCTCTTAACTGCCCATCTTTTAAATTATAAATTTTTTCAGTCGCTGATTCTATGAATTTTTTATCATGGGACACTATCAGATAGGTATTTGCTTGATTTTTTAAGTAGTCTATCAATTTTTCAACTGTAGTTTCATCCAATCCAGCAGACGGTTCATCAAGCAAATAGCAAATTGGTTTCATGGCAATAACTGTTGCAAGGGCAACGAGTTTTTTCTCACCGCCTGATAGTTTAAAAGTAACTCTGTTTTCAAAACCCTTTAATCCAAGCAGCTCAAGTGTGTCATGCACAATTTTTGAAGCCTCTGCTTTTGTCTTTCCAAGATTCAATGGACCAAATGCCACGTCTTCCTTTACTGTTGGGCAGAAAAGCTGACTGTCTGAGTCCTGAAAGAGCAGTCCTATTTTTTGCCTAACCTCACTGAAATCTTTTTCGGTTTGTCTTATTTTCCCAAAAATTTCAACAAGTCCTCTTTGAGGTTTTAAAAGTCCCATGATAATGTACAAAAGAGTTGTCTTACCTGAACCATTAGGACCAATCAGTCCAACCCTTTCTCCTTCGTAAAGGTCAAAATTCAAGTCATCAAAGACTTTTCTTCCTTCGTAGCTGAATGTGATGTTTCTAAGTCTTATAATTGGCTCTTTCAACTTTTAACCCAAATAAAAATGAAAATTGCAAAAGATGCAATACCAAATATTATATCAGTTTTTTTCATTCTGAAGTGCTCAAGAAGAGGAAAATAGCCTTTAAAGCCTCTGCAAAGCATTGCTTTGTAAATCTCCTCTGCCCTTTCATAGCTTTTTATAAGAATTCCCGCAACCATGTATGCATAGGTTTTATATGTATGAAGATTTGTTTTAGGAACAAACCCCCTTGCGTAAACTGCTCTCTTAATTTTTATATATTCCTCGTGAATAACTGTTATGTAGCGATAAAAAAGGAAAAACACTGTTATCAGCTTTTTTGGAACTTTAAAATGGTCCAAAGCATGGGCGAGGGAAAACACTGAAGAAGTTGACAAAAGAGCTATTGTAGCTATAATTATTGCATTGCATTTGATTGTAATTGAAAGAGCATAAATAAGTCCTTCATAACTTATCTTAAGTGGACCAACATAAAAATATGGATTACCAGAGTAGCTAAGAGGCACAAAAATCCAGATAAAGGCTATAAAAAAGTTTGCTAAAAAAAGCCTTGTGAAAACAGACTTCATTTTTAGCTTTGCAATGAAAAGCAAAATTAAAGAGTAAAGAAGGAAAAGCGAAGGATTTTTAATTCCTGTTGATATTGCACATAGTATGCTAAATGCGGAGAAAACTAATATTTTTACTCTTGGATCTAATTTATGAAGAAGACTTCTACCTTCTGAGAATTCCTCAAGATGCATTTTTTCTTCTTTTAATAAGCATTATAATTCCCCAAATTCCAAAAATATAGCCAATTCCACCAATTATGTCCCTAATGCTTGCCTTATCCATCTGCTTTCTTAAGTCCATCAGTTCAGCCCTTAAACCTTGAATTTTTGTCTCCATTGCCTCTTCAACTATCTTTTTAATCTCTTCATTTGTAAGCTTATTTTCAACTTTACCTGCACCTGCATTTTCACCTGCACTTGCACTTACACCTACACTTGCACTTACACCTACACTCTTCACACTGTCTGTTTTAGACTGTCTCTTTTCCTTTCTTTCACTATCCACCATTCCCGAGCCACTATCCACCAACTTATACTCAGCCCTGTGTCCTTCTCCTGCAGGAATTACTATTTTCAATGTTCCCTTTTCATTTGTTTTAAAACTATATTTTCCCTTTTCATCAGTTGATGTTTCAAGAATTTTTTGCCCCTTTTCATTGTAAACCTCTACTTTGCTGTTTTTGCATGGTGAACCATCAACAAAGTAGCATTCTCCAAAAACCTTATATGCCTCCCTGTACGCATAGGTGCTTACTTTATGGGCAAATGAGTCCTGCACAAAAAACATCAAACTTAAAATGCTTCCAAAAATTAATAAATTTAAATTCCGCATACTAACCCTCCTTCTCTCTTTTTGCATCCATTACTGCAAAGTAATCCCAATTTCTTCCCCATTCACCAATCACTATTCACCAATCACCAGCTACCATTCACTATCCACCAACAAATGCCTCTGGTTTCACTTTTTTAAGATATGTTACAACAAAGCCAGTTATTATTCCTTCAACTACTGCAACAGGAAGATGAGCTAACAAAAGTGTTCCTGCTACACCAATAAAGCTTTTTTCTGTCTCAAGAAGAGCAATACTTATAAAAACTGCTGCAATAAGTATTGAAAAACTTCCTCCTAAAAATCCTCCAATGAATGCAGTAGTTTTACCTTTAAGAATCATTTTTCTAAAAATATAATATGACAAAACTCCCGGCATTGCCATAGAAAAAGTATTCACTCCTAAAGTAGTAAGCCCACCAAACTGAAACAAAACAGCCTGAAGAACAAGCGCTACAAATATTGAAGGAAAAGCTGCCCAACCAAGAAGCATTCCCACAAGTCCATTAAGAACAAGATGGGCTGATGTTGGTCCTATTGGAATATGAATTAAAGATGCAACAAAAAACGCTGAAGACAAAACTGCAACTTTAGGAATGTCTTCGTTTCTTATTTTTCTAAGTCCAATAGCAAGCCCACCTAAAGAAAGAATAGCGCCAGCAAGAAGCACTGGCGCTGAAAGAACTCCTTCAGATATATGCATTATTTCATCTCCCTTGCCTTAACCCATATAACTCCACCAATCTCTACAGGATATTCTTTTCCATCTTTCTTAATTTTGTATGGAGCATCAGTTAAGACTGCAAATCCCCACCATCCTGACTTTGGAATTGCATATGTAAAAACACCATTTGCATCAGCCTTAATAACCTGTGTTACATACGAATCCTTTGGTGCTTTTACTTTGCCACCTTCATTAAAGTACTCAACCTCAACCTCTGCAAATGGAAGAGGCTTTCCATTGAGCTTTACAATTCCTTGAAATACATTTCCAACCCATAGTCCATAAGGTCTTGTGAGAGGAACTATCTCAATTGGAAGTCCGACCTCCTTGTCCCATCCTTCCTCTTTTCCAAGTGCTTGAACAACAACCTTTGTGTAATGAATTATAAATTTATCCTCTGCAGGCTCCCAGTATGGCTGTGGCTCAAAATAAAATATGTAATCTCCTGGTTTCTTAATCATAAACTGAGCTTCCCATGCATTTTTACCCTTTATTTTTTTATTAACAAGACTTTCAAGTAAATCAATTTTTTCCTCACCAATTAACACTCCAAAAGCCTTTGGCTTTTCCATGTTTAACCATTCCTGCTCAAAGGGATGCATAAAATAGAGTTTGAGAGTAATTTTCTTTGGGTCTTTCTCTCCGATGATGTCTTCAGAAGGAAGAATTACTCCAAAGTGAGCAAATGCTGTGCCTGCGAAAAATAAGACTGTCACGATGCTAAGTAAAAATTTTGAAAATCCTTTCATCTTATACCTCCTTAAAAGTGAATATTAAATCTAACTCCATAGATATTTGCTGCTTTCTTTCCATTTTCCCTTTCTTTGTCCTGCACATACTGATAATCAAGGGTAAGGTCAGAGCTTAAGAATTTGTAGCTGAATAGATTAAACTTTACATATCCTTCAAATACTTGGCTTGAGCTTAAATCAGCCTTTGAAGGAGACTTTAAATATGCATATCCTACTCCTACTTCATCGTCCTTCCTTCCCCAAACACTTCCCTTAAGATTCAATCCAAATGAGACCATTCTGTTGTAATCAACTTGCGCAGAGTCATCCTGCCAGCCTGCCCTTAGAAATGCTCCAAGTGTCTCCTTCACAAGCTCTTGGTCAAAGGATACTCCTATGCCTTTCAGTGCCTTATAGTTTTCTTCATCCCAGTCTAAAAATCTCTTGTTTGTTGTGTATGCATAAAGCCTGTAGTTACCCTCGCCCAAAGATGTCTCAAGCTTGTATCCAACCTGTGCACCTATCCAGTTGTAGTTTCTCTCAGCCTCATTCTTTGAACGCATTCCAACAACCCTAAAATGAAATCCATTTATTTCAAACTCTCCTGCAACTCCATAGTCATAATTTGGAAGATTTGCAAGGGGATTGTTAACCAATGCCTCATTCATAAACTGCCCAATTTCATCATTTGCAAAGGCATTGTCATCAATAAAGGATGTTGAGCCAATTATTCCAGCTGTAAATTTAAGGGATGTCTCCTTTGCAAGTTCAAACTTATGGGAGTACCAAAGCTCCAGAAGATGGTCCCTTGAGCGACCATTAATGTTTTTTAGGTCAATGAAAACATCATCTGCATTTGAGGATAAAGTGAAAGGATAGCTTGAATCCTTAAAACCACTTCCCTTAGCAAAGCTCGCTCTTAAGAAAAATTCATCATTTTCAGTTGGTCTCAAAGATACATTAAAATCAATAACTGCAGAGCCACGGTCTTGTCTTTTCTTTTTTGTCTCATCATCCAAGTAACCCTTGCTCATATTGAGCCACTGATAAACTGTTGTTGCTGTTCCTGAAATTGAAAACTTCTCTGTAATGTCTGCTGCAAAGACTGACATTGGAAAAGCAAAAAGCACAAACAAAACAATAACTTTCCTCATCTTTCCTTCCTCCCTTTCAAAAAATGAGACTGTTCAAAAACTTACAAACACCTGAAAATCAAGCATTTGTAAGCTATTGCTTTTTTTCTTTGCCCCTAAATCATTAAAATATCTTAATCCTTTTATATCGGAGGACAAGCAACGAGAAGACATAATCAACCTAACTTTGCTGACAATATCATTTCTCAAATTATACCTCTTGATGACCCCCTTAAAATTCTTTTCAGCAGTATTCACTTCTCCTTCATATATGAACTTTGTAGAGATAAGTACTCCTCCGTCGGTAGGCAAGGCTACAACCCTGTTAGTCTTTTTAAAGCACTTTTGCTCATTTATCTTGGATATGCCAACTCTGAAAGAGACCTTGCTAAAAAGCTCAAGTTTGACGGTAGACTCTGCTTTCTCTGCGGATTCTCCTACGGAAACACTCCAAAACATAACACCTTCCACTACTTTAGGCAAAGACTTGGAGTTGACACTTTTCATGATATTGTTATGAATCTTATTGCTCAATCTTTGGTTAATATAAAAAGCAATAAACTTAAGCTTTCTATAGATTCTACCCATATAGAAGCCTTTCCTTCTGATAAAGATGCTAAGCTTGGATACAAACAGAAGGACTTTAGCTTTTTTGGCTACAAAGTCCATCTCACAGTCACTACCACAGAATTGCCAGTGATTGTATCTGCCACTGTTACAGAGGGAAATAAATGGGATGGGCACTTTCTTGCACCTTTGACAGAGTTTGCTCAAAAGATTGCTAAAAAGAACAACAAAACAATACAGGCAGTAATAGCAGATGCAGGATATGATTCTGTGGAAAATGGGAAATTTCTTTTGGGAAGAGACATTATTCCATACATTGCTGAAAATCCCAGAGGAAGAAAAAATCCTTTGCAAACAGGCTTTATAACTGTAACATCCAAAGGAAAACTTGTCTGTCCAGTAGGAATTGAACTTTGTTATTGGGGAAGAGAAAGCAAAAGAGGAAGAATAAAATTTCGCTGCGGGCTTCATAAAGAAAAAGGAAAAGGATGTCTTTTTAGAAACATCTGCTATGGCAAGAGTGATTACGGACCTTGTTTTTATATCAAAGAAGACCAAGACACACAAAAAACAATGAGAGCGATAAGAAGTAAGAAAAGCTTTAAAGCGACTTATAAGCAAAGGACAGTAATTGAACGAGTCAACAATGTACTTAAGACAGCTCAAAGGCTTTGTCAGTTGAGAGTAAGGGGGATAAAACAAGTAAGCATACATGTTTTTATGAGCATTGCAGCTTATTTGAGCAGAGTCATAGCTGGATTTAAGACGAACAACAAACTTGTTAGTGTGTAAAGCATATACTAAACAATAATATAAAGAGAACAATATAGGAAATCTAAGGGATAGTATTTGAAAATTGAGGGGTAATAATTGATTTTTTAGTGATAAAAAGGTTAATATTTGAGCATATGATGGAAAAATTACTATCAATTTTTTATTGAAGTCTTTTAAATTTTTCTTACCTATCTCCATAGACTTAAACCTTTATCATTTTTGGACAGTCTCAAAAAATAAAAGCCACAAAAGCTTACTTTCGCTCTTCTGAGCGATTCCAAGCCTTCGTGGCTTGATTTATTATATCAATAATAACTTAACGAGTCAATATGAATTAAAAAGTCGCTAAAAAAAGATAAACAATATTCACTAAGAACTGAATTCACTCTTGTCCAAAATAAATTTTTTAAAAAGCTCCGATCTGGGTAAAATAGATAAACATTTAGCTTAAAAATTAAAGACCCAGATCGGAGGTGTATATGAATAAGTATAGCAGTATTTTCAGTCAAATTCTATCCCTTTTTCCAAGATTAGAATTTGAGAAGTCAGTCAAAGCAGACAGAAGCTGAGCGTAGAGCAAAAGGGTTTACGAGTTGAGGGCAATTTGTAGCTATGTTATTTTGTCAACTTGGGCAGGCGCATTCTCTAAGAGAGATATGTAATGGACTTGCCAGTTGCGTTGGTAAGTTAAGGCATCTTGGTATAAAAGAAGCTCCAAAGAGCTCTACCCTTGCCTATGCAAATGAACACAGACCGTGGGAACTTTTTCAAGCAGTATTTTATATGCTTCTTCAGAGATGTCAGTCTAAATTTACTGGCAAGAGGAAATTCAGATTTAAGAACAAGCTAATGAGCTTTGATGCATCTGTAATAGAGTTGTGTGCAACAGTATTTGACTGGGCAAAATTCAGAAAGACTAAAGGTGCGGTAAAGTTGCATTTACTACTTGACCACTCAGGATATTTACCTGAATATGCGCATATAACAGAAGGTAAAGTGCACGAAGTAAACATATTAAGGAGACTTCAATTTTGTTCTGGTGACATAGTAGTAATAGACAGAGGGTGTGTTGACTATGCTTTATTTGGTAGATGGACAGAGGAGGGGGTATATTTTGTAACAAGGTTAAAGGACAACGCCTCTTATAAAGTGATAAAGAGCCTACCAGTGCCAAAGAACAGAAACATAATTCGGGACGAGATAATCAAGCTTAAGGGTTTTTATGCAGAGCAAGACTGTCCATATGAGCTACGGAGGATAGAGGTCATGGATAAGGAAACAAAAGATACAGTTGTGCTACTCACGAACCAACTGAACTTTGGTGCAACGACCATATCAGAGATATACAAAGACAGATGGCAGGGCAGATTTTTTAAGACATTGAAACAAAATCTAAGAGTAAAAACCTTTGTAGGGACATCAGCGAATGCACTTAAGATACAGATATGGACGGCATTAATAGCGATACTGATACTGAAGTATCTGAAGGAGTTATCAACATTTGGATGGTCATTAAGTAATCTAGTTGCATTGTTGAGACTAAACCTATTTACATATAGGAATTTATGGGAATGGATAAATAAACCGACAGAGACACCGCAAATTGAGCCTCAAATAGAACAGTTAAAATTTAGACTTGTTTAATTGGACAGCAAATAAAAAGAAAGGGGGGTAACCTGATTTTGAAAAAGCAAATTTTCTTGTCCAAAAGTCTTATTTTATGCGGATGTTTTTTATGAGTTTAGATTATTTTGGACAGCAATGAACTGAATTTAAAGCGAACTCTGGGATTGATTCCTCCTCGCTTTGCTCGAAATCGCAGTGATGCTCTTTTATAGTCTTCAATAGGCTTACTAAACAACTTTTTCATGGCATCACAAGGCTTGCGAAGCAATCCGAAGAGATCTCTCTTAGGGGATAGAGAAAAAAACAAGATTGCTTAGGGAACTAAGCCTGTAATACACTGAAGGCATGAAGACTTATCGAAAAATAGAGATAGACACTCGTCACTGCGAGCCCCCCTGTTGCGAGCGATAGCGTGGCAATCTGGGGCGAAGCAGTCTCACTCTCCTCCCCGTCATTGCGACTCCGAGCGAAGCGAGGAGGAAGCAATCTTGCCTTTTCCCCTTCAAAGAGATTGCTTCGCATCCTTCGGAGGCTCGCAATGACAGCAAAAAATACTTAATTTTCAAATGGTTATGCCAATTATTGGATTTCTATCGCTATTTTTGGGACTTATCGCAATGATTCTTAAAAATCGCATAATTTAGGTTATAATTAAAAAAAAGGAGATGATTATGAAAGCATCAGAAATATGGAGAAAAATTTTAAGCAATCCATCCCAAAACAGACATCTTCTAAAAGAAATTATAGAGCTTGCAAAGGAAAATACAGAAAAAACAGTTATTCACTTTGGCACTTCTGGATGGAGAGGAGAAATAGGTTCTGATTTTACAATGCAGAATGTTCGTGTTCTGACATCTGCAATTGTTGAAGCAGTTAAGAGCGAAGACAAGCAAGTACTAAAGGCATTCGGCGTAAGTTCATTTAATGAGTTCAAGGAAAGGGGAATTATTGTTGGACATGATAACAGAATTTTAGGGCAGGATTTTGCCTATGAGGTTATTGGAATTCTGCAAAATGAAGGTATAAATTGCTATTATGCAGGTGAGGCAGCAACACCTGAGTTTTCTGCTGGTATTGTTGAACTTGGCACTTCTGTCTCCATTAATCTTACGCCAAGTCATAATCCAGCTAATTATGGAGGTTTTAAACTAAATCCATCCGATGGAGGACCTGCTCCAGAGAAATTAACTAAACCTATAGAGAATCTTGCAAATGAGTTGATGAAAAAAGCAGAGTCTATAAAATCTATTCCTCCTAAAGAAATCAAAAGAATAGATTTGACAGAAGTCTATAAAAGATTTATTGAAAAGAGGGGCATTTTAAACATTGAAAAGATAAAAAACTTTCTTGAAAAAAACAGACAGACAATAGTTGTTGACCACATGTATGGTGCTACGAAGGGAAAGCTTGCAAAAATTCTATCTCTGAAGCCGGGGACTTTTATATGTTTAAGAAGAGATGATGACCCATTATTTGAAGGGCTTTCTCCAGAGCCAAGTGAAGCCAATCTTGCTCTTGCCTTATCACATCTTAAACCAGATACCCTTGCTTTTGCCGCTATAATTGATCCGGATGGAGACAGAGTTAGGTTTGCGGATTTAAAAAGGCAAATACCTATGAATTATTTTGGTGCAATGGCATTCCATTATCTCTATGTGCATAAGGGACTAAGGGGCATTGTAGTAAAGAGTGTTGGAACAAGTAATTTTGTCAATGCCATAGCTAAAGCTTTGGAAGTTCCTGTTGTAGAAACAAAGGTAGGTTTTAAACACTTTAGACCCTATCTTTTACCAGATGCTGAAAATAAAGCTATTGTGGCTTTTGAAGAGTCCGATGGAATTTCCGTTCAAAATCATACCCTTGAGAAAGATGCTATGTTTGGAGTTTTGCTTGCAATAGAAATGATTGCCACACTGAATAAAAGTCTAAGTGATTATCTTGAAGAAATAGAAAGCATCTACGGAAAATTTTACCCAGACAGAACAGGAATAGAAATTCCAAGAGAAAAATTTGGTCCCCATATAAAGAACAATGTTGAGCAAATTGCTAAGGAGCTTAAGATAGACGATACTCTCCAAATAGGCAGTTTAAAAAAGTCTATTGTCTCTGTTATAACAACTGATGGAGTTAAAATTGTTTTTGAAGATAAATCTTGGATTATGATAAGACCTTCTGGCACAGAGCCTAAAGTAAGAATATATGTTGAAACCAAAAACCCTGACGAAAGGAAAGAACTTGTAGAAGGTACAAAGCAGCTTGCAAAGAAGATATGCATTGAAGGAATTTGCAAGTTGAATTAGAGATGTTTGGATAATAACTCTTTAAAAACTCTATATTGGCGGTTATATTCAGCGTATGCTAATTGTAATACTCTTCCTAAAATGTCCGTTTCCTTTGAGTTAATTACCACATTTACACCTAATGAGAAAGCCTTAAAACGATCCAATGTTTTAAAATTTTGTCCAATCAATAACAAAAAAATGTTTCTCCTTATATACATTGGTAAGCTCAAGAGGTATGAAATAACTCTGTTTTTTTCAAAAGGCTCATTGCCGAAATTTTCGTTAATTGCAACGAATGAAATATCATCAGAATTTAGCAAATATAATGCTTCTTCTATGCTAATAGCAATATGATAGTCAAAATCTATGGTTTTCAGATAAAGAGAGATAGATTTTGTAATTTCAGGATTATTCTCACATATCAAAGCCTTAGGCATTTTTAACCTCTTTTAAGCTTTCTTTCATATTCTGTATCAATTTTCAGTCCTTCTATATCTGTTGTTTTCTCGCCCCTTTGAGCCTTTATTTTGTCAATCTCCCTTATCACAACAGCTCTCTGTGATGCATATGCAACAGCTGTCTCTTCTGTTATAAGTCCCTCTTTGTAAAGCTTTATTATTGACTGGTCAAATGTGTGCATTCCAAGAGCTTCAGAGGTTTCTATAACACTGTAAAATGTTTTTTCTGCAGTTTCTCCATTTATAATTAAATCTTTTACTCTAAGATTTTTCCTCATAACTTCAGTTGCAACTACTCTTCCACCACCTATTTTGGGAAGCAATCTCTGGCTGACAACCCATTTAAGTGTGTCAGAGATTCTAAGTCTAACATAGGTTTCATCCTCTGGTGGAAACATTCCGATCATTCTTCCAATTGTCTGTCCTGCATCAGTTGTATGAAGTGTTCCTAATACAAGATGTCCAGTTTCAGCTGCCATCATTGCAGTCTCAAGAGTGTCTCTGTCTCTTATTTCTCCGACAAGTATTACATGAGGTGCTTGTCTTAGTGCAGCCCTAAGACCGTCTGCAAAATCAAAAAAATCAATTCCAAGTTCCCTTTGATTAAATGTTGCCTTTTTAGGAATGTGGACATACTCAATAGGGTCTTCAAGAGTGATTATATGGCAGGGTCTTACCTCATTTATTAAATTAAGAATGGTAGCTAAGGTTGTAGTTTTTCCAGAACCAGTTGCACCTGTAACTAAAACAAGCCCCATTCTTTCCTTTGCAATTTCATAAACAATTTTTGGAAGTTTCAACTCTTCAACAGTAGGAATTCTTAAAGGAAGTTTTCTCATTACGATTGAGTAGTTCCCTCTCTGGGAGAAAATATTAACTCTGAAACGGGCATTGGGTAATGAGTAGCTCAGATCACAGTATCCACGTGTTATCAGGTTTTCAAGAAGTCTTCGCTGATTATTAATAATTAACATAGATAAAATCTCTGTCTGATAGGGTGTAAGTTTTTCTATTGGGACTTCATCAATATATACAGGCCTGAGTTCTCCCCATAACATAACCTGAAAAGGTCTTCCGGCAGTGAAAATTATGTCCGAAATCTCTTCGTGAAATGAAAGAAGCTTCAGCAAAATAAAGTCAAGCTCTTGCTTTCTCATCTGAAGGCTTCCTGAGGCAATTCTTTGAAATATCTTGCAAATTTTTGTTTATCAGTAGCTCTATCATAGGCATCTTCAGGTGTGATTTTGCCTTGCTCCAGTAACTCAATAAGAGCATCATCCATTGTTTGCATACCAATCTTTTTACTGGTTTGCAAAACAGAGAGTATTTGATGAGTTTTTCCTTCTCTTATTAAATTTGCAACTGCATATGTGTTAATTAAAATCTCACATACTGCCACTCTTCCTTTTCCATCAGCCCTTTTAAGTAGTGTTTGAGCAACAACTGCTTGAAGGGATTCGCTAAGAGAAGTTCGCACTTGAGCCTGCTGTTCTGGTGGAAAAACGTCAATAATTCTGTCAATTGTTTTGATGGCTGATGATGTGTGAAGAGTACTGAAAACTAAATGACCTGTGGCAGCTGCTTCCAATGCAAGCTGAATTGTTTCAATATCTCTCATTTCACCAACAAGAATAATATCCGGGTCTTCTCTTAGGGCTGCTCTTAGGGCTTTTGCAAAACTTTCGGTGTGTGTTCCCACTTCCCTGTATGAAATTACACATCCTTTATTTGGATGGATAAATTCAATAGGGTCTTCAATGGTGATTATTCTATCTTTTCTTTGCGTATTTGCATAATCTATAATTGCTGCAAGGGTTGTAGATTTACCAGAACCTGTTGGACCAGTAACCAATACTATTCCTTTTTTTAACATAGCGAATTTTTTAAGCACTTGCGGAAGTCCAAGTTGATCAATGGTCTTTATTTCATTTGGAATATGTCTGAAAGCTGCTCCCATTCCATCTTTATGCATAAAGTAGTTAACACGAAATCTTGCTATACCTGGTATTTCATGGGCAAAATCAAGGTCTCCTGTCTCTTCAAAGATTTTAATCTTTTCCTCAGGCGTTATCTCATAAAGAAGACTTCTTAATTCCTGATTATCTAAGACCTTATATTGAACCCTTACAAGTTCTCCATGTATTCTCAAAACAGGCTGGCTTCCTGCAACGAGATGTAAATCGCTTGCGTTGTTTTCAAGCATTAATTTGAAAAATGCATCTATTCTTGCCATATTTTGATTATAAACTTGAAAAAAATTTTTTTCAAGCCTTCATTTTTTTAAATCTTCTGTGAAACCAGTAATACTGCTCAGGATGCTGTCTGATTAATTTTTCAAGAATATCATTATATTTTTCAGAAAAGGCTATTATATTCTCATCTGAAAAAACTTTTCCTTTTTTGTCAGATTGTATTGTTAATTCAGGATAAATTAAAATTCTGTGCCTTCTATTTTCTCGTGTGATAAAAACAGGTATAATAGGTGCTTCTTTTCTTTGCGCAATTACAAAAGGACCTCTTTGGCATTGAACATATTTACCAAAAAATTTTGCATATACTCCCGGTCTTGCTTGATCAGCAAGCATGAAAACGATCATATTTTTATTTAATGCCCTTATGATTTCCTTTGGCATATCCCTGTCTGAAATAAAGGGAATAGGATGAATGTTATATGATTTAATAAGATTGTATAGGAATCCCTTTGGAAGATATTTGCCTTCCTTGTAAAGTACAGCTACAGGATAATTATTTTCAGCTAACCACGCAAGCATTATGGGAATATTGCCTATGTGTCCGCTTAAAGCAACAACTCCATTGCCCTTTTTAAGTGCGTTATCAAAATTTTCTAATCCTGAAGCTTCCGCCCAAAGTGATAAACTTTCCTTATGCTGGACTATATAGGCAATTTCAAGAATAATCAAAGCGAGTTCTTTAAAAAAATTTTTCAATAAAACTTCGCATTCTTCCAACTCTTTGTCAAAGGCTATTTTTATATTAGAAAGGGCGATTTTATTTCTTGAAATGGGAAAAAAATACCAAATATTCCCGATAATGTTGGCTATCTTTGGTAAATGCTGTTTTTTCAGAGTTTTTCCCAAGAAGAAAAAGAACCAAATTAACAGCTTGAATATTTTATGCTTTATATTTGACTTCATGGCTGTTTAAATTATATATAGATTTGGGATTCTCAAGCGTCATTGCAAGTGTTCGCCATATCTTCGGCTTGCGACAGTCTCCCATTTCCGTCATTGCGAGGGTGCGCCAGCACCCGAAGCAATTTCTTTTTTCATCCCTTCAACTAAGAGAGCACTTCGGCTTTCTTCGCAAGCCTCATGTTGACTAAAATAGGCGTCATTATGAGGAAGCGATAGCAATCCACTCAATCTCGCCTTTTTGCAGATTCCCACCCCTCACCTTCGGTGAGGCTCGCAATGACAGAATTAACAAAAGTCTTATACAAATCGCTCAATTTAAATTATAATATCCTAAAATTAACTTCGTCAAAATTTGGTAATTTTTGTTATAATATTTCACTATGTTTATTGGAACGCCATTAATTTCGGAAGAGCAGATTCAGAAAAAAGTAAGTGAGCTGGCACGCAAAATTACCAATGATTACAAAAATAAGGATTTACTTGTGATTGGAATTCTTAAAGGCGCATTTATATTTTTTTCAGACCTTGTTAGGCAGATCAAAGCACCTTTGAAAGTAGATTTTATTATTGCTTCAAGTTACATCAAAGATAAATCCTCTGGAGAGGTAAATATTCATTATTTCCCCCGAGAAGAGATAAAAGGCAAAGATGTGCTTCTTGTGGAAGACATAATTGACACAGGAATATCTTTACAAGCTATACGAGAGAAAATTCTTTCAATGGAGCCAGCATCTCTTAAAATATGTGTTCTACTTGACAAAAAAGAAAGAAGAGTTGTGGAAGTTCCTATTGACTATTTAGGATTTTCAATTCCTAATAAGTTTATTGTGGGCTATGGACTTGATTATAATGAAATGTTTAGAAATCTTCCGTATCTTACTATTTTCAAAAAAGAGCTGAAGTGATGTACAGGTTAAAGATACTCTCTGGCTTTGATGCTGCTCATCAGTTAAGAGGATACAAAGGAAAGTGTGAAAATCTTCATGGCCATAATTGGAAAGTAGAAGTAAATGTTCTATCGGAAAGCCTTAATGAAATTGGAATAGCCATAGATTTTAAGGAATTAAAAAGAGTCACAGAAGAAGTCTTATCCTTACTGGATCATAGTTTTTTAAACCAAATTCCACCATTTGATAAAATAAATCCTTCCAGTGAAAACATTGCAAGATGGCTGTATTCGGCATTAAAAGAAAAGCTTCAAAACTATCCTGTAGTTCTTGAAAGCATTACTGTTTGGGAGTCTGATTATGCAGCAGCCACATATTTTGAATGACTATATTGAGATTATCTACAAAAAACTTCCTGAAATAAAAGATTTTCAATGGGAAATTTACTTTTCAGGAAAAAAATCCTTTTCTGTTGAAGGCAAGGATTTAAATATTGACAAAAAAAAGAATTCTGCAAAGGAGTTTTTTTCTGTAAGAGTTATCAAACAACAAAAAGCAGGGACTTCCACCTGCTCAAGCTTTGATAAACTTATAGATGCTTTTGCCTCTGCTATACAAATAGCAGAAATTTCTGAACCAGATGAATTTCTGAGTCTCCCATCAAGCAGAGATTTCACGGAAGTAGTTGTCTTTGATGCAGATATCTTTGAAGTCAAAAATTCTCTCTCTGCTCTCCTTATTGATATGCAGAAGGCGGCTTTTTTTGACAAAAGAATAAAAAAACTCAGAAATGCTGAAATTTCAATAACAATTGAGGACATGGGAATAATAAATTCCAATGGAATATCTATCTTTCACCCATTTACAACTATAACTGCCCATATAATTGCTATAGCAGAAGATAAATCTCCACAGATGGCATGGTCTTACAGGGCTGAAAGATTTTTTAGAAATATCAATGTTAAAGAGGTAGGAAGAGAAGCAGGACAAAAGGCTCTTATGCTTCTTAATCCTGAAAAGATTAAATCTTTTAAAGGATTTGCAGTTTTTGACACCTTTGTGGCAACTGAATTTGTTGAGCTTTTATCCCAGTCGCTTTCAGCAGAAAACTATTTGCTTGGCAGGTCACTTTTTATCGGTAAAATGAATGAGCAAGTTATAAATCCATTAATTAACATCATAGATGACGGAACAATTCCAGAAAAATTCGGCTCCACACCTTTTGATGGAGAAGGCGTGCCCACATCAAGGAAAATTTTAATAGAAAAAGGCATGCTTAAATCACTGATGCACAACACATATACAGCCAAAAGGATGGGAACATCATCAACAGGCAATGCTGTCAGGCTTGCAAGTGGAATCTCTGTAGGTCCTACAAATTTCTATATTGATACAGATGCAAAAAAATATAGCAAAGAGGAACTTATAAAAAATGTTGACAAAGGAGTATACATTACAGAAGTTATGGGTATGCACACTGCAAATCCTGTTAGTGGAGACTTTTCAGTTGGGATTTCTGGAGTATATATAGAAAATGGTGAGTTAAAGTATCCTGTTAAAGAGGCTGTAATTTCTGGCAATGTTTTAGAAGTTTTTAAAAATATTGTTGCCTTAGGCAATGATTTAAGGTTTTATGGCAATATAGGCTCACCGAGTTTTCTTGTAGAAGGGGTGGATATTAGTGGATAGTGGATGGAAGTTGAAGGAAAGCGAGAAGAAGACATTTACGAGGAATCAGCATGATGCAAAAGCAATCTGTCGTTGCGAGGCATTCTTTCCCTCGTCATTGCGAGGTCTTTTTTTCTTCATTGCGAAGTATCCTTCTTCATATGTTAGATATATGGACATTGCGAGATACTTTAGTCCTAAAGCAATCCTGTCTTTTTATGAGATTGCTCAGCCTGCCTGTCGGCAGGCTCGCAATGACCCTCTTCCTTCGTTATTGCGAGTCGCCCCCCTTTTCGTTATTGGGTGGCATTCCCTTCTTCGTCATTGCGAGGCATTTTCCTTTCCGTCATTGCGAGGGTGCGATAGCACCCGAAGCAATCTAAGAGACTGCTTCTCCCCTGATTGCTTAGCTTTGCTCGCAACAGGGTCTCCAAGTGAGGAAATGGGAGATTGCCACTCCCCTTCGGAGCTTGCAATTAAGGCAATGATGATAGCTTACGGCGAGCCAGAGGCATGGTGATAATTGACAATTAACGAATAATATAATTAATTGCAATGAAAAAGAAATTTTTCATAGAAGGCATAGAAGATTGAACATCAAAATAAAAATTAGGAGGGTGTAATGGATTATTTTTTAACTGAAGAGCAAAAGATGATAAAAGACTTGGCGAGGGACATTGCAGAAAAGCATGTAAAGCCAATTAGAGCTGAGCTTGATGAGACAGGAGAGTTTCCTTGGGAAATTATGAAAATTCTCGCACAGGCTGATATGTTCAGAGTTTTTGTTCCAGAGGAATATGGAGGACTTGGCACTGGAAGCTTTGAACTTTGTCTTGTAGTAGAGGAGCTTTCAAGGATTTGTCTTGGAGTTTCAACCACATATGCAGCCAATGCTCTTGGCACATATCCAATTATTCTATTTGGAAACGAAGAACAAAAAAGAAAATATTTACCAGACATAGCTGATGGCAAACGCCTTGTAGCCTTTGCACTTACAGAGCCAAATGCAGGCTCAGATGCAGGAGGAATCCAGACAACTGCCACAAAGGACGGTGATTATTATATTCTTAACGGTAGAAAACAATGGATTACGAACGGAGGAGAGGCTGAAATATACACAGTTATTGCTATTACCGATAAAAGCAAAGGTGCTCGTGGTGCTTCTGCCTTTATTGTTGAAAAGGGAACTCCCGGATTCAGCTTTGGCAAAAAAGAGAACAAAATGGGAATAAGAGCATCTGTGACAAGGGAGCTCATTTTTGAAAACTGCCGTATTCCAAAGGAAAATCTTCTTGGTAGAGAAGGAATGGGCTTTATTGTAGCCATGAAAACCCTTGACCAATCAAGAGTTGGTGTAGGAGCGCAGGGACTTGGAGTCGCTCAGGGAGCATTTGAGGAAGCAGCTCGCTTTGCAAAACAAAGAGTACAGTTTGGACAACCTGTAATAAGTTTTCAGGCAGTGCAACACATGCTTGCTGATATGGCGATTTTAATTGAAGCTGCAAGGGCTCTTGTTTACTCAGTTGCAAGATATATTGACAGCGGAGCAAAGGAAATCACAAAAGCTTCAGCAATGGCTAAAACCTTTGCCACTGATGTTGCAATGAAGGTTACTACAGACGCAGTTCAGGTCATGGGTGGTGCAGGATATATGAAGGATTATCCAGTTGAGAAGATGATGAGGGATGCTAAGATTCTTCAGATTTATGAGGGAACAAATCAGATTCAGAGAAATGTCATAGGGCAGGAAATAATCAAAGAGCTTTCAAGGTCTATGAAATAATGATAAAGCCTCAATTTTATTTGTTGTTTGTGGTTGCTTTAATTGTGGGTTGCTCTTTTTTCAATTATCAGGGTTGGCAATACTCATCTATGTTAACAGTTAGAGAAAAAGAAGAACTTTTGATAGAGCATAACAAATGGAGAAGATATGTGAGTGTGCCTGATTTAAGATGGTCAGAGGAGCTTGCATCAATTGCTCATGATTGGGCAGATAAATTAAGTGTTAGATGTCAAATGTATCACAGTAGCAATAATTTAGGTGAAAATATTTTTTGGGCAAATTATCCTGCAAAGCCCAAAGATGTGGTTGATTATTGGGCAAAAGAAAGATTTGATTATGATTATATAAACAACAGTTGCAGAGCAGGCAAAAGATGCGGACATTATACCCAAATGGTTTGGCGAGAAACAAGAGAAGTTGGTTGCGGAAGAGCAAAATGCAGAGATGGCTCATACATTTGGGTTTGTAATTACAAACCAACTGGCAATATAGCGGGCAAAAGACCTTACTGAAGTATATTTTTTGATAAAATCATTACTCTGTGGCTCTCCCCCATACCTTGGGGGAGCACAAGCCTTTTAAATTGTTGAATTAATTTTAATTCATTTAGTTTATTTAACAAAGCTTCATTACAGAGAGAAATTAAATATTTGCTTTGGGATGAAAAATGTTCAACTTTGAATCCTGCATAAGTAGCCCATTTCTCAATGGCTGTAAAATTTACATGGGCTGTAATGTCCTGCTTTCCAATATTTAAATACTGATTTTCGCTGATTGTGTGTTTATGGTAGCAAAGAAGTGTTCCTCTGTTTCTGGAAGGGTTATAATATTCTTCTGAAGTGTAACCATAATCAAAGATCATTAAATAACCAATTTTTAATTTCTGGGCGAGCTTTTCAATAAATTCTTTTGCTTTAAGATTTACCTCAGACCTGTATCCCTCTATATCAAATATCCAAGGTGCAAACTCTTCAAGATACCGCACAGTATCAGCTCTTGCAGGAAAGAGTGTTTCTTTTAAATTACCTGTTTCATCAACTGTTACATAAACCTCATAGGGCTTATCTTTTATTTCAAAAATTCTCACAGGTAAGGCATCAAATACTTCATTCAGAATAATCACTCCAGTTACCTCTGAAAGTTCATCAATATTTTTATGCCAAACAGGTATGTTTCCAAATTTCTCAAGTCTTGATTTTTGGATTTTAACAAGATAGGGATTTATCTCAACAAGGTTGTATCTTGGTAAAAAACTAAGATTTGATAGAATATCCTCTGCAAGATAACCCATACCAGGACCTATTTCTGTTATTGAGAAATCAGAGGGCTTGTTCATTTTGAAGTAATAATCCTCAATTGCTTTTGCAAGCAAAATCCCAAAAACTGCTCCAAGATGGGATGCTGTAAAAAAATCGCCCTCTCTTCCGATTTTTGTTAAAGGACTTGTGTAATATCCATGCTCTGGAAAGTAAAGGGCTATCTCCATGAAATCTTCAAAAGAAATTACGCCTTCTTTTTTTATTTTTTCTTTGATTATTTCAGAAATCTCCATGTTTTTCTATCACACTGCCGCCTTGTTGCTCTATAGCACTATTTATGAGACAAGATAGAGCATGCGGTCCACTGCTTCTTTTGCTTTAACTCTTATATCTTCGGGGACTTTGATTATATATCTGTTTTCTTTTAAGGCAGAAAGAACGCTTTCAAGGGTGGTAATTTTCATATTGGGGCATATCATTGTTCTTTTGAGGGGATAAAAAATTTTTTCTGGATTTTCTTTTTTAAGCCTGTAAAGAAGTCCAACTTCTGTGCCAATTATAAATTCTTTTGCTGTAGATGACTTTGCAAACCTAACCATGCCTGAAGTTGATGCAACATGGTCAGCCATTTCAATCACCTCAGGCCTGCATTCAGGATGAACAACAACCAATGCATCTGGATGAGCTTCCTTTGCCCTGAGCACATCTTCTTTTTTTATCATATGATGGGTTGGGCAAAAACCTTCCCAAACAATTAGCTCCTTCTCTGGAACATTTTTTTTGACCCAGTTAGCTAAATTTTTATCTGGAATAAATATTACTGATTTAAACGGAACTGCTTTAACAATTTGAGGAGCATTTGCTGATGTGCAGCATGCATAACTTAAAGCCTTTACCTCTGCGGTGGTATTAACATAGGATATGACAGGAGAGTCAGGATATTTTTTTATCCATTCCTTAAGCTCTTCAACATCTACATTGTCTGCCATTGGGCATCCAGCTTCAATTTCTGGCAGTAGAACCGTTTTATCAGGATTAAGTATTGCAGCGGTTTCTGCCATGAAATGAACTCCGCAGAAAACAATGACATCGCATTCTACCTTTACTGCCTGCCTGCTCAGTTCAAGGGAGTCTCCAACAAAATCTGCAATATCCTGAACTTCCTCCCTTTGGTAGTTGTGAGCCAAAATTATAGCATTTTTCTGTTTTTTAAGCTCTAATATCTCTTCAATTATCGCCTTATCCATGTGTCATCCACATTTGTATATAAAACTGAGCCGTCTTGTAGAACAACGGCTTTAATTGGACGAAATTTATTCTTTTCAGGTGAATAACCTATATTTTGAGGAACACTTCCTGAGTATCTGAGCGAGATTCTATGCACATAGCCCTGTGTTTCAGGAATGTTCGGTATTCTGCCAAGTCTTTCAACAAGATTTGGACCTGCATTGTATGCTGCCAATGCTAAAGAAACATTTCCATTGAATTTTTCCAGTAAATATTTCATATACCTTATTCCTGCATCAATATTTTCATTTGGGTCAAAAGGATTTTTAACTCCCATAAGAAGGGCTGTGGAAGGCATCAACTGCATTATACCCATAGCACCTTTAGGAGACACAGCATTTACATTCCAGCCAGACTCTTCTCTAATCATTTCTTTTATAAGTTTCACATCTAATCCGTATTTTTTAGACTTTTCTTCAACTATTCTTTCAAGCTCTTCACGGGAGTACTTGGTTTCAGAGGCAGTTGAAAAATGGACAGGTTTATAGGCTGTTTTTTTTGATTTTTTTTCAAATCTAACATCGCATAGATTAGTGTATACTGCCTCACCATCCACTACTTGGAGGCATAGTTTTCCAGCATCGGCAGTATTAGAAATCAGAAATACGAAGCTGATTAGAAACAAAATTTTTAACATAATTTAAATAATAGCAGAGAATATAAGTTATTTGCAATTATTGACTCAAAAATAGCGATAGAAATCCAATAATTGGCATAACCATTTGAAAATTAAGTATTTTTTGCTGTCATTGCGAGCATCCTAAGGATGCGAAGCAATCTCTACTTTGTTGAAAGAAAAAAAGGCGAGATTGCTTCCTCCTCGCTTCGCTCGGAGTCGCAATGACGGGAAGGAGAGAGAGATTGCTTCGCCCCAGATTGCCACGCTATCGCTTGCAACAGGGGGGCTCGCAGTGACGAGTGTCTATCTCTATTTTTCGGTATTGAAGAAAGCTTAAAAAAATAGGAGAAATAAAAAAGTCAGCATTGTAAGTCAATATTTTGCAAATGATAAGCATAGAAATCAAACATATCGTCACTGCGAGCCTCCGAAGAAGGCGATGCAGTCTATAAAAATTCGTAAGGCGCAAGAACTGAAAAGTTAAAAGGAAAAGACGGATTACTTAGGCATACTGCGGATGCCTCGCAATGAGCACCTTTTCTGTCATTGCGATGTATTCTCTCCTCGTCATTGTATGTTAGAGATATGGACATTGCTAAGGTGATTGAGCAACCAAAGTAATCTCCTTTTTCCACTCCCCTAAAATAGAGATCACTTCGGCTTGCTCCGCAAGCCTCGTGATGACTAAAAAAGTGTCATTGTGAGATTACCACGCCTTCAGCACGCAATAGTCTCTCATCTTTTAGTCATCGTGTGTTAGATATATGGACATTGCGAGAGATTTTATTTCTGAGGCTATACTTTCTTTTTATGAGATTGCCACGCCTGCCTGTCCGCAGGCTCGCAATGACCCCTTCCTTCGTCATTGCGAGGAGCTTCAGCGACGAAGCAATCTCAACTTTTACAACATCGCACTTCAGATATTTAAAATGAAAGGCTAACAGGGTTTTCTATAAAATCGCCTCAATATCAATATGCTTTAGCCCTGTTTCTCCTATGGTGTCTTTACTATAGTCATTCAAATAAGGCATTATGCCTAAACACGGAATATCCAGAATTTCTCTTAATATTTCAGGATTTGTTTTCTCTGCAATGTCATTCTTGGGAGGTTCATTAAAGTTAATAATAAAGCCTTTTATAGGAATTTTTTTATTCCTTAAAGCCTCAATTGTAAGAATTGTGTGATTCAATGTCCCAAGAGTTGGCCTTGTTACGACAATTGCTGATAATTCCATATCTTTTATCAAATCCCTTACAAAATAGTAAGATGCTTTCTTCCTTTCTAATTTTATAATAGGAACCATTAAGCCACCAACTCCTTCAACGATAAGATAGTCATATTTTTTCTTCAAATTCTCAAAAGCTTTAAAAATTCTGTCTGTTTCAACCTCCAGATTTTCAATTCTTGATGCCATAAGAGGGCTTAAGGGTGTTTCAAATTTTACAGGTGTGATTAAATCCACAGAATCATTCATCTCAGCCATATCACGCAAAAACATGCCATCATTTGGCAGAAGAATGCCGTCTTTATTTATACAACCAGTTTCTATGGGTTTCATAGCGCCAACTTTATGCCCTCTTTTTATAAAGCATCTTAAAATAGCAGCAGTTACTATTGTTTTACCTACTCCTGTATCAGTTCCTGTGATAAAGTATCCTGCTTTCATAGGTAAATCCCTTTCCACTAAACTGTGCAAAATGCACAATTTAGACTGGGGTATTTTTTCTCCGCCCTTTAACTACCACACCCCAGCAGGCGGATTTTGTGGTAGTCATAGCTTTTGTCTATGTAAACAAAAGCATACAACATTTATGATAAAGAAAAATTAGGTCAAAAATCCAGAAATAAGATATAACCGAAAAATATAACCGAAAAATAGAGATAGACACTCGTCACTGCGAGCCCCCCTGTTGCGAGCGATAGCGTGGCAATCTGGGGCGAAGCAATCTCTCTCTCCTCCCCGTCATTGCGACTCCGAGCGAAGCGAGGAGGAAGCAATCTTGCCTTTTCCCCTTCAAAGAGATTGCTTCGCATCCTTCGGATGCTCGCAATGACAGCAAAAAATACTTAATTTTCAAATGTTTATACCAATTATTGGATTTCTATCGCTATTTTTGGGAGAGAGAAAATTGTTTTGATGCTATAGTGTATAATTATATAATATAACCTGAGTTGAGAGATTATCGGATGTCATTGCGAGCGAAGAGAGGCAATCTCGTCTTTTATGAGATTGCTTCGGCATCCTATCGGATGCCTCGGAATGACGAAGAAGTAGATTACCAGTCCTCACCTTTGGTAAGACGCGATGACAAAAAAAACAAAAAAGGTGAGGCTTGCAACAACAGATTAACAGGGGTGTATAAAAAATCGCTCAACTTAAACATATAATTTAACATAGCTTTAGGAGTAAAAAATGCAAGAAAGGGAGAAATGGAAGTCAAAAATAGGGTTAATTCTTGCCACCGCAGGTAATGCAGTTGGATTAGGAAATGTTTTGAGATTTCCATCAAAGGCTGCTCTTTATGGTGGCGGAGCCTTTATGGTTCCATATTTTATTGCATTTATTTTTATGGGCTTACCCTTAATGATTATTGAATGGGTTATTGGCAGATTCGCTGGCAAGTATGGACATGGTTCAATGACTGGTATTTTAGGTTTGTTTTTCAAGCACAAAAGCTGGGCAAGGGTTTTAGGTTCCTTTGGAGTAGCTATTCCCGTATTAATAGCAATGTATTACATATACATTGAATCTTGGACTTTAGGTTACTCAATTTTATCTTTATTAAATCAACTTCCTAAACCTATTGATAGCTCTGTTCCTATAGAAGTAGCCAAACCTTATGTTGATTTTTTCAAACAGTATACAACTCCCTCTAAAATAGCCTATATTTTTCTATTAATAACTCTTGTCTTGAACTGGATTATACTTCAAAGAGGCGTAGTTAAGGGAATTGAACTGACAGCTAAAATAGCTATGCCTTCCATAATTTTGTTTGGCCTTCTGCTTGGAATAATTTCTCTTTCTGCAAAGGATTGGGCTGGAATTGATGGTTTAAGGTTTATTTACAACCTCAATTTTTCTGGAATAACCAATCCTACAGTCTGGGTAGAAGCTGCTGGACAAATATTTTTTACTCTGTCATTAGGTATGGGAGCAATTGCTGTTTATGCAAGCTATGTCAAAGAAAAGGACGACATCATTAAAGCAGGGTTGGCAACTGCTGGCATAAATGAATTCGTTGAATTACTAATAGGTGCCTCAATTGCCATACCCGCAGCATTTGCCATGTTTTCCGCAGCTGCTATTCCTGAGCTTGCAAAAGAAGGAACCATGAGGCTTGGATTTATGACTATGCCAGCTGTTCTTATGAATTTGCCATTGGGGAATTTAATTTCCTTTGTTTGGTTTCTTTTGCTTTTCTTAGCAGCCCTTACTTCATCCCTTGCACTCATACAGCCGCTTATCGCTTTGTTTGAAGATGAGATGAAGTGGAGTCATGCTAAGGCAGTCAATGTAGCGATGTTTCTAATTATTATTGGTGCTCATTTTTCTGCCTTTGTTCCAAACTTCATTGATGAGCTTGACTTTTGGGCAGGAGCTATGATGTTAATTTTCTTTGGATTGGTTGAGATTATTATATTTGTCTGGGTATTTGGCATAGAAAATTTTTACAAGGAAATGATAAGCCATACTTCTTTAAAGATACCTAAGACATTTGTTTACATTACAGCTTTCATATCTCCTTTATTTTTAGCCTTTATTTTGTATTTTTGGGTTGTAAAAAACTTTTCTGAGGTCTTAATAACTTCAGATTTAAGCAAAATTTTCGCAAGGGTCTTTATAATTTTTGTATTAGGATTTCTTTCATACACTGCAATCAAAAGCAGACAAATTATTTTAAGAGACATCAGATATCTCAGGAAAATTAAGGGATGATAGAGAAAATAGTCAATTCAGATTTTTATTCTTTGCTTTTTGAAGCAAACGAATTAAGAATAAAATTTAAGGGCAATAAAATAGAACTCTGCGCAATTGTAAATGCAAAAAGCGGAGTCTGCTCTGAAGACTGCGCATTTTGTGCCCAGTCATCAAGATATAAGACAAATGCTCCTGTTTATCCTTTACTTAGCAAGAGAGATATATTGGAAAGGGCTTTAGAGGCAAAAAAACACAGGGTAAAAAGATTCTCAATAGTTATCAGCGGAAGAAAACCAACAAAGAATGAACTTATTAGTATCGCAGATTCAATTGAGGAGATAAAAAAAGCGGGAATTAATACATGTGGCTCTTTGGGATTTTTAAACTATGATGAAATTTGCTATTTAAAAGATAAGGGGCTTGAAAGACTTCATTGCAATTTGGAGACTTCTGAAAGATTTTTTACAAAAATTTGCACAACCCACAATTTTTCAGATAAATTAAAAACCTTAGAGTTAGCTAAAAAAGCTGGGCTTTCAATTTGCTCTGGAGGAGTTTTTGGAATGGGTGAGGAATGGATTGACAGGGAAGAAATGGCAAAGGTGTTGAAGAATTTGGAAGTTGAATCAGTTCCAATAAATTTTCTAACTCCCATCGCAGGAACACCACTTGAGAATAAACATCCACTAAGCCCTACAGAAGCATTGAAAATTATAGCTTTCTTTAGACTTATGCTTCCTGAAAAAGACATAAGAGTATGTGGCGGAAGACCATTGCTTGGGGATTTTGCCTCATGGATTTTTCTTGCTGGTGCAAATGCTTTGATGACAGGAAATTATCTTACAACAACAGGAAGACATTACAAAGATGACTTAAAATTCATTAAAGAACACGAACTTGAGGTTGATGATGTGGTCAGTTAGAATGAGAGCTTCAAAAAATGAACATGAAAAAGAAAAACACATCTCCGGAGCTGAGGGAATATATGATTTTTCAGAGCTTAATAAAGCAATAAATCAATATTTAAAAAGAGCCTTTGAGCATTCAAGGGGACAACCAGATAAAATTGTCCTTACTGTGGAAAAAATTGAACAACCGGTTAAGAAAATTCCAGCACTTCCGATAAAGACTATTTTTTGCAATACAAAAGACGAAGCTATGGAGTTTGTGAGATTAAAATTAAAGGAACTCGGAGTATCGGAAAATGCAATAGATTTAGCCTTTGAAGTTATTAAAAATCAAGAAATGCGTGGAGCAACAATGATAGATTCACTCACAGGTAAAAGGCTTGAACCTGACATAAAAAGGGGAGTAAGAGTATCCAGAATTCACATGGATAAAAATAAGAGACTAATAGTATTAAGACAAATAAAAAAACTAACTCCTCAGCCACAGAGAGTTGTTGAGGCTCTAACCATCGCCTCTAAAGTATCTTCTCGTAATGATATAGTTGCTGAACTTTGCATATCAGATAATCCAGATTACACAACAGGATATTTAGCATCTCGGGATTTGGGATATTTGAGAATTACAAATATAAAAAACAGGGGAGATGAATACGGAGGAAGGGCATTTTTCATAAAAATGCCTTGTAACATTGCGGATTTAATATATTTTTTGGAAAAAACTCCGGTGATTGTCTTATGAAATATGAAAAAATCTTCCTAATTGCAAATCCAATTGCCGGTGGTGGTTCTTTAAAAAGAATTCAAAAAGTTGAAGAGATACTCAAAACCAAAAACATACTTTTCAATACCCTTCTTACAAAAAAAAGAGGAGATGCGGAGCAATTCTCTAAAAACATAGCTGAAAAGTATAAAGGTAAAAGCATACTTGTAATAGGCGCTGGAGGTGATGGAACATACAATGAAATAGTCAACGGACTGGCATTTTCAGATGTTGCATTGGCAATACTGCCAATGGGCACAACATCGGTTCTTGCAAAGGAGTTAAATATTCCAAAAAATCTGCCTAAAGCCGTTGAATTTGCAATCAATGGGAAGGCAGAAAAGGTTCATCTTGGAAAAATTAAAAGCAAAGAAAAACAAAGACTTTTTATTCTTATGGCTGGAATAGGATTTGACGGCTATGCAGTTCATAGAGTTAGACCAGAAAGGAAAATTTTTTTAAAGAAAATTGCTTATATTATGGCTGGAATTAAAACCCTTTTAAGAGAAAAGCCTGAAAAATTAGAAATAACAAATGGACAGAAAAAATCTGCCTACTCTGTTGTAATCGCTAAGGCTTCATGTTATGGAGGAAACTTCAAGATAGCACCTGACATTGATTTAAGAGAGCCTTATTTTGGTGTGTTTTTATCTAAAACAAGCTCTCGCTTAGAACTCGCATTGCAGATCATTGGCGTTGTTTTTAAGAGGCATTTAAAAATGAAAGGGACAGATTATTTTCATTCAAACCATCTGAAAATCCGAGGAGATGCACATGTTCAAATAGATGGTGACTATTTTGGTAAAACTCCAGTTGAGATCAAGATTGTTAAAAATGCTCTTAACCTTGTTTTTCCTTTAAAATATCAAGATCCTTAGGCTTTTGCCCTTTTTCAAACTGTAAAACAATGCTAATTCTTCTGTTTCTTGGGTCCTTAGGATTTTCCTTAATAAGAGGCATGGTGTCTGCAAAACCTACAACCCTTGATATTTTTGATGGGTCAACACCATTTTTTTCAAGCTCTATTCTTGCTGATGAGGCTCTATAACTTGAAAGCTCCCAGTTAGATATACTGCCTCCTCTGAATGGAACTGCATCAGTATGACCTTCCACCGCTATCATAGCATTTTCATCTTTAATGTTTTCAGCAACAACTTTTAGAATTTCTTTAGCTTTTGGCGAAAGCTCTGCGGAACCGCTTGGGAAAAGAGGGTCACCTTCAAGGTCTACAAGCTCAATTCTTACCCCACCCTCTATAGATTCAACAATTATATGTTTTTGAAGATCTTTAAGTTTTTCTTCAATGGCTTTTTTCATCTGTTCTTTAAATCTTTCTGCAATATTTTCTCCTGTAACAGGTTCAACAGTCGTCTTTACTTCCTGATGAATTGAAGAGGACTGTTCCATAAAGGATCTACCTGACTGCTGAAATAAATTAAAATTTCTGAAATAGTCAGCAACAGCAGCTCTTTTTTCAGGTTCTACCATTGTTATTAGCCAAAGAAGCAAGAAAAAAGCCATCATAGCGGTGACAAAGTCTGCATAAGCAACTTTCCAGCTTCCGCCATGATGGTCGCCATGACCTTTCTTGACCTTTTTAACTATTATAGTTGTTTTTGACTTATCTGCCACTCTTTAAAGCCCTTATTTCTTCTTCAAGCTCATGGAAAGAGGGTCTCACATTTGGTGGAATGCTTCGACGAGCAAATTCAACAGCAATCTGAGGCGCTGCGCCTCCTACAAATGATATAAGAGCTGATTTCAAAACAAGCAGATACTCCTTCTCAGCATGAACTGATGCTTCCATTCTTCTTGATAGGGGTCCTACAAAGGCATAACATAGTAAGACACCTAAAAAAGTTCCTACCAATGCAGCAGCTATACTCATTCCTAAAATTTCTGGTGGTTCTTTCATTTTCCCCATTGTTATTACAACTCCTAATACTGCTGCAACTATACCAAGTCCAGGAAGAGAATCTGCTATAGTTGAAAGAGTCTTCGCTGGAGTTATTTCCTCTTCGTAAATCGTTTCAAGTTCATTATCAAGCATGCTTTCTAGCTCATAAGGTGATATCGTTGTTGTCATGACTGTCCTTAATGTATCAGTCAACAAATGAAGAGCATGATGATTTTTAAGAAATTTTGGATATTTTGAAAAGATTGAACTATTCTCTGGTTCTTCTACATCTTGTTCAATAGAAATCAATCCTTCTTTTCTTATTTTAGTAAATAACTCTGTAAGGAGAAGCAACACATCCAAAAAATCCTTTTTAGAATAATTCTTTCCGCTCGTAATAGTAGATATAGACCCCTTTATTACTCCAATGATAACATGAGGCGAAGAGGAAATTATCAAAGCACCTAAAGCAGCTCCACCAATAATCAAAATTTCCGATGGTTGAAAAAGTACAGAAAGATTACCACCATGCCATAAATATCCTGCTGTTATACAGCTAGCACCAACAATTATGCCAATGATTACCAACATTTAAATTTCCCTTTTTTCCCTCAAAATTTGTCTTTCTCTGTGAAAAACAAATTTAATGATAAAATCTCTTACTTCTTCAGATATATTAATAAATTTTACACTAATTTTCCAATGATTATCTGTTTTTTCACTTTTAACTACTTCGCCATAAAGATATAATGCAATTGTAGCAGGAGTTTCAAGAACTGTTTTAATCTCAACGATATCTCCAACATTATAGGAAACCTCAGAGGTAAAACTAATGCCTCCTCCGCTTATGTTTACATCATAGATGGGCAGAGAGGAAAACCCTTCCTGATGTAAATTTAAGGAATTAATAATGTGGTCAAGTTTAGCATTTATGATTTTTAACCACTCAGCAAGTACTTTATCTGTTGGTTCTTCATGGGGAATGTGTAAAAAACTTATATCTCCGGAAACTCTTGATTTTATTTTATGCTTTTCCTCTTCCGGAATTAATCTAATTCCCAATGGAATAGAAGCATCTACTCGGGAGTATTCTCTCATTTTTTATACCTATCAAGTTTTAACTTATAAATTATACTTATCTTACTATAACAATTTCAACTCTTCTATTTTTTGCTCTTCCTTCAGGCGTTTCGTTAGACTCTACAGGCCTGTATTCGCCATATCCAGCAATGGTGAATCTGTCTGGAGAAAGTCCTTTTTCCAGCATAAAATGAAGAACTGAAGCAGCCCTTGCAGCAGAAAGCTCCCAATTTGATTTGTATATAGAAGAAGAAACAATAGGAACATTATCAGTATGACCCTCTATTAATATTTTTGCAGGTATTTCCTTTAATTTTTCAGCAATTTTTGTAAGAACTTCCTCACTCTCTGGCTTTAGTCTGGCTGAACCAGAGTCAAACAAAAGAGAATTTGGCAAAGTAATTACAACGCCTCTGGAAGAAGCTGTTATATTGACTTCAGGAGAGTCTTTTAAAAGCTTTTTTAGGTCTTCAACAATTGAATTTCTTCTGTCCTCCTCAAGTTGAATAGGTTTATCCATAACCTTAAAAACTTTTCTTAAGGAAACAGTAAATCTTTCTGCTTTTAAAATATCCACAGCAGATAAGGCATAAAGGGCAACAAAAAAAGTAAAAAGAAGGGTTAGAAAATCAGAATATGATATAAGCCAGCGATGAATATTTTCTTCTTCTTTATCATTTTTTTTCCTTTTTCTCATATCCGTTCTTTCTGTCTTTCTCGTATAAAGGCTTCAAGTTTTGCTCTCAAAAAGTAAGGATTCATTCCTGATTCAATACCCAAAATTCCCTCAACCATCAACTCCATTAAAAGAACCTCATCCTCAAGTTTATTAATTATCCTTTTTGCCATTGGTATAAATATAAGATTAGCAGAACCAACTCCGTAAATCGTTGCGACAAATGCTGTAGCTATGCCTTTAGCTATGATTGAAGGTTCTGTAACATTCTTAAGAACCTGAATAAGTCCAAGAATAGCTCCGATGATGCCAATTGTTGGCGCATAACCACCTGCTGCATCATAAACCTTTGATGCCCGCCTTATAATTTCCTCAAAAGAATAAATCTCCTGATATAACGAGTCTTTGATAATAGCTGGAGAAACTCCGTCTATTACATACATTAATCCTCGTTTTAAAAAAGGATCAGATAATTTTTCTATTTCCTCTTGAAGAGCTAAAAGCCCTTTTCTTCGGGCAATAACAAGGAGCTCTAAAATGGTCTCAACGGTTTCATCATAGTTTATCTTTCTGTTGATAAAGATAAATTTTAAGCTTTGCAAGGCATTTATTAAATCTTTCAAGGGAAAACTGAAAACTACCGCACCAAGAGTGCCCCCAAATACAATAATGGCTGCAGCTGCTTGAACAAGATGGGCAGATGTGCCTCCTTCTACTATGTTTCCTGCTATGACTGCTCCAATGCCTATAATTAGTCCTATTAGGGCAATGAAATCCATTTTTCTATATTATAAATTTATCGAATGTAATTATCAATAATTTTATATGGATTATAATAAAATGTGATGCAGAAAAAAATTATCATCCTACTTGGTCCTACAGGAGTAGGAAAAACGGATATTTCAATTCATCTGGCTAAATTGCTCAATGCGGAGATAATAAGCTCAGATTCAATGCAAATATATAAATATATGGACATTGGCACAGCAAAGCCTTCATTAAAAGAAAGGCAAGAAGTTCCCCATCATATGATAGACATTATTAATCCGTGGGAATACTTCAGCACAGGTAGTTATATAGAAAAGGTTAAAAAAATTATTGAAGAATTGTTCCAAAAAGGTAAAACTTCTCTCGTTGTGGGTGGAACTGGACTTTATTTAAGAGCAATAACAGAGGGAATTTTTGAAGGACCTGATGCAGATTGGGAGTTAAGAAAAAAATTAATAGAAGAGGAGAAAAAAAATCCTGGCTCCCTTTATAAAATTTTAAAAGATATTGACCCTGAGACTGCAAACAAACTTTACTCAACTGATCTCCGCAGAATTATAAGAGCGTTGGAGGTCTTTTTTAAGGGTAAAATGAGAATCAGTGAGATACAAAAAAAATTAACAGCTCCTCTTCCATATGATTTCATAAAAATTGGGCTGAAAAGGGACAGAAAAGAGTTATATCGCCTTATAGAAGAAAGAGTAGAAAAAATGATTCATGCTGGCTTGATTGAAGAGGTAAGATTTGTTTTGACGTTGATAAAGAAACATGCTAATACTCATTTTCCTCTTCCCGCATTGCAGGCAATAGGATATAAAGAAATCGCCGGTTATCTTGCAGATTGTTATCTTCTTGAGGAGGCAGTTAGATTAATAAAAAAGAGAACAAAAATGTATGCAAAAAGGCAGTTTACATGGTTCAAGAAAGAAAAGGATATATTATGGTTTGATATAACCGGAGATTACAATTTTAAGAGCATAGCGGAAAAAATTTTTTATACCATAGCAAAAATGCCTATTATTTGATAATTTCAAACGAAACAGTTGCATTTATTGGAGTGAATATAATATATTTAAAAATTATAGGATTACTACATCATTGGAGGGTAAAATTGGTTAAAATAAGATTGATGAGGCTGGGAGCAAAGAAAAAGCCCTTTTACAGAGTAGTTATTGCTGATGCAAAGGCAAGAAGAAATGGACCTTATATTGAAATTGTAGGAACATACAACCCAAAAACAGAGCCTCCAGAGATAACGCTGGATATTGATAGGGTTAAATACTGGCTCCAAAATGGAGCACAACCTACAGATACCGTAAGAAAATTAATTGAACGGGTTTCTGCTTAATATACCCAGAGGGGTATTTACTACTCTTTTTGCACGGAGGTTAGAACATGAGCATGAAGACACTCATTGAGACCATGGCGAAAGCACTGGTTGACAAACCAGAGGATGTCAGAGTAACTGAAATTGAGGGCGAAAAAACCACTGTATATGAACTCAGAGTTGCTCCAAGCGATCTTGGTAAGGTTATTGGAAAACAAGGTAAGACAGCAAGGGCTATGAGGACAATCTTGGGTGCTGCTGGAACAAAAGTTGGCAAAAGATGTGTCCTTGAAATTTTAGAATAGTCCAGCCAAAAATTAGTTAAATAAAGGGCGTGAGAGTCACGCCCTTTTCTTTTTATGAAATTTGAAGTTTTAACCATATTCCCAGAAGTAATTGAATGTTATGTAAAGTATGGAATTGTGGGAAGAGCTATTAAAAGAAAACTTGCTGAGGTTAAAATTTACAATTTGAGAGATTTTTCAAATGATAAGCATAAGAAAGTTGATGATTATCCCTATGGTGGTGGAGTAGGAATGGTTATGCAAATAGAACCGTTTTACAATGCAATCAAACATATCAGGCAAGATGGCATATCAAAAAAAATTATTTTGCTCTCACCACAGGGAAGAAGATTTACACAAAATGTTGCCCGTGAATTTGTTAATGCTAAAACTCCTATGGTCTTAATTTGTGGACGATACGAAGGCATTGATAACAGAATTAAGGCTTTTATTGATGAAGAAATCTCAGTTGGCGATTATGTTTTAAGTGGTGGAGAATTGGCTTCTTTGGTTATAATAGATACTATTGTGAGATTGATTCCGGGAGCTTTGGGAGATGAGTTGTCAGCTGTGGAAGATTCTTTTATGGCTGGGATATTAGATTATCCTCACTATACAAGGCCAGAGAATTTTGAAGGAATGAAAGTTCCAGAAGTTCTTATAAAAGGAAATCATAAAAAAATTGCTTACTGGAGAAAAAAAGAAGCATTAAAAAACACATTACAGAAAAGACCTGATTTATTGAAAAATTTATCGCCTGAGGATTTAGAAATTTTAAAAGAGCTTTGCTCGGAAATAAATACTAAACTTTTGGAGGGTACAGATGAATCAGTTAATCATTAGGTCAATAGAAGAGAGATATAAAAAGGCAGATATTCCTAATTTTAATCCTGGAGACACTGTAAAAGTTCATGTAAAAGTAAAAGAAGGAGACAAGGAAAGAATTCAGATATTTGAGGGTGTTGTTATTGCTCGCAGAGGAGGTGGTTTAAGGGAGACCTTCACAGTAAGAAAAATCTCCTTCGGCGTTGGCGTAGAAAGAGTATTTCCTCTTCACAGTCCAATCATTGACAAAATTGAGGTAGTAAGAAGAGGAGATGTAAGAAGAGCAAAACTTTACTATCTCAGAACAAAGAAAGGTAAAGAGGCAAAGGTTAAAGAAAAAACTGAATATAACAAGGCATGAGCCTTTTTGCCTTTGATGAATCTTTTCGGGCTCAAGGTTTTAATATAATTGCTGGAGCAGACGAAGCAGGAAGAGGCTGTATTGCTGGACCTGTTGTTGCAGCATGTGTATGCTTTAAAGATAATGTTTTTATTGAAGGCATAAATGACTCAAAACAGCTCACTGCAGAGCAAAGGGAAAAATTTTTTGAAAAAATACTTGAGCATTCCTTTGTTGGAATTGGCATAATTGATGTTGATTTAATTGAAAAATTCAATATTCTTGAAGCAACTCGCCTCGCAATGAAAGAAGCTTTCAATGATTTATTGAATAGCCTTAAAAAAGATGTGGAACTGCTTCTTTTGGATGCCCTATACTTGCCTGATTTGAAAGTCAATCAAAAATCTATAATTAAAGGTGACCAAAAGAGTGCTTCCATTGCTGCTGCAAGCATCATCGCAAAAGTCACACGAGACAGGATAATGAAACAATATCATAAAATATATCCCAATTATGGATTTGACAAACACAAGGGATACGCAACACAACAACACATAGATGCATTACAAAAATACGGTCCCTGCGAAATCCACAGAAAGAGTTTTTCACCAGTAAGAGAATTAATGTTATTCTAAATTAATGAAACGAATTCGCATTGAAGTAAAAGGAGTTGTTCAAGGCGTTGGATTCCGCCCATTTGTATATAATCTTGCCAAAAATCTTCATTTAACTGGATTCGTTACTAATACTGCAAAAGGTGTCACTATTGAGGTAGAAGGTCAAAGGACAGATGATTTTTTTAACAGCCTTAAAAACGAACATCCTCCTCTTGCAAAAATTTATTCTATTGAAAAAATTGAAATTCCCTTAAATGGAGATAAGGACTTTCAAATCATAGAAAGCATTGATGAGGCAGGATTCACTCATATCTCAGAGGATGTATCAATTTGTGATGATTGTTTAAGAGAACTTTTTACTCCCAATGATAGAAGATACCTTTATCCTTTCATAAACTGCACAAACTGTGGTCCAAGATACACAATCACTTACAAAATTCCCTATGACAGACCAAACACTACAATGTCAGTTTTTCAGATGTGCCCAGAATGTCTGAAAGAATACCAAGATCCATCAAACAGAAGATTTCATGCCCAGCCAAATGCTTGTCCTGTATGTGGTCCTCAGGTAAAGCTTTTTATAAAAGAAGGCGACAGCCTTGTTGAAATTCAAAATCCTATTCCTCAAGCAATAGAAATGATAAAACAGGGAAAAATATTGGCAATAAGAGGGCTTGGTGGATTTCATCTCTGCTGTGATGCAAAAAATGAAAAGGCTTTAAATGAATTAAGAAAAAGAAAAAGAAGAAGCAACAAACCCTTTGCACTTATGTCTCCATCATTGAAGGAAATAGAGAAATTTTGCTTTGTCTCTGAAGCTGAAAAGGAAATAATTCAATCAAAAGAGCGTCCAATTTTACTCTTAAGAAAAAAGCCCGATTGTGAACTTCCTGAAGGAGTATCTCCTAAAAATCCTTATATCGGATTTATGCTTCCCTATACTCCACTTCATTATCTTCTTTTCTATTATCCTACAGATTACAAAACAGAAAATTACCAATCCAAAAGATTAACCTCCCATTTTGAAGCCCTTGTCATGACAAGTGGAAACATTTCTGAAGAGCCTATAATAACCAAAAATGAGGAGACGTTTGAAAAACTTAAAAATGTTGCAGATGCTTTTCTTGTCCACAACAGAGAGATTTTCATGAGAGTAGATGATTCTGTAGTAAAGGAATTTGAAGGGAATATTTATTTTATCCGAAGGGCAAGGGGCTTTGTTCCCAAAGCAATTCCGCTCAAAGAGGAGCTTCCAGAGGTTATTGGATTTGGAGCTGACCTTAAGAATACATTTACGCTGACAAAGTCAAACTATGCAATAACGAGTCAGCACATAGGAGATATGGAAAATCTTGAAACATTAAACTTTTTTGAAGAAGTACTACAAAATCTTAAATCCGTATACAGGGTTAAACCAATTGCCATCGGACATGACCTTCATCCTGGATACTATTCAACAAATTTAGCTCTAAACTATGCAGAAAAATACAATCTCCCACGTTTTCCAATTCAGCATCACTACAGTCACATTGCCTCAGTAATGGCTGAACACGGATTGGAGGAACTTTTTGGAGTTGCCTTTGATGGAACAGGATATGGAATTGATGGAAAAATTTGGGGAAGTGAATTTTTACACTGCAACATTGAAAACTTCAAAAGACTTGCCCACATGGATTACATTCCTCTGCCGGGCGGAGAGGGTGCAATAAAAGAAATTTGGAGAATAGCCCTTTCACTATTTGATGAGACATTTGGTGAAGAATATGAATTAATTAGAAAACTACATTTTGCTGAAATGGTTGATGAAAATAAAATCAAACAGATTTTAAAAATCAAAAAAATAAACCAATTCAGCCCGTTATCCTGCGGAATAGGAAGACTTTTTGATGGGATATCCTCAATCATAGGAGTTTGCCATTTCAACACCTTTGAAGCTGAGGCAGCAATAGCACTGGAAAACCTGATTCCTTCAAATGCTGAATTTTCAAGTAAAAACAGCTATAACATGGTTATCAAACAGGATGATAATGAATTACTAATTGATTACAGACCGCTTGTACGAGAAATTGTTGAAGATTATCTATCAGAAAAGAGTATATCTGAAATTGCGTGGAAGTTTCACAATTCAATAGTGAAAATTATTTTCTGCACCATGAAGGCAATTCAAGAAAAGTATGGAGTTAAAGAGGTTGGGCTAAGCGGAGGAGTTTTTCAAAATACTTATATCCTCAGAGAAACAACGAAAATCTTAAAAAAAGAAGGCTTCATTCCATTAATCCACCAAAATTCTCCCTGCAATGACGCCTGTATATCATTAGGACAGGCATATCTTGTTGGCAAAAGAATGAAAGTCTAAATTGAGCTGTTTTTATAAAACTTTCATCGTGAGCCAGCCCTGCAACAGTTTTGAGAATATGTGCAATGATTATCCTTTCCGTCATAGCCCTTTTTCAGTCATTGCGAGCGAAACGAAGCAATCTCGCCTTTTTCTATCTGATAGAGAAAAGAGATTGCTTCGCATCCTTCGGAGGCTCGCAATGACAGCAAAAAATATAAATTTTCAAATGGTTATACCAATTATTGGATTTCTATCGCTATTTTTGAGATTGGCCCTAAAATAGAAATAGAAATCTACTAAAATAGAGAGGCTCCTTTGTGTATAATAGTTTATATGGAAACAACAAAATCACCCATTGGGTGAACTATTATACACAAGGAGCTTAAGATATGATAAAACAAACTCTGCTTAATTTCAAGTTTAAAAGAACAGATGAAAAGTTAACTCCCCATGCAGGAGCTACTCTTTTTACAGAATTCATGTTGGCTTTTGGAGTTAAAAAGCTTATTCAGAGGATAATGCCATCTCCGGGTTCAAACAGAGGATATGATGCTTGGCAATATATTCATCCCATCGTTCTTATGTTACTTGCAGGAGGAAGACACATAGATGATTTAAGAGAAATTGCTGAAGATAAAGCTTTAAGGGAGAGCACTGGCATGGGAAAAGTCCCATCAAGCTCTGCAGTAGGTGACTGGATAAGAAGAAGTGGCAATGGCGAAGGCATAGTTAAATTGAAAACAGTTATAGATGAAGCAAACAGGAAAGCATTGCAAATACATGAAGCGAAAGAATATACTCTTTGGTCAGACCCTACAATAATAGAGACTGAAAAGTATGATGCAAAGATGACCTATAAAGGGGTGAAGGGGTACAAACCTATAGTTACCGCATTTAAGGAGTTGCCCATTATCGTTTATCATGAGTTTAGGCATGGGAATGTAGCGGGAGTTCCACTTCAAGCACTTTCACATGCATATGAACTGTTGCCTGAAGGAAAAAGGATAAAGCATGCCTGTCTTGACAGTGAGTTTTACACAGCAGAAGTAATAAATTTTCTCAGAAGCAAAGGCACAACATTCAGTATAGTAGCAGATAAGACAGGGGCAGTGATGGATGCTATAAAGAGAATAAAGCATTGGAGAGAATTGAGGACAGAGGAAGGGATACTTACAAACAGACAGATAGGGGAGACAGTGCATGTTATGAAGGGCACAGAGGCATTCAGGCTGGTTGTGCAGAGGTGGAAGAAAGAGTAGATAGATTTATTTGATAGCGAGCCTTATTGTTACCATGTGATAGCAACTGACAGAGAAAGTTCAGCAGAAGAAGTTGTATGGGAGTATAACAAGCGGGGGCAGATGGAGAATATCATTAAGGAATTAAAGAACGGGATAGGGATGGAGAGTTTACCCAGCGGAGAATTTGGGGGAAATGCGATGTGGTTTTGTCTTGGAGTGCTTGCATATAATGTTTTTGTTTTGAAGAGGGAGCTTATTTTACCGCAAGAGTATAAGAACAAGACTATAAGCACAATAAGGTGGTTTTTTATAGAGATAGCAGGGAAAATGGTAAAACATGGCAGAAGGCTATGGCTTCATGTATCAACCACAGTTGAGAAATTTAATCTTCTACTTCATATAAGAAAAAAAATAATGGCATTTGTATAAGAAGAGTATTTGCAAGATAAAATGATAAAAAAATAGAGCAATAAAAAACAAACACGGGTGAATATTGTCTAAAAAGGCAAGTTTGAGGTTAATTAATAGGTGAAAATTATAAAAAAGAGAGAAAAAAATAGGGAAAATTATTACGAAAGGGAAGAAATAGGAGGACATAGAGGATAATTTTAATAAAAAATTGTCCTGAAAAGGGTCAAAATAAAACTGTCAGTTTTCTATCTCTATTTTTGGGTTTACTTTAAAACTTGACTTTATGGGAGCAAATATTATAGTGTTCAATTTGCGATGAAAAGGTTACTATCAATTGGAGTTGGAGCAGGAAAAAGTAATGCCGGTAAGACTACTTTCATAGAAAGTCTTATAAAACATATCAAGCAAACAAAAGATTCTTTTGTTGTCGCTGTAAAATATTCCAAAAGCAGTCTTTATTCTTCAATTATTACCGAAGATACTCTCTTAGAAAAAGAAGGCAAGGATACAGCAAGGATGAAAAAGGCTGGTGCGGATTATGTGTTTTGGGTAAAGGCTAATGAAGATGATTTGCCCGAGATTTGTTATCAGCTATACGAACAATTTAATAGAATTATACCTAAAGATAAGCAAACGATTTTAATCATTGAAGGAAATTCTCTGGTAAGAGAAATGCAAACTGATGTTATAATATTTCTTAAAGGAAGTCTCAATGAACAAATGAAGCCCTCAGGACAAGCTATTTTTGAGAGAGCTGATTTAATCATAGGAGAAAATTATTCTATGGAGGAAGTGATGGCAGAGATTGAAAAAATTGAGCCAAAAAAGATTATTGAAAAGCTTCTTCGAGAAAGAAGCAATGATGGAAAAATTACATGTGCTGAAGCAAGAAAGATTGCTGAGGAATTAAATGTTGAATACATTGAAGTTGGTAGAGTTGCAAATGAGCTTAAAATAAAAATTCGTAAATGTGAGCTTGGTTGTTTCTAATGGGAACAGTTTTTTTTGAGCTTGCTCTAACTTTTTATTTTGCAGCCTTTCTTCTAAGTATTGCAGGAATTCTTAGAAAAAAGAATGACTTGGAAAGGGCTATTTTTTACACCACCCTCGCTGGTTTTACTCTCCATACAATTTATTTGTTAATAAGATACATAAAATCAGGACAAGCGCCGGTTTTTTCAATGCATGAGGCTACTTCTTTCTTCTCTTGGAGTATGATATTAGCTACGATAGGCATAAGCTTCATCTATAGAGCCTCTGTAATAAGTTTCTCTCTAATAATCTCATTCGCCTTTATGTTTATAAGTGCCTTTTTCCCGCGAAACTTTCCAACTATAGACCCAAATTTAAAAAGCATATGGATAGACATTCATGCTCTGATGGCTGTTTTTGGCGTTGCTCTTTTTAGTCTTGCTTTTGTCTTCAGTATTCTATATCTAATACAGGAAAAGGCAATAAAGGCGAAAAAATTTAAAGGACTTACTGGAGTTCTTCCAAGTCTTGAGGTTTTGGATAAGATTAATTATCACTTGGTTTTCTGGGGATTTCCTATTTATACAATTGCTCTAATTGTTGGATTAATTAAATATCTTAGACTGCTTGGCTTTCTTTTTGATCCAAAGGAAATATGGAGCTTTCTTACATGGTGTGTTTATCTCGCAATATTTTATTTAAGAGTCAAGGGTGACTGGAAAAAGAAAAAGGCAGCCTATCTAACAATATTTGCCTTTGTCCTCGTATTAATAGGCTTTTTTGGAATAAATCTACTTATTGAAAGTTTTCACAAAAGAGTATGAGTATTATAGTTATCGGATTAAACCATAAAACAGCTCCTGTTGAAATAAGGGAGAAACTTGCATTCAATTCAGCGGACGCAGTAAAAAAAGCTCTGAAAAAGCTCACTCATGAGAAAGGATTAAAAGAGGCTGTTATACTGTCAACTTGCAACAGAGTAGAAATATATGCCTATAATGACAATAAAGAGAGCTCTTCAGAGGAGACAATAAAAAATTTCATATCTGAATTCCACAACATTGACAGAGAAGTCTTTGAAAAATATTTGTATATTTATAAGGACAAAGAAGCAGTTGAGCATCTTTTTAAAGTTGCCTCAAGCTTAGACTCTATGATTGTCGGAGAGCCTCAGATAACTGGTCAAGTAAAGGATGCCTTTGAGACTGCTCTTTCTGAGAGAGCTACATCCCTAATTCTCAATCATCTAATGAAAAGAGCATTTTTTACAGCTAAAAGAGTAAGAAATGAGACTCGTATAGGAGAAAATCCTGTTTCTGTAAGTTACGCTGCTGTAGGTCTTATTAAGAAGGTTTTTGATGATCTCTCCAAAAAGTCCATACTTTTGGTTGGTGCTGGAGAGATGGCTGAGCTTGCTTTAAGGCATCTAATAGGAAGCGGAATAAAATCTGTTTTTATTGCTAATAGAACTTTTGAAAGGGCTTTAGAGCTTGCTAAAGAATTCAATGGAGAGGCAGTCCAGTTTGAAAAATTAAAAGAACATCTTGCAAAATCAGATATTGTCATCTGCTCAACTGGTGCTCCCCATTATGTGATAACTGAGAAGCTGATGAAAGAGGTAATGGCACTAAGAAAACACAAGCCTATTTTTCTCATTGACATATCAGTGCCGAGAAATATAGAGCCATCTTGCAATGAACTTGACAATGTTTACCTTTATAACATTGATGACCTTCAAGATGTTGTTGATTCAAACCTTCTTGAAAGAAAAAAGGAAGCTCAGAAGGCTTTAAATATAATAGAGGAGGAGGTTGAGAAATTTTTCCAGTGGCTTAACTCCCTTGAAAGCGTGCCTGTTATAGTCTCAATAAGAAACAAAGCTGAACAGATAAGACAGGAGGAGATTGAAAAATTTAGGGCTAAATTTAAAGATTTACCACCTGAGCTTTTGAGCTCCGTTGATTATCTTACGCAAAGTATAGTTAACAAAATCATGCACTATCCAACGATTGCACTCAAAAATAATTGCGAAAACAAAGAATTATTAATATTTGCCACAAGGAGGTTATTTGGAATTGACAGTGAAGAGGAGTAGAATAGTCATAGGCACTCGGGGAAGTAAACTTGCCCTATGGCAGGCTAATTGGGTTAAAGAAAAGCTTGAAAGCTTTTATCCAGACTTGCAGGTTGATATAGAGAAAATTAAAACAACAGGAGACAAAATCCTTGATGCACCGCTGGCAAAGGTTGGTGGTAAGGGATTGTTTGTAAAAGAAATAGAAGAGGCATTGCTTTCAAAAAAAGTTGACTTGGCTGTGCACAGCATGAAAGATATGCCCACAGAAATACCTCATGGACTAAAAATATCAGCCATATGCAAAAGGGAAGACCCCAGAGACGCTTTTATAAGCCAAGATGGCAAAGGATTGAAAGACCTTCCCCAAAAAGCAGTAGTTGGCACAAGCAGTCTTAGAAGAACAGTTCAGCTAAAAGCCTTAAGGGAAGATTTAAATATAAAGATTCTTCGTGGCAATGTTGATACAAGAATAAGAAAACTCAAAGAAGGGGAGTATGACGCAATAGTGCTTGCAATGGCTGGAGTTAAAAGAATGGGTTTTGAATCAATAGTTACAGAAGTCTTCAGTGAAGATGCGATAATTCCTGCAATTGGACAGGGAGCTATTGGAATTGAAACAAGGGCAGATGATGACTTCTTGAATGAACTGATAAAACCTCTTCATCATTTTGAAACAGCTCTCTGCGTTCTTGCTGAAAGAGCATTTCTTGGAGTTATGGGAGGAGGATGCCAAGTTCCCCTTGCATGTCATGCAAGAATTTTAAATACAGAACTCAAAATAACTGGAATAATAGGCGATCCAGAAGGACAAACTCCTATTATAAGGGGTGAAAGGCTAATGAGTCTTAATAAAAGCCTTCCCGATGATTCCATTTTAGAGGAAGCCCAAAGACTTGGAGCTGAACTTGCAAGAGAGCTACTTGCACGGGGAGGAGCAGAAATCCTTGAAAGAGTTTACAAAAACGAGTAATCCTTTTCCTTATTGAGATAAACAAACGAGAATGCATCGCTTGCATTGACTACCTCTGTCCGTCATCAGGAGGCTTGCGAATCATCCCCTCCCGTCATTGCGAGGGACAAAGTTGCGAAGCAATCTCACTTTTTATCTTCAATAATGAATGAGATTGCTTCGCTTTATTCGCAATAACGAATCTATATCTATTTTTGTGTATAAACCAATCAGGACTGTCAATCTCTACTTATTCACCTGAGCCTCTTTTAATACGCTTGCCTTGTTCAGATATATCTCTTGGTGTTAAATTCTCTCTCTTTTTGTTATTTCTCTCGTCATTTTCTGCAACAATATCATCTGCATCAATGATTGCCATTACTTTTGCAGGGCTTGAAATTTGAATGTTGGTTGTATATTTTACAGGTTTCCCTTTGAAAACAAGGTCATATTTGGGATCCACTTCTGCAATTGGAACTGATAGAGCTTCTTTACCATCAACAAAAATCTTAAGACGAATAACCTTCTCAGCATCTATTCTGTAACGAACCTTATCAAGCAAACCAGGTCCCTTATTTACAACAGTAACAACCACTCTGTTGTAATCATCAAGTGAGATGCTTTCAATTGAAAGGTCTGGCTTGTTCGGATATTTCGCTTCAAGTTCTGGATCAACATCCCAGACATCTCCGGGAAAGGAAATTAAAATATTGCCATGATATTCACCTGATGTGTTATTTATTAAGATAACGACATATCTACCGTTTGTTTTTCTGATTTCTTCATCATCAACAACATGCCTTATTCTGTCAGATTTTTCAAGAAGCTCTCTTTTTCCATGATACCATGCTGGAGGCTTTTCCTTCTGTCCTAAAAGACTTTTTAATGACTTTAAAAAATATTCTCCACCAGTTAAAGGTGCATCAATAACAGGTACATACCTTATGAGGTCCCTTGTTTTTTCCTTTAACTTTTGCCATGCATCTTTGTCAGATTTCTCAAAGACTCTTTCATCGGCAAGTATCAAAAGGGGCGAAGAAGAATGCTTCTTCGGATCCACATAAGTCATCTCATGATATACACTTATTATCCCGGGACGAGTAACTTCAAAGGGAACATAAAGTACATAGTCATCTTTACCTTTGCCCGGATAAAGAACAAATTTTTTGTGGATTCGAGCGTTGGAACCTAACCCTTCAGCATGAATAGTAGCTTCACCAATAAGAAACACAAAACAAACCACCAACCCAACAAACAAGCCGTACCTGCTCATTTTGTTTTCTCCTCTCTATATATTTTTAAAATCGCTGCTTAATTATATGAAAAAATCCACCTATTCCGCAATAGATTTTTTACTCGAAAAATAGGAGCAATAGATACTCGTCACTACGAGCCTTTCTGTTGTGAGCGACAGCGTTGCAATTACCCATATTGTCACTGCGAGCCACTCAATGTGGCGAAGCAGTCTTTGAGATTGGTGCATAGTGAATTTAAGATTTTAGAGTTTGGATATGGGTTGGGGTTTTGTTTGTTATTAAAGAGTATTGCCTATCATTACCAAACCATTTTGAAGAACTTTAGTTCTGAAGCAATCTCGCTTTTTCCTTCGAATAAGAAAAGGGATTGTCTCCCGTAGAGTCTATCGCGAGACAAAGAAATAATAACCTTTCAAAATGACGTTTAATGACCCCCTCAATGAAAAAAATTTATGAGCTTTCCAAAGAAATTGAAAATTTTGCAGAAAAACTTTATCTTAAAGCAGCATAGTTTTTAGTTGTGCTATAATTTATCTATGAAAGTGGTTACATCATCTGAAATGGCTGAAATTGACAGTCTCACTATTAATCAATACGGAATTCCTTCGCATGTTCTTATGGAAAGGGCTGCATTGGCAGTGGTTAAACATATTCTTAAGCCAAAGATTGACTATATGGTGAACCCATTTGGTCATTGCGAGGCATCCGCAGGATGCCGAAGCAATCTTGTTTCGGAGATTGCCACGGGTACTTCGTTCCCTTGTAATGACAATTCCGAACGAGAGAGAAAAAGAGTTATTGTTTTGGCTGGTCCCGGAAACAATGGAGGCGATGGAGTAGCTGTTGCAAGAATAATTAAAAATAAAGCAACTGATGAAGAAAAGATTGATATAAAGGTTTTTCAGCTTTTTCCTGAAGATAAGCTTTCTGAGGACTGCAAAACTCAGCTTAGGATAGCAAAAAATTTTGGAGTTGAAGTCATTGAGGATTATCCAAGTAAGTCTGATATTTCCCATGCAGATTTAATTGTTGATGCAATATTTGGAACAGGACTTAAAAGGGAGCTTGAAGGAAGTATTGCTGATTTGGTTAATACTTTAAATTCTTTTAAAAGAACTGTTGTTGCTGTTGATATTCCATCCGGGATTTCTTCAGATACAGGAGAGGTTTTAGGTACTGCTGTAAAGGCTACTCTTACAGTTACATTTGGACTTCCAAAAAGAGGGCATTTGCTTTTTCCCGGAAGAGATTATGTTGGAAGGCTTTTTGTTGAAGATATTGGATTTCCGCAAGAGCTTTTAAATTCTGAAAAAATAAAAGTAGAGCTTATTGATGAGAAACTTGCGCGCTCACTTCTTCCTTTAAGACCTGCTTACTCCCATAAAGGAACTTACGGGCATGTTCTTGTTATTGCTGGTTCAGTTGGAAAGACTGGTGCTGCAATGATGCCAGCAAAGTCTTGTCTAAGGGCAGGTTCAGGCCTTGTAACAATTGCTGTTCCTGCATGCCTTAAAGTTGTTTTTCAGAGCAAAGTTCTTGAAGAGATGCTTCTTCCACTTCCATGCAATATTCAAACTTTGTCAAAGCAAGCAATTCCAGAAATAAAAGAATTTTTAAATGAAAAGGCAGATGTTGTTGCATTTGGTCCGGGTGTTGGAATAAATGATGATACTGAGGAGATTCTTAAATTTTTACTTACTGAATCTCCATGTCCTGTTGTTATTGATGCAGATGGAATAACACTTTTAAGCAGAAATCCTGAAATTCTTAAAAATGCAAAGCCTGAAACAGTTATCACTCCTCATCCGGGAGAACTTAGCAGGCTTATTAAGATTTCAGTAAAAGAAATAGAGAGAAGAAGAATTGAAATTGCCCAGTCTGTTGCAAAGGAGTTTGGCACAGTAGTTGTTCTTAAGGGAGTTCCAACAGTTGTTGCCTCTTCAGATGGAAGAGCATTCTTAAATACAACAGGAAATCCGGGAATGGCAACAGGAGGCTCTGGAGATGTCTTAACAGGAATAATAGCATCCCTGATTGGACAAAGACTTAATGTTTTTCAGGCTTCAGTTTTAGGAGTATATATTCATGGATTGAGTGGAGATATAGCTTCAAGGGATAAGGGATATCACGGACTTGTGGCAGGAGACATCATTGAAAGCCTTCCAAAGGCATTTATAAAGCTTAATGAAATACATTGAAAGTCCAGAAAATTCTCTAATTAAAGAGATTATTAAAATCAAAGAAAAGCCAACAGAAAATATTTTCATTGAAGGATTAAATTTGCTGGAATGTGCTCTGCAATCTGAGTTTTCAAGTGTTGAAAAAGTTTTGACTACAAAAGAATTTTTTGAGAAAGAAAGGGAAATTTTTAAAGAAGTTAATGAAAGAGGAATCTCAGTCATTTTTATATCAGATAAAATTTCAAAAAAGATTGCAGATACAGTAACACCACAGGGAATTTTTGCAGTTGTAAGATATAAAGTTCAAAGCATGAATGATATTTCACATATTAAGCCTAATCTTATTGTAATTGCTGACAAGGTGCAGGATCCGGGAAATCTTGGAACAATTATTAGAGTTGCAGAGGCATTAGGAAGCAATGCAGTATTTGTAACAAAGGGAACATGCAATCCTTTTTCTCAGAAGACTTTAAGAGCTTCTGCAGGAAGTATATTTTTCATTCCTGTTTTAAAAGTAGAGACAGAGGAGATTAAGCAATTTTTAAATAAACATAATCTTGTTCTTTTAATTTCAGACCCGCATGCTGAAAAGCTTTCTTTTGAAGTAGATTTAAAAAAGCCTGTTGCAGTTGTGCTTGGAAGCGAAAAACATGGAGTATCAATTGAGCTTAGGCAACTGCCTCATATCTCATGCAGAATTCCTCATTTAGGAAAAACAGAAAGCCTTAATGTTGCAATAAGTTCTTCAATTTTGCTTTATGAGGTTTTAAGGCAGAGAATGATAAAATAATAGTCTAAATTATGCAATTCTAAAGTTTCATCCCTAAAATAGAGATAGAAATCCAATAATTGGTATAACCATTTGAAAATTAAGTATTTTTCGTTGTCATTGCGAGCATCCGAATGATACGAAGCAATCTCTTTGAAGGGGAAAAGGCAAGATTGCTTCCTCCTCGCTTCGCTCGGAGTCGCAATGACGGAGAGGGGTATCCTCGCAATTACGGAGAGGTGTTCACCATCCACGAATCACCATTCACCAGTCACCAATTAGAGACTGCTTCGCCCCAGATTGCCACGCTATCGCTCGCAACAGGGGGGCTCGCAGTGACGAGTGTCTATCGCTATTTTTGGGTTTCATCGTGAAAGGTAGCCATGCCTTCAGCTCGCGATAGACTTGTTTTCCGTCATTGAGAGGTTTCTCTCTAATTGTTATTGCGAGTGGTCGCCTTGCCTTTGGCTCGCGACAGGCTCAACACCCGAAGCAATCTATCCTTATTTTCTTCCAAAAAGGAGAACACTCTCCATAGCTTGAGAAAAGAGATTGCTTCACTTCGCTCGCAATGGCGAAAAAATGAAGGAATGCTCGGAATAGCAAAAAAAAACACTTAATTTTCAAATAAATATTAATTATTGGATTTCTATCGCTATCTTTGGGTTATAATTTTATAACAAAGCATGAGAGAATTTTTAAAAAATTTGCTTATCTGTCCAATCTGCCTGCCAGATGAAATTCCTCTAAATCTTCAAATCTTTGAATCAGAAAAGGATGATATCCGAGAAGGAGTTCTCAAATGTACCCACTGTGGCGCAGAATATAAAATCAAAGATGGTATTGCAATATTGCCTCCTGATCCAAACTGGATACCCTCACTTTCAAACAAATACGAAAACATTAAAGTTGTCTCTTCATATCTTTGGAGTCATTTTGGAGACTGGCTTGGAGACAGTGAGTGGATAGATGCTTATAAAAAATGGACAGAACTCATAAATCCTGATAAAGGTCTAAGCCTTGATATTGGCTGTGCAGTTGGCAGATTTACGATAGAAATAGCTCAAAAGTCAGAATTTTCAGTGGGAATTGATTTGTCAATGTCTTTTATAAAGACTGCGAGAGAATTAATTAATAATAGAATGCTTACTTTCCCTCTCTTTGAAGAAGGCAATCTTGCAAAACAGGTTGAGATAAAAATTCCAGAGACCATCAAAACAGAAAATGTTGATTTTATTGTTGCAGATGCCCTTAATTTGCCCTTTAGAAAAGATTACTTTAGCATAGTGTCATCCTTAAATATTCTGGATAAAGTTCCTAAACCAATGAAGCATCTTTTGGAGATGAACAGAGTTGCTAAAAAAAGAGATGCACAGATGCTTATTTCTGATCCCTATTCATGGTCTGAGGATGTGGCAAAAATTGATGATTGGCTTGGAGGAAAAGAAGAAGGTGAGTTTCAGGGATTCGGAATTGAAAATGTTTTAAAAATACTTGAAGGATACAAAAATTTGCTAAATCCCACTTGGAAAATTATTACTACAGGTTCAGTTTATTGGAAAATAAGAAATCATCGCAATCACTCTGAACTCATAACAAGCCTTTTTGTAAAGGCTGTAAGATAGGAGATATAAAGATGAAAAAAATTACTGTGTGCAGACTTTGTTCAGCTTGCTGTCCAGTTGAAGTTGAAATTTCAGACGGAAAGCTTCTATCTGCAAAAAGAATAACACCATTTGAAAAAGTTATTCCATGCCCAAAACTTTCAAATACAAGCAAAATAGTTTACTCAAAAGATAGAGTTCTTAAGCCTCTTTTACGAAAAAATCTTAATGATGATTTTAAAGAGTCCTATTGGCAGGAGGCTTTAGATTTTATTGCCGAAAAAATTGAAAAAATAAAAGAAAAATACTCTTCCGAAAGCATTGCCTTGTATCGTGGAATGGCTGCGGATTGGGGAACACCATGGGATTATGCAGTAAGGTTGCTCAGCGCTATAGGCTCTCCAAATGCAATAGGAAACGGCTCTGTATGCTTTGTTGCAAGGAATATGGCTCATACATATACATATGGAGCTATTACTATTCCGCAGGTGAAGGATTCAAAATGCATAATTGTATGGGGGAAAAATGACAGAAATACACTGCCGACAATGGCAGAGGCTATAATTTATGCAAAAGAAAAAGGTGCTTTCCTGATTGTAATAGACCCAACCAAAACATACTTTGCTGAAATGGCTGATTTATGGATACAGATAAAACCCGGGCATGATGGATTACTTGCTTTGGGAATAATCAAAGAAATAATAGAAAATAAGCTTTATGATAAAGAATTTGTTGAAAAACACTGTATTGGATTTGAAGCACTTGAAAAAACAGTTAAATCCTTAAACACCTCTGAAATTACTGAAAAAACAGGAATTACAGAGGACAAGATTAAAAAATTAGCACGTATATATGCTACAACAAAACCAGCCTGCATTATTGATGGAAATGGCTTAGATATGCATATAAATGTTTTCCAAACCCATTATTGCTGGTAAGGGTGGAGAGCCCTTACCAGCTTAGATATGCATATAAATGTTTTCCAAACCACAAGGGCAATTGCTATTCTAAGGGCATTGACAGGAAATCTTGACATTCAAGGCGGAGACTTTATTCCTCAGCCAATACCACTGAGAAACATTCAATTAAAAGAAAAAGTCTCTCATGTCCCTTCGGTCATGAAGGACTATCCACTTTTTGAAAGATTTCATCCAACATGGGGACTTCACGGGCAGTCTTGTCTAATTGATGCAATACTTTATGAAAAACCCTATCCTGTGCGTTTTCTCTTTGTTCAATCTGGAAATCCTGCTGTAACAATGATGGGCTCCCAAAGGGTAAGAGAAGCTCTAAAGAAGCTTGATTGTCTTGTGATGATTGATATGTTTAAAAACAAAACCAGCGAATTCGCCCATCTAATACTTCCTGCTGCAAGCTGTTTTGAAAAAACTCAAATAAACAGGGCATACGTAAGAAATTGCTTTATCATGCTTCAGCAAAAGGTAATTGAACCTCTTGGAGAAAGCAAAGGTGATATTGATATTCTCATTGAAATTGGAAAAGCTTTAGGTTTGAAAGAATATTTTCCCTGGAACTCTTCTGAAGAGGCTTTAAACTATCAGTTAGAGCCAACAGGAATTACAATAGATGAGCTTAAAAATAATCCAAATGGAATCTGGTATGAAAAGCCAAGATTTAAAAAATACGAAACCGAAGGGTTTAACACTCCTTCAAAAAAGGTTGAAATGTACTCAGAAAGGCTTGCAAAAGCTAATATAGAACCAATTCCATTTATGAAAGAATTCCCTAAGAAATTATTAAGCTTTGAAGAGCAAAGAGAAAATTATCCTTTTATAGGAATAAGTGGAAAAAGGGTAAACTGCTATACCCATACCCAATTCAGGCATGTTGAGGAACTCCGTAAAATTGAAAAAGAGCCTTATGTTGACATACATCTCTCTGATGCAGAGCTTTTAAACATAAAAAATGAAGACTTTGTCAGAATTTCTACTCCAAATGGATATGTAGAAATGAAGGCAAGAATTTCAGATGCTGTTTCAAAAGGAGTTATAAGAATCGCTTGGGGCTGGGGAGAAATCAGTGATAAGTGGAATCTTAACTCTTTAACTGATGACTTTGACAGAGACCCAGTTACATCAACTCCTTCAGGTAGAACATTTTACTGCAGGATAGAGAAAATTTAGTCTATTTTCCTCTTAATGGAATTCTTATTACAAATGTGCTTCCTCTGCCAACCTCGCTTTCAACAGAGATGAATCCCTTATAATACTGCACAATTGTTAAAGCTACTGTAAGTCCAAGGCCTGGACCATATATTTTTGAAGTAAAAAATGGATCAAATATTCTCTTTAAAATCTCCTTTGGAATGCCCTTGCCTGTGTCCGAAATTTTTATTTCCACATCATTTCCGATACTCTGAAGAGAAATCTTTAATATTCGTTTTTCAGACCTTTCCATTGCATCAATTGCATTTTTTATGATATTTCTAAGTACTATTTTTAGATGCTCTTTGTCTATGTAAAGAGTTGGTGTCTCATTAAATTCTGTCTCTACCTCTATTGCCTTCTCCTCAATTTCTTTTTCAAATTCTTCTAATACCTCCTCTATAGCATCTTTTGGATTGACATTCTCAAGAAATCCAATCGCAATCATCTTTAGATTGACTATTTCTCTCAAAAGTTTTTCAAGTCTTTCAGATTCCTGCAAAATTGTCATAAGATAGGGTTTATTTGGGTCACCCGGTGGTAGGCTCTCATATACTTTTTTCGCGAATCCTGCAATACTTACAATTGGATTTCTTATTTCATGGGAAAGACTGTCTATTAGTTTTCTTACTGATTCTGTTTTTTCTTCTTCAATAACTCTTTCAGCAGTCTCCTTTCTTGTAATAAGTGAACGAACTCTTGCAGAAAGTTCTCTGTAATCAAAGGGCTTAGGTACATAGTCATCAGCTCCAATGTCAAGACCCTTTACCCTGCTTTCCACATCTGATTTTGCTGTAAGCATTATTATTGGAATAAACTTTGTTTTTTCATCTGTTTTAAGGCGTCTGCAAACTTCATAACCATCCATCTTTGGCATCATAACATCAAGAATGATTATATCTGGCATGATTTCATAAACTTTTTTCAATGCTTCCTCTCCATCATAAGCTTCCTCTGTGTTGTAACCTTCTGCTCGAAGTCTTTTTCTTAAAAGCTCTACGGTATCAATATTGTCATCTACGATTAAAACAGTCTGTTTGTTTTCTGTCATTTTTCCTTCAGATACATTTTTATTTGTTCAGGAAACTCTCTTACATTTATAGGCTTTGATATATAACCATCACAACCAGCCTCAAGTGCTTTCTCTTGATCTCCCCTCATTGCATGGGCAGTAAAAGCTATTATAGGAGTATCCTTAAAATCAATTCTTTGTTTTAATCTTCTCGTAGCCTCATAACCATCAATTTTTGGAATTGAGATATCCATAAGAATAAGGTCAGGTCTGTAAGCAACTGCCTTTGAAATGGCATCCTCTCCATCAACAGCCTCTATTATTTCATAGCCTTGTTTTTTTAGGATTTTCTTAACGAGCTCCCTTGAGTCCTCATTATCATCAACCACAAGAATCTTTGGCATCTCAGCCCTCCAATTTCTTTAGGCTATTTTTTAATTCCTGAATAAGTTCTTCCTCTGAAACGAGAGCTTTATTTATTATATCCTTTATTCTACCATTTAATGCTTCCTTTTCTTTTTCGCTTAATTCCTTATTCGTAATAGCAATTATCGGGATATCCCTTAAATGTTCAGATGTTTTGATAAAATCAATAAAATCAAAGGCACTACTTTGAGGGTCTGTTATATTAACAATGAGAAGGTCAGGCTTTTCAGTTTTTACCCTTTCAATTGCCTCCTTGCTGTTTAATGCCGGTAAGACTTCGTAACCACTTTCTTTAAGTATTTTAGTTAATTCTTCATTTGTCCTCTGGTCTCTTTCAAGAAGAAAAACTTTTTTTATAGGTCTTTTTGTTTCTATAGTTTGTATTTTTTTCAAAAGTAAATTGCCATCAAGGGGTTTTACAAAATAATCTGTTGCGCCAAGACTAAAGGCAAGTGTTTTATTGTCAACTATAGAAACGATGATTACAGGAATATCCTTTGTTTCTTGATCTTCCTTAAGCTCTTTCAAAACCTGCCAACCATCTTTTCTTGGCATCATTATATCAAGAGTTATTGCAACAGGCTTTATTTCCTTTGCTTTTTTCACCGCCTCTTCACTGTTAAGAATTCCTATAACTTTGTATTCCTTCTCCAGATATTTTCTAATTAAATCAACTGCATCAGGATTATCATCAATTGCCAATACAACTTTCTCTTGCTTAGAGGGTTTAACTATTTCAGATACTAAAGGCTCTCTATGAAGTACAAGGTCTCTTACTACTTCGCATATCTTACATGTATCAACTTTTTCAGGATAGGATGCTATTTTCCTTCCCTTACAATGCGTGCCTAAAACAAGCCAGCATCTTTTCTCTCCTGAACCATATTCAGGACAGTTTACATGCCCACATTGTGTATAATCCCAACATCTAACAAGCTTTCCTTCGTAAGAGGGGTCCTGCAAAAATACCTCTTTTGGAACTTCAAAATACTGCCCAAGAGCTTCAGCCATTTTTTCCTCAATTACAGGACCAGCGGTATCAAAAACCTCTTTTTTGAATGGCAACAACACATAAAATGTACTGCCTTTGCCTACCTCGCTTTCAGCCCAAACCATTCCCTTGTGTAAAGCTACAAGTCCTCTTACTATGCTTAGCCCAAGTCCTGTTCCTTCATACTGTCTTGTCGTTGAGATATCAGCCTGTGCGAATTTATCAAAGATTTTATCAAGGTCTTCGCTTTTTATTCCAATGCCTGTATCCGTTACTGAAACTTCAACAAATTGCGGATTTCCATCTTTGTCTTTACCCCTTTCAGAGACCTTTGCTTTTATTGTTATGCCTCCTTGATGAGTGAACTTGACAGCATTGGAGATTAAATTAATTAATATCTGCTTTGTTTTATCCTCATCAACATAAAGTATCTCTGCTCCCGGTTCAATCTCCAATGAACAGGAAAGCCCCTTTTTAGCAATCAAAGGTTCAAATGTGACCATAATTGAATCAATGAGTTGTCTTAAATCTACCTCTTTGGGTCTAAGCTCTATCTTGCCTGATTCAATCTTTGAAATATCAAGTACATCATTTATCAACTGAAGAAGATGCCTTGCATTTGCAGCAACTTTTCTAAGAGAAGCCTTTTGGTCATCATTGAGAGGTCCGTCTACTTCATCAAGAAGTAAATCAGTATATCCTATTATTGCATTCATGGGAGTTCTGAGCTCATGGGACATGTTTGCAATGAATGCAGACTTTAGAGTATCAAGCTCCTTCAATTGCTTATTTGCCTTCTGAAGCAAAGCAACAAGTTCATCCCTTTCCTCAAGCAGCCTTGCTCTTCGCGTTAGCTCCTTTTCAAGTTCCATCTTAGATTTGGCAACTTCATTAACCATGTAGTTAAATGTTTCTGTCAAAGTTCCTATTTCATCCTTAGGATATTTTGTTATTACTGATATCTCTCCTTTGGCAAATCTTGCAGCAGCATCAACCAAATTATTGATTGGCTTTCTTATAAATTTGCTAACTACGAGATTGGTAACTAATATAGCGAGCAAAGATGCAAAAAGTGTCAATGCAAGGGACCTATTTCTCTGAGCAATTACAGTTTTATATAAACCTTCAACATCCGTTTTCATAACAAGGGCGCCTAAAATATCTCTTGATCTGCCATGACAATGGTAACATTCAGGAGCATTTTTTATTGGTAAAATAGATATTAGATTGCGCCTATCCTCTAAATTAAGAATTAATGACTTAGCCTCTTCCGTATATCCTTTGAAACTTTCCTTAAGCGTTTCTATAAATTTTTGTTCATTTATTAGTTTTTCAATATTTAGATTTATGTTTTTTTTATCCGTTGAAAATGAAACTATTCCATTAAAATCGCATAGATAGACAGAGATGTATTTATGTTTCTGCCCGATTTCCTCAAGATCTCTGTGAATGGTTTCACTGTCACCAACTGTCAAAGGATGTTTCATTGTTGCATAAATTGTATCCATTACTTCCTTGCTTCCAGTTTCTGCAATTCTTACTCTATCCTGCACTCCAAAATAAATTCTGAATGTCATCTCTATGATCATGATCAAAATAATTATTGCAATAAAAGTAAGCATTAATTTGTTTCCAATTTTTTGGGTAATAAATTTAAACATCAATGAGCTCCTCCGTAGAGAAGGGGCTTAAATCTAAATGTCCTTATTCTCTCTTCAGTATGACAGGATTCACAAGTTTCAAGAGTAACTTTTCTTTTTATGTCAGCCGGATTCTTAGTTTTTATATGTTTTTTGCCGGGTCCATGACATACTTCACATCCTGTATTTTTAAGATGAGGAGTCTGCTCCACAGATACAAATCCTCCTTTTTTGCCATAGCCAGTTGCATGACATTGATAACAGGTTTTTAGCTCTTCAGGAGTTATTTTATTCTTCATTTTTTCAACTGCCTCATAGGAGCGAGACATTCTTGAATGGGTTATAAAACTTTCATACTGTTTCAAATGGCATGATTTACATGCTTCAGTCCCTATGTATTCGGAAAAAACAGCGACTGGGAAAAAAAGAATTGATAATAAAGCAAGCATGAGCTTCATATTTAAAGATTACCAGAAAAATGAATATTTGTAAACTTGGCTTAAATAAGATTTTCTTTGAAAAACATAAATTTTTTAAATCTAACTTTGCCTTATATTCAGTCTTTCTATTTTTTTTGAAAGACCTGTGTTTGAATCAACTTCAACGAAAACAGCAGAAAGGATTGATGGAGCAGAGGGAACTTCAAATTTTTTAGGCATTTGGGTAAGAAATTTTTCTATCACTTCATCCTCATTAAACCCTATTATTGAATTTTCAGGTCCTGTCATGCCAACATCTGTTATGTATGCTGTGCCTTTTGGCAAAATTCTCTCGTCTGCTGTCTGGACATGGGTATGAGTGCCCAAAATAGCGCTAACCTTTCCATCAAAATAAAATGCATAGGCAAGCTTCTCTGATGTTGCCTCAGCATGAAAATCTATTACAATGATATTTGTTTCATCTTTAATTCTCTCAATCTCCTTTTTGGTGGCTCTAAATGGACATTCAAGAGTATTCATGAATACTCTTCCTGAGGCATTTATCACTCCAACTAAGTTGTTTTTTCGTGTTCGGAAAACTATACTTCCTGCTCCCAAAACACCCTCAGGATAATTGATAGGCCTTAGGATTCTTGATTCTTTTGCAATATATGGAACAGCTTCCTTTTTATCCCATACATGATTGCCAGTGGTTATAATATCTACACCTAAAGAAAAAAGTTCTTCAGCAACTTTTTCAGTAATACCAAAACCACCTGCAGCGTTTTCTCCATTTGCTATAACTAATTCAATTTTATAGCTTTGAATGAGCTTTGGCAAAACTGCCTTTACGATATTTCTTCCGGGCTTGCCTACTATGTCGCCGATGAAGAGTATGTTGACAGTTTCATTACTTTGCATATTCTATGAATCTTGATTCCCTGATAACTGTAACTTTTATCTGCCCAGGATAGCTTAACTCTTTCTCAATTTTTTTGGTTAGCTCCCTTGCAATGAGAGCACATTCTTCATCAGTAACCATATCTGGTCTTACAATAAGTCTCACTTCTCGTCCAGCTTGAATTGCATAGCAGTTTTGGACTCCTTGAAAAGACATAGCAAGTTCTTCAAGTTTGGTAAGTCTTTTTATGTAACTTTCTATTGTTTCCCTTCTTACACCCGGACGTGCAGCTGAAAGAGCATCTGCTGCAGCTACAAGAGCAGATTCAACACAGGAAAATTCAACATCTTCATGGTGAGACAAAATAGCATTGATAACTTCCTCACTCTCACCGTATTTTCTTGCAAGCATAGCACCGATCTCCTGATGAGAACCTTCCATTTCGTGGTCTACAGCCTTACCAATATCATGCAAAAGTCCTGCTCTCTTTGCCAAAAGTGCGCGAGCGCCAATTTCTCCTGCCATAATACCGCTTAGCCAAGCAACTTCCTTTGAATGCTGAAGAACATTTTGTCCATATGATGTTCTGTATTTAAGTCTTCCAACAAGCTTTATTATTTCAGGATGAATACCGCTCAATCCAAGCTCAAAAACAGCCTTTTCACCTTCTTCTCTTATGGATATTTCAACATCCCTTCTTGCTTTTTCAACAACCTCTTCAATCCTTGCAGGATGAATTCTTCCATCAGCTATCAGTCTTTCAAGTGCAACTCTTGCAACCTCTCGCCTTATGGGGTCAAAGGATGAAAGTATAACAAGCTCTGGAGTATCATCAATTATAAGATCAACTCCAGTTAGTGCTTCAAAGGCTCTTATATTTCTGCCTTCTCTTCCTATTATTCTTCCTTTCATCTCATCATTTGGAAGACTTACTGCTGTCACTGTTGCGTCTACTACATAATCACTTGCATATCGTTGCACAGCAAGGCTTAGTATTTCTTTTGCTTTCTTGTCAGCTTCCTGCTTTGCTTCGTCTTCTATTTTTTTAATTAACTTTGCTACTTCAAACCTCGTTTCCTCCTCAATCCTTCTGAAAAGTTCTTGCATTGCTTCTTCTTTTTTCATTCCAGCTATCTTTTCCAAAAGTATCTGCTGTTCCTTGATTAACTCTTTATAATGATTCTCTTTGTCTGATAGATTTCTTTCTCTTTCTGCTAATTCTTTTTCTTTCTTATGTAATTCTGAGTCTTTTCTATCAACCTGTTCTAACTTTCTGTCAAGAAGCTCCTCTTTTTGTCTTAATCTCTTTTCCTGATAATTAATTTCCTTTGCTTTCTCTTTAAGTTCCCTTTCTGCCTCAGATTTTAACTGATATACTATTTCCTTTGCTGATATTTGAGCTTCTTTTTTTATCGTCTCTGCTTCTTTTTTTGCTTCATCAATAATTTTCTGAACTTCATCATGAATTTTTATCTTCTCTTCAGATAGACTTTTTTTCTCTATTTCTAGATTTGCCTTTTCTATGTCCAGACTTTTCTTTTTGTAAAGATATAAACCATAACCAGAAGCAGCACCAAAGACTATAGCAATGAGAATATATATAAAATCCATAATAAACACCTCCAGAATTATTTATAAATGGCTTCCTCGTGGGGATATGATGAAGTGGATAGAATTTTAATCTATAGCAAAAAATCTATGATACTTAAAAATTTATATTTATCTAAAGTGGATTTCTCCACTGTCATCATAACCCCCGCCCTGCCGTGTGGTTTGGAAAGGGTCAGGTCCTCTCCTGACAAGTGGGTGCCTTGTAGACAGTTTAGGCTTCCTCCGAAGAGGCATGCTCACCACTGCCTACGCTGGCTCCCTTAAATGATTTAATTGCCGGACCTCCTTTTTCCTCCATCACGTACAGGGCAGGAAGCCTTTAATTATTTTATAACAAAAAACATAAACTATATGCAATCTTATTTTTAAATTCTTACCTCCGTCCATCAGAAATTGATATAATTAAGCAATGAAATTCTATCTTTTGGATATTGACTACTCCGATGAAGGAATGCTTTTATTCGGAATTTCTGAAGATGGAAGTAGGATTAAAACCATTGATCCTACATACAGATCCTATTTTTATGTATTGCCCTCAGATATTGAACAAGCTACAAAGGAAATTTCTGAAATTATAAAACAAAAAGCCTTGCCTGTTACTGAAATCACAAAGGAGAGAAAAATTTTTCATGGCGAAGAAAAAATTTTTATAAAAATTTATACAAAAAGACATCAGGATTTGCAGAAAGTCAGGGATGCTGTAAAAATGCTGGAGTTGAATAGAGGAGGTTCCGGCTCTGTCATTGATGAATTTGAATATCAAATTTCAGCACCAAGAGTTTATCTGTCTGAGCAAGGTTTCTCCTGTCTTGAATGGTTAGAAGGAGAATTGACTGTTAAGGGAGGAAAGAGTTTAATAAAAGATATCAAAAAAACCATTTGGCAGAAACCTAATCTTAAAATCCTTGCCTTTGATATGGAAGTGATTGAGGTTCAAAGAGGAGTTCCATCTATCATAATGATATCTGTATTTGGTGAAGGATTGTCTAAAATAATCACATATCAAAAAACAGATTACAGTGTAGACTCAATTATTGTAAATGATGAAAAATCAGTCATTGAGAGTTTTTTACAAATCATAAAGAACTATGACCCTGATATAATCTGTGGTTATAACTCGGATCTTTATGATATGCCTGTTTTAAGAGAAAGAGCAAAAAAGTTAAAAGTAAGCATAGACTCTCTTTCAAGGGATAACTCTGGAATTACCCTTTTAAAAAGGGCAAGATTTACAACTGCCCGTCTTATAGGAAGAGTTCATATTGATATATTTAACTTTGTATTCAATATTCTCTCTCCAATGCTTCAAAGTGAACAACTTACACTTAAAAATGTTGCCTATGAACTTTTAGAAGACACAAAGCTTGACATGGAATACGAGGATATTTTGCAAGCATGGGATAAGGGGCATGAACTTGATAAACTCGCAAGATATTGCTTAAAAGACAGTGAACTTGTGTATAAGCTTGCTGAAATGCTGCTTCCAGACATAGAAGAACTGACTAAAATTACTGGTCAGTCACTTTTTGATACATCAAGGATGCCATACAGTCAGCTTGTTGAGTGGTATTACATAAAAAAAGCAAAAAGCCAAAACCGAATCATTCCCAATCAGCCAAAGTTTGATGAAATACAAATGCGAAGACAAATAACTTATGAAGGCGGTTTTGTAAAGGAGCCTCAGCCGGGGCTTCACAGAAACATTGCGGTTGTTGATTTTGCCTCCCTCTATCCATCCATTATTGCCTCGTACAATATTTCAATTGAAACTCTTAACTGCTCTTGTTGTAAAGATGAGGGTTATAAAATACCAGAACTTCCCTATTGGTTTTGCAAAAATAAAAGAGGATTTGAATCTCTTGCTATAGAGGAGCTTTTAAAAGAGAGGCTCGCTTTAAAGGAAAAATTAAAAAAGCTTGATCCAGACTCCCACGAATATCTTGTGCTTGATACCAAACAAAAAGCATTGAAAACAATTATTAATGCTTCCTATGGATATTACGCCTATCCTGGAAGCAGATGGTATTCTAAGGAGTGTGCAGAATCCATAACAGCACTTGGAAGATTCTGGATAAAGGAAGTATTAAAAAAAGCAGAGGAAAGAGGTTTTCAGGTAATTTATGGAGATACGGATTCAGTATTTTTAAAGTTTGCTGAAGACAAAGGTAAAGTAGAGGCTTTTATACATGAAATAAACGATTATCTTCCCGGAATAATGAGGCTTGACCTTGAAAATTTCTATGCAAAAGGACTATTTGTTCCAAAAGAAACAGGTGGAATAGCAAAAAAAAGGTATGCACTTTTGGATGAAAAAGGAAGGCTAAAAATTAGAGGACTTGAGATAGTGAGAAGAGATTTGTCCCGTTACGCAAAGCAAACTCAACAGGAAATATTGAAAATGTGCCTAATAGAGGAAAATGTTAAAGGAGCTTTTAAATATCTTGATGAAAGAATAAATAATCTAAAGCAGAGTAAGTATGACTTTAGAGACCTCGTTGTCTATGAACAGCTTTCAAAGCCTGTTTCTGAATATAAACTCATATCTCCGCATGTTATGGCTGCCAAAAGACTTCTTGAAAAAGAAATTCCAGTTGGAGAAGGAAGCGTCATAGGCTATATCATTCAAAAAGGTACTGGTTCCATTAGTGAAAGAGCGTATCCAGTAGAGTTGGCTGAACCATCTAAAGTTGATATAGATTACTACATAGAAAATCAGATTGTTCCATCGGCAATGAGGATTCTCAATGTCTTTAAGACTCAAAAATTAAGATAGAAACTCGTCACTGCGAGCGTATGGCGAAGTAATCTCTAATTGGTGAATGGTGAATAGTGAATTGTGAATGATGGATTTTAGATTTTGGATTGTTTTAGTTATAGATTATTTTCTATCATGACCATTGCTGTCCAAAATAATCTAAACTCATAAAAAACATCCGCATAAAATAAGACTTTTGGACAAGAAAATTTGCTTTTTCAAAATCAGGTTACCCCCCTTTCTTTTTATTTGCTGTCCAATTAAACAAGTCTAAATTTTAACTGTTCTATTTGAGGCTCAATTTGCGGTGTCTCCCAACTTCATCAATTTTCAGCCTTTAAAAATATCAAAAGCTTTATAATTCAATAAGTTATATCTTTTTTCATTCAATTTTGTAGTCTAATCTAACTTTATTATTTTTGCTTATTTATTCCATTAAATATTGACTTTTTTGTCTAATTTTTGTATGCTAAATAAAAAGGAGGTAACTATGTTCGTAAAAGAATCTTGGTCAACAAAAAAAAGGTAAAAAATACAAAACCTACGAAATATCTAAAGCTTACAGAGACAAAAAAACTAAAAAGGTTAGGCATGAAAAAATTGCCAATATCACTCACTTAGGTGAGCCTCTTATTTCCAAAATAAGGCAACTGCTTAAGTCACCTGAGAAAAAGGTTGTAGTGGACAAAGACAAGTTTTTTGAGGATGCAACTTCAGTAGGGCATATACTGTTACTGTTAGGATTTATGATGAAGATAGGATTTCTGGGATGGTTAAGGCATTTTCCAAAGAAGGTAAGAGATTTGCTTTTGGCAGTAGTGCTTAACAGGATAATAGAGCCAAGGAGTAAGTATGCATCAGTGGGATGGATACGAAGAAGTGGTTTTATGGAACTGTTTGATTTAAGGGAAGAGGATATGCATGTAAATGAGATATACAGGGCAATGGACAAGTTGTATGAGAAGATGGATAATGTGTTAGATGATTTTTATAAGACGGGAGCACAAGGGACAAAGTTGTTGCTTTATGATATTACCTCAGTATACTTTGAGGGTCAAGGACCTCTGGGGCTTGCAAGATATGGATACTCAAGGGATGGGAAGCCCGATAAAAAGCAAGTATTGTTGTGTTTATGTTTGAACGAGAATAAATTTCCAGTGCATTTTGATGTTATAGAAGGCAACATATCAGATAAGGAGACAGTAAAGGGACTAATAAGTCAGTTAAAGAAGAGATACGACATCAAGGAGGCAGTATTTATAGGAGACAGGGGGATGGTGACATTACAGAATATAGAGTATCTTGAGAGAGAGGGGATAAACTACATATTAGCGATGAGATTTAGGGAAGCAAAGAAAATGGTAGTGCAGAGGGGTATACAGTTAGATATATTTCAGAAGGAGTTGCCAGTGACCATCTATATAAGTGAAGAGGAAGGGGTAAAGAGCAGATATGTACTATGTGGGTCTGAATACAGAGAAAGCCATGACAGGGAGACATTGGAAAGTATACTTAAAAGGGGCAGGGAGGCATTGGAAAAAGTAAGGCAGATGGTAGAAAGAGGAAAGCTAAGAGACAGGGAGAAAATACTGAGGAGGGCGCAGAGGAAACTGACAAAAAGTGGAGCTGAGAATTATTATGATTTCAGATACGAAGAAGGCAGATTTCAGATAATAGCAAAGCAAGAAGCTATAAAGAAGGCATATGATATGTGTGGGAAGTATATTTTGCAGACGACATTAATAAAGGAAGAAGATGAAGAAATAGAGAGGCAGTATAAGGAATTACAGACAGTGGAGGATGCATTCAAGCAGTTAAAGGATTTTGTAGAGATAAGACCGATATATCATTATAAAGACAGGAGAGTAAGGACGCATATATTTTTATGTGTGGTAGCCCAGACAGTGTTAAACAGGCTAATGGATGAGTTGAAGGAGAAAGGATGGTTAAGGGAGAGCAAAGAAAACAGTCTGAAGAAGTGTTTGGACAAATTTTATGAGATAGGGATAGGAGGTTTTGAGATAGAGGGGGAGAAAATAAGGATTATGAGCAAAGCTAAGGAGGAACATAAAAAGATACTGAGAATATTGGGAGTAGGGGATAAGATTTTCAGAACTTACGAAAGTGCGAGAGAATTTTGTAGGCTAATCTAAAAATTATAACTCATTGATTTTAAAATTTTTTTATTCAAAAGTTGATGAAGTGGGGTTAAAAGAACTCTGGAAGAAAAAAGAAGTACAATTGGCAACATATTGAACTATTGAGACAGTGCCCTAAACTTTCAGGTTTTATATGTGCAGAAAGGCTTCATCCAATACTTTCTGTCTGTATTGAAGAACTTCTAAAGGGTGAAAACATGATATGCCCCCGTTTATTGGAGCATTATAAATACAAACTTTTGTTTTTATAAAACTAATAAAACTAATGCAACCAACCACTGTAACAAAATATTTACGAACAATTCCTATGAACCTCTTAGGGCGATTTTCCTCCCGGACTGTTATGAGGACATGCCCTTGAATTTTTGTCTCCATTTGTCAAAGTTGCTTCTGCTGATAGAGTATTTACGGCAGACTTCTGCAATGGAATTGCCTGGAAGTTTCGTATTTTTGTTGTTCCAAAAAATGGAGAGCATGTCACAACTACGAACGTCTCGTTTGTTATCTCGCTTTCTCCATTTGATTTTTTTCTTCCCTTATCCTATCATCGTGGGAACTCATTCAGGCTGTCTGAGCCTAATGTTCCGTTCAGGCTTAAGGGAAGGGAGAAGGTGGAGGACAACATTGCGAACGGTCTTTAAGACCTATGACAAATCGTCCTTGCCACCTTCTTTTTTCACTTTTATTTTAAACTATCTCTGCTTAATGTCCATATATTTATCATACGTGACGGTAAGGGGAATATCTCGCAGTGAATGTGAGGGGAATTCTTACAATGACACTTAGGAATCGCACACACTATTTTTGTAACTTTTAGTAACACTTTTTAAAAATTTGTTACTTTTAGTAACTTTTATCTTAAGGCAAAAGATAGGCAAATCAATAAGTTTCATGAATGGAATATATTTTGCATATCTAATTCAAAACTATATTAAGTATGTTAGTCTTGTCCTTGCGAATAAATTGAAGCAAATTATTTGGAAATTGAAAAAGCTTTACCTAAAGGAAGCATAAAATATGAAGAAATGGAGAAATTTAAGCTTAAAGGGAAAGCTTATCATTTTAGCTTTGTTTGTATTTCTATCATTGGTTGTTATTTTTGCAAACAATGTTTTAACTCTTAAAGATTCAATGATAAAAGAGAAAAAAATTAAACTTAAACATGTAACAGAGACTGCTTATGGAATTATTGAATACTATCACAAGTTATTCAAAGAGGGCAAGTTAACTGAGGAAGAAGCTCAAAGGGCAGCTATTTCAGTTATTAAAACTTTAAGGTATGAAGAGAAAGAATACTTTTGGATAAATGATACTACTTTGCCAATTCCTAAAATGATAATGCATCCAACAGTGAGCTCCCTTGATGGAAAGGTTCTTGACGATCCAAAGTTTAACTGTGCTACAAGTATGCAGGCAGGCTTACAGGGAAAAATAATAAAGACCGATGGTAAGAAAAATCTTTTTCAGGCATTTGTAGAAGTAGTAAATCAAGGAGGATTAGGATATGTTACCTATCAATGGCCCAAACCATTAGCAGGTGGTGGAGTAACAAAAGAAACTTTTCCTAAGCTTTCCTTTGTAAAAAATTTTGAGCCTTGGGGTTGGGTTATCGGCACAGGAATTTATATAGACGATGTTAATAAGAGTGTAATGACTGAAGCAACAAAATTATTGATAGCTGCTTGTATAATTCTTTTAATTATCCTCTCTCTTTTTATTTTCTTAATCAGGGATACAAAAAAGTTTGTAGAGAATTTTGCAAAAGACTTAGGAGAGACAATGAATAGAATTGCAAGCGGTGATTTTACAGCGAAATTTGAAATCAACGCTAAAAACGAATTTGTACCTATTATTAAGGCAGTATCAAATGCTATGGACACTGTAAAAAATCTTATATCAAGCATTCAAACCGTAGCATCATCTCTTGCCTCATCCTCAGAGCAGCTTTCTGCGACAACAGAGGAGATATCAAGGAATCTAAAATCTCAGACAGAGAGAGCCTCTCAGATTGCATCAGCAGCTGAGGAGATGTCTCAAACTGTTGTTGACATAGCAAAGAACGCAGCACAAATTGCAGAGGCAAGCAATGTGACTGCACAGGTAGCAAAAGATGGCAAAGAAATGACAACAAACACAGCACAGGAGATAAAACTCATAGAGGGAGCTATTAATAAACTCTCAGAAGTAATCAATGTTCTTGCAGACCGTTCCCGCCAGATAGGTGAGATAGTGACAGTAATCAAAGACATAGCGGATCAGACAAATCTACTTGCATTGAATGCAGCAATTGAGGCAGCAAGGGCTGGAGAGCAGGGTCGTGGATTTGCAGTAGTTGCAGATGAGGTGCGTAAACTTGCAGAAAGAACAGCGAAGGCAACGGATGAGATAGCAGAGATGATAAGGGGAATACAGGCAGAGGTAGGTGTGGCAGAGGGTTCTATGGAAGATGCAACGAAGAAAGTAGCAAGTGGAGTAGAGCTAAGCAACAAATCAGCCCAGATGCTTGAACAAATATTAGCTAAAGCACAAGAGCTACAAGGAATGATACAGCAGATAGCGAGTGCAACAGAGGAGATGTCATCAGTCACAGACCACATAACACAGGATATAGGAAGCATAGCAGAGGGTTCAAAAGAGATATCTCTTGCAGTTGACCAGTCAGCTCAGACAGCATCAGATATTGCAAGATTGGGCGGAGAACTTAATTCTGCGATAGGAAGATGCAGAATCTAATTTGATGTACAGGATTGGGGGAGGTCTTAAATTTTTGCCTTCCCCCAAATACAAATCATCTTTTTTAAGTTTTGTTCCTTCTATTTGAAGAATCTTACGAAAAATAAAGGTAGAAACCCAATAACTACTACAACCCTTTGAAAATTATTTTTTTTGCACGCATTGCGAGTTTTAAAGAAGGTGAAGCGTTATAAGCTCGCTTTCCGTTAGGACCCATCCTGTCATTGTGAGTCTGCTGTTAGGCAAGCGAAGCAATCTCATCTTTTTCCTCTTACATCTCTCTTTTACGTTTCACGAATTTTTAGAGATTGCTTCTGGCTCGTAGCCTGTAGCGATCCGAAGGCGTAGTGATCACTCGCAATGACGCATAGGGTTAGATTGATATGCCTCATGGATGCTCTCAATGACAGGATAACAAAAATTTTTTTAAAAATCGCTCAACTTGTCTTTATTAATTCTTCCCCAAAAATAGCGATAGAAATCCAATAATTGGTATAACCATTTGAAAATTAAGTATTTCTTGCTGTCATTGTGAGCATCCGAAGGAGGCGAAGCAATCTCTTTGAAGGGGAAAAGGCAAGATTGCTTCCTCCTCGCTTCGCTCGGAGTCGCAATGACGGAGAGGGGATATCCTCGCAATTACGGAGAGGTGTTCACCATCTACCATCCACGAATCACCATTCACCAGTTACTAATTAGAGACTGCTTCGCCTCCTTCGGAGGCTCGCAGTGACGATGTTGCGGATTGCCACGCTATCGCTCGCAACAGAGGGCTCGCAGTGACGATTATCTATCTCTATTTTTCGGTCTTCCATCTTACTTTTATGACTTTTTGCTCTTGTTCTATAATAATAGACATTATTAATTTGGAGGCAAGAAATGAAAGTAGGCTTTATAGGGCTCGGAAATCTGGGAAAAGCTATGGCAAAAAGATTAATTTCAGAAGGAGTTGACTTAATAGTTTGGAATAGAACAATTGAAAAAGCAAGGGATTTGGGTTGCCTTATTGCCAATACTCCTGCTGAGCTTGTATCAAAGACAGACATGGTTATTCTTAACCTAAAGGACAGCAGTGCTGTAAAAGATATACTTATACAGAAGGATGGAATTGTTTCTGGAGAATGCGAAGGAAAAATAGTGATTGATACTACAACAAATCATTTTGAGGAAGTTTTGAATTTCTATCATATTCTACAAGAAAAACAGGCTTATTATCTTGAAGCTCCTGTATTAGGCAGCGTAATTCCAGCTTCTCAGGGTCTTTTAACAGTCCTTGTAAGTGGAGATGAAAAATCCTTTGAGAGAGCCGAGCCTATTTTGGAAAAGATAGGTAAAAATATTTTTTATCTTCAAAAACAAGGGCTTGCAACCAAGATGAAGCTTATCAATAATCTTGTTCTTGGCAGTTTTATGGCTACCCTTGCTGAGGCAATTGCATTTGCTGAGGATGTAGGAATAGAAAAGCAAAAAGCAATAGAGATACTTTCCTTTGGAGCTGGAAATTCAATGATTTTGAATGTCAAGAAACAAAAGCTAATTGATGAGGATTTCTCTGCTCATTTTTCAAATGCTCTTATATACAAGGACTTGGATTATCTGCAAGATTTGGCAAAAAATCTCAAAAGACCTCTTTTCACTGCAAGTATAGTAAAAGAGCTTTATGCTTTAGCTATAGCAAAGGGATTTGAGTTGGATGATTTTTCTGGAATATACAAAATTTTCAAAAATTATGAATTGGAGGGGAGATGAGCTATAAAATCTTTGTTACAGGTGGAGCTGGTTACATAGGAAGTCATGTGGTTAAGGATTTATCTGAAAGGGGGTATGAAGTTCTTACATACGATAATCTTTCATTCGGGCATCCTGAAGCTGTTTTATATGGAAAGCTTGTTGTTGGAGATTTAGCAGACAAGGAAACTTTAAGAAAAACCTTTGCCGACTTTGGACCAGACGCTGTAATTCATTTTGCAGCATACATAGTTGTTCCTGAATCTGTGAAAGAACCTGCAAAGTATTATAAAAACAACTTTTGCAACACCCTCAATCTTGTTGAGACTTGCCTTGAGTTTGGTGTAAAAAATTTCATATTTTCATCAACAGCTGCTGTCTACGGTATTCCTGAAGAGATTCCAGTTAGCGAAGATGCGCCACTTAAACCAATAAATCCTTACGGAAGATCAAAGGTTATGGTTGAGCATCTACTTTCTGATGTCTCAAGCTCAACTGATTTTAGATACATCTCGCTTCGTTACTTTAATGTTGCAGGCGCAGACAATAAAGGCAGAATTGGGCAGAAAAGAAAAGATGCAACTCATCTTATTACAGTTGCAGTAAAGACAGCACTTGGTAAAAGACCATATCTTGAGATTTACGGAACAGACTATCCAACTCCAGATGGAACATGTATAAGGGATTACATTCATGTTGATGACCTCTCTGAGGCACACATTATTGCCCTTGAATATCTTTTTAACGGTGGAAAATCTGATATATTTAACTGTGGCTATGGGCATGGATACTCTGTAAAAGAAGTAATTGAGGCTACAAAAAAAGTTACAGGTATTGATTTTAAAGTGATACCTTCAGCAAGAAGAGAAGGTGACCCACCTGTGCTTGTGGCTGACAGCAGTAAGATCAGAGAAAAACTCGGCTGGACTCCAAAATATGATGACCTTGAATATATAATAAAAACAGCCTTTGAATGGGAGAAAAAGCTTAAAGACTGAGCTATCTAAGAAGCTCCCTTAGATTATTAGCCAGATTTTTATCTAACTTTAACAATATTGACAATTCCCTGTAGGCATCGTCTTTTTTGTTGGAAAGATAAAATAAGATGCCTTTTAGATAATGTAAGTAGGCAGAGTTTGATTGAGAGTTACCGATGACTTTTAAAGCTCCTTCAAAATCTTTTTCTATAATATAGATGCTCGCAAGCTTTATTGTATTTTTCTCTTCATTGGGAAGTTTCAAAAGATAATCCTTTGCTTTCTTATAGTAGCCTAATTTGTAGCTTAATTTTACAATTTTTTCCAATATCTCTCTTGATTCTTTGCTATCAGGAGCTTTCTTATAAATCTGCTCATAAATATCTAAAGCCTTCTCAAGCTGTCCAATATTTTCGTATTTAGATGCAATTGATAAATAATCTATTTCTGGGATAGAAATCTCATGCAACTCCGTTGATGGTTTTTTGTATTGAGGAATGAGCGTTTCTAACTTTGATGAAACTATTTTCTTATTTTCAAGCAAAACATTTACATCTCTTTCAGCCATTTCTGTGTTGAAGTTGAAAGGCTTTCCTTGATTAGTATCAATCAACAGCAATACAATTCCCTTTTTTTTATCAAAAATCAATGAATCATTTACCGGATATCCAACGCCATTCTTAACAACGATTAATCGGGATTTAGAAATCATGATCCATTTTTTCAATGGCTCTACTTTGCTCATGAAAATTTCTTCCCTTTGCGTTGGAACAATTGCATATGCGGAGACTGGATTTGAATTTTCATCAATAACAACGACATAAGAGAGATTATCAGAAAAGGCGGATGATGAAAAAATTAATCCAAAAAATATGAAGAATATAATTTTTTTCATCAAAATATTTTACCACACATCAAAAAGCTTTTTTCTCAATTGTTCGATTCTTAAGAATCATTGCGAACATCACCGAAGGACACCTTATTCCGTCATTGCGAGCCTGCCGTTTATTTTTTTCGTCATTGCGAGCCTGCCGAAAGGCAGGCGTGGCAATCTCTCCATTGTCCGAAGAAAAAAGGCGAGATTGCTTCCTCCTCGCTTCGCTCGGAGTCGCAATGACGGGAAGGAAAGTCCTCGCAATGACGAGGCAGGTGTTCACCATGCACCATCCACCATCCACTAATCACCATTCACCAACTTCATTGACAAATATCAATTTATTATGAAATAATTAACCATGCAAACCACATTTGATAAAGAAACAATTGAAAAATTAATGGATGAGTTTCTGAAGAATTATCTGCCTGAGTATATTGAACAATATGTTTCTGAAAGGGAAATAAAACTTAAGGAAATTGCTCTTGTTGAACGAATTGTCAGAGTGGAAGAAGAGTTGAAAAGCTTAAGGCTTCTTGAGGCAGAAAGACATGAAAGACTTTACTCAGAGATGAATACTCGGTTTGAAGCTTTATACAAAGAGATGAATACTCGGTTTGAAGCTATGAATACTCGGTTTGAAGCTATAAATGCTCGCTTTGAAGCTTTACAGAGGGAGATTAATACTCGTTTTGAAACTTTGGAAAAAAGGTTGTCTTTTCAACAGTGGCTTACTGTTGCTGGGTTTTCATTTATTGCTATATTGATTGCTGTTCTCAACATCTTTGTAAAATAAAATTACCAATCACCAGTCACCAACCACCAATTAGAGACTGCTTCGCCACATCGAGTGGCTCGCAGTGACACACTACACCGTCATTCCGGGGCATCCGCAAGGATGCCGAAGCAATCTCTGAAATTTCCACGCTGTCGCTCACAACAGAGGGGCTCGCAGTGACGGGTTTCTATCTATTTTTCGGTAATAATTTATTGAAAAACATATATTGAAAAACAAAAGAATTTTTAGTATAATTTGGTATGATTAAAATCATTACCTTTGCTAACAAAAAAGGAGGTAGTGGCAAGACAACAACAGTGGTTAATCTTGCTGCTACTCTTGCGGCAAAAAATAAAAGAGTTTTGCTTTTAGACCTTGACCCTCAATGCCATGCTACATTTATCTCAGGGATAAATCCTTACGCTAAAAATTCGGGGGGGTAAGCCTTCTTTTTAATGGCTTCCCTGTTAAAAACCTTACATATAAAACCTCTTTTGGCTTTGATATAATTCCTTCTCTTCATACTGACCCTGCCTATGTAATATATGGCTCTGAGTTTAAATTCAAGGATGTTTTAACTCCTGTGCATGTTGATTATGATTTTATCCTTATTGATACTCCGCCGGGAAGAGATGATTTGTTGAAATTTTCATTTTTAATATCAACTAATCTGCTCATTCCCATGCCTCTTCAATTTCTTGCAATGGAAGGGCTTGCACAACTTCTTGGACTGCTTTATAAAATCTCAGAAAAATACAATCCTGCAATAAAATTCTCTGGAATAATCCCTGTTATGGTTGACATGAGAACAAGGCATTCCAATGAAGTATTGCAGGAACTTAAAAATACCTTTGGTGAAAGATTAATAAGAAGAGGGATAAGGCTTGATATAAAGATTTCAGAGGCTTCATGGAAACAGATGCCTGTAATTGCCTATGCTCCCCATTCAAAGGCTTCTTATGATTTTCACATGCTGGCAGAGGAAATTTTGATAGAGGAGGAATAAGAATGCAAGGTATAAAACTAAGAGATTTAATTTTGGAAAATTTAAAGGTCAAATTAACACCATCTGATGAAAATATTACAGCTCAGGTCAATGAATTATATATAAATGCCAAAACAATGCCAGTTGAAGAACTGATAAGGGAAACAAAAAATTTAATTAAAGAGCTTTTTAAGGATATAGAAAATATTGACAAACTTTTCTTCAGAATTGCATTAAAGCTTGAAAAGGCTGGAGAAAAAGAAGATGCCATATTTTTCTACCGCCTGAGTAATCTTCTCTGTCCAAATCCAAAGGCAGTAAATAATCTTGCAGTGCTTTATTCTGAAACAGGCAGAAAGGAACAAGCAATAAAGCTTTTAAAAGAAGCCATAAAGCTATTCCCAGACAATGAAATCTTGAAAGCAAATTTGAAAAAATTAAACCAATAAAGGAGGTTTTAAAATGGCAGATTTAAAGAAAAAAGGAATTGTAGGGAAAGGATTATCTAAGCCTGGAAGGGAAGAAGTGAAGACTGTCATAATGGATGATGAGCTCGCACGCAAGAGAGAGGAAGCTAAAAGAATAGCACAGGAAAAAGCAAGGGCAAGGACACTGGCAAAACAACAGCAGATAGCAGAAAGAATAGCTGCGGCAACAGAACAGCTTGCATCAGCAATTGAGGAATCCTCCTCAGCAGCAGAGGAGCTTAATCGTTCAATGGAGCAGATTGCAGCAGGTGCAGAAGAGGCTGCAGGAGCTGCTGAACAGTCAAGAGCTGCAGTAACTCAAATTGAAAAGAATTTCCTCCAAATAACCGAAAATGCAAAAATAAATCTCAACAGGGCTAATAATATCAAAATGATTGGAGAAGAAACAGCAAAAGGAATAGAGCATTTAATAATAGGAGTTAATGAATCTGCTGATTTTTCCAAAGAAACAGTAAAACTTATGGAGGAACTTGAAAAGCAGTCTGAAGAAATAGGAAATATTGTTCAGGCAGTTGTAAGAATTGCAGACCAGACAAATCTGCTTGCACTTAATGCAGCAATTGAGGCAGCAAGGGCTGGGGAGCATGGCAGAGGCTTTGCTGTTGTTGCAGATGAAGTAAGAAATCTTGCAGAGATATCAGAAAAATCAGCAAGGCAGATTAAGGATGTTGTTACAGAAATACAGGAAGCTGTAAGAGTAGTTGTGGATGAGATAAATCAGATTGGAAAGAATGCAAAGGATGAAGTTGAAAGAGGAAAAAAGATAAATGAAGAGCTGATAAATATAGCAAAAGAAATTGATGAATTGTATAAGAACACACAGTTAGCAGGAAATTTAGCTGGAAGAGCATTTTCAGAAGCGCAGGAACTTTTACAATCTTCAGAACAGGTAGCAACTGCTGCGGAAGAGATGGCATCAGCAGCTGAGGAGGCAAGAAAAGGCACAGAGATGCAGACAAAGGCATTTTCAGAGATGGCATCTGCATCTCAGGAACTTGCAAATGCTGCTGAGGAGCTTAAAAACTCAACAGATACTAAGAAGTCAGCAGAGGAACTTGCAGCAATGGCAGAACAGCTGAGTGCCAATATTGAGGAGGCAAGTTCAGCAGCTCAGGAATTAGCAAAAGCAATTGAACAAATCAGAGTTGCTGCAGAACTTCAGACAAAACAAACACAAAAAAGTTCAGAAATAGTTGAAAGACTTGCTGCCACTGCACAGCAAATGGAAAAAGGAACGAGTAATAGACTTTCTTTCTTAGAAGATATGTCAAAACATTACTCAGAAATTAAGGAAAGAGTGAATACTTTAATAGCCAATATAAATAAAGCCGCAGAGGATAATTTAAAAGCACTTGGAAATATTAAAGAACTTGATGAGAAGTCAAGAAAGATTGAAAAGATAGTAGAAGCAATTATGAATGTTACAATACAGACAAATATGCTTGCTGTAAGTGGTTCTATTGAGGCTGCTCGGGCGGGAGAGCATGGTAAAGGATTTTCAGTGGTTGCTGGAGACATAAGAAATCTTGCAAATGAATCTGCGGATAATGCTGATAAAATAAAGGATATGGTAAGGGCACTTCAGTATTTAATTGCAAAATGTATGCAGGATATAGACCTTGCTTCAAGAACAGCCCGTTCTGAGGCTGAAAAGGCAAAGGCAATAACTGAAAATCTCTTAAAGACAGAAAACGCTATAGATGAAATTAGAAATGGTGAAAATTCTATATCAGATACATATAGAAGGTTAAATGAAATTCTGAAAGCCATAGAAGAGGCAAAGAAAGGTATCCAACAACTTGCAGCTGCTACAGAAGAAGCAGAGAAAGCCATTACTGAAGCTGCATCAGCTGCAGAGGAGCAGGCAAGAGGACTTCAGGAACTTTCTCAGGCTATTGAGGAGATAGCATCCCTCGCTGATGAACTCCAGAGTATGTAAGGGGGTAACCTATGGATGCTTCTCAAAGCAAACAGATAATTACTTTTTTGATAAAAAAGGAGGCTTTTGGACTACCACTTCAATCTGTAAAGGAAATTGTGAGATATCCAGAAATAACAGAAGTGCCAAGAGCTCCTGCTTATCTGAGGGGACTTACAAATCTAAGAGGAACAATTGTTCCAGTGATTGATTCAAGAGTAAAATTGAACCTGCCAGTTACAGAGGTAACTGACCATACAAGATTAATAATACTGGAGACAGGAACAACTCCAACAGGTATTATAGTTGACAAAGTAAAAGGTGTTGTTGAGTTTGAGGCTTCTGAAATTGAAGAGCCACCTTCAATTGTTTCATCAGGAATTGATAAAAAGTTTATATCTGCTGTCATTAAAAGCAAGGACGAGATAATAATGGAGCTTGACCTTGAATCTCTTTGCGACATAGACCTGAAGGCTATAAAGTCTGATAAAACCGCTCAGACATTAGAAGAGAAAGAACAGGCTCAAAAAGCTTTAGAAGAGCTTCAGCTTGTTACCTTCATAATTTCTGAAGAAGAATACGCTTTCCCTATAGAGAAAGTAAGAGAAATACTCAGAATACATGAGATTACTGAAGTCCCCAATGCACCTCAGTATGTAAAAGGTATTATTACAGTGAGAAATCAAATTTTGCCAGTTATTGATTTGAGGAAGCTTTTTAAGCTTCAATCACTGTCAGAAGAAATCAACTCTGAAATTGAAAGAATGTATAACGAGTGCAAATCTGTGAGGGACATTAAAAATACAGAGCTATGGAAATGGCTTGATGAGTTTAGAACTTCAAGTGAAGCCATAGGTTTTGCTATTCAAAATTTAAAGAAAGATTTTTCAAAGGGCTCTGTGGAAAAATTTAAAGAAGTCATAAAGGAAAATATAAAGGAAGACCAGAGAATAGTGGTTGTTGAAATATCTGGTGTTAATTTAGGATTTATAGTTGACAGGATGAAACAGGTGGTAAGGGTTCCAAAGGATTTAGTTGAGCCTGCTCCTGCTATTTTAAAGACAGATGAGTCTGAAAATATTGAAGGAATAGTCAAACTCAATCAAGGTGAAAGACTCATCATGCTTATTAATGAATCAAATCTTTTTGATAAGAAAACTATTGAGGAGTTAAGGAAGATGGAACAGAGGCAAACAGAAGAAGAGAAAAGGTCAGAAACTCCCAAAAATAGAGATAGAAAACTGACAGATTTATTTTGACCCTTTTCAGGACAATTTTTTATTAAAATTATCCTCTATGTCCTCCTATTTCTTCCTTTTCGTAATAATTTTCCCTATTTTTTTCTCTCTTTTTTATAATTTTCACCTATTAATTAACCTCAAACTTGCCTTTTTAGACAATATTCACCCGTGTTTGTTTTTTATTGCTCTATTTTTTTATCATTTTATCTTGCAAATACTCTTCTTATACAAATGCCATTATTTTTTTTCTTATATGAAGTAGAAGATTAAATTTCTCAACTGTGGTTGATACATGAAGCCATAACCTTCTGCCATGTTTTACCATTTTCCCTGCTATCTCTATAAAAAACCACCTTATTGTGCTTATAGTCTTGTTCTTATACTCTTGCGGTAAAATAAGCTCCCTCTTCAAAACAAAAACATTATATGCAAGCACTCCAAGACAAAACCACATCGCATTTCCCCCAAATTCTCCGCTGGGTAAACTCTCCATCCCTATCCCGTTCTTTAATTCCTTAATGATATTCTCCATCTGCCCCCGCTTGTTATACTCCCATACAACTTCTTCTGCTGAACTTTCACTGTCAGTTGCTATCACATGGTAACAATAAGGCTCGCTATCAAATAAATCTATCTGCTCTTTCTTCCACCTCTGCACAACCAGCCTGAATGCCTCTGTGCCCTTCATAACATGCACTGTCTCCCCTATCTGCCTGTTTGTAAGTATCCCTTCCTCTGTTCTCAATTCTCTCCAATGCTTTATTCTCTTTATAGCATCCATCACTGCCCCTGTCTTATCTGCTACTATACTGAATGTTGTGCCTTTGCTTCTGAGAAAATTTATTACTTCTGCTGTGTAAAACTCACTGTCAAGACAGGCATGCTTTATCCTTTTTCCTTCAGGCAACAGTTCATATGCATGTGAAAGTGCTTGAAGTGGAACTCCCGCTACATTCCCATGCCTAAACTCATGATAAACGATAATGGGCAACTCCTTAAATGCGGTAACTATAGGTTTGTACCCCTTCACCCCTTTATAGGTCATCTTTGCATCATACTTTTCAGTCTCTATTATTGTAGGGTCTGACCAAAGAGTATATTCTTTCGCTTCATGTATTTGCAATGCTTTCCTGTTTGCTTCATCTATAACTGTTTTCAATTTAACTATGCCTTCGCCATTGCCACTTCTTCTTATCCAGTCACCTACTGCAGAGCTTGATGGGACTTTTCCCATGCCAGTGCTCTCCCTTAAAGCTTTATCTTCAGCAATTTCTCTTAAATCATCTATGTGTCTTCCTCCTGCAAGTAACATAAGAACGATGGGATGAATATATTGCCAAGCATCATATCCTCTGTTTGAACCCGGAGATGGCATTATCCTCTGAATAAGCTTTTTAACTCCAAAAGCCAACATGAATTCTGTAAAAAGAGTAGCTCCTGCATGGGGAGTTAACTTTTCATCTGTTCTTTTAAACTTGAAATTAAGCAGAGTTTGTTTTATCATATCTTAAGCTCCTTGTGTATAATAGTTCACCCAATGGGTGATTTTGTTGTTTCCATATAAACTATTATACACAAAGGAGCCTCTCTATTTTAGTAGATTTCTATTTCTATTTTAGGGATATATCAGGATTCAAGCACCGATAAGTTAAATTATAACAATGATGGAGATAGGTATAAAAATGGCTCAAATCTAAGGGTAGGATTTTCTTCCAGAGCAGAACTTGGTTGGCTCTCTTTTTACATTACTCCTGAGTTACAGTATCCAGATGATGCAGATATTGTGATGAAAAGAGGATATGGGGTTTTAAGTTTTTTGGGCCTTGATCTACAGTTTGGTAAGGATTCGCAATGGTGGGGTCCAGGTTATCATGGAGCTTTACTTCTTTCTAATAATGCTAAGCCCATGAGGATCTTAAAGATCACAAATCCCCACCCCATTTTATTACCCTGGGTATTTAAGTATCTTGGTCCATTTAGATTTGTCTTTTTTGTGACAAGGCTTGAAAAAGAAAGGACGATTCCAGAACCATACTTATGGGATACAAGGATCAACTTTAAGCCCCATCCTTATCTTGAGATTGGGCTTCAAAGAACTGCTCTTTTAGGTGGAAGGGGACGTCCTGAGAATCTCAAAACCTGGTTAAGAAGCTTAATAGGAAAAGGAGAGAATATATCTACTAAAGAGGCAAGTGATCAGAGGGCAGGTTTTGATATGAAGCTAACACTACCTTTTAAATTCCAGCCATTACAAGTATACTTAGAGGCAGCTGGAGAGGATAGCACAAATTATTTACCTGTCAAATGGGCATACCTTATGGGCATATATCTTCCGAGGGTTTTTAGCTTTGAAAGGATAAGCATAAAAGGAGAATATGCAACGACCCATGTAAAAGGTTATCCAAATGTCTGGTACACGCACCATATCTATGGCCCGGAGGCTTATACATACAAAGGCAGAACAATAGGCCACCACATGGGAACAGATTCAAAGGATATCTTCCTTGAGCTGTCATATCTCCATGACATAAACAAAAGCATCTCGATCTCTTACCACAGAGAGGAACATAATCTTTGTACTCTTTTACAAAGATTAAAAATATGGAAGGCATGATTAATAAAGAGATGAGTAAATGTTACAATAAATTATAATTTTTAAATTCATATCTTTGGGAGAAGGGTATGGAAGAAAAAGAGAAGCAACAAGAAAAACGAAATAAACCTGCTTGACCTTATTGTTGTCCTTGCAAAGCGGAAGAACATTATTCTTGGTATTACCTTAGGCGTAGCAGTATTAACTGCAATCATAAGTCTACTTCTTCCTCCAATATACAGAGCTGAGACAAAGATAATGCTCAGTCAGATGGGCGGTGATGCTCTGGGTTTGAAAAATCCTGCTGATCTTTATCTTTACATTGGGATGTTAAAAAGCAGGACTGTAGCAGATAGGATTATCGATAAGTTTAATTTAATGAAGGTTTATGATACTAAATATCGTGAGGATGCAAGAAAAATTCTTTTAAAAAATCTTAAGGCTACAGCTGACACAAAAAGCGGTATAATCACGATTGGAGTAGAGGATAAAGATCCTGTAAGGTCCTCCCAGATGGCAAATGCCTTTGTAGAAGAATTGAAGAATCTTGTAAGAGGACTTGCTACTACAGAGGCAAGCCAAAGAAGGCTCTTCTTTGAAGAACAGTTTAACCCCACTTCATCAACTTTTGAATAAAAAAATTTTAAAATCAATGAGTTATAATTTTTAGATTAGCCTACAAAATTCTCTCGCACTTTCGTAAGTTCTGAAAATCTTATCCCCTACTCCCAATATTCTAAGTATCTTTTTATGTTCCTCCTTAGCTTTGCTCATAATCCTTATTTTCTCCCTCTCTATCTCAAAACCTCCTATCCCTATCTCATAAAATTTGTCCAAACACTTCTTCAGACTGTTTTCTTTGCTCTCCCTTAACCATCCTTTCTCCTTCAACTCATCCATTAGCCTGTTTAACACTGTCTGGGCTACCACACATAAAAATATATGCGTCCTTACTCTCCTGTCTTTATAATGATATATCGGTCTTATCTCTACAAAATCCTTTAACTGCTTGAATGCATCCTCCACTGTCTGTAATTCCTTATACTGCCTCTCTATCTCTTCATCTTCTTCCTTCATTAATGTCGTCTGCAAAATATACTTCCCACACATATCATATGCCTTCTTTATAGCTTCTTGCTTTGCTATTATCTGAAATCTGCCTTCTTCGTATCTGAAATCATAATAATTCTCAGCTCCACTTTTTGTCAGTTTCCTCTGCGCCCTCCTCAGTATTTTCTCCCTGTCTCTTAGCTTTCCTCTTTCTACCATCTGCCTTACTTTTTCCAATGCCTCCCTGCCCCTTTTAAGTATACTTTCCAATGTCTCCCTGTCATGGCTTTCTCTGTATTCAGACCCACATAGTACATATCTGCTCTTTACCCCTTCCTCTTCACTTATATAGATGGTCACTGGCAACTCCTTCTGAAATATATCTAACTGTATACCCTTCTGCACTACCATTTTCTTTGCTTCCCTAAATCTCATCGCTAATATGTAGTTTATCCCCTCTCTCTCAAGATACTCTATATTCTGTAATGTCACCATCCCCCTGTCTCCTATAAATACTGCCTCCTTGATGTCGTATCTCTTCTTTAACTGACTTATTAGTCCCTTTACTGTCTCCTTATCTGATATGTTGCCTTCTATAACATCAAAATGCACTGGAAATTTATTCTCGTTCAAACATAAACACAACAATACTTGCTTTTTATCGGGCTTCCCATCCCTTGAGTATCCATATCTTGCAAGCCCCAGAGGTCCTTGACCCTCAAAGTATACTGAGGTAATATCATAAAGCAACAACTTTGTCCCTTGTGCTCCCGTCTTATAAAAATCATCTAACACATTATCCATCTTCTCATACAACTTGTCCATTGCCCTGTATATCTCATTTACATGCATATCCTCTTCCCTTAAATCAAACAGTTCCATAAAACCACTTCTTCGTATCCATCCCACTGATGCATACTTACTCCTTGGCTCTATTATCCTGTTAAGCACTACTGCCAAAAGCAAATCTCTTACCTTCTTTGGAAAATGCCTTAACCATCCCAGAAATCCTATCTTCATCATAAATCCTAACAGTAACAGTATATGCCCTACTGAAGTTGCATCCTCAAAAAACTTGTCTTTGTCCACTACAACCTTTTTCTCAGGTGACTTAAGCAGTTGCCTTATTTTGGAAATAAGAGGCTCACCTAAGTGAGTGATATTGGCAATTTTTTCATGCCTAACCTTTTTAGTTTTTTTGTCTCTGTAAGCTTTAGATATTTCGTAGGTTTTGTATTTTTTACCTTTTTTTGTTGACCAAGATTCTTTTACGAACATAGTTACCTCCTTTTTTATATTAGTATACAAAAATTAGACAAAAAAGTCAATATTTAAGGGAATAAATAGGCAAAAATAATAAAATTAGGTTAGACTACAAAATTGAATGAAAAAAGATATAACTTATTGAATTATAAAGCTTTTGATATTTTTAAAGGCTGAAAATTGATGAAGTTGGGTTTAAAGATGCAAAAGTTCCCCTTATGAAGGCTGAAGAGACAATGAGAGGTTTTCAGGAAAAGACAGGTGCTCTCCAAGTAGAAGAGCAGATAAAGGCTTTGATTGAAGGCATTGCCGAGCTCAGGGCTAAGATTGCTGCAAAAGAGGTTGAGATCCAGGCAATGAAGACATATTCAACGCCAAATAATCCTGATCTTCAAAAGGCAGTAGAAGCCTTAAAAACCTTAAAGGTAGAGCTATGCAAGCTTGAGGCAAAAGTATATGAAAAACTCGATGAGGCACGAGAGGCAGTAGTGATTCAGGTGATAGAAGAAGCGGTTCCTCCTGAGAAAAAAGTTAAACCAAAAAGAGGGCTGATGGTAACAATAGCAACATTTTTGGGTTTCTTTTTATCAGTATTTTTAGCGTTCTTCATGGAATATAAAGAAAAGATAGTTAATGATCCCCAGAACAGAGAGAGAGTTGAAACACTAAAAAAATACCTCGTATTTAATCGTTTAAAAGGTAAGTAGTTAATTGATTTTTATAAATACTTTTTCGTCATCATAGTATTTCACATATTTTCTAAATAAATCTCTAAAGTTTTTATCTCCACGAAATGATGTACTAATCGCTACTTTAAACTCGCATAACATATTTTCTATATCTTCGATAGTGTATGTTTCACTGTTTTTTGCTATGAATATTTTTTCATGTCTTGTTGCAAATGTTCCCTCCTCTGCAGTAAGAATCTCTTCAAAAAGTTTCTCCCCTGGTCTTAAATCTGTAAACTCTATCTGGATGTCTTTATATGGCTCCATTCCGTGAAGCCTTATCAGTTCTTCTGCTAAATCTACTATTCGCACAGGCTCTCCCATATCTAGAACAAGAATTTCTTCTCCTTTTCCTATAACTGCTGCCTGAAGAACTAAAGATACAGCCTCCGGGATAGTCATAAAGTATCTTTTCATATCCTTGTGTGTTACTGTAAGGGGACCTCCCTGTTTTATCTGCTCAAGGAATATGGGTAAGACACTTCCTCTGCTTCCAAGCACATTTCCGAATCGTACAGATACAAATTCAGTACTACCCATGCTGTTAAGTGCTGTGCAAATATACTCAGCGATTCTCTTTGTTGCTCCCATTACACTTTTCGGTTTAACTGCTTTATCTGTTGAAATTAAAATAAACTTTTGAACTCCATATTGAAGGGCAGACTTTGCTACATTGTAGGTACCAAATACGTTAACCTTGACCGCCTCTGTGGGATTGTACTCCATCATAGGCACATGTTTATATGCAGCTGCATGGAAAACAATCTCTGGTCTAAAAAACTCGAAGACTTCACTAACCCTCTTTTTTTCCTTTATATCACCAATAATGAAATGAATGTTCTCATATGCCGTAGGAAAGATTCTCTTTAACTTTAGGGAAATATTATAAAGTGCTGTCTCATCTATCTCAAAAAGTATTAACTTCCTTGGATAAAAACCACAAACCTGCAGGGTTAACTCCGAGCCTATGGATCCACCTGCTCCTGTTATAAGGACAACTTTATTTTTTAAAAAGCTCTCTATTTCCTTGTAGTTTACATTTATAGGTTGACGACCTATCAGGTCTTCAACGCTTATATCTTCGAGGCTTTTTATATTTATCTGTGGTTTATGAAGATCATAAATACGTGGCACAATCTTTACTGTTTTGACACCTGCCTCTTTTAAATCCTCATAAATGGATCTTACAGCCCTGTAATGCAGTGAAGGAATCGCTATTATCGCTGCCTCTATATCGTATCGTTTCACAACACTTTTAATGTCACTAATTTTCCCTGCCACCTTAACATTATGGATGCAACTTCCTAACAAATCTTTGTTGTCATCAAGAAAACAAACAGGATAAAATGGAAAGAACTTCTGCTTAAGCATATCTCTGAGTACCATCTCACCTGTATTGCCAGCTCCAATAATCACTGTTCTTAGTCCTTGCTTAAAGCTTTTTTTCTTACACACAATCTCAAGATAAACTCTCTTGGATATCCTGAGTACAGATATCAACAGTATCGATAGAGTCAAGTCTATTAAGTAAATGCTCCTTGGAAAACCAGGGTGTACATAATTAGAGATCTTTCCTATCAGGGAGTAGAAATTAAATGGAGATGGTACAAGAATAATGGCTATCAGAACAAGCTCTGAAACAAAGAGAGCAGATATAATATTCAATAAATCGTTTATACCTACATACCTCCATGTAAGCTTATATACCTTAAAAAAAGGAAAAACACAAAGTTTTACCAGAACAAATAATGGCAAAGCACTTAAAATTAACTTTTTGTAAGTATCTGGCAGATTGAACTCAAATCGAATTAAAAAAGAGAGATATAGGGAAAGAGATAGCAAGAGAATATCCATGAATAAAAAAAAGAAAAGACGTTTTCTATGAGTTGGCGTGAGTAAAAATTTAAGCATTTTGTCCTGACCTTCCTTTTATTATCTTCATCAATGTAAGCAGAATTAATTTAAAATCTAAGGAAATAGAACGTTCCAAAATATATTTTTCATACCACTTGAGTTTTACAGGGAGAATTTCTTCAATATAGACTTTCTCCGGATCTTGTGCTTGTGCCAATAATTCGTTTTCATCTTTGAACATTATGGATGCGAAATCCGTAATGCCTGGTGGCACAGAAAGCACCCTCTGACGCACATCTGGTGGATAGAAGGCTACATAACGAGGTACTTCGGGCCTTGGACCAACAAGACTCATTTCTCCCTTAACCACATTTATTAGCTGTGGAAGCTCGTCGAGTTTATATTTTCTTAAAAAGTAACCAGCTTTTGTGATTCTTGGATCTTCTCCAACCGTAAGCTGTCCTTTTGATTCGCTGTCAACATACATTGTTCTAAATTTATATAATTTAAAAGGTTTTCCAAAACGTCCTACCCTTACTTGGCGAAAAAAGACAGGACCAGGAGAATCAAGCTTTATCCAAATGGCAATCAAAGCAAAAATTGGAAGAAGTAAAATAAGCCCTATTGTAGCAAAAAAAAAGTCAAATATACGCTTCGCAATCATCCTAAAATTTCCCTTACAGTCATTATAACCTTCTCTATTTCTTCATCTTTCATCCTGGTGTAAAAGGGTAAACTCACAGCCCTTTTATATGCATTTAGTGCTTCTGGAAAATCTTCAGGCTTTAGGTTGTATCTCTCTTTCCAATATGGATGAAGATGTAGAGGAATAAAGTGAACACTACAACCTATGCCATTTTCGGCCATAAGATTGATAAATTGGTCACGAGACACAGGAGCATTATCTCTAAGTCGCAAAACGTACAGGTGCCAGGCATGAATATCACCATCAGGTGCGTTGGGAGGCAATATCACAGGTAAGTTCTTAAAGGCTTCATTGTAAACATTTGCTATTGCCTCTCGTTTTTTCTGAAAGTCCCACGCCTTTCTTAGTTGCTGAATCCCAAGAGATGCTGCCAGATCTGTCATGTTATACTTAAAGCCTGGTGCTATTACTTCATAATACCACGACGGCTTTTTTGATGTATACCTGTCAAAGGCATCGCGATCTATCCCGTGCAGACGCATAATACGACAGCGCTTGGCTATATCGGGATCCTTTGTCACAACCATACCACCCTCTCCTGTGGTTATAGTTTTTGTTGCATAAAAGCTGTAAACAGTAGCATCACTTTCGAGGGATCCTATGAGCTTACCCTTGTAAGTGGCAGGTAATGCATGGGCAGCATCTTCTATGACTTTTAGGTTATACCTTTTAGCTATTTCTAAGATCCTATTCATATCGCAGGAAAGACCCGCAAAATGGACAACTATTATAGCTTTTGTTCTGGGTGTTATGGCGCCTTCAATCTTTGAAGGATCGATATTAAGAGTATTGGGATCGATGTCAACAAATACAGGATCGGCTCCAAGGTAACGAACCACTTCTGCAGTTGCTGTGAAAGTGTAAGTAGTTGTTATAACCTCATCCCCTGGTCCTATACCAATTGCTTCTAATGCAAGATGCAATCCTGCTGTGGCAGAGTTGACCGCTATAGCCTCAACTTCTTCTCCAATAAATTGGGCAAATTCTCTTTCAAATTGCTTGGTCTTTGGCCCAGTGGTCAACCAACCAGAACGCAAAGTATCCAGCACTTCCTCAATTTCTTCTTGCCCAATATCGGGCACATAAAAAGGAAGGAAGTCCTTCATATAAGATTCTCCTTTTTTCTTATAACCGCTAAGTAATGGGTTCTAAGAAATGGAATAAGCTCAAGTAGGTAGCACATTAAAAATGACCTTGGTGCTACAAGTCGAGCGATTGGAGGTGCCAGGGTTATTTTCTTAAATAAAAATTCACAGTTAGGGAAAAGATTTATGATTTCCTTTCTACTTATTCCTCTTACATCAGGGTTTTTTGGGTTGTTATAAATAAAATCATACCAAAGAATTATTCCATCTCTCCTTAAAACTCTTAACATTTCTTTAGAAATCATTTTTTTCAAACTGTCATCAAATATTGAAGTGAAAACCGTAAATTGCATAACAACATGAAAAGTTTCATCATCGTAAGGAAGTTTAGAAGCATCTCCACAAACAAAGTTAATGTTTGGAGATAGTTTCTTTGCTTGTTCGATTCTATCAGGTAATAGATCTATTCCATATAAATTCTCAGGATTAGCCCCCCATTCAATTAATTTTCTTAAAAAACTTCCTGTTCCACAACCGACATCTAAAATTTTTTTATTTTCAAGAGAATTTATACCAAATTTCTTGAGTGTGTTAATAATTTCTCTTTCTCTTGATTGAACTATGAAAAAGTTACCAGGATTAAAGTATGAATATAGCTGTGGATGTACCTCTATTTTTCTTTTTTCATAAACTGATTTTATTCTTTTAATTTCTTCTATATTCATCATTCTTTCACCTTGTTAAAGGAATGTCCTTAATTTTGTTCTTGTTCTTTTTATGTTTTTTCAATATTATAAAATCCATAATGCCTTTTAAATATCCTATTCCGTAGCTAAAATGTAGAGTAGCAAAGCAAAGTGGTAAAAAAGGAAGATATTTAATACCTTTTTTTAGTGATAAGTATACTGAAAATCCCAAATTGGCCAGAAGATAACTACAAAGAATGAAGAAAAATAACCATAAAAATGGACTAAAAAAGAATGAAAGTATTCCGGATATAAATAGGCTTCCAACAAAGATGGCTGGAATAAGCTGGCGCCATGTAAGTACTGTACCTACTTTCAAAGCAACAAGAGGCTTGAAGTAGCCATATTGGAAATACAATTTCCATAATTTAAGAAGAGAATCTCTCGCATAATAATAAGAGATAATGTCTGGAACAAGAAGGATTTTACCACCATTTTTTATTAATCGTAAATTTAATTCGTCATCCTGGTTTCTCACTAATTCCTCATCAAACAAGCCAATCTTATCAAACACCTCCCGTCTATAAGCACCAAAAGGAACAGTATCAACATATCTAGGCTCTTTTACACCAGTCCTAAAATATGCGTTTCCTACACCAAACATGGAAGACAATGCAAGAGGAATTGCTTTTGCTATCAAGGTATTTGCCCCTGGCTTTGTTATCAAAATACCCCCTACACTATCGGCACCACTTTTTTTGAGCCAGTGTACTATCTTTGAGATGTAGTCTCTTGTGTATTCCGTATGCGCACCTATTATTATTATTATCTCTCCTTTTGCCTTTTTAATCCCTATATTCAAGGCGCTTGGGGTGACCTTTTTTGGATTATCTAAAATCTTAATAAATGGGTATTTCTGAGTATATTCTTTTAAAACCTCCCTTGTTTTATCCTCGCTCATTCCATCAACAACAAAAATCTCTAATTTATCCTTTGGATAATCATTAGCGATAATAGAATCGAGACATTTGCCAATAAACTTTTCCTCATTGCGACATGGAATGATAATTGAAACAAAGGGTAGGTTATCTTTAATATTCATATGAGCCTCCGGGTCGTTAATATACATTATAGAATTTTTTTACCATTCATTGCAAAAGCAACTCCTTGTAAAGGCTGAGCAACTTCGCTGCCTCTAGGTCCCAATTATACTTCTCCTTCACAGCCCGGCGGCCGTTTTCACCCATCTTTTGGGCTTCCTCAGGATTAGTGAGCAAGTACTCAATGGCCTGGGCAATTGCTTTCGGATCAAGGGGATCAACCGTAATTCCGCATTGGTTCCCCTCGACGATTTCTTTCCATAAAGGGAAGTTAGAGGCGATCACCGGAAGCCCTGTGGACATGTACTCGAAGAGTTTTGCTGGCCAGCCCTCTACGTTGTTCGGCACTGGCCCAAACACAACTAAGCCAACTCGCACATCTCCTAATACTTTGGCCACTCCAGATCGATCTTGCCATCCCAGGAACTCTACCCGCTCCCAGCCGGGCAGGCGCCGCACAACTTCTTCCAAAGTGAGTGGGCTGAAGGTACCCACCAGCACAAGCTTGGCACTTAGACTATTCGGCAGCAAAGCCATGGCCTGCACCATCTCTCGGACACCGCGAATGGCCGTGATGCCACCCACGTAAGCAACCTTAAGCGGTCGGCTGGTATAAGGCATGGGATTTGGTGGCAGCAACTCATCAAGAATTGGGAAGTTCTGTACCACTACGGTCTTGGCAGCAGGAAAGTGCTTAGCAATCTGGGGTGTGGCAGCTACCACCGCATTGAGAATTTTACCAGCCACCGCTTCCACAAATTGAGCCACCTTCGCCACTAGCCAACGCAGTGGGCTCGGTATCCATTCCTTGTGTAAGATTTGCTTGGGCACATTCTCATGCACATCGTAGATCACCCGTTTGCCCAGCAGTCTGAGCAGCAGTCCCACCGGGATGAGTTCAGGGTCGTGGAAGTGGTAAATGTCTGCCCGCTGCCTCAAAGCAAGGCAGAAAGCTCGCCAAGTGAGACCGAATATACGGGCGAGGCGGTTCCGCAGTTTGGGTAAGGCGATGATCTTGACACCGTCCACCACCACGTCTTTTTCATGCTGGGCAATCAATGTTACATCGTATCCAGCCTGAGCTAATGTTTTCGCCTCCTTGTGAAAGATGCGGGTGTCAAACGGCGAGTGAACGGTGGTGAGGATACAGACTTTAGTATTCATCGAGCACCTCTTTATAAACTTGAATTGTTTTTTCAGCGTTTTTTTCCCAGGTGTAGTTTTCTAAGACAAGTCGGCGGGCTCGTTCGCCCATGGCTTTTGCTTCCTCAGGGTGACTGAGGAGGAAATCCAGAGCTTCTACGAGGCTATCGACATCGTGAGGCTTTACCAATAAACCATTCTCCCCATGAACCACAATACCATCTATGCCTTGTCCTTGGACGCCAATTACTGGCTTCCCCAGTGCCATTGCCTCTATATATACAATCCCAAATCCTTCATCCCAACTGGGAAGACTAAACACATCACAGTTGGCCATGTACCTCAAGGCATTGCTGTGCGGCTGACGCCCTAGGAACTTCACCCGCTCCTCTAACCCAAGACGGGCAACCAAAGCCTGCAATTTTCTCTCTTCTGGTCCACTTCCTACCACCCAGTATTGGAGATTCGGATATTTGTCTTTCAACTGTCTGATTGCGCTGATGTTAAACTCAATTCCTTTAGTCAAGACCAAATTTGACACACTTAAAAGAATAACATTGTTGTTCTTCTCTTTTCTATTGGTTTCCGCTTGTGCGATTTCTTGGAAATCGACACCATTAGGTATAACGGCTAATTTGTTAGTAACGTCAAAGTGTTTAACCGCAAGCCGATAAAGTTTTTTGCTTACTACTATTACTTTAGCAGCATTTTGTAGCGCATAACCAAGTTTTTTTTTGCAGTTAGCACCACGGTAAACAGTATGCTGGAGATCCTGGCCATGGATAGTGATGACTAATGGCTTCCTAAAATCCTGTGCTAAAAGAGCACCAGCATATCCATCCGGTAATGCAACATGAGCATGGATAAGGTCAAAGGGGAACTCCCGACGAAGAGTCTTAACAAGCCTTTTAATACCTTTATACATCCGCCACCCTGACGAAGCAAAAAACCATGCTCGCGGAAATTCAAGGTAGCGTGGGTAATATATTAGAATTCCATCCAATAATGCTTTTTCTGGTACCTTTGAAATCGCTCTCCATTTTCGCTTTAGGTGCTTTACAGGCCAGGGGGCCCAAGGAATCGGTGAGACAACTCGTATCTCTAATCCTGCGTTGACCAGAGCCTTTACTTGTTTATGAACAAATATGCCTCCTACCTCATTGAACGAAGAGGGATACATATGGGAGATCACGAGCACCTTCATAAGCCTTCTCTCCTCAACGAGCAGCGCCATCTATTCAAGAAGGCTAACGCAAAAGCGAACAACAACCACTGAGGAGTAAACGCCATGATCGAACTGGAACTTATGCTGGCAATGGAAAAACCGACAAGCGATAGAAGCAACGCTTCGGCAATCATGCGGTCGGCCCCATCAGTGGTTTTATATGCTTGCCAGAGCCTGCGAACAAGGCTCAGGAAAAATAGAAGGTATCCAGTAAATATGAAGACTCCATAGTTAATCAGTATTTCCAGCCACCAATTATGCGGGTTAAGAATGCCAAATGTATCGTAAAGTGCAAAGTTTTCCATCCAATACTCAGCATTACCAGCACCTACACCAAAGCCGGCCGTGGAATTATACAAAAAGTAAACCATTTTTGAGGAGATTCCATCGAACATAGAAAGACTCAATCTGGTACTGTGCCTGATAAATGAGCGAAAATAATTGTTCGCTTGTTTTAATAAAAATTAGTTCAAGTATTTCAGGTAACAACCATACACTTATGCTCAATACCATGGCTATGATAACTACCCACTTCAGTTTACGAACTCCACGCTCCAAAAAGACCCAAATAAATCCTATCTCAAGGAATAGAGCTAAAAGATTTGCACGCGAGCCAGTGATCAAGATGAAATAACTACTAAGAAGAAAAGTTACTATCCCAAAGGCCCTTAACAAAAGGTTTTGACTGTATCTAATAAAACTTAAATTAAACGGGATACTCAAGACAAGAAATGTAGCGTAATCATTGGGATTTTTGAAAACCCCTGTTGGTATGTTCATTACAGCTATTCTCACATACTCAGCTACTTCCAAGAGTTTATCTTCACTGTATCCCGATACTGGAAGATGTTTACCGGTTAAGTGTTCCCATAGTCCTATTAAAAGCATGCTCCAAAAAGCCCCTAACCATACCCAAAAAAGTCGTTTCAAGTCCTTTTCATTACGAAAGTAAAAACTTACAAAAAATATGACTGAAAAACCCGTTGCTAAAAAAATAATATGACGCAACGCATCTGTTTTGGATTGCGCCCAGCTTAGCGAAATTACAGCATACCACAACCAAAAAACAAGAAAAAGAAGATACGAGCGTATTTGACGCTGTTTTATAAAGATCTTTCCTCCATTTGCTAGCATATGTATAGTAAACAAGGCCCACAGTATTATTAAGAATATCCTGAAAGGGAAAAGAGCAAATGGACCTATGTCTATAAAAAGAAAGGCTGGCCCAAAGAAACCTGTAACAAAAGTCAGCCAACAGAAAAATTTTTCCAAACTAGTTAATGGTATTGCTACGTACAGGAGATGCCACCCAACTAGAATGATAGCTATAAAGGTTAATATTATAGAAGGTAGAGACATCCCCGATCCAGAAATCCACATTCCTACCAACAGAAATACGGTAATAGCCAAGCTTATGGGTAAGAAATTAATCCTTATGTCGGATATGAATATAAAAGTCTTTCTCCTCAAGCAGTCATTCCCTCCTGAACTGCTTCAAAATAAGCTTTTCTACTTCCTTCACCTCAGCTTCCAACCGTTCTTCCCAACTCCAAAAGTGTTCTTTAGCGAATCTGTACGCGTTAGATCCTAAGCGTTTACGGCGTTCTTCATCAGAAAGAAGTTCATTGATCACTTTCGGCAGTTTTGGCAAATCCTCATAGTCCAGAAGCACACCATTGACATTATTTTGAATAAAACGTCCCGTATCGCCGTTATTCAAAGTTACAATGCATTTTCCAGCCATCATGGCTTCAAGTAAAGGATTTCCAACATTGGACCAGTCATAAAAGGATAGAAAGATATCAGCTGCAGCCAAATACTTAGGTATTTCAGAATGGAGCACTGCTCCTTCAAACCTCACGTGTTCTCTAACTCCAAGCTGAAGGGCTAATTGTTCCAAACGCTCTCTCTCTGGACCGTCTCCCACAATAACGAGAATCGTATTTGGATGTTCTTTTACTACATCTGGCAAAGCACTAATAGAGCGATCTACTCGCTTCCAACTGACCAGCCTACTAATGCAAAGGAGAACATACATATTGTTGAGCCCAAGAAGGCTTTTGGCCTTTTCAGATCGATTTTCAGTGTTAAAAAACTCCCAGTCTACACCGTTCATCCAAAACCGCACTTTGCTCATATCCACACCCAACTCTTGTAAAACTTTATCACCCTGCGTTCCATCGTTTGTCATTATGATTATGTCAGCAGGAAGCTTGTATGCAAGGAGTAGTTGCCACAAACGGACTTTCCAAAGTACTTTCCTCTTTAAGCCACTTACTGGTGTACCGAGATATCGTGCTACCCATGGAATCGCAAATATTTTTGATAAGATCCATGCTGCAACAGCTTCATTCGTATCCCACGTGTAGATCAGGTCGACCTTGTGCTTGCTGATAATTTGGAAACCTTTCACAAAAAACAGAATCTGCCCAACCAGCCACGATACAGCTCGGGCGAAAAAGCCAATCTTCGGTAATCTTTCTAAGGTGCGCAGCAATGGTATTTGAAACCAAGAGATATTTAGTTGCTTAATCAATTCATAGTCTACTGGGTCAGGCTTAAACCCGACTACAAAATAAATTGTCCAGCCGGCATTAAGATAAGCACGAAGTGTATAGTTAATGATAGGAGTACCGTATACTGGAACGAGAGGCTGGATTTCAATTCTTGACATCATTAACACAGTTTTCGAAGCGTGAAACTTTTTCCTTACTTCATCTTCAGCATTCTCACTCATTGGAGATTTTCTGTTCACAATACCCATACGTTATTCCTCCTTCATTTTGTCCTGATCCATTGCCACAGTACTACCACCGTCTGCCAATACAGCATCCAATCGTCTCGCTGGAGGAAAATGACTTTGGTCCAACGGTTGCCGGAGAGACGGCAATAGAAAAAGAGAACGCAAAGGAAAGACACCGTGTAAGAAACTGTTGAGGCCCAGGCTGCACCTACAATTCCATAGCGCGGGATCCAAAGAAGGTTCAAGGCTATGTTGGTGACCACCGCAGCCAAGCCAGTGTAGATGTTCAATCCCGGATGTCCACGACCGGCGATATCATTGGCCAACACCCGCCAAGCACTAAGAGCTACAATTCCGACAAGCAAAGCCTTTAAAGCACTAACAGCAGGCAAAAAAGCCTCAGAATACAACAAAAGCACGATCCAATGACTGAGAAGCACCAATGCCAAGGCTACAAGACCCGTAGTCCAGAGGACGGTACGCGCCACAAGAGGTGTAAACTCCTTGCGCCTTTGTTCTTTAGATTCTCCTGCCACCCGAGGAAAGAGCACCGTGCTTGCTGCGTAGGAAATCATCCACAACTTCTCTACAAGCCCAACCGCTACGGAGTATAACCCCAAAGCAGCCGGCCCCAAGAAGCCGTTGACGAGGAACATGTCCACACGATAGTTAAGGAACCCCAGAATGTTTGATAGATGCGCCTGAATGCCGTATGTAGTCGCCCGCTTTATGTAAAGGCAGTTAGGTTTGAGATCAACTCCTCCGGCAACCTTCGCAGCCAGGCGAAAGACCAGAGCATCAACCACAAGCCAGGTGAGCAACCCTGCGAGTATGGCTCCACTCACGCCAGCCTTCAGCACGAGCAAAGCGATAGCGATGGACAAGAGAAAAAGAACGGACTGGACAATCTGAACGTAGTTGAACTCCTTAATGCGCTGAGCACCAAGGAGTACGTAATTGATATAAGAAAAGAAAAAGTTGGGAAACACAAGGGTTAGAGCTAAGAGAAGATACTCCAGGGAAACGCCTGGAAGGACAGTTTCTCGGAAGAAAAAAGCAATAAGCAAACCGGCAAGAAATCCAGCACTGCCGAGACCTACACTAAGCAGGGCGTTGTTTCCTAATATTTCTTGGCTCCGGAACTCGCCGCGGGCCACGTAGTAGACAGTTGCAGGTCCAATCCCCAGATTTCCAAAGGTTACTATGAGAGATGGTAGAAGTGTGGCAAGGGCATAGATTCCTCTTCCTTCTGGACCAAGAACTCTGGCCAAGATGACAGAGGTTACAAGACCAAATACCAGCGAAGCTAGGTTCGTGCTAACAGTTAAGCTCACATCTTTAACAAAGTTACCCATTCTCACTTTCTTTCTTAACATATAAAGCCAATAACCACCGAGGAATGCTCAGCGGTCGCCAAATAGTCCGCGCTATAGGTTTTACAATCGAAATCAAATGCGAGGTCTGCTTGGTTTCTGAGACATTCTTGGGAGATTCACTGTGTGTTTTAAGTTGGTACCCACATTGAGGACATACAGCAGTAGCAGGAGGTAGTGTCCTTTTCCATAACTTATAGGCCCCAAGAATAATTCGATTATAGCTAGATCTTGGTTCAACAGGACCGATTTCCTTCAAAGTAGCAAGGGTGAACTGCGTAAACAAAGTTTTCATAATTTCATGATTAAAACTTCTTACGTGTCTATGAGGATTGTACCAACAGTAACACTTTGGACACATAACAAGCGATTGTTCAATATTCTCTCTATTTGGCACTGAAATAATGATGTACTTTTTACTTACTCGCTGAAGCTCAAACAAAGCTTTTTCAAATGTTTTAACTGGCAAATGTTCGAGCACTTCTAGGCAAGTAACTAAATCAAAACTTTCATCAGGGAAAGGAAGACACTCAATATTGCCATGGACCGTTTTGACTTTAACATGTCTTAGAGCCTCTCGACTTGCATCGATTCCTATAGCCTCATAATTGGACGGCAATGCATGCAAAAAGGCCCCATTTCCACAACCTACGTCAAGATTGGTTTTAACATCAAGTGGAATGAGCTCAATAGTGGCATTGATCCGCTCCCGTTCTGCCGGAATTTCAGAAAAATCCTTTCCCCAAAGCTCAGGTTGGTCGTAATAATCGTGCTCAAAACCCATATTTGCTAACCTGACTTTCTAAAATGGAGAAAACCCTCTCCCCAGCCCTTCCATCTCCATAAGAAGAAGCTGAATCTGTACCTGGCTTTGCTTTTAGTGTTGTATCTAAAATGCGATCTGGATCTGTTCCCACAAGTGCGTTCCAGCCAGTTTCTACTGTTTCTACCCATTCCGTTTCTTCCCTCAAGGTTACACAGGGAACTCTGAAAAAGAAGGCTTCCTTTTGGACACCACCAGAATCTGTAAGAATAACACGAGCATTTTTCTCAAGCATCAGCATATCCAGGTAAGATACAGGTTCGATAATGAGAAGGTTTGAAGGAAGTGATTCAGAAATAGAAAGTGTGGAAAGCACTTTACGTGTTCTTGGATGAAGTGGAACAATTACCTTTAGCCCATTTTGGGCAAGCTTGGACAGTCCTAAAAATATGTTCTCGAGCCGTTTTAAGTTGTCTGTGTTTTCTGCTCGATGCACTGTAGCTAAAGCATAGCTCTTTGTATCAAGAGCGAGGCGTCCAAGTATCTGGGATTTCCTTTGAGCAATCTTTCCATACTCAAGCACAGCATCGTACATAACATCACCTACAAAGAAAACACCTTTTTCAATGCCTTCTTTCTTAAGATTTTCTACCGCTGTATGTGTGGGACAAAAGAGAAGATCTGATACATGATCTGTAAGAACCCTGTTTATTTCTTCTGGCATACGTTTATTATAACTTCTTAGTCCTGCTTCCACATGAGCTACTGGAATATGTAGTTTGACTGCTGCCAAAGCGCCTGCAAGAGTGGAATTGGTATCACCGTAAACTAAAACTATGTCTGGTTTTTCTTCCAAAAGTACCTTTTCTATTTTTTCAAGCATCTGGCCGGTTTGCTTTCCATGTAAAGCAGAACCTACCCCCAGATTGTACTTTGGCTCTGGCAAGCTTAGTTCCTGGAAAAATACCTTTGACATCTCATAGTCGTAGTGCTGACCTGTGTGAATTATTACATGCTCGATTTTAGCATTTTCTAGCGCGTTGGCAACAGGTTTTAGCTTTATAAACTGAGGCCTTGCACCCACTATACTTGCAACCTTCACCATTTAAACTCCTTGATTGTTTTACATACGTAACGCACCTCTTCCTCAGTAAGCAAGGGCTCTATGGGTAGACTTAGAACTTCTTTAGGAGCTTGTTCTGCTTGCTTAACATCTACAGTTTTACATCTACCATTGAACACTTTCATTTTATGTAAAGGCACAGGGTAATAAACCATCGTGTCTATATTTCTTTCCTTAAGGTATATTTGAAGTTCATCCCTTTTTTTGGTAGGAACCTTTATAGTGTACTGGTGATATACGTGGTAGATGTTGTCATTTTCGCTGAGTGGCAAGCCTATACTCAAACTTTTGAGTTCTCTATTGTAAATCTCTGCTATCTTTCTTCTTCTCTCGTTAAATTCATCTATATACTTCAGTTTTGCAAGAAGTATGGCCGCTTGAATGGTATCAAGCCTTGCATTGTAACCGATATGATCTACATTGTATTTATCTTTGCCACCGTGCTTTATAAGCATCCGCACAAGTTCTGCGATCTCTTCGTCATTGGTTGCAACCATTCCACCGTCACCAAAGCCGCCTAAATTTTTGGAAGGGAAAAAGCTAAAAGCACCTGTATGGCCAAAAGATCCAAGTTTCTTTCCTTTCCACATACCACCAAAGGCCTGTGCTACATCCTCCACTACAAATAAATCGTACTCTTTGGCGATGTTCATTATCTCGTCCATGTCGCACGGTTGACCGTAAAGGTGAACAGGAATTATACCCACAACTTTGGAATCTCTAGATCTAGATTGGGATGATAGGTACTTTCTTATACTTTCTGGATTTATATTAAAGCTCAGTGGATCGATATCAACAAAAACAGGTGTAGCACCTGCTCTTAATATGGCATCTCCTGTAGCTGTAAAGGTAAAAGGCGTTGTTATGATTTCATCTGTCCTGTCAAAGTACTCTTTACCTTTGGTTTTTATAGCCAGAGCTCTCAGAGACAGCACCAACGCTTCAGTACCAGAAGAACATCCTATACAGTACTTTACGCCAAGATACTCTGCTATTTTCTGTTCCAGCTCCTTTACCTCCGGGCCAAGTATCCATCTTTGATGCTCGAGACATCTCTTAATTGCGTTATCTATATCTTCCTTCATGTACTCGTACTCAAGTTTTAAATCCAAAAGTGGAATCCCTCTCATACTGTCTCCTTTAAAGGTACTAAACGATTATTTTCCAATATATATTGGCTACCACAGTAACTACATGTAGCTTTTGTGTTGTTAAATTTTAGCTTTACGCCACATTTACATGCCCAGCCAATTTGTTTTGCAGGTACACCAACAACTATAGCATAATCGGGTACATCTTTTTTAACTACAGCACCAGCACCTACCATAGCGTATTTACCAATGGTTATACCACAAACTATCGTTGCATTTGCTCCAATGGTTGCACCTTTTTTAACAACTGTGGGTAAAAACTCCTTCTTTCTTTCTATAAAAGCACGTGGAGTGTAAACATTGGTAAATACCGCCGAAGGACCTACAAAGACATCATCTTCAAGGGTTACACCTTTATAAACAGAGACATTGTTTTGAATCTTACACCTATCACCTATTGTTACATCAGGTCCTATCATAACGTTCTGACCAATTATGCAGTTTTTTCCAATCTTTGTGTTCCTTAGAATATTGCAAAAGTGCCATATTTTTGTCCCTTCCCCAATTTCTACTTTACTATCAACGTAAGAACTTTCATGAACAAAATAAGGTTTATCTGTTAAGATTTTATATCCTGTTTCACTTTTTATGATATTCTCTGCAGTCTCCAATATTCTTAAAACTCTTAAACCTTCTTCACCGTTTGTCTTTGGCTCTTTTCTTCGCTCTATACACTCTATAAAATGCCTAAGCTCCTCCTTTAACGGTTCCTTATCCTCAACAGGAACCACATAGTATTCTGCCTTTTGGGCAACGGGAATTTTACCTTCTTTCCATTGGATCTTATGAGGATAGATAAATAGCTTTTCCTTACTTACATCATCAAAAACAGCCATTGCTTTGGTACCTACAACTACAAGCTTTTGCTCTTTATAGGGATGTAGCCAGCTTACAAAGATATGAGCTTTTACGCGATTTCTAAACTCCAATGTGGTTATTGTTATATCGTGAATATCCTTGTTTAAGTAATCTCCTCCAAAGGCATTAACTTTTGTAGGTTCCTCTCCCACAAGCATGAGAATAACAGAAATATCATGCGGTGCAAAGCTCCAGAGTATGTTTTCTTCAGTTCTTAGTTTACCAATATTTAATCTATTGGAATAGATGTATTGGATCTTTCCAAGTTCTCCACCATCTATCAATTCCTTAAGCTTTATAACGGCAGGGTGGTACTGGAGAATATGACCTACCATCAGTATTTTTCCTTTATCTTTGGCTATGTCAAGAAGTTCTTCTCCTTGTTTGATATTCAGTGCAAGGGGTTTTTCCACAAATACATCTTTATCTGCAAGAAGAGCTTTTTTTGCAAGTTCGTAATGAGTGGCAGCTGGTGTCGCAATGGCAATAGCGCGGATATGTGGTATCTGCAGTATTTCATCAAAGGAGGTAGTGTAGTAAATATCTGGATAAATGTTTTTATAATGCTCGATGGTGCTTCTGTTAAAGTCACAGGCTGCATAAATTACACCAAGTTCGTATAAGTTACGTAGTATATTTTTACCCCAGTATCCTATTCCAACTAAACCTACAGATTTGTTCATGCCTTCGCCACTTTGTCAGGATATTTAGACGGGTTCTTAATTAAGTTTCTTGCGTCAACAATAAGCTTGGCATTTTTAACAATAAATTCTGGATCATAATCCGAATGATCCGTTGCAATTATTACACAATCATAACTTCTCAAGTTTTCAGCTGTAAGTGGGACAGAGCTTTTACTTAACTTATACTTTCGTGTTTTGGGAGCCGTTGGAATGTAAGGGTCGTTGTAATCAACTTGAGCACCTTTCTTATCTAAAAGCTCTATTAACTTGAAAGATGGTGATTCTCTTGCATCGTCCACATCCTTTTTGTAAGCTAATCCTAGAATAAGGATTTTAGCACCTTTTATACTTTTGCCCCTTTGGTTTAAAGCTTCTATAGTCTTTTGTACAACATAGTAAGGCATATATGTGTTTATTTCGCCTGCAAGTTCAATAAACCTTGTAGAGAAGTCATACTCTCTTGCTTTCCATGTAAGATAAAAAGGATCTATAGGTATACAGTGCCCACCCAAACCAGGTCCTGGATAAAAGGCTTGAAAACCGAAAGGCTTTGTCTTGGCTGCCTCTATGACTTCCCATATATCGATCCCCATTCTATCAAAGAGCATCTTTAACTCGTTAACTAAGGCTATGTTAACTGCCCTGTAGATGTTCTCTAAAAGCTTTGTGGCTTCAGCTACTTTTGTTGAAGAAACACACACGGTTTTCTCTACAATCTGGCTATAGAGAGTGTTGGCTAGTTCTAAACACTTTGTTGTATACCCCCCTACAACCTTTGGAATCTTTCTCGTTGTAAAATGTTTATTTCCAGGGTCTTCTCTCTCAGGTGAGTATGCAAGATAAAAATCAACACCGGCTTTAAGAGCTGTTTCTTCAAGTATAGCCCTTAGATCTTCATCTGTAGTCCCTGGATACGTTGTGGATTCTAAAACTATCAACTGATCCTTGCGGAGGTACTTTGCGATTGTTTTGGCTGTATTGAAAACATAAGACATGTCAGGTTCTCTGTATTCGTTAAGCGGTGTTGGAACACAGATGATTATACAGTCCATCTTATTAAGCTTGGAAAAATCCGTAGTTGGAGTAAAATTTTTTAGATCCTTGATGACTTCAGAAGATATATGCTTTATATAACTTTTACCACTTTTAAGAGCAGATACTTTTTCCTCGTCAATATCAAAACCCGTTACACTAAACCCTGCCCTGCAAAACTCCACCACCAATGGCATCCCCACATAACCAAGCCCAATAATGCCAACATGAGCTCGCCTTTCTTTAATCTTTTCAATTAGTTCCAAAGCTCTCTCTCCTTGATATAGTTAATGTTTTTCTTTTTAGAATAGAACGGAATATTATAACATTTTTTAAATTTTTATTTCTAAAGCTTGTCCAATTGTTAGTGTAATCATTTGATAAAAAGCCTAAAGTTTCTTATCGTTCTTTTTATCTATCCCTAATACGAAAAAAGTCATTATACCCTCACTTTTTGACCCTCTCTCCACTGACCAAGGCTTCCTTGCTCGTTTCCGCATGAGAAAATTACAATTGACCAAACCCTTAAAAATCTGAAGGGTGTTGAACTTGTAGATAAGCCTTACATATCAAGCACTCCCGTTAAGCCAAAAACAAAGCTAATTATCTTAATTTCAGCAATATCAGCCATACTTGTGGGAATAATAATAGTGCTCGTTATTGAGTATGTTGAGAAAATTAGAAGAGAAAGAAAAGGATAATCGATTTAGACCACATAAAAAAGTCATTTTGAAAGAAAAGAGATTTTTAGTAATAAAGTATTGTTTATTACTCATTTCATTAAGAGTCCCTCACCCATCTACCTACTAAAAAGTGGAAGGTGGTCGAATTAAGCTAACTAACTATTTAATTTCTAAAGAATTTTCTAATTTTTATTTAAATCACTGATACCGTTATAAATACCGTAAATTTTTAAGATATCTTTTTGTAGAAAGATGAAATTAGCTGATAAGCATTTAACTCATCAGCTCTATTACTCCGAAATATCATACTTGTTGGGAAAAGTCATAGGGGAATGTAAGGAGATTATAGTTTTTAATTCTTAAGGTTTTAAGAAGTTAGAAAGAGTAAATTCATATCTTGAAAGTTCACACGAGACAGTTTTTTAAAATGTTTTTTAAAATCCTGAAAATTTCTAAGCTTGTTACGAGAGTATTTAAGGAATTTTTTGGAGCTCAGGGAGGAATAGACATAAATAGCGTATTTGACAGATTTGGAAAATCAAGATGATCAATATTTAGTCTTAAGAAGAAGAAAATTAAAAATAGTTTTAACCGATATAGAAATGAAAAACTTTCTTAAACTAATAGCTATGAATAAAGGCGAAAGCAACCCAGGGGTGAAGAAAGGAATAATCCTATGTTCGATGTTATATCATGAGTATGTAACAATGGAAGAAAAGTTAACTAAGTGAAATTATATCGACTTAGTAGTCAATGAGGGCGACTTTAAGTTTTTCAAAAAGAATTTTAAATGCACAATGTATATATTTAAGTTAACGACATTTATAACCTATAGGTCAACACTGTGGACTTTCTGGTGAATGCTGGTAAGCTAAAACATATTACCGTAGTACCAAAATGAGCAGGTGGAGTAGGCTTGCTATCAACCTATGAGCAGAGTATAGCTGTTTATCGGTAAAGATGTAAAATTCAGATGTCATAATCTATAATGACAGTTAAAACCTGCTACCTCTTATGCTTATTTTCAAGTCCAACTTTTTTATTTATAGAAGATTAGTTTAACACCAAATCCATTCCAATCATCATTTGCCCCCTACAAGCGACAAATAATTCTATGTAAGTCCAAACTACCTAAGAGGGATGAAACTCTGCATAAAAAACAAAAACTTAGTTGTGTTGTTATAAATCAGGAATTTTTATTGGCACTCCTAAGTTTGTGTCAAAAATGCAGGATTTGTAAATCTCCCTAAAAAGTCAAGTCTGAAGCTAATCTTTAAGGCCTGAGATTTCTAAGGTCTTTTTCTTAGAAGCCCTCACAGACAAGTTTCTTTTTGATCCTTAGAAGTTGCCTATAGCTCAATCCTAAAATTTCCTGAGCCTGTCTAAGAGTCATAGAGCCATTCAATACTTGAGTCATTACCTCAAATCTCTTCAACTCTTCCTCCGTAACTAAATATCTTGTATCCATAAAACCTCCTACCTTTAGAGGAAATGCATCTAAATGTAGGAGATTAACAAATGTGACATTTTAATTTATTAATAACATGTGACATTTTGATATAGTAACCACAAGCTTATGAGGAAGACTCTATTTGGAGATGGGCTAAAAGGTATACTTAATATTTTGAATATTCAACATGGGGATTTGGTCGTTGACCCAATGTGTTGAAGTGGCATTTTAAATGTGAAAGCAGGTATAATAGGAATTGATTCAATTTAAATTGAAAAAAGCCCATTTTGTGTATTAATGAGTAAGGTAAAGAATGAAGCATTAAAAGTAGACAGTTCTGAGTTATCATTAATACTTACTCCTTAAAAATATGGACAAAAATTATAGGACATTAATGAGCAGTAAGAAGTTACCTTTAGATTTTTCTTATGATAACGAGTTCAACTCGGAAAAGAATATTACTCTGCTTGCCTTCTTGGATGCAATGGGTTATTCAAGCAGATGTTCAAAAAGTAAAGAGATTCTTTTTCCTTCTGTGCTTAAAAGATATGTGGAACAAATCAAATCTTTTATTCAGGAAAGGGATAAACTTGACCTCAAAATTGGTAATGCTAGATTTAAAATTGGAGATGCAAGAAATCTCTGTTTAGAAGACAATTCAATAGATGCTATCATTACATCTCTTCCTTATTCTTTTGCAATTGATTACGCTGAAAATGATAGACCACAATTAGAGTATTTAGGATACAATATATCTGAACTTAAAAATGAAATGATAGGTTTGAAGGTTAAAACAAGAAAAGAAAAACTCGCAATTTATTTTGAAGATATGAATCAAGTATTGTCTGAAATGGCACGAGTTTAAAAAAAAAGCAAATATGCAGTTATCGTAATAGGCTCAAATGATATTCAGACAGGTGGGATAAGATTAGAGACCAGAATTGAAGAAATGGCATTAAACCATAGATTTGTTCTTGACCAGATAATCGTAAAACCAATAAAAGGGATGCAAAATACGATGAAGGATGAGTATATATTGTTTTTTTAGGAGAATATAGCCTCATTAATAATTCAGTTAGAATCAGATTTAGTTGGTATTCAAGCAGATGAACATACTCCTCATTTTATCGTAAAAGAAATTGAAGTAAGTATAAAATGTATGAGAAAATAGCACAAAAAATAAAGAAGGAGAAAGAAAGACTGCGCGCGGAAAAGAAAGCAAAAAGATGCTCAAATTTACTCTGCATTTTACCTATACTGGTGTTTATTGGGGGAAGAAAAATATATGAATAGCGCTTCAATGAAACTTACAAGAAGTTATTAGTTGAGTTGCAACTGGAGGAAACAGAAAAATGAAACATAATCTCTCATTCCTAGAGGAGAAGTTTAATATCGTAATTTCAAAAAATACCTTCTATTTCTATAACGAAGAATTTGAAGAAGATTACGAGAGACATATTTCTTCAATTGCCCAGAATATTCTTCTTCTAAAAAATAAGATAAAAAGAGAAGGGTTAAAAGATCTGTATTAGTTGAACATATAAGAAAAATAATGTTTAAAAATAATCATATTAGAAGAAGCCGATATGACAAAATTTGAGATTGGTTCTTCAACTGCTAAAGGTGGTTTTGCAAACGAAAAAGAAATTTGTAAGAAGTTCAATAATTGGAAAAGAGACGAAGAAGCAAAAACCTGGCTTAAGATTATGGGATATGAAATCAATTGTATAGATTCAGTTGAAGCAATTCTAATACCGACTCGTATGAAAAAAGGAAGATATAGAAAAATTAGAACTAAGAGAGCGTTTTGAAGATTTAATGAAATTCAAGAAGGCAGATGTTCAGATAAGAGTTATTATTACGATTGGCAAAATTCTAAAAATAGAAAATTTATCATTAAAGAAAGCAAACTCAGATGCTGACTATAACCAGGTAGATAAAAGACGGGTAGATTCGTATAAAGAGATGTGGAATTTTGATGATGAAATTGCCCTTGGACTAAAATTGTTTACTGGTGAAATCAATCCATATTCTTATCCAGAGATTGTATCAAATAGAAACCTTAGAGATAATAGGAGAATGTTCCTTGATGAATTGCCAGAATATTTAAGAAAAAAGATAATAAATTTCTTTAAAGAAAACAAAATTCTTGTAGTTTCAGATATTTTGAAAGGAAGAGGAGGATTGTCTGCTGATTGGATGCTTGTTACGCGATATAATAAAAATAATTATACCACTACCTGGATATTGAAGGATATTAACACAGTTATGAATTTCTTTGGTTCAGGGGAAATAGAGATTTCACCACGTGGAAGTTTATATATTGGCAGAATTACAATGCAAAGAAAAGGAGGAACGCCAGACCCAACTAAATTACAATTTAAGATAAAACCTTGCGAATTATTTAAGGTGAAATGATGAATCTATATTGTTTAGCAAAGTTAAAATTTGATTTAAGAGATCCTGATGAAATATATCTTGCCCAGAAGGAAATAGATAGCTTATTAGAAACAAAAACAGAATTTATAAGGACATTTGCTACTCTTTTTAGAGATAGACCATTTAATCAACTGGATGAAGAAGTAATCCATTTAATAACAAGATTAGTATATCTTGGTGAAGCTCAGGGTTTTTTGGCAAAAGTGCCACCTACAAATAATATAATAAATACAGTTAAGAGGGCTACATTCTTCAGGGAGATTTATATAATCTTTGAGGCCAAGGAGATTGAAGAAGTATTGAAAAAAATCGGGATAACAATTGATAAAAATTTAGACGCTGAAAAAATAGAGCTCAATCATTACACACAAATCTTCTTGAAAAACATGAAAAAGCATAAAAATAAATTAGTTGTACTCCGATTTTTGCCCTTTCATGCGCTCTTTGAATATGCCACAGAAATAAAAAAACTTCCATCTTGTGTTTTCAGACCTAAAAATAATGAAAACTGGGAAACCTACTTTGCAGAAAAGGAATCAGGAATTGAAAGAGGCTTAAATGAATTACTTTCACACCTCAAAAACGGACATTATCGTTCCCCTCATTTTGGACTCGGGAAAAACCACATTGGTGATTTTGTAGACTGGGCATTCACGGATTTGCGCAAGCCATTTCTACACTATCTTCACAAATATAAGGGAAAAGGAGACCCGAGAATATCAAGGGCATTGATAAACCTTCTACGAGTCAAAGAAGGAGAGACAATTCTTGATCCCTTTGTAGGTTCAGGTGCTTTTATTGCTGATGCTCCAACAATGGGAATAAATGCGATAGGGGTTGAGGTGTTAAACATAGGCAAAATGATTGCTGAGGTAAAATGTGATATTGCAATAGATATTAAAAAATTAAGAAGTTCAATAATTGAACTTTTAACAGCAATTGATAGTGGCGTTTCCAAAAGAAATATAAAAACTGACTCCATACTTTTAAAGGAAAAAATAAGAAAATATACTTTAAATGGCACAGCTTTTAAAAAAATAGAGCCCCATCTTGAGAAGATATTTCTACTTAAAGAAAAAATAGAAAGATTTGAAGATAATAAAATTAGACAATTTCTTTTGATTCTTTTAAGCCAGCAGATTGTTGAATATTCTGAAAAAAACAGGGCATGGGATATAATTGGTTCATTTAAATCTTATCTTGAAGATAGGTATTTAGTTTTATATGCTACACAAAAATTGGCTAAAATGTTGGATGTTAAACTTGATGGTGGAAGAGTAAAGATTATAAAAGGAGATGCGACCAATCTATCTATGATAGGAAATGAAACTATAGATGGGATACTTACATCACCACCTTATTTTGATGCATTAGACTATATTGGAAATAATAAAATCTCTATATTAATCTTGGGTCTGGATGAGGACCTTAAGTGGGAATCAACAAAAAACTTCTATGAAGCAAGGCATAGAGACGAAATTAAGTATAAAAATATGCCTCTTTTTGTAAGTGATAAATATTTTTCTATTACATTACCAGATTCAAATTTAAGACTTATAGAGACTTTGCAAAAAGCGCGTAGAACTTACAAAGCCGAAATTGTCCAGAACTATCTTAAAATGATGAAACTCTCGTTTGAGGAGTGTTATAGAGTGCTTAAAAAGGGCAGATATTATCTAATGGTTGTTAGTAAATGCCATTCCTGGATAATAAATGGAAAAGAAGAAATAATTGAAACATCTCCAATATTAGGGGACTTAGGTAAATCAGTGGGGTTTAAATTAGTTGATATCATTGAACATGGCCTATCAAAAGCAGATAAAGGGAAAATAGGGGTTGAAGATATACTTATATTTCAGAAATAAACTTGAAAAGTTTAAATATCTGCTCTCCCCGATGTTCTATGGGAAATAAAGAATTTTTTAATTCCCTAATAAACAAAGTTATTCAGGGTGATTGTTTAGAAATCATGAGAAAAATACCTCAGATCAGTGTTGATGTTACTTTTTTATCCGCCATTCAATCTAAAAAAACTCAATAGTTATTATGATAAATGTGATGTCGAAGAATATCTCACTTGGTTTACGGAATGGCTTCGTGAGATGGTTCGGATCACCAAACCCACAAGCTCTGTTTTGTTTATAACATTCCCAAATAGTTAATATATTTTGGCTCTTATCTAAATGAAATTGCTATCTTCCGCCAATGGATTTCCCGGGATGCAATGGGTTCTCATCTTGGTAAAATGCTTTTACCTAATCACTATGGAATTTTATTATTATGTGAAATCTAACCAATTTAAGTTTTATGATATCAGAATTATTGAACAACCGCTGTAGAAATTGCCCTTAATCTTACAAGATTATGGCGGTAAAAAGAGCCAGATGCATCAATTTGGACCTCTTATCTCTGATGTGTGGACGGATATTCACCGGATAAGGTCCAACAAAAGAAGGGATGAATATCCCTGCCAATTAACCATCCATCTACTTGAAAGATTGCTGCTTATGAGTAGTGAAGAAGGAGATATCGTATCCCGAACCAATGGTGTTGAGGACAAAATTAAAGGCAAAGGACTGATCAATGTGATTGTAATTTCGCTCTGGCACTAAGTCCAGAGTATCACTTTTTTACTCATATTCAAGTATAACTGCAAAAAAGACTGTACCATTAGAAAGTCTTTCGGTAAGAGGTATCAGGAGTCTCGTGAAATAAACCAAAAGTTTCTCTTTTGAATTGTTGGGCAGGGTATCTCTAGCGCCCTTGTCTTTATATCTCTCTCCTCGATCGTTTTTAACAAGCAGCATATAAGTATATCTGCCGTATTAAAAAAGCTTCTCACATTAATCCAGAACCTTTTCAAAATCTGGATTTTGATAATCTATCTTTTGCCATTAGTGACTCTTTTATAACCCGTTATACCTGCAAGTATATAATACCATGGGAGTGATAATAAAGTTGTGTCTAAGGGTAGAAAGAGAGGAGGATATAAGATGGATCAGCAGACATTTGAGAGGATAAAAAACGAAGCAATTGAATTAATACTGAAGAAATATTTTGGTGAAAACAAGAAACCAAATGAAAAAGTAGCAATGCGGGAGTTTCTTGAAGAACTACTTGATGAAATCATGAAGGGTGAAAGTAAAGGAAATTAGGTCTTTTGTTTTCTTAGATGTCCTAAATAGATAGTAAATATATATACATGACGAATTAGTAGATAATCTTAAAAACCGAATAGAACAGATAAGTAGAAAACTTGGAGTTTATTTTCAGTCTCAGAGTATTTTTTTAGATTAAATTTAATTCTGCAGATTGATAGACTGAAGTATGGTAAATGGAAGAATCCTGTGCCTGTTATCAAATCAAAAGCATATGAACTTTTACAGCTCTTTAATATGAGGTTTTACAATGAGACACAATATTTTTGATAACTGCCGTTTTGCTTACAGGAATGGGAGACGATGGAGTTGATGCCATGGTAAAGATAAGGAAGGCTGGAGGAATAACCATTGCAGAGTCTGAAGAGACAGCCATAGTTTTTGGTATGCCAAAGGAAGCAATAGAAAGAGGTGGTGCAGAGATTGTTGCACCGAGTTACAAAATTGCAGATGAAATCGTAAAGGCAGTAAAAGCACTGGCTTAAAGAAGTGTAAGTGTAAAGTGTATGTGAATGTGAAAATTGAGTAATGATCAAATGTTATTGAATGCATTTTTTTGTCATTGCGAGGAGCGATAGCGACGAAGCAATCTCTGAGATTGCCACGCCTCCTTCGGAGGCTCACAATGACAGATAAAAAATCAGTGAGGCTCGCAATGAAGAATAAAAATAATCGGGAGGCTCGCAATGACGGAAAAAATAAGCATAGGGGTTGCAATAATAGGCTAACGAAGGCTTTATATAAAAATTGCCCAATTTAGATGTGCATGTATTAGGAGGGTAAAAATGAAAGAGGAAGAGAGACTTTTGCAGATTTACGAAATGATGGAGTCGCCTGACCAAGAAAAAATAAGACAACTTATTGAAATACTTAAAAAGGAAGACTCAATTGCAATGAGAGAAGCAATTGTAACCTCTTTAAAATACCTTGACTTACAACCTTTTTATGAAGAAATATTTAATCTATTCAGCTCAGAAGATGCGTATTTAAGAAATGCTGCAGTTGAGATATTTGGTGCAAAGGGCAGTGATGCTGTAGCATTTTTAACATCTAAAATGGATTCTCAGTATCATGAAGTAAGAAAGCTTATTCTTGACAGTCTTGTTTTAATAGGCTCTCCTGAGGCTCAGCTTGCAGTTCGAGCTTATATTTATGATGAAAATCCAAATGTTCAAATCACAGCAGTTGAATATGTCGGGAAACTTCAAGACAAAGAAAGTGTGCCAGAACTTATAAAACTTTTTAAACAAAAAGATGAGCCAATGCTAAGGTCAACAATCATTCAGTCAATTACTGAGCTTGAAAGTGAAGAAGGCTGTAGAGAAATCTTTAAATATTTCTCTAATACAGAAATACCTGAGTATTTATTGCCTGACTTCTTAAAAATGGTTGCAAAGGTGGGAGATTTAGAAACAATTTTAAAAACACTAAATATACTCAAATACTCAACTGCTGTTGCAAAGGATTTGATAGATTTTATAGAAGAGACAGCAAACAGGTTTCCTGAGATTAAAAATAATCCTAAAGTGCAAGATATGATTTCAAAAATTTTAAATGACCCATTCGTAGATGAAGAACTCAAGGAGATATTAAGAGGAGAGGAGCAGTGAGGGGCGAAGAAGGAAAAGAGGGATTGCCACGCCTCACCTTCGGTGAGGCTCGCAATGACGGAAAAAATAAACGGCAGGCTCGCAATGACCTTCCTCCCCGTCATTGCGACTCCGAGCGAGGCGAGAAGGAAGCAATCTCAAGAAAGATTGCCATGAATTTAAGGGTATGTAATTACGAAGACAGGTAAAGGAGAGGAGCAGTGAAGCTTACCATAGAGGAATTTGAGAGGTTTGCAGATTTAATATACAGAAAAACAGGAATAAAATTTGAGAAGCACAAACTTTATTTTGTTGAAAAAAGAATAGAAAAAAGGATGCAGGAACTTGGAATAACCAATCCTACAGAGTATTTAAGGCTTTTAAAATTTGGAGACCCAAAGGGTCAAGAATTTCAAAAACTTATTGAGCTTTTAACGATAAATGAGACATACTTTTTCAGGGATTTTCCCCAATTGCAAGCCTTTGCAGAATACTGTTTACCAGTAGTTGTAGAAAATAAAATTAAAACAGGTGATGAAAACATCAGAATCTGGTCTGCAGGCTGTTCAACTGGTGAGGAGCCATATACTTTATCAATCATTTTGAATGAAATGCTTGACCCTGAGGAATGGAACATAGAGATAATTGGAACTGATATTGATACCCAAGCTCTTGAAAAAGCAGAAAAAGGTATCTATGAGCCAAGAAGTGTAAAAGATGTTCCTCCTGATTATCTAAAAAAATACTTTTTAAATTCTGGTTCAAAATTTATAGTAAAGGATGAGGTTAAGAGATTTGTCAGACTTGAGCATTTGAATTTAAGTGATTTTTTAGCCTTAAGAAAATACAGAGGTTTTGATTTTATATTTTGCAGAAATGTTCTTATATATTTTGATGAGCTTTCCCGTAAAAGGGTTGTTGACCATTTCTATATTGCTTTAAACAAAAAAGGATTTATATTTTTGAGCTCAACAGAATCGCTTTCAAGAATTACAACAGCCTTTAAATTGATAAAACTTGGTCCTCATTTAGTATATACAAAGGAGTGAGAGGATGAAAAAAGTACTTGTAGTTGATGATTCAAATGTAGTGAGAGCCTTTCATAGCAATATACTTAAATCTGCAGGATTTTTAGTTGATGAAGCAATTGATGGAGCAGATGCACTGGAGAAGGCTTTAACAAAAGAATATGACCTTATTCTTTGCGATATTAACATGCCTAAAATGGATGGATTAACATTTATAAAACACTACAGGGAATTTTCCAAAGAAACACCGATAATAATAATCACAACACAGCAGGAAGATATAAATAGAAGAAAGGGTTATGAGGCAGGTGCAAATCTCTATATTGTAAAACCCGTAAAGCCAGATATTTTAATCACCTATATAAAACTTTTACTGGGAGAGGAAATATGATAGAGATTAAGCAAAAAAATGGCTCAGTTGATTTAATTTTCAAAGAAGAATGCAGAATTTTTGAAATTGAAGAAGATATTGAAAAAATCAAAAATGCCTTAAACAAAGGCAAAAAAGCGAAGAAAATCAACATTGCTATTGCAGAAGATGCAGAACTTGATACGGCATATTTTCAGCTGATTTTATCCATTTTAAATTCAGAATATGAGGTGATTGTTAACGAGAGTTCAATACTTAGGGAATTAAAGTTACTCTATGGTATTGAAAATGCTTTTTAAATACGAACACATTGAAGAACTTCCCTATCCGTTATTGAGAGGGTGTCTTTTTGTCATTGTGAGCCCTCTTTTTCCGTCATTGCGAGGACTTCCCCATCGCCGTCATTGCGACTCCGAGCGAAGCGAGGAGGAAGCAATCTCGTCTTTTTCTTTCAATAAGGAACGGGATTGCCACGCAGTCCTTCGCACTGCTGGCAATGACAGAATGGGAGCGACAAGGAACGGGATTGCCACGCCTCCTTCGGAGGCTCGCAATGACAGAAAAAAATCAGTGAGGCTCGCAATGAAGAATAAAAATAATCGGGAGGTTAGCAATGACAGAAAAAATAAACGGGCAGACTTGCAATGACAGAATGGGGCACAAAAAGAGAGATCACTTCGGCTTGCTTTGCAAGCCTCGTGATGACAGAAAAGGGTGTCATTGCGATGGTCGCCAAGCTTTCGTCTCGCGACAGGCTCCCATTATTCCGTCATTGCGAGGAGCGTCAGCGACGAAGCAATCTCGTAGAGAGGGTTGCCATGAAAGGCGAGATTCTAAAGGGATAAAGGTGGACCTTAGGGAGGTTTGCCAGATGGAATGGAAGATTCTTCAACTACCTTGAAAAAATGAAAAGAATAACATAGGAGGCTGTTATGCCAAAGACAATCTTAATTGTAGATGATGCAGGATCAATGAGAGGACTTGTTGCAATGACTTTAAAAAACAGTGGATACAATGTTATTGAAGCAGGTGATGGAAAACAGGCTCTGGAACAACTTCAAAAAGTTGGCAGAGTTGACTTGATAATAACAGACTTAAATATGCCAAATATGGATGGAATACAGTTAATAAAAGCAGTTAAGGCTGATTCAAAAAATAAATTCACGCCTATTGTAATGCTTACCACAGAAAGTCAGGAAGCAAAAAAAGAAGAAGGAAGACAGGCTGGAGCAAAAGCATGGATTGTAAAGCCCTTTAAACCCGATGTTCTTTTAAGTGTTGTAAAAAAAATTATCGGGTGAGGTGTGATATATGGAAATAAACATGGAGTATTACAAAAAACTTTTTTTAATGAATCAAGAGAAATTCTTGAGAAAGTCACAGAAGACCTCTTAAAGGCAGAAACAGACCCTGAAAATTCTGAACTTTTAAACTCTATTTTCAGAGGAATTCATACAATTAAAGGAAGTGCAGGAGGTTTTGAGCTAAATCAAATATCTGAGTTTGCTCATCACATGGAGACACTTCTTGATAAGATAAGAAACGATGAAATCAAACTTTCACCAGAAATTGTTGACCTCCTCCTTAAAGGTGTTGATACTCTTTCTGAGATGATAAATTCTTATGAATCAGGCACAATCCCTGAAATAGACCAATCTCTTGTAGAAGCTTTTAAAGGATTCATTATAAAAGAGGAAAAGCCTCAGGAGCAAAAAATACAAGAAGAACCGAAGCTTCAACCTTCAGTGACAATTTCAGTTCAATCTGAAATTGAGGCAGAACTAAAAGATTTTCAGAAACAAGGTTATAAAACATATAAAGTCCTTGTAAATTATACAGATGAAGAATTTGTAAACGGCTTTGACCCATTGGTTTTCCTTAGAAATCTTAAAAATAATTCTACTTTCTACAAAGCCTGTGGTAGCAAAGATTCAGTCCCTTCAATTAATCAATTTGAACCTTTCAAGCTTTATCTTAAGCCAGAAATTTATGTTGCAACAGATTTAAATGCAGATGAGATAAAGGACTTAGCTTTTGACCCATCTTTGATAGAAGTAATAGAAATAAAGGAAAAGAAAAAGAAAGAAAATATACCCTTTGAAAGTATTGACAGCAGTGTAATAGAAGAATTCTTAATAGATGCCAATGAAGCTTTAGAGACAATTGAGAAAAATATAATTGAATTTGAACAAAAACTTTCTCCCAAAAGCCTGCAAAATATTTTAAGAGTTGTGCACACTCTTAAAGGAGACTCTGACTACATAGGACTTTCAAGACTCGCAAAATTTGTCCATACACTTGAATCTGTTCTTGACGCCATTAAAAATAAAAAGTTGCAGCCTTCAAAGGAGACAATAGATACAATTTTAAAGAGCATTGATTTATTAAGAACCATACTCATAAATCTTAAAACCAATGAAGGTTATCCTAAGGAGTTGCCTCTTATTCATGAAAGACTTGAAAAATTAATAACATCAGCACCTTCAGAAGTGCTCACACCTACAATTTCAGAAGACAAGGGAACAGTTTTTATAGAACAGGCAAAGCAGTTCAGAGAAATTGTTAAACTGTTTCTTATTGATGAAAAACTGGATGAAGTAAAGCTAAAAACTATTAATAGAGCATTAAAAAGCCTCAGCACAATTTCAAAAAATATTGGAATAAATACCCTTGCAATTCTTGCAGAAAAAGCTATTCAGCATCTTGAAAAATCGGAGATAAAGGATTTCAAAAAAATATTCAAACACATAGATGCTTTCATTGAAGGCATCTTAACTGGTGGAGTAAAAAGACTTGGTGAAATATTAATTGAAGAGGGAAAGGTAAGCGAAAAAGACATTGAAGAAGCCATATCTAAACAAAAAAAGCTTGGTGAGATTTTAGTTGAAACAGGCAAAGTTAAAGAAGAAGATATAAAAGAAGCTCTTGAGAAACAAAAACTTATGGAAACTGCCTCACAGCTTAAACCTCAGGTAGTTCAGCAAGTTGAAGAAGTCAAGACAATGAAAGTTGATGAAAGAAAAGTGGAAATGCTCAATAATTTCATTGGAGAACTCATTGTAGTGAAAAATTCTTTTGAATATCTGTTCTCAATGTTAAAAGACAAGATAGACCCCCATTTGTTAAGAATTTTTAAAGATAACTTTTATCAGATGAGCAGGGTATCAAGAAATCTTCAGGAAGGTATAATTTCTCTAAGAATGATACCAATAAAGCATATTTTCCAGAAGTTTAATAGAGTTGTGCGGGACATAGCAAGAAAACAAGGAAAAATGATTCATTTTATTACTGATGGCGAAGAAACAGAGATTGATAAAAAGGTAGCAGATATGCTGTCTGACCCTCTTATACATCTTGTGCGAAATGCCTGTGACCACGGAATAGAAACTCCAGATGAAAGAAAGAACAAAGGAAAACCTGAAGAAGGCACAGTGATACTCAGGGCATTTCAGGAAGGAACAAATCTGGTTATAAAAATTATAGATGATGGAAGGGGAATTTCAAGAAAGAACTTATATGAAAAAGCTAAGGCTTCAGGGATAGATGTTAAGTCTCCTGATGATCCTGAAATCTTGAGTTTGATATTTCTACCTGGATTGAGCACAAAAGAAAAGGTTACTGAAGTATCAGGCAGAGGAGTTGGAATGGATGTTGTAAAAACAACAGTTGAGTCTCTTGGTGGAAAAGTTACAGTTGTCTCAGAAGAAGACAAAGGAACAGAGATTACACTTACTCTGCCAACAAGGATAGGAATACTTCAGAGTCTATTTGTTGAATCTGCGAAAAGACTTTATGCAATTCCAATTGAATTTGTAGTGGAAACCAAAAAGGTTGATGTAAACAAAATTAAAAGAATTCATGAAAGATTAGGAATATACTGGAGAGGAAAGGTAGTTCCTGTTGAAACACTAAGCGTTCTTTTAAATGGTGGACAGAGGACAATTAGTAAAAAAGAACTTTTAAATAAAGAGATTCCAGTTGTAATACTTAAAACAAATTCAGGAGAGTTTGGAATAATTGTTGATGAATTGCACAGAAATATGGAGATAGCAGTTAAACCATTGCCTGAAGAATTAAAGGATTTAGATTTAATCTCAGGCATTAGCATCATGGGTGATGGAAGAGTTGTTCTTGTTTTAAATCCAGAAACATTGGTTTAGGAGGAATAAAAAATATGGATTCTACATTTATTTTAGTTGCGAAAATTATAATTCTAATCTTTGCGGTGGTATTTGTAGTTTTCTGGTATAAGAAAAAAGTGATTGAAAAGGAAAAAAAATACTCAGAAATAAAAAATCAGTATGAAACTTTAAAGGCAAAGTTTGAAGATTTTATTTTAAACGCAAATAAGCTTTCAGTAAGACAGAAAGAGATGCTTAAAATAGCCTACGAAAACATAAAAGAAGTGAGTGTTTACGTTGAGCAGGCAGTTGTAGATTCAGTGGATAAATTTATGATTATATTAAATGAAATCAAAAGAACAAATGAAGTTGCAAATAAAATTTTACTGGATTTGATTGCAGAAATAAGTTTTAAACTTCATAGATTGGTTAATTCTCAAGTGGAGGGGTCTCAATGTCCCTCTTTTGAAGAATGTCAAAAAACAAAAAGATGCCAGCGATTAGTTAAAAATGGTGAATTTTTACTTTCTAAAATCATTGAAGAAGTAAAAAAAGAGTATTTAAATCTTGTTTCCCAAATGGAGAGTGAAATAGATATAGAAAGCTTTCTTAAAAACTTCCAGCCTCTTAAAGGCATGATAAACGAAATCATAAAAACCTTAAGGCAGACATCAGATATGTATGAACAGATGAACATGCTTTCAATTAATGCTACAATTGAGGCAGTAAGGGCAGGCGAGCATGGAAGAGGCTTTGTTGTTGTAGCATCAGAATTTGGCAAGCTTGCTGTTAATGCAGAAGCCCTTTCAAAGAATGCTCAAAAACTGATTGGCGACATCTCAAAACAGATTGAAAGCATAGAAAAAATAGTAGGAATTTTTGAGAAAGATATAGATTTGGCAGAAGAAAATTTAAGAAATTTTATCCCTGTTTTAAAAACATTGTCTTTGTTTGAAAAGATTATAGATAAATCTTCTAAGTTAATTCAAGAAAACGAAATCTTATATGAAAACATTAATCAAATCATTGTCAATCTTCAGTTTCAGGACATAACAAAGCAAATGCTTGAGCATGTAAACAAAATCATTGAAACAGTAGGCAGTGAAATAGATTCTTTAGACATAAAGCATTTGCTTGAGGAGGGAGAGATGCAGGAGATAAAAAAAGATATACTTCAAGAGCTTGAAAACAACTTTACAATGAATAAGGAAAGAGAAATTGCAAGACAAACCCTGCTTAAGCTTAAAAAGGAAGCAAAAAAGGAAGAAGATGTTGTTTTCTTTGATTGATTTTAATTAATATTAATTAAGAAGGATTGACTGTGAATATATCATCTAAAATATCAAGATTAAAAACCTTAAATGACATACTTCGCAGTATTAAGCCTTCAATGAATATTGGCTTTGTTTATGACGATGAAGAAGAGTTTTATGAGCTTTTGACAAACTTAATTTCAGAAGACTTTGGTGAAGATATCCTTATCTTTACTGATGCTTATTGTGATAATGAATTGAAAAAAAGGCTTTCAAAAGAGAGTGGGCGGATTAAGATTTTCAGGATTGAGTAGATTTTAAAAAAAGACAAAAAAGTAGACTTTAATGTCATATCCAATGAGATAAAAAACTACTTAGAAAATAGAGAAAACACTTTTCCTGTTAGAGTATTCATTGATACAAGATTTATTTTTGTGAATGAAAAGGACATTATTGATTGCTTCTTGACTGTAGAAGAATTAGTAAGAGCCTATCCGATTAGTGTAATCTGTGGTTATAGCTTTTCAAGCTCAGATAAGGATTTTCTTAACATAGCTTTAAGACTTCATCCCTTTATTTTAAGACAAGGCAGGTTTTACCATAACTTTTATCATTTCTCACCGGAAGATATTTTAAAAGAAGACTTCTCCACAGCAAGGCTTCAAAGAATTTTTCATAATTTAGAGGTTGTTCATGATACATTTTCAGAATTGTATGAAACTTCGCAGAAGCTACAAAGAATATACAACAACATGATCGTTGGAGTTTTAGTCCATACAATAGATAGAGATATATTAGACTTCAACGAGGCTTTTTTAAACATGGTAGGATACTCAGCTGAAGAGATAAGAGGGAAGAATACAAGTATTTTCTACAAGGAAAGAAAACACTATGAAGGAGTTGGCGAGGAACGTCTTAAACAGCTTTTTGAAAAAGGATTTATTGACCATGAGATTGAGTGGCTCAGAAAAGATGGAAGAAAAATTTGGGTAAAGCTATTTACAAAACCTCTTGACAAAGAAAATATTGAAGAAGGATTATTTTCTGTTGTAGTTGATATTACAAAGGAAAAGAGAGCATTAGAGGCTTTAGAGAATGAAAGAAATCAACTTCTTTCAATATTTGACAGCATAGACTCTATCATATACATCTCTGATCCCTTTACCCATGAGATTTTATATGCCAATAAGTATACAAAAGAGCTTTTTGGCAAGGATTTGGTAGGCAAACTATGTTATGTGGAGCTTCAGGGCAAAGACCAGCCATGTGAATTCTGCACAAATGAAATAATACTTAAACTTGCAGGCAAGCCTTACAAATGGACATATTACAATCCAATTTTAAAGCGATATTATGAAATAATTGACAGAATTATAACATGGACAGATGAAAGACCAGCTAGATTTGAGATAGCCATTGATATAACAGATGTGATAAAAGCAGAAGAGGAAAAAGCAGAACTTCAAAGGCAGATTAATCAGCTTCAAAAGCTTGAGGCAATTGGAAGACTCGCAGGTGGAATAGCCCATGACTTTAACAACATTCTCGTTGCCATTAGAGGAAATGCGCAACTTGCACTTATGAAAATGCATGACGATGACCCCCTGAGGACAAGAATTGAAGCAATAATTGAAGCCTCTGACAAAGCAGCAGCTCTCACAAGAAAAATACTTGCATTCAGTAGAAAACAGGATTTTGAGCTAAGAATAGTAAATATAAACGAAGTAATCGCGGAACTTAAGCGGATGATTGAAAGGCTTATGGGTGAGGACATTGAGCTACATTTTGACCTATACGGTGAGCCTTTAGCAGTCAAGTGCGACATCTCACAGATTGAACAGGTAATCATGAATCTTGCTGTAAATGCAAGGGATGCGATGCCAAATGGAGGCAAGCTTACAATTAAAACCTCAGCGGTAACCCTTACAGATGAATATGTAAGCGCGCACATAGGAGCTAAAACTGGCAATTATGCTTTAATTGAAGTATCAGACACAGGAGTTGGAATGTCAAAGGAAGTAATGGAGAAGTGTTTTGAGCCATTCTTTACAACAAAACAAGGAGGCACTGGATTAGGTCTTGCAACTGTATATGGCATAGTAAAACAGCATAATGGAAATATCTGGGTTTACAGCGAAGAGGGTAAAGGGACAACGTTTAAAATATATCTGCCATTGACTGAAGGACAATCAGAAAAACTAAAATCTTTGCATAATGCGCAGGAAATACCAAAAGGAAAAGAAACAGTGTTTGTTGTTGAAGACAACAACGAGACAAGAATAGTGACTTCAGAGATGCTAAGAAATCTTGGATACAAAGTTTATGAGGCAAAGGATGCTGAAGAGGCTCTCTCCATATTTAAAGAAAAAGCAAATGAGATAGACATAATACTTACAGATGTGGTGATGCCAAAGATGAGCGGAGTTGAATTAGTCAAGGCAATAAGAAAGATTTCACCAAGAGCCAAAGTTTTATACATGTCGGGCTATTCACAGGAGCAGTTAAACCTTCATGTTGGAGAATTATATCTGCTTAAAAAACCTTTCACTCTTCAGGAACTTGCACAGAAACTAAGAACTGTATTGGATTAACATTTGCGACATAACGCTCCTCACGGTGACATACTACACAGTCATTGCGAGGCAGCCGTCAGGATGCCGAGGTGACCTCTTTTTCGTTGCATATAGAAAGGCGAGATTGCTTCGGTGCTAACGCACCTTGCAATGACGAGGCGGGTGGGTCATTGCGAGCCTGCCGTTTTTTTCCTTCATTGCGAGCCTCACCGAAGGTGAGGCGTGGCAATCTCTCCATTGTCCGAAGAAAAAAGACGAGATTGCTTCGGGACTTCGTCCCTCGCAATGACAAGAAGGAAAGTCTTCGCAATGACGAGGCGGGTGTTCACCATGCACCATGCACTAATCACCATTCACCAACTTCATTGACAAATATCAATTTATTATGAAATAATTAACCATGCAAACCACATTTGATAAAGAAACAATTGAAAAATTAATGGATGAGTTTCTGAAGAATTATCTGCCTGAGTATATTGAACAATATGTTTCTGAAAGGGAAATAAAACTTAAGGAAATTGCTCTTGTTGAACGAATTGTCAGAGTGGAAGAAGAGTTGAAAAGCTTAAGGCTTCTTGAGGCAGAAAGACATGAAAGACTTTACTCAGAGATGAATGCTCGGTTTGAAGCTATAAATGCTCGGTTTGAAGCTATAAATGCTCGCTTTGAAGCTCTACAGAGAGAGATGAATACTCGGTTTGAAGCTTTATACAAAGAGATGAATACTCGGTTTGAAGCTATGAATACTCGGTTTGAAGCTTTGGAAAAAAGGTTGTCTTTTCAACAGTGGCTTACTGTTGCTGGGTTTTCATTTATTGCTATATTGATTGCTGTTCTCAACATTTTTGTAAAATAAAATTACCAATCACCAATCACTAATCAGAGACTGCTTCGCCACATCGAGTGGCTCGCAGTGACGATGTAGGGCATGAAAAAGGCGAGATTGCTTCCTCCTCGCTTCGCTCGGAGTCGCAATGACAAGGCGTGTGGGTCATTGCAAGGCAGACCAAAGCTCTGCCGAAGCAATCTCTGAAATCTCCACGTTATCGCTCGCAACAGGGGGTTCGCAGTGATGAGGATATATCGCATTTTCGGCACGAGCCAAATATAGAAGGTTGAGAAGAAAGTTTGATATAATGAAATAGTTCCATGATTTTTGAGGATTTAAAAAATTTAAGCAATTCGGAAAAGCAAGCTAAAATTGTCAAGATTTTTTCATCTTACCCGGGAATCCTAAGCAATGTGGAAAACTTGTTTAAAGAAATACAAAGGTCAACTCTTAATCATCGCATTCCTTACGAGGTTGAAAACCACTTCATAAAATATTTCACTTATTACTTCAAACATCCTGAGGGCTTTGAGGCTGCAAAAATTTTGTTTAGCTATCTGATTGAATGCCTTGACAATAAAAAAATCCTTGAAAGCTCTTTGAGGTCTCTTTTGAGAATGACGCTGAAGTTAATAGAAGAGTGTAATTCAGCGGAGAATCAAAAATTTCTATCCATTGCATCGGATATCTTTGAATATCTCCTTTCGCTTGATTTAAATGACTACTTGCCAAAACTTGATAGCTTAAGAGTTATAGGGAAGACAATTGTTAAAATGCAGTTTATCCAAGAGGAAAATCTTCTTAATTTTACGAGACTTTATAAAATTTATCTGCAAGCTCTTTATAATACCTTATCCTCAATCAAAAATCCCCTTGCCTACTACAAAGAGATATTTCCGCAGGGCTATCTATTTGTAGAAAAAACATTCAACTCACTTTACGAGGAATTTGATGCATACAATAAAAAAATACAGACAGCAGACGATTTGAGGGAACTCGTGACAATTCCCGCAGGAATGGAGCTTTACAATATATTTCGTGAGCTCCATAGAAAATTTATCGTCTCCTCCAATGATTTGATAGATTTGCAAAATAGAATATACTATTTTTTCTGGATTACAGAAAACGAAGTTCTTGCGGAATTATACGATTTTGCAATAAGGGAAATAGGCAAAAATATCAAAAATACTTTTCCTGCCCTTGTAGCTTTGTCAACAAAGAAAACTCTGGAACTGCTTGATAAGATATTTATAAAATTAGATTGCTTCTTTTTTGTCCTGCCTGATGCTGTATTATTTTCGCTTGAAGAAATCGGAGAAGCTGTCTATACATCAGGCGATAAGGAGCTTATAAACTTTTATATAGAATCTTTAATTTCTATCGGGTTTCATACTCCACAGATAAAAGGTTTCACTGACGAGTTTGAAATTGGTGATAACAGGAATCATATAAGGAATCTGAGACTTTGGTTTAATCTTATTTCAAAAAAACCTGTTTTATCTAAAGACCTGATATCAGCCCTGAGCTTATATTTGTTTTTTGGAGGAGTTCATATAAAGGATACTGACTTTTTCCAGAGGGAAATCACAAAACTTCTGAATTCCAAAATCTTGCCAGTATTTTATTTAACCAAACCAATATTGAGAAACCTTCCAGTTTATTACAATGAAATCAATGCAGAAGGACAGCTCAGAACTGTCTCAACTGAAGTGGACGAAATCTTTAAAAGAAAAGACCCTCTTATACACTTCATCAGAAAGCAGGTGCATGTAGAAAGCAGTCCCTTAATACTTGATTTGCTCAAAGAAACAATTAATTTCTGGATGACTGGAAATGTTTCAGAGCTAAAAAAATACGCACCTTCAGACATAATAGAAGCACTTCAATATGAAAAAGAGCATTTCTCTGAAATGGGAAGACTATTTCATGAATTGATAAAAGATTTTGGCTCCCTTGAAAATCTTCTCATGAGTCAGGTGGATTCTGTAAACACAAAATTAAATCAATACAATTTTCCCTACGAGCACAAAATTAAAGCGGTTCTTGCAATCAGACTATATCAACTACTTTACAGAAAATATAAAATTGACTACTGCGAGTTGGAGAACTTCCTTAAGGAAACCCTTTTTTTGGGTTTGCCAGATGGTTCTTATTTAAATGAAGTTCTTAAGCACGATTCGCTTTTCAATAAAATTCAGGCTCTTGTAATATATCTTGAAGAATTAAAGAATATTATTCTCTCTCCAGAAAAATACGAGGTTTTTGAAGACATAGCCCATAAAAGACATATTGCTGCAGGTATACCGTCTGTTTATGGAAGATACAGCGAGAGAAAGTTTAATGCCCTTTCTGTATATTTAAGACTTGAAAACATACTAAATGGATTGTTGGATGAAATTGAACAGTCTATTGATACGGATTTTATTACAAGGGCTACGCTTTTCAGGATAGAAAAATATCTTAGACTATTCATGCGAATTATTGAATTAAATGGTTTGTCTTCTCAGAAATTCATTCATACCCTTGACATGCTTACAGTTGCATTAGAAATCCGAAGATTCACATTCTCACAGTATATGGATATATTCAGAAATCTTTCAGAATCAGTCAGTGATATAGTAAACACATATTGTACAGCACCATATAAAAAATGGCTAAAAAAAGTTATCTCAAAAATCTACGGAATTTCTGAGAGAGAGGAAATTGAAAAATTTGAATTTATCAGTGCAATGTCAGAAAAATTCCTCAGGGACGCTGTTATGCAGTATCCGGGACTGAATCAGTTGGACAGACTTATCGGCAGAATAATAAAGACCGCATACAATCAAGCAGAGAGGCTTCAATACAGGGAACTTGATTTACTAATGACCTATGATCCTAAAAAAATACTCTGCGATATTTACACGCCAAAAAAAGAAATAAATGACCGAATCCATCTCGGTAACAAGGGACATAATTTAGTAAAACTCGCCAGCAAGGAAATATTAGTCCCCCCGGGATTTATTATTACAACAGAAGTTTTCAGATGTAAAGAAGTTATTACAGACTTTGCTCCTGCAAGGGAACATTTTGAAAAGGAATTAAGGGAAGCTATAAAAAGGCTTGAACCTCTGGCAAAAAGCAAATTCGGTGAGCCTTCTAATCCTCTTCTTGTATCTGTAAGAAGCGGTGGAGCTATATCAATGCCGGGAATGATGAATTCATTCTTAAATGTTGGAATAAACGAGGAAATTGCAGAAGGACTAATCAATCAAACCGGAAAGCCGTGGTTTGTATGGGACAGCTACCGAAGATTTTTGCAATGCTGGGGAATGTCATTCGGCATAGACAGAGATGAATTTGACAATATTATGAACTTTTACAAAAAAAAGCATAAAGTTGAACTAAAAATCCAGTTTTCACCTTTGCAGATGAAAGAAGTTGCTCTGGCTTACAAGGAGTTCATATTATCGCTTGGAATAAAAGTTGAAGATGACCCCTGGAAACAACTTCTAATCGCTGTTAATCAAGTGTTAAATTCGTGGAATTCTGTAAAGGCTAAGGCTTATAGGGAACTGCTTGGCATATCAGAAGACTGGGGAACAGCGGTTGTCGTGCAAAAAATGGTTTTTGGCAATATTGATACCAATTCAGGCTCAGGTGTGGTTTTTACAAGAAATCCGAAGGAAGCATCTGACAGACTCGTGCTTTGGGGTGATTACACAACAGGAGCGCAGGGTGAGGATATTGTTTCTGGACTTGTAAAAACTTTTCCTATCTCAGTTGAGCAGAAAATTTACGAAGGAAGAGAGACTGACAAATCCTTAGAAGAAGCTTTCCCAGAAATATATGAAATGCTTTATGAAATAGCTGAAAAACTGATTTACAAGGAAAAATGGGAGCATCAGGAGATTGAATTTACCTTTGAAGGAAGAGGTAAAAAAGACCTTTACATCCTTCAGACAAGGGAGATGAGCTATTCAAAGGGCGAAATAGTAACAGTGTTTATACCAACTCCTGCTTTGAATGCAAACAAGCTTGGCACAGGAATTGGTGTAAGCGGTGGTGCTCTTTCTGGAAAAATAGTTTTTGATGTGGAGGATATCAAAAACTTTAAATCCATTGAACCTGATACTCCTTTAATTCTCTTAAGAGCAGACACTGTGCCAGATGATATTGTTCATATTGCAAATGCTGACGGAATCCTGACTGCCAGAGGTGGCTCAACTTCCCATGCATCAATAATTGCTACAAAACTTGGCAAAACATGTGTAGTAGGTTTTTCAAAAATGGTGGTGTATCAGAACGAAAAAAAGTGTAAAATAGGAAAAAGGGTTTTGAAAAAGGGAGATTACATCAGCATTGATGGCAGAAGCGGGATGGTTTTTTTAGGCAAACACGAAACCCAAAAAATCTATATTTCAACAGATTATTTTTAAATGAAAGGGAGGTTTGAAAATGGGAGAAACAGTATTAGGAATTAATGGACTGGGAAGGATTGGAAAGCTTACCCTGTGGCATCATATAGGAAGAAAACATTTTTCAAGGCTCGTGGTCAATCTTGGCAGAAAAGTTGGAAAATCTTTAAATGATTTGGCTTTTTACATTGAGCATGACTCCACATATGGTAGACTTCACAATTATCTTTACGGTTATAAATCAAAAAGTGTAATAGAAAAGATTGATGAGGCGAACTCCACAATGGTGATTGATGGAATTCCTATAAAGTTTCTTATGGAAAGCAGAAATCCAAAAGACATTGGATGGGAAAAACACGGAGTTAGACTTGTAGTTGACACTACAGGAAAATTTCTTGACCCAACACTTCCAGTAGATTCAAAGGAAGGCTCTGTAAGAGGCCATCTTGAAAGTGGTGCATACAAGGTATTGGTGAGTGCTCCATTTAAAATAAAAGATAAAACTCTTGAAATTCCCGATGATGCTGTGACAGTTATCATGGGCATAAATGAAGAGATGTATGACAGCAAAAAACACTTTATCATCTCTGGTGCATCCTGCACAACCACATGTCTTGCGCACATGATAAAACCTTTGCTTGATTATTTTGGAGCAGAGAAAATACTGAGTTTATCAATGGCAACTGTTCATGCAGTGACAGCATCCCAGCAGGTTTTGGACAGAGTGCCAAAGACTGAGGCAAAGGATTTAAGAAAAATACGTTCTGCTATGAATAACATAATACTTACAAGCACAGGAGCAGCAAAAACGCTTGCATTGGTTTTGCCTGAGATGAAAAATATAGGCTTTATTGCCCAGTCTGTAAGAGTTCCTGTTGTAACAGGCTCGCTAATAATTCTTGTTGTCGCATTTAGGGATGATGAAAACAACATAATCACCAATGACCTTATAAACAAAATCTACAAAGAAGCATCAGAAAGGGAAACAAGAGGTTATTTGCTCTTTACTGAGGACCAGAAAGTATCCACAGACATAATAGGATTTTTCGGACCTGCTGCAATCATTGAAGGAAGCGAGACGCACACAAGAACAGCTATGATTACACTTGATATTTCAAAAGTTTGCTCCATTGGAGCACCCTCTGTGGACAAATTACAAATTCCTGTTACACAGGCTGTAATATACGGATGGTATGACAATGAGCTTGGAAGTTACACAAACATGCTCGGCGACCTTACAGTTAAAGTTTCAAAGGATGTTTATTAGATCCCTAATTTTTACGATTCTTAAATTTTATTAAAGCTTTTTTGTCATTGCGATTGGTCGCTATGCCTTTGGCTCGCGACAGGCGTCCTTCTTGTCGTCATTGCGATGACTTTCCGCCCCGTCATTGCGACTCCGAGCGAAGCGAGGAGGAAGCAATCTCCCCGTCACCCCACTTCATCAACTTTTGAATAAAAAAATTTTAAAATCAATGAGTTATAATTTTTAGATTAGCCTACAAAATTCTCTCGCACTTTCGTAAGTTCTGAAAATCTTATTCCCTACTCCCAATATTCTAAGTATCTTTTTATGTTCCTCCTTAGCTTTGCTCATAATCCTTATTTTCTCCCCCTCTATCTCAAAACCTCCTATCCCTATCTCATAAAATTTGTCCAAACACTTCTTCAGACTGTTTTCTTTGCTCTCCCTTAACCATCCTTTCTCCTTCAACTCATCCATTAGCCTGTTTAACACTGTCTGGGCTACCACACATAAAAATATATGCGTCCTTACTCTCCTGTCTTTATAATGATATATCGGTCTTATCTCTACAAAATCCTTTAACTGCTTGAATGCATCCTCCACTGTCTGTAATTCCTTATACTGCCTCTCTATCTCTTCATCTTCTTCCTTTATTAATGTCGTCTGCAAAATATACTTCCCACACATATCATATGCCTTCTTTATAGCTTCTTGCTTTGCTATTATCTGAAATCTGCCTTCTTCGTATCTGAAATCATAATAATTCTCAGCTCCACTTTTTGTCAGTTTCCTCTGCGCCCTCCTCAGTATTTTCTCCCTGTCTCTTAGCTTTCCTCTTTCTACCATCTGCCTTACTTTTTCCAATGGGAGGTTATAATAAAATTGTGTCTATTGTGCAGATATTTTTTGGATTAGAGGAAAATGGGAACTAAAAAGAATAATAGCACAAAAAAAACAATTTATGGAATAACCTTAAAAAAGGAGGAATGGGAAGTGATAAGGCAGTTTGGGCTTGAAAATTTTATTAAAGAAATTGCAGAGATGCCACCTCAGGAAAGCATTAAAGTTTTAGCTGAGATGCTTTTTAATTTATTGATGAAGAAAGAAAGAGATTTTTTTGTAGAGGCAGACTCTGACAACAAATCAAATGGGTTTTATCAAAGACAGCTCGGATGTATGTTTGGAAATTTAAATTTGTCAGTGCCAAGAGACAGACAGGGAAGATTTCGCTCCGCAGTGCTACCACCTCATTGGAAAAGATTTGACAAAGATTTTGAGGATTTCATCCTAAATCTGATTCTGCAGAGTTATTCTCCATCAAAAATCAAAAGTCTTCCAGAAAAGCATGAATCTTCCATATTCTCCTGAGCAAATAGAGGAGTTAAAAGAGGAGTTATACAGTAAAGCAAAAGAATTAGTAAGCCGAGAACTGCCTTCTGATTGTTTTGCCCTATTTTGTGATGCATATCATACAGAGATGAAGGATGAAAGCAGAAGAATTCGTAAAGCAGTCATCTATACGGTTTTAGGGATAGATATGCAGATGAAGAAAGATTTGTTATGGGTATTATGTTTTTATTGGCTCAGAAAACAAAGGAGATTGGCTCAAGATATTTAACAATCTGATTAGCAGGGGATTGAGGAGAGTAATGATAATTGTCTCTGATGATTTTCCAGGGCTTAGTGAGGCTGTAAAGACCTTATTTCCTCAAACTGACCATCAACTTTGCCTTGTTCATATGCAAAGAAATATTTACAAAAATATGTCAAAGGCTGATGCAAGGCAGTTTAGTGAAGAGATTAACAGAATAAAACACATAGGCGATTATGAGGATACTGTCAGGGAATTTGAAGATGTGCTAAAGAGATTTGAAAAGAAATATCCTGCCTATATAAAGATGCTAAATAGCAAGAAGGAGAATTATTTTTGTTACAAGAAATATCCAGAAGAGATAAGAAAGCACATATATACAACGAATGCGGTAGAGAATATAAATAGCAGGCTGGAAGTCTTAAGGGTAAACTCTGGAGGATATTTTCAATCTGAGAAAACTGCATCAGTGGCTATATATGTGATAGTAGATAAAATAAGAAAAGGCAGATGGAGCAAACCGATGGCTGTATCTCGTGGGGTATTGTATGAACTTCAACAAATGTTTCAGATGAGATTTGCGCATGAGACACAAAATTCTTGACAACTGTCTCCTATAAATACTGCCTCCTTGATGTCGTATCTCTTCTTTAACTGACTTATTAGTCCCTTTACTGTCTCCTTATCTGATATGTTGCCTTCTATAACATCAAAATGCACTGGAAATTTATTCTCGTTCAAACATAAACACAACAATACTTGCTTTTTATCGGGCTTCCCATCCCTTGAGTATCCATATCTTGCAAGCCCCAGAGGTCCTTGACCCTCAAAGTATACTGAGGTAATATCATAAAGCAACAACTTTGTCCCTTGTGCTCCCGTCTTATAAAAATCATCTAACACATTATCCATCTTCTCATACAACTTGTCCATTGCCCTGTATATCTCATTTACATGCATATCCTCTTCCTTTAAATCAAACAGTTCCATAAAACCACTTCTTCGTATCCATCCCACTGATGCATACTTACTCCTTGGCTCTATTATCCTGTTAAGCACTACTGCCAAAAGCAAATCTCTTACCTTCTTTGGAAAATGCCTTAACCATCCCAGAAATCCTATCTTCATCATAAATCCTAACAGTAACAGTATATGCCCTACTGAAGTTGCATCCTCAAAAAACTTGTCTTTGTCCACTACAACCTTTTTCTCAGGTGACTTAAGCAGTTGCCTTATTTTGGAAATAAGAGGCTCACCTAAGTGAGTGATATTGGCAATTTTTTCATGCCTAACCTTTTTAGTTTTTTTGTCTCTGTAAGCTTTAGATATTTCGTAGGTTTTGTATTTTTTACCTTTTTTTGTTGACCAAGATTCTTTTACAAACATAGTTACCTCCTTTTTATATTAGTATACAAAAATTAGACAAAAAGTCAATATTTAAGGGAATAAATAAGCAAAAATAATAAAATTAGATTAGACTACAAAATTGAATGAAAAAAGATATAACTTATTGAATTATAAAGCTTTTGATATCTTTAAAGGTTGAAAATTGATGAAGTTGGGTGTCATAGTGCCAGAGAGCGACAGTGCTACAGAGCGACAGCGTAGAAATCCAACAATTCGTCACTGCGAGCCACTCGATTTGGCGAAGCAGTCTCTAATATGATGTAATAACGTAAGACGTGAGACGTAAAAGGCAAAAGACGAGATTGCCACGCACCTTCGGTGCTCGCAATGACGGAAAATTAAACGAGCAGGCTCGCAATGACGGATAAAATAAACGGCAGCCTGGCAATGCCCTCCCCCTTTGTCATCGTATGATAAATATATGGACACTAAACAGGGATAAGTTAAAATAAAAGGAAGAAAGAAGGTGGGCAAGGAGGATTTGTCATAGGTCTTAAAGACCGTTCGCAATGTTGTCCACCACCTTCTCCCTTCCCTTAAGCCTGAACGGAACATTAGGCTCAGACAGCCTGAATGAGTTCCCACGATGATAGGATAAGGGAAGAAAAACAAAAAAATCAAATGGAGGAAGAGAAATGACAAAAGAGAAGTTCATAGTTGGAGTAGATGTGGCAAAGGATACCATAGCAGTAACAATTAGGGAAAGAGGTAAAGGTAAAAGAGCTTCTTTCAATCTAAAGAATCATGCAGAGCAGTTGCATAAGGCTTTGAAAAAGGAGCTACCTGACTGCTGTAAAGAGGATATACTGGTTGTTATGGAACATACAGGGGTTTATCATTTAAAATTAGCCCATGACTTATATGAGCAAGGGTATAAGGTAGCAATTTTGAATCCGCTGCAGACAAAGAAACTTGCGGATGCAAAGTTTAATAGAGCGAAGACAGACAAAATAGACTCTGCAGTGATAGCTGAGAGTGTGGAGATTTGCGAAGAGATAAGATTATTTAAGCCAATGACTGAACCCCAGCAGAAGATTAAGATACTATTAACTTGCCTTGCGAAGATTCAGAAACATCTTAATTGTTTAAAGAATCAAAGAGAAGCATTAAGATATGAACCGATAATGGTAGATACAGTAATAGAAAATTTTAACGAGCTCATAAAAAATGCAGAGGAAACAATACAGAAGATGGAGAAGGAATTGGAAGAATTGGCGGTAGGCCAGTTATGAGAAACAGATAAAGTTAGCGGAGAGTGTGCCTGGAGTTGGCAAGAGGACAGCATGCATAGCAGTATCAATGCTTGGATGTTTTGAAAATTTTGACAGAGTAAAGGCAGTAGGCAGTTATATAGGGATAAGCCCGAGAGTATATGAATCGGGCAAGAGTGTAAAGAAAAAGGGGAAGATACAGAAGAAGGGGAGTGCATATATAAGGAAGATATTGTATATGGCAGCGATGTCAGCGATGAGATATAATAAGGCATGCAAAGCATTGTATGAGAGGATGATACAAAGGGGCAAGAGCAAGATGCAGGCATTGATAGCAGTAGCCCATAAACTAATAAGACAGGTATATGGAGTTTTAAAAAGTGGGATACCATACAATGAAGAAATTGCAATGAATGGAAAAAAATACTTGACAAATTAACACGGAACATTGCGAGGATTTTCCTTCTCGTCATTGCGAAGATTTCCCTTCGCCGTCATTGCGAGGAGCGATAGCGACGAAGCAATCTCACCGTCATAGTGCCATAGAACGACAGTGCTACAGAGCGACAGAACTTATTTTAAGAAAAGATTGCTTCGGCATCCTAACGGATGCCTCGCAATGACAAAGAGGCGGATCACCACGCATCACCTTCGGACTTCTCGCGATAACCAAAAATTGCTCAATTTAAGTTAGTCTTTCTTTATCCAATAATAAATTTTGGAGTGGGACAAACTCTTTCCCACTCCGGATTTTTATTTATAGTCTCAGTCTTTCAATTCTGTCAAAGATATGGATGGTATCAATAAATCTTATAAGCCTTTGTTTTGAATCAATGACTAATGAGTGAGTTCTTGCACCACCTCCAAAAAATCTCACACCATTAAGCAGGTCTCCCTTTGTAACGCCAGTAGCAACAAAGATGATATTATCGCTTGAAACAAGGTCATCAAGGGTATAGACCTTGTCTTCGCTTATATCCATTCCGTATGAGATAGCTCTTTTCTTTTCTTCTTCGTTTCTCCACCTTATTCTTGCCTGCATCTCACCGCCAAGACTTTTTACAGCTGCTGCAGATAAAACTCCCTCAGGCGCTCCTCCAATGCCCATTAAAGCATGAATACCAGTGCCTTCAACTGTAGCAGCAATTGCAGGTGTAATATCTCCGTCAGATATCAGCTTAATTCTTGCACCTGCAGCACGGATTTCTCTAATCAGATTTTCATGCCGAGGTCTGTCAAGCACTACTACAACAAGATCATCTACATCTCTTCCAAGTGCCTTAGCAAGGGCTTCAAGGTTTTCTTTAACAGGCTTTCTGATGTCAACCATACCCCTTGCTTGCGGACGCACGACAAGCTTTTCCATGTAAGTATCGGGGCAGTAAAGAAGCCCATTTCTCTCTGTTACAGCCATAACAGTAAGTGCATTGGGCATTCCTGTTGCACAAAGATTTGTTCCTTCTAAAGGGTCAACAGCTATATCAACTTCAGGACCACTACCATTTCCAACCTCTTCACCAATATAAAGCATTGGGGCTTCATCCCTTTCTCCTTCTCCGATAACTACTCTGCCTTTGATTGGCAAATCATTCAAGGCATTTCTCATTGCAGTAACAGCAGCCTGATCCGCTTCTTTTCTGTTGCCTTTACCCATAAGTCTTGCTGCTTCAATTGCAGCAAGCTCACATACTTTTAAAATTGACGGCACTAAATTACTAAGCATCCCTTGCCTCCTTTTGTTCTTTATGTGATATCTTATATTAAAAAAATAACTGTTGCGATTGCATGAATCTTAATGGATGAAGCATATATTGTTTTAATTTAAGTTCCTTTTTTTCTAATTCCTTTGGGTCTTCAGAAAAAATAAATGCTTCTTTAATTTTATCCCAGTCTTTATCTCTTATTGTTATGACCGTATCAAGAAAAATACTGATATAGCAACCGTTTATCATGATTGGTTCTGTTTCTTGTAACTTTTTATTTGTGATTTCTACATACTTCGGATCAATATCTATTCCTATATATCTCCTTCCAAGTCTTTTTGCTGCAATTGCGGTTGTACCTGTTCCTATGAATGGATCAAAAACTATATCACCCTCATCTGTGCTCATAAGTAAAAGTCTTTCAAGAAGATTTACAGGGAGTTGACATGGATGTTCATCTCTACGTTTTTTATGTCTTATTCTGTGAATATCTGTCCATACATCCGATACAAGAGATCCAAATTGATGCATCTGACTCTTTTTGCCTCCATAATCCTGAAGGATGTATCTGCAATTTCTGCATCTTTTATGCAACATTCTAATATCATAAAACTTGAACTTATCTGATTTTACATAATACAAAATACCGTAGTGATTTGGCAGAAGTGTCTTGCCCAGTGGAGAGCCCATGGCATCCCATGCTATCCAATGACGGAATATGGCTATTTCATTAAGGTATGCACCAAAGTAAATTAACCATCTTGGTATATTATGCACAAATATAGAACCAGTGGGTTTTGTAATCCGAACCATCTCATAAAGCCATTCCTTGCACCATGACAGATACTCTTCAACATCATGTTTGTCATAGTAACTATTGTATTTCTTCTTCAAATTAAACGGAGGGTCAGCAAATGTTATATCCACACTATTGTCTGGAATCCTTCTCATAATCTCCAGACAATCACCCTGAATTATTTGGTTGATTAACCCTTCAAAAAACTCTTTACTTTGCATGAAAGATTTCCTTTAGAAACAATTCAAACCTTGCAAGTTCATCTTTGCTGAATGTAAAAACTAAATCATATGCTTCAACCATTCGTTTTAGGTCAACTCTTCTTACATACCAGCCAATTCCGTCTACAAAGCCAGCAAAAATAACATCTGGATAATTCTTTTTTAAATAATCAGCAACCGTTTTCTCTGTTTTTGCCTTGTCTCCCATACCTGATGCAGTAGTTACCGAATAGGAACATTCAATTATTAATTTGGGCGATTTTTTGTTAGGAATTATAAAGTCCATTGTTCTTGGGATATTACCAGCTTTGGGAATTCTAAAATTACCCTTTTCAAATGTCAGTTTATGTTTTACTAAGATTTTTTCTATTACAACTTCAGGGTTTCCACCCTTAGATGCTTTGTATGAACCTTTTGTTTTATATCTTATAATTGTATCCACAAGAGATTCAACTGAAAAGCTGAATTTTGTTATATCAAGTTTTTTAAACTCAAACAATGGCAAAATCTTTTTTATAACTGGAATGGTTGCTCCTTTGAAAAAGATATTAACAATCCCTTCAGCAAAATATCTGTTAGATTTGACAAGTGATTTTATCTTTTCAAGACTCCACTCACTATTAAAATCCTCTTTAAGCCATTTATCTTTATTAACAAGCTTAGAAAGGGCTTTATCCTCTGTAACTCTGATAAATTTAACCAGCCTCTGCAAACTTTCTTTTGAAAAGCCTGTGATAGTTAAAATTGCATCAAGCCCGTCTTCAACTTCTGTAATGTGTTTTATCAGTGCTTCCTCTTTCAATCCTTCCTGTTCAATTCTGTTTTTGAGAAGAAAGATATTCTGTGCGATAGATGAAATATGCCCCTCATGATATTCCTCAAATTCTTCATTGTAGAAATAGAAAGTGTTCTTGGAGATGACAGTATTAAATTTTTCGTCTAATGATGGTTTGTAATTTTTCATAAGATTTTCCTAAAAAACAGTATATACTCATCCTTCATTGTATTCTAAATTCCTTTTATTGGCTTTACTATCTTCTGATCTAATTTAAACCCAATTTCTTTTGCCATATCTTCAATTTTGGTCTCAAGTCTTATCCCACCTGTCTGAATATCATTTGTACCTATAATTACAACTGCATATTTATCTTTTTTTAACACTCTGTACATCTCAGATAAGACTTTATACATATCATCAAAATAATTTGCAAGTTTTTCCTTTTTGGTTTTGCCTTTTAAGCCTATCATCTCGTTTTTAAGGTCAGACACATCATATCCTAAATACTCCAGTTGAGGACGGTCATTTTCTGCATAATCAATTGCGAATGAATAGGGTGGAGAGGTAATAATCTCATCTATAGTTTGGTTTTCTAATGGAAGGTTTCTTGCATCTCCAATCTCAAATCTTGCATTACCCATCTTTAGATTAAGTTTATCTCTTACATTAATAAAGAAATTAATCTGGCTTACGTATCTTTTTAGTACAGAAGGAAAAAGAGTATCTATACTTTTTTTGCATCTTCTGGCATATCCCATTGTATCCAAAAAGGCAAGAAGTGTTATCATTTTTTCAGGGTCAAATGATTTTTGGCATAAGAAATCTAAAGGTAAGTTTTTAGAGGATAACAAAATTTTATAATTTTTTTCCATGTTTTTTAATATAGAGTCTAATATCTCTGTACTGATTTTTAATGCTTCATATTTTACCTTGCTCATCAAAACACAAAAAGGACTTTTTTCAATTCCGATAGAATCAATACCTATTAGACTTGCTTCAACATTAAGTGTTCCACTTCCACACATAGGATCAAGCACTATATCTCCGGGTTTGATTTTTAAAATATTTAATAAACCTTTTATTAATTGAGGATGAAACTTACCTCTGTATGGGAAAAGTCCGTGTGTTGCATAACCTGTGGAAAAATTACCCTCCTTAAAATAAGCTTTCACTATTTCAGACCTTCCTTCCCATATCAGGGGGCTATTATTTAAACATATTATGTAATGATGTGTTGGAATATCATCAATACTTTTAAAAAATGCGCCTCTTTTGATCAGTTCCCCTTTAGTGAGTAAATGATATTCATAAAAAGCAAACTCAAGTTCAAAGATTTCAGTAGTATTAGGAAGTAACTTATAATTAGAAGGGAATAAATGACTTTTAATATCTGGAAGAACAAAAGGCATATTGTCAACCTTACCTGTCATGGCTCAAATTATTCCCCCTTCCTTCATACTGAAAAATCTGCCATTTCCAATTATTACATGGTCAAGTAGATTGATTTCAAGGATTTCTGAGGCTTTTTTGAGTTTTTTGGTGACTTCTATGTCCTGCTCGCTTGGAGTCGGGTCTCCGCTTGGATGATTGTGAACAAGTATTACTGCATAGGCTGACTCTTTCACAGCTTCTTTGAATACTTCTCTGGGATGAATCAGTGACTGATTAAGTGTGCCTTCTGATACTTTGATTTCTCTGATGAGTTTGAGCTTTGTATCAAGTAAAAGCGTTATAAATACTTCTTTTTTCAGGTTGCCTATCTTTGGATAAAAATAGTTGAATACAATTGATGCTGAGTTGAAAACCTGCTCAACAGCTCTTTGGCTAAGCACTCTTTTTCCAAGTTCAAAGGATGCTTTGATTTGTGCAATTTTTGCAATACCAAGTCCTTTGAAAGATTTAAGCTCTTTAATGGATGCCTCTTCAATTCCCTTAAGTCCACCAAATTGCTGTAGTAACTCAATAGCTGTTTCAATCACTGTCTTTTTGTTTGAGCCAGTTCTTAAGATTATTGCAAGTAGCTGGGCATCTGTGAGGCTCTGCGCTCCATGCTTAATCAGTCTTTCCCTCGGTCTTTCATCCTCTGGCCATTCCCTAACCGAGCTCATTTTATTCCTGCGCCAGGGGCTACCTCTTTGTCTAATGTAAGGATGGATACAGTCCCATCCTGTCCTGTTGCTGCAAGAAGCATTCCTTGTGATTCAACGCCCATGAGCTTTGCTGGCTTAAGGTTGCTCAGCACCACTATTGATCTGCCAACAAGTTCCTCAGGGCTATAATGCTCTCCAATTCCTGCAACAATCTGTCTTTGCTCGCCAATGTCCACAATGAGCTTTATGAGTTTTTTTGAGCCCTTAACTTTCTCAGCTGATATAACCTTGCCTACTTTTAACTTTATTTTCATGAACTCTTCAATGCTTATCAATTCTTCCACTTTTTCCTCCTTTTTCTCTGCTTTTTGTTGTTCAGCCTTTGGCATTTCAATTCTTGGGAATAGCTGTTCAATTTTCTCTGTCCTTGTTGGAGTAAGCTCTACTTCCCACATAAGCATTGTGTTATCAATTGGGAGAGCTTTCAAACCAAGAGCGTGCCATATTTTTAATGCTGTATCAGGCATGAAGGGAGATAAAAATGCGGTCACTACTCTTATTGTGTTCCAGATATTAAACAGCACCTGAGTGAGTCTATCAGTGTTTTCTTTTGCCAGTTTCCATGGCTCTGTTTTTGCAATGTAGTTGTTTGCAGAAGAGATTACTTCCCAGATTTTTTCAAGTACTGTGTTTAGCTTAAACTCGTCCCAAAGTTTTTCATTATCAATCTCTTTAATCAGAGTCTTGATTTGTGCTGTGAACTCTTCATCATTCCATTTTGGAGTAACCTCGCCATTAAGATATTTTTCGTTCATTACCAAAAATCTATTGACCAAATTGCCAAGATCATTGGCAAGATCGCTGTTTATCCTTCTTATTAATGCCTCTTCTGAAAAATCTCCATCAAGACCAAAGGATACTTCCCTAAAAAGAAAGTATCTGAAAGCATCTACTCCATATTTTTTGATTACCTCTGAGGGATTTACAACATTTCCCAAAGACTTTGACATCTTAGCACCCTTAACAGTCCACCAGCCATGGGCAAAAATATTTCTTGGCAAAGGCATTTCAAGAGCCATAAGCATTGTAGACCAATAAACAGCATGGGTAGTGAGGATGTCTTTTCCTATGAGGTGATGGTCTGGGGGCCACCATTGAATGTCTTGAGGTGCGAGATATTTTAAGGCTGAGTAATAATTGAGCAATGCGTCAAACCATACATAGGTTGTATAGTTTTCATCAAAGGGAAGTGAGATTCCCCATTCAAGTCTTTGTCGAGGACGAGATATACAAAGGTCACCGAGAGGTTTTGTTTTTAGAAAACCTAAAACTTCATTTTTTCTTGTCTCAGGCAGTATGAAGTCAGGATTTTTCTCAATGTATTCTATGAGAGCGTTTTGATATTTAGACATTAGGAAAAAATAATTCTCTTCTTCAATGCACTCAACATCTCTTCCGCAGTCAGGACATTTTCCTTCAACAAGGTCCTTTTCAGTCCAGAATCTCTCACAGGGTGTGCAATACATTCCGCAGTATTTTCTTTTTACAATCTCGCCTTTATCGTAAAGTTTTTGTAGAATTTCCTGAACAATCTTTTTATGTTCCTCGTCAGTTGTTCTTATAAACGCATTGTTGCTTATGTTTAATTCCTTCCAAAGGGCTCTGAAGTTTTCAACCATTATGTCTGCATGCTCTTTTGGCTGTCTGCCCCTCTGCTTTGCTGCTCTTTCAACTTTCTGTCCATGCTCATCTGTTCCTGTGAGAAAGAATACACGTCTTCCCTTTAGCCTCATGTATCTTGCAAGTATGTCTGCTGCAACAGTAGTGTAGGCATGACCAATGTGGGGAATGTCATTTACATAGTAAATTGGCGTTGTGATGTAAAAGCCTTTATTTTCCGTCATCTTTGCCTCCTTTAGCTTCGTCATCATCCTTTGCAGTGCTTAGTATATGTGAAATTCTTTTGATTTCTGGCTCCTTTTCTTCCTCAGCAATTGTAATTTCCTCATCAATTGCTTCTTCTATTTCACCGTAAAACTCGTGTCTAAGGCAGCACTTTAGCCTTCCGCATACGCCTGAGAGTTTAGATACATTTAAAACAACATTTTGCTCCTTTACCATCTGCAATGAAATAGGCTTAAAAAAGCTTATAAATTTTTTACAGCAAATTTCCATGCCACAGACACCAATGCCTCCAAGAAACTTAGCTTCATCCCTTACGCCAATCTGCCGTAACTCTATTCTTGTTTTAAATTTTGCAGCCAAGTCCTTTACAAGTTCCCTAAAATCCACCCTCCCCTCTGCAGTGAAATAGAAAATAATCCGCTTTCTATCCAAAGCACAATCAACAACAAGAAGTTTCATAGGAAGCTTTCTTTTTTTAATTCGTTCAAGGCAGAATTCGTAGGCTTCCTTTTCAGTGAAAGAATTATTTTCAAAATTTTTCAAATCCTCCTGCGTTGCTAATCTGATTACTGATTTGAGATTTTGTTCGTCCCCATCTGAAATAGCTACAACCTCACCAATTGTTAATCCAAAATCTCCTTCTACAACAACGAGGTCTCCTTGCTTTAGGCTCTCAATTTCATTCTTATAACGATAAACCTTCCCGAAGGGTTTTATTTTAAGATGTGCAATGTTAGACATTTACAACTCCGTTCATCAAGTTTTTTGTATAATTCCATACTATAGATTTGTTGAGATTTAAATCAATATTTTTTCTTATCTCCTGAAGTCTATCAAATAAATCAAACATTTGCTGTAATGTTAAGCTTTTTTTTAAATTTAATTCAACAGGCAGAATTTGTTTGCCTTTTTTGATAATCTTGACTTTAATTATATCGCTTATTAGTATGCAGAAAAAGTCTATCCATAGTTTAACTTCTTCGTTGTCTTTCCATGGTGATTTTTTATTATTTAAATTTTCAAGGGTTTCTGTAAACCATTTTATGGTATCTATAATGTTTCCCGAAGTCAAAAATCCGGGACGCCCCATTAGCAAGTCTAATAATGTCTGAATTTCAGCAGTCTGATTGTCATTTAAATATGTTAAGACAATTTTTTCCATGATTTCTCTGGACAATGGAGAAAAATGAATTTTGAAACATCTTGAAACAAGAGGCTCAGGCAGAGAATGAATATGGTCACATATTAGAATTATTGTAGTGTTGGATGGTGGTTCTTCAACTGTTTTTAAAAAGGCATTTGCAGCGGCAATATTCATTTTATGAGCTTCCTTAATGATAATAACTTTATACTTTCCCTCAAGAATTCGGTAAGTTACAAATTCTTCCAACTCCCTTATTGTGTTGACAGTAATAGTGTCTTTTTCAGGAGCGATAATTTTTACATCTGGATGGATTCCCGAATCTATTTTTTTGCACGATTGACATATATCGCAATAATGAAAGGATTGCAAATTTTCAGGGCAGTTCAAAGCCTTTGCATAGGCTATTGCAGTCTCGGTTTTCCCTACATAAGGGTCTCCAATAAAAATAAAAGCATTCGGAACTTTGCCAGTCTTTATTGTGCCTTCAAGAATTTTAATCGCCCTTCTATGATGATGAATAATTTCTTTCATAATTTTGATATCTGCCATTATCTATCCAATATTAACCTTTGTTCGCACTATTTCATATATTTTTTGGCTGATTTCTGAGACATCTTCTGTTGCATCAACAATAAAAATCCTTTCAGGCTCAGAGCTGGCAATTTGAAGATATCCTTTTCTTACTTTATTGTGAAATGCGATATCTTCCATCTCAAATCTGTCTCTTTTGTTAATCTTTTGGTTTCTTGACAGACCAATCTCTGCGGGTAAATCCAATAGAATTGTCAAGTCTGGTTTGAAGTTATTAAGAAGGATATAGTTCAATTCTTCAATAAGCTCAATGGATAATCCTCTCCCATATCCCTGATATGCAACAGTTGAATCCGTAAATCTGTCGCATATGACAATGATGCCTTGATTAATCGCAGGTCTAATTTTTTCCTCCACATGCTGAACCCTGTCTGAAAAATAAAGCATTAGCTCAGTTAAAGGATTTATGTTTATAGATGGTGAAAGAAGAATTTCACGAATTTTTTCACCTGCTTGAGTATCTCCGGGTTCAAAAGTTTTTATGACCTTAAAGCCTTGCTCTTTTAGTCTTTCAGCAAGTAGTTTTACCTGAGTTGTTTTTCCAGAGCCCTCAATTCCCTCAAAGGTTATAAAAATGCCCTTTTTCATTTATAAAATTAATGACTTCCTCAGCCCCTTATTGTTAAAGTCTCTTTTAAATTTTTCAAAATCTTGCAAACTCTTTCTGCTGCATCTTCATCCAATGAACCCATCCCGCAGGATGGCGTTAATATGGTAGCAGGAGGCTTTTGGACAGTTGATTGTGATAACTCATTGAAAAATTCTAAGATTTTGTCCACTGCCTGCTTTATTATCTGATCATCACTGAGGCTATAAATATCATCAGTTGTTGGAACAAATCCCCATGCAATAATTCCGCCTTTGTTTAGAAATTCAGCTATTTGGTCAATGTAGATTTTAAAGAAGTCAAAGAACGAAAAAGCATCAAAGTTAAGTATATCAATGCCTGTAGATAGCACTGCCTTCCAGTCTGCCCTTCCACAGCAATGAATGCCAACTTTGACTCCGAGAGATTTAATGTAGCAAACCAATTCGTTAATCAATCTCATTGCCTCAGATTGCTCTACTGAAATATACGCAGATGTCCCAACAGCTTGCAGAATCGGCTCATCCATAAATATAATTACTTCGTCGGCAAAATTTTTCAAAAAATCTATCTGCCACTTTACTTTTGCCTTAAGATGAAGTAATGCCAGCTCTCTTAATGTTTCATCAAAGTAAATAAGTTTGCCCTCCTCATCTTTAAGGGAGAGAGTGAAAGTAACAGGTCCTGTGATTTGTCCTTTGAAAAATTTCAGGCGATTTCCCTTTAGCCTGTCTGCAATTTCGTAAAGCCCATGAGCGTAATCTCTGCTCATGGGCGAGACCATGTCATCTGTATATAAGCTTAGCCATTCGGTAATTTTTTCCTCGTCCTTCAATAGGTGTATTTTTTCATTTTCCACGACTATTCCAGGGAGTCCCTCTGAAAACTGCGCAATCATGGACTCCCTGTTTGATAATTTAGGCAGTTGAGGCCAAAAGGGTATATCAAAGTAATCAAATACTAACTCGCATGCCTTTGAAGCCTCAAAATGAGGCATGCTTCCTATGCCAGTTGTAGCAAAGGATTCAAAAGTCATGATTACTCCTTAGCCCTGATTTTTTTGAGAATCTCAGGATATTCTCTCGTAAAGTCAGGAAAATTCCTTTTTAAAAAAAGCTTTATTGCCTTGATTTCAAGGTCTAAATCTTCTATTAAGCTTAACTTTTTATCAATCTGGTCAAGTTTCTCAGCTAAGCTTTTGATTTCCTTTTCAATCAAGGCAAGCTGCTCTTTTAAGGCAAGCAGGTCTTTCATTTTTAATCCTTTAACTATTTATTTCTTCTTTGGGCTCTCATTTTTTTGCGGCGTTTTCTGTATTTGTGTTTGTTCATTTTTTTCTTTCTCCACTTAAGAACGCTTCCCACTCAGTTCACCTCCCCTGTTTTATTGTTTCAATAAAGGCTTCAAGCCAAAGCTCATTTACTGTTGAATTCAAACCATCAAATGATAACGAGACTATAGGGATATTATAATCTTTTTGGATGAATCTTAACAAAGCTGTTACAATTGCACCGGGCATACATCCGAAAGGCATTGTATTTACAATTCCCTTAGCGCCTTTTTTTATAAGTTCCACGCTTTTACCAACACTCAATACTGTTTCTCCTTCAAAACAGTCAGGAATATATGGTGAAGCAAATTTAAATATTTCCCTGATGGAAGGTTCGTGCAAAAATTTTAGAAACCCCTTAAAATCAGATGAAAACTTTTTTACAACCCTCCACTGGAAAAATTTATTCACAAGAATTTTTATAATAGCAGATTTATCCTTTTTTATCAAAGCTTTTCTTAAAGCTACAGTATTTACATAATGAATCCACTCTTCAAGCGGTGTAAGATAAACCTCTGCACCGAGTGCTTCAAGCTTTCTTATTAATTTTTCATTTGAAAACTCATGGGACCTGACAAATATTTCTCCTACAATTCCGATGAGAGGTTTTTCTTCTTTATATTTTGGGATATTTTCAAAGTCCCTTTTCATATTTTTTAGCAAAGTTTCAATATCTGAATTCCTGCTTCTGAGAGCATCGCAGATTTTTATTGTATATTCCTCATAAACTGCATCAGCCTCTCCTTTGTTTTTTTCGTAGGGTCTTGTCTGAAGCAAAAGCTTTTGAAGAAGTCCATAAGCAACAATTCCTTGCCACGCCCTTAAAGAAAATTCTCCACCTGCAATATTCAAATCTTTGTAAAATTGACTATCCTGCTGAGGTGAATACACAGGGACATCTGCGTAGCCTAATTTTGAAAGAACCATTCTGTGAGAGACATTGTATTGCCCAAATCTGCAGGGACCTGCTCCTGAAGGCATAAAAAAGGCAGTTTTATTCGGATCAAAATCTGAAGAATGAACTACTTTTAGCATATCTCCTAAGGTTACAAGATAAGGAAAACACTCACCCCCTGAGATGTGTTTTCTGCCAAGTTCAAGGGATTGTTTGTCTGAGGTAGGCATCACCTCTGCATCTATACCACAGAAGTTAAATGCTGACTTAATGGCATAAGCATGTTCAGCCATTCTGGGAATGTAAACAGTTCTTTTTGACAAATCAGAATGCTGTCTTTTAATAAACGGAATAAATAAAAACTTTTCTCTATCCTGTCTTTCTCTTCCCTCAAGGCTATCAATAAAGGCTTCAAGCCTTGTTACAAGTCCTGCATCCGCACTATGTTCATCAATCTCAAGTATCAGATAGGAATGCCCTGCCAATTCTTCTTTGAAATAGTTTGTTATAAAAGAATCAGGACCACAGGAGAAGTTAGTTATGTATACGGGATAAGTATTTGATAGTTTCTTAATAAACTTTGCTGCTCTGATTATCCTTTGTCCTGAAAGCCAATAAAGATTATCCCACTCCTCTTTTATGCTGATTTTCTCTGTTGGAAGCATATCCATAGGAATAGGCAGTACATTGAGGCGTCTTAATTTGCCAGCTACATCAAGGCTGACAGACCTGTCATAGGCATTGTATGCTCTTCCAACTATAACTACTGTTGCTGTTTGCCCAAAATCTTTTGTCTTGGCTGATTCAATGAATTTAATGCCCTCTTTTTTTAGTGATTTTAAAAATTCCTGCTGTTTTTTGTTGGCAATGGAAATTTTTCTGTCTAAATCTTTTGTCTTAATTAAGCCTTTGAATGCTTGTTTTAACTCTTTCTTTAAATAATCAAAGCCCCTTGAAAAATCTATTCTTGGCGTTATTATCTTTATCTCTTTAAAGATTCCCTTGCTTATGTATGGAATAGTCTGAACAAGCGGACATGCAAGTCCTCGCTGATATTCATCATTAATGTTCATATTTGCAAAGCTTGGCAGAAAAATTAAATCCACGCCTCTTTCAACCAACTCTGCAATATGTCCGTAAGCAACTTTTATTGGAAAGCAAGCCTCAGAAAGGGTTTTCTCTATGCCCTTGTTGATGATTTCTTTGTTTGTCTTGCCTGAGACTTCTACCTTAAAGCCAAGTTCCCAAAGTAGCGTGCTCCAGAACGGAAGATAATCATGGAAAAAGAAGAGATAAGGAATTCCAATTACAGGCGATTTTCTTTCTTTAAATTTTTCCTCATACTCAAAATGTGCCTTCCACAAAAGCTCTTCCCTTGTTTTGAAGGGATCAGGAATTTTGGTATCTATATCCTTTCTTTCATATCTTTCACATCTTCCACCGTAGAAAAGATAACCTTCCTTGCCATCAATTTTTACCTTATTTATCTCACAATGATTTGCACAGCCACTGCATTCAAAGGAAGAGATATTGTAGGACTTGTTTTTAATATCAAATCCCTTGAAATTGCTAACTCTTCCATTCTTCATCAAATCCCTTGTTATCAAAGCTACTCCAATGGCTCCCATAACCTCGTGATGTGGAGGAACAACTATGCAAAAATCATCAGAAATTTTCGTTTTTAAATAGTTTTCAAAGGCAGTAATAACTGCTTTATTGAATGCAACTCCACCCTGAAAGAATATTTTTTTTCCGATTGGTTTTCCTGCTACAACCCTGTTTATGTAGTTTTCTACAATGCTATAACATAGCCCTGCAATGATATCTTCTTTTTTTGCTCCCCTGTGAAGATTGATAACTAAGGAGTTTTCCATAAAAACCGTACATCTTTCACCAAGTCTGCAGGGTTTTTCAGATGAAAATGCAAGGCTTTGGAATTCCTGCAAACTAACACCGAGCTTGTCAGCCTGCTCTTCCAAAAATGAACCTGTTCCAGCAGCACATGCTTTGTTCATCTCAAAGTCTATTACCTTTCCGTCATTAATGCGTATATATTTTGAATCCTGCCCGCCAATTTCAAAAATAGTATCCACTGTTCTGTCAAAATGAACCGCAGCATAAGCGTGGGCTGTGATTTCATTTTTAACAATGTCTGCACCAACAAAGTCACCAATCATATATCTGCCAGAACCTGTAACACCTACGCCTTTTATCTTAATATCTATGAATTCTTCAGCTATCTCTGCCAATCCTCTTTTTACAGCATCTATTGGCTTTCCAGAGGTGTAAAGATATCTCTTGGTAAGTAAATTTCCATCTTCGTCAAGCAAAACTATGTTTGTGCTTACTGAACCAACATCTATTCCAAGATAGGCTTCGTAGCTCGTGACTCGTGGCTCGTAGTTGGTTTTTGGTGGTTGGGATAAGTTGTCTTTGGTGAGAGAGACATCAAGTAATTTAAGAGGTGGAAGTCCGTATTCAATGTCTGCCTTTATCTGGCTCAGCTTCTTAATTATTTTATCATCAAGATAGACATCTGAAAGCCTTGCTTTAATAGCAGCACCCAATGCGCCTGTTACCTCAAAATGCTCTGGAATAAGAATTTCTTCAACATTCAAAACTTCCTTAAAGGCTTTCACCATTCCCTTGTTTGCAGCCACACCTCCCTGAAAGGCAACCAAAGGTTCAACTGCCCTTCCTTTGAACATAGTTGCTTTAAAATTCCTTGCAAGCGCATAGCAAAGCCCTGCGATGATGTCTTCCACAGGAGTTGCAATCTGCTGAAGATGAATCATGTCAGACTTTGCAAACACACTGCATCTGCCAGCTATTTTTGATGGTTTCTGAGATCTGACAGCAAGCTCGCTGAATTCTTGAATTGTCAGCCCGAGCCTTTCTGCCTGCTGTTCAAGGAAAGAGCCTGTGCCTGCTGCACAGATGCTGTTTAGGGAAAAATCTTTTATTCTTCCAGCATGGTCAAGAAAAATCAGCTTTGAATCCTCCCCACCAATTTCTATTATTGTTCTTACCTGTGGATAATAAAATGAGGTAGCTGTTGCCTGCGAGACAATTTCATTTAAATAGGGAGCATTAAGGGTTTTTGCAATAAATCTTCCAGAGACACCAGTGAAAGTTATTTTTAGTTTTTGATATTTCTTTATTAAATCTTTGAGAATTTTTGATACAACTTCAGCAGGTTTGCCAAGATGTTTGAGATATAATTTTTCAACAAGCTCGCTGTTTTGTGTTATTATTGCAATTTTTGCAGTTTCGCTACCAACATCAATTCCAAGCAAAAGCTCAGAAGCCATATTCTTGCCATCTTTTATTAACAAGCTCAACTATTTCCTTTGCCTGACTAATCTCCTCTGGCCAATCCCTCATCATTCCTTCTTCTCTGGTTTTTCTGGTTGCATCAATTCCCATCTTTCCACCAAATCTTGGAAAACTTGCTGCATGGTCAAGCTCATCAAGGGGTCCCTCTGAAATGATGACATCTCTGCGCCAATCAACATTATTAAGCACTTTCCATGCAGTTGTTGAAAGGTCTTGAACATCCACATCTTCATCCACAACGATAATGAGCTTTGAAAACATCATCTGTCCCATTCCCCAAAGTCCGTGAATAATTTTTTTACCATGCCCAGGATACTGCTTTTTTATTGAAATTATGGCAGCATTGTGGAAAACGCCTTCCATTGGTAGGTTCATATCTATGATTTCTGGAAATTGCAATCTAAGAAGCGGCAGAAATATTCTCTCCGTTGCCTTTCCCATATAGCAGTCTTCCATTGGAGGTTTCCCAACAACTGTGGCAGGATAAATTGGGTCTTTTCTGTGGGTGATGCAGGTTACATGAAAAACAGGAAATTTATCAACAGGCGAGTAAAATCCTGTATGGTCTCCAAATGGACCCTCATCCCTTAACTCTTCTGGGTCAACATAGCCTTCAAGCACAATCTCAGCGTTTGCAGGAACTTCAATGTCGCAGGTTACGCATTTTACCATCTCAACAGGCGATTTTCTTAAAAATCCTGCAAAAAGCATCTCATCTACACCATAAGGTAACGGAGCGGTTGCAGAATAAATTATTGCAGGGTCTCCACCTATTGCAACTGCAACAGGCATTCTTTTTCCAAGCTCCTTGTATTTACGATAATGCGTTGCGCCATCTTTATGAATATGCCAATGCATACCTGTTGTTCTCTCATCATAAACATGCATCCTGTACATTCCGCAATTCTGCATACCTGTATCAGGATCACGGGTAAAAACCATTGGAAAAGTTATAAATCTTCCGCCATCAAGGGGCCATGTTTTAAGAATTGGAAGCTTGCTTAAATCAGGCTCTTTGTCAATCACTTCCTGACAGGGTGCATTTTTAACTCTCTTTGGCAAAAATTTGCTCACTTCAATAAGTTCAAAAAGAGCAAGAACTTTTTCTTTAAGGCTCTTTGGAGGAGTTTGCTTAAGCAGTTTTTCTATTCTTCTGCCAACATCATCAAGGCTTTCAACCTCAAGGGCAAGGCACATCCTTTCAAAGGAGCCGAAAATATTTGTAACAACTGGAATCTCAGAGCCTTTAACCTTTTCAAAAAATAAAGCTTTGCCACCATTTGGAGATTTACTCATTCTGTCTGTGATTTCTGCAATCTCAAGTACAGGGTCAACCTCTGCTTTCACTCTGTGAAGCAGTCCTTTCTGCTCAAGCAATTTCAAAAATTCTCTTAAATCCTCGTATGCCATATATGAATATTATCTCTGCTACACCTTTTTTTCGTCAAGAAAAAAAAGAAGGTGTCATTGCAAGCCATACAGGAGGACACTTTTTCCGTCATTACGAGCCTCACCGATTTTCTTCCGTCATTGCGAGCCTCACCGTTTATTTTTTTTGTCATTGCGAGCCTCCGAAGGAGGCGTGGCAATCTCTCCATTGTCCGAAGAAAAAAGGCGAGATTGCTTCGTCGCTATCGCTCCTCGCAATGACGATGAGGGAACTCCTCGCAATGACGGGGAGAGAGGTTATCGCGAGCCTCACCGCATATATTTATCATACGATGACGGAGAGGGGGTCATTGCGAGCCTGCCGACAGGCATGCAAAGCAATCTCATAAAAAGAAAGTATAGCCTCAGAAATAAAATCTCTCGCAATGTCCATATATCTAACATACAATGACTGAAAAAGGTGGTCATTGCGAGTGGTCCCCACGGCTTTGGCTCGCCACAGTCTCCACACCCGAAGCAATCACGCCTTTTTTCTTCTAACGGTGATCATTTCGGCTTGTTTCGCAAGCCTCGTGCTGACGGGGGAAAGGTAGTCATTGTGACCAGTCGCACGCCTTCGGCTTAGGATAGGCTTAGCATCCGTAGCAATCAAAATTTAATTTGCTATATTCATCATGACAGGCTAAAAAAGGTTTTTCGTTGTTAAACTATGATTTCAAAGGTTGATGCTGATTGATATTTTTTATCTTCCTGCATTTGCATTTCCATTCTGGCCCTCATTTCTTTTATTGCTGCTGTTTGCGCAACCCTTATATCCTGTGGAGAAGGGTCAGCAGGTGCCATAGCAGCTCTTTTTATAATTTCCATTTTTTCTACTGTTTCCTCAGGAGTTGCCTCCTCAGAAAGGGCTAAAGAAACCTCACCACTTGTAATATAGAGTTTTCCGTCAGGACCTTTGGTGTATCCATAATTTACAGGTCCTGCATACTTTCCTGCAACAGCTTTATGTGCCATTTCATGGGCTACAACTTTTCGTTCAATATTTCTCAATTGTTGAACAACTTGATTAATTTTTTGCTGTTCAATTTGATTTAAAGTTAATGAATTTTGTATCTTCATAATTAAAGTTTATTAAAATAAGAAGTTTTTATCAACCCGTCGGTTTTCATTGAAACTCATATCGCTACAAAATAATTGCTCAAATTAGGTCTCAAGTATTTCCTTTAATTTAGCTGAGAAATCATCCAATGAAAAAGGCTTTTCAATAAAGTGCATGCCTTTTTCAAGTATTCCCTGCTTTGAGATAACATCAGCAGGATAGCCAGACATAAACAGACATTTGATATCAGGATATAAAGATTTTATTCTATCAACCAAATCACGACCGTTCATCTCAGGCATAATTACATCGGTAATGACGAGGTCTATTTTGCCTTTACGCTCTTTTGCAAGTTTAATTGCTTCCTTAGGATTTCCAGCAGCTATAACATTGTATCCCATAGATTGAAGCATTATTGTAATCATATCAAGAATAGCAGGCTCATCTTCCACTAATAAAACTGTTTCTCCTCCACCCGCCAGCTCTTCAATTCTTTTTCTTTCTATATCTTTAGGCTCTTCAGCAGTATGTCTTGGCAGATATATCTTAAAAGTCGTTCCTTTTCCTAATTCACTGTAAACATTTATAAAGCCATTATTCTGCTTGACAATACCGTAAACAGTGGCAAGTCCGAGTCCTGTGCCTTTTCTTAATTCTTTGGTAGTAAAAAATGGTTCAAATATTTTGGCAACAGTTGCCTCATCCATTCCACATCCATCATCACTTATTGTAAGCATTACATATTCACCCGGAATGCAATCAGGATGGGATGCACAGTATTTTTGGTCAAGAGAAATATTTTTAGTTGAAATAATAATATTGCCCGTTTCCTTTAAAGACTGGATAGCATCTTTGGCATTAATACACATATTGGTAAGAATTTGAGAAATCTGTGCTGGGTCTATATAAACATGCCATAAATCTTTTTCAGGCTCAAATGTCAGACTGATATTTTCACCTACTAAACGCCTTAGCATGCTTAAAGAGTCTTTGATTGTTAAATTTAAATCAACAACTTTTGGTGAAATGGGTTGCTTGCGGGCAAAAGCAAGAAGTTGCCGAGTAAGTTGGGCTGAATGCTCAGCTGTTTTTTTTTATTTTTTCAAGATAGGAATATATAGGATGATATTGCTCTATTTTCCTCATGCAAAGATCAGTAAATCCTAAGATAACCTCAAGCATATTGTTGAAATCATGAGCCACTCCACCTGCAAGACGACCAATTGATTCAAGCTTTTGTGCTTGTATTAACTGCTCCTGAAGCTTTTTTTTTTCGTCCTCAAGACGTTTCCGTTCGGTGATGTCACTTACAATAGCTAAAGCATGATTTTCGTCCATATAAACAAGTCTTGACTCATAATATTTAACTTCGCCCTTTATCTCCAAAGAATACTCATAAGTCTGAATTTGCTTTGTTTGGAAAACTTTTTCTAATTTATCAATAGTTAATATCGCAAGCTCTTCAGGTAAAACTTCTGCAGCTTTTTTGCCTATGAACTGTTCTGGAAGAAGCAAAAGATTTTCAGGCTTTTGATAACTAAAATCAACAAATACTCCACTTTTATCAAAAATAAACATAATATCAGGAATTGCTTGAAGTAATGCTTTATTTCGTGCTTCGCTGTTCTTAAGTTCCTCTTCCTTTCTTTTTAACTCCGTTATATCACGCATTGAGACTTGCAAAAATACTTTTCCACCTATCTCAATTTTACTAAGGAGTATAGAAAAATAAAGCAGTTTTCCGTCCAGACTGCGATGAGTCCATTCAAAGGAATGTGAGCCATTTCGCATTGCAGTGTCAATCATTTTTAAAGCTTTTTTTTCTGATGATTCGCCGTTACTCTGAAATTCAGGAGATATAGCCCAAGGTGTTAATTTTTGAAGTTCTTCATCACTTTTAATACCAAATAACTGCATTGCAGCAGGATTAGCTGCTTTAAAATGCCATGAAGGAGGCTCTAAAATCATTATTGGATCTCTTGTTTGATCAAAAAGTGTGCGATAGCGTTGCTCACTTTCTTGAAGCATTTGTTCAAGTTGTTTTCTTTGTGTGATGTCTCTGATAGTTCCTTCAGCACCTGCGAAATTTCCTTCTTCATCTCTCAGAATTTTGGCATTTACACTGCATATGAAGGGTTCACCGTTTTTTTTATTTAGAACAACTTCGTAATCGTAGATTTGACCTTTATCTAATAGTATATTGATTACTTTTTGATGGTCTTCTTTATTTGAATAAAACTCTAAGGCTGATTTCCCTATTATTTCTTCGGGCTCATAACCCCCAATTTGTTTTATAGATGGACTGATAAGTTCAACAATAAAATCTTTGTTATATCTGAAGTAAACATCTTGGAAAGATTCAAATATACTTCTGAAAAGTGTTTCGCTCTTTTCTATTTCCTGTTCCTTTATTTTCAGTTCAGTAATATCTGTTGTTACTGTTGCAAAACGGTTTTTTCCAAGAGGAACTACGGATATATGGAAGTATTTATCCATTGGCTCGTAATAGGTTTCAAATGTTTTCGGAGTATTGTTTATTGTGGCATGACTGTATATATCAAAATAAGGTGGATTTTGAGATTTGTAAACTTCTGTAGCGAGTTTCCCAATGGCATCATATTTTTGAAATACCTGTAATTTTCGTATATGCTGGATTACAGTCAAGTATGCGATAGTTTACGGGATTGCCTTTTTCATCAAAAACCAATTCGTGCAGAACAACCATTTCAGCCATAGATTCAAATATAGATGAGAATTTGTTTTCGCTTTCTATAAGAGCCTGTTGAGTCTTTTTTTGTTCAGTGATATCTACTCCTGTAACAAAAATAAATCTTTTACCATTTATATCTATTGGATTTGCGTTGAATAATATATTTAAAGCATTGCCATCCAAATTGTAATGGATTGCCTCAAAGCTATCAACTTTGCCATTTAATGCATTTTCTAAGGCTTTACGAAGGCGAGGCTTATCTTCATCCCTCCATCACGGAGTATTAATAAAGGGTTTTCCTATAACAGCTTCAGCAGGCATACCAATGATTTTTAGGGCGTTTTGATTGACTTCAATTAATCTGCCCTCTTGGTCAAGCACTCCAGCTAAAAAAACTGCATTTTCAAATAATGAATAAAATAATGCATTTCTCTGTAACATGGATTTTTCCATCTCTTTTAACTGAGTGATGTCATGGAACATTACAACAAGTTTGTTGTCTGAAACTGAAAAGGCATTAATTTCAATTGCCTTGTTTAACAAACCCTCTTTATTGGTTATAAAATCCTCTATGGTAGTTTTAATACTTTTCTTGTTTTTAATTGCTTCCACGAAGACTTTGAGAATTTCATACTTGCTATGGAACGGACAAATATCTTCAAAAAGCTTTCCAATGCATGATGTAAGGTCTTTCCCAAGAATTTCCTCTGCCGCTGAATTTATATTAATTAAAACAAGCCTATCATCTTTTAGCTCAAAGATGCAGATTGGTATTGGAGATGCTTCAAAAAGGCTTTGATAAACTCTCAGCTCAGCATTTTCTTTTGATAGTTCATCTAAATTTCTTGATATAGAATCATCTTTTGATTCTTTCATTTTTCATGAAGCCCTTTTTTGATTAAACTTAATAAAAGTTTTAGCAAATTTTAGTATTTTTGTCAAGGCATTCATGAGACCGAAAAATAGAGATAGACACTCGTCACTGCGAGCCCCCTGTTGCGAGCGATAGCGTGGCAATCTGGGGCGAAGCAGTCTCTAATAAGGCTTTATTGAAAAATAAAGTAGAGACTGCTTCGCTCCGCTACGCTCGAGATGACGAAAAGAGGAGCAAAAAGATGAGATTGCTTCCTCCTCGCTTCGCTCGGAGTCGCAATGACGAAAAAGGGAAGTCCTCGCTTTGACGCTCTTAGCAGTCATTGCGAGGCATCCGTTAGGATTCCGAAGCAATCTCATAGACTGCTTCGCCTCCTTCGGAGGCTCGCAGTGACAAAAAAATCTGAAGCTCGCAGTCACGATGAAAGTTGGCTCGTAGTGACGATGAAGGAAGGCTCGCAGTGGAGCATTTCTAACTATTTTTGATTATTAAAAATCGCTCAATTTAGATTGTATCTTTTGAAAAATTTGGGAAATATTGATACAACAAAAATGTAATAAATTTCAAAAAAGTAAGCTAAATCTACAAAATTGTAAAATATTTGCCCAAAATTCCTTGTAAAAACATCTTTTTTCATCTGGCATAAAAATTGATTTACTAATGTCAAATCAAAAAATAAAGGAGGAAAAAATGAGACAAATAGCCATTTATGGTAAAGGTGGAATTGGTAAATCCACTACTACTCAAAATACCGTTGCTGCCCTTGCAGAGGCAGGATACAAATGTATGATTGTAGGTTGTGATCCAAAGGCAGATGCAACAAGGCTTATTCTTCACAAAAAAAGTCAGGCAACAGTGATGGACCTTGCACGAGAAAAGGGAGCAGTTGAAGAGCTTGAACTGGACGAGGTTTTACTTGAAGGATTTAAGGGTGTTAAATGCGTTGAATCTGGAGGTCCTGAACCAGGTGTTGGCTGCGCTGGTAGAGGCGTAATCACTGCCATTAACTTTCTTGAGGAAAATGGCGCCTATACGCCTGACCTTGATTTTGTGTTCTATGATGTTTTAGGTGATGTTGTTTGCGGAGGTTTTGCCATGCCTATCCGTGAGGGCAAAGCAAAGGAGATTTATATTGTTACTTCTGGTGAGATGATGGCAATTTATGCTGCCAACAATATCTCCCGAGGAATTCTTAAATACGCTCAAAGTGGAGGCGTAAGGCTTGGTGGAATTATATGTAATTCAAGAAAAGTAGACAAGGAATACGAGCTTGTGTCAGAGTTTGCAGAAAGACTGGGAACTCAGCTGCTTCACTTTATTCCGAGGGATAATATGGTTCAGAAGGCAGAACTTAATCGTATGACAGTAGTTGAGTATGCCCCTGAACATCCACAGGCAGATGAATATAGAGCTCTGGCAAAGAAGATGGCTGAGAACAAAAATTTATACATTCCAACACCGCTTACAATGGATGAACTTGAAGAATTACTTGAAAAATACGGATTTTTAGATTAAAGGAGGAATAAAAATGCATAGAATAATTGAACAGAATACTGAAAAATTAATAGAAGAAGTTCTTGAAGTATATCCTGAAAAAACAAAAAAAGAAAGGAGAAAACATTTATTATCCAATGACCCTGAATGCACTCCCTCAACCTGCGGGCTTAAGTCTAATGTCAAGTCAAGACCCGGTGTAATGACCTCAAGGGGATGTGCCTATGCAGGTTCAAAGGGAGTTGTATGGGGACCGATAAAAGACATGGTTCATATAAGTCACGGTCCTGTGGGTTGCGGACAGTATAGTTGGTGGTCAAGAAGAAACTACTATAACGGAATAACTGGAATAAATGCCTTTGGAACAATGCATATTACTTCCGATTTTCAGGAAAATGACATTGTTTTCGGAGGAGATAAAAAACTTGAACAGCTTTGCAGAGAGATTAAAGAGATGTTTCCTTTGGCTAAGGGTATTAGCATCCAGTGTGAATGCCCTGTTGGTCTTATAGGCGATGATATTGAGTCTGTTGCAAGAAAGATGACTAAGGAGCTTGGAATACCTGTGATACCTGTCCGTTGCGAAGGCTTCAGAGGAGTAAGTCAGTCTCTTGGACATCACATAGCCAATGACAGCATAAGAGACTGGGTTCTTGGAAAGGTAAAGGGAGTTTTAGAGAAGGAAACTCCCTATGATGTTCTTATTCTTGGTGACTATAACATTGGTGGAGAGGCTTGGGCTTCAAGAAAAATTCTTGAAGAGATGGGACTTAGAGTTATTGCACAGATACCCGGAGATTGTACTCTTAATGAGCTAACTATGCTACCAAGACCAAAGTTAATTCTGGTTCACTGCTACAGGTCAACAAACTATATTGCCCGTTATCTTGAGGAAAACTATGAGATTCCTTGGATGGAGTACAACTTTTTTGGCCCAACTAAGATATATGAAAGCATGAGAAAAATAGCACGGAATTTTGATGATAAAATCATGGAAAAGACAGAGAAAACCATTGAAAAGTATAAACCTCTTATGGACCAAGTAATAGAAAAATACAGACCCAGACTGGAGGGTAAAAAGGTAATGCTTTATGTTGGAGGATTAAGACCAAGACATATTGTTGGTGCCTATGAGGACTTAGGAATGACAGTTATTGCTACAGGATATGAGTTTGCACATAGGGATGACTATGAGAGAACATATCCTCAGTTGGCAAAAAATGCACTTTTGTATGATGATCCATCTCACTATGAACTTGAAAAATTTGCAGAGGCTTTAAAGCCAGACTTAGTAGGCTCAGGAATTAAGGAGAAATATGTATATCATAAAATGGGAATTCCGTTCAGACAGATGCATTCTTGGGATTATTCAGGACCGTATCACGGATTTGATGGCTTTCCTGTTTTTGCCCGTGACATGGATATGGCTATAAACAATCCTTCATGGAAATTGATAAGGAGGAAAACAAAATGAAAATAAAAGACCATGTAGAACTTTATAAAAGTGATGAGTACAAAAGAATTTTTGAGAGTAAAAAGGAGTTTGAAATCCCTTGCACAGATGAGGAAGTTCAAAAGGTTTTGGAGTACACAAAAACGCCAGAATACAGAGAGAAAAATTTTGCTCGCAAGGCTCTGACAATCAATCCTGCTAAGGCATGCCAGCCACTTGGTGCAGTGCTTTGTGCATTAGGATTCAAGGACACATTGCCATTTGTTCATGGTTCTCAGGGCTGTGTTGCTTATTTCAGAAGTCATCTGAGCAGACATTTTAAAGAGCCTGTGCCAGCTGTATCAACCTCAATGACAGAGGATGCAGCGGTATTTGGAGGTTTGAATAATCTTGTTGAGGGACTTGAAAATGCCTATGCGCTCTATAAACCAAAGATGTTTGCGATCTCAACCACATGTATGGCTGAGGTTATTGGAGATGATTTAAATGCGTTTATCAAGAAAGCAAAAAAACAAGGAGTAATCCCTGAGGAAATTTTTACTCCCTATGCCAACACACCAAGCTTTACAGGTTCCCATATAAATGGCTATGATGCGATGTTAAAAGGAATTTTAAGTTATATGACAGCTGGATTGAAACCTGTTCAGACTGAAAAGATAAATCTTATTTTAGGATTTGACACATACACTGGTAACTACAGGGAAGTCAAAAGAATTCTCAGTATGATGGGTGTTAATCATATTCTTCTTAGTGATATCAGTGATCATCTTGATGCTCCAAATACTGGTGAATATCAGATGTATTCAGGTGGAACAACTCTTGAGGATTTAAGGGATTCAATCAATTCAACAGCAACTGTTGCTCTTCAGAAGTATTCAACACAGAAAACAGGTGAGTTTATAAAGGAAGTTTGGAGGCAGCCTTTTGTAAACATTCCCTATCCTATCGGTATAACTAATACGGATTTATTTATTGATGTTATCAGTCAGCTCACAAACAAGCCTATTCCAGAAGAGTTGATTGAAGAGAGAGGAAGAGTAATTGATGCCATGATTGACTCCTATGCTTATATTCATGGAAAAAGATTTGCGCTCATCGGAGACCCTGACCTTCTGCTTGGTTTATTAAGCTTTATTCTTGAGCTTGGTGGTATTCCTGTTCATATCGTTTGCACTAATGGCGATGAGGACTTTGAAAGACAAGCCTATTCAATTCTTCAAAGAGAGCCTCTTTTTGGCACAGAGGGTAAGGTTTACATAAAAAAGGATATGTGGCATCTGCGTTCTCTTCTTTTTACAGAACCTGTTGATCTGCTTATTGGCAATTCTTATTGCAAGGCTTTATGGAAAGATACTGATATTCCGCTTATCAGGGTTGGTTTTCCAATATTTGATAGGCATCACATGCACAGATATCCAATTATTGGATACAGTGGTGCTCTCAACCTTCTGACACTTATGGTCAATACTGTTCTTGATGAGATGGATAGACAGACAAAGGACTCCCCAAGTTTTGACGTAATAAGGTAGGTGCAATATGTTGCTTTCTACAATAAATAAGACAGATGAAATACAAAAAAAGGAAAAAATCTGCAGGGCAAGAGGAGGAGAATCCTGCGCTTTTGATGGTGCAATGATTGTGTTACAACCAATTGCCGATGCAGTTCATCTTGTGCATGGTCCTATTTCTTGCTGTGCTAACTCTTGGCAGGGCAGAGGAACAGTATCAGAAAGGGGCATTTTTCATAAAATGGGTTTTACCACTGACCTTTCTGAACTTGACATAATCTTGGGAACAGAGAGAAAACTTTTAAAAGCTATTGAGCATATTGTGTTGAATATCAAACCTTCTGCTATTTTTGTCTATTCAACCTGTGCTACAGGACTTCTTGGAGAGGACATAGAAAAGATTTGCCTTGAGGCAACAGAAAAATTCAATACTGATGTTATTCCTGTTAATGCACCGGGCTTTATAGGACCAAAAAATTTGGGAAACCGCATAGCAGGCGAAGTTCTTCTTGATTATGTTATTGGAAAGCAAGAGCCACCTGATTTTGGTGAAAGAGACATCAATCTGATTGGAGAATACAACATCGCTGGAGAGCAAGTATTTATAGAATCTTTGCTTCAAAAGGCGGGTTTCAGAATTCTTTCAAGAATTACAGGTAACTCTCGCTACAGAGAGATAAAGTGGGCTCATAGAGCCAAGCTTAATGTTATTGTATGCAGCAGAGCCCTTGTAAATATTGGGATTGAGATGGAGAAAAGATACGGCATACCATTTGTGGAAGTCTCATTTTTCGGCAAAACAGAGATTGCCAATGCTCTTAGGAAGATGGTTTCTTTTTTCCCTAAAGATAGAAGACTTGCGGAAAAAGTGGAAAAACTGATTAAGCATGAGGAGAGAAAACTTCAAAGCCAACTTTCTCATTATGAATCACTCAAAGGCAAAAGAGTTGTGCTTTATACAGGTGGCGTTAAGTCTTGGTCAATGATATCTGCTTTGAATGATTTGGGGCTTGATGTAGTTGCAGTGGGTATAAAGAAAAGCACATATGAGGATGAAAAAAGAATAAGAGAGTTGGTGAGTGATAACTGCATTCTTTTTGAAGATACTTCTTCGGCAAACATCTTGAAAATAATGAAAGAGACCAAAGCAGACATCCTCGTTGCAGGAGGCAGAAACCAATATCTGGCTATCAAAGAAGGGTTTCCCTTTGTAGATGTCAATCAGGAAAGACACAGAGCCTATGCAGGATATAGAGGTTTAGTGAACCTTGCAGAAGACATAAGCAGAGCATTGAGTTTTTACTCCTCAAGAGAATTTTCAAAACTTTTGATTAAAAGGAGTGAGGAGGATATCTTTATTGATCCATTAAAAAATGCTCCCTTTATTGGTGCTGTTATGGCTTTACAGGGAATTGAAAGCGCAGCTCCTCTGCTTCATACAACTCAGGGATGTAATTTTTTAGGAAAGGTTCTTCTTATCAAACATTTTAGAGAGCCTATATCAATGTTTAGCACAAAAATTTTCACTGAAGAAGTTGTTATGGGAGGGATGGAGAAACTAAAAAGCACAATTGAAAACTTAAGAGAAAAAGGAGCAAGACTGATAGCAGTCATAACAGGAGCGATTTCTCATATCAAGGGAGAGGAAATTAGTGAGGATATTGTAAATCAGTTGGAAGACAGTGGCTTAAAATTAATACACATTCCTCTTCCTGATTATAGAGGAAGTTTGCAAAGAGGATACAAAGAGGCAGTAGAAAAAATTTTAGGTTTAATTCCGTCAAAGGAGATTATGCAGAAAAAAGGACAGATCAATATTATTGCCGGTCACCATCTCACACCTCAGGATTTTTCAGAAATTAAAGAGATTTCTGAGCTTTTTGGACTAAAACCTATCATACTGCCAGAGCTTTCAAGCCTTGATGGAAGCAGTTCATTCTCAGGAATAGCCAAAGGAGGTGTTACTTTAGAAGATATTGAGAGAATGGGAGACTCAGAGTTTACATTGGTTTTAGGAGATAGCCTGAGTTCATTAGGTAAGCTTTTGAAAGAAAGATTTGGCATAGAATATAGGGTATTCAGAAGCTTAACAGGGATAAGAGCTAACGATGAATTTGTTGAAACTCTCTCACTAATCAGTGGAAGAAAAATTCCAGATAAGCTTCAGAGAGACAGGAAAATCCTGATAGATACAATGCGAGATGCTCAATTCTTTCTTACAGGCAAAAAAGTCGCCCTTGCCCTTGAATCCGACAATGTTTTTCATCTATCCAATCTTCTTTTGGATATGGGCATGCAACTTAAGTCAGTTGTATTGCCTGAAAACACAGAAAATGCTGAATTCATTTCAGCAGAGGAGGTCATCATCGGTTCTTTAAGTAGCATTAAAGGCAAATATGACCTGCTTATTTCAAACAGTCATGCTCATAGAAATGCGAAAAGACTGAGAGTGCCTCTTTATGAGATGGGTTTCCCGGTATATAAAAATTTCGGATATTCACAGAAACTCACGATTGGCTATAGAGGTAGCATCAATATTATATGTGATTTGGTCAATTTATTAATGAAGGAGGGACACCTATGAAAATCGCTTTTGCATCAACGGATGGCATAAATGTTAATGAGCACTTTGGAAGATGTGGTCAGTTTGTAATTTATGAAATTGACAGAAATGGTTACAGATTTTCAGAAATTAGAAAATTTTCAGAAGGTAGGGACAGCAAAATTGAAGACAGTAAGGATATGCCTGAAGTTCACAATGATTTGGTGTGGGACAAAGTAAAGGCTCTTTCAGATTGCAAGATTGTTTTTATAACAGAAATTGGACCACCATCTGCTGCAAGACTTTCTCAAAAAGGCATGATGCCTCTTAAAGTAAAGGAGGGAACAACAATAGAGGAATGCATTGAAAAACTTCTCTCAACACTAAAAACTTCGCCACCGCCGTGGCTTAAAAAATTAATAAACAAGGAGGAAGGACAATGAAAATGATTAGGGCATTTATAAGACCAGAAAAAGAGCAGGAGGTTGTTCTTGCATTAGAAGGAGCAGGATTTCCTTCACTTACCAAAATGCCAGTTTTTGGTAGAGGAAAACAGAAGGGACTTCAAGTTGGACCAGTTCATTACGATGAACTTCCAAAGACATTGATTATGATGGTAGTGGATGATGAGGATGTTGATAGGGTAATTGCCATTATAAATGATAAAGCCCGCACAGGATTTATTGGTGATGGAAAAATATTTGTAAGCCCTGTAGAAAGGTCATTTACAATTAGAACAGGGGAGGAGGGACTATGAAAGAGATTATAGCCATAATCAGAAGAGATAAAACTCCAGAGACAAAAAGAGCCCTTGAAGAGATTGGTTTTCCGTCATTAACTCTTCAAGGTGTTGAGGGTAGAGGAAAGCAAAAGGGCGACACATGCATAGAAGAGATGGACTCGGATCTGCCAGAGAGCTTTTGCACAGCTGTAAAGCTTAAACCAACTCCTTCAAAATACGCTCTTGAGCATTCTTTACAGAAGGTTGCTCTTTTTGTGCCAAAGAGAATGATAACTATGATTGTGCCAGATGATATGGTAGAAAATATTGTTGAGACAATAATAAGAGTGAACAAATCAGGGAAACATGGCGATGGAAAAATATTTGTTTGCCCTATTGAGCAAGCAATTAGAATAAGAACAGGAGAAACAGATGAAAAAGCCATTTCTTGATGCTGAGATATTGAAAAAGCATCCATGTTTTTCAAAGGAGGCACATAAAAAATATGGCAGAGTACATCTGCCCGTTGCGCCTAATTGTAACATAAGCTGTAATTATTGTGATAGAAGATATGACTGCGTCAATGAATCAAGACCCGGCGTATCAAGCAGGATTTTGACTCCCTATGAAGCACTTGAGAGGCTGAGTATCATCATGGATAGAGAAAGGATTTCTGTTGTAGGCGTTGCTGGTCCGGGTGATGCTCTGGCAAATGACAGCACCTTTGAATTTTTCAAGCTGGTTAGAAAAGAGTTCCCGGGAATCAATCTCTGCCTTTCAACAAATGGGCTTCTTTTGCCTGAAAAAATTGAACTTCTACAGGAGTTGAATATTCAGACAATTACAGTAACCATTAATGCAGTCCATAAATCTGTAGCTGAAAAAATTTATTCTTGGATTAATCATAAAGGCAAATTGCTGAGAGGTAAAGAGGCAATTGAAATGCTAATTGAAAATCAATGGACAGGCTTGAAAATGCTTACTGAAAAAGGGTTCTATGTAAAAATTAATTCAGTGTTAATTCCGGGTATAAATGAGGAAGAAATAGAATGCATAGCAAAAAAAGCAAATGAATTAAAAGTCACAGTGATGAATATTATACCGCTTATTCCTAATGGCAGGTTTAAAAATATAGTAAGACCATCTCACGCTTTGGTAGAGAAGGTAAGGTCAAACGCAGAGAGATTCATTCCTCAAATCAGGCATTGCAAACAATGCAGAGCAGATGCACTTGGCAGACTTGAAGAGGAAAAGGACATAGAACTTGAACTTTTAAACACAGCATTAGCTTTTGATTACTGCGATTCTGTATGATTTATCATTGTATAGGCTTGGCTTTCTCATGATTGACAAAAATGTGAGCATCTTGTATATCTAAGATAATTTTCAACGCCCCTCCCCAAAACTATGATACAAGATGCTCACATTACCCAAAAATAGAGATTTACAAGCGTCACTGTGGGACCCCCTGTTGCGAGCAATAGCGTAGCAATCTGGGGCGAAGCGTTCTCTAATAAGGCTTTATGGGAAAATAAAGACGAGATTGCTTCGCTACGCTCGCAATGACCTCCTTGTCGTCATTGCTAACACTTTATTTGTCGTCATTGCGAATTCTTTCCTTGTCGTCATAGCGAGGAGCGCTAGCGACGAAGCAATCTCATTCCTTTGAAGGGAAAAAGAAAAGATTGCCACGCATCCTTCGGATGCTCGCAATGACAGAAAAAAGGAATGCGTCGCAATGATGAGACAACGAAAATGAAGAAAAGAGATTACTTAAGGAATAAAGTCCTTCGCAATTACAAAAAATAGGATTCGTCATGATAGAAAATAATCTATAATTAAAACAATCCAAAATCTAAAATCCATCATTCACAATTCTCTAATCACCATGCACTAATCTCCGACCACCAATCAGAGACCGCTTCGCCTTCTTTAGAGGCTCGTAGGGACAATGTGTTGGAGTGCTTCGTTCGCAACAGGGAGGCTTGCATTGACAAGGGGAGTTATATGAAGGCTCGCAGTGATTAAGAGCCTAAGGCTTCCAGTGATGGAGTGGACGATTAACATGCTATCCCTTGCAAAAGATAGACTCACAGTGAAGTGTTTCTATCTATTTTTTTGTTTGGACAAATGAAAATTACAATTTTGTAAAACTATACAAAATTGTAGCTTATATTAAACTTTAAAATCCTTTAATTTCAATCATTTCATTTTGGCATGCTTTTAGCATTATTTTTTATAAAAATAAAAAAGGAGGTAGCATCATGAAAAGTTTCAGGTATTTGGTAGTGGCGTTAGTTGTTCTTATCTCTTTCTCTTTTGTTTATGCTGAAGAGGCAAAGCAGGAAGAGGACAAGGTTACTGGTTCTGTTGGTTTAGGTGTTTACAACAGGTACATTTTCAGGGGTTATGAGCTGAGTTCAGGAAGCGTTGTTATTCAACCATCAGTCACAGTTTCTTACAAGGGTTTTTCAGTTAATTACTGGGGAAACATTGACACTAATGAAAGGCAAACTCAGAGTTTTGTTCCTGACAGGCCGGGAAGAAAAAGCTTTAATGAATCTGACCTTACACTCAGTTACACATTCAATCCCATTGACAAGCTTTCTCTTACTGCTGGTTACATTTACTACGGAACAAAGTATACTGATGAGACAGAAGAACTCTTCCTAAGCGCGACTTATGATGTGATTTCTAAACCTACCCTTACAATTTATCGTGATATCTCAACTTATCCCAGTACTTATATTAATCTCTCATTTTCCCATTCCTTTGAGGTCTACAAGGACATAACCCTTGACCTTGCAGCTTCATTTGGATATTTCAAAGGAGATGATAGCTACTGGAGAACCTATGAAAGAAGCACAGGAGAGTACACAGGCAAAAAATACAGCGGATTTCACGATGGAAAACTTCAAGCTGGATTTACCATTCCAATTACAAAGAACTTAACAGTTCAGCCTGTTGTTCAGTACTGGTTTCCACTTTCAAACAAGGCAAAAAGAATTGTTGACGGCAATCCTTACAATCCCAATGGACACCTTGATGACACTTGGGTAACAGGAATCAATATAACATTTAGCTTTTAAAGGAGGGCAAAATGAAAAAATTTTTAAGTATTTTATTTCTAATTACGATGTTTTTAACAATTTCATCAGGCTTGCTTTTTGCCGAGGAGGCACAACCTCCTCAGCAAAAGCTGGATACAGGAGATACTGCATGGATGATTATGGCAACAGCCCTTGTTATGCTCATGACTGTTCCAGGACTTGCACTGTTTTATGGTGGACTGGCAAGGAGAAAAAATGTTCTTAACACAATTGCTATGAGCTTTGTTGCTTACTGCTTGGTTAGTTTACTTTGGATTGCTTTTGGATACTCACTTACTTTTTCAGGTGATATTGCGGGAGTAATTGGTTACTTAGATAAGGCTTTTTTGTCAGGACTTAAGGTAGATTCATTGCAAGGCACTATACCTGAGGTTTTATTTGTTGTATTTCAGCTTACATTTGCAGCAATTACAGTTGCACTGATAAGTGGTGCTTATGTTGAGAGAATGAAGTTTTCAGCATGGGTTTTGTTTTCAATTCTCTGGATGAGTCTTGTTTATGTTCCTGTGGCACACTGGGTATGGGGTGGAGGATTTCTTGCAGAGATGGGTGCACTTGATTTTGCAGGTGGAACAGTTGTCCACATAAATGCAGGTATTGCAGCTTTGGTTGGAGTGCTTATTCTTGGTAAGAGAAAAAATACTGTTCTTCTACCTAATAATCTAACCCTTGTTGCAATTGGTGCTGGACTTTTGTGGTTTGGATGGTTTGGATTTAATGCTGGAAGTGCTGTTGCATCCAATGGACTTGCTGCGCAGGCTTTCATTAATACAAATACAGCAACAGCAGTAGCTGCCCTTAGCTGGATGTTTACTGAGTGGGCTATGACAAAAAAACCTACGGTATTGGGAATTGCATCAGGAATGATTGCTGGACTTGTTGCTATTACTCCTGCTGCAGGATTTGTCAATGTTGTGGGTTCTATCATAATTGGAGCTTTGGCAGGATTTCTGTGCTACTTTAGCGTTGCTAAAATGAAACCAAAAATAGGTTATGACGATGCCCTTGATGTATTTGGAATTCACGGAGTTGCTGGAATAATTGGTGCAATCCTTACAGGAGTATTTGCAGACCCAGCAATCAATGAAGCTGGCAAAGGGCTTTTGTACGGTAATCCAGCTCAACTTTGGACACAGACATTGGCAGTTCTTGTAACAATAGTTTACACAGGAGTTATGACTGCACTGATATTCTTAATCATACGGATATTCATGAAAATAAGGGTCAAAGAGGAAGAAGAAATCATTGGACTTGACTCATCAGCACATGGTGAAAAAGCTTATAATTTACTATAAAAGGAGGTAAAACATGAAAAAGATTGAAGCCATAATACAGCCCTTTAAATTTGAAGAAGTCAAAGAAGCTCTTGTTTTTGCAGGCATTCAGGGAATGACAGTTTATGAAGTGAATGGATTTGGAAGACAGAAGGGTCACATTGAAATATACAGAGGCTCTGAGATAGAGGTTCACTTTATCCCTAAAATGAAAATTGAAGTTGTTGTGCCTGATGAGATGGTTGAGAAGGTTGTGGAAGTATTTCAGAAGAAGGCATACACAGGAAATGTTGGTGATGGTAAGATTTTCATCCTACCAGTTGAGGATGCTATAAGAATAAGAACTAAGGAGCGTGGGGAGCAGGCAATATAAAATTCTAATAAACATTAAACTTGAACATTCGGCAGGAAATCCCCTTCCTGCCGATTTTTATTTTATGTTTAACCTAAATTGAGCGATTTTTTATAAAACCCTTAATATCCCTGTTTATTTTTCTCTATTAATGCGAATCTCACCAAAGCCGTGGTGTTTATTCAATATAATGCTTGAAAGTCAACAATTTAGATTTAACCTCATGCTAAAATAATACATCACAAAAAATTTTTTGGGAGGATACTATGGAGCTAAATCCTGAAAAAGAAGTGATTGAGACACTTGCAAAAATAATGCTTGTTTCAGCAAGAACAGCACCAAAGGCAAAGGGAGAGGATGAAATTGTAACAGGAATTGTAACTCCTGAGGAAAAGCAGGCTTTGGCTGAGGAGATGGAAAAGATTGCAGAAAGGGGAGAAGCTTACAAATTCTTCAAAAGAGATGCACAAAATGTAAGGGATGCTGAAGCAGTTATTTTAATTGGACTTAATTTTAAAAAGCCAGCAGGAGTAAATTGTGGTGCTTGTGGATATGACTGTAACAGTATTTTAAAACAAAAGGGACACAAGAGTGACTATTCAGGACCAGTATGTACAATAAGAGCTATAGATTTAGGTATTGCAATAGGCTCCCTTGTCTCAGTTGCTAAAGAATTTGGGGTGGACAATAGAGTTATGTGCACCATTGGCGTTGCTGCTAAAAATCTTGAACTTATGGATGCCCAGATAATTTTAGGCGTTCCATTAAGTGTAAAAGGTAAAAACATTTTCTTTGACAGAAAGCCTATTTGATTTTTTGAAAATCAACCTATAATTCAAAAATAAATTGAGCGATTTGCTATAAAACCTCTTCTTTATATCATAGCAATTCTCAGTGAAGGTGATGCGTGGGAATCTCTTTTTTATCCCAAAAGAGAGAGCATTTCGGCTTGCGATGCAAGTCTCGTAATGACGAGAGAAGGCTCTGTAAGCCGAAGGCGTAGCAGTATCACCGTTATATGAGAAGGGAAAGGCGAGATTGCTTCGCAGAAGCTCGCAATGACAATGAGGGAGGCACCCGCAAGGACCTCACCCTGTCATTGCGAGGCATCCGTTAGGATACCGAAGAAATCTCTCTGTCGGACGAAAAGGAAAATGGCGAAATTTATTGGTTGCGGAGACTGTAGATAGCCAAAGACGTGACGACCTCTTTTAATGAGGCGGAAGGTAGTCATTTTGAGATATTCACGAGAATGATGAAGCAAAGACTGTTTTTTCTTCTTCGCAAAGCCTTTTGCAAGCCTATAGTTTGACTAATATTTGTAAGTATAGAGTATAGTAAAAAAGCCTTGCTATGAAATTTAACAATCTGAAAATTAAGGTTTTCAATATTAAAGAGAAATCCAAATGTTAGGGATGTAAAAATTATCTTATTGCAAAAACAAATTAAGAATTACGCAAAAACCTTCTCTTCAAGATTCTGAATTCTCTTAATAATATCGTCCCGTATAATTCTATCTTCAAAAGCTCTCTTGAGGTCACCTTTAATATCCGCAACTTCAAGCATTAGGCTATCAATTCTCTGATTATTTTCATCAATTCTATGGGTATTAAGCATAATCTCCTGCTTTAGTTCTACTCTAAGCTCATCAATTTTCTTAGAAAAATCATTGTTTACGGCTTCAATTCGTTTATTTGTTTCATCTATTCGCTTATTTGTCTCATCTATTCTCCTACTAAGCTCATTGTTTACGGCTTCAATTCGTTTATTTGTTTCATCTATTCGCTTATTTGTCTCATCTATTCTCCTACTAAGCTCATTGTTTACGGCTTCAATTCGTTTATTTGTCTCATCTATTCGCTTATTTGTCTCATCTATTCTCCTACTAAGCTCATTGTTTACGGCTTCAATTCGTTTATTTGTCTCATCTATTCGCTTATTTGTCTCATCTATTCTCCTACTAAGCTCATTGTTTACGGCTTCAATTCGTTTATTTGTCTCATCTATTCGCTTATTTGTCTCATCTATCCTTTTATTGATTTCTTCAAATTTAGCATTAAATGTGGTTCTCATCTCTCTTATATCAGATTCAATATTTCCAATTCTCGCACTTAATGACTCTATTGCAAGCCTATATCCTGCGAGTTCTCCTCTTACTTCTGCCTTAAAAAGTTTAAACTCTTCTCTTATTTCGCTGAGTATTATGTCTTTGAATTTCTCAAAAATTTTTTCAATTTCCATAGCTACCCCTCTTAAGATAGAAGGTTTTTATCAATATTAACAACAACAAATATTAAGTGTCAATCATACAAGTTTTATTAAAAACTAAAATATGAGATTTTTAAAAATAATTGCAAGCCTCGCTGAATTCCCAAAAATAGCGATAGAAATCAAATAATTGGTATAACCATTTAAAATTTAAGTATTTTTGCTGTCATTGCGAGCATCCGAAGGATGCGAAGCAATCTCTACTTTGTTTTTCAATAAAGCCTTACTATAGACTGCTTCGCCCCAGATTGCCACGCTATCGCTCGCAACAGGGGGGCTCGCAGTGACGAGTATCTATCTCTATTTTTCGGGAATTGTCTGTGTCATAACTCATTTAAGATTTTTCTCCCAGTGTGTTTTAAAAACACCTTGGAAATAATAAAATTTTGGACAACAATCAGAATGATTTAAGATAATTTGCAGATCGCGACACAGCCACCTAAGGTGAAGCATTGCAATCCATCTCTTCTTTATTGCTGCGGCATCCGTTAGGATACAGAAGCAATGTCAAAAATTGTCACACTAAATTCAGAATGCTTAAAATGACTGGCTAATAAAGGTTTTATAAATGTCCTCTCAAATCTGATAAAAATAAGCATTTATTGGGCGTCAATCCTAATTCTAATTTTTAGAATATTTTCTCTTTTACCCATCATCATTCTTTATGAAACATGAATTAAAGCCCTCTTTTAGGGCAACAGGTATTAGCTTGATAATTTCACTTATCTGGGTTGATGGGTCTGGTTTGGCAATTTCTCCAGCAACTCTGTTGATTTTTGATGCAATAGCACACGCCTTTTCAACTTCTATTCCGTATTCAATTAAGGCTGAAACAATACCTGTTATAGTGTCGCCTGTTCCACCAATTGGTTCAAGGGCTTCAATTAAGGGTTCTTTGATTATTTCAATGATTTTTCCCTCATAAACAATGTAGTCTGCTTTTCCCTTCACAAGGAGATATTTTGAAGCATTGTTGTGTTCATAAGCTCTTTTTACAAGTTCCTCAACTTTGCTTTCATCCTGCAGTATAAAACCCCTTGTGTAAAAAGGATGAGGAGCTTCTTCATCTGCCAAAAATGCAAGTTCTCCGGGGTCAGGCGTAAAAAGGTCAAAAGAAGGTGCATTTCCGCTCATTTTTGCTGCATACATAAAACCAGCATCTGCAATAAGAAAAGGACGATGAGAAAGCTCATCCAATGTTATCAATATTTTATTGCACCAGTCTGCATCAGGCATTAAATAATGAAATGTCAATGTTGAAAAATTTCTTTTTTTGATATCCTTTACAAGAAAATCATACAGTTTTCTGCTTCCATCTCCCTTTCCAATATCTCCTACAAGATAAACAAAAGGAGGCTCTTTCTTTAAAATTTCAAGAATTTTTATGGCTGCTGCAATTAATGCAGGAGTTCCTCTTTGAATAGAAACTCTTTTGTCTTCAACAATAACATGCTCTTCATCAAGAAAAGCTTTACCAGCAACAATTGGAAATTCATCATCTGGCACAGTCCCTATGATTGCAAGCATAATTCTTTTATTTTATCATACGCAAGCTGAAGAGCATATCCGCAAAGCGTATGTCCAAGAGCTCTTGGCTGTGGTGCCTCTGTTAATTTTTTTCCAACGAGCATAGCTGCTAAATAAGGAACATCAGGGCATCCACCTCCTGATACATTGACTATTTTTAATGTGGATTTATGCACGGTTATTTTCATATTAGCAGCCCTCACCATCAGATAACTGCCGTAATCTTTAACATGAAAAAGGTCAACAGGTTTAAGATTTCCGTCATTGGATGGAATCCAGTCAATTGGTAGAAGCCCTTCTTTTTCAAGAATAGTTAATATTCCCATTGCTTCAACAATTGGAAATTCAATTGCAAGATCACAGCCCTTTCTAACATGAGCTGGCGGTCCTACAACTTTTACATCATACCCTTGTTTTTTAAGAACGTTTTCTGCCCTTATAACTTCAGAGGTATTCTCAAATATGAGAATACCTCTGCTGTCTGTTTGAGCTTGCTCTTTTTCTTTTTTAAAAAATTTTTTAAAAAATCCCATTTAATCTTTCTTTATCTTTATTTTGTATGCAGTGCCTTCCTGCTCTACTGTAACGACTTGCCATCCCATAGAATTTGCCGCACGGGATACATTTTCCTTTGAAGTATCTGTGTCAACAAGAATTTCAATTTCACCTTTCCCTAATTTTTTGATAGCCTCAAGAGTTAAAAGAACAGGTTCTGGACAGGAAAGTCCTCTTGCATCTACTATCTCAGCCATTTTTTACCTCCTTCTCATTGTTAAACCAATGATTACGCAAACAATCAAACCTATTATCGTAGCCACTGCTCCATTTGGTCCTATTCCTTGAGGAGAGCTTGCAAGTCCAAAATTATGAGCAATTGCTGCACCAATTATCATTCCTGATGCAAAGATAGCTGCATCTCCATCTCCTTCACCTGACATAAAAAGCTGTCTACCGGGACATCCGCCTGCCAGTGTAAATGCAAGTCCGGCAAGAGTCATTCCAAGAAAATTCCAAAGTTGCATTGTATGGGCAATTGGCTGTTTTTCAAAGCCTGCATTGAATTGTCCAAGTATAAGATTTGTTATCAGTGCTGCCACGAAAAATGCAGCAACTCCCGCGAAAAGATGTCCTTGTTTGAAAAGAAGCAAATCTCTAAATGCTCCCATTGTACAAAATCTGCTTCTCTGGGCAAGAAGACCTATAAGAAGTCCTGCTCCAAGAGATATTAGCAAAGGTGCATGCATTGAACCCGGACCTTTGAGGCTATAGAAAAGAAGCATGCCTCTTGGCTCACCTTCAGGTTGCGGGTCAATTAAAAGGAGAACGAGAAGTCCAAACATAAGAAAAGGAAATACTAATCCTGCGGCTTTTGAAGAAGCTGTTTGCGTTCTTCCAAGAGAGTATCCAGCTTTAAGAAATCTTGTTCCAACCCATATACCAAAGATAAGTCCAAGCAAACCAAATATTGCATTTCCATCACCGCCTGCGAGTCTTAGAAGAGTTCTCCAAGGACATCCTAAGAAAACCAAAGCTCCTATCATTGCAAATATTCCCAAAATAAATCTTACAAAAGGAGCAGAGCCACCACGAGGTCTAAACTCTTTAAATGCAAGAGCTGAAAAGAAAGCACCAATTACAAAACCGAGTATTTCGGGTCTCATATATTGAACAACCGCAGCTCTGTGAAGTCCAAGAGCACCTGCAATATCCCTTTCCATACAGGCAACGCAGATGCCCATGTTTGGAGGATTACCAAGAAACTGAAGAAAAGGCGCCAGTACACCGATAATTAAACCAACAACAATAATGCCTGTCCTCGTTGCAAAGAAGTTTTTCAATGCATCCATACCCCCTCCTCATAAGTTTTATAGTATTTTATCAATAAAGTTCCTATATGTAAAATTGATTTTTTCAATAGATTTTGACTTGTTTATCGCTTTTTTCTATCAATTTGTCTAACTTCTTGCATGGAGAAAGGATTGAAACCAAAATTAATTGATTCTTAAATGGCTTGGTAGGGCTTTTTCCCTGTCATTGCTAATGTCCATCAAGCCTTCAGCTCGCAATCACTTGATTTCCACGCCTCACCGAAGACGAGATTCTCATTGACAGAAAAACTTTCCAATAACGCTCAAAAAAACTTAATAATGAAATTTGAACAACTTAGTATTTCTATTTTTTAATTCCTTTTCTCTCTCTTTTTTGTCTTTCACTTTTCAGGTGCACATATACTATCTAACTTAAGTTAAAAACAACCACACTTATAAAATAATCTCCCTTTACCCTTGTGATTAATTTAAATCCATTAATTTTACAAAGATAATCAACAATTTGAAGCCCGACCCCTGCTCCGTGTGATGTTTCTGCAAAGTCATTTCTGATTACTACTGAATTATTGAAAATTTTGACATGAATAATATTTTTTGCGTACTTAATTGAATTGTCTAACAATAGAAAAAAAATGTGGGATAATATTTCTCTGTTACATTTAATCGTTAATTCTTTGCCAGTTATCTTTACTTTCTTTTCTGTTTCAAAATTTAAACAAATTTCATGGAAAAAATCCTTAAGATTTATGAAATCCTTTTCCTTGGGTAACATTGGAATTCTCTTTACTGCATCAATTAATCTTTTTATCTCATCATTTAAAATGTTAGAGTGCATTTTAAGCCTTTCTATTATTCTGTCCTCTGGTTTGTATCTTAGTATTTCCAGATTAGTTTTAACAAGGGCAAGATAGTTTCCAATTTTGTGGGATAGGATAAGTGTAATAAGTTTTAAAAAATTTTCATATTCATGCTCCCTTCTAACGAGAAGTTTTATAACGAGATAAAATATGTACATTAGGATTAAAAGAAACAAAGACTCCCATATAAGGACAGTCTGAGAAAATTTTTTGAAATATTCTTCTTTATAAATAGGCTCTATTGTCAGGTCTTCCCCTGTTTTTTTGATAAATGGCGGCAAAGGATAATTCTTATCGTATCTTAAAAGCTCTTGATAGCTCAATATTATCTCTGTTTCATACCTTGATTGCTCCTTGATGAAAAAATATATTACAAACAAATTGATTATAGAAAATACTAAAACCAATGCAACAGCAAATGTTATAAATAAACGATTTTCAAATTTCAACTTAGTCTGTAGCCCCTTCCTTTAAAGTTTTGTATTGCATCCTTTGGTAAGATCTTTCTCAATTCTTTAATGTATGTTCTTATAACATCATCTCCTACAACTTTGCCTCCCCACACATAATTCAAAATCGTATCGTGACTTACAATTCTTCCCCTATTTTTGACAAAAAGTTCAAGTAACTGCCATGCAGTCTTTGAAATCTTTATCTCATGTCCTGATTTATGAACAGTTTTGGCATCAAAATTGATTTTTACATCTCCTATTTCAATAATTGTATCTAATGTTTTTCTTCGGGAAAGAGCTAAAAGTCTTAGTAGCAATTCTTTAGGCTCAAAGGGCTTTGTCAAATAGTCATCTGCTCCTCTGAGAAAGCATTCTTCCTTGTCATCAATTGAACTTTTTGCTGTGAGAACAAGAATTGGAGTTTTTATTCCTCTTTGTCTGATATATGTTATTAGATTTTCTCCCTTTGAATAGCTTAGAATTAGATCAACAATTATAACATCAAATTCGCTTACATTTAATACATTCGGAAGTCTTCTTTCATCGTAAAGCCAAAGAACATCTATTTGTTGAAGTTGCAAGTATTCAACAATACTTTCGCCTAATGCCTTATCGTCTTCTATGATGAGGACTTTCATCTGGTCCAACTAATTTAAGTTTAAAATTATAATCAGCATGTTCATCCTTCTTTTTTATAAGCAACCATTCCTTTTCCTTGCCTTTAAGCTTAAGAAGCACAAATCTACCTTTGAGCTTTTCACCTAATAAAGACACTTCCCATTGTCCCTCTTCTGGAGAGCCTTTTATTGTTTGATATTGCCCTTTATCCCATATATAAACTTTGCCTGCCCCGTAGTATCCCTCAGGAATTTCGCCTTCAAACTCTCCATACTCCAATGCATGATCCTCTACCATTATTGCAAGTCTTTTGTCGTTGGGATTCATTGAAGGTCCTTTAGGCACAGCCCAAGATTTCAACACTCCACCATACTCAAGTCTTAAGTCAAAATGAAGATGGCTTGCATGGTGTTCATGGACAACAAAATATGGCATATCAATCTCCTCTTGACTTCTTTGCAAATAATCTTTTTATAAGCATTGTTGCGTATGCTCCTCTTGGGAGTATAAATCCTAATAAAATCTTTTTCTTATCCTCATAAATATCGTCTTTTTCAACTTTGTATTTTAAAGAGAATGGCATGCTCAGAAGAGTTCTTTCAACTGACTTAAAAAATGCCTGCCTTATTTTTTTGAGATTAAACAAAGGCAGTGAAAGTTCTCTTTCCGCAAGAATTTCAAAGTATATTTTTTCCGTTAATCTGTCAGGCATTTTTGCCTTTGATGAGGCGGTAGGAATTTGCAGAGACTGAAAATTTTTAAAATTTTTTAAATCTGGCTCGTCAAAAAAAATATAATCTCCTGCTATACCTCTATGGGAGAGAAGATTATCTTTATCAAACAGTTTTAAAACAAGTCTTCTTGCTGTCTCATTCCACAAAAAACTCTGATATGCGGAAAAAAACATTGACATCTCTTCTCTATGAATTTTTCTAAGAACTGTAATATAGTCCTTAGGATTGTCAGTAAGATGCTGGAATGCAAACTGCTCAAATTGCGTTTTTGCTTTTTCAAGGCATAATTGCCAATTGCCCCAGTTTTGATAAAAAAACTTTTTTCTCTCTTTAGCCTCTTTTTTATCTTCAGGATAAACATGGGTAAGATAAATCTTTAATGCTCCGTTGTAATGCTTTTTTAGAATCTTTTCAGCTATAAAGCCCTGCTTAGGGTCAAAACTGCCAAATCTTTGGTCATCAAAGTAATTAATAAAGCCGTATTTCTGAATTTTTTCAATTTGAGGAAGAACAAATTCAACTCTTTTTTCAGATACATCTCTCACAGTAATTTTGAATACATTACCTTCAATGTGTTTGGGATCCATTGGAACATCTGAAAAACCAACTTTTTTAATTGAAAAATTTTCTTCCTCAAGGGAAAGGTCTTTATTGCAATTTTTTACTGTAATAAATTGTTCTGTAATGGCATGTCTATCCTTTTTTCCACCGTAGGAAATATTTTCAAAGGGAATTTTAAATCTTTTAGCAATTCTCTTTAAAAGTTCAACAGTATTCCAGTTTGTTTTTTTTAATAGATATACAGTGTACTGTCCTTTTTTTCTAATCTCAAGGTTGGTAATTTCCTTTACTATAAAGTCCTCAGGCTTTACTTTGATTTTATATGACATTTTTCCTTGAGTTCATCAAGCTCTTCCTTTGTTAAAGGTCTTATTTGCCCCGGTTTTAAATTTCCGAGTTTAACTCCATCAATGGCTATTCTTATTAGCCTTATAACTGGATGACCTACTCTTTGAAGCATTTTTCTTATCTGTCTTTTCCTACCCTCATGAAGGGTGATTTTTATCCAAGAGTTTGCTTTCAACTTTTTTACAAAATGAACGCTGACTGGAACTGCGAGTTTTCCATCAATTTTAATACCCTTCCTTAGTTTGTCTATTGTCTCTGGTTCAATAATTCCATCAACTTTGACAAGATATGTTTTTTCAATATTTGAAGACGGATGCATTATTTTGTATGCAAGTTCACCATCATTGGTAAGAATCAAAAGCCCCTCAGAGTCAAAGTCAAGTCTACCAACAGGATAGACCCTGAATTTAATACCACTTAAAAAATCCTTCACAGTCGGTCTTCCTTGAGGGTCTATAATTGATGTTATAACATTTCTCGGTTTATAAAAGGCATAGTAAACCTTTGGTTCTGGTTTTATTAACAGCTTTCCGTCAACTTTTATATAATCCTTTTCAGGATCAGCTTTCTGTCCAAGAGTTGCAACTTGTCCGTTAACAGTTACCCTTCCCTCTTTTATTAACTCCTCAGCATGCCTGCGTGAGGCTATTCCATAATCGGCAAGTATTTTTTGTAATCTCTGAATCATCTTTTAATCCAAAATATCTATGTATGAATTTTGACGAAGTCCTCTGACCCAAAGTCTGTATTCTCTTTTGAATTTCTCTTCTTCAATCAATGCTCTGACATAATTCTTAAGCGCATCTGAGCCTCTCTTAAAACAAAGACCATCTAATTTAAATAAGTAAACTCCGGCAGCTGTAATCAAAGGTTCGCTGATTTGTCCCACCTGCATTTTATTGAAAAGCTCTGCGAGTTCCTTTGGAATTTCTCTCTTTTTAATCAATCCTATAGCTCCTCCTGTTTTTGCAGAAGCATCCTCACTATACTGAGATGCAACTTTGCTAAAGCTTTCTCCCTCTGCAAGTTTTTTTATTATCGCATTAAGCTTATCCTTGACCTCTTCCTGCTTTTCTGTATTTTTTATGATAATCTGACTAACATAATAACCTTCTTCATCACAGGCAATTTCAGGGTGGGCTGAAATATAATTGTTAATTTCTGAATCAGAGATTAAAATTTTACCTCTTACAATAGAATTTACTGCTCTTCCAATTATAATTTGTTCTTTCATCATTTTTCTGTAATCACTGAGAGTCATTCCTTCTCTTTTTAAATTTTCTTCAAACTCTTTATCCGAAAGTCCATATTTTTTCTTTATGTCGTTAATAGCAGCATCAATTTCGCTTTCAGTGACAAAAATTCCATATTTTTCAGCTTCCTGCAACTGAAGCTTTGTGTCAATAAGCCTCTCAAGAAACTCCATCTCCATTTTTTTAAAATATTTGAATTTTTCATCAGGATTCATGTTTTTTACTTCATCCCTTAAAATAAACTCCATAAATTTGTAAAGCTCAGACCAAGTAATAACCTCTTTGTTGACTACTGCTATAACTCTGTCAACAAAAAAACTACTCTCCTGAGCATAAGAGCATAATACAAAGACATTAAAGCATAGGCACAGTATTGCTATAAAAAATATCCTCCTTTTCATATTAAACTCCTTTGATTTATTCTTAAATTCAGCATATGCGTGGTAATTGCTCTCCCGGTAGCATGTCCACAATCCTTGTGCCTCCTATAAAAGTCTTGAGTAAAACTTTCCCGCCTTTTCCTGTAACTTCTCCAATTATAGCAGATTCTTGCCCAAAAGGATGCGATTTCATCAATTCAACCATTTTTTCTGCTACTTCCGCTTTGACAATAGCAACAAATATTCCCTCGTTTGCAACATACAAAGGGTCAAGACCAAGAAGCTCACAAGCTCCTTTCACTGTATCATGAAGGGGAATAGCATTTTCATAAATCAAAATATCCCTGTCTGCCTCCATCGCAAGTTCTTTGAGCGTGGTTGCCAGCCCTCCACGAGTTGGGTCTCTCATGACTTTGATTGCATCAGGAAACTCATTAATCAATGCTCCAATTAATCCATTCAATGCTCTCGTATCACTCAAAACTGGAGGCTCAAAGGAAAAACCATTTCTCTCGCTCATAACAGCAATTCCGTGATTTCCTATTGAACCGCTGATAATAACTTTATCTCCAACATCTATTTTTAAAGGTGAAAGCTCAATGCCTTCTGGTATGATGCCTATTCCGGATGTATTTATAAATATTCCATCGCCTTTTCCCTTATCAACAACCTTTGTGTCTCCTGCAACAATCTTTACACCTGCTTTTTTTGCAGATAAAGAAAGACTCTTTAAAATCTGCTCAAAATCAGAAATAGGAAATCCCTCTTCAAGGATAAAGCCAACTGTAAGATAAAGCGGAATTGCTCCAACAACTGCAAGGTCATTGACCGTTCCATTTATTGCAAGGTCTCCTATGTCTCCGCCCGGGAAAAATATCGGTGAAACTGTATAGGAATCAGTTGTTATAGCTACTTTTCCTGAGTGATTAAAGGAGACTATTGCTGAATCCATAAGAGAACTGAGCTCAAATACTGGAGCGATGTATTTCTTTATCAATTCATACATAAGTTTGCCACCACTGCCATGTCCAAGTAAAATTCTATCCATCTATAACCTCCACTTTTATTTCCACTGATTCACTTTCCTTTGAAGGACCTATAGTTGAAATTCTGTAATAAATTGGCTCTTTTATATTGCCGAGATTAAACTCTCCATCAACGAATAATGGTATCAAAGTTTCACCAACAAAATTGAAATTCTGTTCATTAGCCCTTTTTCTATATACTCTATAACCTTTGACCCATTTCTCAGGCACTTCTTTCCATGATATGCTAACTCCCAATTCATTAATTGACCAAAAAATTTCATCAGGTTTTGAAGGAATGAACTGTTCCAATGGCACTGTAATTTGGCTCTTTTTGCCTTCTATGTAAGAATTTTGTTCACTCAAATATGTAGATACAAGATATACAAGGCTGTCATTGTTTACACCTGTATTTTTGGTAATGATTGAATAAAGCAGGTTATCCGAAAAATAGTTTTTATCAGTTGAGCCTATCTTCGTTAATTCTCCCTTATTGTTCATTCTGTAAATATTATAACCAAAGGAACCCTGAGTATTCCAAGTAAGCATAACGCCTTCATTGGTGATTTTAAAGGCAATATTTTCAACCTCTGGTAGCTTCTTAGGAGTTATTATTGCTTCTGTTGGTGTGCTAAATATTCCCTTTGGACTTATTGCAAAAATCCGATACTTATAAGTCTGCTCAAAGGCAAAATCTCTGTCCTCCAGCGAATTTAAGTCTTTACTGAAATATCCTAATGTTTTTATCCCTTCTGAAGATTCCCTTTCTATGAGAAAGCTCTCTACTTTAGCCATTTCTTTTTCAGGATAACTCCAAGAAATTATAACTTTCTCATATGTTGCAGAAAGCTGAAAAGACTTGACTGGCTGAGGAGGAAGATAATCATCTAAAGTAGGATCAGCTTTCCGTCCACATCCAGACAAAAAAATTAATAGGATAAAAAAAATAGCTGCTATTCTCATTTTTTCAATGCTTTTTTAAGTAGTTTAATCTGCTCTTTTACCATTTTTGTAGCAGTGCTTCCATAAGAAGACTTTGCTTTAATAGAGCCATCCGCAGTAAGTACCTCATAAACATCTTTATCAATATTAGAATATAGACTCTTAAATTCATCCAAACTAAGCTCTGAAAGTGCTTTTTTATTTTCAATACAATAAAGCACAATTTTCCCTGTTATTTCATGGGCTTGCCTGAATGGAATACCCTTTCTAACAAGATACTCAGCCAAATCAGTTGCTGTTGTGTAGCCTCTTTCTGCTGATTGACTCATTTTGTCTTTATTAAATTTAATCTCAGGAAGCATTTCGTTTATTATTCTCAAGCTCATCCATACTGTATCAATTGTATCAAAAACAGGTTCTTTATCTTCCTGCATGTCCCTGTTATAAGTAAGAGGAAGTCCTTTAAGCACAGTCAACATTGATACGAGATTTCCATAAACCCTACCTGTTTTCCCACGAATAAGTTCTGCAGGGTCTGGATTTTTTTTCTGAGGCATCATGCTGGAGCCAGTTGAAAATCTATCTGGCAGTTCAATATAACTAAACTCATCGGTTGCCCAAAGAATTATCTCTTCTGCAAGCCTACTTAGATGCATCATAATCATAGCTCCGCAGTATAGGACATCGCAGACAAAGTCCCTGTCAGATACTGCATCCATGCTGTTTGGGATAACTCCTTCAAATCCCAACTCCTTTGCTGTGAAATGTCTGTCAATAGGAAGTGAGGTGCCTGCGCAAGCACAGGCACCAAGTGGGCTTTGATTTATTCTTTTCAAAGCTTCGTTTAGTCTTTGTCTGTCCCTTTCAAACATCCATGCATACGCAAGAAGATGATGTGCAAGAAGTACTGGCTGAGCCTTCTGAAGATGCGTAAAAGCTGGCATAATTGTATCAATATGCTTTTCTGCAAGCGAGACAAAAGTCCTTTCAAGATTTGAAATTTCTTCGGCAATTTCCTGCACCCTCTTTCTTAAGTAAAGTCTTAAATCTGTTGCGACCTGATCATTCCTTGAACGGGCTGTATGAATGCGAGCTCCTGCAGAGTTGGTTTTTTCAATGAGCGCTTTCTCTATGTTCATATGAATGTCTTCAAGCTCTTCCTTAAATTGAAATCTGCCTTCTTCAATCTCTTTTTCTATCTCATCAAGTCCCTTGAGAACTTTCTTCAATTCTTCCTCTTTGATAATTCCTACCTTTGCAAGCATTTTTGCATGGGCTCTGCTTCCTTCAATATCCTCTTTCCAAAGCCTTTTGTCAAAGGATATGGACTGTGAGAATTCTTCAAGCACCTTTGCAGTTTTTTCCTTAAACCTGCCACCCCAAGGTTTTTTCATCATTCCTCAGCCTTTGTCTGACGCTCTTTCTGTCTTTGCTCAATTATTTTCTGAGCTATGTGAGATGGAACTTCCTCATAATGGGAAAACTCCATTGAGTAGATTCCTCTTCCAGATGTCATACTGTGTAGCTGGTTTGCATAGGTAAGCATCTCTGCCATTGGAACAAGAGCAATGATTTTTTGATTTCCTCCTGCCTGTGGTTCCACTCCCTGAACTTTACCTCTTCTTGCATTAAGGTCTCCTATAATAGTTCCCATTGTTTCCTCTGGTACGATTATCTCAGCCTTCATAATTGGTTCAAGTAACACAGGTTTTGCATTCATAAATGCCTTTTTAAGAGCAAAAGAGCCTGCTATTTTGAATGCCATTTCAGATGAATCAACTGGATGATATGAACCGTCATAAAGAGTTACTTTCAAGTCAATGATCGGATATCCTGCTAATATTCCCTCTTTCATTGTCTCAATTATTCCCTTTTCAACTGCTGGACGGTATTGTTGAGGAATGACTCCACCAACAATTTTGTCAACAAACTCATATCCTCCACCCCTTGGAAGTGGCTCAATCTGAATCCAGCAGTCACCGTACTGTCCTCTTCCACCTGATTGTTTCTTATACTTACCCTGCGCAGAAGCAGTGGCCTTAATTGTCTCTCTGTATGGCACTTTAGGAGCCATTAAAACGACCTCAACTCCAAACTTTCTCTTTAATTTTTCAAGGGCAACCTCTATATGAACCTGTCCCATACCGCTTAAAATCATATCCTTTGACTCTTCATCCCTTGAGAATTTTAGCGTTGGGTCTTCTTCAAGAAGCCTATGAAGTCCTGCACTCACTTTCTCTTCATCTCCCTTTGCCTTTGGAGCTATTGCATAGGATATGATTGGCTCAACATATTTAACTTCTGGAAGAATTATTGGATTGTTTTCATCGCAAAGGGTATGTCCTGTGAGTGTATCTTTAAGCTTTACAGTTGCAACAATTTCTCCTGGTTCTGCCTTCTGGCAAGGAATCTGATTTTTACCTAAAATATAGTAAACCTGCCCTATTCTTTCCTTTGTTTCAGTGTTAGGATTTAAAACATTTGAATCAGCCTTTAGAGTTCCTGAAAATACCCTGATATAAGATATTTTTCCTGCATAGGGATCAATAGTTGTCTTAAACACATAGCCTGCAAAAGGCTCATCAGCAGATGGCTTTCTTGTAACTTCGCTTCCATCCTTTGGATTTATTCCCTTTATTGGATAAATGTTTGCCCTCTCCTTAGGATCAGGAAGCGCTAAAATGATGTTATCAAGTAAAGCCTCAACTCCAATTCCTAAAAGAGCAGAGCCTGCCAATACAGGGATAAATCTTCTTGCCAATGAGGCATCATGAAGTCCACGTCTAAGCTCTTCTTCAGTGAGTTCTCCACCTTCAAGGTATTTTTCCAAAAGACTATCATCAAGCTCAGCTATCTTTTCAACAAACTTTTTTCTATACTCATCTACTTTTCCCATTAACTCCTCAGGAATCGGAATTTCTTTAGCAGTTTTTCCATCAGCAACATATGCCTTTAGAGCAATTAAATCTACAACTCCCCGAAGCTCAGGACCTTCTCCAATGGGTAAAGTAAGAGGAATTGCTTCTTGTCCGAAAACTTTTTCTATCTCCCATACTGCCCTTTCAAAGGACGAATTTTCCTTATCAAGCTTATTTACAAAAACAATTCTTGGAAGGTCGTAATCATCACAGAATTTCCATATTCTCTCTGTTTCAGCCTTAACTCCAGAGATTGCACTCACAATAACAACAGCCCCATCTGAGACTCTCAATGCATTTTTTGTATCTTCAAGGAAGTTTACAAAACCCGGTGTGTCTATAATGTTAATTCTGTAATCTTTGTAATCACAGAATGCAACTTTACAACTTAAAGTCATGTTTCTTGCGAGTTCCTCAGGTTCATAATCAATTACCTTTCCAGTAGCCTCACCAGTTGTTACCCTGTCAATTTGTCCTGTTTTAAAAAGTATCTGCTCAGCCAATTTTGTGTTACCTGCACCTGCATGGGCAACAATTGCGATGTTTCTGATTTTAGTAATGTCTCTGCTCATACACTCTCCCTCCTAAAAATTTTTTATTCTCCTAAGACTCTGCTGTAAATATATTCAATGTTTCTCGTGTAATAGTTTAAATCAAAAATGCCTCTTATTTCATCTTCACTGAGATGTTTTCTTATCTCCTCATCCTGAAGTAGAAGCTCCATGAAAGGCTTTCCCTCTTTCCATGATTGCATTGCCCTTGCCTGAACAAGCTTGTATGCCTGCTCCCTTGTAAGTCCTTTTTCTACCAATGCAAGAAGAACTCTCTGGGAGTTGTAAAGTCCATAGCTTAAATTCATATTTTTAAGCATTCTTTCAGGATAAACTCTTAAATCTTTGATAATTCCATAAAGTCTATGAAGCATGTAGTCAACAAGAATGCAGTTGTCTGGAATTATTACTCTTTCAACCGATGAATGGGATATGTCCCTGTCATGCCAGAGTGCAATGTTTTCATAGCTTGCAAAGGCATTGGAACGCACAAGCCTTGCAAGTCCTGAAAGATTTTCGCATCCAACAGGATTTCTCTTATGGGGCATTGCAGATGAACCCTTTTGCCCTTCAGTAAATGGCTCCTCTGCCTCAAGAACCTCTGTTCTCTGTAGATGCCTTATCTCAACTGCAATTTTTTCAATCATTGCTGCAATAAGGGCAAGGACTGATAAAAATTCTGCATGCCTGTCCCTTTGCACAACCTGAGTTGCTACAGGCTCAGGTTTAAGTCCAAGCTTTCTTAGAGCAATATCCTCAATCTCAGGAGGAATGTTTGAAAAAGTTCCAACTGCACCAGAAATTTTTCCAACTGAAATTCTATCCACTGCTGATTTAAGGCGCTCAATATTTCTTTTTGCCTCCTCATACCACATGGCAAATCTAAGTCCAAAAACAGTCGGCTCTGCATGAACTCCATGACTTCTTCCCATACATATAGTTTCTTTGTATTGCAATGCTTTCTCCTTGAAGAGCTCTTTTATTTTTTCAAGGTCTTCCATAATTAACTTGGATGCCTGCCTTATTTGAAGGGCAAGGGCTGTATCAACTACATCAGAAGATGTAAGTCCCATATGTATATAACGGGAAACTGGTCCAACCTTTTCAGCCACAGAGGTCAAAAAGGCAATGACATCATGTTTTACTTCTCTTTCAATTTCATCAATTCTTTTGATATCAAAATCAGCCTTTGCTTTTATTTCCTTAAGTGCTTCTTTAGGAATTTTTCCAAGCTCTGCCCATGCCTCACACACTGCAATCTCAACCTCAAGCCATTTTCTGAATTTGTTCTCCAAACTCCAAATATCACCCATTTCTTTTCTTGTGTATCTTTCAATCATGCTTCAACCTCCCAAAGAGTTAAAATTTTTCCTTTTGATACAGAAACTAACCCTGAAGGAACAGGAATTATTTTTAATTGTGAAATAGTAAGCTGTGGAATAAAATCTCGGTAAAGAGTCCTTAAATTATTCTGAACATGTTCACTATTAAGATACTTAACCAGTTCCACTTCATTTATGCCTTCATATTTTGGAACTAAATGAATTTCCTCACGCCATGGATAGCATCTTTCATCTAAAGCTGCAACAACTCTGCAACCTTTTGTATGTCCCACAACAATATGGGGAAAGGAATAAAAAAATCTCAAATCTACAGCTTCCTCTTTTGGCATCCACAAACCTGAAAAACAAGTATCATAATCAATGTATCCTGCCTTTAAGTTCCTTCCTGTTAAAACAGGAACTAAACCTTCTTTAGGTCTTGTAATAACTGATGGATGGCGACGAAACTCAGGACTTCGTGCAGCAAAATAAATATCAAAGATTAAACCCAAAGGAATTCCACTACTTTCCCACTCTATTGTTTCTTTAGTTTCAAAACGGATTATTTCACCTTTATAGTCTATTTTTCTTACAAGAAGATTTTTTTTGTCATAAAGCTCTAAACCTTGTCCTCCTTTTTCAAGCACCATAACCACACATGAAACATTGCGTCCTTTAAAAACTTTACCAAGATAGTAAATTATTAATTTTCCCATATATGCCAAAAAAGTTCGCAACTTAGCAAACTCATCCAGGACTAACCAACTGGCTGGAACGACGAAAACTAATTTACCACTGGGCGTAAGTAATCTAACAGCATGCTCAATAAAGGCACCATAAATATTAAATTTACCTTGCCAACTAAGAAATTTTTTACGATAAAGAGTTTTGCGTTCTTTAAGTGCATAAATTGGATAATGCGAGGCATCACCTATTATTCCATAAGGCGGATTGCCGATGATAATGTCAAACCTTTCATTTGAATCCCACAATAAAAAATCACTTTCTATTAGTGTCGCAAAGGATGTTCGTTTTTTTGCACTATTTATTGCTTCTGGATCAATATCTATTCCAACAAATTCATGATAATATCCATATCTTTCAGCAAACTTTATAAGAAATGGACAATCACCACAAGCTGGTTCTAAAATGCGACAGTGTGACTTATTTGGATTGGCAAGTTCTACCATAAATTCCACCAACCAAGGGGGAGTTGATACAGCACCTATTTTTTGCGGTAATTCTTTAATTTGTTCTTTCATTTTCTCTCATTCTATCTAACTAAATTATAGACAATTTTCACTTTTTAGATGATTAAGAACTTCCTGCCATCCAATAATACCTTTTTCTTTAATTCTATCACTAATAATGCTTTCCACAACTTTTGGGTAAGATGATTTAAAAATAACAAAACCATTTTCCAACCAATCTTGAAAACATTTTGCCAAACATAAGAAAAGTTTATATTGTTCTTTTGTTTTTTCTTTTTTAGCCTTGCTTATTTTCTTTTGCCATTCTTCTGGAGGTGTTACAGTGTATGGAACTTCTACAGTTAAATCTACATCTTGCTGGCGAGTAGCAAAACGCCCTCGCTCTCTTGCTTCTGAACGATAAGTTTCTTTTTTTATTTGCAAAGCTACACGAGAGTTGTTAATATGAACTAAAGCATCAATTCCCTTAATATCCAAATCTGCAGAAACTTCAATAGGATAATCACAGTAAGCTTTCCACAAATAAACAAAATGAAATTGGGTTAGCACTGAAATAAATGTTCTGTATAAACGTGCTTTAAAACCTAAATATACAAACTGGTGGGAATATCCCCAAAAATATTGCCGAATGAATTTATCAAGTGGTTCAAGATGTGAAGTCCACCAATTTTCAAAAAACTTTTCAATATCTATAAAAGTTTCAGGTTCTTCTTTCCAATAAGTTTTGTACATATCTGGTAACGGATTAAGAGTTTTTGGTAAATCCTGTTCTACTGTTTTTATAGGCATTAACTCTTTCCGATACTTTTCTATTGGGATACTTACTAAAAATTTTTCAAAATTTTTTACTAATTTTTGCGTTGCAGACACTAATTTATTCAACCTCCCAAATAATTCTTTCAGGTTTAACAATTACTCCATTGCCAAAACCTATGCCAAGAATTTTTCCTGCCTTATTTTTAACTTTTACCCATCCTGCAGGAACAATTCCTGAAGGAATTTTAATAGATGCTCCATTTAAAAACCTGCTAATTAGATTGTCCTGAATATTAACTGAAGGCAAAAAGTATAATGCCTTGTCTATTGAAAGAAATTTCTGTCCATCAATTTCAGTTTTTTTCAAATCATCAAGGCTTACTGAATTTTCTACGGAGAATTCTCCAATTCTTGTTCTTATAAGCTCTACTATGTGAGCTCCAACGCCCATTTCCTGACCAATATCATGACAAAGGGACCTCACATATGTTCCCTTACTGCATTTAACCCGAAAAGTTACAAATGGCGGAGAAAATTCCTCAATTTCAATTGAATATACAAAAATTTTTTTTGGCTTTCTTTCTACTTCAATTCCCTTTCTTGCAAGCTTATATAGAGGTTGTCCTTCTACTTTAGAGGCAGAATACATAGGAGGTGTCTGCATAATCTGTCCTGTAAACTTTTGCAAAACCTTTTGAAGCTTTTCTTTGTCAAGTTGAAAATCTTCAACAACATTTAAAATTTTCCCTTCCGCATCATAGGTATCAGTTGAAATTCCAAATCTTGCTTTAAACAGATACTCTTTTTCAAGTTCCATTAAAAATGGAGTTATTTTTGTAGCTTCATTTGTGCATACAAGCAATACTCCCGTAGCCATTGGATCAAGTGTTCCTGCATGCCCAGCTTTTTTTACTTTTATAATTTTCTTTACTTCTGTAACAGCTTCCTGACTTGTGAGTCCTTTTGGTTTATTAAGGACTAAAACACTGTTCATATTTTTATTGCTCCAATACCTTTTAGTTCAAATATGATAATGAAGCTAAAATCTGAAGTCTGTCTTCCCTTTATCTCAACAGGTCTTCTCGTAATGTTTATATTTGCTGCCCAGCATTTTTCAGCATATCTTACATTTAATGCAGAATCCCTCAATCCTGCTCCTTTTGCATCGTAGTTCACATAAGCTGTAAATGACCATTTTTCAGTGAGCTTTTTGATTAATGAAAGATAGTACTGCTTAATTCCGCCTTCTTCATCCTTTAAACTGTATTGTTCCCTAATGGTTGGAGACCACAAATACGCAGGAGACAAAGCACCTTGTCTGGTATATCTTTGGCTAATTGAAATACTTGTATCTTGGTCTGGGGAAAATCCAATTGATGCGTTCAGCCTTTCCATTCTCTTTCTTTTAAGATTTTGGTAGGTGTCAAATCCAAAGCTCAGTTTCCAAAAATGGAGTCTTCCCTCAAAAAGCAGAGGATAAAGCTTATCCCACTCATTTTTTGCCCTTAAGTCATATATCTGAGCAACTCTTGCTTCAAGGGAGAAATCTGTAAATTTCAATTTATTATAAATACCAGCTCTAAAAAGTGCAGTGTCATCAATTAACTCAGTTTCCTTTAAAATCGGCGGTTTTCCACTAACGCCAATAAACACTCCTTCAATAAATGGCTCTATTATGTGAAGAAAAGAGTTATTCTGCTTATATAATCTTGTAAAAACTTTAGCGTTGTAGCTTAACATCTCCCTATGGGATACATCTTCGTATGGAGCTGTTTTTTCAAGATTATAAAAAATCTGAGAAAAACTCAATTTTTGGCTGAGCTTTACAGTTTCTCCAAGTGTGTGAGTTATTTGGGGCGTTATTTCAAATCTTTGTCCCTTAAGTCCGTCTTCTTTATAAAATTCTCCCAAATTTGTTTGAAAATTTATTAAGAAATCACCAAGCCTGTAAGGATAAACGACATATCCCATTTCAAATTTTGCTGGTGGACTGCTTTCATTAGCTTTTAGTTCCTTCCATCCCTGCCCAAGAAGATAAAATCTTGAACCAACTGCAGGCACAGATAACTCAACCGATGACTGTAAAAATCTGTCATATCTTCCCTGAAGGTCTTTGTTAAATTCCTTAAAAAGATATGTATTTGATATTGAACGAATATCTCCGTATTCCCTGTAAAATTCATTTTTATTAACATAGTTTAAATCCACAAGCAAGTCAAAATGTTTAAATTTTTGAAGATGAATTCCCCGAAACTCTATGAAATCTCTATCAAGTTCCTTGTCTTTAATATGATAAGCATACCACATTCCTCTTGCATCAAAATCAATGTATCTGTATTCAATGCCCTTTCCTGTTCCTGTTTTTGAAAAGTAATCCAGATAAAATGTTGCATCCTTATTGCTGTCAATTACAAGGTAATAGGCAGGAGAAAAACTAAATCCTCTGGTATTGGAATTTCCGATTTTAAAGGGTAAAAATCCTGATTTCTTTTTCCCACCCGGTCCCCAGAATACAGGCGAATAAAGGAAGGGAATGTTTTTAACTTTAAAAGTCGTGTTTTTTGAAAAAAGCGTGTCATCAACTACAAGGTCAACTGACTGACCAGTGAAACACCACGGTTGGGATTTATCAGGCTCAGGCTCGCATGTAGAGAATGTTGCATTTTTTGCTTTGTATTTTATCTCGCTTAAGCGCTCAATTTCTTCAGCTTTGACCCACATATCCTGTCTTTTTATATGAATAAGTGCGTTTTTGAGTGTTCCTGTTTTTTTGTCCTCATTAAATTTTCCTTCCTCTGCCCATGCTGTCATCTCTTCATCTTCATAATATAAGTCGCCATAGGCTTCTATCTCGTTTTTTGTCTCATAATATATAACTTTATTGGCTCTTAATTTATAATTTGGCTCATCTACCTGAACATTTCCCGTTGCGATAATCTTTTGTTCCTCTTCAAATCTTTCCAGCATGTCTGATACTATTTCAACAGATATAGCTTTAGAAGGCACGAAAAATACTGAAAATATGACACTAAAAATTACTGAAAAAACTATCTTTGCTGATAATTTCATAGTAATTCACCTAATTTTCTGTGAATAGCTGTCTCACCTAAAAACTCCTTTATCTCTCCGATCAGATAAACTGAGCCTGTGCAAAGAAGAAACAACTCTGGATTTTGATAACAAATTGAAAGTCCTTCATTAAATGCCTGTTTCGGGCTTTGGGAAGAACAAATATTTATTGAATAACCATTGAGCCTCTTCAATAATTCCTCATAATTGAGTGCTCTCTCATACTCTGGAGAGGTAAAGATTATTTTTTCAGCATATCCATCAAAATGTTTAATAATACCGTTGACATCCTTGTCTTTCATAACACCAAATACAACCACAGGCTTCTTCTCTGTAAGTAATTTTAATGATTGTATCAGGTAGTATGCTCCATCAGGGTTATGGGCTATATCAAGAATAATAAGTGGCTTCTTCGAAATTATTTCTAATCTACCGGGCATCTTTACTTTTTTCAAGCCTTCTCTTATTGCATTTTCATTGTATTTTGGATAAAATTCAATAAACGCTTTAAGTGCCAAAGAAACATTTTCCAATTGATGAAGTCCTGTAAGAGAAAAAGATAAATCTGTAATAGGTGCATGGGGAGGAGTATTTCGTGGATAGAAATCAAATAAAAGTCCTTCAAGGGACATGAATTTTAGATTAGAGTAAAAGTCTTTTCCGTAAATATAAAGTGGTGCTTCTGTGTTATTGGCTGTTTCAATAATTATTTCTTCCGCTTCTTTTGGTTGATTTGCTATCACCACAGGCACGCTTTTTTTTATAATTCCTGCTTTCTCTTTGGCAATAGATGCTAAATCTTGACCTAAAAACTGTTGGTGGTCAAGTCCAATGCTGGTAATTATTGAAATTTCAGGCTTTACAACATTTGTTGAATCAAGCCTGCCTCCCATTCCTGTTTCCAAAACAGCGTAATCCACTCCTTTTTCCTTAAAATACAAAAACGCAATAACTGTAACATACTCAAAAAATGTAAGCTCATCAGATAAGGGACGAACTTTTTCAACAAGTCTTACTACATCTTCCTCTGAAATCTCTGTTTCATTTACAACTATTCTTTCTGTAAATCTTGTAAGATGGGGTGATGTAAAAAGCCCAACACTGAACCCATGAGCTCTTAGCAAGGTATAAATTATTTTTGAAACAGAACCTTTTCCATTTGTGCCTGCAATGTGAATTGAACGAAAACTTTTATGAGGATTGCCTAATTTATCTAAAACTCTCAGAACTCTCTCAAGCCCTAACTTTATTCCTCTCGTGCGTCTTTGATAAAGCTCATTTAAAATTTCATTGTATCTCATCCTAAACTCTCAATTCACCAGTCACTATCCATAATTATTGTGACATTAATATATCAATAATTCTTGAAATTGTGTTTTTAAGCTCTTTTCTCTCAACTACTAAATCAACCATTCCATGTTCAAGCAAAAATTCAGCCCTTTGAAATCCTTCAGGAAGTTGCTGTTTTATGGTCTCCTGAATAACTCTTGGTCCAGCAAATCCAATAAGACTTTTCGGCTCTGCAATTATTATATCTCCAAGCATTGCAAAGGAAGCTGTAACTCCACCAAATGTCGGGTCTGTAAGAACAGAAATATAAAGAACTCCAGCTTCCTTGAGCTTTCCTATTGCCTGTGAAGTTTTTGCCATCTGCATAAGAGAGAACATTCCCTCCTGCATTCTTGCTCCACCAGATGAAGAAACGATTATGAGTGGTATTTTTTTATCCAATGCCCTTTCTGCTGCCCTTGCCACCTTTTCTCCTACAACTGTTCCCATACTTCCGCCCATGAATGAAAAGTCAAGCACAGCAATAACAACATCTCTTCCGTTTATCTTTGCATCTCCGTAAATTGCAGCTTCCTTCATGCCCGTCTTCTTTTCATTCTCCTGCAGTCTATCTTTATAAGGTTTGGTATCTTGAAAACCTAATGGGTCTGGAGAGGTTAGCTCAGAGTCAAGCTCTATAAAGCTTCCATTGTCAGTAAGAAGTGAGATTCTCTCCCTTGCTGAAATCCTAAAATGATAATTGCACTTTGGACAAACTTTAAAATTGTTTTCAAGTTCCTTACGATATATAATTTCCTTGCAATTTTCACACTTAACCCATAAGCCTTCAGGAATCTTTACTTTTTTTTCAATTTTAGGCTCTTTTCTCTTAAACCAAGCCATTTATATTGCCTCTCTTAAGGATTTTATAAATTCAAAAGCTTTATCTGGCTTTTCATGAAAAGCTTTTACTATTGCACTTCCAACAATTACTCCATCGGCAAACTGGGCTATGTATTTTGCCTCTTCAGCCTTACTTACTCCAAATCCTACGCATACAGGTTTTCCAAAGCTTTTTACAAAATTTATATGCTCTTCAAAGCTTTTTTCCAAATTTAATCCAGAGCCAGTAATTCCTGTAATTGAGACATAGTAAACAAAACCTGTTGATGCTTGAGCAATTTTTTTAACTCTTTCAGGAGTAGATGTAGGTGCAACTAAAAATACTGTATCAACTCCGTATTTTTTGGCAAATTCTTTGTAAACAGAGGCTTCCTCTACAGTTAAATCTGGAAAAATAACTCCAGAGATTTGAGCTTCTTTTGCATCTTTGAAAAATTTTTCAACTCCATAGCGAAAAACTGGATTAAGATATGTCATAAGAACTAAAGGCACATCTATTTGTCCTTTTAAATCATTAAGAAAACCTATAATTTTCTTTAAAGTTGTGCCAGACATAAGTGCCCTCTCTGCTGCCCTTTGAATTGTAGGTCCATCAGCCAGCGGATCAGTGAAAGGAACTCCAAGCTCTATAGCATCTGCACCTGCATTTTGCAGAATTGTTAGTCTTTTGGCAGTCTCATCAAGATTTGGGTCTCCTGCCATAATGTATGGAATAAATGCCCTTTTACCTTGTTTTTTTATATCCTCAAGCCTTTTTCTTAAAGCAAATCCGTTCATAGAGTAATACCCTTTATTCTTGCAACTTCCTGAACATCCTTGTCTCCTCTTCCTGAGAGGTTGACAATAATTATAGAGTCCTTTGACATTTTCGGAGCAACCTTTATTGCTTCAGCAACTGCATGGGCTGACTCAAGGGCTGGAATTATGCCTTCAAGTCTGCTTAATAGCTCAAAGGCTTCAAGAGCCTCATCATCTGTTGCGTAAGTGTATTTTACTCTTTCAATATCCTTTAAATAAGCATGCTCAGGCCCAACAGAGGCATAATCAAGACCTGCAGAGACTGAATGGGTCTGAAGAATGTTGCCATCTTCATCCTCAAGAACATAACTTAAGCATCCCTGAAAAATTCCTTTTTCTCCACCAGCAAATCTTGCAGCATGCATTCCTGTATGGATTCCCTTTCCACCTGCCTCAACTCCTGTCATCTGAACATCCTTGTCTTTAAGAAAAGCACTGAAAAGTCCAATTGAATTACTTCCTCCTCCAACACATGCTATAAGAAGATTAGGAAGTTTGCCTTCTTTTTCAAGAATTTGTTTTTTTGCCTCTCTTCCTATTACACTTTGAAAAAATCTTACAAGTGAAGGATAAGGATGGGGCCCAAAAACTGTTCCCATTACATAATGAGTGTTTCTTACATTTGTTGTCCAGTCTCTTAATGCCTCATTTATCGCATCTTTTAAAGTTTTTGAGCCAATATCAACTGGAACAACCCTTGCTCCAAGAAGATTCATTCTAAAAACATTAAGTGCCTGCCTTCTTATATCCTCAGTTCCCATATAGATATCACACGTAAGTCCCACCAATGCTGCACCTGTTGCAGTTGCAACACCGTGCTGACCTGCACCTGTCTCAGCGATAATTCTTTCTTTTTTCATAAGCCTTTTTGCAAGAAGAGCCTGACCAAGAGCATTATTTATTTTATGGGCACCTGTGTGCGCTAAGTCCTCTCTTTTAAGATAAATCTTCGCTCCACCAAGATACTCAGTTAATCTTTTTGCAAAATAAAGAGGAGTGGGTCTTCCGACATAATCCTTCAGTAGAGCTTCAAACTCGGCATTAAATTCTTTATCCCTTTTTGCTCTTTGAAAGGCTTTTTCAAGCTCTTCAAGGGCAGGCATCAAAGTTTCAGGGACATATCTTCCACCATACTGACCAAAATATCCCTTTTTTGCACCCATAAAAAGTATTATAGCATACAAAAATTGAAATTCTTAAAAAGACTTGCTAAAGCCTGCCAGACTTAATAATTGAAATAATCAACCACACTCCAAGAAAAAAAGCCACAACACCAGTAATTAATCCGAAAAGTGATATTCCATGAAACAAAGGCTTTACTTCTGCAGCATGCATTATTGCTGAACTCAGTATCATTGCGCTTACAATTAAACTGAAAGCAATTTTGTTGCTTGCTCTATCAATGTCTTTTATGAATTCAGGTAAATTTACATGGAACATTTTTACAGTTATATCATCCCTCACTGCTTTTCTAAGAAGTGTTTTCAATTGAGATGGAATTGTATGAAAAGCTTCTCCGATTTCGGTTTTGAAAGTTTTTAATTTTTCAAAATAAAATTCCGAAGTAATTCTCTTGCTGAGGAGCTTCTGAGCAAGGGGCTTTATGAACTCAATTACATGGATGTCAGGCTTAAGCTCCCTTGCAAGCCCTTCTATCATGAATAAAATTTTGTTTATCAAGAAGAGCTCAGATGGAAATTTAAGTCCATATTTTATAGATACCTCTATAACAGCTTCAACAGCCTCTGCGATATTTATCTTATCCAATGAAAATGAGTAGATAGGTAAAAGTACATCTTCTATGTCCTTCTTTAGTTTTCTCTCTATTTTTTCTGGAGTTTCTTCTTCTGGAATGATGCCAAGTTTAATATATTCTTGAATTAATTTATCAATATCTTTGTTTATTATTGACAATGCCACATTAGCATAGGATTTCTTAAAATCATCATCAATTCGTCCTACAATACCAAAATCTATAAGAGCAACTCTTTCATTATCAATAACTAAAATGTTTCCCGGATGGGGGTCTGCATGAAAAAATCCGTGTTCAAATATCTGAATAAAATATGCTTCTATAAGCGTATTTAGAACATTTTTAAGATTATAGCCAGCTTCCTTTAACATTTCTTTATCATCTATTCTTATTCCATTGATTTTCTCCATTACAAGGATTTTCTCTGTGGTAAACTCTTTGTATATCTTTGGAATATATACTTTTTCGTTATTTTCAAAATTTTTGCTGAAAATCAGACAATTTGCTGCTTCTCTTTGGAAATCAAGTTCTTTTGTGATTGAATTTGCAAATTCTTCAACTAATCCAACTGGATCAAAATTTCTGCTTTCAGGAATATGCTTGAGAGCCATTTTAGCTAATGTCTGAAGAATCATTATATCAAGCGTTATTTGCTGTTTAATACCCGGTCTTCTTATTTTTACAATAACCTCTTTGTCATTCATAAGAACTGCTTCATGAACCTGAGCTATTGAGGCTGCAGCAATTGGGACAGGATTAAAAGATTTGAAAATTTTATCAACAGGTGCACCAAGCTCAGTTTCAATGATTTCATATGCCCTTTCAACAGGAAATGGTGATACTCTGTCCTGAAGTTTTTTAAATTCATTTGCAATATTGATACCAACAAGGTCAGGTCTTGAGGCAAATAGTTGTCCAAGTTTTATAAATGTTGGTCCGAGCTCTTCAAATGCCATTCTCAAGCGTTCAGGAGCACTCAAATGCCTTTCAGATTCCCATTTTCCAAAAGTTCTAAGCCTTTTTCTAATTGGAATATATTTTCCAAGATGAATTTGGTCAATTATTTGCCCAAAACCGTGCTTTATGAATACATTCAGTATTTCCCTTAATCTCTTTGCAGAGAGGAAAGTTTTTCTTAATCTAAAAAAGTCCATGTTTTATTATAACGAAAAATAGATAGCCGTCACTTTAAGCCTCCAAACGAGCCGAATAACTCTCCCCTTTTGCCTTCCCTCCCTCTTCGTCATTACGAGAACTCTTCCTCATCGTCATTGCAAGAACACGAAGGGTGTAAAGTAATCTCTGAGATCACTTCGGCTTGCTAGAGCAAGCCTCGTGATGACAGAAAAGGACGTCATTGCGACTCCGAGCGAAGTGAGGAGAAAGCAGTCTCGCCATCATAGTGCCAAAGAGCGACAGTGCTACAGAGCGACAGCTTAGAAATCCAACAATTCGTCCCTGCGAGCCCCTGTTGCGAGAGATAGCATGGTTTCAGAGATTGCTTCGGCATCCTAACGGATGCTCGCAATGACAGCAAAAAATACTTAATTTTCAAATGGTTATACCAATTATTGGATTTCTATCGCTATTTTTGGGCTACAAAGGTTTGCCTATAAAAAATCGCTCAAATTAGGTTATCATAAAAAGTTATGGAAAAAGAGATTTATCTTTTAGATGGAAGCTGTTTTGTATACAGGGCTTATCATGCAATAAAGGATCTCAGAAATTCAAAGGGCACGCCCACAAATGCCACATACGGCTTTACAAGAATGCTTCTAAGACTTCTGAAAGAGAAAAATGTTAATCATATGCTTATTGCCTTTGACAGTCCTCATCCTACAAAAAGACATAAAGTATACGAAGATTACAAAGTAACGAGACCAGAGACACCTAAAGACCTGCCCATTCAGATTGATTACATAAAAAAAATTGTTGATTCTTTAGGAATTTCAAGAATTGAGTTGCCCGGATATGAAGCAGATGACATTATCGCCTCAGTGGTTGAGAAGTTAAAAGATGAAGATTTTAATTTTTATATAGTAACACTTGATAAAGACATGATGCAGATTGTCTCTGATAGAGTCAAAATTTATGACCCTTTCAATGATTTGCTAATTGACAAAGAGAGTGTCTTAAAGAAATTTGGTGTATTGCCTGAAAAACTTACGGATTTCATGGCTCTTGTTGGAGATTCTATTGATAATATTCCCGGAGTAAAAGGAATTGGAGAAAAGACTGCAGCAGAATTGATAAAGAGATATGGCTCAGTTGAGAACATTTTAAAAAATATTGCAATAATAAAACCATCAAAGGTTGCAGAGCTAATAAGAAAAAATGAAAACTCGCTAAAATTAAGCAAAGAGCTTGTGTTTTTAAATAAAGATGCACCAATTGATATTAAACTTGAAGAGCTTAAAATTAAAGAACCTGACAGGGAAAACCTTATAAAAATATTTCAGGAACTTGAATTTCGCTCTCTTATTAAAGAAATTTTGCCTGAGGAGCAAATTTCAACTAACATAACTAAAGCAGAAAAAAAAGATATATTAAGCACTATCTACAAAAAGGGCTTATTCTCCTTAACATTATCTGATAGTAAAGCAATCGTTGGAGTAGATAATCTTATAGCAGAGTTTGACATTCCTGAAAAACAACTATACGAGCTTATGTCATCAAATCTTATGAAAATCTTATACAATGCTAAAGACATCTTTAAATTTCTGTCCGCCACCCACTACTCACAAGCCACCAGTCTGGAGACACCAATCACTCCGCCTTTCTTTGACCTAATGATCGCTGCATATCTGCTCAATCCAAACAAGGCAAAATACGATTTAAATGAGCTTTTACTTGATTATCTTGGAACCATATACAACAAAGAACTCTCAATACAGCTTCAACCATCATTGATGTTAAAGCTTTATGAAAAACTCATGAACGAACTCAAGGAAAAAGAGCTTGATAATGTTTATTACGACATAGAAATGCCCCTTGTTGAAGTTCTTTATGAAATGGAAAAAGCTGGTATTAAGGTTGATGAAAGAAAACTTAATGAGCTTACTGCAATGATTGAAGTTGAGATTGAAAAAATAAAAAACCGAATTTATAATCTCACAGGATTTGAATTTAACATCAACTCTCCAAAACAGCTTGCTGAGGTTTTATATGATAAATTAGGATTAAAATCAAGAAAAAAAGGCAAAAAAGCTCGCTCAACTGAAATGGAGGTTTTGGAAGAATTAGCCCTTCAGCATGAGCTTCCACAGGAAGTGATAAATTACAGAATACTGAACAAGCTTTTTACAAGTTATCTAATTCCCCTTAAGAATTTCATCAATCCCTCAACCAAAAGAATTCATCCAAAATGGTCTCAAACTGTAGCAAGCACAGGAAGATTAATTAGCAGTGAGCCAAATCTACAAAATATTCCAGTTAAAGGACAATGGGCTGAGTATCTGAGAGAGGTTTTTGTTCCAGAGGAAGGTTGTCTATTTTTAAGCGCCGACTATTCACAAATTGAACTCAGACTCCTTGCACATTTAAGTGAAGATCAGAATCTCATTGATGCTTTCATAAAAGGCAAAGATATTCATAAAGCAACTGCAATGGAGCTTTTCTCCATTTCTGAAAACCAATTAACAGAAGAGCACAGAAGGATTGCCAAAACTGTAAACTTCGGTATTACCTACGGTATCAGTGCCTTTGGTCTTTCAGAATCAATTAAATTTCCATACGAAAAGGCTGAGGAACTTATTGATCTTTATTTCTTACGATATCCAAAGGTGAAGGATTTTATTGAACAAAGTATTAATTTTGCCCGTGAAAAGGGCTTTGTGAAAACACTCTTTGGAAGAATCCGTCCAATACCTGAAATAAAAAGTCCAAACCAGAACTTAAGACAACAGGCTGAGAGAATGGCAGTTAATGCAAGAGTTCAAGGTTCAGCTGCGGATATTATAAAAATTGCAATGACCAGAATTTATCATAGAATTAAACAGGAAAATCTGAATGCACGGATAATTATTCAAATCCATGATGAAATAGTCATTGAGTCACATGAAAAAAATATTGATAGAGTAAAGCAGATTGTGGATGAAGAGATGAAAAACTTTTCTCTTCATGTTCCTCTGGAAGTGAATATTTATACTGGAAAAAGTTTAAATCTATAGATTTTTACCAACTACAACCACAATATATGAATCTGTGTTAAGAAATCTCTCTGCACCTCTTTTGATATCTTCTTTGGTGACTCGTTCAATGTATTCAGGATATTTAGCTACATAATCATCGCCAAGTCCGTAAAATTCAACAACACAGAGAAATTCGCTAATTTTTTTCATTGTATCAATTCTCAAAGGAAAGCTTCCAATAAGAAAGGACTTTGCTTCTTTTAGCTCTTCCTCTGTGACTCCCTCTTTTTTTATTTTTTCTATCTCTTTAACAATCATCTGAATGACCTTTTTAGTATTTTCTGTCTTTGTCTTAACTTCAATATGAAAATCTCCCGGCATAAGATACGGTGAAAAGATGCTGTAAATTGAATAAGCAAGTCCCTGTTCCTCCCGTATACTCCTTGCAAGCCTTGATGTAAGTCCTCCACCGCCAAGCAAGTAATTCATAACACTGAATGCATAATAATCTTGGTCTTTCCTTGATATCCCCTCAAATCCAAGAACAATTGTTGACTGTGTCAAGTCATCCCTTTTGACGAAAACTTCCAAAGGCTTTTCCCTTTTTATGGATTTTGGTGCAAATATCGCTCTATCAGGAGATTTTCCTTCCCATGACTTTATATGCGTCTCCAAAAGTTCTTCCATCTCACTTTCAGTGAGGTCTCCGATAATGGAAAAAATCATTTTGTCGGGTTTGTAAAACTTTTCGTAAAAGTTGACAATGTCTTCTCTTTTTAAATCCTTAAGTAATTCTGCCTCTCCCTCAACAGGTCTGCCGTAAGGATGTTCTCCAAAAAGTGCTTTAAGGAATTTTTTACCTGCTATGTATGAGGGTTCTTTATCCATCTGCCTTAAAGAATTCTCCAGAATGGAGAGCTCTTTTTTAAACTCCTCTTCGGGAAATGTCGGATTCTTAAGGATATCAAAAAACAAAGCAACTGCTTCCTTTAGATGCCTTTTTGTTGTTGAAAGAGTTAGAGCTGTAAAATCAGCTGTAACCTTCTTTTCTATTGATATTGCAAGAAAATCAATAGCATCTTCAATATCCTTTGCAGAGCGGGATTTAGTCCCGTGAGTAAGCAACTGAGCTGTAAGATATGCCTGCGATGGCTTGGCTTCATCCAATGGGGATGCGGGAATTAAAACAGTAATATAGACTATAGGAATGCTGTTACGATAGGTATATTTTACCTTTACACCGTTTTCAAGATTGTATGTTTTAAAATCCATGTTAAATGCTCCTGCAAAGTTATAATTGCAAAATATGATAAAAAACAAAGTTATAATTAAAATTCTTTTATTCATTCCGGAATTAAAATCCCCACAGTAAGGTTATCATTTTTAAAATATTTTTGTGCTACCCTTTGCACATCATCCTCAGTCACTTTCAAACTATCTTCACGATATTGATTAATCATTCGCCAATTACCAAGAATCTCAAATCTACCAACAAATAGGGCGTGTCCAAAGGCTGAGTCTTGACTGAAAAGAAAAGATGCCTCAACTTGGTTCTTTGCTTTTTCTATCTCCTTTTTTTCAGGCTTTTCATTTTTTAGCTTCTCTATCTCTTCCTTGATTATTTTTTCTGCCTCCTCAATTTTATCCTGCTCTTTAATGTATGCAACAATAAAAAATAGAAAGCCATCCCTGCTTAGCGGAGAATTGGATGTTGAAATGTCAACTGCCAATGATTTTTCTCTTACAAGCTTTCTGTAAAGCCTTGAACTTTTACCCTCTCCCAAGATTGTGCTTAAAATTTCAAGGGAAATACTATCCTTATCAGGATAAGCTGGAACTTTATATGCCATTACAAGCATTGGAAGATGTGTTTGTCTTTTTAGAATAACTCTTCTTTCACCATACTGTTTTGGCTCATATAAAAGTCTTCTTTCGGGATTTTTCTGACATGAGGGAATTGGTTCAAACTTTTCTCTGATGCTTTTTATAATTTCATCGGAGTTAACATCTCCAGCAACAATGATAAAGGCATTGTTTGGGCAATAATATTGTTGATAATGTTTTGCCACATCATCAAGCGTAATTCTCTCTATGTCTTCTGTCCATCCAATTACAGGCTTTCTATAAGGATGAGCCTTGAATGCTGCGCCAATTACTTCCTCAATAATTAGACTTTCAGGGCTGTCCTCATATCTCTGTCTTCTTTCTTCAAGCACTATCTTCTTTTCAAGCTCAAAGTCTTCCTGACTCAAAAGAAGATTAACCATTCTGTCTGATTCAAGGTCTATAGATACATGTAATTTTTGTGGTGCAAACTTTTGATAATAAACAGTATAATCCTTTGTTGTAAAGGCATTATCCACTCCACCATGAGATTGAACAATTTTTGAGAACACATTTCCAGGATAGTTTTTACTGCCTCTGAACATAAGGTGTTCCAAAAGATGGCTTATTCCAGACTTTTCTTCCAATTCATCAATAGCACCTACCTTATACCACACCTGAAAAGTAGCCATTGGAGATGCCTTGTCCTCAACAATAATTAATTTAAGCCCGTTTTTTAATTTTTCTTCCTTTAGCTCGCAAAATCCCATAAGTGGAAATAATATAACAAAAAATAAAACTATGGCAAATTTTTTCATTTTAGTCCGTATCTTTCAGCCACCTGCTTAATTGTTTCTTTAAGTGGTCCTAAATCTGAGGATTTAACCACATAGGCATCTGAAGCCCATATAGAAAAATCATCTCTGTAATCATAGGCTGTCAACATAATTACTGGGATATTCGGATTTTTTTCCTTTAACTGTCTTAATACCTGAATTCCATCTACATCCGGCATCATAATATCAAGGGTTACAAGATCAGGCTTTTCCCTCTCAAAAAGCTCAAGAGCTTCTTTGCCTGAGTTAGCTGTTACAACCTCATATCCTTCTTCCTCAAACTCAGCCTTATAAAGCATGAGTATGTTTCTTTCATCATCTACAACCATTATCTTCATACAAATCCTCCTTAAGCAAAAAAGTTTTGCTCAACATCCCTTAAATATTATTTTGAGTCTCTTCATAAACTGGCAAATATATACGAAAAACTGTTCCCTTGTTAAGTTCGCTTTCAACCTCAATTATTCCACCATGCTCCTCAATTATTCTTTTTGATATAGCAAGTCCAAGTCCTGTTCCGCTGGCTTTTGTTGTAAAGAAAGGATTAAAAATTTTCTTCATGTTTTCTTTTGATATTCCTATTCCCGTGTCTTCAACCTCCAATACAACATACTTACTACCTTTATCCCTAATTTCCTCAGGCAAATAACCATTTTTCTTAGCTCTTAAGTAAATTTTACCATTTTTCGTTGCTTCATTGGCATTTGTTAACATATTAAGAAAAACTTCTTTCAATTTATCGTAATTTCCAAGAATTAGAAAATCATCCTCTACTTCCACAAAAAGTTCGTTGTTATTTTCCCGAACTGTAGTTTTTATTAGATTTTCAACGTCTGAGAACATTTTTTTAATACTTAAAGGTTCTTTGCTCATTTCGTATGGCTTCACAAAACTCAGTATCTCTTTCAATATGCTTTCAAGTCTCATGACCTCATCAATAATAACTTTTGTGTATTCCCTCATGTTTTCATCTGTTAGTTGTTTGTGAAGTCTTTTGGCAAATCCACCTACTGCAAGCAAAGGATTTCTGATTTCATGGGCAACCTGTGCTGCCATTTCACCCAAAGCTGCCATTTTTTCCATGACTATAATTTTTTCCCTTAATTTTTTTATCTCAGTTATATCCTTTGCAACATTTATTGTTCCCAGCAATTTTCCAGAATTATCAAAAATTGGAGAGCTTGAAAGAACATAAACTCCGTCAAGATAGTTCTCTTCAAGCTCTCCAACAGATGCTCTCCCTGTTTGAATTGCCCTAAGATGGGGACAAGCCTTAAAAGGTGTTTCGGTTTTATGGAGAAGTTGAAAACATTTTTTACCAATTACTTCGTTTTCACTTAGTTCAATTTTTTTCAAGAAAGAACGATTTACTTTTTTGATAGTAAAATTCTCATCCGTATAGTATATGAGGTCTGTTATGGAATTGAATAGCATATTGAGCTCTTTTTCCGCTCTGTCTACTTTCTCAAATATCCATGCGTTTTCAATTGCTCCAGCTACTTGATCAGCAAAGCCTTTCAGAAAATTGATATCTTGCTCAGTAATAGGCTTTTTTGTATAAAAGTTATCAACCCATATAGCTCCTATGGCTTTGCCTTTTGAAATAAGTGGAACTATTGCATAAGCGTGACTTCCTAATTGCTGAATTATTATTGGATCAGCTTCTTCTTTATGAACATCTTTGATATTATAAACTCTTTTCTCCTTGACTGACTTAACAAGAGGTGTGTTTTCATCAATAGATATGGAAATGTTTTTACATAACCTCTCCAGAAAACTGTCTGCTTCAAGCTCCTGTCTGCTTAGGTCTTCCAAAACCTCAAAAAGCGTTTTTTTCTCCTTTGTCATGCTTGACCATATCTGCCAAGCCTCCTCATAGCTTGATGGCCCAACAGCCATGACACCCTTCAATGTGCGAGATTCTTCATCAAGAAGAAACAAAACAGCTCTGTTAAAACCAAGTCCTTCACCCATTGTAATAACAGTTAAAATCATTCTCAAAAGTTTATTTAGCTCTAATGTGCTTCTTACAGCAGAACTGACAAAAAGAATCTTTGCCAGCTCCTCATTCCTTCTTATCAAATCTCTCTCAAGCTTTTTCCTCTCAGTAATGTCTCTAATGATTCTGCTTATGCCTATTACTTGCCCGTTTTCATTCTTAATAGGAGACATTGTAAGACTGACTTCTATGAGTTTGCTTTCTTTGTTAATCATTACTGTCTCAATATCCTTCAGTGTCTCTCCTTGTTTAATTCTTTCAGAGTAGAATTTTTCAACCTCAATTAAAAAATCGGGAATTATTGGTATAGGCTTTCCCAAAATTTCTTCAGCTTTATATCCAAAAATATTCTCAGCACCCTGATTCCATGCGGTTACTATGTTTTCAAGATTGGTTGCAATAATTGCATCTGCAGAACTCTGGATGAGACTTTCAAGATAGCTTTTAAGCTCAGCAGTTTCTTTGAATTTTAAGGATTTGAGAATAATAAGAGATGCAACTCCAGAGAAAAGTTCAGCTAATTTTATGTCCTCATCAGAGAACTCACCATAGCCTTCTTCAGAGTCAATCTTGTTATAAACGAAAATTATTCCTTTTATCGTTTCATGAATTTTCAACGGTATACATATTAAAGAATAGGCAGGAACATCTAATTCTTTGCCTAATAGCTGTTCTCTTCCAAAAGTCTTTACTCTGCCTTCATTTATAACCTCGCTACATAGTCCTCCTTCAATCTTTACAATGTTTTTATCAGTATCAATGTTATATTTAGCAACAGTTTTCAAATTGCCATTTTCAATAATCCTCATCACAGCGCCCTGAGCATTCATAAGCTCTGAAACATGGAAAATCAGCCTTTCAAAAAGCAGTTCAGGTTCTTCGGAGATTTCAAGCAATTTTAAAAGTTCATATAATGCTTCTCTCTCTCTCATAGGCTTAGCTTCCTATAAAGTTCTAAGTATTCATAACAAGACTTCTTCCAAGAAAAATCCCTTTCCATTGCATTAAGTCTCATTTTATTGAATCTTTCCTGAAAATGATATATTTCCAGAAAACGAAATACCGCTTTTTGTAAATCCTCAACTGTATAATTATCAAAGAGAAAGCCTGTTAAGCCGTCTTCAACAGTATCTGCAAGTCCGCCTGTTTTTCTGCAAATTGGAATTGTTCCGTATCTCATTGCAATAAGTTGACTGAGTCCGCAGGGTTCATACTTTGAAGGCACAAGCAATGCGTCAGCTCCTGCATATATTTTATGGGCTAAAACCTCATCAAATCCGATATAAGCAAAAATTTTTGAAGGATACTTATTTTGAAGTTCTCTAATTCTGTTTTCATAATAATTTTCTCCTGTTCCTTCAAACACAAAATTGATTCCTTTCTCTATCAAAGAAGGGACTGCATCTGCAATTAAATCTGCGCCCTTCTGAGACACCATTCTACCTATGAAAGCAACAAGAGGACTATCAAGTGAACCTGTGAGATTGGCTATTTTCATAATCTCTTCTTTGTTTTTCCTTTTATCCTCGATGTTTTCTTTGTCGTAATTTGCAATAATATACGGGTCTTTCTCAGGATTCCAGATTTTATAGTCAATGCCATTTAAAATTCCCGTCAATCTATCCTGTCTTTTTCTTAAAACTCCATCAAGTCCGAATCCAAATTCTGGTGTCAGTATCTCCTTCGCGTAGGTAGGACTAACAGTTGTTATGTAATCGGCATTAAATATTCCAGCCTTTAGGAAGTTTACCATTCCATAAAATTCAAGGCAGTCTATATGAAACATCTCCCAGCCAAAACCTGTCAGTTCAAGCTTATCTTTTGGAAACACTCCCTGATATCCTAAATTATGGATTGTTAATATTGTCTTGGTTTTTTCAAAACAAAGGCATTCTTTGTATAAGGTTTTCAAGTATAATGGAATCAAAGAAGTATGCCAATCGTGGCAATGTATGATGCGGACTTTTAAATCCAAAACTCTACATATCTCAAGAATTGCCCTTGAGAAAAATATGAATCTCTCTGCATTGTCAAGATACTCACCGTAATTTGTGCCATAAAGCTGTTCCCTGTCAAAAAAATCATTATGTTCTATAAAGAATATGTTTCCAGACTTGTCAGGCTTCAATATCAAATTGTCTTCGCTGTCAACATATGCCTTTGCTGAACGGACAGCTCCAAATTTTTTGCTATTTCCTATCTGAACTCCGTAAACTATGCCTACATCTTCAACTTTGTCGGAGAAGTTATTTTTTGTTATCCGATAATAGGGCAAAAAAAACCTTACATCAACGCCGGCTTTTAAAAATTCTTTAAATAAAGCTCCAACAACATCACCAAGTCCCCCTGTTTTTGAAAAAGGGACGGCTTCTGCTGAAACTAAAGCTACTTTCATGTTTTCGCCTCCCGCATAAACTTGGCAGCCTCTTCAGGAGGAGTTGGATTTATATAAAATCCTGAACCCCATTCAAATCCTGCAAGCTTTGTAAGTTTTGGAATAATCTCAATATGCCAGTGATAGTATTCGTTATCTTCATTGTTAAATGGTGAAGTATGAAGAACATAGTTGTATGGCGGAGTTTCCAAAACCGCATCAAGCTTTTTCAGGGTTGTCTGCAAAGCATCTGCTAAAAGCATAAAGCTCTTATCTCTTGGTTCAAATCTTGATTCATGCCTTTTAGGCAAAATCCATGTTTCAAAGGGTTCTCTTGGAGCAAAAGGTGCTATAACAATATAAGCCTCATTTTGATATATCAATCTTTTTTCAGCCTCAAGTTCCTGTGCAATTATATCGCAAAATAAACATCTGTCTCTAAGCTCAAAATGTCTTTTGCAATAAAATATCTCTTCTGCTACATGATGTGGAACAATTGGTAAAGCAATAAGCTGGCTATGGGAGTGTTCAATGGTTGCTCCTGCTGACTCGCCTTCATTTTTAAAAATCATCACATACTTGAATCTCACATCCTTTTTAAGGTCAGTAATTCTAAAATAATATGCCCATAAAACATCTTCAACAGCCTTAAGAGGCATTGTTGAGAGTGATGCAAGGTGATCAGGTGTTTCAACGATTACCTCATGGGCACCAATTCCGTTCATTTTGTCATAAACACCCTCTCCCCTTTTATTCAGGTCTCCATGAATCTGAAGAGCTGGGAATTTATTTGGAACAACCCTTAATGACCAACCAGGAGTATTGGGAGCTGTGTTTGGAGGTCTGAAAGCTATTATTTCATTTGGTGCAGTATGCTCATTACCCGGACAAAAAGGGCAGAAACCTTTGACCTTTCTTTTCTGGCTTACAGGAGTAAAATCAGATGGTCTTTTACCCCTTTCAATAGCAATTATTACCCATCTTCCAGATACAGGATCTCTTCTCAATTCAGACATAGTCCACCCTCCAATTTTGATATTAATGATGAATGTTCAGCATTGACTTAAAGCATCAACAAAAATTCAACATTCATCATTCATAAGCTTTTTTGTATAATTATATCATTATGGCAAAACTTTTTCATTACAAAATTATTAATGATGCCTTTGGTGACCCATGCGTTTTTATTAAACTTTTAAGAGAAAAAAGAGCATTACTTCTTGATGTAGGAGATATAAGAAAAATTCCATTTAATGAATTACTTAAGGTAAGTGATATCTTTGTCACCCATACCCATATTGATCACTTTATTGGCTTTGACCAAGTATTGAGGGCAATTTTAAGAAGAGAAGAACCACTCAGAATCTATGGTCCTGAAAATATCATTGATTGTGTATGGGGAAAACTAAGGGGTTATACATGGAATCTTGTTGCAGATTATCCCTTAAAAATTGAAGCCTATGCCATCAAAGGAAGTGAGATGAAAGTTGCACGATTTATAGCATCTAAAGGTTTTGAAATAGAGACAACATATTCAGTGCAGATAGTGGATAACATCATTCTTAATGAGCCGTTATTCAAAGTAAAAGCAATTGAGTTATCGCATGGAATTCCTGTAATAGCTTATGCAATAGAAGAAGATTTCCATATAAATATCAATAAAACTGAACTTGAAAAACATGGCTTTCAAATAGGTCCGTGGCTTGGAGAGTTAAAAAAAATAATTAAAGCAAATTACGAGTATAACGCTGAAACAATGCTAAAACCTAAAACAGATAATTCAAATATTCCAATACAAACTCCAAAGGGTGCTATACCATTTGAAGAACTTTTTAATATTCTGTTGATAACAAAGGGAGAAAAAATTTCCTATGTAATGGATGTTGCCCCAATTGATGAAAATATTGAGAAAATAATCCAATTTGTAAGTGGTTCGGACATCCTCTTTTGTGAAGCCTTTTTTTTAAATAGAGACAGAGAGAGAGCTTTGGAAAGAAATCATCTTACAGCTTGGGTAACTGGAAAAATTGCAAGGGAAGCAGGTGTTGGGGAGTTAAAAATATTGCACATTTCTCCAAAATACATTGACAACCCCGAAGAAGTCTACAGAGAGGTAGAGCTATCAAAAAAAGGCATTTTACAGCAAAGTTAGTTATTTTTATAATTGTGCTAATATCCTCCACAATGCTTATCATCAGTGGATATTTTTTATATAAAAATGCACGAAATGCTACAGAAGAAGCTCTAAAGATGCAAGCAATTGGAATTACTGTAACTCTCAACAGCCTTATTCAAAATTTAAATCCGAATCAGCTTCAAACAGAAGGAAGCATCATTATGTCTCAAATGCTTATTGATGAAAGATGGGAAGGTATAGCATTTCTTGCCCTCTATGATATTGAAGGAAAAGTAGTGCTTCATTCAAATCCTCTTCTAATTGGAAAGCAATTTAAAGAGATTAAAAACATCCTCTCATCCCCAAGCCCTTATTATCACAGAATTGTTTTAGGAACAGGAGAAGAAGTTTTTGTGTCTGATACAAAGATAAACTTTTTAAATAAATCCCATATACTTAGAGTTGCTCTCCATCCATATCCAGCAGAGGAACTGCTAAGAACAGCAAAAGCCCATTTAATATTTATTTCAATCTCCGCAGTACTTATATTGTTAAGTGGTATACTCGCAATCTTTGTGGTTGCAAAAATTGAAAAGATGCAAAATAGAATGAAGGAACTTGAAAATCTATCCATGCTCTCAAGAGTTTTGGCACATGAAATAAGAAACCCTCTCGGAAGCATAAAGGGATTTGCCCAGTATTTGAGAAAGCTCGCAGATAGTGAATCATTGACAGAGTCTCGTAGCTCATCAATCAAAGAATATCTTGATATCATCATAAAAGAAAGCCTTAGACTTGAAAGGCTTACCAATGAACTTTCAAACTATGCAAATCCTCACAATGTTATGCTTACTGAATTCAACCTTGTAGAACTTTTGAAAGAAGTAACAATACCATTTTTAAATCAGGGCGAAAATCAAATAATCATTGAAGCTGAAAACATAGAAATAAAGACTGACAGAGATAAACTTAAACAGATTCTCACAAATATAATTCAAAATTCTGTTGACGCATTGGCAGAGGCAGATGAAAAAACAATTTATATCAAAGCTAAAAGCCTCAATGGTAAAATAGAAATTGAAATCAAAGATACAGGCACAGGAATGGATGAAGAAACACAAAGGCAGGCTACTGAACCATTTTTTACAACTAAACCAAAGGGAACAGGATTAGGACTTTCAATAGTGACAAGGCTTTGCGAGATTTTAAAGATAGAATTTCGGATAAAAAGTGAAAAAGGAAAAGGAACTACAGCATGGCTCATAATACCAAAATCCTTATAGTTGAAGACGATATATCCTTTGCCTCATTTTTGGAAACTATCCTTCAAGACGAAGGCTATAATGTAAAAGTCTTTCATGACCCAGAGCTTGCTCTTAAATCATTAACAGCCTTTTATCCTCAGCTTGTGATAACTGATTTAAAAATGCCAAAGATGGATGGAATAAATTTTATTGAAAAGGCAAAAGAGCTTTTGCCCCATACAGCATTCATTATTGTTACTGCATTTGGCACAATACCATCAGCAGTTGAGGCAATGAAAAAGGGAGCAATAGACTATATAACAAAACCCCTTCCATCACCTGAAGAATTTCTGGAAACAGTTAAAAAAGTTATCTCAACCGCAGAACCTCATAAACAAATTGAATCCGATGAAGTGCCCTATGAAATTCTATTTGCAGGAATTGAGGATATTTACAGCATAGTTAAAGAAGTCGCCAAAACAGACACAACCCTAATTTTATACGGAGAGACAGGAACAGGTAAGTCTGCTGTAGCAAAGGCAATTCATAGAATGAGCGGAAGAAAAGGTGCATTTGTAGAAATAAACTGCGCTTCCATCCCAGAATCCCTAATAGAGTCAGAGCTTTTCGGATACGAAAAGGGAGCATTTTCTGGAGCAGTTAAACAGAAACCGGGGAAAATAGAGCTTGCAAAGGATGGCACCCTTTTCCTTGATGAAATTGGAGAGCTTTCAATGGCAGTTCAGGCAAAATTTTTAAAAGTGCTTCAAGACAAAAGCTTTGAAAGACTTGGTGGACTTCAATCAATAAAAACAAATGCCAGATTTATAACTGCCACGAATAAAAACTTGAAACAGATGGTTAAAGATGGAAAATTCAGGGAAGACCTTTATTTCAGGCTAAATGTTTTTCCTATATCAATTCCTCCGTTAAGAGAAAGGAGAAACTCTATTATAAAAATTGCCGAATACATCTTGGAAAAAATAAGTCTAAGACTTGGCAAGGAAAGAAAAAAACTTAGTAACGAATCCATTACATTGCTTAAAACATATACTTTTCCCGGTAACATTCGGGAGCTTGAAAACATGCTTGAAAGGGCTGTGATTCTCTCAGGAAATAAAATAGAAATTGAACTGAAACCTGAAGATTCAAATACACAGCAAGAGCAAGTTGAAGATTTAAAAGCATTGGAGAAAAATGCAATCATTGAAGCCTTGAAAAAAACTGGTGGAAATAAAAAACAGGCTTCTAAAATTCTTGGAATATCTCTCAGAACGCTTTATTATAAAATAAAAGAATACGGAATTGAGTAGCTCTGCTTTTTTAATATTCTTTCCAGCCGTATTTTCCAATAAGCGGAACAAAGGCTACTGGAATCAGATAATGTTTTTCCAGCTCTCCATGCCTTTTTATTGCCTTAAGCAAATACTGGGAGTATCTCTCTCCTGTTGGAGCAACTATAATGCCCTCTTCTTTAAGCTGAGAAACAAGCGGTTCTGGAATATCTGGAGTAGCTGCTGTAATTATAATTCTATCAAATGGTGACAATTCAGGCAAACCCTCTGTGCCATCCCTTACATAAACTTTAATGTTGTTGTATCCCAATTTCTCAAATCTCTTTTTTGCCTCTTCAGCAAGGGCTTGAATTCTCTCTATTGTATGCACTTCCTTTACAAGCTCAGCAAGTATTGCTGCCTGATATCCAGAGCCTGTGCCTATTTCAAGAACTTTTTCGTCACCTTTCAGTTCAAGGAGCTCTGTCATTAAAGCGACAATATATGGTTGGGAAATTGTTTGACCATGTCCTATTGGAAGGGCTCTGTCATCATATGCATCGTCAATAATTTCCTCTGGAACAAAAAGATGTCTTGGAACTTTTTTCATTGCTTCAATAACACGCTTGTCCCTTATACCCCTTTCAACAATTTGTGTTTCAACCATCCATTCTCTTAATTTTTGATATCTATCCATGCTACTACTCCTTTTACTCTAAAAATGAATACTTCTTTACACAGCTTTTTCACATTTGACTATGACCAACTTTTAATCTGTAATTAATTATACAATTCACAACCAAAGCTTGCAACTGGACAATAATCCCCCAAAAATAGCGATAGAAATCCAATAATTGGCATAACCATTTGAAAATTTATGTTTTTTGCTGTCATTGCGAGCATCCGAAGGATGCGAAGCAATCTCATTCCATATTGAAGGAAAGACGAGATTGCTTCGGGCACTTCGTGCCCTCACGATGACAAAGGAAGGGGTGATTGCGAGCCTGTCGTTTATTTTTTCCGTCATTGCGAGCCTGCCGACAGGCAGGCGAAGCAATCTCGTCTTTTGCCTTTTACGTCTCACGTCTTACGTTATTACATCATATTAGAGACTGCTTCGCCACATCGAGTGGCTCGCAGTGACGAATTGTTGGATTTCTACGCTGTCGCTCTATGGTACTATGATGGCGAGGTTGCTTCCTCCTCGCTTCGCTCGGAGTCGCAATGACGGAGAGGGGTATCCTCGCAATTACGGAGAGGTGTTCACCATCCACCATCCACGAATCACCATTCACCAGTCACCAATTAGAGACTGCTTCGCCCCAGATTGCCACGCTATCGCTCGCAACAGGGGGCTCGCAGTGACGAGTGTCTATCTCTATTTTTCGGTTACTCCAGTTAATAGTCTTAATCTGGTATTTAAACAACATATCCCTCAGTTAATGTGATAAAATAAATATCTATGCTAAACTTAGCAGGAGGAGAAAATGAGTTATACAGTTGTTACAGGTGGAGCTGGTTTTATCGGAGCCAATGTAGTAAAAAGGCTTAATGAATTGGGAGAGGAAAAAATACTGATCGTGGACAATCTTGACAAATCGGAGAAATGGAAAAATATTGTTGACCTGTCTTTTGATGACTACATCCATAAGGATAAATTTATCAGCGAGATAAAAAATGGAAGCTTTGATAACGAAATAAAAGCCATAATTCATCTTGGAGCAAGAAGTAGCACAACAGAAAGAGATGTTGACTTTCTCATGGAAAACAACTATGAATATACTAAAATCCTTGCAAAATGGTGCATAGGAAATAATGTAAGATTTATTTATGCCTCCTCAGCCGCTACATACGGAGATGGTTCTTTGGGATTTTCTGATGACCATTCCATTATTCCAAATCTAAGACCTCTAAATGCCTATGGATTTTCAAAACAGATATTTGACCTATGGGCACTCAAAAATAAAGTGCTTGATAAAATTGTCGGAATTAAATACTTTAATGTTTTTGGTCCAAGAGAGTGGCATAAGGGTGATATGCGAAGCATGGTTTTGAAAGCCTTTGAACAAATAAAAAAAGATAAAAAAATTAGACTGTTCAAGTCATATAATCCAAAATATAAAGACGGAGAACAGCTTAGAGATTTCATATATGTAAAAGATGCTGTTGAGATGACAATTTTCTTTTTAGAAAAGCCACATATCAATGGGATTTTTAATGCGGGAACTGGAATTCCTCGTTCATGGAATGATCTTGCAAATGCTGTATTTTCCGCATTAAATATGAAACCAAACATTGAATATATTGAAATGCCTGAAGAGTTAAGGGGTAAATATCAATATTTTACAAGGGCTGACATGGATAAAATAAGAAAAGCTGGTTATACAGCTCCTACCATGTCACTTGAAGAATCTGTTAGGGACTATGTTTTAAATTATTTAATCAATATAGACTGAAATATTGATTTCGCTAATTGATTGACAGTAGGTTTAACAGACTGAATATTTTTCGTAGATAGAAATATTTAAAAAAGCCTGTTTTCTATTTCATAGGTTCTGAAAAACTTTAGTTCCGGATATTTTTCTTTTATATATTCCTCAATTACAGGAGTAAAAGTAAATCCTACAATGTATGGTAAAATTTCTTTATGCGTTTTTTCTGAAATTTTTTTACACAAAATCATAAATCTATCAATATCTTTTTTGCCCGGTTGGGCTTTACACTCTCCAATTGCAAGCACCTGTTTTCCATCAAGTTTTGCTTCTGTATAAATATTAGCTTCAATGTATTTTTTAGTCTCAAATTCTATATGTTTTCTTAATACAGTTTTTAATGGCTCTGCATTGAAAACTTTTCTTACAAAAACATTAATGTGAGGATACAACTTATCTTCCAGACCATAACCTACTACCATTGAAATTCCACCAAGCTCTTGTTCAATATGATCAACCCTTTTAATCAGTCTATTTAAACTTTCCTCAGTCTTCTTTTGTGCTTCTGCGAGCTCGTTAAGACGCTCTTCAGTTTTCTTTTGCGCCTCAGCAAGCTCGGCAACAGTTTGCTCAAGGCGAGTTAATCTTTGCTCTGAGGCTTTCTGTGCCTCAGCAAGCTCGGCAACGGTTTGCTCAAGGCGAGTTAATCTTTGCTCTGAGGCTTTCTGTGCCTCAGCAAGCTCGGCAACGGTTTGCTCAAGGCGAGTTAATCTTTGCTCTGAGGCTTTCTGTGCCTCAGCAAGCTCGTTAAGTCTCTCTTCAGTCTTCTTCTGTGCCTCAGCAAGTTCGTTCAGGCGTTCTTCAGTCTTTTTCTGTGCCTCGGCAAGTTCGTTTACTCTTTGGGTTAGTTTTTCAAGATTTTTTTCAATGTTGAATTGAATAGAGGAAATTAACTCAACTTTTTTTGATAACTCTTCAAAATCTGATTTCGTAACTGTCTGTATTAGCTCTTCATGAATTTTTGCTAAAATTTCCGTAAGACTCTTGGCAGCGGCTTCTCCAAGAGTTGAACTGAGCTCTTTATAAATTGAATAAGTATCAATCATGATTAATTATATCAATTCATATTTTGTAAAAGTCAACCAATCTTGGTTTAATTAGAAATGCATAACAATCCAAATTGAGCGATTCTTTAGAAAACCTTTGTTATCCTATCATTGCGAATAGAGTGTAGTAAAATTTTTGAGATTGCTTCGGATGTGGAGACTGTTGCGAGCCGAAGGCGTGGCAATCTCTCGCAATGTTCCGTGTTAATTTGTCAAGTATTTTTTTCCATTCATTGCAATTTCTTCATTGTATGGTATCCCACTTTTTAAAACTCCATATACCTGCCTTATTAGTTTATGGGCTACTGCTATCAATGCCTGCATCTTGCTCTTGCCCCTTTGTATCATCCTCTCATACAATGCTTTGCATGCCTTATTATATCTCATCGCTGACATCGCTGCCATATACAATATCTTCCTTATATATGCACTCCCCTTCTTCTGTATCCTCCCCTTTTTCTTTACACTCTTGCCCGATTCATATACTCTCGGGCTTATCCCTATATAACTGCCTACTGCCTTTACTCTGTCAAAATTTTCAAAACATCCAAGCATTGATACTGCTATGCATGCTGTCCTCTTGCCAACTCCAGGCACACTCTCCGCTAACTTTATCTGTTTCTCATAACTGGCCTACCGCCAATTCTTCCAATTCCTTCTCCATCTTCTGTATTGTTTCCTCTGCATTTTTTATGAGCTCGTTAAAATTTTCTATTACTGTATCTACCATTATCGGTTCATATCTTAATGCTTCTCTTTGATTCTTTAAACAATTAAGATGTTTCTGAATCTTCGCAAGGCAAGTTAATAGTATCTTAATCTTCCGCTGGGGTTCATCCATTGGCTTAAATAATCTTATCTCTTCGCAAATCTCCACACTCTCAGCTATCACTGCAGAGTCTATTTTGTCTGTCTTCGCTCTATTAAACTTTGCATCCGCAAGTTTCTTTGTCTGCAGCGGATTCAAAATTGCTACCTTATACCCTTGCTCATATAAGGCATGGGCTAATTTTAAATGATAAACCCCTGTATGTTCCATAACAACCAGTATATCCTCTTTACAGCAGTCAGGTAGCTACTTTTTCAAAGCCTTATGCAACTGCTCTGCATGATTCTTTAGATTGAAAGAAGCTCTTTTACCTTTACCTCTTTCACTAATTGTTACTGCTATGGTATCCTTTGCCACATCTACTCCAACTATGAACTTCTCTTTTGTCATTTCTCTTCCTCCATTTGATTTTTTTGTTTTTCTTCCCTTATCCTATCATCGTGGGAACTCATTCAGGCTGTCTGAGCCTAATGTTCCGTTCAGGCTTAAGGGAAGGGAGAAGGTGGTGGACAACATTGCGAACGGTCTTTAAGACCTATGACAAATCGTCCTTGCCCACCTTCTTTCTTCCTTTTATTTTAACTTATCCCTGTTTAGTGTCCATATATTTATCATACGATGACAAGGAGAGAGAATACCTTGCAATGACGCACGGATTAAGTCACTGCAAGCCTCGCCTTTTATTTTCTCCGTCATCATATGATAAATATATGGACATAGCGAGAGATTTTATTTCTGAGGCTATACTTTCTTTTTATGAGATTGCTTCACCTGCCTGTCGGCAGGCTCGCAATGACCCCTTCCTTCGTCATTGATAGGGTGCGTTAGCACCCGAAGCAATCTCCTTAATCATAAAGGTAGATCATTTCGACTTGCTTCGCAAGGCTCGTGATGACGGAAAGTGAGTGGTCATTGCAATCTTAGACTAAGGTGAGGCGGGAGAATCTCATAAAAAGTCCCGACCGCTTCGCTTGCAATTACTCTTGAGAATCGTACAATTTAGATACAAATTGTTTTCAAAAGTGTCTATCAATCTAAAAAAAGCTTGGTCCTGTCTCTGTGGAATATTTTTTTTGCCACATCAATATCGTTTGCAATATTTTGCTTTAACTCTTCAGGGGATGAAAATTTTTTCTCATCCCTTATTCTTGCTATAAAATGCACTCTTATTTTTTTGCCAAGTAAATTCTCTCTGAAATCAAAAATATGAACCTCATAGCTGTATTCAGTTCCATTAAATGTTGGATTTTTGCCGATATTGGCAACACCATTGAATGTTTTTGACAAATGGGGAAGTGTTACTTTAACCGCATAAACGCCCTCTTTTGGAATTATCTCTTGCACTGGAGAAATATTCGCTGTTGGATATCCCAAAAGGGATGCACCTCTTCCAGCGCCCTTTATTACTTCTCCATCTATGTGATATGCCCTGCCTAAAAACGAATTTGCCTCTTTTATATTTCCCTCAAACAAAGCATTTCTTACTGCTGTGGAGCTAAGAATTTTCCCACTTTTTTGATATGCCTTCACAACTGTGACTCTAAATCCATATTCAGAGCCAAATTTTTTCATCAAATCTGTTGTGCCTTTTCTGCCTCTGCCAAATTTATAATCATAGCCAATTACAACCCATTTTGTATTAAATTTATCAAGAAGAATTTCACGCACAAAGTTTTCAGCTTCAATGTTGGCAAACTCAGGAGTAAACGGAATTATTATAAGTATGTCAACCCCGCATTTTTCAATAAGTTTAACCTTATCCTCAACTGTTGTAATGAGTTTCAATGGATGGTCTTTAAAAAGGACTTTTATGGGATGCGGGTTAAATGTAATTACAACGCTTTTACCATTGATCTGTTTTGCTTTTTTCTTTACAAATTCAAATAATTTTTGATGTCCGAGATGGACACCATCAAAATTTCCGATAGTTATGACTGTATTTTCATCTTTAAGCTTTTCAATGCCATTAATTACCTGCATATCTCCTCTCCATTGCAATTAGTTTTTGGTATAATGCTTCAACCTGAGTTGCTGTCTCTTCAATACTCCCTGAATTATCTATTATATAATCTGATTTTGATTTTTTCATCTCGATCGGAAACTGGGCACTAAGCCTCTTTCTTGCTTCCTCCTCTGAAAAACCTTTTTTCTTAAGCCTTTTTATGGCAATATCTTCTGGGGTAAAAACTGTAATGATAATATCAAATCTGTTTTGATAACCCCTTTCAAATATTACTGGCGCCTCAATTACAACAATTGTTGGTTCTCCCCTTGTTGGAATTTTTTGGATTATTTCTTCAACCTTCTCAAATACCTTTGGATGCAGAATATTCTCAAGATAAACTCTCATAAGCGGATTTTCAAATACTATTTCAGCAATATATTTCTTGTTTATTTTGTCATCAACTAATACCTCATCGCCAAATAGTTGTTTTATTTCATCTATTACCTCTGGTTCTTTTAGTAATTGCTCAACAATCTGGTCAGTATCAATCACATAAGCGCCCATTTTTTTGAATAATTCAGCAACTGTGCTTTTGCCCATCCCAAAATTTCCTGTAAGTCCAACCTTTAACATCTTTTACTCCCTTTTTAATTTAATATAGATTGAGCGATTTTTTATATAAAATCTGAAAAAAGGCGATAGAAATTTAAAAATTGATATAAACGTTTGATTAAATATTTTTGCTGTTATTGCGATGCATCCTCCCGTCTCGTCATTGCGAGGCATCCGTCAGGATGCCGAAGCAATCTCTTAAATCTCCACGTTATCTCTCGCAACAGGGGGGCTCGTAGTGACGAATTGATGGATTTCTACGCTGTCGCTCTGTAGCACTGTCGCTCTCTGGCACTATGACGACGAGATTGCTTCGGGACTTCGTCCCTCGCAATGACGCGCAGTGTGTTAATGTAAGCCTACCATTGGACAGGTATGGTAATCTCAAAAAACAAGATTGCTTCCTCCTCTCATATAATGTAGCGAGCCGATGGCATGGCAACCATTAGCAATGACAACTGAAAATCGCTCAATTTAAACAATTCTAAAACCCCCACCAACGAACCATTAATCACGACGCACCATTTCCTTGAGCTCTTTAAGCTTTTTCAAAGCCTTCTGAGGCGTGAGAGTCTCAATGTCAAGCTTTGCGAGCTCTGCTTTAATAGGGTCGTCCTGCATAAAAAGGTCAAGCTGTCTTGCCTTAAAGGGAATGATCTGAAACTCTTTTTTCTCAAGCCGTTTAAGAATTTCCTTTGCTCTGCTCAAAATTTCAGAAGGAAGTCCAGCAAGGCGGGCAACCTGAATTCCATAGCTTTTATCTGCTCCACCTTTTTCAATTTTTCTCAAAAATATAATTTCATCTCCCCATTCTTTCACAACAACTGTATAATTTTTAACGCAATCTATACTGAAAGCGAGGTCAGTAAGTTCATGATAATGCGTGGCAAAAAGTGTTCTTGCCTTTATTTTATCAGCGATATATTCAACAACAGCCCATGCTATGCTAATGCCATCAAATGTGCTTGTGCCACGACCGACTTCATCAAGTACTATAAAGCTTTTTGATGTTGCATTGTTAAGAATATTTGCTGTCTCTATCATCTCAACCATGAATGTGCTTTGGCCTTTGGAGAGATAGTCTGAAGCTCCGATTCTTGTAAAAATTCTATCAACAATTCCAATTTTGGCATAGGATGCTGGAACAAATGAGCCAATCTGAGCCATAAGGACTATCAATGCATTCTGCCTCATATACGTTGATTTTCCAGCCATGTTTGGTCCTGTGAGTATGATAATTTTTTGCTCATCCGTGCCAATCAGCATGTCATTGGGAATAAATTTTTTTTCAGAAAGCAAACCAAGCTGTATTAATCTTTCAATCACTGGATGCCTTCCTTCCTTTATTTCAATAATCTCTTCTTCAGTGATTTCAGGTCTAATATAGTTGTATTTTGAGGCAACCTTTGACAGAGAAAGAAGATAATCTATATAGCCGACTGTTTCAGCATTCTTCATTATTAAACTTACCTTTGGCTGAATCTCTCTGATTAGGGCATCAAAAAGCTCTTGTTCAAGGGCTTTGAGTTTCTCATCAGCGTGTAAAATTTTCATCTCAAGCTCTTTCAGCTCTTCTGTAACAAATCTTTCTGCATTTGCAAGCGTCTGCTTTCTTATGTAATTTGAAGGAACAAGATGAAGATTTGGCTTTGTTACTTCTATATAGTATCCAAAAACTCTATTGTAGCCAATTTTTAAAGAGGAAATCCCTGTTTTTCTTCGCTCTTCAGCCTCCATCTGAAGAATGTATTTTTTACTCTCCCTACTAAGATTTCTCAACTCATCAATCTTTTCATTATATCCATCCCTGAAAATTCCTCCTTCATTGGTTGAAGCAGGAGGATTGTCTATAATTGATTTATCAATCATTGATGCAATTTCATCAAGTTCATACAACTGCTCAGATAATTGATTTAAGACCTCAGCCTTATCTTTGAGAGCCTCTTTTAACTCTGGAAATCTACGAAGGGCTGTACCTAATGATTTTAATTCTCTTGGATTAACGTTTCCAGAATTTATTTTCAGAGCTATCCGTTCAATGTCAGGAAAATCTTTTAATAGCTTTCCAACCGTTTCCCTTAATACATAATCTTTATAAAAAGCTTCAACTCCATCAAGCCTTTTTTCTATCTCAGAAATCTTAAGCAAAGGACATGCAAGAGCGTTTCTTAAATAACGAGTTCCCATTGGAGTAAAAGTCTCATCCAAAACCCATAAAAGAGAACCCTCTTTGCTTCCGTCAAGGGAGGTAAAAATCTCAAGATTCCTCTTTGTTGAACTGTCAAGAAGCATAAATTCAGAAAGATTTAAAACCTTAAGTTCTTTGAAATTTCTCTGTTGTTTGTTCTCTTCAAGATATTTTAAAAGAGCTCCTGCCGCTGAGATGGCATTTTGAAGTTCTTCAGCACCAAAACCCTTAAGAGAAGTAACTTTAAAATGCTCTAAAAGGCTTTTATAGGAAACAAGATAATCAAACTTCCAATCCTCCAAGTAGGTCTTATGATAAGCATCTGCCTCAAACTTCAATGTATCCTCAAGGCTTGCTGGAAGTATGATTTCTCTTGGTTCAAATCTATAGATTTCATCCAAAATATTTTTCTCGGTTTCGTATAAGAAAAATTCTCCTGTTGTTATATCAGCAAGGGCAATTCCAGTTTTTCCTCTTGATGTATAAGCAGACATTATGAAAATATTTTCTTTGAACCCCTCAGGCAAATATGTTCCCGGAGTATAAACCTTTACAACCTGTCTTTCAACTATACCCTTTGAAGACTTAGGCTCTCCAATTTGCTCACAAATTGCAACCTTGTATCCTTCTTTGATAAGCTTTTCAATGTAAGAGTCTGCTGAAAAATGAGGGATACCGCACATGGGGATTGGATTATCACTTGATTTATCCCTTGATGTAAGAACTATTGACAGAATGCGGGAGGCGATTATTGCATCCTCGCCAAACATTTCATAGAAATCACCGAGTCTGAAAAAGACAATTGCATCCCTGTATTGCTGTTTGATGCTGAAATACTGACGCATCAGTGGAGTGAGTTCTTCCTGTGGCACTTCAATAGAGTTCATTTTTTTATTATATCATTTAAGGGCTTTACTGATGATAAACTTTATTTTCATCCCCAAAGTGGCAATAGAAATTTTAAAATTGCTATAACCATTGGAGTAAATAAATATTTTGCTGTCATTACGAGCATCCTTCCACCTCGTCATTGCGAGGCATCCTTTAGGAGGCAGAAGCAATCTCGTTCCTTATTGAAAGAAAAAAGCGAGATTGCTTCGTCGCTGACGCTCCTCGCAATGACGATGAGGGTGTCATTGCGAGCCTCACCGAAGGTTAGGCGTGGCAATCTCTTTGTTGTATGTGAAGAAAAAGAAGAGATTGCTTAGGGGCAAAAGTCCTTCCCAATCACAAAGAATAGGATTCGTCATTATAGGAAATAATCTATAATGAACACAATTCAAAATCTAAAATCCACCATTCACAATTCACTATTCACCATGCACATATCACCAACCACCAATCAGAGACTGCTTCGCCCCAGATTGCCACGCTATCGCTCGCAACAGAGAGGCTCGCAGTGACAATGTGGGTAATTGCCACGCTGTTGCTCGCAACAGGGTACTCGCAGTGAAACACTACACCGTTAGTGCGAGGCATCCTTTAGGAGGCAGAAGCAATCTCTGAAATCTCCACGTTTTTGCTCGCAAAGGGGAGTTGCAATGACGAGCCTCTATCTATTTTTCGGATACATTAAAAGAAAGTAAATCCAAAAATTGGCATTTAATTTGCTTATTTTTAAAATAAAACCTTAACTTCGCCGATTTTTTATAGAAAGAGGGGGTAAACATGAAAAAACTTTGTTTTACTATTCCATCATGGAACAGAGCAAAAAAGCTTGAAAGATGTGTAAAAGAAATGGCAAGACAAATAATTGAATTGGGCAAGCAAGATGAAATTGGAATATTTGTATCCGATAACTGTTCAAATGATGAAACACCAAGAGTGCTTGCAAGATTAAAAAAAGAGTATCCTTTTCTTGATTACTGCAGACTGGAAAAACATGTTGATTCAGCAGACAGTGCAAAAAATGCATATGTTAAAGCCTCTGGTGAATACTTATGGATTTTTGGAGATGACGATATTTTGCTCAAAGATGGATTGGCAATGGTATGGAATGTTTTAAATAAACATGAACCAACATTGATTCATGCAGGTAATGGATGGTTAAAGCCTCACAGCTATAAAATTTATGAAGATACAGTGCTTGAATTTGCTAATAAAATGGGATTTAACCAGTTTATAGGATGGACAACTTCAATGATAATAAAAAAAGAGATACTGTTAAAGATGTTCCAGCTTCCCCAATGGGATAAATATAAAGAAGCAGCTTATGGTCATGTCTTAGGAATTCTTCATGTTGCGACATATGAACCTGCTGTAGTAATTGACTTTCCTATCTGTCAGCCAATGGAACAGCAAACTCAGGAGGATGTTAAAAGATGGCAAATCGAAAAAATGGGGTGGAGATACTTTCTAACTGTTGAGGGATTGCAGATTTTGTTCAAAATTGGTATTCTCAAGGAGAAACTAAAGCCTATGTTTTTCAAATATCTTACATATTACCTTTGGGATAGATTTATTGTTCAAATGATAGCTAGTGAATTAGGAGTTCTTGCTGAAGGTAAACTCCCTGATAAAGGATGGGATTTAATACTATCTATGGCAGATATGATTGATGATGAAGGACTTGCAAAGCAAATAAAAACAACAACCAATGCTGCAAGGCAACTTTGTAAATCAAGGAATATTTTAGTGAATCAGATTAAAGAGATTGACGATGTTCTAAATGTAATTTTACAAGAGACAAATAAGCAAATTTTTAATCCTGGATGGGCAGGAGGACAAAAATGAAAGCAGTAATCTTAGCTGGAGGGCTTGGAACAAGAATTTCTGAAGAGACATACTTGAAACCAAAGCCAATGATAGAGATTGGAGGCAAGCCTATTTTATGGCATATTATGAAAATTTACTCTGCCTATGGTATTAATGATTTTATAATCTGCTGTGGATACAAAGGCTATATAATAAAAGAATACTTTGCCAATTACTTTCTTTACATGGCTGATGTTACTTTTGACATGAAAGACAACAAAATGACAGTGCATAACTGTGAGGCAGAACCATGGAAGGTTACAGTTGTTGATACAGGTGAGTTTACTCAAACAGGAGGAAGGCTTAAGAGGGTTAGAAAATACCTTGAAGGAGAGGAGCTTTTTTGTTTTACCTATGGTGATGGTGTTTCTGATGTAAACATCAAAGATGAGATTGAGTTTCATAAGAAACATGGTAAACTTGCAACTATTCTTGCTGTACAGCCTCCCGGAAGATTTGGAGCATTAAAGATGAACGGCAAACATGTAAAAAGTTTTATAGAAAAACCAGTTGGAGATGGCGGATGGATAAATGGTGGATTTTTTGTTCTTTCACCAAAGGTAATTGATTTAATTGAAGGAGACCACATGAGCTGGGAAAGCAAACCTCTTACTACTCTGGCTTCAATGAATGAGTTAGTTGCATATCAACACTATGGATTCTGGCATCCAATGGATACTTTAAGAGACAAAAACTATCTTGAAGACCTCTGGAAAAGCGGAAAAGCACCTTGGAAGGTTTGGTAGATGAAGGAGCTTTTTGGAGGAATATATAAAGAAAAGAAAGTTTTAGTAACTGGACACACTGGATTTAAAGGTTCATGGCTAAGTTTATGGCTTCTTGAAATTGGAGCAAAAGTAATAGGTTATTCACTTAACTTTCCAACAAAACCATGTCATTTTGAGTTACTTAATCTGTCGTCAACCTATAAAAACAGTTTCATCCATATAATCGGTGATATCAGAGATTTTGAAAAATTGAAAGAAATTATCCAAGCTTATAAACCCGAGATAGTTTTTCATCTTGCAGCACAATCTCTTGTAAGAAAGTCTTATAAAAATCCTCTGGAAACCTTTGAAACAAATATTTTAGGAACTGTTAATATTCTTGAAGCTTGCAGAGAATCTGAAGGTGTAAAAGTGATAATAAATGTAACAAGTGACAAGTGTTATGAAAACAAAGAATGGGTATGGGGATACAGGGAAACTGACAGATTGGGAGGCAATGACCCATACAGCGCATCAAAAGCATGTTCAGAAATTGTGACTCAATCCTATAGAAAATCTTTCTTTTCAAACTCTGCCAAACTTCTTGCCAGCGTAAGGGCAGGAAATGTAATTGGTGGAGGTGACTGGGGAGAAGACAGAATTATACCTGATTTAGTTAAAGCCGTAAGTTTAAGTAAAAAAGCATTAATAAGAAATCCAAATTCTATAAGACCATGGCAGCATGTTTTAGAACCGCTTTCAGGTTATCTACTTTTAGGACAAAAACTTCTTGAGGGAGAGGAAAAATTTGCTGATGCATGGAATTTTGGTCCTGACAGAAATTGGAATTTAAGTGTAGCTGAGCTTTCCAAGATAGCAAAGGACTATTGGGATGAAATAGATTATGAGTTTGTAGAAGATGATTCAGCACCTCAGGAGTCTAAAATTTTAAAACTTGATTGTTCAAAAGCAAATTCTCTGTTAGGATGGAAACCTGTTTGGAATATTAATAAGGCGATAGAAATGACGATAAATTGGTATAAAGATTGCTACAAAAACAAACAGATAAAAACCTTACAAGACATAAACAGTTACATTATTGATGCCAAGGGGAAGGGTTATGAATGGACAGGATAATGTAGAGAAAAGACTAAGAAAAAAGGTTTTTAAAGCAGTTAGAGATTATTACGAGTTTAAATTTAAGAAGAAAAGAACTTTTTATATAGGAGATAGAATTCCTTATGCAGGCAGAGTTTTTGATGAAAAGGAGTTGATAAATCTTATTGATAGTGCTCTTGATTTCTGGCTTACAGCAGGAAGATATACAACTATGTTTGAAAAAGACCTTTCAGAATTTATTGGGGTTAAATACTGCTCTTTTGTAAACTCTGGTTCTTCTGCAAATCTTTTAGCCTTTATGTGTCTGACATCTCCAAAATTGGGAGATAGAAGAATAAAAAGGGGAGATGAGGTAATAACTGTCGCAGCGGGTTTTCCAACAACGGTCTCACCAATACTTCAGTATGGTGCTATTCCAGTTTTTGTTGATATAGAGATTCCTTACTACAACATAGATTGTTCAATTCTTGAAAAAGCACTATCAGAAAAGACAAAAGCTGTTATGATAGCCCATACTCTTGGCAATCCCTTTGATGTAGCAAAAATAAAGCAATTTTGCGAGAAAAATAACCTCTGGCTTATAGAAGACAACTGTGATGCTTTAGGCTCAAGATACTTTTATAATGGAGAATGGAGATATACAGGAACATTTGGAGACATTGCAACTCTTAGCTTTTATCCAGCCCATCATATAACAACTGGTGAGGGTGGTGCTTTATTAACAAATAGTGAAGAAGTTTACAAGATTATAAATTCTCTCAGAGATTGGGGCAGGGATTGTTGGTGTGAACCTGGCAAGGATAACACTTGCGGAAAAAGATTTCAGTGGCAACTCGGTGAGCTTCCCTATGGTTATGACCACAAATATATTTATTCACACTTTGGTTATAATCTTAAAGGAACAGAAATGCAAGCTGCAATTGGTTGTGCTCAACTTGAAAAATTACCATATTTTATTAAAGAAAGAGAGATAAACTGGAAGTATTTAAGAAGTGAACTGGGTGACTTGGATGATTTTTTTATTTTACCCGAACCCACTCCTAATTCTAAGCCAAGCTGGTTTGGTTTTTTACTGACAGTGAGAGAGAATGCAGGATTTAGCAGAGATGAAATAGTGAAATATCTTGAAAATTACAAGATTCAAACAAGGATGTTATTTGCAGGCAATATTATTAAGCATCCATGCTTTGATGAGATGAGAAAAAGAGGAGATGGTTTCAGAGTGGTTGGAGATTTAAAAAATACAGACTTTGTCATGAAAAACTCTTTCTGGATTGGTTGTTATCCCGGACTGGTTGAAGGAATGCTTAGTTTTATGGTTAAAACAATAAGAGATTTTGTTTTAAAGAGAGGAGGATAGCCATGTATAAGGACATGGTCAATTGTTTTAGAAATCTTTTCGTCTTAGAAATGGCAAACAATCACATGGGCGATGTTGAGCACGGATTGAGAATAATAAAGGAGTTTTACGAAATCTGCAAAGATTATGATTTCCAGTTTGCCTTTAAGTTTCAGTTCAGGCACTTAGATACATTTATTCATCCAGACTATAAAACTCGTTTTGATTTTAAATACATAAAAAGATTCAGCGAAACAAGATTAAGTCCTGAAGATTTTAGGAGATTAAAACAGGAGGTTGACAATTTAGGATTTATCTCAATCTGCACACCTTTTGATGAAAAATCTGTTGATTTAATAGAGGAGTTAAACTTTGATGTTATAAAAGTAGCAAGTTGTTCATTTACTGATTGGCCCTTGCTTGAAAGAATCGTAAGAACAGACAAGCCAATAATTGCATCAACTGCAGGGGTTTGTCTTGAAGATATTGATAAAGTTGTAAGCTTTTTTGAACACAGAGACAAAAAATTTGCCCTTATGCACTGTGTTGCTGAATATCCTACAAAAAAAGAAAATCTTCATTTGAACCAGATTGACCTTCTCAAGAATAGATATCCGAATATAGTAGTTGGATACTCAACACATGAGAATCCTGAAAACTATGACTCCATTAAAATAGCAATTGCAAAAGGTGCTACAATATTTGAAAAACATGTTGGAATAGAGACTGATAAGTATAAATTAAACAAATACTCTGCTACGCCCGAGCAAGTAAAAAAATGGCTGGATTCAGCAAAAGTCACATTTGAAATGTGCGGGGTTTCAGAAACAAGATATCCTTTCACTGAGGATGAATTAAAAAGCCTTCATGGACTTAGAAGAGGAGTTTTTGCATTAAGAGACATTAAGGCTGGCGAAAAAATAACTCAAAAAGATATATTTCTCGCTATCCCGCTTCTTGAAAATCACCTCACAGCCAACGACCTTTCTAAATACTCAGATATAACTGCATTAAGTGACATTAAAAAGAATGCTCCTATTTTATTTGACAATATAAAAATAGTTAATAATAGAGACAGAGTATATGAAATTGTTCAGAAAGTTAAAGCCTTAATCAAGGAAAGTAAAGTTGTTGTTCCTGGCAGGGCTGACCTTGAAATATCACATCATTATGGAATAGAGAAGTTTGAGGATTATGGAATGACAATGATCACAGTGGTAAACAGAGATTATTGCAAAAAGCTGTTAATTTTGCTTCCCGGACAGAAAAATCCAGAACATTATCATAAAATGAAAGACGAAACCTTTCATGTTCTGTATGGGAACATTGAAATAACCCTTGATGGTGAGCCAAAGGAATTCACAGTTGGAGATGTTATTGTCGTTGAAAAGGGTGTAAAACATTCTTTAATAACTAAGACAGGAGCTATAGTTGAAGAGATTTCATCAACCCATTATAAAGAGGACTCCTTTTACACAGACCCAGCAATAATGCAAAACAAAAACAGAAAAACTTTAATTACTTATTGGATGGACTAATGAAAACAATCGTCTGGGATATTGACGATGTTTTAAACAATCTGATGGAGCAATGGTTTTATGAAAAATGGCTAAGAGAACATTCTGATTTTAAACTTTCATACTCTGATTTGACAGAAAATCCTCCTCACAAAATACTTGGAATAACTATTGAAGAGTATCAAGAATCTCTGGATGAATTTAGATTAACTTCGTATATGAATTTGAAACCTAATTCTGAAGTCATTGATTGGTTCAATAATTATGGAAGTTCATTCAGACATATTGTATTAACCTCAACACCTCTTCATACTTCTCCAATTGTAGCAAATTGGGTTTATACATATTTTTGCAGATGGATTAGAACAATTCATGTTATACCTTCATATAGGTCTTACGATAACTCTCCAGTATACGAAAGCAACAAAGGTGAGTTTTTTGATTGGTTTTTGCCAGTTGACTTAGTCATTGATGATAGTATCACCAATGTAAATTTCGTGACTAAAAAAGGTGTAAAAGCAATTCTCTGGCCTCAACCATGGAATAAGATTAAAAGGAGTGTCTCAGAAACTTTGTTATTGATAAACAAAATTCTTATGGAGCATCAAGATGAAAGTATCAGACTTTGTAATTGATTATATTGCAGAAGAACTTGGATTAACCCATATTTTCATGCTTCCGGGTGGTGGATGTATGCATCTTGTTGATTCTGTTGGCAGAAATAAAAAAATAAAACCTGTATGCTGTCTTCATGAACAGGCTGCAGCTATTGCTGCTGATGGCTATGCGCAGTATAAAAATAATATCGGCGTAGCCCTTGTAACAACAGGGCCCGGTGGAACAAATGCTATAACAGGAGTTGCTGCTTCTTGGATAGACTCTGTTCCTGTGTTAATAATCTCAGGTCAGGTCAAAAGAAGTGATTTAATGAAAAACAGAGGAGTCAGACAGATAGGGGTGCAAGAAGTTGATATTGTCTCAATAGTTAAACCAATTACAAAATATGCAGTCACAGTGATGGAACCAGAAGAGATAAAATATTATCTTGATAAAGCTATACATATTGCGAAAAATGGAAGACCAGGACCTGTGTGGATTGACATCCCCCTTGATGTTCAAGGAGCAAAAATAGAAGGAAAATTGAAAGGATTTAATCCAGAAGAAGAATTCTCGTCCAAAATGAAAGAAGGTAATAATGTTATAACACCTTCCCGTCATTGCGAGGCATCCGTAGGATACCGAAGCAATCTCTTTTTTGAGATTGCCACAGGCACTTCGTGCCCGCGCAAAGACAATTATAAAAAAGTCGATGAAAAAGTAAAGCAGACTATTGAACTTTTAAACAACTCAAAAAGACCTGTAATCCTTGCAGGATGCGGTATAAGAATTGCTAATGCATTAGAACAATTCCACCAACTTATTGACATTTTAGGCATTCCAGTCTTAACTACATGGAGATTTGCAGATGGTATGGAGGATGCTCATCCATTGTTTTTTGGAAGACCAGGTTCCATTGCTTCAAGATATGCCAATTTTATTCAACAAAATTCGGACTTTATACTCGTTATCGGTGCAAGACTTGACCTTTCCCAAGTTGGTTATAATTATAAAAACTTTGCGAAACATGCCAAAAAAGTAATCGTTGATATTGATGAAAATGAGATAAAAAAAATAGATACTGTTATTGATGTTCCAATTGTCGCAGATGCCAGAGAATTTTTAAATTGCATGCTTGCAATGAAAGAAATGCTCAAACAACCCTATCGCTCGCAATGGATAAGACAGTGTGAGGAATGGAAAAGAAAATACCCGATAATACTTAAGGAATATTACAAATCTCAAAAGTTTGTTAATACATATGTTTTCATAGATATTCTTTCAGATTTACTTACATCAAATGATAACATAGTTCCTGACAGCTCAGGCAGTGCATCAGAGATTACCTATCAGGCTTTTAGAATAAAGAAAGGACAAAGACTTATTAATTCTCCTGGTCTTGGCTCTATGGGTTTTGGCATTCCACAAAGCATTGGCGTCTGTCTTGCAAGTGGCAGAAGAACAATATGCATAACAGGAGACGGAGCAATGCAGCACAACATACAAGAACTTGAGACAATAAAAAGACTTAATCTACCCATCAAAATCTTTGTTCTTAACAACAACGGATACTCAGCAATCAGAAACACCCATAGAAGATTTTTTGAAGGAAGACTTGTTTGTTGTGATCCCTCAAGTGGATTAACATTACCAGATACTTTAAAAATAGGCAAGGCTTACGGATTTAAAACTTACAGAATAAAAAAGCAGGACAGTTTGAAAGAGCAGATAAAAGAGATACTTGAAAGCGAAGGTCCCGTAATATGCGAATTGATGATTGATCCAGACTTACAGATTGCTCCAAGAATAATGTCAAAAACTCTTCCAGATGGCTCAATGGTATCAGGCTCCCTTGAAGACATGTGGCCATTTCTGGAGAGTAAGGAAAAAATATTATGACAATTAGTGAAGCAATAAAAACTTTAGAACAGTTTATAATGAACCCAAGAAAAGGGCTCCCTGAAGAAATTTTTCTATTTATTAGCAGGCTCACACCATTAGTAAATGTAGACCTTCTTATTAAGGATGAAAAAGGACGGATACTTCTTTCATGGAGGGATGATGAATACGCAGGAACAGGATGGCATTTACCCGGTGGCATTGTTCGTTTTAAAGAGAAGATGGCAGAGAGGGTTTTAAAAGTAGCAGAAACGGAAATAGGCACTCCAGTAGAATTTAAGCCAGAGCCTATTGCAATTAATGAAATCTTTTGTAGTCAAGATATCAGAGGACATTTTATATCATTTCTGTATCAGTGTTATCTTCCAAGTAGTTTTGTGCCTAAAAATGAGGGATTAAAAGAAACAGACAGAGGTTATCTTATGTGGCATAATAAATGCCCCGAAAATCTAATAAAAATTCATGAAATATACAGAAAATACATAGATGGAGATTGCTATGCCAGTAAATAGATGCAGAGTCTGTGGAAATTTATTTTTTGAAAAGCCTTTAATAGTATTAAAAAATATGCCAAAATCTGCCCAGTATTTACCTGCCAAAGATGACATTGCTGATGATAGAGGAATTGATTTGGAAGTTTATCAATGTTCGGGATGTGGTTTAGTTCAACTCGGAAATGACCCTGTGCCCTATTATAAAGAAGTCATCAGAGCCACTGGTTTTTCTGAAAGTATGAAACAGTTTAGATTTAAACAATTTCAAGATTTCATAGAAAAATATTCATTGAAAGGAAAAAAAATTATTGAAATAGGTTGTGGTAAAGGAGAGTATCTCTCATTGATGGTTCAGTTAGGAGTTGATGCATATGGGCTTGAGGCATCTGAGGAGTCTGTATCTGCTTGTAAGAAACAGGGTTTGAAAGTAATACGAGGTTTTATAGAAAGTGAGAATTATCAGATAGAAAATGCACCGTTTGATGCATTTTTTATGATGAGTTTTTTAGAGCATATTCCTTATCCCAATAAAGTATTGCGAGGTATTTTTAATAATTTAAAAGAGGATGCGGTTGGGATTGTAGAAGTTCCAAACTTTAACATGATTTTGAGGAAAAATCTCTTCTCTGAATTCATATCAGATCATCTAATGTATTTTACAAAAGACACATTAATCATTTCACTAAACCTTAACGGTTTTGAAGTGATTGAATTCAGTGAAATCTGGCATGACTATATTATATCAGCGGTTGTTCAAAGAAAAAAACCAATTGCTTTATCGCATTTTAATAATTATTTATTATCTCTTAAAGAAGAGCTCAACAAATTTTTGGGCAAATACAAGAATAAAAAGGTGGCAGTCTGGGGTGCTGGACATCAAGCACTTGCTGTTTTGTCTTTGACAGAGATATCAAATAAAATAAAATATGTTGTAGATTCAGCAACCTTTAAACAGGGTAAATATACACCTGCAACACATATTCCAATAGTCTCACCTGAAACCATAGAATCAGAACCCATAGATGCAATTATAGTAATGGCTGGAAGTTATTCAGATGAAGTTGTAAATCTTGTAAAGGGAAAGTATGGCGTAAAGATTGATTTAGCTGTATTAAGAGATACAAATCTTGAGGTTATTAAATGAAAAAATTGAGGTGTAGTATGCTGGATGATAATTTAAAGCCGAAAGTAAGGGAAGAAGAAAATGAAAAAAGGAATAAGCTAAAAAAAGAAAAGCCCTATGTATATGAAAAGGTTATGAAATTTGAGGAAAAGATTAAAAGAGGGGAGAGTATAGCCATACTTCAATTTCAGTACGATTATAAATGCAATTTTCACTGCCAGCATTGTGATATAACGAGATTGAGGCGTAAGAAAGGTGAAAGGCATTTTACTCCCGAGGATGTTAAAGAACTTTTTCGTCAGGCTGATGAGATGGGACTTGCGCATATTGTCATTACAGGTGGTGAACCCTTAGTTTTTCCAGACTTTGATGATATAGTAAAAGCAATTGACCCTGAAAAATTTTATATTACATCTGATACAAATGGTTGGTTTCTTGATGAAAAAAGAGCAAAACATTTAAAAAGTATTGGAGTAGATAAAATTCAACTGAGCCTTGATAGCCTCTCTGCAGAAGAACATGATAGTTTTAGAAGAAGAAAAGGCTCTCATGAAAGATGTTTGAAAGCAATTGAAGCGGCTCAGAATGCAGGACTTAATATAATTGTACAAACTGTTGTAACAAAACAAAGAGTAAGGTCTCAGGAGTTTATTGAATTCTTGGAATTTTTAAATGGAATGGGTGTCGGAGTATTTGTTACATATGCAAAACCTGTGGGAGAATGGGAAGGTAAGTTTGATGTCCTTATTACAAGAGAAGATATGGATTATGTAAGGGAACTTGAAAAGAAATATAATGTATTCACACATCTTACACCTGGATATGGATTGGATTTAGGATGTATAGCAGTTAAAAGAATGGTATCGGTGACGAAGTATGGAGATATTATGCCATGCCCCTATATTCATTGTTCTCTTGGAAATTTCTTTAAAGAACCTCTTAGAGACATTATTGAAAGGGGATTGAATATCAGATTTTTTGGCAAATATACAGACACCTGCCTTGTTGCAGAAGATAGAAATTTTATAAACAACTATTTAAAAAAGACCTATGGCAGACCACTACCTGTACCTTATAATGAAGTTTTTACTGAAAAAGATTTTATTGAAAAAAGTGAAAGACAGCTTTGTCGTCCCCTAAGAAGTGAATCTAAAGCAAAAAATAAAAGGCAATGAATGAAAAAACAAATCCTTTACATAAAGATTTAGACTTCATACTTCAACATACTGAAGAGTTGTGGGAAGAAATAAGAGGTAAGCGTATCTTTATTACGGGAGGAACAGGATTTTTTGGAAAATGGATATTGGAGAGTTTTATATGGATAAATAGAATCCTTGATCTTAAATCAGAAGCAGTTGTGCTCACAAGAAATTATGAATCATTTAAAAATGCATTTCCACATCTTGCAATAAATAAATATGTCAGTTTTCAAATTGGAGATATTAAAAATTTTAAATTTTTAGATAGAGAGTTTCCCTATATTATACATCTTGCAAGTGCTTCAGCAGAGGGTTACTTTAAGAAAGAAGACCCTGTTTTAAGATTTGATACGATAGTAAACGGAACAAGACGATTGCTGGACTTCGCAGTTAAATGTAATGCCAAGAAAATTTTATTTGCAAGTTCTGGAAACATATATGGCATTCAGCCTTCTGATATGACTCACATTCCTGAAGATTACAATGGTGCTGTTAATCCAGATGATTCAAACGCCGCTTTAGGAATCGGAAAAAGAGCAGCTGAATTTTTATGTATAACTTATGCCAAAAGTTACGGAATTGAAATTAAAATTGCGCGTTGTTTCTCCTTTGTAGGACCATATCTGCAACTTAATCTTCATTATGCCATCGGAAACTTCATTCGTGACGGTTTGATGGGAGGACCGATTATAGTAAAAGGAGATGGAACTCCGTATAGGTCTTATATGTATGCTGCTGATTTGGCAATATGGCTCTGGACGATTTTATTTAAAGGACAGTCATGCAGACCCTACAATGTAGGCTCTGAAGAAGCTATAACAATTGCTGATTTGGCAAGACTTGTTGCTTCTTGCTTTGACAAGCCCATTGAAGTCAAAATTATGAAAAAGCCTGACCCAAATGTTCCACCTGAAAGATATGTCCCTTCCACTAAAAGAGCCAGAGAAGAGTTAGGGCTAAAACAAAGGATTTCACTCAAAGAGGCTATTATTAGAACAATTGAATGGAATAAAAAATGGAAAATTTTTTGAAATTTAATATAAAAAGTATATTTGCCCTAACTTCATCAAAAAAGTCAGTAAAATCAAAAGGTTAACTCTTTAATATAGCTGATATATTGTGGCTTTATTACGAGCCTTTTGTTGCAAGCGATACTGTGGCAATTACCCACGCCGTCACTGCGAGCCCTCTGTTGCGAGCGATAGCGTGACAATCCGCAACATCGTCACCCCACTTCATCAACTTTTGAATAAAAAAATTTTAAAATCAATGAGTTATAATTTTTAGATTAGCCTACAAAATTCTCTCGCACTTTCGTAAGTTCTGAAAATCTTATCCCCTACTCCCAATATTCTCAGTATCTTTTTATGTTCCTCCTTAGCTTTGCTCATAATCCTTATTTTCTCCCCCCTCTATCTCAAAACCTCCTATCCCTATCTCATAAAATTTGTCCAAACACTTCTTCAGACTGTTTTCTTTGCTCTCCCTTAACCATCCTTTCTCCTTCAACTCATCCATTAGCCTGTTTAACACTGTCTGGGCTACCACACATAAAAATAGGAGGTTATAATAAAATTGTGTCTATTGTGCAGATATTTTTTGGATTAGAGGAAAATGGGAACTAAAAAGAATAATAGCACAAAAAAAACAATTTATGGAATAACCTTAAAAAAGGAGGAATGGGAAGTGATAAGGCAGTTTGGGCTTGAAAATTTTATTAAAGAAATTGCAGAGATGCCACCTCAGGAAAGCATTAAAGTTTTAGCTGAGATGCTTTTTAATTTATTGATGAAGAAAGAAAGAGATTTTTTTGTAGAGGCAGACTCTGACAACAAATCAAATGGGTTTTATCAAAGACAGCTCGGATGTATGTTTGGAAATTTAAATTTGTCAGTGCCAAGACACAGACAGGGAAGATTTCGCTCCGCAGTGCTACCACCTCATTGGAAAAGATTTGACAAAGATTTTGAGGATTTCATCCTAAATCTGATTCTGCAGAGTTATTCTCCATCAAAAATCAAAAGTCTTCCAGAAAAGCATGAATCTTCCATATTCTCCTGAGCAAATAGAGGAGTTAAAAGAGGAGTTATACAGTAAAGCAAAAGAATTAGTAAGCCGAGAACTGCCTTCTGATTGTTTTGCCCTATTTTGTGATGCATATCATACAGAGATGAAGGATGAAAGCAGAAGAATTCGTAAAGCAGTCATCTATACGGTTTTAGGGATAGATATGCAGATGAAGAAAGATTTGTATGGGTATTATGTTTTTATTGGCTCAGAAAACAAAGGAGATTGGCTCAAGATATTTAACAATCTGATTAGCAGGGGATTGAGGAGAGTAATGATAATTGTCTCTGATGATTTTCCAGGGCTTAGTGAGGCTGTAAAGACCTTATTTCCTCAAACTGACCATCAACTTTGCCTTGTTCATATGCAAAGAAATATTTACAATATGTCAAAGGCTGATGCAAGGCAGTTTAGTGAAGAGATTAACAGAATAAAACACATAGGCGATTATGAGGATACTGTCAGGGAATTTGAAGATGTGCTAAAGAGATTTGAAAAGAAATATCCTGCCTATATAAAGATGCTAAATAGCAAGAAGGAGAATTATTTTTGTTACAAGAAATATCCAGAAGAGATAAGAAAGCACATATATACAACGAATGCGGTAGAGAATATAAATAGCAGGCTGGAAGTCTTAAGGGTAAACTCTGGAGGGTATTTTCAATCTGAGAAAACTGCATCAGTGGCTATATATGTGATAGTAGATAAAATAAGAAAAGGCAGATGGAGCAAACCGATGGCTGTATCTCGTGGGGTATTGTATGAACTTCAACAAATGTTTCAGATGAGATTTGCGCATGAGACACAAAATTCTTGACAACTGTCGATATTGGCAATTTTTTCATGCCTAACCTTTTTAGTTTTTTTGTCTCTGTAAGCTTTAGATATTTCTTAGGTTTTGTATTTTTTACCTTTTTTTGTTGACCAAGATTCTTTTACGAACATAGTTACCTCCTTTTTTATTTAGCATACAAAAATTAGACAAAAAAGTCAATATTTAAGGGAATAAATAGGCAAAAATAATGAAATTAGGTTAGACTACAAAATTGAATGAAAAAAGATATAACTTATTGAATTATAAAGCTTTTGATATTTTTAAAGGCTGAAAATTGATGAAGTTGGGCTTAAAAGTCCCTCAAAACCCTGAAACTTGAACCTCTCCTTTAGCCTTAAAACCTGTCTGTAACTCAACCCTAATATCTCCTGAGCTTGTTTAAGGGTTAAAAAGCCTGATAAGACTTGATTCATTACTTCAAACCTCTTCAACTCTTCCTCCGTAAAAATGTATTTTTTCTCCATAAAACCTCCTTCCTTTAGATTGCTTGCCTAAAAGAAGGAGGTTAACATATATGTGACATTTCAATTTAGTAAAAACAGATGACATTTTAATATAGTAACCACAGGGATTTTTGGGAAAGTTGACAATCTTGCTTAAAAATTCTTATATTATAATTTATGGATGCCGCCGTAGCTCAGCGGGTAGAGCAGCTGATTTGTAATCAGCGGGTCGGGGGTTCGAATCCCTTCGGCGGCTTTTCCCTATTAGAAAAAGTATTAACAAAAAAGTTATAATATTGATAAGCATGGAGGGGTACCCGAGTGGCCAAAGGGGACAGGCTGTAAACCTGTTGGCTTATGCCTTCGAAGGTTCGAATCCTTCCCCCTCCATAGCCGCGGGAATAGCTCAATGGTAGAGCGCCAGCCTTCCAAGCTGGGGGTTGCGGGTTCGAGTCCCGTTTCCCGCTTTTTTATGCCCATGTAGCTCAGTCGGCAGAGCACGTCCTTGGTAAGGACGAGGTCACCGGTTCGATACCGGTCATGGGCTTTGATAGAAAAAAAGTATAAAAGTTTAAAGAGAATAAGGAGGAAGTGATGGCAAAGGCAAAATTTGAGAGAAAGAAGCCGCATGTAAACGTAGGGACGATAGGGCACATTGACCATGGAAAGACCACATTGACATCAGCGATAACCAAGTATCTGAACTTGAAGGGAATGGCGCAGTTCAAGAGTTATGACCAGATAGACAATGCACCTGAGGAGAAGGCAAGGGGAATAACAATCAACACAGCGCATGTAGAATATGAGACAGACAAGAGGCATTATGCACATGTAGACTGTCCTGGTCATGCGGACTACATAAAGAACATGATAACAGGTGCGGCGCAGATGGATGGCTCAATCTTAGTAGTAGCAGCCAATGATGGACCGATGCCACAGACGAGGGAGCATATCTTGCTTGCAAGGCAGGTAGGAGTGCCATACATAGTAGTATTTATGAACAAGACAGACATGGTAGATGACCCTGAGCTATTGGACTTAGTAGAGCTTGAAGTAAGGGAGCTGTTGAGCAAGTATGGATTTCCTGGGGATGAGGTACCGGTAATAAGGGGTTCAGCATTGAAGGCATTGGAGAGTGGAAGCAATGATCCGAATGCAGAGGAATACAAGCCTATACAGGAGTTACTTGATGCATTAGACAGCTATATACCAGAGCCCGAGAGGCCGATAGACAAGCCATTTTTGATGCCGATAGAGGATGTATTTAGCATATCAGGACGTGGAACAGTAGTGACAGGGAGAGTAGAGAGGGGAATCATAAAGGTAGGAGATGAAGTAGAGATAGTGGGATTAGGACCGACGAGGAAGACAGTAGCCACAGGAGTGGAGATGTTCAGGAAGATACTTGATGAGGGAAGGGCAGGAGACAACATAGGAGTATTGTTGAGGGGAATAGGCAAGGATGAAGTAGAGAGAGGAATGGTATTGGCGAAGCCGGGGAGTATCACACCGCATACTAAGTTTAAGGCAGAGGTATACGTATTGACGAAGGAAGAGGGAGGAAGGCACACACCATTTTTCAATGGGTATAGGCCACAGTTTTATTTTAGGACAACAGATGTGACAGGAGTGATAAAGTTACCTGAAGGAGTGGAGATGGTAATGCCTGGAGATAATGTAAACATGTCAGTTGAACTGATAGCACCTATAGCGATGGAAGAGGGATTAAGGTTTGCGATAAGAGAAGGTGGAAGAACTGTAGGTGCAGGTGTAGTTACTCAGATAGTGGAGTAAAAAATGAGACAAATTATACTTTTACAATGTAGTGAATGTAAAGCTAAGAATTATTCTACAACAAAGAATAAGAAAAATACGCCTGATAAGTTGCAACTAAAAAAATATTGTAAGCACTGTAGAAAGCATACTTTACATAAAGAAACAAAAGCTTAATAGGCCAGTAGCTCTAACGGCTAGAGCACCGGACTCCAAATCCGGGGGATGGGGGTTCAAATCCCTCCTGGCCTGTTTATATATTTTGAGGTGAAAATATGATAGGAAAAATTAAGAACTTTTTTCAGGAAGTTAAAATTGAGGCTAAAAAAGCTACATATCCGAAGAGGGAAGAAGTTATTGTCTCAACATGGGTAGTTATTGTAACAGTTTTTATAATTTCTTTCTTTCTCGGATTTGTAGACTTGGTTCTTTCAAGAATTATAACTGCGATTATTGGGTGAGGATAATGGCAAAACAATGGTATGTGATTCACACAATGGCAGGATTTGAAGACAAAGTTAAAGCTTCTATAGAGGAAAGAGCGAAAATAAAGGGACTTGAAAGCAAAATTTCAAGGATTTTAATACCAACTGAAAAAATTATAGAAGTAAAAGGCAAAAAGAAAAAGGAGCAGGATAAAAAATTTTATCCGGGCTATATTCTTATTGAAATGGAACTTGATGATGAAACATGGCATCTTGTTGGAACTACTCAAAGAGTAACGGGTTTTGTGGGAGGTAAAAAACCAGCTCCTATCCCTGATGAGGAAGTGCAAGCCATTCTTCAGCAATTGGAGAAAGGAAAGTCACCTCAAATAAAGACTCATTTTGAAAAGGGAGAGACAGTAAAGATAATTGATGGTCCATTTGCTAATTTTAATGGATACATAGATGATGTTGACTCAGAACATGAAAGAGTTAAAGTTATGGTAAGCATATTTGGAAGACAAACTCCTGTGGAACTTTCATTTTCACAGGTTGAAAAGGTTTAAAGGAGGAAAAAATATGGCAGCACCAAAAAAAGAAGTTACAGGACAGGTTAAACTTGTTATACCTGCAGGAAAGGCAAATCCTGCTCCACCAGTAGGTCCAGCTTTAGGTCCGCATGGAATTAACATTATGGAATTTTGCAAGCAGTTCAATGCTCAAACTCAAGCTATGGGGGATACATTAATTCCTGTTGTTATTACAATTTACAAAGACAGGTCATTTACATTTATATTAAAAACTCCTCCTGCATCTGAACTAATCAAGAAAGCTGCTGGAATAATAAAAGGTTCAAGCACAACTGGCAAGGAAACAGTCGGTAATTTGACTATGAAACAGGTAGAGGAAATAGCAAAAACAAAGATGCCAGATTTAAATACAAAATCACTGGAAGCAGCAATGAAAATGATTATTGGTACAGCAAAAAGTATGGGTGTTGAGATAAGGGGGTAATAAATGGGCAAGAAATTGGTAGCTGTAAAAGAAAAAATTGACCTTCAGAAAGAATATACATTAGAGGAAGCAATTGATATTCTGAAGGAAAATAGTTTTGCAAAGTTTGATGAGACAGTTGAGATGGCAATTAATTTAGGAATTGATCCAAGAAAATCAGACCAGATTGTAAGAAGTACAGTGGTCCTTCCTCATGGACTTGGAAAAGAAGTTAAGGTATTAGTTTTTGCAAAGGGTGAGAAAGAAAAAGAAGCAAAAGAAGCAGGCGTTGACTATGTAGGAGCTGAAGATTTAATTGAAAAAATTCAGCAGGGATGGCTTGATTTTGATATTGCAATTGCAACTCCTGAAATGATGGGACAAGTTGGAAAGCTTGGTAAAATACTTGGTCCAAGAGGACTAATGCCAAATCCTAAACTTGGAACAGTCACTTTTGATGTTGCAAAAGCAGTAAAGGAAGCTAAAGCTGGTAAAGTTGAATATAGAAATGATAAGGGTGGAGTTGTTCATGTGCCTATAGGTAAGATTTCCTTTGATAAACAAAAATTAGTTGAAAACGCAATCGCTGTATTGAAATCTGTAATGAAAGCAAAACCCGCAACCTCAAAGGGAAAATATATTAAAAAAGTTGCTCTTTCTTCCACCATGGGACCAGGTTTAAAAATTGATATATCAAAACTAAAGATTTAAAACAGGCTTGGCCTGTTATAAATAATCTGAGACAGCAGGTGCTTTATAAGCTTAAAGGTTAACCGCCTGCCGAGATTGGCAGTAATTTTCATATGATGAATGATGAATTAAAAAATTTTTATAAACTTGGATATTCAGGATTCATCATTCTAAATTGTCAATTCGCACCGCTGTCCGAGAAAGGAGGTTCAATCTGAGCACCACAAAGGAATTAAAGAAAAAGAAAGTTGAAGAAATTGCTGAAAGGCTATCCAGAGCTAAATCCTTCATTTTAACGGATTTTCAAGGATTAACCGTTGCTGAAATTTCAGAACTTCGTCAAAACATGAAGGAATCTGGGTCTGAGTACAAGGTATGCAAAAATACTCTTTTCAGGATAGCCTTAGGAGATGCATTTTTTAAAGACCAACTATCAGATGCTTTAAAGGGATGCACAGGTATTATATTTGGATACGATGATCCAGTTGTTGCGGTAAAGAAAGCAATTGAGTATTCTGCAAAGAATGAGAAATTCAAGCTTAAACTCGGAGTAGTAGAAGGAAAGGTATATTCTGTTGAGGAGTTGAAGGATATCTCAAAACTTCCTTCAAAGACTGTGTTGCTTGGTATGTTGCTCGGTGGCATGAGTTTACCACTTACCAAGATGGCTTATGCTATGCAGGCAGTAAATCTTAAGCTTTTATACGCATTAGAAGCATTAAAAAATAAAAAAGCTCAATAAAAAGGAGGAAAAGTTATGGCAATTACAAAGGAACAGGTTTTTGAATTTTTTGACAATCTCACAATTTTAGAACTTAGTCAGTTTATTAAGGAATTTGAAGAAAGATATGGAGTTACCGCCGCAGCACCAGTTGCAGTTGCAGCAGTAGCAGGAGCTCCTGCAGGTGCACCAGCAGCTGCTGCACCAGCAGCAGAGGAAAAGACAAGCTTTGATGTCATTTTAAAATCCGCAGGAGATAAAAAGATTCAGGTAATCAAGGTTGTAAGAGAGATTACAGGATTAGGTCTTAAAGAGGCAAAGGACCTTGTTGATGGTGCTCCAAAGCCAATCAAAACTGGTGTATCCAAAGAAGAAGCTGAACAGATCAAAGCAAAACTTGAAGAACAGGGTGCAACAGTAGAATTTCAGTAAAAAATAAACATAGAGAAGGAGAACCATGATAAAGCCTCTAAGAGAAAGAATAAATTTTGGAAAGGTACCTCCAGTCTTGGAGGTGCCTTATCTTCTTGAATTTCAAAAGAAATCTTTTGCAAAATTTCTACAAAAAGATGTCTCTCCTGATGAAAGACTTGATGAGGGACTTCAGGCAGCTTTAAAAAGCGTATTTCCAATTAGCGATTATAACGGAAACAATACTGTTGAGTTTATTTCTTATTCAGTCGGCGAGCCAAAAATGAATCCCCATGAATGCATGGTTAAAGGACTGACCTATTCTGTTCCCATAAAAATGAAGGTCAGGCTTAACATATGGGATAAAGATGACGAAGGAAAAAAATTTTTAAAGGAGTCACGGGAGCAGGAAATCTTTCTCGGCGATCTTCCGATGATGACAGAGACTGGCAGCTTTATAATAAATGGAGTAGAGAGAGTTATCGTCAGCCAGTTACAGCGTTCTCCCGGAGTTTATTTTGCTCCAGATAAAAGTAAAAGCAGAATCAGCGGTAGATTTCAGTATGCAGCAAGAGTTATTCCTGTAAGGGGCTCGTGGCTTGATTTTGAATTTGATTCAAAGGACCTTTTATTTGTCAGAATAGATAAAAGAAAAAAGCTACCTGCAACAATTGTTTTAAAGGCGCTTGGTTATTCAAATGAGGATTTATTAAAAATTTTCTATCCAATTGAAGAAATTAAAATCAAAGATGAAAATACTTACACAAGAGTTGTCTCTGAAGTATTGGCTGGAGTCAGAACAAGGATTGACATACTTGCTCCAGATGGAAGCGTAATTGTAAAAGAAGGAAGCAAGATTACCAAATTTGCCCTGAAAAAACTGAAGGACTTAGGTATTAAAGAGATTCCAATTCAAAAAAGCGAAATAATAGGAAGAATAACAGTTTCAGATATAGTTGACCCTGAAACAGGTGAGGTAATAGTAGATAGCAACAAAGAAATTACAGAGGAAGCATTTTACAGAATAATCAATGCAAAAATTGACACTCTTAAACTGCTTTTCATAGATAATGTTAACTATCTGCCCTCTCTCAGAGAGACACTACTGACCGATAAAGTTGAAAACAAGGAACAAGCATTAAGGGAAATATATAAAAAATTAAGACCGGGAGAGCCTGCAACTAAAGAAGCCGCAGAAGAACTTTTCTATGGATTGTTTTTTGACCCAAAGAGATATGATCTTTCTCCTGTAGGAAGACTTAAACTTAATCAGAAATTAGGACTTGATATCCCTCTTGAAGTAAGAGTGCTTACTGACAGAGACATTATAGAAATTGTCAAATATCTTTTTAATCTAAGAACAGGAAAAGGCGAGGTTGATGATATAGACCATCTTGGTAACAGAAGAGTAAGGGGAGTTGGAGAACTACTTGAAAATCAGTTCAGGATAGGCTTGGTGAGAATGGAAAGGGCTGTTCGGGAAAAAATGACTATAACGGAAGTTGAAAATGCAATGCCCCACGATTTAATAAATACAAAGCCTGTGATGGCAGCAGTGAAAGAGTTTTTCAGCTCAAGCCAGTTGAGCCAGTTTATGGATCAGACAAATCCATTAAGTGAAATTACACATAAAAGAAGGCTTAGTGCACTTGGACCGGGAGGTCTTACTCGTGAAAGAGCAGGATTTGAGGTGCGAGATGTTCATCCAACGCATTATGGAAGAATATGCCCGATTGAAACTCCTGAAGGTCCAAACATTGGTTTAATTACCTCCCTTGCAAGCTATGCAAGAATCAATGATTTTGGTTTTATTGAATCTCCTTACAGAAAAGTTGATAATGGAAAAGTTTTAAATGAAATACATTATTTAAGCGCCCTTGATAGTGAAAACTATGTAATAGCTGAGGCCACAACACCAGTTGATGAAGAAGGAAACATTATTAGTGAGACTGTTGCTGCAAGAGTCAAAGGCGATTTCAAAATGGTTTCCAGAGAAGAAGTTCAATATATGGATGTATCTCCAAAGCAGATTGTCAGTGTTTCTGCATCTTTGATTCCATTTCTTGAAAATGACGATGCTAATAGAGCTTTGATGGGTTCAAACATGCAAAGGCAGGCTGTTCCCCTTATTCAGACAGACGCTCCAATAGTTGGTACTGGAATGGAACTTTATGCAGCAAGAGATTCAGGTTGGCTTGTTATTGCAAAGAGAGCTGGTATTGTAGAGAGTGTTGATGCAACAAGAATTGTGGTAAGGGTCACAGAAGAAGGCGGAGGAGTTGATATTTACAATCTGATAAAATTCCATAAATCCAATCAAGGAACCTGCATGAATCAGAAACCCATAGTGAAGGTTGGACAGATTGTAGAGAGAGGAACAATACTTGCAGATGGACCAAGTATGGATAATGGTGAGTTAGCACTTGGTAGAAATGTTTTAGTTGCATTTATGACTTGGGGCGGATATAACTTTGAGGATGCGATACTTATAAGCGAAAGACTTGTAAAGGAAGATGTATACACTTCCATTCACATAGATGAATTTGAAGTAGAATGTAGAGACACAAAACTTGGACCAGAAGAGATTACAAGAGAAGTTCCGAATGTGCCTGAAGAACAGCTGAGAAATCTTGATGAGGACGGAATAATTAGAATTGGTGCAAAGGTAAAGCCTGGAGATATTCTTGTAGGAAAAGTAACACCTAAGGGAGAAAGAGTTCTTACTCCAGAGGAAAAACTACTTTTTGCAATATTTGGAGAAAAAGCGGAGGATGTAAAAGAATCTTGTTTGTATGTTCCTCCGGGAATTGAAGGAGTTGTTATTGATGTTAAGATACTGACGAGAAGAGGTAAGGAAAAATCCCGTAGAGCCAAAGCTATAGAAGAAGAAGAGATTAAGGCAATAGAAAGAGACAGGGAAGATGAAATAAGAATTTTGAAAGAAACTAAGGCAACAAGGATAAGAAAACTATTAAAAGGCAAGACAGTTCTTGAAGATGTCAAACAAAGAAGTAAAGTAATTTGCAAAAAAGGAGAACAGCTTACAGAACAGGTGATTAATCTTCTTGATGTCAACCAACTGCTTAAACTAAAGGTAGACGATCCAGAGGTAAAAGCAGAAGTTAGCAGAATAAACAGGGAAGTAGAGCAGGCTATAAAGCAGATACATGCAAAGTATAATGAAAAAATAGAAAGAATAAAGAAGGGTGATGACCTTCCTGCCGGAGTCAATCAGCTGGTTAAAGTATATATAGCAATGAAAAGAAAAATAGAAGTCGGTGATAAGATGGCTGGAAGGCATGGAAATAAGGGCGTTGTATCAATGGTTCTACCTGAAGAGGACATGCCTTATCTTGAAGATGGTACTCCTGTTGATATTGTTCTCAATCCCCTGGGTGTTCCATCCAGAATGAATGTTGGACAGATACTTGAGACGCATTTAGGTTTAGCTGCAAAGGCTTTAGGACTTTATGTTGCAAGCCCTGTATTTGAAGGTGCAAAAGAGCAAGAGATAAAGGAATTACTTAAGAAAGCTGGATATCCTACTACAGGACAAGTAACTCTTTATGATGGTCGTACAGGAGAACCCTTTGAAAGACCTGTAACTGTTGGTTACATGTATATGCTTAAACTTCATCATCTTGTTGCTGATAAAATCCATGCCCGTTCTATAGGTCCTTACTCCCTTGTTACTCAGCAGCCACTCGGAGGAAAAGCTCAGTTTGGAGGACAGAGACTTGGAGAGATGGAAGTTTGGGCATTGGAAGCTTATGGTGCAGCTTATACTCTTCAAGAGTTTTTAACAGTAAAAAGCGATGACATAAAGGGTAGGACAAAAATGTATGAGGCTATTGTTAAAGGACATCCTGTACTTGAATCGGGTGTTCCGGAGTCCTTTAATGTTTTAATAAAAGAGCTCCAGAGCTTAGCACTTGATGTTGAGCTACTGGAGAAAAAGAAGAAAAGGGGGGATAAATCTTGATAGAAGATATCTATTCATTATTTCAAAGACCTAAAAACCCAAGAGATTTTGATGTTATAAGAATAAAACTTGCCTCACCTGACAAGATAAGAGAATGGTCATATGGTGAGGTCAAAAAACCTGAGACTATTAACTACAGAACCTTTAAGCCAGAACCAGAGGGACTATTCTGCGCAAAAATTTTTGGTCCAATCAAAGATTGGGAATGTCTTTGCGGTAAATACAAAAGAATGAAACACAAAGGAGTTATTTGTGACAAGTGCGGAGTAGAAGTTATAGAGTCAAAGGTAAGACGCGAGAGAATGGGACATATTGAGCTTGTCTCTCCTGTTGCTCATATCTGGTTTGTAAGAGGTGTTCCAAGCAAGATGGGAATGCTTCTTGATCTTTCAGTAAGGCAACTTGAGAAGGTAATTTATTATGAAGAATACATTGTGATAGACCCAGGAGACACACCTTTAAAAGAAAGGGAATTGCTCACAGAAGAGGAATATAAAAAGAAAGTTGCTGAATATGGAAGCAGATTTAAGGTAGGAATGGGGGCTGAGGCAATAAGAGAGTTGCTTAAGAAAATAGACCTTGAAGCCCTTACAAAGGAACTTAAAGAGCAGATAGAAGTTGCGACTTCAAATGCTTTAAAAAGAAAGCTTACAAAAAGACTAAAGGTAGTAGAGGCATTTAGAAAATCTGGAAATCGTCCTGAGTGGATGATTCTTGACATAGTACCAGTGCTTCCTCCAGAGCTGAGACCCCTTGTACCTCTTGATGGTGGCAGATTTGCCTCTTCAGATTTAAATGACCTTTACAGAAGAGTTATCAATAGAAATAATCGTCTAAAAAGACTGTTAGAGCTTAAAGCACCGAGCGTAATTATAAGAAATGAAAAAAGAATGCTTCAGGAAGCAGTTGACACACTTTTTGACAATACAAGACGCTCAAAGGCATTAAAGGCTGGAAGCAAGAGACCTCTTAAGTCTTTGAGTGATATGATTAAGGGAAAACAGGGAAGGTTCAGACAAAATCTTTTAGGAAAAAGAGTTGATTATTCTGGTAGGTCAGTTATAGTTGTTGGACCTGAACTTGATATGAATCAGTGCGGACTACCTAAAACTATGGCACTTGAGTTATTCAAACCCTTTGTATTTAACAAGCTTGAAGAAAAGGGATATGTAACAACCATAAAGCAGGCTAAAAGACTTGTGGATCAGGAAAGACCAGAAGTTTGGGATGCCCTTGAAGAGGTTATCCAAGAACATCCTGTACTTCTAAACAGAGCACCAACCTTGCACAGGCTTGGTATTCAAGCTTTTGATCCTGTGCTTGTTGAAGGAAAGGCTATCAAGCTTCATCCACTTGTATGTACTGCTTTCAATGCTGACTTTGACGGAGACCAGATGGCAGTTCATGTTCCTCTTTCTTATGAGGCGCAGGTTGAGTCCCGAGTATTAATGATGTCAGTTGGTAATTTGCTATCTCCTGCTCATGGCAAACCTATAGTGGTTCCTACGCAAGATATGGTTTTAGGAATTTACTATCTGACAAAGATGAAGAGGAATGCAAAGGGTGCTGGAAAAGTATTTTCAGATATTGAAGAGGTAATTCTTGCATATCAGAGCGGAGTAATTGAAAAACATGCGCCAATAAAGGTAAAGATTGATGGGCAACTTATTGAAACAACAACTGGAAGAATATTATTTAGAGAGATTGTGCCGCAGGGCGTTCCATTTCAGATGATAAACAAAGATTTGACTAAAAAGGAGTTAAGTAAGCTTATTGAGTATATTAATAATAATTTTGGCAAAAGAGAGACAGTGAATTTCATGAATAAACTTGAAAAGCTTGGATTTGAGATTGCTACTCAGTCTGGAATCTCTATATGTATTGATGATATGCACATTCCGTCTAAGAAAGCCGAAATAATTAAGGAAGCTGAGGCACAGGTGATGGAAGTGCAGAGGCAGTATGCTGAAGGTTTAATAACACAAGGTGAGAGATACAACAAAGTTATTGATATATGGGCAAATGTTACAGAAAAGATAGCTGATGAGATGATGAAAGAGCTTGGAGCAGAAGAAGGCAAGGAACTTAGCCCAGAGGAGCTTGAGGAAAGGAGAGCATTTAACAGCATATTTATGATGGCAGACTCTGGAGCAAGAGGAAGCATAGCTCAGATAAGACAGCTTGCAGGAATGAGAGGATTAATGGCAAAGCCCTCTGGAGAGATTATTGAAACACCAATTACTGCTAACTTCAGAGAGGGACTTACTCCATTGCAGTACTTTATTTCCACACATGGTGCAAGAAAAGGATTGGCAGACACAGCCTTAAAAACAGCTAATGCAGGGTATCTGACGAGAAGACTTGTAGATGTGGCTCAGGATGTTATTCTGACGGAAATTGATTGTGGAACAAAGGATGGAATTTATGTCACCCCTCTTATTGAGGGCGGTGAAATAGTAATGCCTCTTGAGGAGAGAATATTTGGAAGAACACTTGCTGAAGATGTAAAAGACCCTCTCACAGGAGAAATCATTGCAAAAAGGGATACATTGATAGACCAAGCACTTGCCAAAAAGATAGTTGAAGTAGGAATTGACAGGGTGAAAATTCGCTCAGTGCTTACCTGCCAGACAAGATTTGGTGTATGTTCAAAGTGTTATGGACTGGATCTGGCAAGGGGAGAGCCAATTGAAATAGGAGAAGCAATAGGAATTATAGCTGCCCAATCAATTGGTGAGCCGGGAACCCAGCTTACAATGAGAACATTCCATATAGGTGGTGCGGCAACAAAAATTGTTGAGCAGGCAGTGCTTGAGGCAAAAACCTCAGGAACAGTAAAATTTAAGAATGTTCATTTTGTAGAAAGAAAAGACGGTTCATTGGTTGTTTTAAATAGAAACGCTGTAATTGCAATTGCCGATGCATCAGGAAGGGAAAGGGAAAAATACAACCTCGTATATGGTGCAAAGATTTTAGTCAGGGAAGGTCAGACAATAGAGGCTGGACAGAAGCTTGCAGAATGGGATGCCTATACCACACCAATTATAACAGAAATTGGAGGAAAGATAGCGCTTGGTGACTTAGTTGAAGGAGTCACTTTTAAAGAAGAAACTGATCCCACAACAGGACTTTCCCATAAAATAATTATTGATTATCCAGCCACCTATCGTCCAAGAGTAACTATAAAAGACGAGGAAGGCAAAACAGCAAAATTACCATCAGGAGCAGCAGCAAGATACTTACTTCCTGCGGGTGCAATCCTTGTAGTTGATAAAGGAGACAAGGTAGAACCGGGAGACATACTGGCAAAAATACCAAGAGAGACAATAAAGACAAAGGATATTACAGGAGGACTTCCAAGAGTAGCGGAGCTTTTTGAGGCAAGAAGACCGAAGGAGTCAGCAATAGTTAGCGAGATTGATGGTATAGTGGAGTTTAAGGGTATTCAAAAAGGCTCAAGGGTTATTGTAGTCAGAGGAGCGGATGAGACAAGGGAGTATCAGATACCAAAGGGTAAACATGTCATAGTTCATGATGGTGATTGGGTTAAAGCAGGAGACCCATTGATAGACGGCTCTATAAATCCTCATACAATACTTGAGATTCTTGGACCAACAGAACTTCAAAGATATCTTGTAGATGAAATACAGAAAGTATACAGACTTCAGGGAGTTTCAATTCATGACAAGCACATAGAAGTCATTGTAAGACAAATGATGAAAAAAGTAAGAATAGAAGACCCGGGAGATACAACATTTCTTATTGGAGATGAGGTTGATAGATTTAAGTTCATTGAGGAAAATGAAAGAGTTATAGCACAAGGAGGAAGACCTGCACAGGCAAAGCCACTTTTACTTGGAATTACAAAGGCTGCGCTTTCAACTGAGTCATGGGTATCATCAGCATCATTCCAAGAGACAACGAGGGTTCTTACTGATGCAGCCATTGAAGGTAAGATTGATGAATTGAAGGGATTAAAAGAGAATGTCATCATGGGAAGAATAATACCTGCTGGAACAGGTCTACCTGAATACAGAGATACCTTAATCAAGGGTGATCTTTACAATATGCAAATAGAACAAGAGAAAAAAGAGAGTATTGAGCAGGAACAGTAAAGATATTCCAAAATTTGTCGCAGATGTTATGCTTGGAAGCCTGAGCCACTGGCTCAGGCTTTTTGGTTTTGACACTCTTTACAGAAATGATTTTACTGATAAAGAATTGATAAAAATATCTTTGCAGCAAGAACGCATACTGCTTACAAGGGATAGGGCATTAGTAAAATCAAAACTTTTGAATAGGAAGATTTTCATAAACTCTGAAAATCTTGAAGAGCAGATTAAAGAAGTCCTTAGATTAGTTCTTCGTGAGTTGTGTTTGATGAATAAAGAAAAGCTATCAGCCCTTGCCCAGCAATTATCAAATGGAAGTTGCCAACCAAATAGTAACTATCATGAGTTAATTAACCTTAAACCCAGATGTCCTATCTGTAATGGTGAGACTGAAAGAATTGGAAAAAATCAAGCAGCTGAGTTGGTGCCTGACTTTGTAGCAATTTCAAATGACGATTTTCTAAAATGCAAAAACTGTGGAAAAATATATTGGCATGGCACACATAAAGAAAAAATTGACGAAACAAAAAAGCGAATTTTTATTTCCGTAATCAACGAGAGCTTTTAAACGAAAAATGGCGATATAAATCTAAAAATTACTAAAACCTTTTGAAAAACAAATTTTTTACTGTGATTGCGAGCATCCTGAGTGCTGCGAGCAATCTTTCTGTTCTTTTGTAGGAGAAAAAAAGAGATTGCTTCGGGTGTCAGACACACTCGCAATGACTAAGAGGGGTGTATCACAATGATTGAAAAGTGGGAGAAATGAAGGAATAAATGGCATTATAATAAGGTTTCTCAGGTCTTTCAAAATAACTCCGTCGTCTATTTTCTAAGAAAAAATTAAGAAATGCTCTATGCTGCTTGTATTTTAGATGCTAAACTTATAGAAGATTGAACTGTTTCAAAACCTTTGCAACTTCAGCATTTGTTTTTGCAAGTTCTCTTAAAGCATTTATCAAATCCTTTAACTTTCCACTTTTCTCAAATTCTTCTATTGCTTCCTCTTTTGCTTTTCTTATAATCGTTCTCCTATCCCAGTATGCAAAACCAATATTGCCAAGCATTATAGTTGTGAATATACCTGTTATTATCCATAGAAATGTCTTTAAGTCATCAAATCTCTTGTCTATCTGTTCAAATCTTTTGTCTATCTGTTCAAATCTCTTGTCTATTTCATAAAGTTTTGCTTCAAGCCTGATTAATCTGTCTCTGTCATCAAGAGTAAATGGCACTTCTTTACTTGCATAGATAGGTGTAGCTATAGAGAAGACTATTAATAAAGAAAATATCAATTTTTTCATATTTAAGCCTCCGAAGTTTTGCGCTCTGTTATATTTTAACTGATTTAAACGGATTAGACAAGATAGTGGAGTATCCCAAAAATAGAGATAGAAAACTGACAGATTTATTTTGACCCTTTTCAAGACAATTTTTTATTAAAATTATCCTCTATGTCCTCCTATTTCTTCCCTTTCGTAATAATTTTCCCTATTTTTTTCTCTCTTTTTTATAATTTTCACCTATTAATTAACCTAAAACTTGCCTTTTTAGACAATATTCACCCGTGTTTGTTTTTTATTGCTCTATTTTTTTATCATTTTATTTTGCAAATACTCTTCTTATACAAATGCCATTATTTTTTTTCTTATATGAGAAGTAGAAGATTAAATTTCTCAACTGTGGTTGATACATGAAGCCATAGCCTTCTGCCATGTTTTACCATTTTCCCTGCTATCTCTATAAAAAACCACCTTATTGTGCTTATAGTCTTGTTCTTATACTCTTGCGGTAAAATAAGCTCCCTCTTCAAAACAAAAACATTATATGCAAGCACTCCAAGACAAAACCACATCGCATTTCCCCCAAATTCTCCGCTGGGTAAACTCTCCATCCCTATCCCGTTCTTTAATTCCTTAATGATATTCTCCATCTGCCCCCGCTTGTTATACTCCCATACAACTTCTTCTGCTGAACTTTCTCTGTCAGTTGCTATCACATGGTAACAATAAGGCTCGCTATCAAATAAATCTATCTGCTCTTTCTTCCACCTCTGCACAACCAGCCTGAATGCCTCTGTGCCCTTCATAACATGCACTGTCTCCCCTATCTGTCTGTTTGTAAGTATCCCTTCCTCTGTCCTCAATTCTCTCCAATGCTTTATTCTCTTTATAGCATCCATCACTGCCCCTGTCTTATCTGCTACTATACTGAATGTTGTGCCTTTGCTTCTGAGAAAATTTATTACTTCTGCTGTGTAAAACTCACTGTCAAGACAGGCATGCTTTATCCTTTTTCCTTCAGGCAACAGTTCATATGCATGTGAAAGTGCTTGAAGTGGAACTCCCGCTACATTCCCATGCCTAAACTCATGATAAACGATAATGGGCAACTCCTTAAATGCGGTAACTATAGGTTTGTACCCCTTCACCCCTTTATAGGTCATCTTTGCATCATACTTTTCAGTCTCTATTATTGTAGGGTCTGACCAAAGAGTATATTCTTTCGCTTCATGTATTTGCAATGCTTTCCTGTTTGCTTTATCTATAACTGTTTTCAATTTAACTATGCCTTCGCCATTGCCACTTCTTCTTATCCAGTCACCTACTGCAGAGCTTGATGGGACTTTTCCCATGCCAGTGCTCTCCCTTAAAGCTTTATCTTCAGCAATTTCTCTTAAATCATCTATGTGTCTTCCTCCTGCAAGTAACATAAGAACGATGGGATGAATATATTGCCAAGCATCATATCCTCTGTTTGAACCCGGAGATGGCATTATCCTCTGAATAAGCTTTTTAACTCCAAAAGCCAACATGAATTCTGTAAAAAGAGTAGCTCCTGCATGGGGAGTTAACTTTTCATCTGTTCTTTTAAACTTGAAATTAAGCAGAGTTTGTTTTATCATATCTTAAGCTCCTTGTGTATAATAGTTCACCCAATGGGTGATTTTGTTGTTTCCATATAAACTATTATACACAAAGGAGCCTCTCTATTTTAGTAGATTTCTATTTCTATTTTAGGGTGTTCTTTTAAACTTGAAATTAAGCAGAGTTTGTTTTATCATATCTTAAGCTCCTTGTGTATAATAGTTCACCCAATGGGTGATTTTGTTGTTTCCATATAAACTATTATACACAAAGGAGCCTCTCTATTTTAGTAGATTTCTATTTCTATTTTAGGGAGTAACCGAAAAATAGAGATAGACACTCGTCACTGCAAGCTCCCTGTTGCGAGCGATAGCGTGGCAATCTGGGGCGAAGCAGTCTATAGTAAGGCTTTATTGAAAAACAAAGTAGAGATTGCTTCGCATCCTTCGGATGCTCGCAATGACAGCAAAAAATACTTAATTTTCAAATGGTTATACCAATTATTGGATTTCTATCGCTACTTTTGGGAGTAACCCAAAGAAGACGAGATTGCTTCAAGTTCTTACGCACCATCGCAATTACACCTACTCTGTCACTGCCAGCCTGCTGTTTTATTTTTCCGTCATCACGAGGTTTGCGAAGCAAGCCGAAGTGATCTCTTTTGTAGGGTAAAAAAAGAGATTATTTAAGGAGTAAAGTCCTTCCAAATTACAAAAAATAGGATTCGTCATGATACACTCTTGTCCAAAATAAATTTTTTAAAAAGCTCCGATCTGGGTAAAATAGATAAACATTTAGCTTAAAAATTAAAGACCCAGATCGGAGGTGTATATGAATAAGTATAGCAGTATTTTCAGTCAAATTCTATCCCTTTTTCCAAGATTAGAATTTGAGAAGTCAGTCAAAGCAGACAGAAGCTGAGCATAGAGCAAAAGGGTTTACGAGTTGAGGGCAATTTGTAGCTATGTTATTTTGTCAACTTGGGCAGGCGCATTCTCTAAGAGAGATATGTAATGGACTTGCCAGTTGCGTTGGCAAGTTAAGGCATCTTGGTATAAAAGAAGCTCCAAAGAGCTCTACCCTTGCCTATGCAAATGAACACAGACCGTGGGAACTTTTTCAAGCAGTATTTTATATGCTTCTTCAGAGATGTCAGTCTAAATTTACTGGCAAGAGGAAATTCAGATTTAAGAACAAGCTAATGAGCTTTGATGCATCTGTAATAGAGTTGTGTGCAACAGTATTTGACTGGGCAAAATTCAGAAAGACTAAAGGTGCGGTAAAGTTGCATTTACTACTTGACCACTCAGGATATTTATCTGAATATGCGCATATAACAGAAGGTAAAGTGCACGAAGTAAACATATTAAGGAGACTTCAATTTTGTTCTGGTGCCATAGTAGTAATAGACAGAGGGTGTGTTGACTATGCTTTATTTGGTAGATGGACAGAGGAGGGGGTATATTTTGTAACAAGGTTAAAGGACAACGCCTCTTATAAAGTGATAAAGAGCCTACCAGTGCAAAAGAACAGAAACATAATTCGGGATGAGATAATCAAGCTTAAGGGTTTTTATGCAGAGCAAGACTGTCCATATGAGCTACGGAGGATAGAGGTCATGGATAAGGAAACAAAAGATACAGTTGTGCTACTCACGAACCAACTGAACTTTGGTGCAACGACCATATCAGAGATATACAAAGACAGATGGCAGGGCAGATTTTTTAAGACATTGAAACAAAATCTAAGAGTAAAAACCTTTGTAGGGACATCAGCGAATGCACTTAAGATACAGATATGGACGGCATTAATAGCGATACTGATACTGAAGTATCTGAAGGAGTTATCAACATTTGGATGGTCATTAAGTAATCTAGTTGCATTGTTGAGACTAAACCTATTTACATATAGGAATTTATGGGAATGGATAAATAAACCGACAGAGACACCGCAAATTGAGCCTCAAATAGAACAGTTAAAATTTAGACTTGTTTAATTGGACAGCAAATAAAAAGAAAGGGGGGTAACCTGATTTTGAAAAAGCAAATTTTCTTGTCCAAAAGTCTTATTTTATGCGGATGTTTTTTATGAGTTTAGATTATTTTGGACAGCAATGATAACTCATTGATTTTAAAAATTTTTTATTCAAAAGTTGATGAAGTGGGGATTACCAATGAACGATTAGAATTTTACTAACAAACCGTTAGAATCTTTCTAACAAACCATTAGAATTTTACCAGTGACCGAACAGAATTTTACTAATGAACGATTAGAATCTTAACAAAAACTCTTAGAACATTACCAATGAAGGATTATAATCCTGCCAATTAACGATTAGAATCTTGCAGATTTTTCATAATAATCTCAGCTGCCTCTTCTGCATAGGCGGGGGCAAGAGAGTTTCCATTTCTTCCAAATCCATTGAATTGAAAGATTTTCTCGTTTGAAAATCCGACATTGGGTTTACCGTCAGAAGTTTCATCATATACTCCTGACCACTGTCTTAAAACAGAAAGTCCTCTTAATTTTGGAATCAATGCAGTCACGAGCTTTGCATATTTTATCAAAAAATCCAATGAACTACCATGATTGACGCTGTCTTTTTTGCCCTTTATTCCTCCAACAATTTCTCCTCTCATTGATTGATTTACAAATAAACCATTGGAATGGATTATATATGGATTTATGTAAGGTTTTATGCTTTCAAGTACGCAAATTTCTTCTTTTATTATTTTGCTGTTGCATTTTATACCTATTTTTTCATTTAATTTTTTGCTCCACGCACCGGCAGCAATTACAATGATGTCAGCATTATGAACTTGATTTTTAGTTTTTACTCCAATAATTTTATCATTATCAAAAGCTATTTCAGCTTGAGTCCAATCATATATTTTTACGCCGTATTTTCTGCATCCTTTGGCAAGTCCCCACAAGAGGGGACATGGAAATAGCAATCCGCCGTCTTTATAGTAACTTGCGATGGAGAATTCTTCGGTATTTAGGTCTGAGAACACTTTTTTTGTATCCTTAGGAGTCAATAAATCAATTTTTAAACCAGCATTCTTTTGTATCTCTACTTCTTTTTCCAGTTCTTGTTGATTATTGGAAAGTTTTAAGTATCCGCTTTTTCGGAAAAGAAAATTGAAGCCAATCTCAGTTTGCAAGTTTTCGTAAAGCTCTATTGTTCGCAAGGCATATTTTATTAAAGATTCATCAGAAAACTGGGCAGTTACTCCTCCAGAATTCCTTCCACTGGAGCCGTAAAGAATGTATTTTTTTTCAAAAACCTCTACCTGAGCACCTTTTTTAGATAAAAAATAGGACAGGCTCAGCCCGGCAATCCCTCCACCTATTACTGCTATTTTCATTCCTTTTCCTCGCCACTTGATAGTATATAAAGTGGCACAGGATCAACTGGAGGTCTGGGCACTGTTATTCCTATTTCATCTATGCTTTTTCCAAGCTTCTGAGAAAGAATTCTAACAACATGATTAATGCAACCCTTTCCTTGACAAGGACCTGTCATACAGCCTGTGTATCTTTTTAGGCTTTCAATATCTTTATAACCAAGTTCAATTGCATGCAAAATTTCTTGTTCAGTTAAATCTTCGCATCTGCAGACAACTTTTCTCATTTTGAACTCCTTCTTATAGCCCTTACTTCATATATTAGTTCAGGGTCTTCAATCTCAACTCTCACAAGGGAGGTACTATCATTTTTACTTGGTGGAAAAACCCATTTAACTAATCCTGAACCAACTGCCTCTCCTTTTCTGTTCAATAACTCCACTTGATCTCCCTTGCTTAACCAAGGAATAAACTCATACTGAAGAATTATCTCTCCTTTGCCTTTTTTATTGATATGTAACATGAAGATAGCCAATCCCGGGCAAACCTTAATGCATTCCATGCATCCAGTGCATTTTTCATAATTAACCTGTGGAGGATCATTTATGTTTTCCATTTGGATTGCTCCATATTTGCAAGATTCAAAACATGGACTACAAGGAATTGGCTGTGGACATTCTATGTAGGCTACTGGTTTTTCTTTAAGTCTGTCTTCAGAAGGAAATGGCGGTAACTCAATTTTTTTAAGATATCCTCTTTCAAGATATTTCATGCCTCTTTCTCCAACAAACACTGACAAATACCTGAATTTATTCTCTCTCCAAAAACTCCGCTTCTGAATTCCTCTATATCTTTCATTGCCTCATCCAGCTCTTTTATTGCATCTTCTCCTTCGTATCCTAAACTTAGTATTGCATGAAGGGCTGCGACTTTGCCTGTCATAATTGCTGATGTGGCTTCTTCAATTCCAGCACAATCACCGGCAACATACACACCACAAACGGTTGTTTCATTGTATTTCGTTCTTAAGGGAACAAAACCACCAAGTTGCGGAACAAATTTTATTTCACAACCTGCCTGATAAATTAGCTCAATTGTAGGAGAGAGTCCTACGGAAATACATATAAAGTCACATTTAATCTCTTTTTCTGTTCCTTTGATTGGTTGCCATTTTTTATCAAGTTGCACTATTATTGCTTTTTCAACATGCTCTTTCCCAATAGCCCTCAAGATAGTATGTCCTGTATAAATCGGAATTCCAAGCCTTCTTATTTTTGCAGCGTGAACAAAATATCCTCCGATTTTTGGCATTGCTTCTACAATTCCTGCTACTTTTACTCCAGCCTGCAATAGCTGATAGGCAAGAATTAGACCAACATTCCCTGAACCAATAATTAATCCATTTTTTCCGGGTAAAATACCCTGTTCATTCATCAGCGTCTGAACACCACCTGCTCCATATATACCCGGCAGGTCATTGTTTTCAAATATGAGAGTTCTTTCATAGGCTCCTGTTGCTATAATTGTCTTTTTTGGTCTTATTCTTAAAAGTTTGTCAGATCTAAAAGCACCTACTTCGTTCTTGTAAATACCAAAAACTTTTGTTTTTGTAAGAATTTTTACATTTTCAATTTTTCTGAGTTCATCTTCAAGGGCTAATGCTATTTTAAATCCCCTTGTTCCTGCTTTATGTTTGGCTGAGCCAAAAAATCTATGAGTTTGTTTTACAAGTTGTCCTCCAAGACGATGATTTTCGTCAATAAGTAAAACTTTTGCACCATACTTTCCGGCATTTATTCCAGCAGACATTCCTGCCGGACCTCCTCCAATGATTAAAACATCGCATTCAATCTCTTCATATCTGGCATTTTTTTTATAAACGCTCTTTGGTTTATCCCCAAAGCCCGTGAGTTTTCTTAGATTAGTGAGAACAAAGTTTCTCAATAATGGAGAGGAGGTAAATTTAGTGTAATGACTACCATGAGGAAAAACTTTGTCTATTATTTTATCTGATATTGACAAGATATCAAATTCAGCATTAGGAAAGCCTGTTTGAGTCTTTATTTGCATCCCTTCCTTAACATATACTTTACAAACTCTTATATTTGGTATTCCGTCAACCTCCATCATGCATGAGGAGCATTTACCTATTGCACAGAAAAATCCCCTCGGTCTGTGCCATCTAAAAGATCTGCTAAAAATTCTAACTCCCGACGCATAAAGTGCTGCAGCAACTGTTTCGCCCTCATATGCTTTTATGGGTTTACCATTAAAATAAATTGTTACTTCTTGTCCTCTTTTAAATTTTAAAATTGGATGTTCATGAAGTCTGCCTTCTTTGCTCATTTTTACCTAAACCTTTACTCCAACCTTTAAAATTTTTTCCTTTAGTTTAAAAAGCTTATCTCTTATCTCAGCTGCCCTTTCAAATTCAAGGTTCTCAGCTGCCTTTTTCATCTCAGCTTCAAGTTTTTTAATTGTTTCTTCTGACAAATCATACTCTTCAGCTTCTTCTTCAACAGTAGAAATTTCAGCATAGTCTCTCTCGTAAATTGACGACAGGATATCTTTTATTTTGCTTTTAACAGTTTCAGGCGTTATTCCCATCTTTGTATTATAATCCATTTGAATCTTTCTTCTACGCTCAGTTTCTTCAATTGCTTTTTTCATAGATTCTGTAATCGTGTCAGCATAAAGTATAACTAATCCATTAACATTTCTTGAAGCTCTTCCAGCTGTCTGAATTAAAGACCTTTCTGAACGAAGAAAACCTTCTTTGTCTGCGTCAAATATTGCAACAAGAGATACTTCAGGCAAGTCAAGTCCTTCCCTTAAGAGATTAACACCTATTAAAACATCAAATTTCCCGAGCCTTAAATCCCTTAGTATTTCAACCCTTTCAAGGGTATCTATGTCTGAATGAAGATATTTTGCCCTTATTCCAAGACTGGTATAATATTCAGATAGATCTTCAGCAAGTTTTTTTGTTATTGTAGTTACAAGAACTCTTTCACCAATTGCAACTCTTTTTTGGATTTCCTCAAGTAAATCTTCCACCTGATTGCTTGCAGGTCTTACTTCTATCTTAGGGTCAAGAAGACCTGTAGGTCTTATAATTTGTTCCACAATTCTGTGATTTGACTTTTCAATCTCATAATCTCCCGGCGTTGCTGATACATAAATGACATAGTTCATCCTGTGTTCAAACTCTCTAAATGTTAAAGGTCTATTGTCAAGGGCAGATGGCAATCTAAACCCGTATTCAATAAGATTCAGCTTTCTTGCTCTGTCTCCTTCGTACATTCCTCCAATTTGTGGAACAGATATATGGCTTTCATCTATAACTGTTAAAAAATCTCCCTTTGAAGGACCAGCATAAATGTAATCTATCAATGTAAAAGGTGGCTCACCCGGAAGTCTTCCACTAAGATGACGAGAGTAGTTTTCTATTCCATGACAGTGTCCAAATTGGCTTAAAAGTTCCATATCAAAACGGGTTCTTTTTTCAATTCTTTCTGCAAAAAGCTCTTCTCCGCGTTCTTTGAAATATCTAATTCTTTCTTCAAGCTCTTCTTCTATTGACTCTAAAGCTTTTCTTAGTCTTGGGTCAGGTGTTACCCAGTGACTGTTTGGTGGAATGAATATCCGTAGAATTCTTTTTAGCTTTTGTCCAGTAAGGGGATCAATTTCATAAATTGCGTCTATTTCATTATCAAAAAATTCTACTCTGTAAGCCCTATCAATACAGTGGGATGCAAATATGTCAACTACATCACCTCTAACTCTGAAAGTCCCTCTTCTAAACTCCTCTTCAGCCCTTGTATAAAGTATATCAACAAGTTTGCGGAGAAGGACATCCCTTTCAGTAGTCATTCCCTCTTCAAGGGTTATGTGCATCGCCAGATAATCGTCAGGAGAGCCTATTCCATAAATGCAAGATACTGAGGCAACAACAATGACATCATTTCTTGTAAGAACCGAAAGGGTCGCAGAATGCCTCATTCTGTCTATGTCATCGTTAATTAACGCATCCTTTTCAATGTAGGTGTCTGTCTCAGGGATGTAAGCTTCAGGTTGATAATAATCGTAGTAGCTTACATAGTATTCAACAGCATTGTAGGGGAAAAGCTCTTTAAATTCTCCATAAAGCTGGGCTGCGAGTGTTTTGTTTGGTGCTATTACAAGAGTTGGTTTATTTAATTTTGCTATTACATTGGCAATTGTGAATGTTTTACCAGAGCCTGTAACTCCAAGTAAAACCTGATGCTTATGCCCTCTTTTTATTCCTTCTACAAGCTGTTTAATAGCTTTGGGCTGGTCTCCTTTTGGTTTAAAGGAGGTTTGCAGTATGAATTTGCCCATTAATTAACTTTGAAGCAATTTGGCAGCTTTCTTTGCAAAGTATGTTAGAATTATGTCCGCTCCAGCTCTTTTAATTGCAGTAAGAACTTCCATCATTGTAGCCTCTTCATTTAGCAAACCAAGCTGAGCTGCTGCTTTTATCATTGAGTATTCACCGCTTACATTGTAAGCAGCAACAGGAACATTAAAGGTTCTTTTTACATCTGAAATTATATCAAGATATGCCAGTGCAGGCTTGACCATTACAATATCTGCGCCCTCCTCGATATCAAGGGCAACTTCCTTGATAGCTTCTCTGCGATTTGCAGGATCCATTTGATAACTGCGTCTGTCTCCAAATGCAGGTGCAGACTGTGCAGCCTCTCTGAAAGGTCCGTAGAATGCTGAAGAATACTTGGCTGCATAGGAAAGAATTACAACGTCTGTAAATCCTTCATCATCAAGGGCTTTGCGAATTTTCCCAACCCTTCCATCCATCATATCAGATGGTGCAACAATATCTGCTCCAGCCTTTGCATGGGATAATGCTTCTAATGCTAATATTTCAAGTGTTGAATCGTTGTCTATTTTTCCATTCTTTATAATTCCGCAATGTCCATGTGATGTATATTCACATAAACAAACATCAGTCACAACTATTAAATCAGAGATAGCATCCTTTATTGCCTTAATAGCATTCTGCACAACTTCATTATCATCATAGGCAGATGAGCCCTTTTCGTCTTTGTAAGAAGGGATTCCAAAAAGAATTATTGCAGGTATGCCTAAGGAAAATACTTCTTTAGCAGTTTTTACTGCTTCATCAACGCTTTCCTGAAAGCATTCAGGCATTGAAGGGATAGGATTTTTGACACCTTTGCCTGGAACAACAAACATTGGATAAACAAAATCCTGAGGGGTGAGGATTGTTTCCCTCACCATCTTCCTCAGGATATCTGTTTTTCTTAGTCTTCTTGGGCGATGAATTGGAAACATCGCTTATACGCCGCAGGAGCCTCCACAACCTGGTCCGCAGGATGGCATAGGACCTTTCAGTATAAAGCCCTCTTGCTCTTCGTCCTCATAATAGTCAAGTTCAGCTTCACTGAGAAGATCAAAGGTTTGTTTATCTAAATAAACCTTTAATCCATCTTTTTCAACTACCTCGTCTCCTTCTTGTGGATTTTCATCAATATCAAGACCAAAAGTAGGGCTACAATATCCTTCAGCTGAGAATATTCTCAAACCCCATCCTTCTTTTCCCTCGTTTTTGAGGATTAATTTTGCCTTTTCGGCTGCCTTTGAACTGATACTAAACACATCTACCTCCTAAAGATTTATTCTAATTTCAGAATAGCAGTTTTTTGAAATAATTTGCAAGAAAAACTTTAACACTTAAAAATAATTAAACACGCGTCACTGTAAGCCAAAAGCGAAGCAGTCCCTAAAATCCATAAAACGTAAGGCGTAAGAGGTAAAAAGTGAAAATTATAAGACAAGATTGCTTTAGCATCCTGACAGATGCCTCGCAATGACCACCTTTTCGTTATTGGAAGCATTTCACTTATCATTTCTGCGAAGGATTTCACTTTTCGTCTTTATGAGACATTCCCCATTTCGCCTTTGCGAAGCACTCTCCTTTTTGTCGTTGGGAGGCATTACCCTTTTTGTCATCATATGTTAGATTTATGGATATTGCGAGAGAATTTATTTCTGAGGCTATACTTTCTTTTTATGGGATTGCTTTGCCCGCCTGTCGGCAGGCTCGCAATGACCCCTTCCTTCGTCATTGCGAGGGTACGTTAGCACCCGAGGCAATCTCGTTTTTCGAAATCACAGTAAAAAATATTTATTTTCAAAAATTTTTAAATTTCTATCGCCATTTTTCGATTTAACAGGTTAAAATACACGTATGAAGCCGATTTTAAATAAAGGAATAATAAGGTATCAGAAAGAAAAGATTGAAGAGGTTGAAGATTTAATTGCCGTAGAAAAAAGAATAAAAATTTATGTCAACGATGAAGAAGTTGTCTCTCTCTCTGCCTCTCCGATTCACATAAAAGAATTGGTCACTGGCTTTCTGATGACAGAAGGAATTTTAAAGGGTGACTGGTGTCCTGAAAAGATATTCATAGAAGACACTGATAAGGAAATAAATGTCAAGGTTATGCTTGATGGCTTTGTCTCACTTGAAGGTAAAACAATTACCTCTGGATGCATGGCAGCTTACAGCTTTGTACGAGATTTAAGAACTAAAATTGATGATGACCTTACTGTTGATTGTAATACATTATTTGAGCTTTACAAAAATTTTCAAATACAATCTGTTTTATACAGGACAACAGGATGTATTCATGCAGCTGCACTTTCAGATAGGGAAAAAATACTGTTCATAGCTGAAGACGTGGGAAGGCATAATGCTGTAGATAAGGTAATCGGCTGGGCATTGTTGAATAAAATAACTTTCAGAGGTAAAATAATGCTCGTAAGCGGAAGGATATCATCTGAGATGATATTAAAAACAGCAAAATGGAAGATACCCATAATTGTTAGCAGATCAGCTCCAACCTCTCTGGCAGTTGAAATTGGAGAAAATCTCGGGATTACAATAGTTGGATTTTTAAGAGGAAACAGGTTTAATATTTACTGTCACGGAGAGAGAATTAAATAAATGCTTCCATAAATAAAAAACAGGAGGTGTCAAATGTTGGAAAACATTAAATGGTTAGGGCATGATACCTTTAAAATTGTTGGAGAAAAGGTTATCTATACTGACCCTTTTCAGATTAAAAAGCCAGACAAAGCAGACATCATACTCATTACTCATGACCACTATGACCATTTTAGTGCTGAGGACATTTCAAAGCTTTTAGGTCCTGATACTGTGCTCGTTTTACCTGCTGATTGTGCTGGAAGGATAAAGGCTAAGGAGGTTATTGTGAAACCCGGAGACAAGGTAAATGTTGAAGGCATAGAAATTGAAGTTGTTCCATCATATAATACGAACAAAAAATTTCATCCAAAGGAAAAAGGATGGGTTGGTTATATTTTTAAGGTTTCTGGAAAGAGAATTTATATAGCAGGAGATACTGACTACATACCTGAAATGAAGGAGTTTAAAGATGTTGACATAGCTCTTTTACCTGTGTCAGGAACATATGTTATGACTGCAGAAGAAGCTGTTCAGGCAGCCCTTGACATTAAACCAAAGATTGCCATTCCAATGCATTATGGAAGCATTGTTGGTTCTGAAAATGACGCTCATCATTTTGCTGAGAAACTTAAGGGTAAAATTGAAGTAATAATATTAAATCCAGAGAGGTAATTTATGGAATTTAAAGCAGAGGATTTAAAAAAAGAGCTTTCATCAAAAATACAGGTAATAGAAGAGATTGTTGTATTTGATGAAGTTGAGTCAACTAATAGCGTGGGTTATGAACTATTAAAGCAAGGATATCCGCCGGGAACAGTTGTTATAGCAGACAGACAAACAAAGGGCAAGGGAAGGTTAGGCAGAAGATGGATTTCTCCAGAGGGAAAAAACCTTTATATGAGTTTTGCATTAAAACCATCAATAACTCCAAAATATGCAACATTAATAACCTTAACAAGTGTTGTTGCCTGCACAACTGCTTTAAGAAGGATTACAAACATTCCAGTGCAGATTAAATGGCCCAATGATATGCTCATTGACCACAAAAAAGTAGGTGGAATCCTGTCGGAAATGAAAATTGAAGGTGAAAAAATAAAGGCTGCTGTTGTTGGCGTAGGAATAAATATTAATATGACAGAAGAGGATATTCCTGAAGAGATTAAAGAGATAGCCACATCTTTGAGAATTTGTAAGGGAGAAGAGTTTTCAAGAGCAATGATTGCAGTAGAGGTTATAAAGGAATTTGATAAATGGTATCAATTGCTTGAGAAGAAAAATAGAAAAACTATAATTGACAGATGGATGCAATTAAGCGGAACTATTGGTAGGCAAGTAAAAATTGTTCTTACTGACAGGGAGCTTATTGCCACCGCTGAGGCTATAGATGAAGAAGGAAGGTTGATAGTAAAACTTTCTGACGGTACATATGAAAAAATTTGTGCAGGAGATGTGACACTTTTAAGAACCAAATAATGTTTTATGCTATAAAGATAGGAAACTCAACATTAGGAATTGCTAAATTTTCCAATCCGTTGGAATCAAAGTGCGAGCCAATATTTTCGTCACCTTTGAAGGATTTAAACTGTGAAAAGTTAAAGGATTACATAGAAAAAGGACATGACTGCGTTGTCTGTTCAGTTGTCCCTTCAGTGTCAGAGCAGTTTTTTAACATTTTTAAAGAATACTTTGCCTCCATAATAAATGTTAATTCCAAAATCAAGTCTGATTTAATAATTGCAGTTGATAATCCTGAAAAATTAGGAGCAGACAGGCTTACTTGCTGTGTAGCTGCTTTTAATTTATTCAGAGGCAATGTTGCAGTAGTGGATGCTGGAACTGCAACCACGATTACGGTCGTTACAGAGAGAGCTGAAATAGTTGGGGGAGCTATAATTCCGGGCTTACACACCATGAACATTGCACTCCATAATTATACTGCCTTGCTTAGTCCTGTGAATTTAGAAGAACCGGTTTTTCTTCCCGGAAGCAATACCGAGAGTGCAATAAGAGGAGGAATTGTTTTAGGAACATGTTATGCCATTGAAGGTATTATTAGAGAAATTGGACAATCATTAAAGGCAAATTTGAAGGTAGTTCTCACAGGAGGATATGGAAGCTTGCTTTCAAGATTTTTAAAAATTTCACATATTTTAAACCCATATCTTGTATTTGAAGGCATGAGATTGATATACTTAAAAAACATAAAAAATTAGGAGGTTGTTATGAAATTCAAAAAAATTCTTTTGTCAACTGATTTTTCTGATGAGTCCCTTTATGCCCTTTCTTATGCTGTTGACATGGCGAAAATGTTTAATGCAAAGCTTTACTTGATGCATGTTATTTATGATATTGAAAAAGCATCAAATCTTCATATTCCCCATCCTTCTCTTACAGACTTATACAAGGACCTTGAATCTCATGCCAAGAGAAATCTTGAGTCCTTTGGTGCTGATATGAGAGAAGGTTTGACAGATGTTGAAACAGTAGTAAGAAAAGGAATTCCGTATGAAGAAATCATTAAATTTGCCGCTGAGAACAATATTGATTTAATTGTTATTGGAACATTGCAAAGAAGCGGTGTAGAAAGATTCTTTGTTGGAAGTACAACTCAAAGAGTTATTAGAAATGCACCATGTCCTGTTCTTGTAGTGACTAAAAAATAGTTAGGATGGAATGTGAAGTTTTAGTTGCTGGTGGTGGTCCTGCTGGCTCTATTGCTGCAAAGTTTCTTTCTGAGAGCGGGATAGACACAGTTATTGTAGAAAAAAATCTTCAATTTGAAAAGCCCTGTGGAGGGGGAATCCCCTCTATGGGGCTAAAAGATATTGGTATTTTAGAAGAAGTAGAGAAAAATCTTTTTTTTAACAGAATTAAAAAAATCAAAATTGTCCCTCCCTTTTCCTCACCTATTGAGGTTGACTTTATTGGAGGAGAGATATTTATCGTAAATCGCCTTAACTTTGACAGTTTTCTGCAAAAAATGGCTTCAGACAAAGGAGCAGAAATTATTGAGGCAGAACTTGTTGATATTGAAAATTATAACAACAAAATAAAAGCAGTGGTCAGGAGAAAATCAGGAGAAATCTTAAAAATCCAATCTAAATTCTTGATTGCATCAGATGGAGTAAATTCAAGGGTATGTTCACTATTAGGAATTAAAAAACCTGATTTTTACTGGACTGTCAGCCTTCATCTTCCAGAAAAATATATAGAAACAAAGGAAACAATTGAATTCTGGTTTGGAAGCGCCCATGCTTCCTTTTTTTATTCTTGGGTTTTTCCCGCTATTGATTATGTGTCTGTTGGTACAGGAGCAGAGGATATTAAAAAGCTTAAGCCGCTTATTGAAAATTTCCTGCGTAAGCGATTTTCAATGGAAATAAAAGATGGACATTTCCTGAAATTAAGGGCATATAAGATTCCAAGATGGACGAAAAGAGCTTTTTTCAAAGGAAATGTAATCTTTTGTGGAGATGCAATGGCTTTTACAATGCCTGTTTCCTTTGAAGGAATATACTATGCAATGAAATCTGGTCAGTTTGCAGCAGAGGCTGTGATACAGGGAAATTTAAAGCTTTATGAAAAACTTTGGAATGATAGATTTCTTACGCAGTTTAGCATGATGAAGAAATTTCAAGACTTAATGTTTGGCAATGATAAAAAAATTGATGAATGGCTTGATATTCATAGAGATCCAGCAATTCAAGAACTTGCAATGGCTTTATGGTTAAGGAAAGAACATGGCAACAGCCTTATCCCTCTTTACTTAAAAGCTTTCAAGAGTTTTATTTCAAGAATGTTTCTGTCTAAGTTAAAATAAATATGTGAAGAAATCTTTATTTTATTCAGTTGTTTTTCATATTTTGTTGTTTATCATCGTTTTGCTACTGCAGGAATACTTCAAATCTGAAAAACTCTCTACAGAGCCAGTCCAAGTCCTTTTATTACCTGTTCAACCTAAAGCATCTCTTCCTTCCGAGTTGCCGAAACAACCTAAAAGAATTGAAAAAATTCCTCAACCCAAAACTTTGCAAAAAATTCCTCCTATTACAGCACAAAAACAGCCTAAACAACTGAGCGCTATTCCAAAGGGACACGAGGGAACAGCTGAGAAAAAGGCTGAAGAGACAAAGCCTTCTGCTGGATTAAAATACGATAAAAATTTCTCAAAGATGGAAACTGAAAAAAAGGCAACGAATATTTTTGACAAAGATATTATTGCGAAATATTCAAGTAAAAATCACGAGTCAGCAAAGGTTGAAACATCACATGGTCTAAGTTTTTCTGCAAAGGAATTCAATGACTGGGGATATCTGGAGAGACTTAAGGAAAAAATTGAAAGAGTTTGGCAGTATCCTCCACAGGCAGCAGAAAGGGGAATTTATGGAGACCTTTATATCAGATTTACAATTGACAAAAAGGGAAAGCTTGTTTCAGTTGAACTTCTAAGAACATCAGGATATAGAATGCTTGATGATGCTGCCATTAAGGCATTAAAAGACGCTCAGCCTTTTTGGCCTCTTCCGGATGATTGGCAGAAAGAAAGCCTAACGATAACTGGACATTTTATTTATACATTGCGGGGGTTTTATCTGAGGTAGGTTCTGTTTTAAAGGCAATTCTTGGGGCATCAAGCCAAAGGCGCTCAAGGTCATAATAATGTCTCTGCTCATCAAGAAATATATGCACTATTACATCGCCATAGTCCATTAAAATCCAGCGCGCAAAGGAAAAACCTTCTATACCCAAAGGCTTTATGCCTTCTTTTTCCATCATCTCTTCAAGATATTCTGAGAGAGCTTTTACTTGAGTGGTGCTTTCTCCTGAGCATATGACAAAGTAATCGGTTATAATTATGAGGTCTTTGAGTTCAAGAATTTTTATATCAATAGCTTTTTTGCTATCTAAAAATTGAGCTATTTTTAAAGCCTTTTCCTTTGATGTTAATTCCATTGTTTAATTATATCATAATTTTGCAGTAAAAAATTAACAACAGCTACAGAGACAATTGAAGCAGTCTCTGCTCTAAGGATTCTTTTTCCCAAAGTCGCAACCTTTAATCCCTGCCTTTCAGCTATTTTTATCTCTTCTTCTGAGAAGCCTCCTTCAGGTCCTACAATCAAAAAGACAGGTAACCTTAAATCTATCCCTTTTAAAGCCTCTTGCAGAGGTGTTTGCTCTTTTTCCCAGAAAATAATCCCGTTATTTGACTTCTGTATCAATTCATTATAACTGCATATTGGCTCTATTTCTGGAACAATACTTCTTCCTGACTGCTCTGAGGCTTCCTTTGCAATTTTTTGCCATCTTTGTAGTTTGTTTGTCTCTTTTACCACGCATCTTGCACTGACAAAGGGTAAGATTTTCTTCACTCCAAGCTCAGTTGCCTTTTGAATCACCTGCTCCATTTTATCGCCCTTAAGCAAAGCCTGACAGAGAAATATAGAAAATGGCTCTTCTCTTGATAAGCTTTCTTCTTCAATTATTTTGACAGTTTGTTTATCAATAATAATTGCCCGATAGGTTTTGCCTTTTCCGTCGGATAAATAAACAATTTCACCGGGAGAGCATCTCAAAACATTAAAAAGATATTTTTTATCTTCCTTTGAAAGTTGTATAAAAGTCTCTGGTTTTAGTTCAGTGTATTGAATAACCAGCCTAATATTGCTCATAAAACTATTTCTGTGCCGATACCTTTCTTAGTGAAAATCTCAAGCAGGAGACTGTGGGGAATTCTGCCATCTATAATATGCGTTTTCTTAACGCCTCCTGTTAGAGCATTAAGACAAGCATGAACCTTTGGTATCATTCCACCAGAGATCACATTTTCACTTATGAGTTTAAGAGCTTCTTCAATTTTAAGGGTAGGAATGTGGTTGCCGGATTCATCTGATATCCCTTTGACATCAGTAAGTAGAATCAATTTCTCCGCTCCAACCGCAACTGCTATGCTTGAGGCAACAGTATCTGCGTTAATGTTATAGCTGTTGCCGTTTTTGTCAAAACCTATAGGTGCAACAACAGGTATAAAACTATCTTTTTGGAGGGATTCTAAAATATCAGTTGAAACATGTTCTATTTCACCGACATATCCAAGGTCTGTTTCTTTTTCATCTATCTTTATATGCTTTTTCTTGGCTTTTATTAGATTTCCATCTTTTCCGCTTAACCCTATTGCCTTTCCTCCATGAGCATTGATTAGCTGAACAATTTCTTTATTTATTACTCCTCCAAGAACCATCTCAACTATTTCCATTGTTTCTTTGTCTGTGACTCTATGTCCCTGAATAAATTTGGGCTCTTTACCAAGTCTTTTCATAAGCTCTGAAATTTTTGGTCCTCCGCCATGAACTACTATTGGTTTGATTCCTATAAAATTCAGCAATACTATGTCTTTAGCAAAGGCATCCTTAAGATGAGACTCCTTTTGAGCTGCTCCGCCATATTTAATAACAAAAGTTTTCCCATAAAACTTTCTTATGTAGGGAAGTGCCTCAACAAGGATATTTGCTTTTTCAAGAAGTTGCTGTTCAAATTGACTCATCATATGCCTCTCCTGTTTTTTATTGAATTTTAGCATGTTTTATGGGGTATTGACAAAATATAATTTTTGTGATAATATTTAACAAAATTCTTAATAATCCTGCCAAGAAGGCTAAAGGGCTGAAGCCCAGAACTTAACTCATCAGAATTTGCCTGCCAGAAGGCTGGCTCAAAGCTAAGAAAGCTAAACAGAAAAAATTTGAGGAGGTTTTGTTATGGAAAAAGGCTTTGAGCCTAAAGTTATTGCATTTTTATGTAATTGGTGCAGTTATGCAGGAGCAGACCTGGCAGGTTCTTTAAGGTATAGTTATCCACCAAATTTATATCCGATTAGAGTTCCCTGTTCAGGTAGAGTAGAGCCAGAATTTATTATTAAAGCCTTTTTATCAGGTGCTGATGGTGTTCTTGTCTCAGGATGCCATCCAGGAGACTGTCATTATAAGACAGGTAATTATTATGCAAACAGAAGATTTAATCTTCTTACGAGATTTCTTGAAGTAATTGGCATTCCAAAGGAAAGAGTAAGGCTTGAGTGGATTTCCGGCTCAGAGGGACTTAAGTTTTCTCAAGTTGCAAAAGATTTTGTAGCCCACATTAAAAAACTTGGACCTCTTTCTATTAAAACTCCTATTGATATTGATTGGAACATTATTGCAAGAACCGTTGCAACAGTGGGTTCTGCTGGTAAGCTTTTGTGGGATGAGGACAAATGTATGGCTGAAATGATTGACTTTTTCTTAGGTTATGCCCAACAAAATTCGTGTGCCGAGTGTGTACCATGCAGAATTGGGACAAAAAGAATGCAAGAGATTGTAGCAAAGATTTTTGATGGCTCAATTTCAGATGGAGAGCTTTCTCTTTTGTATGATTTAGCAATTGATTTAGGAGCATCAAGCAAGTGTGACCTTGGAAAAATGGCTGGAAAGGCAGTGAGATTTGCACTTGAATACTGCCGTGCAGATTTAGATGCTCACATCAACGGAAGTTGTGCTCATACAATACCAGCCAATCCAGGCTGGCAAAACATAATTGCATAAATTTTTTATTTAGGAGGATATATATGGCAGAAGTAACATTAACAATTAATGGACAAAAAGTTACAGTTCCAGAGGGAACAACAATTCTTAAAGCTGCAGAAAAGGCAGGATTTAAGATTCCGACTCTTTGTTACCTTGATGGAGTAGGACTTCCCCATATCAAACATGATGTTGGAGCATGTAGAGTTTGCGTTGTAGAGGTTGATGGAGAGAGAGACTTTGTTTCATCCTGCAACACAACTGTAAAAGAAGGTATGGTAGTTAGAACAAGCACCCCAAAAGTGATAGCAGCAAGAAAATTAAACTTAGAGATGCTTCTTAGTGAACATCATCTTGACTGTCCAACCTGTCCAAAAAACGGTATATGTGAACTGCAGTCAATTTGCGAAGAACTTAATATAAGACAAATTAGACCTCAGGGTGCAAAAAAAGATTTACCTATGGATGACTCATCTCCTTCAATAGTTAGGAATCCGAATAAGTGTATTATATGTCAAAGATGTATAACTGCCTGTAAAGTGCTTCAGAGTGTTGATGTTTTGGAGCTGTACGGAAATGGTTATGAGGCTGTAGTTCGTCCTAAAGGTGGAGTTCCATTAATTGAAACTCAGTGTGTTGCATGTGGTCAGTGTGCTCTTGTTTGTCCAACTGCTGCAATTGTTGAAAAAGATGATACATGGAAAGTTTGGCAAGCTATTGCTGATCCTAATAAACATGTTGTTGTGCAAACAGCACCAGCAACACATGTGACAATTGGAGAAGCATTTGGGTTGCCTGTAGGAACAGATATAACAGGTAAGATGGTTGCAGCTCTAAAAAGATTAGGCTTTGATGCGGTTTTTGACACAAACTGGTCAGCTGACCTAACGATTATAGAAGAAGGAAACGAATTGATTCACAGAATTAAAAACGGTGGTGTTCTTCCTCAGTTTACATCTTGCTCACCGGGATGGATAAAGTTCATTGAGGAGTTTTATCCTGATCTCATTCCTCATGTTTCAAGTGCAAAATCACCTCAACAGATGCTTGGACCAATTGCAAAAACATATTATGCCCAGAAAAAAGGCATAAATCCAGAGAATATCTTTGTTGTCTCAGTTATGCCATGCACTGCAAAGAAGTATGAGGCAGCTCGTCCTGAGATGAATGCAGCAAGCAAGTTCTGGAATAACCCAAAAATTGAAAGAGATGTAGATGTAGTTCTTACATCAAGGGAACTTATAAGAATGATTCGGGAAGCCGGAATAGATTTTGCCAATCTACCAGATGAAACCTATGATCCAATAATGGGTGAAGGAACAGGTGCTGCACAAATATTTGGTGCAACAGGCGGAGTTATGGAGGCAGCACTTAGAACTGCCTATGAGGTAGTAACAGGAAAAACTCTTGAAAAGCTTGATTTTGAGGCTGTAAGAGGAATGAAAGACATAAAAGAGGCTTCTGTGAATATGAACGGACTTACAGTAAAAGTCCTCGTGGCTCACTCATTGGGTGCAGCAAGACAGCTCATGGATAAAGTTAGGGCTGGTGAGCTTAAGGATTATCATTTCATAGAAGTGATGACATGTCCCGGTGGATGTATAGGTGGAGGCGGACAGCCTATTCCTTCCACAGTAGAGAAAAGAGAGATGAGGATTAAGGGTATTTACGAGAGGGATAAAAAACTGTCCCTTAGGAAAAGTCATGAAAATCCTGAAATTCATGCAATTTATAAGGAATTTCTCAAGGAACCTCTCGGACATCTATCACACCAGTTGCTTCATACCCATTATACACCGAGAGGTAAAAAATAACTAAAAAAAGGGGGACTGTATGGCAAGCAAAGTCAAGACTTTCAGAGGAGATGGAGGAGTTAGCTCTGAAATTGGCACTTACAGAGCTGGTGAATTAAGGGGCATCATCAAAATTAATGAGGCTGACTGTGTTGGATGTGATACCTGTAAGAAAGTATGCCCTTCCAATGCTATTAGTGGTTCAATGGGAGAAAAGCACAGTATCAATGTTGACAAGTGCATTAACTGTGGTCAGTGTCTTCTTAACTGTCCATTTAATGCAATTGAACAGATGAGCTTTGTGGACAAAGTTTTAGAAAAGCTCAATGACAAAAAGACTAAGGTTGTGGCTATCATAGCTCCTGCTGTAAGGGTTGCAATTGGTGAAGAATTTGGAGCAGAGCCTGGCACTCTTACAGTTGGCAGACTTTGGGCATCACTTGAAAAAGGAGGCTTCTTTATTTATGACAATAACTTCGCAGCTGATCAGACAATTCTTGAGGAAGGAACTGAACTTCTTGCAAAAGTTGCAGCCCATGCGGGATTAAAGGAACTTCCGGTTGAGCTTTGGGGTAAAAAGATAACCCTTAAAATTGAAGAGTTTGCTCATAAGCCTCTACCTCAGTTTACCTCTTGCTGTCCAGCATGGGTAAGATATGCAGAAATTTTCTATCCAAAAATACTTCCTTATCTTTCAAGTGCAAAATCTCCTCAGCAGATGTCAGGAGCAACTGCGAAGACTTATGGTGCAAAGGTTTGGGGTATTAAACCTGAAAACATCTATACAGTCGGTGTTATGCCATGCACAGCTAAGATTTTTGAAGCTTCCCGCCCAGAGTTTGATTCTGCAGGTAAATTCTTAAAGAAATCAGGGATGAGAGATGTAGATGCAGTTCTTACAACAAGAGACCTTGCAGAATTGTTGAAAAGAAAAGGAATAGACCCTATGAAGATGTCTGAGGATGCTGGTAGAAAACCTGAATTATTCAAATCTTACTCAGGTGGTGCAACTATATTTGGAACAAGTGGTGGAGTAATGGAAGCAGCAGTAAGATTTGCATTTCATGTGCTTTCAGGGCAGTCGCCTCAAGCAATGAGTCCTCAATGGGATTTTGAAAGTGTAAGAGGCTTTACGAAACCTATAGCCTCTGCCACAATTCCTGTTCCTCTAAAGCAAGAATATCAAAAAGCTTTTGGGACAAAAGAACTTCAAATAAAAGTCTGCGTTGTAAATGGCATAGGAACAGATGGCGCTCACCTTAAACCTATTGTTGAAGATGTAATTGCAGGAAAAAGCCCATATCATTTTATTGAAGTAATGAACTGTCCCGGTGGTTGTATAAATGGAGGTGGGCAACCTAAACATGAGATTGAACTTTCCCTTTGGGATCAGTTATTTTACGCTTTTTTTAAAACAAAATAATGGAGGTTAAAAGATGAGTATAAAATCTCTTTCCAGAAGAACATTTCTCAAATTAGCTGGAGCTGGCATAGTCGCTCTTTCATTTTCTAAGCCATCTTTTGCAGGAGATACAAAGCAAAATAATTTTTTTGAGACTGATATTGGAAAAGCAAGACTAAAGCTTATACAGGCAAGACAGGCAGGTCAGTACAAGGATGACAAAATAGTTAGAGAAAAGTTTAAGATTGCTGCATCCCATGAAAATCCAATGATAAAAAGATTTTATTCTGAGTTTGCGCATCATCCACTGAGTGAAGTAAGCGAGAATCTGCTTCATACTCACTATAAGGCAAGGGTATGAATATATAAAGCCCGGGCTTTATGCCCGGGCAAAAGGAAAAGGTCATGGTTGTTTACTACAGTCTTGGAAACCGAAAATATTGGCTTGGCACAATTGATAGATTGATAAAGATATCGGAGATTTTGGCAAAAAAGGGTTATCTTTTACAAAATGTTGTTCCAGTCGCTGAAACTTACAATGATTGGATAATTCTTGATGAAAATTATGTGAGGAAAGTAAGCGAAATTCTTGAAGAAATAACTGAACAGATAGAGGATGACGAAATTTTAAATGACCTTCTGATTTTAAAAGAGGTTTATAACGGTGGAAGTGTAGTTTTTGGATAATTTTTGCCTTACCTCAAGGGATTTTTTTCCTGTGAGGAAGGGAAAAAGATATTCTGAGACCAAAGAAGGTCTGAGGTCAAGGGATGAATAAAAAAATAGGAATAGTTGGCATTATTGTCAATGAAAGAAAAAAGAATGCTTCCTTTGTTAATAAAATCCTCTCAGAGCATTCGGAAATAATCATCGGAAGAATGGGAATTCCTCAAAACAATGCAGACAGGGGTTTTATTTCTCTCTTTGTAGAGGGAGACACAGACAAAATAGGCTCTCTTACAGGAAAATTAGGAACGATAAAAGGAGTAACAGTAAAGAGTCTTTTGATTCCAGTGGAGGGAAAATGAGATTGGAAAAAGACTCACTTGGTGAGATTTTAGTGCAAAAAGATGCGTATTATGGAATTCATACTTTAAGGGCAAAGGATAATTTTCCTGTCACTAATGAAAAAATTCACAGGGAACTTATATGGGCAATGGCTATGGTTAAAAAAGCATGTGCATGGGCAAATAAAGAACTTGGACTCCTTGATGAGAAAAAGGCAGAGGCGATAATTAATGCCTGTGATGAACTTGCTAAAGGAATCTTTGACAGCGAAATTATTGTGGACCCACTTGCAGGAGGTGCTGGAACTTCGCTGAACATGAATGTAAATGAGGTAATTGCAAACAAAGCATTGGAATTTATGGGATATGAAAAAGGCAGGTATGATATTGTTGAGCCTTTGGAAGGTGTGAACATGAATCAGTCAACAAATGATGTTTTCCCAACAGCTGTAAAAGTAGCAGTTGTTAGGCTTCTTAAAGAGCTTGCCAGTGAAGTCGCGCTTCTGCAAGGTGAATTCCAAAGAAAGGAGAAAGAGTATGCGAAGATCTTAAAAGTAGGAAGAACTGAAATGCAGGATGCTGTTCCAGTAACAGTAGGGCAGGAGTTTTCTGCATGGGCAGAAGCATTAAACAGAGATTGGTGGAGGCTAAATAAGGCACAGGAAAGAGTTCGTCAGGTAAATCTTGGTGGTACAGCAGTTGGCACAGGGCTTAACTGTCCAAAGGCATACATTGAGATCGCAATTGAAAAATTAAGAGAATTCACAGGACTTCCAATGGCAAAGGCTGAAAATCTTTTTGAGGCAACTCAAAATACAGATACCTTCTCTGAAGTATCAGGCTTTCTTAAAACCCTTGCAGTTGACCTTATAAAGATTGCATCGGATTTAAGATTTTTAAGCTCAGGTCCAAGAGCAGGAATTGGAGAACTTAAGCTTCCTCATGTTCAAGTTGGTTCATCAATAATGCCCGGCAAGGTAAACCCAGTTATTCCAGAGATGGTCACACAGGTAGGAATTAGGGTTATGGCATCAGATACTGCAGTAAGTATTGCGTGCAGTATGGGAAATCTTGAATTAAATCCGTTCCTTCCACTTATTGCCCATGAATTGATAGGTTCTCTAAAGATGCTTAAAAACTGTTGCAGGATTTTTAGGGAAAAATGTGTATCAGGCATAGAGGTTGATGAGGAAAGATGTCGAGAACTTTTTGACAGAAGTTCTTGTGTTATAACAGCTTTTTCTCCATATCTTGGATATGAAAAATGTGCAGAGATTTACAAAGAGGCAATAGCCACAGGCAAAAAAGTTGAAGCAATATTGATTGAAAAAGGATTTTTTACTGAGGCAGAGATAAAAAATATAACACAGCCACAGGAGCTAACAACTCCCGGTTTTGCAGGGATTAAATATTTAAGGAGGTTTTTAAAATGACAACAGCTTTATTAGAAAAAAGTTGGATAGAAAGTGTGATAAAAGAAGAAGAAATAACAAAGTATATGGACAATGGAAAAGATTTTATAAATGATGAAGAGATATGGGAAAAGCTCAAGAATAATGAGAATTCTGAGCCATCAAGAGTAAGGGAAATAATGGCAAAGTCTCTATCCATTGAAACTTTAGAACCCGATGAAACAGCAGCACTTCTTAATGTAAAGGACCCTGAACTTTGGGAAGAGATTTTTGAAACCGCTCGCCAGATTAAGAAAAAGGTTTATGACAACAGAATTGTCACCTTTGCTCCCCTTTATCTTGGAAACCTTTGCGTAAACAACTGCCTCTATTGCGGTTTCAGAAGGGACAATCATGTAATAAAAAGAAGAGTTCTTACATTTGAGGAAATAGAGAGGGAGACAGAAGTCTTAGCAGGTCAGATAGGGCATAAAAGACTTATAATAAGTCTTGGAGAGCATCCTCGCACTTCAGTTCATTACATAACAAAGGCACTTGAGACAATTTACTCTGTAAAAGTTCCAACTAAAAGGGGGTATGGACAGATAAGAAGGGTAAATGTGAATGCTGCTCCAATGTCAATTGAAGATTTGAAAAAACTTAAAGAAGTTGGAATAGGAACATATCAGGTATTTCAAGAGACCTATCATCATGAAACATATGCAAATGTTCATCCAGAGGGCACACTTAAGCATAATTATCAATGGAGGCTTTACTGTCATCACAGGGCACTTGAGGCAGGAGTTGATGATGTTGGATTAGGTGTGCTTTTTGGTCTTTATGATTGGAGATTTGAAGTGATGGCTCTTTTATATCATTCAAGGGATTTAGAGAAAAAGTTTGGAATAGGACCTCATACAATATCCTTTCCAAGACTTGAACCTGCAGCAAACACACCATTTATTCAAGAAAGTAAATATAAAGTTTCAGATGAAGACTTTAAAAAACTCATTGCAGTGATAAGGCTCTCTGTTCCATACACTGGAATGATTCTTACTGCAAGGGAACCGGCACATGTCAGAAGAGAAATTATTGCCTCTGGAATGATAACACAGACAGATGCTTCAACAAGGATTGGAATAGGAGCTTACTCAGACAGATACACTGAACAGGAGCTTGAACGTCAGCAGTTTCAAATTGGCGATCCAAGAAGCCTTGATGAGGTTGTACGTGAGCTTGCAGAAATGGGTTATATTACGAGCTTTTGCACAGCAGGATACCGTTGTGGAAGAACAGGAGAACGAATTATGACTCTGCTTAAAACAGGAAAAGAGGGAATTTTCTGTAAATTAAACGCTGTTCTTACATTCAGAGAATGGCTTGATGATTTTGCATCAGAACAGACTAAGGCTGCTGGAGAAAGGATCATTCAACAAGAGATTGAAGAGCTTAAAGAAAAAGTGCCACCAAAGGTTTTTGATAATTTGCTTGAATACTACAGGAGAATCCAGAATGGAGAAAGGGATTTGTATTTCTAATGATTTAACTAAAAAACTTAATGAAATTGCAGATTTTGTAAAACAAAAATATGGAGCCCATATCTGGTTTGTTGAGATTCTTGGGAAAAGACATTCATACATAGCAGGACACAGGGAGGATAGTTTTCTTCCGCCTGAAGTTGTTTATCTCAATGAAAGATATGCGATTGTATCAAATGAATGGGAAAAAATTCATGAAAAGGACGAAATACTCTTAAAAGTTAAATCTCTGTTAGGAGAGCAAAAATGAGTGTTCCAAAAAGTCAAAGACTTCATATAGCAATATTTGGAAGAAGGAATGCGGGAAAATCATCTCTTATTAATGCATTAACAGGTCAGAGCCTTGCAATTGTCTCTGATGTTCCCGGAACAACAACAGACCCTGTTACAAAGGCAATGGAGATACTTCCATTAGGTCCTGTTGTGATAATTGATACAGCAGGAATTGATGATGTAGGTACACTTGGAGAGCTTAGAAAGAGAAAATCATACGAAGTTTTGGAAAAAACAGACCTTATCCTTCTTGTAATTGACCCTGAAAAGGGATTTGGAGAATTTGAAAAAGAAGTTGTGCATAGGGCTCAGCAGATGAATACCTCTTTGGTGTATGTTATAAACAAAATTGACATTTACCCTCAAATTAAAAATCAGTTACCTGAAAAGCTTCAGGAAATTCCAGAGCCTAAAGTTTTCGTAAGTGCTTTAACAGGTGAGGGAATTGACGAGCTTAAACAGGCAATAATAAATCATGCACCAAAGGACTGGACTCTTCCAACAGTTATTGGTGATCTTATCAATCCCGGTGACATTGTGATTTGTGTGATTCCTGTTGACAAGGCAGCACCAAAGGGAAGACTTATTCTTCCTCAACAGATTGTAATAAGAGACATCATAGACAACGAATCAATGGCTTTAGTTGTAAAAGAAAGGGAACTACTGCATGCATTCAACCATTTAAATAAAAAACCATCTTTAGTTGTCACAGATGCTTCAGTTTACAACAAAGTTGCAGCAGACACTCCCCAAGACATAAGGCTCACATCTTTTTCAATACTTTTTGCAAGATACAAGGGAGACCTTCAAACCCTTGTTGAAGGAGTGCTTGCAGTAAAAGAAATTAAACCCGGTGATAAAATTCTGATTGCAGAGGCATGCACTCATCATCCTGTTGAGGATGATATTGGAAGAGTGAAGATTCCAAGATGGCTGAGGGCTCAGGTTGGTGGAGAACTTCAGATAGATGTGAAGGCAGGAGGAGGACCTTTGCCTGAAGAGCTCAGTCAGTATAAACTTATCGTTCACTGTGGTGCATGCATGATTAATCGTAAGGAGATGCTCAGCAGAATAATGCAGGCAAAAAGGGCAGGAGTTCCGATAGTAAATTATGGTGTAATAATGGCACATATACATGGAGTGCTTGCGCGAGCACTTTCTCCATTTCCACAACTTCAGTCATTGATAGATGAGACTAAAAAAGAGAGCATGGAAGAGATTCAGATTCTTAAGAAATTAAAAAAGGCAAGGCATGAGTCTTAAAACTGCCATTTCAAATCATACAAAAGCTGAAATTAAGGAACTTCTTGTTGAAACTCCATTTGATAAAGTTGCAAAAATGGCAGATGAAATAAGGAAGCAGATTCATGGAAACATAGTTCATCTGAGAGCAATTGTTGAATTTTCCAATTATTGCCGATGCAACTGCTTGTTTTGTGGTTTAAGAAGGGACAATAAAAAAATAGTTCGTTATAGAATGAATTCTCATGAAATAATTAAGGCTGCAGAGGAGGCTGTTCAAGCTGGATTTAGGACAGTAGTGCTTCAGTCTGGTGAAGATCCATTATGGAGTGCGAAAAAACTCAGTGAAGTCGTAAAAGAGATTAAGAAATTTAATGTTGCGGTTACTCTCTCAGTTGGTGAGCTTAGTTACAGGGATTATGCAATTTTGAAGGATGCTGGAGCAGACAGATATCTTCTTAAATTTGAAACATCAGATGAAAGGCTTTTTAAGGCACTGAAGCCAGATACAACACTTGAAAAAAGAATTCAGTGTATTAAATGTTTAAAAGAACTTGGATATGAGACTGGTTCAGGAATTATTGTTGGACTTCCAGGACAAAACATTGACTCATTGGTGGATGATCTCTTACTTATGAAAGAGCTTGAACTTGATATGATTGGAATAGGTCCTTTTATTCCGCATCCTGAAACTCCATTGAGGAAAGCTCCATTAGGAAATCCCTTGATAACTTTAAAAGTGCTTGCAATTGCAAGAATTCTTCTTCCCTATGCAAACATTCCTGCGACAACTGCATTGGGTGCAATTTCACCTTCACTGAGATTAAAAGCTTTTTTCTGTGGAGCAAATGTTGTGATGCCAGATACAACTCCTGACCAGTATAAGAGGCTTTATGATATTTATCCGGGAAAAACAACGAGTAAAGGCTCTTATGACTACTGGAAAAAAATCTTTGCAGAAATTGGGCGTTTAAGTTTATAAACAAACTTAATGAGGAAAAGAAGGAAATACGGAGATTAGGATTTGGAGAGAAGTTATTAAGACTTTACAAAAATGAGCCAGAATCTTGTAATCAAATCTAAAGATTGTAGCTCATTGATTTTCAATTTCCTAAATTCCGCATAAATTAGGCACTATCAAAGTATTTCCAATTTTCAATATTTAGTAACTTCCCAATATATAACTATTTTTCCCAAAAATAGAAATAGAAATCCAAAAATTGGTATAACCATTTTAAAATTAAGTATTTTTTGATGTCATTGCGAGCATCCGAAGGATGCGAAGCAATCTCTATGAAGGGGAAAAGGCAAGATTGCTTCCTCCTCGCTTCGCTCGGAGTCGCAATGACGAGAAGGGAGAAAGACTGCTTCGCCCCAAATTGCCACGCTATCGCTTGCAACAGGGAGGCTCGCAGTGACGAGTGTCTATCTCTATTTTTGGGTATTTTTTCTTATTCTTGACATACAACAACTAATTATGTCATGTATGCCTAATATAGGCACTATGAGTTATGCAAGATATAAAACAATCGGTAACAAAAAATATGCATATGAGATCACCTCTTATTGGGATAAAAATACCAAATCACCAAGACAGAGGGTAAAGTATCTTGGTCCTGTAGATGAAAATGGAGAGATTATCAAAAAGTCTGATTATGAAAAGCACAAAGAAAAATATATTTTAGATTTTGGAGAAGGATTTCTCTTAAGTGAAGTATTAAAGAAGACAGGGATAGATGAATTAATACAAGAGGTCTTCAAGAAAGACGCGGCATTAATACTGTCCTTATTAATCTATCGGGTTACACAGCCTTCAGCTATGATGTATGCACAACACTGGTATGAAGGCAATGTGGTGAGATTTATATATAAAACCAAAGGACTTTCATCTCAGGGTATAAGCAGAGTATTAAAGGTATTGGGGGATGAAGGAAAGCAGAGAGAATTTTTCAAAAAATATATAAGATCTTTTACAAAGCCAGTAGAGGGAATAATAATAGATACTACCGCACTCTTGTCCAAAATAAATTTTTTAAAAAGCTCCGATCTGGGTAAAATAGATAAACATTTAGCTTAAAAATTAAAGACCCAGATTGGAGGTGTATATGAATAAGTATAGCAGTATTTTCAGTCAAATTCTATCCCTTTTTCCAAGATTAGAATTTGAGAAGTCAGTCAAAGCAGACAGAAGCTGAGCGTAGAGCAAAAGGGTTTACGAGTTGGGGGCAATTTGTAGCTATGTTATTTTGTCAACTTGGGCAGGCGCATTCTCTAAGAGAGATATGTAATGGACTTGCCAGTTGTATTGGCAAGTTAAGGCATCTTGGTATAAAAGAAGCTCCAAAGAGCTCTACCCTTGCCTATGCAAATGAACACAGACCGTGGGAACTTTTTCAAGCAGTATTTTATATGCTTCTTCAGAGATGTCAGTCTAAATTTACTGGCAAGAGGAAATTCAGATTTAAGAACAAGCTAATGAGCTTTGATGCATCTGTAATAGAGTTGTGTGCAACAGTATTTGACTGGGCAAAATTCAGAAAGACTAAAGGTGCGGTAAAGTTGCATTTACTACTTGACCACTCAGGATATTTACCTGAATATGCGCATATAACAGAAGGTAAAGTGCACGAAGTAAACATATTAAGGAGACTTCAATTTTGTTCTGGTGCCATAGTAGTAATAGACAGAGGGTGTGTTGACTATGCTTTATTTGGTAGATGGACAGAGGAGGGGGTATATTTTGTAACAAGGTTAAAGGACAACGCCTCTTATAAAGTGATAAAGAGCCTACCAGTGCCAAAGAACAGAAACATAATTCGGGACGAGATAATCAAGCTTAAGGGTTTTTATGCAGAGCAAGACTGTCCATATGAGCTACGGAGGATAGAGGTCATGGATAAGGAAACAAAAGATACAGTTGTGCTACTCACGAACCAACTGAACTTTGGTGCAACGACCATATCAGAGATATACAAAGACAGATGGCAGGGCAGATTTTTTAAGACATTGAAACAAAATCTAAGAGTAAAAACCTTTGTAGGGACATCAGCGAATGCACTTAAGATACAGATATGGACGGCATTAATAGCGATACTGATACTGAAGTATCTGAAGGAGTTATCAACATTTGGATGGTCATTAAGTAATCTAGTTGCATTGTTGAGACTAAACCTATTTACATATAGGAATTTATGGGAATGGATAAATAAACCGACAGAGACACCCCCACTTCATCAACTTTTGAATAAAAAAATTTTAAAATCAATGAGTTATAATTTTTAGATTAGCCTACAAAATTCTCTCGCACTTTCGTAAGTTCTGAAAATCTTATCCCCTACTCCCAATATTCTCAGTATCTTTTTATGTTCCTCCTTAGCTTTGCTCATAATCCTTATTTTCTCCCCCTCTATCTCAAAACCTCCTATCCCTATCTTATAAAATTTGTCCAAACACTTCTTCAGACTGTTTTCTTTGCTCTCCCTTAACCATCCTTTCTCCTTCAACTCATCCATTAGCCTGTTTAACACTGTCTGGGCTACCACACATAAAAATATATGCGTCCTTACTCTCCTGTCTTTATAATGATATATCGGTCTTATCTCTACAAAATCCTTTAACTGCTTGAATGCATCCTCCACTGTCTGTAATTCCTTATACTGCCTCTCTATCTCTTCATCTTCTTCCTTTATTAATGTCGTCTGCAAAATATACTTCCCACACATATCATATGCCTTCTTTATAGCTTCTTGCTTTGCTATTATCTGAAATCTGCCTTCTTCGTATCTGAAATCATAATAATTCTCAGCTCCACTTTTTGTCAGTTTCCTCTGCGCCCTCCTCAGTATTTTCTCCCTGTCTCTTAGCTTTCCACTTTCTACCATCTGCCTTACTTTTTCCAATGCCTCCCTGCCCCTTTTAAGTATACTTTCCAATGGGAAGTTATAATAAAATTGTGTCTATTGTGCAGATATTTTTTGGATTAGAGGAAAATGGGAACTAAAAAGAATAATAGCACAAAAAAAACAATTTATGGAATAACCTTAAAAAAGGAGGAATGGGAAGTGATAAGGCAGTTTGGGCTTGAAAATTTTATTAAAGAAATTGCAGAGATGCCACCTCAGGAAAGCATTAAAGTTTTAGCTGAGATGCTTTTTAATTTATTGATGAAGAAAGAAAGAGATTTTTTTGTAGAGGCAGACTCTGACAACAAATCAAATGGGTTTTATCAAAGACAGCTCGGATGTATGTTTGGAAATTTAAATTTGTCAGTGCCAAGAGACAGACAGGGAAGATTTCGCTCCGCAGTGCTACCACCTCATTGGAAAAGATTTGACAAAGATTTTGAGGATTTCATCCTAAATCTGATTCTGCAGAGTTATTCTCCATCAAAGATCAAAAGTCTTCCAGAAAAGCATGAATCTTCCATATTCTCCTGAGCAAATAGAGGAGTTAAAAGAGGAGTTATACAGTAAAGCAAAAGAATTAGTAAGCCGAGAACTGCCTTCTGATTGTTTTGCCCTATTTTGTGATGCATATCATACAGAGATGAAGGATGAAAGCAGAAGAATTCGTAAAGCAGTCATCTATACGGTTTTAGGGATAGATATGCAGATGAAGAAAGATTTGTATGGGTATTATGTTTTTATTGGCTCAGAAAACAAAGGAGATTGGCTCAAGATATTTAACAATCTGATTAGCAGGGGATTGAGGAGAGTAATGATAATTGTCTCTGATGATTTTCCAGGGCTTAGTGAGGCTGTAAAGACCTTATTTCCTCAAACTGACCATCAACTTTGCCTTGTTCATATGCAAAGAAATATTTACAAAAATATGTCAAAGGCTGATGCAAGGCAGTTTAGTGAAGAGATTAACAGAATAAAACACATAGGCGATTATGAGGATACTGTCAGGGAATTTGAAGATGTGCTAAAGAGATTTGAAAAGAAATATCCTGCCTATATAAAGATGCTAAATAGCAAGAAGGAGAATTATTTTTGTTACAAGAAATATCCAGAAGAGATAAGAAAGCACATATATACAACGAATGCGGTAGAGAATATAAATAGCAGGCTGGAAGTCTTAAGGGTAAACTCTGGAGGGTATTTTCAATCTGAGAAAACTGCATCAGTGGCTATATATGTGATAGTAGATAAAATAAGAAAAGGCAGATGGAGCAAACCGATGGCTGTATCTCGTGGGGTATTGTATGAACTTCAACAAATGTTTCAGATGAGATTTGCGCATGAGACACAAAATTCTTGACAACTGTCTAAGTAGGTGGACAACATTGCGAACGGTCTTTAAGACCTATGACAAATCGTCCTTGCCCACCTTCTTTCTTCCTTTTATTTTAACTTATCCCTGTTTAGTGTCCATATATTTATCATACGATGACGAAAAAGAGAAGTGCTCGCGATGACGAAGGAGAGGGGGTCATTGCGAGCCTGCCGACAGACAGGCGAAGCAATCTCATCTTTTACCTTTTTATGTCTTACGTCTTACGTTTTACGAACACTTAGGGATTGCTTCGCCTCGCTGGAATGACAGAGTGGTGAAGATTGCTTCGGGACTTCGTCTCTCGCAATGATACTTCCTTCCCGTCATCACGAGGCTTGCGAACAAGCCAAGTGATCTCTCTTTAGACATGAGGAGATTGCTCCGCTCGCCATGATAAGTACAAGTAATGCTCGCAACACCAAGTAAAATTAATGCTTGCAATGACAGAGAGGCAGACATTGACAGGAAAATGGGCTTGCAATTACGATTGTCTATCCTTATTTTTGCACTTACACTTGAGTTTTTTTGCTTAAGATTGATACTATAATAAGATTTAGAAAAATCAGGAGGTGAATGATGAATTTTTTTTATTTGATATCGGATGCATATGCAATGGGACCTGCTCCACAGGGTGGACAACAAGGTGATCCCATAATGAGCCTTATTGCAAGCCTTTTGCCTTTGATTTTAATTGTTGTAGTTTTCTACTTTCTGCTCATAAGACCTCAACAGAAAAGGGCAAAGGAACATAGGCAGATGCTTGAGAATCTTAAGAGGGGTGACAAGGTTATTACAATAGGTGGAATTTACGGAGTTGTGGAAAGTGTCAATCCGAACACAGTGGTGCTAAAAATTGCCGAAAATGTTAAGGTTAAATTTTCAAAACAATCAATTGCCGCACTTAGACCACCAACAGACGAGGATTAATATTAAAAAATGAGAAAAGGTATATATTTTAGAGCTGGACTTATACTTTTTACTGTTATAATTGCCATTGTATTTTTTTTGCCAAATACTCCGCTTTTTGATTACATGCCTGATTGGTGGAAGAAAAATCTGCCAAATAAAGGAATTGTGCTTGGACTTGATTTAAGAGGAGGCTCACATCTTGTATTTGAGGTTGATTTAAAAAGGGCAAGGGAGATTACAGTTGAGAGAATAGGGATGCATCTGCAAAGCCTTCTTGAGAAAAAAGGAATAAAGGCTTCAGTAAAGGTTGATGGTGAAAAAATTTCTATTCAACCTGCCAATGAAGAGGTAAAAAAAATAATCAAGGAAAACTATCCAGATATCTCTTACTCTGAACAAGGCTCAAGCATTATATGCCAGCTTCCTGAAAGCGCTTTAAAAAGGGTTGAAACAACAGCAGTTGAGCAGGCAATTGAGGTAATCCGTAACAGAATTGACCAGCTTGGAGTTGCTGAGCCTACAATTCACAGACAAGGTGAAAACGAGATTATTGTTCAGCTTCCCGGTGTAAAGGACCCTAAAAAAGCACTTGAAATAATAGGAAAAACTGCTCAACTTGAATTTAAGCTTCTTGACGAGGAAACTCCCCTTTGGAGAGAACTTCCATCTCTCATAAAAGCTGGTGAGGAAGAGGCATTTCTTTCTCAGTGGAGAAATAAAATTCCTGAAGGAGATGAGATAGTTTTTCAAAGAATTGTCAATAAAGAAACGGGCGAGGTTTACAAAAGACCATATATTGTCAAAAAAGAAACTCTTCTTACAGGAGACCTCCTTGCTGAGGCTCATGTAAGCATTGACCAGAGATTTAATGAACCCTATGTATCACTCAGATTTAACGAAGCTGGTGCAAAAATTTTTGAAGAAATTACTGGTAAATATGTAAAAAGAAGGCTTGCCATTATACTTGATGGTAATCTTTATTCAGCTCCCATGATTCAGGAAAAAATTGAAGGTGGTAATGCTCAAATTACTGGAAGCTTTACCCTTGAGGAAGCTAAGGATTTGGCAATAGTGTTAAGGGCAGGTGCGCTTCCAGCTCCTGTAAATCTCATACAAAATGTAACAGTCGGACCTACTCTTGGAAGGGATTCAATTGAAGCTGGAAAGCTTGCTGTAATAATTGCATCAATTTTAGTAGCTGGATTTATGATTTTCTATTATCGTTTGAGTGGTCTAATTGCTGACTTTGCTTTGGTTCTGAATATTGTTCTTCTCATTGGTGCATTGGCAGCCCTGAATGCAACCCTTACACTTCCTGGAATTGCAGGAATTGCTCTTGCAATAGGAATGGCTGTTGACTCCAATGTTTTAATGTTTGAAAGAATAAGGGAAGAGCTGAGGCTTGGGAAAACACCAAAGGCATCTATTGAAGCTGGCTATAAAAAGGCATTCTGGACAATCTTTGACTCCCATGTAACCACATTGATTACTGCTGCCGTGCTTTTCCATTTTGGCTCTGGACCAATAAAAGGATTTGCTGTAACGCTTTCTCTTGGTGTTGCAATCAATCTTTTCACCGCATTAATAGGAACAAAAACAGTCTTTGACTTTATATACATAGGAAAGGAGAGGAAGACCCTGAGCATATGATACAGATACTTGGAAAAACAAACATTGATTTTCTTGGAAAAAGAAAATTTACATTAATAATATCGCTGTTGCTTATTTTATTAGGCTTATTTGCAATTTTTCAAATATACACTGGCAATGCAAATTTAGGAGTTGATTTTGCTGGTGGTTTGAGTTTACAGGTACGATTTTCCCAGCCTGTCACTTTACCTGAGGTAAGAGCAGTATTGGATAAAGCAGGGATCAAGGATGCAGATATTCAGGATTTGCCTGCAGAGAAAAAGGTTCTGATAAAACTAAAAAAACAGTATCAGGATGCTCAGGATACTATTGAAAAGGCTTTAAAGGAGAATCTGTCTTCTAAAGAACCAATTATTGAGGCAATCACTCAGATAGGTCCGAAAATAGGTGAAAGAACCAAAAAAGACGCGCTCTTGGCAATAATAGCTGCTACGGTGGGAATTTTAATTTACATTGCAATAAGATTTAGATTTCACTTCTCTATTGGAGCAACTGTTGCAACTTTCCATGATGTTATGGCAGTGCTTGGAATTTTTTATATACTTGGGAAAGAGATCAATCTTATATTTATCAGTGCTCTTCTTACGATAGCAGGTTATTCTCTTACTGACACAGTGGTTGTTTTTGACAGAATCAGGGAAAATCTTGGAAAAGTTGCGAAAGGCACAATGACTCTTGAATCCTTAACGAACAAAAGCATAAATGAGGTGCTTTCAAGAACAATTGTAACTTCTCTTACCACTTTGATGGCTGCCTTTGCATTATTTTTCTTTGGTGGAGAAGTATTGCATGACTTTGCCCTTGCAATGATATTAGGAATCATTGTTGGAACATATTCTTCTATCTTTGTAGCAAGTCCGGTGGTGCTTCTTCTTGGCAAAAACTCGCTTCTGAAGAAGTAAAATGCAGTACACAGATTGGGTTGTAATCAAAACGAATAGAGAGTTTTTAGAATACATTTCTAAACTCCTCAATATTTCAATACCAACAGCTCAGGTTCTCGTCTCAAGAGGACTTAAAGATGTTGATGAAATCTATTCTTTCTTAAATCCAAGTCTTGATAGCATTGATCCTTACGAGATATCAGGAGTAAAAACTGCGGTTGAGATCATAAAAAATGCAATTCATTCAGGAACTAAAATCTTAATTAATGGCGATTATGATGCAGATGGTATAACATCCACTTCAATACTTTACGATATACTGAAAAGAAAAGGTGCTGATGTTTATTATCACATACCCCACAGAATTCAGCATGGATATGGATTAAGCTTTTTCAGCATTGAGGAAGCAAAAAAAGTTGGAGCAAAACTGATAATAACTGCAGACTGTGGAATAAGGGATTTTGAAGCTGTTGAATATGCGAAGAAAGAAGGAATTGAAGTAATTATTACAGACCACCATGAACCTTTGAGAATTGATGGGCAAATAATTGTTCCAAATGCTTTAGCAGTAATAAATCCTAAGATAGATGGCAAGCCTTTATATAATTTCCTTGCAGGAGTTGGCGTTGCATTCATGCTTGCTCTTGGTTTGGACAGAGAAAACGCTTTTCATTATCTTGACCTTGTTACATTAGGAACTTACGCAGATATGGTTCCCCTTACCCATGCAAATAGAGCTTTGATAAAACATGGCTGGCAGTTAGTTGAATCACCTGAACGGGAGGCTCTAAAAAGGCTTAAAAGCATAACTGGAGTAAATTCAACAACGCTCAGAGGTTTTCATCTTAGCTACTGTCTTATTCCAAGAATCAATGCACCGGGAAGGGTTGACCATGCCAAAGATGTAGTTAAATTCTTACTTGCAGAAGAGGAATCTGAGCTTGATGCCTTAAGTAAATGGCTAAATCAAATGAACTCATTAAGGCAAAGTATAGAAGAAAAGATAATGACAGAGGCAGAAGAAAAGCTTGCTGAAGAGTTTAATGATGAACCAGTAGTTGTTCTTTGGGGAGACTGGCATCCCGGAGTTGTTGGAACTGTTGCAAGCAAATTAGTTGACAGATATAATAGACCAGCCTTTGTTTTTTCTATTCAGGCAGATAAGGCAAAGGGTTCAGCAAGAAGTCCAGCGGGAGTTGATTTACAGGAACTTCTCAACAGCTGTAGGGATCTGTTAATCCGATTTGGAGGTCATAAACAAGCAGCTGGTATGACTCTATTGAAAGACAATATTTTATCCTTTAAAGATAGGCTTTGCACGGTTGCTAAAGATATGACAAAGGAGATAAAAAATATACTCTATCTTGATGCATCGGTTAATTTAAATGAAATAACAACGAAGGTAGCAGAAGAGATAAGCATTCTTGAACCCTTTGGAGAGGGCAATCGGGAACCGATATTTGGAGCAAAGGAATTAACTGTGATAAATTTAAGAAAGGTTGGCAACAATCACCTAAAAATGTTTTTAAAGCAAAACGGAACAACAATTTCTGCTATTGGATTTGACATGGCAGAAGAGCCTGTAATGGAGGGATGCCTTGTTGATGCTGGATTTATGCCTACTATAAACGAATGGGAAGGAAATAGAATCCTTCAGCTTCAACTTAAAGCTTTAAGAAGGTCTTTAAGATGAGATTTACAGTTACGGATTTGCTTCAAAAGAAAGAAAAAAGACAAAAAATTACAATGCTAACAGCTTATGATTTTCCTTTCGCAAGGCTTGTTGATGAAGCTGGAATAGACATGATACTTGTTGGAGACTCCCTTTCAATGGTAGTGCAAGGCAATGAAACAACATTGCCAGTTACAATGGATGAGATGGTTTATCATACAAAGATTGTTGTAAGAGCAACTCAAAGGGCAATGGTAGTGGCAGACATGCCATTTATGTCCTATCAAATAAGCGTTAAAGAGGCAGTAAGAAACGCTGGAAGATTTGTAAAAGAGGCAGGAGCACATTCAGTAAAGCTTGAGGGTGGAAGAGAAATCCTTGAGCATGTAAGAGCCATTACAGAGGCAGAAATTCCAGTGATTGGACATTTAGGACTTACTCCTCAGGCAGTGCTTAGAATGGGAGGATATAAATTACAGGGCAAGGAGCCTGAGCAGGCAGAAAGAATTAAAGAAGATGCAATAAAACTTCAAGAAGCAGGAGCAGTGGCAATTGTGCTTGAAGTTATTCCCACAGAGCTTGCAAAACAAATTACAGAAAGCCTTGAAATCCCTACCATTGGAATTGGAGCCGGACCTTATTGTGACGGACAAGTTCTTGTTATTCACGATATACTCGGACTTTTTGAAAGATTTACTCCAAAGTTCGTAAAAAGATACGCAAATCTCAGGGAAGAAGCCCTTAATGCCATAAAAAAATACAAAGAAGAGGTTGAAAAGGGAGTATTTCCAGATGAAGAGCATTCTTTTTAGGAGATAAATCGTGCGATTTTCAAGTGTCATTGCGAGGGACAAAGTCCCGAAGCAATCTTGCTTTTTTATGCTCCGCTTTGTAACTGCAAACTTCAAAGGGGGCAAAGAAGTTTCTGAGATTGCTTCGGCATCCTAACGGATGCCTCGCAATGACTGGCTGGGTAGTCATTGAACATGATTGCCGTACTTAGCTTACGGCAGGCTCGTAATGACAGGCTAACAAAGGTTTTATATAAAAATCGTTCAATTTAGACAGGAGGTTAGCAAATTGATTTCACCAGAAAAACAGCTTGAAATAATTAAAAGAGGAACAGTAGAGATAATACTTGAGGAAGACCTTATTAAAAAACTTGAAAACTCATACAAAGAAAAAAAACCATTGCGTATAAAGGTAGGCTTTGATCCGACTGCTCCTGACATTCATCTCGGTCATACAGTGCTTCTTGAAAAAATGCGGCAGTTTCAGGAACTTGGACACGAAGTGATTTTTCTCATCGGAGATTTCACAGGAATGATAGGGGATCCATCAGGAAAAACAGAGACCAGAAAACCACTTACAAGGGAAGAGGTCCTGAAAAATGCAGAGACCTATAAGGAGCAGGTATTCAAAATTCTTGACCCTGAAAAGACAATCATCAGATTTAACAGCGAGTGGTTTGGCTCAATGACTGCTCTTGATATGTGCAGACTTGCAGGCGCAGAAACTGTTGCCCGCATGCTTGAAAGGGAAGACTTCAAAAAAAGATTTTCAGAAGGAAGACCTATAACAATCTTAGAATTTCTATATCCTCTGCTTCAGGCATACGATTCTGTTTACTTAAAGGCAGATATAGAGCTTGGTGGCACTGACCAGAAGTTCAATTTGCTCATGGGAAGACAGTTGATGAAGATGTACGGAATGCAAGAACAGGTTGTTATCATGATGCCCTTGCTTGAAGGACTTGATGGTGTTCATAAAATGTCTAAAAGTCTTGGCAACTACATTGGAATAAATGAACCTCCTGATGAAATGTTCGGTAAAGTCATGTCAATCAATGATGAGCTGATGCTAAAGTATTATGAACTTTTAAGCCATATCTCCGTTGATGAATTAAAGGAACTTAAAGAAGGAATAAAGGAAGGAAAGATTAATCCCCGTGATGCAAAAGAAGCTCTTGCAGTAGAGATTGTCACAAGGTATCACGGCAGTGAAAAAGCTGAAAAGGCAAGGGAAAACTTTATCAGACTTTTCAGAAAAAAAGAAGCTCCTGAGGAAGTTGAGACTATAGAAATAAAAAATGAAGAAGGGGGAATCTGGTTGCCCAAGCTGTTAAAGGAAAGAGGAATTATCAAAAGCACATCTGAGGCAATAAGACTCATAAAACAAGGCGGAATAAAGATAAACAATGAATCAATTACAGACCCTGATATAAAGCTTCAAAGTGGCGAGTATCTTATCAAGATTGGCAAACGAAGATTTGTGAAATTGGTGATTAGTGATTAGTGAGGGGTGGATAATCTTTATAAGTCTAAATTGAGCGTTTTTTATATAAAACCATCGTTAGCCTGTCATCACGAATATATTGATGCAAATTCTTTTTAGATTGCTTTGGATGCCATCTTCCCCTTTGCAATGACTAACAGGGGATGCATCGCGATAAAGATAAGAGTGGTCACTGCGCGTGTTAGATAAAAATTAAATGTCCGTGAAATTTTTCTTCCTCAGTCCAAGTTTTTCTCCTATCAACTCCTCTAACAATTCATTCATTCTCCTTCTCAATTCTACCATACTTAGCTGCTCTCTCATTTATTTTAACCCAACTTCATCAATTTTCAGCCTTTAAAAATATCAAAAGCTTTATAATTCAATAAGTTATATCTTTTTTCATTCAATTTTGTAGTCTAACCTAATTTTATTATTTTTGCCTATTTATTCCCTTAAATATTGACTTTTTTGTCTAATTTTTGTATACTAATATAAAAAAGGAGGTAACTATGTTCGTAAAAGAATCTTGGTCAACAAAAAAAGGTAAAAAATACAAAACCTACGAAATATCTAAAGCTTACAGAGACAAAAAAACTAAAAAGGTTAGGCATGAAAAAATTGCCAATATCACTCACTTAGGTGAGCCTCTTATTTCCAAAATAAGGCAACTGCTTAAGTCACCTGAGAAAAATGTTGTAGTAGACAAAGACAAGTTTTTTGAGGATGCAACTTCAGTAGGGCATATACTGTTACTGTTAGGATTTATGATGAAGATAGGATTTCTGGGATGGTTAAGGCATTTTCCAAAGAAGGTAAGAGATTTGCTTTTGGCAGTAGTGCTTAACAGGATAATAGAGCCAAGGAGTAAGTATGCATCAGTGGGATGGATACGAAGAAGTGGTTTTATGGAACTGTTTGATTTAAGGGAAGAGGATATGCATGTAAATGAGATATACAGGGCAATGGACAAGTTGTATGAGAAGATGGATAATGTGTTAGATGATTTTTATAAGACGGGAGCACAAGGGACAAAGTTGTTGCTTTATGATATTACCTCAGTATACTTTGAGGGTCAAGGACCTCTGGGGCTTGCAAGATATGGATACTCAAGGGATGGGAAGCCCGATAAAAAGCAAGTATTGTTGTGTTTATGTTTGAACGAGAATAAATTTCCAGTGCATTTTGATGTTATAGAGACAGTTGTCAAGAATTTTGTGTCTCATGCGCAAATCTCATCTGAAACATTTGTTGAAGTTCATACAATACCCCACGAGATACAGCCATCGGTTTGCTCCATCTGCCTTTTCTTATTTTATCTACTATCACATATATAGCCACTGATGCAGTTTTCTCAGATTGAAAATACCCTCCAGAGTTTACCCTTAAGACTTCCAGCCTGCTATTTATATTCTCTACCGCATTCGTTGTATATATGTGCTTTCTTATCTCTTCTGGATATTTCTTGTAACAAAAATAATTCTCCTTCTTGCTATTTAGCATCTTTATATAGGCAGGATATTTCTTTTCAAATCTCTTTAGCACATCTTCAAATTCCCTGACAGTATCCTCATAATCGCCTATGTGTTTTATTCTGTTAATCTCTTCACTAAACTGCCTTGCATCAGCCTTTGACATATTTTTGTAAATATTTCTTTGCATATGAACAAGGCAAAGTTGATGGTCAGTTTGAGGAAATAAGGTCTTTACAGCCTCACTAAGCCCTGGAAAATCATCAGAGACAATTATCATTACTCTCCTCAATCCCCTGCTAATCAGATTGTTAAATATCTTGAGCCAATCTCCTTTGTTTTCTGAGCCAATAAAAACATAATACCCATACAAATCTTTCTTCATCTGCATATCTATCCCTAAAACCGTATAGATGACTGCTTTACGAATTCTTCTGCTTTCATCCTTCATCTCTGTATGATATGCATCACAAAATAGGGCAAAACAATCAGAAGGCAGTTCTCGGCTTACTAATTCTTTTGCTTTACTGTATAACTCCTCTTTTAACTCCTCTATTTGCTCAGGAGAATATGGAAGATTCATGCTTTTCTGGAAGACTTTTGATTTTTGATGGAGAGTAACTCTACAGAATCAGATTTAGGATGAAATCCTCAAAATCTTTGTCAAATCTTTTCCAATGAGGTGGTAGCACTCTGAGAGCGAAATCTTCCCTGTCTGTCTCTTGGCACTGACAAATTTAAATTTCCAAACATACATCCGAGCTGTCTTTGATAAAACCCATTTGATTTGTTGTCAGAGTCTGCCTCTACAAAAAAATCTCTTTCTTTCTTCATCAATAAATTAAAAAGCATCTCAGCTAAAACTTTAATGCTTTCCTGAGGTGGCATCTCTGCAATTTCTTTAATAAAATTTTCAAGCCCAAACTGCCTTATCACTTCCCATTCCTCCTTTTTTAAGGTTATTCCATAAATTGTTTTTTTTGTGCTATTATTCTTTTTAGTTCCCATTTTCCTCTAATCCAAAAAATATCTGCACAATAGACACAATTTTATTATAACCTCCTATAGGGATAAGCCCGAGAGTATATGAATCGGGCAAGAGTGTAAAGAAAAAGGGGAAGATACAGAAGAAGGGGAGTGCATATATAAGGAAGATATTGTATATGGCAGCGATGTCAGCGATGAGATATAATAAGGCATGCAAAGCATTGTATGAGAGGATGATACAAAGGGGCAAGAGCAAGATGCAGGCATTGATAGCAGTAGCCCATAAACTAATAAGGCAGGTATATGGAGTTTTAAAAAGTGGGATACCATACAATGAAGAAATTGCAATGAATGGAAAAAAATACTTGACAAATTAACACGGAACATTGCGAGCGAAGCGAGGCAATCTCGTCTTTTAGATTGCGAGACAGCCTTTTGACAGGCTCGCAATGACGGAAAAAATAAACGAGCAGGCTCGCAATGACAGGCTAAAAAGGGATTCCATATAAAAATTACTCAATTTAGTTAAAACTACTTAATTCTTTTGACTGATGCGCCTAACTGGATAAGTTTTTTATCAAGCTCCTCATAGCCTCTGTCGAGGTGGTATATGCGGTCAATGACTGTTTCTCCTTCTGCAATAAGTCCCGCAATTACCAAAGAGGCAGAGGCTCTCAAATCTGTTGCCATTACCGGTGCGCCCTTTAATTTTTTCACACCCCTCACAGTTGCTGTATTACCTTCAACAGCTATATCTGCTCCCATTCTTCTTAGTTCTGCCACATGCATAAATCTGTTTTCAAAGATTGTTTCCTTGATGACACTCGTGCCATTTGCTATTGTCATCATAGCCATAAACTGGGCTTGCATATCAGTTGGGAATCCCGGATATGGCATTGTCTTTATATCAACTGCTTGAGGTCTTTTAGCACCAATAACCCTTAAACCTTCCTGTGTTTCCTTAAAAACAACACCTGCGTCCTTCATTTTTAAAATAACTGCGTCTAACAAATTAACATTACATCCTTTAAGCAGAATATCACTACCCGATGCTCCAGCAATTGCCATAAATGTTCCAGCCTCAATTCTATCAGGAATGATTTCATACTCTGAAGGTGGTTCAAGCCTTTCAACTCCCTCAATCTCTATGATACTTGTGCCAGCTCCCTTTATCTTTGCACCCATAGCTATTAAATAATTTGCCAGATCAACGACCTCTGGCTCTTTAGCAGCATTCTCTATTCTTGTTGTTCCTTTGGCAAGAGAGGCTGCCATCATGAGATTCTCTGTGCCTGTAACCGTAGGAATATCAAAATAAATCTCCGCACCCCTTAATCTTGATACCTTTGCAATGATATATCCTTCATCAAGTTTTATTTTTGCCCCCATTTTTTCCAATCCAAGTATGTGTAGATTGACAGGTCTTGCACCAATAGCACAACCACCCGGCAAAGAGACCTTTGCTTTCCCAAATCTTGCAAGCAGTGGTCCTAAAACTAAAACAGATGCTCGCATTGTTTTTACAAGTTCGTAGGATGCTTCAAATTTATTTATCTTTGAGGTGTCAATTACACAAACTCCGTTGCTGAACTCTATCTCTCCGCCCATTCTTCTAATTAGTTCTGCCATGGTGTTAACATCCCTGAGCTTTGGAATTCTCTTTAACACATGCACTGCAGGAGCAAGAAGTGTTGAAGCCATTATGGGAAGAGCTGCGTTTTTTGCCCCACTTATTGTAACTTGACCTTTTAGGGGTCTTCCACCAAAAATTTGTAACTTTTCCATAGATAAATATATTAAACTAAAAAAGGGGGATAATGGAAATATGATTACGATTGATAAAGTAATAAACAAGGTTTTACAGTACAGACCGAATGCTAATGTAGAACTTATAAGGCAGGCTTATGTTTTCTCAAGAGAAGCCCATTGTGCACAGCTGAGAAAAGAAGGAATTCCATATATTTATCATCCCCTTGCAGTTGCAGATATTTTAGCAGACATGAAACTTGATGCAACAACAATTGCAGCAGGACTTCTACACGACACAGTTGAAGACACAGGTTTTACTGTTGAAGAAATAAGCGATATGTTCACTCCTGATGTTGCTTTTTTGGTTGATGGAGTTACAAAACTGAGCAAAATCAAGTTTTCCGATGTTGAAGATGTAAGAGCAGAGAGTTTCAGAAAAATGTTTCTTGCAATGTCTAAGGATATAAGAGTAATACTCATAAAATTTGCTGACAGACTTCACAACATGAGAACAATTGAATTTCTACCCACCGAGAAGCAAAGGAAAATAGCTAAGGAAACTCTTGAAATATACGCTCCCCTTGCAAATAGGCTTGGTATTGGATGGATGAGGACAGAATTTGAAGACCTTTCATTTAAAGTCCTGCATCCTGAAGAATACAGAGAACTTGAAAATAAAGTAGCAAAGAGAAAGGAAGAACAGAAGGAGTACATTGACAATGTAATCAAAATCCTTTCTCAAAAAATCACTGAAATGAATATTCCTTTCAGAATTTTTGGAAGGGTAAAACATCTATATGGAATCTACCAAAAAATGCAAAAACAAAAAATTCCCTTTGAGCAGGTCTACGATGTCATAGGAATAAGGGTAATAACCGATACTGTTACTCATTGCTATGACATTCTCGGTATCATCCATTCTTTGTGGACACTTATCCCGGGTAGATTTAAGGACTTTATAAGCCTGCCAAAATCTAATTTATATCAGTCTCTTCATACTACTGTCATAGGTCCTGGCGGTGAAAGGGTAGAATTTCAGATACGAACAGAGGAGATGAATATCATTGCAGAGGAAGGTGTAGCAGCCCATTGGAGATACAAAGAAAAAAAGGACTTAAGTGCAAGGGAAACAAAACTTGTATCTTGGCTAAGAGACCTTATAAAGGAAATTTCAGATGCAAAGGAACTGCTTGATGCAGTAAAGGCAGAAGTCGTTCCTGATACCATTTATGTATTCACTCCAAGAGGTGATGTTAAGGAACTTCCAGTAGGAGCAACTCCTGTTGACTTTGCCTTTTCAGTTCACTCAGAAGTAGGAGCAAAGTGCGCAGGTGCAAAGGTCAACGGAAGGATTGTTCCCTTAAACTATCAATTGCAGAGCGGAGATGTTGTTGAAATCATAACAAGCCCTCACCAGAAACCAAGAAAAGACTGGCTACAGTTTGTAGTAACCCAGAGAGCACGAAGCAAAATTAAACACTTTTTAAGGCAGGAAGAAAGACAACAAGGCATAGAAATTGGGAAGCAACTTTTGGAGACTGAGCTAAAAAAACATGGACTACAAACTTCTGTGCTCAAATCAGACAATTTAGAAAATGTGCTTGAGTCATTTTCGGTTCAATCTGTTGAGGATTTGTTTCTTCTGATAGGACATGGAAAAATTTCAGCCCATCAGGTCGTAAACAAATTAATACCTGAGCATACAAAAGAGACAGTTTTAATCCCTAAGAAATATCCTTCAAAGAAAGAAACCAAACAGTTTATCTCTCTTAAAGGCGTGGATGAAGTTCTTTATCACATTGCAAAATGCTGTATGCCTGTACCGGGAGACGAGATAATTGGTTTTATAACGAGGGGTAAGGGAATTACAGTGCATCGCAAGGATTGCATAAATGTTCAGTATCTTGAAAAGGAGAGAATTATTGAAGTTTATTGGACATCCGATGGAAATTCAAGGGTTCAGACAAGAGTAAGCATTGAATGTCTTGACAAACCCGGTATGCTTGCGGAAATAACAAGTCTTTTAGCAGCAAACAATGTGAATATCACAGAAGTTAAAGCAAAAACAACATCTGACAGAAGAGCAATCATAGATTTCACCATAGAAGTAAAAGACAGAAATCATCTCTCTGAAATTGTCAATAAAATTTCTCAATTAAGCGAAGTTTTATCTGTTAAAAGGTAGCTAAAGAACAAGAACATTGTCAATAAGCCTTGTGTCTCCTATTTTTAAGGCAATTGCAATCAGGTATTTATTCTGCCTTTCATTCACCTCATCAAGCGTAAGAGGGTCAAATACTCCTGCATACTGAATTTCTCTCACAAGGGGCTCGGATTTAAGAATCTCATGTATTTTTTTCGTAACCTCTTGAGGTTCCTCCCCTTCTCTTAAGAGTCTCTCTCCTTCTCTTAATGCTTTGTAAATTATTGTCGCAGCCTTTCTTTCTCGTTCATTCAAATAAAGATTTCTTGAGCTCATTGCAAGCCCGTCTTCCTCTCTAATTGTTGGACATACTATAAGCTCTACATCCATATTTAAATCCTCAACCATCCTTTGAATTATGACTGTCTGCTGATAATCCTTTTGCCCGAAATAAGCCCTCGTTGGTCTTACTATATTGAATAGCTTGCATACGATTGTTGCCACACCTCTGAAATGATTAGGTCTGAATTTTCCGCACAGCTTATTGCTAATATTCTCAACGCATACATAGGTGCTATAACCTTCAGGATAAAGAGAATCCTTATCTGGCAAAAAAAGATAATCAATACCTATTTTCTGTAACTTTTCCTTATCTCCTTCAATATCTCTCGGATACTTTTCAAAATCTTCTCCGGGACCAAATTGCGTTGGATTGACAAAAATACTGACAATTGTAATGTCGTTCTCATCTTTCGCTCTTTTAATTAAAGAAAGGTGACCCTCATGAAGAGCACCCATTGTAGGAACAAAACCGATGGTTTTTGATTTACTTCTTAAATCCTTTGTAATTTCACGCATTATTCTTGGAATCCTGATAACTTCCAATTGTCAACCTCCAATTTTAATATCTAAATAAACTGTTATCAAATGTCATTGTGCCTTCCTCTCCCATCATTGCGACTCCGAACATTCTCTCTCTCCGTCATTGCGACTCCGAGCGTAGCGAGGAGGAAGCAATCTCGTCGTCATAGTACCAGATAGCGACAGTGCTACAGAGCGACAGCTTAGAAATCCAAAAATTCATAACTACGAGCCCCCTGTTGTGAGCGATAACGTAGAGATTTCAGAGATTGCTTCGGCATCCTGACGGATGCCTCGCAATGACCCATCTGCCTCGTCATTGCGAGGACTTTCCTCCCCGTCATTGCGAGGGACGAAGTCCCGAAGCAATCTCGTCTTTGTATCCCCCGTCACAAAAAAAGAGATCACTTCGGCTTGCTTCGCAAGCCTCGTGATGACGGAAAAGAGGGAGTCATTGCGAAGGTACCCCTTAACCGTCATTACGAGGACTGCCTTTTCTGTCATCTGGAGGTATCCTCTACTTCGTCATTGCAAGGATTCTTCTCACACATCATTGCGAGGGTTCTCATTTCAGTCATTGCGAAGGCATCGCCACGACTTCGGCTCGCGACAGTCTCCGTGCCCGAAGCAATCTCCCTTTTTTCTTCGTACAATGGAGAGATTGCCACGCCTGTCTGTCGGCAGGCTCGCAATGACGGAAAAAATAAACGGCAGGCTCGCAATGACGAAATAAGGTGTCCTTCGGTTAGGCTTGCAATGATCTCCTCCTTTGTCACTGTGAGCCCACCTGTTGCGAGCGAAAACGTGGCAATCACCCACACTGTCATTGCGAGCCCCTCGATGGGGCGAAGCAGTCTCTGAAAATTCGTAAAACGTAAGGCGTGAGGCGCGAGACGTAAGACGTAATAAGTGAAAAGTAAAAGATGAGATTGCCACGCCTGTCTGTCGGCAGGCTCGCAATGACGGAAAAAATAAACGGCAGGCTCGCAATGACGAAATAAGGTGTCCACCATCCACCAACCACCATCCACCAATCACCAATTACAGCGACTCCTTTGAAGTTATCTCAATTACCTCTTTTATGTGCTTGTCAATTATTTCAGGCAAGAACGGGATATCAAGATTTAAAAATCCGCTTGTAATAAGGCTTGTTGCCTCATCCTTTGTAAGTCCCCTTGACATCAAATATTCAACCTGCTCCTCAGATATAGGTCCTATTGATGCTTCATGGGACAAATCTGCTTTGTCAGCACCATGAGAAATAAGCTGAGGAATAGCATAGATTGAAGCATCCTTTGAAAAAATGATGCCTCTACAGTCAAGTCTTCCCATACAGTAATCCTTTGTTTTTGCTACAAGATCACCCCTTGAATATATAACACTTTGATGGTCTGCGATGGTTCTTGCCAAAGATTCACCCTTTGTATCCTTTCCCTCAAATATAATCCTTGAGCCTAAGTCTATGTAAGAATCCTTAAGTCCGTATATAACAGTATTAAACCTTGCTGAAGCCCTGTCTCCTTTCAGATAAACTATAGGGCTGGATTGAATGGATTTTACAGGCTTCATCAATGCGTAGTTGTTTACATATACGCCATCTTCCTCAACAAGTACTGCTGTTCTTGGACGGACATAGAAGTTCTCAGCCCAGTTGTGAATCATTGTAAAGAAAAGTTTGCCTCCTTTTTTAACATAGAATTCTGAGATTCCAAGATGAATTCCAACTGCATCAGACTTTGAAAGCGTGCATCCTGTTATGACATGTAGCTCCGCACCCTCTTCAACGATGATAATATTATGCACATTCTGGCTGATGTAGCCCTCTGCAATCATCAAGCATGTCTGAAGTGGATAATCAAGCTTTTGTCCGGGAAGAATTCTTATAAAGTATCCATGTGTTGGATTTAATGCAACCTGCGCAGTGTATTTGTCAGTGTCTGGTGGTAAAATTTTCCAGAAATAATCCTCAAGCCAGTCATAGGTCTCTATGGCTTCAAGGGTACTCATAAGCTCAACTTTACCCTCATAGAGCTTGTTTAATCTTTTGTAAACAACGGAGTGGTCCATCTGTAAATAAGAGCCTGAACGCTCCTTTTCTTCCACATCAACTCCAGCCATAAGGGCTGCTTCTTTTGCAAGTTCTGGCAATAGCTCAAGACTTTCTATCTTTCCTCTTTCAATGTGTTTCTGGAATTTTTCCAAATCTATGTCTTCTCCATACAATGCAGGTTTATTGACCGCTTTTTTTGCCCTTTTTTTAATCTCTTCTATGTATTTTTTGCTTACTGGCATACCATACACCTCCTGTATCCGTTTCTCTTTATTTCAGAGAGTATGTCTCTTGGATTTCCCTTACACTGTAGCTTACCATTAAGCAAAATATATCCTTTATCTGCATTGATGTAATCAAGAATGTAGCCTGTGTGAGTTATGATTATCGCGCTTCTTTTTGGGTCCTTGATTCTTTGCCCTCTTCCAAGAAGTTGATTTGTCATCTCTCCAATCAAAACAATGTTTTCAAGGTCAACACCTGACTCTGGCTCATCAACAAAAATCAAATCAGGCTTTTGAACCAAAAGCTGAAGCAACTCTGCCCTTTTTACTTCACCACCTGAAAATCCATCATTTACATCCCTTGAAAGATGACCTGTCAGATTAAGTTTTTCAGCATACTCCATAATCTCTTCCTCAGTTTTTCCATTTCCTACAACAGTGAGAAGTTTTTTAAGGCTCACACCTCTTACCACTGGAGGTCTTTGAAAAGAAATTCCCATTCCGAGTTTGGCTCTTTCAGAGACATCCATGTTTGTTACATCAACGCCTTTGAATATTATTTTGCCCTTTTCTACTTTGTATTTTGGAAATCCCATCAATGTCATAATCAATGTAGTTTTACCAGCTCCGTTAGGACCGAAGAGGACCGCTACCTCTCCGTAATCAACTGAAAAATTAATATCTTCCAAAACCTTTCTTCCTTCAACGGAGACATGAAGGTTTCTGACTTTTAACATCTCTGCCATTTTTATGCCTCCTTCTTTTTTTATCATATCTTCCCCCTTAGTGATTTAATTTACATCTTGGATCAAATCCATGCGTTGTTTTTTTATGGATAATGCAATGGGCAATGCATCCACCCCTGCAGTCTTTATAAAATCCGCATGTTTTGTTGATACATTTATTTCCATTGAATTTTTTAAAAATTCCTTGCATGTCTGATAATAGCATTTCTGAAAGATTATCTCTAAATATGTTGCCAATGCAGAACTCTCTTTTGTTTGCTAAAAGATAGCATGGATAAACTGAGCCATCAGGAAGGATTGTAATTTTTTCAGTCATAGCAGGGCATCTGTATTTTGAATTTCCTCCTATAAAACCCTTGCAGTAAACAGGCTCTATATTTGGATATAGTTTTTTCATACTTTCAACTCTCTCCATAAATTCATAAAAAGGCATTGAAAACTTTAAATCCTTCTCTGTCAGCGCATCCATGTAAATTAAATAATAATTTATTTTGTGATTTTTTGCAAATTCCAAAATATTGACATCTGGCATTTGCTTTTTTGTAATAACAGTTTTTATCCAAAGCTTATGAGCCTTTATGAGCTCAAGCAACTTGTAATCAGGCTTTCCATTAATTGACACACCTACTTTGACATTCTCATAAGCTCTGCTTAAAAATTTCTCCAATGTCTCGGTCATGCTTCCGTTTGTGCTTATTGTAACTCTGATACCATTTTTTGTAGCTTGACTTACAAGTTCATCTAAATGGGAATACAAAAAAGGCTCTCCACCTAAGATATCAAGTTTGAAAATTTTGTTTTCTGCAAGAATATCAATCAATTGCTCTATTTTGTCTTCAGGAAACTCATCTCCTGAAAGTCCTCTACTAAAGCAGAAGGAGCATTTTTGATTGCACCTTAAAGTTGGAAAAAATTGGACATACTCAATCATTTTTAATTAGCTCATAAACAGCTTTCTTTATATCATCAAAAATTCCTTCATGTCTAAGAATTGCTCCTGCCTCATCATAGCCAAGATAGTAAAGGGTGCTGTGTTTTTTAACATCTATTGTTCTAAGGAATGCCTTCAATGTTGCCTCAGCACAAGTAACGCCAATTTCTCCCTTTTTCATTCCACCTACAATCATTAAAAGGGCTTTTCTATTATGAATTGGCGAGATTGACTTTTTTAAAACATATTTTTCATACCAAAGGCACTGGCATCTGTCAATTAGAAGTTTAAACTGAGCAGGAATTCCAAAGAAAAATATCGGAGTTGCAATTATAATTCTGTCTGCTTGACGAAGAAGCGGATATATCTTCTGCATATCATCTTCAATGATGCACTGTCCTGTTGTGCTACAGGCATCACATTCACTGCAGCCTGAAATATTAAGTTCAGCAGGTCTTAAAACTGTTATTTCTGCATTGTATTCCTTACAAAGCTTGATTGCTTCGTTTAATAAAATCTCTGAATTTCCCTTTCTTGGCGAGCCTAATATTGACAGGATTTTCATTGTTTAAAAGCTCTTCATATAAAGAAATGGAGCGATGATGAGGCATCATCGCTCCATGTTCAGTTCATTAATTTATTCTATAATTTATTCTATCTTTTTGTACATCTTCTTTGGAGCACCGCAAACAGGACATTTCTCAGGTGGCTCTCCCTCAACAGTATGCCCACATCCTTGACATACATAGTAATCAGCATCAAACTTTTCAGCAAGTCTTTCAAGTGCCTTTTTGAAAAGCTCAGCATGAACCTTTTCAACTTCATAGGCAAACTGTAAACTTCTCTTTGCAGCCTGTGCACCTTCAGCTTCTGCATCCTTAATCATTGGTGGATACATGCTTTCAAACTCATAGGTCTCACCCTGTATAGCTGCTGCAAGATTCTCCTTTGTGCTTTTTATTCCACCAGCAGCTCTTAAATGATTTTGGGCATGCACTGTTTCAGCATCTGCTGCTGCCTTGAATAACTTCGCAATTCCGGGATATCCCTCTTCTTCTGCCTTTTTTGCAAATGCAAGATATTTTCTGTTTGCCTGAGACTCTCCTGCAAATGCATCCATTAAGTTTTTAAGTGTTTTCTCCATCTCTTCACCTCCATTTAAAATTTTGCATGATACTCTTTTAAAGCCTTGCCAAAGGCTATGCCAAACTCATAGCATTTTTTAAGTTCCTCCTCAGAGGGATTATACAAAACTCGCAATCCATGCTCAAATATCTCAATCTTCATAGCTTTTGCATATTCATACATCTGCCCTACTGCCTCACCTGACCATCCATAACTGCCAAAGGCAGCAAAAAGCCTGTTTTTAGGTCTCAAACCTTTAAGATAGGTAAGAAAATCAGCCACAGATGGGAAAATGTTGTTATTCAATGTTGGTGAGCCTACAAGAAATCCTCTGTATTTATAGATTTCTTTTACTGCTACGCTCTTTGGAGTTGCCCTGAGTTTAATAATCTTAACCGGAACTCCTTCATCCTGTATTCCCTTTGCAATAGGGAAAACCATTTTCTCTGTGCTGTGCCACATTGTGTCATAAACAATTACAGCACCAAGCTTTGCCTTTGCATCAACCATTTCCAAATACCAGCCTAAAACCTTGTCAATATGAGAACGCCAAATAACACCGTGGTCTGGAGCAATCATCTCAATTTCAATACCTGATTTTTTGACTTCCTCAATCTTTGCCTTGATTACATTTCCATAGGGCATCAAAATATTTGCATAGTAATCAAAAACAGCATCCTCAAGGTCTTCCACGCAGTAATTTTGAATAAACTCATCATCAAATCTCTCAACTGATGCAATGTGCTGTCCAAAGGCATCCTGACTTATGAGAAGCTTTTCTTCCTTTACATATGTAAACATTGAATCGGGCCAATGCATCATTGGAGTTTCAATGAAATGGAGAGTTCTTTTTCCAATTTTTAAAGTGTCACCTGTCTTTACAGTGTGGACTTTGTATTTGCTTAAATCAATGAATTTGCTTAATGCCTTTTTACCTTTTTCAGTCATGTAAACATTGGCATCTGGAATTATGCAAAGAATGCTTTCAAGTCCTGAGGCATGATCGTTTTCTATATGATTGATGATTATATTTTTAATCTTTTTTGGCTCAATTATATGGGAAATGTTGTCTATTGATATGTGGGTAAAGTCCTGATGAACTGCATCAACAAGCGTAGGCTCATCGTCAATTATCAAATAGTTGTTATAGCTTGTGCCACGAGGAGTTTCGTATCCGTGAAAATCCCTTACAGCCCAATCAACAGCACCCACCCAGTATATATCGTTCTTTAACTCTACTGGCTTCATGCTTACTCCTCAAGAAGTGAGCTGAATTTGTCAAGATGAAGCTCTTCCTCTTCAAGAATCTGCTCAAAAAGCTTTCTTGTTACATAATCTTCCTCTTTTTCAGCAAGTTTTATAATTTCTTTGTAAAGTGCTACTGCCTCTTCTTCAGCTTTCTTGTCAAGTTCAAGCATTTCTGCAAGATTTTTTCCAATTGTAATTGGAGCGGGCTGAGTGGTTGGAGTTCCTCCGTAAAAGGATATTCTTTCTGCAATTTTTTCAGCGTGCAACATCTCGTTTATAGCAAACTGCTTTAAAAGAGCACTAACTGGTTCTGCCTTTATTCCCTTTGCCATAACATGTTGCCACATATACTGGATGCTTACTTGCAGTTCTCTTGCAACAGCTTTCTGCAGTTTTTCCATAAGCTCACTGCTTATCATAGAACACCTCCGTTTTTTTGGATTTTTTACTGATGTGATTTATATTCTTTTAGAAAACCTCTGCTACCGCAGGCAGGACATTTCTGGGGCTTGTGTTTTGCAGTTCTTATTGCACCGCATTTTGTGCACTGATACTCTTTAAATCCTATCTTCAAATTCTCTTTTCCCTTACAATCATTGCAAAAAACATAAATTGTAAGCTGGGTATCTATTATTTCAAAGTCTTTTGCGTATTTTTTCAAATCAGGAAGCTCTATATCTGGAATATCAAAAATTTTTCCGCAGTTTATACAAACAGCATGATGATGGAGCGTTGTATCTGGATCAAATCTTCTTTTTTCAGAGTCAACATAAATTTCTCTAACTCTGCCTGTTCTTTTGAGAAACTCAAGAACATTGTAAACTGTAGCAACAGACATGGTAGGATAATCTCTATACAATGCCTCGTAAATATCCTCTGCTGAGGGATGAGATTTGTTTCCCTCAAGATATTTCAAAATCGCAAGCCTTTGCGGTGTCCATTTAATTTTCGGTTTCATTAAAATTATTATAAATAAAAATATTTTATTTGTCAAATCTGTCTAAAAAATTTTATACCTAATTTGAGCGATTTTTTAAACTCTATAGCCTTTTATTGCAAGTCTCACCGAAGGACACCTTATTCCGTCATTGCGAGCCTGCTCGTTTATTTTTTTCGTCATTGCGAGCCTGCCCGTTTTATTTTATCCGTCATTGCGAGCCTCACCGTTTATTTTTTTGTCATCGTATGATAAATATATGGACACTAAACAGGGATAAGTTAAAATAAAAGGAAGAAAGAAGGTGGGCAAGGACGATTTGTCATAGGTCTTAAAGACCGTTCGCAATGTTGTCCACCACCTTCTCCCTTCCCTTAAGCCTGAACGGAACATTAGGCTCAGACAGCCTGAATGAGTTCCCACGATGATAGGATAAGGGAAGAAAAACAAAAAAATCAAATGGAGGAAGAGAAATGACAAAAGAGAAGTTCATAGTTGGAGTAGATGTGGCAAAGGATACCATAGCAGTAACAATTAGGGAAAGAGGTAAAGGTAAAAGAGCTTCTTTCAATCTAAAGAATCATGCAGAGCAGTTGCATAAGGCTTTGAAAAAGGAGCTACCTGACTGCTGTAAAGAGGATATACTGGTTGTTATGGAACATACAGGGGTTTATCATTTAAAATTAGCCCATGCCTTATATGAGCAAGGGTATAAGGTAGCAATTTTGAATCCGCTGCAGACAAAGAAACTTGCGGATGCAAAGTTTAATAGAGCGAAGACAGACAAAATAGACTCTGCAGTGATAGCTGAGAGTGTGGAGATTTGCGAAGAGATAAGATTATTTAAGCCAATGGCTGAACCCCAGCGGAAGATTAAGATACTATTAACTTGCCTTGCGAAGATTCAGAAACATCTTAATTGTTTAAAGAATCAAAGAGAAGCATTAAGATATGAACCGATAATGGTAGATACAGTAATAGAAAATTTTAACGAGCTCATAAAAAATGCAGAGGAAACAATACAGAAGATGGAGAAGGAATTGGAAGAATTGGCGGTAGGCCAGTTATGAGAAACAGATAAAGTTAGCGGATAGTGTGCCTGGAGTTGGCAAGAGGACAGCATGCATAGCAGTATCAATGCTTGGATGTTTTGAAAATTTTGACAGAGTAAAGGCAGTAGGCAGTTATATAGGGATAAGCCCGAGAGTATATGAATCGGGCAAGAGTGTAAAGAAAAAGGGGAGGATACAGAAGAAGGGGAGTGCATATATAAGGAAGATATTGTATATGGCAGCGATGTCAGCGATGAGATATAATAAGGCATGCAAAGCATTGTATGAGAGGATGATACAAAGGGGCAAGAGCAAGATGCAGGCATTGATAGCAGTAGCCCATAAACTAATAAGGCAGGTATATGGAGTTTTAAAAAGTGGGATACCATACAATGAAGAAATTGCAATGAATGGAAAAAAATACTTGACAAATTAACACGGAACATTGCGAGGATTTTCCTTCTCGTCATTGCGAAGATTTCCCTTCGCCGTCATTGCGAGGAGCGATAGCGACGAAGCAATCTCGTTTTTCTATTTCAAAAGACAAAAAAGAGAGAGAGCACTTCGGCTTGCTAAAGCAAGCCTCGTGATGACGGGAAAAAGTCGCTTTGCAAGCCTCGTGATGACGAAAAGGGTGTCATTGCGACTCCGAGCGAAGCGAGGAGGAAGCAATCTCGCCGCCATATTGCCAAAGAGCGACAGTGCTCCAGAGCGACAGCGTAGAAAGCCAACAGTTCGTCACTGCGAGCCCTCTGTTGTGAGCAAAAATGTAGAGATTTCAGAGATTGCTTCGGCAGAGCTTTGGTCTGCCTTGCAATGACCGGATGGGGTATAAAGGAACGAGATTGCCACGCACGGAAGTTATAATAAAATTGTGTCTATTGTGCAGATATTTTTTGGATTAGAGGAAAATGGGAACTAAAAAGAATAATAGCACAAAAAAAACAATTTATGGAATAACCTTAAAAAAGGAGGAATGGGAAGTGATAAGGCAGTTTGGGCTTGAAAATTTTATTAAAGAAATTGCAGAGATGCCACCTCAGGAAAGCATTAAAGTTTTAGCTGAGATGCTTTTTAATTTATTGATGAAGAAAGAAAGAGATTTTTTTGTAGAGGCAGACTCTGACAACAAATCAAATGGGTTTTATCAAAGACAGCTCGGATGTATGTTTGGAAATTTAAATTTGTCAGTGCCAAGAGACAGACAGGGAAGATTTCGCTCCGCAGTGCTACCACCTCATTGGAAAAGATTTGACAAAGATTTTGAGGATTTCATCCTAAATCTGATTCTGTAGAGTTACTCTCCATCAAAGATCAAAAGTCTTCTTAAAAGCATGAATCTTCCATATTCTCCTGAGCAAATAGAGGAGTTAAAAGAGGAGTTATACAGTAAAGCAAAAGAATTAGTAAGCCGAGAACTGCCTTCTGATTGTTTTGCCCTATTTTGTGATGCATATCATACAGAGATGAAGGATGAAAGCAGAAGAATTCGTAAAGCAGTCATCTATACGGTTTTAGGGATAGATATGCAGATGAAGAAAGATTTGTATGGGTATTATGTTTTTATTGGCTCAGAAAACAAAGGAGATTGGCTCAAGATATTTAACAATCTGATTAGCAGGGGATTGAGGAGAGTAATGATAATTGTCTCTGATGATTTTCCAGGGCTTAGTGAGGCTGTAAAGACCTTATTTCCTCAAACTGACCATCAACTTTGCCTTGTTCATATGCAAAGAAATATTTACAAAAATATGTCAAAGGCTGATGCAAGGCAGTTTAGTGAAGAGATTAACAGAATAAAACACATAGGCGATTATGAGGATACTGTCAGGGAATTTGAAGATGTGCTAAAGAGATTTGAAAAGAAATATCCTGCCTATATAAAGATGCTAAATAGCAAGAAGGAGAATTATTTTTGTTACAAGAAATATCCAGAAGAGATAAGAAAGCACATATATACAACGAATGCGGTAGAGAATATAAATAGCAGGCTGGAAGTCTTAAGGGTAAACTCTGGAGGGTATTTTCAATCTGAGAAAACTGCATCAGTGGCTATATATGTGATAGTAGATAAAATAAGAAAAGGCAGATGGAGCAAACCGATGGCTGTATCTCGTGGGGTATTGTATGAACTTCAACAAATGTTTCAGATGAGATTTGCGCATGAGACACAAAATTCTTGACAACTGTCTTAAATAATCTTATCTCTTCGCAAATCTCCACACACTCAGCTATCACTGCAGAGTCTATTTTGTCTGTCTTCGCTCTATTAAACTTTGCATCCGCAAGTTTCTTTGTCTGCAGCGGATTCAAAATTGCTACCTTATACCCTTGCTCATATAAGGCATGGGCTAATTTTAAATGATAAACCCCTGTATGTTCCATAACAACCAGTATATCCTCTTTACAGCAGTCAGGTAGCTCCTTTTTCAAAGCCTTATGCAACTGCTCTGCATGATTCTTTAGATTGAAAGAAGCTCTTTTACCTTTACCTCTTTCCCTAATTGTTACTGCTATGGTATCCTTTGCCACATCTACTCCAACTATGAACTTCTCTTTTGTCATTTCTCTTCCTCCATTTGATTTTTTTGTTTTTCTTCCCTTATCCTATCATCGTGGGAACTCATTCAGGCTGTCTGAGCCTAATGTTCCGTTCAGGCTTAAGGGAAGGGAGAAGGTGGTGGACAACATTGCGAACGGTCTTTAAGACCTATGACAAATCGTCCTTGCCCACCTTCTTTCTTCCTTTTATTTTAACTTATCCCTGTTTAGTGTCCATATATTTATCATACGATGACGAAAAGAAGAAATCCTCGCAATAACGGGAAGGAGAAATCCTCGCAATGACGGGGAGAGGGACGCAATGACGACAACGGGAAATTTTCGCAATGAAGAAAAGGGGGGAGACTGTCGCGAGCTAAAGGAGTGGCAACCTCTCGCAATGAAGGAAAAAACTGTCGCAAGACAAAGGCGTGACGACCATTCACAATGACGGAAAATTACTTTCAGTGAAAATGTGGGCGTAACAACACTTATCAGATTCTCCAATATGCTAAAATATATAAAAAAGGCTATTTCAGGAGGAAGTCATGGAGTGTAAAATTGAGAGAAACAGAAAAATATGCACCTGCACCTATGAGCCATGCGAAAAAAAAGGAATTTGCTGTGAGTGTTTGCACTATCACAGAAAAAGAGGGGAGCTTCCAGCTTGTTATTTTACACCTGAAGTTGAAGCAAGCTATGACAGAAGCATAAAAAGATTTATTCAGATGCATACAAAGAAGTGATATCTTCAAGGACTACATCCCTTGCGTCCCTGATTTGCTTTGAAAGTTTAACTTTAGCAATTTTGACACCTGCACGGGATGCATATGTTCGGGATGTAAATACTGTCAAACATTTGTTTGAGTAGATTATTTTATTAGCCAAATATGGGTCATGCCCACGAATAAGGCATTTAGCATCAATTTTTTTTAGAAATTCTTCCAAATCATCTTCTTTAAATCTTGGAATACCTATTCCCCGAAACATTGGAGAGATTTCTGCATCAGCCCAAAGTATATCTAATATAAGGTCTCTTCTTGATTTTTCATTGATTTGTTGCCCTTGCAAAGGAAATCCTGCATGGGATGCAACAACTCCATTTGTCGTTTTTATCATCAGAGGCATTTCCTTGAATACTTCAATCGCTGCAGAGTGGATATCTCTTCCAAAAGTTCCGAATATATCTATTAAATTGCTGTCAAACTCGTAGGGATAACAAAAAACAGCGTAGTGGGCTTCATGATTTCCCTTCAAGATAAAAACTCTGTCTGAAAAATTTATTTTTAAAAGACATACATAAAGAAGATTATAAAGAGAGCCTTCTGGTTCAGGCTCTCTATCAATGTAGTCGCCAAGAAAAATCAGATAACTTTTCTCATTGGTCAAAAATTTCTTTGCAATATATTTAGTTAGTGTAAAATCTCCGTGAGTGTCACCTACAAAAATTGCTTCACCTGAATTGGCACTTAGATTTATCAGCGGAGGCTCTTTACTTAAAACCTCCGCTGTTTGTTTAAATGTATCAATGATAGTCTCAGGCTCAAAATTTGATATTAATTCAGGCTTATAGATTACCTCCGAATGCATCTACTATTTCCTTATGATTTCCATCTGAGGCTATATTTTTTATAAAGGCATTAGCCTCAGGAGTACCAATTAATTTTAAAGCCCGCACAATAGCAATCTTAACAGCAGTGCTTTTCTCATTTGGAAATGCCTCAATAAGATACTTTGTAGCCTCTGGCATTTTTATCCTACCCAATGAGTTAGCAGTTGCCTCTCTTACTAAAACTTCAGGGTCTTTAAGTCCTTCCTTAAGTATCTCTATAAGCCTCCTTGAAGGTGGAAAATCTCCCAATGCCTCTGCAACATAGGACTTTAGAGATGGACACTCATGATGGAAAAATGGGTTCTGAAACATGGAAAGAAGGGCTTCCTGAGATTGAGGAGTTTTTAAATGTCCAAGCATTCTAATTGCTCTGATTCTGTATCTCCAGTCATAACCTGCTGCATCTGCGAGTTTTACAACGGTGGAGAATTTTTCTGGAGATTGAAATTTTTCCAGAAACACTGGGTCAGAAATTTTCTCTCTCCAATTCGGAACATCAAGTTCTTTCAAAAGGTCATCAATTGTGTGGGCATATACAGAATTTGTGGCAATTAAAAACAAAGGCAAACAGAATAAAAGAAAAAACTTTTTCATAGTTAGTGCCTCCCTTTAAAGATTAAATTTTTCCTTATTGTTTATAATAAAACTATGGAATTGAAAAATGAAAGAGAAAAAATTGTACGCATTGCGAAAAAAATATATCAAATGGGGCTTGTAACAGAAATTAGCGGTAACTTGAGTTTAAGGGTGAGCGAGAATCAATTTTTAATAACGCCATCAGGCAAATCGTATGAAAAACTAAAAGCATCAGAAATTGTTCTTTTAGATATGAATGGAAACATAATTGAAGGCATAAAAAAACCTTCCACTGAAACTAAACTTCATATTGAGATATACAAAGCAAGACAAGATGTAAATGCAATAATTCATACTCATTCAACATATGCCTGTGTTCTTGCTTCCCTTGAAATGCTTCTTCCAGCAATACTTGATGAGCAGAAAGAAGTATTCGGAGGAGAAGTAAAAGTTTCAAAATATGCTCCCGCAGGTTCTGAGGCTCTTGCCCTTGAAGCTGTAAAAGCATTGGGTAATGGAAAAGCAGCTATTCTCTCAAAGCATGGCACAGTATCTGTGGGCAAGGATTTAAGGGAAGCCTACATTGTATGCGAACTTCTTGAAAGACTAAGTAAGATATATATTTTTACAACGCTGATGAAGAAATCGTTAGGAGGCAAAGCAGTTTCTGAGATTGCTTCGGCATCCAAAATTTACCATTCACTATCCACCAACCACCAATAACCATTCACCAATTAGAGACTGCTTCGCCTCCTTCGGAGGCTCGCAATGACAGAAAAAAATAAACGGCAGGCTCGCATTGACAGAAGAGTAGGCGTTAATGTGAGGTTTTTTTAATCGTCAATGCGAAGGTGTCCCCCTTCCCGTCATTGCGACTCCGAGCGAAGAGAGTAGGAAGCAATCTAGCCGTCATAGTGCCATAGAGCGACAGAACTTACTTTACGAAAAGATTGCTTTGGCATCCTGACGGATGCCTCACAGTAACCCTCCTAATCGTCATTGCGAGGAGCGTTAGCGACGAAGCAATCTCATAAGAATGTCAAACAAACTCATAAGATTTACAGCAAAATCCTATAATCGCTCAATTTAGGGTTGAATTTATGGTATCATAAAAATCATGAACTCTATTGTCAGGCATGATTTTTCGTTATTCACTGATTTTGACATTTATCTTTTTAAAGAAGGTAACCATTTTACTGCCTATGAAAAGCTTGGTGCCCATTTAGTTGAGCATGATGGGGTGGCTGGAACCTATTTTGCAGTATGGGCTCCAAATGCAGAGGCTGTTTATGTAATGGGTGATTTTAATGGATGGAACAGAGAATCCCATCCTCTGGCAGTAAGATGGGATGGCTCAGGGATTTGGGAAGGATTTATCCCTGAAGTTGGCAAAAGCACAAAATACAAATACTACATTGTTTCAAGATTTGGATACAGGCTTGAAAAGGGTGATCCTTATGCATTTTTCTGGGAAACACCACCCCAAACTGCATCAATTGTCTGGGAGCTTGAATATAAATGGAATGATGATGAATGGATGAAAAATAGACATAAATTAAACAATTTGAACGCACCCTTTTCAATCTATGAAGTTCATTTAGGCTCTTGGCGAAGAGTTCCTGAAGAAGGCAATAGGCACTTAACATACAGGGAGATGGCAGAATGGCTTCCAAAGTATGTTAAATACATGGGATTTACTCATGTTGAGTTTCTTCCTGTGATGGAGCATCCTTTTTATGGTTCTTGGGGATATCAGGTTACAGGATACTTTGCACCAACAAGCAGATATGGCACACCCCAGGACTTTATGTATCTCATTGATGTTCTTCATCAGCACGGTATTGGAGTTATTCTTGACTGGGTACCATCCCATTTTCCAGATGATGCACATGGGCTTAGTTTTTTTGATGGAACATATCTTTACGAGCATCAAGACCCAAAGAAAGGATATCATCCGCACTGGCACAGCTATATTTTTAATTACGGAAGAAATGAGGTAAAAAACTTTCTTATAAGCTCTGCGGTATTCTGGCTGGATAAGTATCATATAGATGGTTTAAGGGTAGATGCTGTTGCATCAATGCTTTATCTTGACTATGGCAGGCAACATGGTGAGTGGATTCCTAACAAATATGGAGGCAAAGAGAACTTAGAGGCAATTGAGTTTATAAGAAGGCTTAATGAGACTGTTTATGAAAAGTTTCCTGATACCCAAACAATTGCTGAGGAGTCAACTTCTTGGCCTATGGTTTCAAGACCTGCTTACTTGGGCGGACTTGGATTTGGAATGAAATGGAACATGGGATGGATGCATGACACTCTCTTTTATTTTTCAAGGGATCCGATTTACAGAAAATATCATCACAATCAGCTTACTTTCAGCATCTGGTATGCATTTAGTGAAAACTTTGTTTTACCCCTTTCTCATGATGAAGTTGTCTATGGGAAAGGCTCTTTAATAAATAAAATGCCCGGGGATTACTGGCAGAAATTCGCAAATCTGAGACTTCTTTTTGGATACATGTATGGTCATCCCGGGAAAAAACTTATTTTTATGGGCGGAGAAATCGGACAATGGGATGAATGGAATCATGAAAAAAGCTTGGACTGGCATTTGCTTGATTTTTCAATGCATCGTGGAGTGCAGAATTGGCTTAAGGACTTAAACAGTCTTTACAAAAATGAATCTGCCCTTCATGAGCTTGATTTTAACCCTCAAGGCTTTGAATGGATTGATTTTGGCGATGCAGAACAAAGCATCATCAGTTTTATAAGAAAAGGCAAATCTCCAAAGGATGTCTTTCTCATAGTATGCAATTTTACTCCTGTTCCAAGATACAATTATAGAATTGGCGTTCCCTATGGAGGATTCTGGAAAGAGGTTTTAAATAGCGATGCAGTTGAGTATGGTGGAAGTGGGCATGGCAATTTTGGCGGAGTTTATGCTGAGCAGACTCCAATGCATCATAGACCTTACAGTTTATCTTTAACATTACCTCCTCTTGGAGTATTGTTTTTTAAGCATCAGGCAAAATGAAATTCAAAATACTCAAAAAAGACGGTTTTGCCCGTACAGGCATTTTAGAGACTGAAAGAGGGATTGTGCATACTCCTGTATTTATGCCTGTTGGCACAAATGGAACAGTAAAGGCAATGACTCCTGATGAAGTGAAGCAGATTGGATATGAGATAATTCTCTCAAATACATATCATCTTTATTTAAGACCCGGACATGATGTAATCAAAAAGTTGGGTGGAATTCATAGATTTATAAACTGGCACGGACCAATTCTCACTGATAGCGGAGGTTTTCAAATATACAGCCTTGCATCATTAAGAAAAATAACATCCGAAGGAGTTGAGTTTCGTTCACACATAGATGGCTCACTTCATTTTATCACTCCTGAAAAGGCAATTGGGATACAGCTTGCTCTTGGTTCAGACATAATTATGGTTCTTGATGAATGCGTTCCTTATCCTTCTGATGAGAATTATGTTGAAAAATCACTGATTCTTACAACTGAATGGGCAAAGAGATGTAAGGAGCATTTTGAAAAAAACAAAGAAAAAAATGCTCTTTTTGGAATCTTGCAGGGTGGCGTTTTCCCACAGCTAAGGCAAAAAGCACTTGAGGAACTTTTGAAAATCGGCTTTGATGGATATGCAATAGGTGGATTGAGCGTTGGAGAGCCAAAAGAAGATATGTATAAAGTTGTCAGTGAAATAGCACCTATTATGCCTGAGGATAAGCCAAGATATCTTATGGGTGTTGGTGATTTGCTTGATGTTATTCATGCAGTTGAGCATGGCATAGACATGTTTGACTGTGTGATGCCAACAAGAAATGCAAGAAACGGAACACTCTTTACATCTCAGGGCAGAATAAGCATTAAAAGAAGTGAGTTCAAAGATGACCCATCACCTTTAGACCCTGAATGTGACTGTTACACATGCAAAAACTACTCAAGGGCATTTCTTAGGCATCTTTACATGTGCAGGGAGATACTCTCAATGAGGCTAAATACAATCCACAATCTGCATTTTTACTGCAGGTTTTTCCAAAAGATGCGAGAGGCAATAAATGAAGGCAAGTTTCAACAATTCAAACATGAATGGCTTACAGTTTTAGAGAAAAACTTTGCTGTATCTGACTAAATCCTAATTTCTGCGATTCCCAATTTTCAGGGCTACTCCAAGCGAAGCGAGGAAGAAGCAATATCGCCTTTTTCCCCAAAAAAGAGGTCAGTTTGACTTGATTTAAAAGCCTCGTGATAACAAAAAAGCTCACCTCATCAAATTATAAAAAATTCCTAAATTCCCATTTTTTTAGGCACTATGATGTCTAAGGGGGAGAAAATAAAGATTATGAGCAAACTTAATGATGAACAGAGGGAGATATTGAGAATATTAGGAGTTGATGAGAAGTTATTCAAAACTTACGAAAGTGCGAGAGAATTTTGTAGGCTAATCTAAAAATTGTAACTCATTATTTGTCTCCAAAAAATTTAATCTAATTACCCAAATAACAGATTAATCCTTGATTTTGTTTGGTTGTTTATATTTTTTGGGCTTGTTGGTTATCATTAGTTTTTCAAAATTTAAGCTAATCTTGTTCCTGTTGATGTTCCTGTTGTTCCTTGTTGTTGTCCCTGCTGTTGTCCCTCTTGTTTGCAAGAAGTAGGAGTTTGTTGGGCATCAATTCCTTTAGTTTAGTGGAATAGGATTTAGATTTAAACAATTCCTTTATTTTAATGAGGAATTTACAATTTAATATTGGAAACCAATCCCAGCGAAATCTCAAGATTAGTCCACCCAATATTAATAAAAATGCCACACCAGTTAAAATAACCGGCATTTTAAGACCATCTTTTGTAAAAACAGAGTATAAAACAATCACTGAAACAATCAGCATACCAGAAATCCATTTGAAAAATTTATAAATCTCAGGAGGGTCTATTTCTCCATTATAAAACTTACTTTCTTTAAGCCAATTCTCAGGAAATATTTTGGGATTATCGTTAACATTGAATTCAAATGCTCTTTTTTCAATTTCTATCATCACCATTTGCGAAGCCCTGTGTTGATATGCAAGGATGTTTGCTCCAAAATATACAATTAGAAATAGTACAATTGACGCAAAAGATGTAAGAGTAAATATAATCAAATTTTTTTTCTGATGCAGCACTTGGGCTATCAGGCAATATCTTATCTAACCCATATCCATATACAGCCATAGCAGATACGATAGGGATGACAAGTTGTATAAAATTTCTTTGAGACTCATGGAGGTCTTTAACTAAATCGCTGTGATATTGTTTAAGAAAGTCCTTTTGTTCATCACTAAGAGGCATATATTACCTCCTCTATGTTTTCTTATTCTTCCAACTATTTTACTATTTTCAATATGAAGTGGAGAATATGAATAAATAGTACAATCTGAGCTAATGATTTCAGAATTTATTATTGATACTCTCCAAATTTTGATATGCCTCCGTTTTTTGGAACATTATAAATACGAACTTTTGTTCTTACAAAAATAGTGCACCCAAACTTTGTAACAAAATATTTACGAACCATTCCTATAAACCTCGTAGGGCGTTTTCCCATCAAGACTGCTATGCGGTCTCTCTGTATTATAGAATTTTCTATATTCTTCTATCGCTTCCCTTGTCTGCTTCGCATTTTCAAAAATATTTCTACTGAGGCATTCATCCCAAAAATAGCGATAGACACTTGTCACTGCGAGCCCCTCGGTGGGGCGAAGCAGTCTCTAATTGGTAACTGGTGAATGGTGATTCGTGGATGGTGGATGGTGAACACCTCTCCGTAATTGCGAGGATACCCCCTCTCCGTCATTGCGAGCGAAGCAATCTTGCCTTTTCCCTTTCAAAGAGATTGCTTCGCATCCTTCGGATGCTCGCAATGACGGAGTAGTGTGTCACTGCCAGCCTTCAATTATCGTCACCGCGAGCCCCCCTGTTGCAATGAATAGCGTGGCAATCCGCAACATCGTCACTGCGAGCCTCAGATTTTTCCGTAACTCTGCCTATTTTAAGTAATATGTAAATCAAGCTTTAACTTTTCAGCAATCAATCTTGCTTGTTTTGGAATTTCTGAAATTTCCCATCCATGAGGCATTTTTAGTTTATATATCCTTCCAAGATGTATTAGTACATCCTTGACTGAATACCTACTCAAAAGTTTTGCCTTCCTTAACTCATTGTATATCCTGTAATACATCATTAATGATACAAAGTTTACAAACATCCATCCATTCAAACTTTCGTCATCCCTCAAATATGTCCTGTCTGCATTAAGAAAATTCTTGAAAGTGTCAAACGCTTGCTCTATTTGTGCCCTGCCCTTAAGCAATTCAAACACTTCCCTGCTATCATAATCTGTATTTGTTAAAACCTCTATACTGCCAAGTCTGTGCTCTATCTCATAAAACCTCTCTTCCTCTATTCTGCCATCTTGTATATGCCCTATTATGTCCTTTTCCTCTTCAGCCTTAAGTCTTGGGTCAAAATACAATATTACTTTCTTGCCATCTAATCTTTTCTCCTTCCACCATATCACTCGCTTTTCAAATATAAAATATCCATCAAATTCCCTTCTTCTCCCACTGCCAACAACACTATAGTCTATTAATGAACTATTCCGCCTTAAAGGCATAATAAATTTTAGATTCTCCTGTTCAAGAAATTTTATGTTGTTCTCTGAGTAAAAACCCTTATCACATATTATCACAGCATCCTCAATGGCTGCCTCCTGTAGAGTTCTCTTGAATGCAGATACATCTCTTATGTTTCCGGTCAGTATCCTGAAAAATCCAGGCTCTTCTTCTTTAAGAGAAAACACCAACAGAAAGTTTACCTGAGGCACATACTCCCCATGACCATTATATCCTAATGTTGCACTAATAACATTGTCTGAATAAGAGAAAACCTGCGTTATGTCTATCACCTGATATTGTCTATCTTTCAGAAAGTGCCTTAAAAATTCAACCACTTTTTGTCTTTGCCTTCCCACCTCCCTTATAATCTGTGAGAGACTCTTTGCAGATAATGAAGCATCAGGATACACTTCAGACAGATATGAAGCCCTAAAGTGGTGTATCACATTTTTAATCGCTGATGAATGAAAAAGCCTAAGTAGTGAAAATACAAGTAAGGATTTGAAGAAATCTGGAAAATAGACTTTCAGAAGTTCCTCTATATCCTGAGCAATACTTAACACATAAGAGGTTGCACCAAACTCCTTTACAGTTATTGCCTTCATAGAGTCAAGAATTCTCTCATGTTTTGGCTTAATGAGACCATCCTTAGTGATTTTACCAAGATATTTTTCGGTAATCTTTTTTGCTCTTGCTTTTTGAGGGTCCCACTTAGAGGTTATCTGATACAAATAAAAGGAATTACCTTTTTTGATAATCTGAGTGTTTTTTCTCTTATGTTTTAATACCCAATCAGGAAAATCGTTTTTCATATTACTTAAATAAGTAATAGCATAAAGGAAATATTTTTGTCAAGCAAAAATGAGAGTTTTAATATTTAGAAGGGTTTAATTTTCATGAAAAGTTGAACTAATAATCCTATTACTTAAAAATTGCGGAGTTACGGATTTTTTGTCACTGCGAGTCTCCGAAGGAGGCGAAGCAGTCTCTGAAAATTCGTAAAAAGTAAAAGGTAAGAAGTGAAAAGTAAAAAAACGAAATTGCCACGCCTTCGGCTCGCAATGTTCCGTGTTAGTTTGTCAAGTATTTTTCCATTCATTGGAATTTCTTCGTTGTATGGTATCCCGCTTTTTAAAACTCCATATGCCTGCCTTATTATTTTATGGGCTACCGCCATAGCAAATCTCTCCCCTTCTTTGAAAAATGCCTTAAACATCCCCAAAATCCTATCTTCATCATAAATCCTAACAGTTACAGTATATGACCTACTTACTGTGTCTCCTTAAAAAACACATCCTTGTCAACTACAACCTTTTTCTCAGGTGACTTAAGTAGGTGCCTTATTTGGAAAATAAGAGGCTCACATGGGTGAGTGATGTTGGCAATTATTTTTTGGCTGACCTTTTTAGTTTCTTTGTCTCTGCAAGTCTCTGCTATCTCATAGGTTTTGTATTTCCTTTTTTGTTGACCAAGACTCTTTGATGAACATAGTGACCTCCTTTTTTGATTGGTATACAACAAATAGAAACAAACAAAAAGTCAAAAATAATGAACTTATATTAAATTGCAAAATAGGATAAAAAAAGATAAAACTGATTGAATTATAAGAACTTTACTATTTTTATAGGCTAAAAATTGATAAAATGGGGTTTTAGAGCGTTTTTTGTTATTGCAAGGATGAAAGACTCAAGCAAACTCTTTTTAATAAGATATCCACGCAATATTTAGGTAATGAGAGCAAACTTCTGACTTATCCTGCTATTTTGCGTTTTTTGGAAATTGACGATGAGATAGCTAAGGTTTACCAATTTTTATTATATTTAAATACATTGCTGTCCAAAATAATCTAAACTCATAAAAAACATCCGCATAAAATAAGACTTTTGGACAAGAAAATTTGCTTTTTCAAAATCAGGTTACCCCCCTTTCTTTTTATTTGCTGTCCAATTAAACAAGTCTAAATTTTAACTGTTCTATTTGAGGCTCAATTTGCGGTGTCTCTGTCGGTTTATTTATCCATTCCCATAAATTCCTATATGTAAATAGGTTTAGTCTCAACAATGCAACCAGATTACTTAATGACCATCCAAATGTTGATAACTCCTTCAGATACTTCAGTATCAGTATCGCTATTAATGCCGTCCATATCTGTATCTTAAGTGCATTCGCTGATGTCCCTACAAAGGTTTTTACTCTTAGATTTTGTTTCAATGTCTTAAAAAATCTGCCCTGCCATCTGTCTTTGTATATCTCTGATATGGTCGTTGCACCAAAGTTCAGTTGGTTCGTGAGTAGCACAACTGTATCTTTTGTTTCCTTATCCATGACCTCTATCCTCCGTAGCTCATATGGACAGTCTTGCTCTGCATAAAAACCCTTAAGCTTGATTATCTCATCCCGAATTATGTTTCTGTTCTTTGGCACTGGTAGGCTCTTTATCACTTTATAAGAGGCGTTGTCCTTTAACCTTGTTACAAAATATACCCCCTCCTCTGTCCATCTACCAAATAAAGCATAGTCAACACACCCTCTGTCTATTACTACTATGGCACCAGAACAAAATTGAAGTCTCCTTAATATGTTTACTTCGTGCACTTTACCTTCTGTTATATGCGCATATTCAGGTAAATATCCTGAGTGGTCAAGTAGTAAATGCAACTTTACCGCACCTTTAGTCTTTCTGAATTTTGCCCAGTCAAATACTGTTGCACACAACTCTATTACAGATGCATCAAAGCTCATTAGCTTGTTCTTAAATCTGAATTTCCTCTTGCCAGTAAATTTAGACTGACATCTCTGAAGAAGCATATAAAATACTGCTTGAAAAAGTTCCCACGGTCTGTGTTCATTTGCATAGGCAAGGGTAGAGCTCTTTGGAGCTTCTTTTATACCAAGATGCCTTAACTTGCCAACGCAACTGGCAAGTCCATTACATATCTCTCTTAGAGAATGCGCCTGCCCAAGTTGACAAAATAACATAGCTACAAATTGCCCCCAACTCGTAAACCCTTTTGCTCTACGCTCAGCTTCTGTCTGCTTTGACTGACTTCTCAAATTCTAATCTTGGAAAAAGGGATAGAATTTGACTGAAAATACTGCTATACTTATTCATATACACCTCCGATCTGGGTCTTTAATTTTTAAGCTAAATGTTTATCTATTTTACCCAGATCGGAGCTTTTTAAAAAATTTATTTTGGACAAGAGTGTAATAAGAGCATTTTAAAAAACTTAAAAAGGAGATTTAACAACAATGAATGAAAAAGAGTTAAAAGCAAATGATGTTGAAACTCGTGTAGAAGCAACACAGGCAGGGACAGGGTTCTTGATATGCCCCCCCATTTTTTCGTAAAATGGATAGGAATCGACTAAGGTTTTATGAGCACAGAGGGATGAATGATTAAAGACATTAAACAACTCACTGAATTATACTTGCATTCTATTGGTTTATTGTCGCCTGATAAATCATGGATGGACTTTCATGATGAATTGATCCTAAATGCTTCTAAGGATGCTATTGGCCTTCTCGCAGATGCTAAGCCGAAAGATAAGTGTAAATATGCATTATTTATTAATGTTGATACGATAAACAAAACTTGCGAGGTAAAAGATTATATTGAAATAGGTGCTTTATCTGATTGGTCAAGTCATTTATTTTGGCAAGGCTCTGGTGGAGCACAAAGTGATAAGATCAGAAATACTCCTCATAAGATTTACTCTAAAAAAGGTGATTTTTCTGTTGATGATTTGATCGCTCCATTGCAGACGATATTAAATGACTATTGTCGCATTCAAAAAGGAAGTGGCAAGAATAAAGGTTTTGAAGAAACTGGTCCAATATTTTGGGATACTAATAAGATCGAGGAAAAAGAATGGTTGAAAACCATAATTGATATTATAAAAAGTGAAGAAAACAAGATAAATTTGCAGGTTAAAGGGCAAGAAAGTTGGCAAGGAAAGTTCCCTTCAATAAAGCAAGGAGAGTCAGTTTTTATTGGCTTAACAATTGATGATAAGCCAATCGGAGAATATGAATTATTCAGGCGTTATTTATTATTTGTACGAACAAGGGCAGGTATTCAGAAAGGTGCGGATAAGTTTAAAAATAAGAGTTTTTCTGAGGTTGTTGGTATTTGCCCTTCTTGTCATAGGAATAAACCCCTTTTAGATCAGTGGCAAAGCACAGCAGAGTTGTCTTTTTATCAAACAACAAACGAAAATCATCTATCTTATGCTTTTCCTTCTTCAGCCTTTAAACTCTGTCGGGGCTGTTCAGATTTGTTGTATGTGTTTAAGCAGCATTTACTTGAGACATTGACACGTAAATTAGGTGGTAATGAATGCCTGATTTTGCCATCTATCAAGGTAATGCCTGTGGATCAAAAAGATAAAGAAAGGTTATACGAAAATCTAAAGGCACTTTGGACCACATCTGGAGACACTCAATCAGCAGAAAAAAGATTATTATTTAGACTCGGGCAGTTACCATCATATGCCACTGTTACATTTGTCTTTGGTGATTATATTACAACAGGTAAATCTCAAAATGTTAGAAGATTAGATGAATTAAACATCATCTTCCCAGATGTATTGCCAAGCAGACTATCACGAATAGCAAATGTAATTGAAAAAGCTAATAAATACTTAAATGATATGTGGTCTTTAACAGGAAGGACATGGAATTGTTCATGGAATATTCAAGATGATTTATATTTACTTTATCAGATATTTTATCCTTCATGGGAAAAAAAGAAAAAAAATAAGAGCAAAAGAAGAACAGAAGTAGAACGTTACCTGAGAGCAATTTTCTATGCTGAAGATATAACGTATGATGAAATAGCAGAAGATTGTTATTCAAATCTTTTATCTGCATTTAAAACAAGTAAAATCAGCAGAGATGATAACGACAAATATGCGTTGTCCAATTACACAGGGAATATTTTATCGTTACTGGTTTTTGTTCATATGTTGAAAAACGCAAGTAATTATAAAAGGGGGGCAAAAGATATGCCAGATATGCAATTTGAATTTACTGCTATGCCTGATTTAGGCAAGTTTGTAGAGATGCATCCTTTATTAAAGGATTCTCAATACCTTGCACCATTTTTTGTAGGCTGTTTATTCTCATATGCAGAAAACTTGCAGAAAGACAACAGTAGATTAGCCGCTTACAATTGGCTTGGAACTATGGCTTTAACCTACAAAGATATTTTGCAGGATATTTATCCAAAGGTGCTGAATTATATAACAAACAAGGAAAAGATTGTATCAAGTCCGAGACTTCAGGAACTTACAAGGGCAATAGCCTATTATGACAGGGGCAAGTGTGACAATGACCGTGTAGCTTTAGTATCTTTTTGTCATGGCTGGGCTGTAGGCAGAGATTTTATTTATAAAAAGAAAGTAGAAGAATCTAAAACAGATATTAATCAATAATGAAGGAGGAAATAACAATGGCTAATACTACCTTGTCAAACAGGCATGAGACTTTATTTCTCTGGGAGGTTAGAAAAAGCAATCCAAACGGTGATCCCAATGGAAATGAACCACGTATAGATAGATATACAAAAAAATGTGATGTAACCGATGTGTGCATTAAAAGGTCGATAAGAGACTATATCTGGACAAAAAAGGGTGTTGATTCTATATTGGTTACAAAACTTGGAGAAGATCAGTCTGAAACTGTGACTCTTAATGAAAGAATTGAACGATATTTATTCGATATTAACAAATTAAAAACCTGCGTGAAATACTTAGAAGAAACAGTCGGCAATAGATTAAAAAAAGAAAAAGAGTACAAAAGCTTTCTCGAAACACCGACCCCTGAAACCTTGAAGAAACTTTTGGATGAGAAAAAAATAAAAGAAATCGTAAATGATGGTGAAGATCCAGAGACAGTACGTAAATATATTATTGATACTATAAGAGCATATTTATGTGGTGCTTTTATAGACCTGCGTATGTTTGGCAGTGTGCTTGCATTGAAAGGTAGTTTAGATGTTTTGGGTGGGCCACTTACTGGTCCAATACAAATTGAAGTTGGAACATCGTTACATCGTGTGGTTCAATCTAATAAACAAATCACCAGTGTTATGGGCAGTAAAGAAGAAAAAGAGGCTGGAATTATTGGCGATACTCATTGCATTGAGTATGGACTTTTTGCCACAAGTGCTATATCTAATGAGAATGCAGCTAAGTTCACAGGTCTAACTGATGAAGACCATGAATTATTCTTAAAAGCTTTATGGCGTGGTACCCGAGACAGGCACACTCGTAGTAAAAATCAGGTGCCAAGATTATTGATTGACATTGAATACAACAAACCTTTCCACTTTGGTGACCTTGTCAATACATTGAAATTAATCCCTGTTGAAAGAGATGGCAAACCTTTGGATGAAGAAGCTTACAGGAGCATAAATGACTTTAAGCTTGATTTAAAACAATTTTATGAAAAACTTAATAAGAGAAAAGAGATAATAAAAACTATTAAATTTGCCTCTAATGAATTATGTTCTCTTGAGGAGTTTAAACAAGGATTTGATAATGGCTTAAAAGAGAAGGTTTGTGAAATTTTAGATATAGATTATGATCCCTCAGTAGACATTGATAATATAATCCTCAATGATGAAGCAAAAAAAGCATTGGAAGGAATTAAAGGAATATTTTATTGTGAGTCTCAAAAGATTTTAAGTATCAACAGTGATTTATCTAAAGAAGATTTAAATAAACTTTTAGAAAATCCTGCTTTTGCAGATTCAAAATCTGCTATTGAAGAGGCTTACAAAAAACTTAAAGGAGTATAACCTTGAATGTTTTATCATTTATGATGAAGGGGAGGTTCGCACACTTCTGTGCACCGTATACAAATGTTTATCGTTTGACTCAGCCTTGTCCAACAAAAACATCAATAATTGGCTTTATTGGCTCGGTCTTAGGTATCGAAAAAGACGATTTAAGACTTTATCAGAGGATACAATGTGGTGTAGAGATATGTAGTAAATATCGCACAGTTTCCATACCATATTTGACACGACAGGGTTTTCCGGGAAGTGCAGCAAACAAAGATTCTTCAAGAACATCTGTAGAGGTTATAGTAGAACCAAAATACAAGATATATGTTGTAGAAAAAGATGTGGGGAACTGTGATGATAAAATACTTCCTGTGCTTCGTCAGATTATGCTTGAGCAAAAGCCCGTTTTCACTCCTTATCTCGGACTTGCACAATTTATAGCAAGCACAGATTTCGAAGTCTCAGAAATTGTTGATGGAATACTGAAAGAAGGCATTGATTGCGAAGTAAGAGGAGCTTTTATTAGAGGGGTTCATGGAGAACTGGACTTTAAAAAAATTAATGAACTGCCTCAAGAGAGCAAACTGCGAATAACAGAATTTGAAGGTTTAAAGGGAATTAAACCACCGAGAGATTTTGAACATGCAATTTTTACTGTAAATCTTGATGGTGGTGCAGTACCACTTAAGAATGTTAAGAATATACTGAATATTCCTAAATGGGAAAAATATGTGCCAATTTTCTAACATAAAATCTCATCCTGATTTACCACTGGAGAAACATCTTGCTCAGGTTGCAGAAATTGCCGTTGAACTTCTTCAAAAGAAAGAAGTTAACTTTACAACCCTTTGCCTCACCCAAAAGCATTTAAAAGGTCTTATTGAAAGAACCGCTTTATTTCATGATCTCGGAAAAGCAACTACCTACTTTCAAAAAAGATTAGAAACTGGATGTAAAGGTCCAAATGGAGAGCACGAACATACTGGTTTATCAACTATTCTTGCATATAAGCCTCTTCTAACCTATTGCGAGGAGAATAATTTAAATTCATGTATTGCTTTAGCACCTTTGCTGGCTATTTTAAAACACCATTCAGAATTGAAGAGAGACCTGCCAAACGACTCTGCAATGGTAGACCGATTAAAAGCCTTTAAGCAAGAGTTTCTTAAACTTAAGATTTTTCAAGATGTGGGTTTATCAGGCGATATAAGTTTATTAAATCCTATTGAAATCGATTGTGGTATTGAGGATTTATTTTCAGATATATCAAGGCTGTCTGAGGAACAAAAAATAGAACTAAGGCTATTGATATTATTTGTCTATTCAATACTATTGGAAGCAGACAAGGCATACCTTGCAGTTAAAAATAAAGAATTATATCAGAGAAAATCTATTTTTATTTCGTCAAATGTCGTAGATCAATATAAAGCAACTGTTTTCAAAGATAAGAAGACAAAAATAAGTCTAGATAGGGAAAAGGCTTACAAAGAAATTATGGAAATGTTGGATAATCTGAATTTAAATAATCGTCTGTATTCTCTTACTTTGCCGACTGGAATGGGGAAAACTTTGTTAGCCGCTTCGTGGGCAATCAAACTACGTAATAAAATACAGGATACTTTTGGTTTTACTCCCCAAATTATTGTTGCTCTGCCATTCCTCTCAATCATTGACCAATCTGCTAAAGAATATGAGAAATTCCTTGATAGCCCAAACGAAGAAGTGTTTCTGAAAACTCATTCTTTATCATCATTTGAGTTTAATGGATATGAGCCAAATACTGCGGAGTTCTTTATCAATATTTGGAAATCTCAGATAATAATGACAACCTTTGACCAGCTTTTATACGCTATATTCAGCGTTAAACCGAAAAATCTTATGAGATTCCATAACCTTTTTAATAGCATAATTATTATGGATGAGATACAGGCTATGCCTCCACGTCTTTGGCATCCATTTTCCACTTTTATTAAATATATAACTAATGTGGGCAAAAGCTATATATTGCTTATGTCTGCGACACAACCTCAAATTATAGATGGAGCGATAGAACTTGTGCCAGCTCCTATTAAATATTTTGAAAAATTATCAAGATATAAATTGTTGTTAAAACATAAAGAAATTAAAAGTATAGAAGATTTCATCTGTGAAATGAAAAACAGACTTCCTGAAATGACTGAAAAGAAAATCATGATTGTTCTTAATACCCGAGATTCAGCTAGAAAGGTTTATGAAACCCTTAAAGAAAGTGCAGGTGATAGGGAGCCTTATTTTCTTTCGTCTTATGTGATTCCTTTACAAAGGTTAAGTAGAATAGAAAAGATAAAAAATTCTGAGCGCGCTTTAGTGATCACTACGCAGTGTATAGAAGCGGGTGTGGATATAGATATGGATTATGTTATTCGTGACTTTGGACCATTGGACGCAATTATTCAAGTTGCAGGCAGGTGTAACAGGGAAGGTGAAAAAACGATGGGGACGGTTGAGATTGTCAGGTTATATGACCCTGATTCAAAAAGTAGTTTTTGTCCGAGCGGGGAATTTAATGCAATGGTTTATGATAGGCTTGCTATTGATGCCACTACGCATATATTGAATAACCATCAAAGTAATGAAGTTCCTGAAAATAAGGTATTTGAATTAGCAAAGCAATATTTCAATGAGCTTAAGCGTAAAGATTTAGGAAGAAATATAACAGAATGTTTGATAAATTTCACTCATATATATGACAGAAATGGAAAGCAACATAATTTTGATATAAAAGCTGAACTTAGAGGAGAATTAAAGCAGTATAACTTGATAGTTGAGCGATATGTCCCAGAATTAAAAGAAGAAATAGAGCAAGTCTTTAAGGATAACCTTGACAGATGGGAAAGAAGAAGAAGGTTAAAAGAACTCTCAAGCAAAATTGCAATGAATTCCATATCTGTGAATGCCTATCAGTTTAATCCTACAGATATAGCAGTAAAAGGAATTGGTGAATTTTATTTTTTAGAGTCTTGCTATTATGATGATGAAATTGGATTTAATTACAAGACACCAAATGGCACAATCATAATATGAAAAATAATAAAATATTGAATTCTGTTGTGGTTTTACATTTTGATAAGCCCACTTACGGTTTAGATATTCAATCCAAAGATTTACGTGGAGCAATTGCAGGACTTTATCCTAATGAAATACTTCTTCATCAACATTATGAAGATGGTTTAGTCAAATACAGATATCCGCTTGTCCAATACAAATATATTAATAAAAGATGTTTAATAATTGGCATTGAAGCTGGAGCAAAACTTCTAAATGATCTTAGTTTGGTCGGTAAAACAATTTTATTATTCAATGACAAATACAGGATTATAAAGAGAGACATATTATTTCAAGAAGTATCTTTTGGCATAACCGAAACAATTTTATCCTACTCCTTCCTCACCCCATGGCTTGCTCTCAAAGAAAAGAATTATGAGCAGTATCAGAAACTCGGAACATGGCAAAAGAGAAAGGCTCTACTTGAAAAGATACTCATTGGTAATCTTCTTTCTATCTCAAAAAGTCTTGGATACACTGTACCTGAACCAATTAAGGTGGACATAATCAATCTCAAAGAAATTCAAACTTCTCTCAAAGGCACACCCATGCTTGGTTTTTTAGGCACTTTTACGGTAAACTTTGAAATCCCTGACTACTGGGGAATTGGTAAGTCTGTCTCAAGAGGATTTGGGACAGTTAAAAAGATAAACTGATAATATGCAACTGGTAATAAACACATACGGCTCGTATCTTCAGAAAAACGGAGATTGTTTCAGAGTAAAAACCGAAGACAGAGTCTTTGAAATCTCCTGTAAAAAGGTTTCTTCCATTTTAATATCAACTGCAGCATACATAACTACGGATGCTATAAAGATGGCTATGGAAAACAATATAGACATAGTGTTTATTGATGAATTTGGCACTCCCTATGGCAGGGTGTGGCATTCAAAATTAGGTAGCACCACACTGATTAGGAGAAGACAGCTTGAGATTGCAGAAACAGAGGCAGGACTTAATCTTGCTCTTCAGTGGGTAAGAACGAAATTTAATAACCAGATTGCTTTTTTGCAGAGATTGCGTCAGACAAGACCTCATAAATCAGTAGAGATTACTTCTTACATTAATAAGCTTCAGAATGTTATGAAGGGACTTGATGGACTATCAGGAACAATTGAGGAATGTAGAAGCACAATTATGGGAATTGAAGGAAGTGGAGGAAGGATTTATTTTGAAGCCTTAAGCTCTTTAATGCCAGATAGATTCAAATTTGAAGGCAGAAGCAGAAATCCTGCAAAAGATGAATTTAACGCTCTTTTGAATTATTCCTATGGAGTGCTTTACTCCATGGTTGAAAAAGCATGTATTATAGCTGGGCTTGACCCTTATGTAGGATTTATTCATACAGACCATTACAATAAAAAGTCTCTGGTATTTGATCTGATTGAAAACTATCGCACATGGGCTGATGAGGTTGTCATAAGCTTATTTGCTTCAAGAAAAGTAAAAGTAGAGCATTTTGATAAAATCCCAAATGGAGTGAAACTAAATAAAGAAGGTAAAGCAGTTCTTCTAACAGATTTCAATGCTTTCATGGATGAATCTATCAGATATAAAGGCAGAAACATAAAAAGAATTAATATAATTCAGTTTGACTGTCATGAAATAGCGAACAACTTAATAGGGAAAGGCTCATGAAACAAGGTGAAAAGCTTGTCTGGGTTATATACGACATAGCTGATGATAAAGTTAGAACAAAAATTGCTAAGCAATGTAAAAATATGGGATTATACAGGGTTCAAAAATCGGCTTTTCTGGGCACATTGAATAGAAACCAAATAGATGAACTAAAGACAATATGTGAGGATATTATTAACCCTGATGAAGACTCTGTGTATATATTTCCAATGTGTGAAGAAGATTTTAAGAAAGTAAAACTTCTTGGACAGGCATTTGATAAAAAACTTGTAACAGATGAAATAAAGGCATTCTTTGTATGACAGATGATTTGGGAAAAATAGAAATTGAGGATTATTTATCCTCGTATGACTATTTAACAATTGACTTTGATGATGAAAGAACGCCTATGATTACCCCCTCTGAAGTAATAGAGCATCTATATTGTCCGCGATTTACATACTTCATGCACTGTCTAAAAATTCCTCAACATGAAGAATTAAGATATAAAGTTTTAAAAGGCAGAGAACTTCATGAAAGGCGAGAAAAAAACAATCCAGACTATTTGAGAAAAAGACTTGGCTGTATTAACAAGGATATATCTGTTTATTTAGCTTCTAAGAAATTGAGAATTAGAGGAGTAATAGATGAAGTTCTTCATTTGAAAGACAATACTTTAGCTCCTCTTGATTACAAATTTGCAGAATATAATGAGTTTACATTTAGAACGCATCGCATCCAGTCAGTGTTGTATGCACTTTTAATTATGGAAAACTACAAACAAACTGTCAAAAAGGGATATATCTGCTATACCAGAGGAGGCAATAAAATAAAAGAAATAGTCTATAATGATGAAGATTTTGAAAATGCAAAAAATGTAGTAGAGGAAATATTTTCTGTAATATTGAAAGGCTTCTATCCCAAGAAGACCCAATGGAAAAACCGATGTTTAGATTGTTGTTACAGAAATATATGTGTTTGATAAAAACTTTGAAATTAATGTTATAATGTTCACATATATTTTGAAAGATTGGTCATTGACAAGGCTGTTTTTTTAACTTAGTCTGAAATTTTTATTTTAAGTTACTATATTATATGGTGCTAACTTATTGATTTTATTAGATTTTTAAAATACAAAAACGATGTAAAAGAGTTCATAATTTGACAACAAAAGGGTAAATTGAATGAAGATTTTTATTAAAATTTTAATTAGTAAAAATTGGTCCAAAAATAGAAAAATCAACCATTTCTATAATAAATGCAGTTTGAATGCAACTTCCATTAAAACAAGGATTGAAACTTATTTTTAATAAAAAAAATCTATTAATTTTTATAGTTTGAATGCAACTTCCATTAAAACAAGGATTGAAACAAATTATGAAATTATTGAAGACAAAGCTTATATAAGTTTGAATGCAACTTCCATTAAAACAAGGATTGAAACGTAAACTATAATTAATCCCAGCTTGGCTGGGAAAAAGTTTGAATGCAACTTCCATTAAAACAAGGATTGAAACTTGACATTGTAACTTGGTTTTGGTAAACTATAATTAGTTTGAATGCAACTTCCATTAAAACAAGGATTGAAACCAGTAAACTATAATTATAATACATTGAGTTAGGAGGTTTGAATGCAACTTCCATTAAAACAAGGATTGAAACAAAATAATTTTCAATGTCCATTTTTTGATTATATTGTTTGAATGCAACTTCCATTAAAACAAGGATTGAAACTGAGATTGATGCACTTGAGTCTTCAAAGTCAATCTTGTTTGAATGCAACTTCCATTAAAACAAGGATTGAAACATCATATTAGCCATCAACATATTATATTCTGTTGAACCGTTTGAATGCAACTTCCATTAAAACAAGGATTGAAACTCTGGTTTGATAGATACTAACATTAGTTACCTCCAGGTTTGAATGCAACTTCCATTAAAACAAGGATTGAAACATCGAATGTGACATACCACTCGTCATCAGCTAATATGTTTGAATGCAACTTCCATTAAAACAAGGATTGAAACCTGTAATCAGCTTAAAATGTCAAGTGGTTAATCTATGTTTGAATGCAACTTCCATTAAAACAAGGATTGAAACAGCTTTTCTTCAAGCTTTTCACTAATATTCTTTTTGGTTTGAATGCAACTTCCATTAAAACAAGGATTGAAACATAAAACTTTAATAAAAGTTGTATTCAAACAGATATGTTTGAATGCAACTTCCATTAAAACAAGGATTGAAACAAAAAAATGAATAGATTTTTTCTATTAAAGTAAATAGGTTTGAATGCAACTTCCATTAAAACAAGGATTGAAACTTACCATGTTGAGAATACTGCCAAGAAATTGCCAAGGTTTGAATGCAACTTCCATTAAAACAAGGATTGAAACCCGTATAAGTGAAAATTTCTTCCAAAAATGTTTCTGTTTGAATGCAACTTCCATTAAAACAAGGATTGAAACCCTCCTTTTTTTTATTTTTCCCAGCTAAGCTGAGAGTTTGAATGCAACTTCCATTAAAACAAGGATTGAAACACGAAAAAATCTATTCATTTCAATAAATTAAATTTGTTTGAATGCAACTTCCATTAAAACAAGGATTGAAACAAAGATGTACGTGAAAGTGAGGCGGACTTCGTGTATGAGTTTGAATGCAACTTCCATTAAAACAAGGATTGAAACTTTCAATAAATTAAATTTGCCAATTCTATAAAAAGTTTGAATGCAACTTCCATTAAAACAAGGATTGAAACCCGTAATCAACTTAAGATGTCAAGAGAAAAGTTATGTTTGAATGCAACTTCCATTAAAACAAGGATTGAAACCTGGCATTTTTTAACCTCCTTTTTAATTGTTTGATAAAGTTTGAATGCAACTTCCATTAAAACAAGGATTGAAACGCCTTTTCGCTTTGCAATTTTTCACGCATTGCGAGTTTGAATGCAACTTCCATTAAAACAAGGATTGAAACTACATGCTCCATATCTTTCTTAGTTTGGTAAATGGTTTGAATGCAACTTCCATTAAAACAAGGATTGAAACTGTACGCAGAAAGGGCGAGCTGGCAAATCGCCAGCACGCGTTTGAATGCAACTTCCATTAAAACAAGGATTGAAACTGAGATTAGTCGAAGGAGACACATCGGCAATACTCAAGTTTGAATGCAACTTCCATTAAAACAAGGATTGAAACAAGATTAATGAAGCAAAATCGTTCAGTAAACTAAGAAAGTTTGAATGCAACTTCCATTAAAACAAGGATTGAAACTTGAAAGATATACGTGAAAACGAAGCAGATCTTATATATGGTTTGAATGCAACTTCCATTAAAACAAGGATTGAAACTTTTTTTCTTCCCATTCAATTTTAGCTGCCCTACCTGTTTGAATGCAACTTCCATTAAAACAAGGATTGAAACTAAGTTTGCTCTATTTTCTAAAGGAGAAGGGGCTATGTTTGAATGCAACTTCCATTAAAACAAGGATTGAAACATAAGTTAACATTATAGACAATTTATAATATTTGCGTGAGTTTGAATGCAACTTCCATTAAAACAAGGATTGAAACTTAGAAATCTCAATAGTTGCAATAATTCTTCCATCCGCGGTTTGAATGCAACTTCCATTAAAACAAGGATTGAAACTTTTAATAGAAAAAATCTATTTATTTTTTAAATTAAAGTTTGAATGCAACTTCCATTAAAACAAGGATTGAAACTTCTGTAGAAAAATATTTCTGTGCTTCATCGATTATCGTTTGAATGCAACTTCCATTAAAACAAGGATTGAAACATAAATTAAACACTTGACATTTTAAGCTGATTACAGGTTTGAATGCAACTTCCATTAAAACAAGGATTGAAACCATAAGGAAAAAGGGCGAGCTGGCAAATCGCCAGCACGGTTTGAATGCAACTTCCATTAAAACAAGGATTGAAACAGCTCAAAATAGGATATTATAATTACATTGAAAACGTTTGAATGCAACTTCCATTAAAACAAGGATTGAAACTGCCTTGCCTTTTTTGGTGGCTAAATTTCTACTACAAAGCGTTTGAATGCAACTTCCATTAAAACAAGGATTGAAACTTTGTCTCATTTGTTTTCTTCCTTTTTTTCTGATACGTTTGAATGCAACTTCCATTAAAACAAGGATTGAAACCATTATAAGCAGGTTGTAGTAAGCTATAATTAATCTGTTTGAATGCAACTTCCATTAAAACAAGGATTGAAACTATGTTGGTGGAAAGTCCTGCCAAGCAAGAATAACAGTTTGAATGCAACTTCCATTAAAACAAGGATTGAAACATTTTGCCTCTTTGTCATCGTCAAACCGTATTTGGTTTGAATGCAACTTCCATTAAAACAAGGATTGAAACAGAATTTGTTTTGGTGCTTTGATTTTTCTCAAAATACCGTTTGAATGCAACTTCCATTAAAACAAGGATTGAAACTTAAACTTGATAGATTTTTTCTATAAATGTTTTGAGTTTGAATGCAACTTCCATTAAAACAAGGATTGAAACGTAAACTATAATTAATCTCAGTCGTTGACTGAGAAAAAGTTTGAATGCAACTTCCATTAAAACAAGGATTGAAACTTTAACCCCAGCAAAGCTGGGACTTTTGCCAAAAAAGTTTGAATGCAACTTCCATTAAAACAAGGATTGAAACATAGCTTAGACTGAGAAAAAAAGACAGGGAGGTAAAAGTTTGAATGCAACTTCCATTAAAACAAGGATTGAAACATAGCTTATTCTATTGACATTGTAAGTTGGTTTTGATGTTTGAATGCAACTTCCATTAAAACAAGGATTGAAACAGTAGTAGTGAAGCTTTTTCAAAAACTTCAAGTAAGTTTGAATGCAACTTCCATTAAAACAAGGATTGAAACACTAAAAGAAAGGAGGTAAAAAAATGAAAACTTGTCAAGTTTGAATGCAACTTCCATTAAAACAAGGATTGAAACCTGTAACCAGTTTAAAATGTCAAGAGAAAAGTTATTAGTTTGAATGCAACTTCCATTAAAACAAGGATTGAAACCAATAAGCAACATTACGAGGGCACTCATCTTTCTTGTTTGAATGCAACTTCCATTAAAACAAGGATTGAAACCCCGATTTTCATTGATTTGTAAAAATCAAGAAATGCAGTTTGAATGCAACTTCCATTAAAACAAGGATTGAAACTGTGATAGAAGGGGAGGTGAACATGCCGTACATGCAAGTTTGAATGCAACTTCCATTAAAACAAGGATTGAAACTTATCTCAATTTTTGTTTTCACAATTCTATCTGATTGTTGTTTGAATGCAACTTCCATTAAAACAAGGATTGAAACTTGATAACTAATATTGAAGATATTCGAGTTAATTATGTTTGAATGCAACTTCCATTAAAACAAGGATTGAAACATAGCTTATTCTATTGACATTATAAACAGTTTTTGAGTTTGAATGCAACTTCCATTAAAACAAGGATTGAAACATTTCATATTTGTTTTATTTTTTTCTTTTTTTAGGTTTGAATGCAACTTCCATTAAAACAAGGATTGAAACCCGTAATCAGCTTAAGATGTCAAGTGGTTAATCTATGTTTGAATGCAACTTCCATTAAAACAAGGATTGAAACGAAAATAAATTAAGCTTAGAAAGGCATAATGCCTTCCGTTTGAATGCAACTTCCATTAAAACAAGGATTGAAACGCGATTTCGTATATTTTTCTATCAAATGTGATATAGTTTGAATGCAACTTCCATTAAAACAAGGATTGAAACAATGTAGTTCTTGTGAGATATATATCGTTGTCTTTCAGTTTGAATGCAACTTCCATTAAAACAAGGATTGAAACATGGCATCAATTTTATCTGCATGGCTCATCCAAACAACTGTTTGTTTGAATGCAACTTCCATTAAAACAAGGATTGAAACAACTTGCTCTATTTTCTAAAGGAGAAGGGGCTATTAGTTTGAATGCAACTTCCATTAAAACAAGGATTGAAACCCAAAACCAACTTATAATGTCAATAGAGTAAGCTATGTTTGAATGCAACTTCCATTAAAACAAGGATTGAAACTTAACTACCAAAGGGTTAAGGATATGTTAAGACCTATTCTATGTTTGAATGCAACTTCCATTAAAACAAGGATTGAAACACGATTGCCAATTTTGGTCTTGTTTTGTGGGTATTTGGTTTGAATGCAACTTCCATTAAAACAAGGATTGAAACTGCTTATAGTTTAATCTACATTAAACTACAGACATGTTTGAATGCAACTTCCATTAAAACAAGGATTGAAACAGGGTGACAGGGCAGGGTGACAGGCAAAAGCAAGTAGTTTGAATGCAACTTCCATTAAAACAAGGATTGAAACTTCTTGGTGTGGCATTCATCATATCGAGCTTTCTGTTTGAATGCAACTTCCATTAAAACAAGGATTGAAACCTAACAACAACTACAAAAATGTTTGCCGTGCAAGTAGTTTGAATGCAACTTCCATTAAAACAAGGATTGAAACGATGATTTCTTTGATGTTGTAAAGAGAAACCTGAACAAGGTTTGAATGCAACTTCCATTAAAACAAGGATTGAAACTTTATTTCTATAAAAAAATTTATTATTTTTATAAAAGTTTGAATGCAACTTCCATTAAAACAAGGATTGAAACCTTTAAGTTGAAGCTGAAGGATTCTATTTCCTTCCCGTTTGAATGCAACTTCCATTAAAACAAGGATTGAAACTAAAGTATTACAAAGTCGTCCATGTATCTTATATAAGTTTGAATGCAACTTCCATTAAAACAAGGATTGAAACTCAAAGGTCGTTGGCCAGAAGGTGAGCCAATTATAAGTTTGAATGCAACTTCCATTAAAACAAGGATTGAAACATCAATTCTTTATCCACATTCGTGATTTCAAACATGGTTTGAATGCAACTTCCATTAAAACAAGGATTGAAACCCTTTTGTGGCTTTTCTTATTTGGGCAACTCGCATTCGTTTGAATGCAACTTCCATTAAAACAAGGATTGAAACTTAAAAGGATTGAAACTATCTTTCAGAGAATAGTTGTTTGAATGCAACTTCCATTAAAACAAGGATTGAAACTTTTTTTCTTCCCATTCAATTTCAGCTGATTTGCCGTTTGAATGCAACTTCCATTAAAACAAGGATTGAAACAAAGCTTAAACCTTCTCAAACTATTTGTTATCTCAAGTTTGAATGCAACTTCCATTAAAACAAGGATTGAAACTCGTATAAAACTCACCATCATATTTTGCTCCATCATAGTTTGAATGCAACTTCCATTAAAACAAGGATTGAAACTTATCAATCACATTTGGTATTTCTACAAGTTTGAGTGGTTTGAATGCAACTTCCATTAAAACAAGGATTGAAACAAACAAAATGTCAAAAAGACGCTGTAACAGTGACATGGTTTGAATGCAACTTCCATTAAAACAAGGATTGAAACTTTCCTATTTGATGACATTGAGGTGTAGTACCGTCAGGAGCAGTAACAGGACAAGCATAACCTGTAAGACATCCCTGCGAAGTAAGAGAACCTTGCGAACACGTAGGCTGAGCTTCACATTTACCTGTTGAAGAGTTGTAACTACCACCAGTAGGACAAGTTGGAGGTATTGTAGTAGTTGCACAAGGGTTATAGTAGATTGTAACAGTTAGATTATGAGCTCTACCACAATCCGCATTCATTCCTTGATGGTATTTTGACAGCTTAGTAAAAGCATATTTTGAAGAATCAAAAGATGAGGACGAACAACTGGAACTTACTGAAATAGAAAAAGCAGAAGATTATTTTGGACTTTTATCAATCCCGCTTGGAAACTCCGCTAATAGAAGAAAATTTTTAAAATTGGTTGCAGAGATGGAAGAGGAGTTAGCAAAAGAACCCGTGCCTTCCTTTGACGAAATAAACTCAACAGGACAAAAAATAAAGTCTTACAGTGAAAAAATTTTAAACATTTCAAAAATGCATTATAATTACTATCAAAAGATACTTCAGAAGCAAAGTCTTTTGAAAGATATTTTAGATTTAGACAAAGAAATTGAAATTTTACAAATTGACATGTCAAAAAAACAACAGCAACTTGTTGAACTTGATAGAAGACTAACTTTAATGTCTGAGACATTAGCAGAAAAACAGAAACACTATGAATTGTTTTTAAAGAATAAACCTTCCTCTTTAGATAAATTTTTGGGGTGTCTGTTAAGTTCTGCAAAATCAAAAATTGAGCAATGGGAAAACAAAAACATGGAGCTTTTGCATGAAATGGAAATTCATACAAAAGAAAAAGAAGCTTTATTAAAAAATAAAGAAGTTTTGCAAGACAGTATCAATTCAATTTTTAAAGAAATGAAAGAGTTATCAGAAACAAAACAATCGCTACAGGAACAATTGAAGAATCTTGAGTTGGATTTAAATAATAGTAAAAGTTTTCTCAAGGATGCAGTTTTTGACGAAGAAGACTTTGTGAAATTTTATTTTACCAGTGAAGAACAGCTTCCAGAGGAAGAAAAAGAAAAGTTTTACCTTTATTCTCCTTACAAAGAGGAAAAGATTGACAAACTAAGGATGCTTATTTTTATTGAATCGTTGCGTTTACATAAACTGCTTATTTTGAAGTACAAGGAGTTATTTATTGAAAAGCTGAAGTTGTTTGCCTACTACTTATCAAATCCTGTAAGATTTGTAGGCAAGGAAGAACAAGTCAAGGAGTTGTTTGCAGTTTTCTTTTTTATGATACCTGTAACTTCAACCACTTTTGCTTCTTTTAACAAAATGTTCCAGGTAATGCCAAAGTCTTCAATTGGGTATTTGTTTATTGATGAAGCAGGACAGGCTGTTCCTTATTATGCTTTTATGCCTATTTACAAAGCAAACCGTACAGTTGTAGTAGGTGATCCTGACCAGATAGAACCCGTAGTAGTACTGTCTGAAAAATTGGATAACATTCTCTGTCAAATTTATCAGGTTGGTGAAGACTATCAGGTGACGAAAAACTCTGTACAGACTTTTGCAGATAGGGCATCGCTTCAGTCAGCAGTTTATAAATATAAAAGAGTTGGAATCCCTTTGAATGTTCATCGTAGATGTAACGACCCAATGTTCAGAATAGCAAACAAAATTGCCTACAATGACAGAATGATAAAAGCAAACAAAAAAGACAAATTTACTTTATTGCTACCTGAGACATTTCCAAAATCAGCATGGATACAAGTAAAAAGAGAAGATAGCAGGATTGAAGATGGAGTGGTTATTAATGAAGTAAATGTGTTAAGAAAACTGCTTAGTATTTTTGACAGTTTTTTACAATCTCAAAAAGAGGACATAGAGAAATTTGTAAAAGACAAAAACTTGTTTATAATAACTCCATTTGTTTCAGTAAAAAATTACCTTCTTAAAGAGTTACAAAAAGGGTGTGCTCTTGAAAAAGCTCTTGCAAACAATGGTGAAGCTAAATACATTGGAACTATACATACGTTTCAAGGAAAAGAGGCAAAAGCAGTTGTGATAATTCTTGGTGGCAGAACAGAAAACTCAATGGCATGGGTAGCTGAGAAACCAAATATGTTAAATGTAGCACTCACTAGAGCTAAAGAAAGTGTTTTTGTTATAGGCGACAAGGACAAATGGAAAAAACTGTCATATTTCTCTTACGCAGTGACTGAGTTGCCTGTGTTGGATGAAAAACAATTTTTTTCCGCTGAGACACATACTGTTTCTTCTTTGTCTCATCAGTGAACCTATTATTCTGAAACCTTTGTTTTTTCAACCACTTCTATTTCATATGGTGCATTTACTCTTTTTGCAAGTTCAATGTAAGCTGCTATAGACCGTTGTAATTTATTAAAACTATGTTATGCCATAGTTTTTTTAAAAGTAATATTTCATTATGGCATACATTATTTATGCTCAGCACACGAAATACATAAAAATTCTTCGTTCAATTCTTTCTAAAGCAGGTTTTCTTATTCTTGATACTGAATTTCCCGAATGCATAATTGTCATACGTAATCCGTCTGAACACATACCAGCAGACATAAAAAAACACATTCAGATTGAAGAAACCAAAGACTACAAACAAATGCTCAAAGGCTTTGACTCACTGACTCCTCTTATTAAACCTTCCAAAAACTTTAAGGAAGGAGACCCAGTGAAAATCGTTAAGGGTACATATGAGGGTTTTTCAGGTGTTATAAAGAAAATAAATGAGAAAAATCTTGAAGTTGAAATTTCAGTACGGGGGAAATTGGTTAAAGATGTTTTTGAGTTTGATGAAGTTGAAAAAATTATAAGTATTTTTTGAGGATTAATACAAAAACATGACAATAACAACACTTTGGACACAAAAGCCTTACTATGACGCTCAGATATGCACATCTGTCACAGGCACATAAAAAAGAGGCTGTGAAGGCTTTAGAAAACAAGCTATGTCACAATTGTGTCACAGTCTAAGGAGGGTGGTTTTGAAAACCCTTGATTTTTCTAATGGGCGATGCAGGGATCGAACCTGCGACCTCTTCCGTGTGAAGGAAGCGCTCTCCCACTGAGCTAATCGCCCAACTATAATGGCAGTATAATAACTCTTTTCTGTTTCTGTCAAGATAGACTGATAACCCCAAAAATAGAGATAGAAAACTGACAGATTTATTTTGCCCCTTTTCAGGACAATTTTTTATTAAACCCAACTTCATCAATTTTCAGCCTTTAAAAATATCAAAAGCTTTATAATTCAATAAGTTATATCTTTTTTCATTCAATTTTGTAGTCTAATCTAATTTTATTATTTTTGCTTATTTATTCCCTTAAATATTGACTTTTTTGTCTATTTTTTGTATACTAATATAAAAAAGGAGGTAACTATGTTCGTAAAAGAATCTTGGTCAACAAAAAAAGGTAAAAAATACAAAACCTACGAAATATCTAAAGCTTACAGAGACAAAAAAACTAAAAAGGTTAGGCATGAAAAAATTGCCAATATCACTCACTTAGGTGAGCCTCTTATTTCCAAAATAAGGCAACTGCTTAAGTCACCTGAGAAAAAGGTTGTAGTGGACAAAGACAAGTTTTTTGAGGATGCAACTTCAGTAGGGCATATACTGTTACTGTTAGGATTTATGATGAAGATAGGATTTCTGGGATGGTTAAGGCATTTTCCAAAGAAGGTAAGAGATTTGCTTTTGGCAGTAGTGCTTAACAGGATAATAGAGCCAAGGAGTAAGTATGCATCAGTGGGATGGATACGAAGAAGTGGTTTTATGGAACTGTTTGATTTAAGGGAAGAGGATATGCATGTAAATGAGATATACAGGGCAATGGACAAGTTGTATGAGAAGATGGATAATGTGTTAGATGATTTTTATAAGACGGGAGCACAAGGGACAAAGTTGTTGCTTTATGATATTACCTCAGTATATTTTGAGGGTCAAGGACCTCTGGGGCTCGCAAGATATGGATACTCAAGGGATGGGAAGCCCGATAAAAAGCAAGTATTGTTGTGTTTATGTTTGAACGAGAATAAATTTCCAGTGCATTTTGATGTTATAGAAGGCAACATATCAGATAAGGAGACAGTAAAGGGACTAATAAGTCAGTTAAAGAAGAGATACGACATCAAGGAGGCAGTATTTATAGGAGACAGGGGGATGGTGACATTACAGAATATAGAGTATCTTGAGAGAGAGGGGATAAACTACATATTAGCGATGAGATTTAGGGAAGCAAAGAAAATGGTAGTGCAGAAGGGTATACAGTTAGATATATTTCAGAAGGAGTTGCCAGTGACCATCTATATAAGTGAAGAGGAAGGGGTAAAGAGCAGATATGTACTATGTGGGTCTGAATACAGAGAAAGCCATGACAGGGAGACATTGGAAAGTATACTTAAAAGGGGCAGGGAGGCATTGGAAAAAGTAAGGCAGATGGTAGAAAGAGGAAAGCTAAGAGACAGGGAGAAAATACTGAGGAGGGCGCAGAGGAAACTGACAAAAAGTGGAGCTGAGAATTATTATGATTTCAGATACGAAGAAGGCAGATTTCAGATAATAGCAAAGCAAGAAGCTATAAAGAAGGCATATGATATGTGTGGGAAGTATATTTTGCAGACGACATTAATGAAGGAAGAAGATGAAGAGATAGAGAGGCAGTATAAGGAATTACAGACAGTGGAGGATGCATTCAAGCAGTTAAAGGATTTTGTAGAGATAAGACCGATATATCATTATAAAGACAGGAGAGTAAGGACGCATATATTTTTATGTGTGGTAGCCCAGACAGTGTTAAACAGGCTAATGGATGAGTTGAAGGAGAAAGGATGGTTAAGGGAGAGCAAAGAAAACAGTCTGAAGAAGTGTTTGGACAAATTTTATGAGATAGGGATAGGAGGTTTTGAGATAGAGGGGGAGAAAATAAGGATTATGAGCAAAGCTAAGGAGGAACATAAAAAGATACTTAGAATATTGGGAGTAGGGGATAAGATTTTCAGAACTTACGAAAGTGCGAGAGAATTTTGTAGGCTAATCTAAAAATTATAACTCATTGATTTTAAAATTTTTTTATTCAAAAGTTGATGAAGTGGGGTTAAAATTATCCTCTATGTCCTCCTATTTCTTCCTTTTCGTAATAATTTTCCCTATTTTTTTCTCTCTTTTTTATAATTTTCACCTATTAATTAACCTAAAACTTGCCTTTTTAGACAATATTCACCCGTGTTTGTTTTTTATTGCTCTATTTTTTTATCATTGTATCTTGCAAATACTCTTCTTATACAAATGCCATTATTTTTTTTCTTATATGAAGTAGAAGATTAAATTTCTCAACTGTGGTTGATACATGAAGCCATAGCCTTCTGCCATGTTTTACCATTTTCCCTGCTATCTCTATAAAAAACCACCTTATTGTGCTTATAGTCTTGTTCTTATACTCTTGCGGTAAAATAAGCTCCCTCTTCAAAACAAAAACATTATATGCAAGCACTCCAAGACAAAACCACATCGCATTTCCCCCAAATTCTCCGCTGGGTAAACTCTCCATCCCTATCCCGTTCTTTAATTCCTTAATGATATTCTCCATCTGCCCCCGCTTGTTATACTCCCATACAACTTCTTCTGCTGAACTTTCTCTGTCAGTTGCTATCACATGGTAACAATAAGGCTCGCTATCAAATAAATCTATCTGCTCTTTCTTCCACCTCTGCACAACCAGCCTGAATGCCTCTGTGCCCTTCATAACATGCACTGTCTCCCCTATCTGTCTGTTTGTAAGTATCCCTTCCTCTGTCCTCAATTCTCTCCAATGCTTTATTCTCTTTATAGCATCCATCACTGCCCCTGTCTTATCTGCTACTATACTGAATGTTGTGCCTTTGCTTCTGAGAAAATTTATTACTTCTGCTGTGTAAAACTCACTGTCAAGACAGGCATGCTTTATCCTTTTTCCTTCAGGCAACAGTTCATATGCATGTGAAAGTGCTTGAAGTGGAACTCCCGCTACATTCCCATGCCTAAACTCATGATAAACGATAATGGGCAACTCCTTAAATGCGGTAACTATAGGTTTGTACCCCTTCACCCCTTTATAGGTCATCTTTGCATCATACTTTTCAGTCTCTATTATTGTAGGGTCTGACCAAAGAGTATATTCTTTCGCTTCATGTATTTGCAATGCTTTCCTGTTTGCTTCATCTATAACTGTTTTCAATTTAACTATGCCTTCGCCATTGCCACTTCTTCTTATCCAGTCACCTACTGCAGAGCTTGATGGGACTTTTCCCATGCCAGTGCTCTCCCTTAAAGCTTTATCTTCAGCAATTTCTCTTAAATCATCTATGTGTCTTCCTCCTGCAAGTAACATAAGAACGATGGGATGAATATATTGCCAAGCATCATATCCTCTGTTTGAACCCGGAGATGGCATTATCCTCTGAATAAGCTTTTTAACTCCAAAAGCCAACATGAATTCTGTAAAAAGAGTAGCTCCTGCATGGGGAGTTAACTTTTCATCTGTTCTTTTAAACTTGAAATTAAGCAGAGTTTGTTTTATCATATCTTAAGCTCCTTGTGTATAATAGTTCACCCAATGGGTGATTTTGTTGTTTCCATATAAACTATTATACACAAAGGAGCCTCTCTATTTTAGTAGATTTCTATTTCTATTTTAGGGATTAGACCCTAAAATAGCGATAGAAATCCAATAATTGGTATAACCATTTGAAAATTAAATATTTTTTACTGTCATTGCGAGCCTCCGAAGGATGCGAAGCAATCTCGTCTTTTGCCTTTTACGTCTCACGTCTTACGTTATTACATCATATTAGAGACTGCTTCGCCACATCGAGTGGCTCGCAGTGACGAATTGTTGGATTTCTACGCTGTCGCTCTGTAGCACTGTCGCTCTATGGTACTATGATGGCAAGATTGCTTCCTCCTCGCTTCGCTCGGAGTCGCAATGACGGAGAGGGGTATCCTCGCAATTACGGAGAGGTGTTCACCATCCACCATCCACGAATCACCATTCACCAGTCACCAATTAGAGACTGCTTCGCCCCAGATTGCCACGCTTTCGTTCGCAACAGGTGTGCTCGCAGTGACAAGGGTCTATCTCTATTTTTCGGGATAACCCAAAAATAGCAATAGAAATCCAATAATTAGTATAAACATTTGAAAGTTAAGTGTTTTTTTCTGTCATTGCGAGCGTCCTGAGTGCTGCGAAGCAATCTCTTCTGTCAATCCACGGAGAAAAACGAGATTGCCTCGGGTGCTAACGCGCCCTCGCAATGACGACGAGGGTGGCCATTGAGAGCCTGCTAAAAGACAAACACGGCGATCTCTTTATTGACGAAAGGGAAAAAGACGAGATTGCTTCGCCTCGTTCGCAATGACGGAGAAGAAAGTCCTCGCAATGGATGGTGTGACAGAATGTCTCGCAATTACTTACAAGGGGGCGAAGAAAGTCTCTAATAGTCATCGTATGTTAGATATATGGACATTGCGAGAGATTTTATTTCTGAGGCTATACTTTCTTTTATTAATGAGATTGCTTCGCCTGCCTGTCGGCAGGCGAAGCAATGACCCCTTACTTTGTCATTGCGAGCCTCACCGAAGGTGAGGCGTGGCAATCTCTTTTTTTGGGTAGCGAACAAGTGAGATTACTTTAGGACTGAATTCCTTAATAATTATAAAAAGAAGAGGGTTCGTAATGATACGAAATACCATATAATGACAAACAAAACATCATCCAAAATCTAAAATTCACTATGCACCAATTAGAGACTGCTTCGCCTCCTTCGGAGGCTCGCAGTGACAAAAAAATCTGAGGCTCGCAGTCACGATAAAAGTTGGTTCGCAGTGACGAGTGTCTGTTCTATTTTTAGGGATAGTTGATTTATTCATGGTTTTATATCGTGGTTTTAGGAGTTTACCTTGAAGTTCTTGTAAAATTGAGCTGTATGGATTCATAATTAAATTATGAATATCTCCGAAATGTTTGAAATAATAAGTTACAACTGCGATGTTTCAGATGCCAAGTATTGGGGCTTTTTTTCTGTATGTAATCTTTTACTTCGCCTAAGGGAACTGTTTAAAGTTGAAAGAAGCCTTGAACCATGGGACTCTATTTCCAATGACGAAATTTTGCTGTGGATTGAGAAGAAGGAGTCAGTATGGAAAGAGCTTGAAAATGCTGAGTTTAAGCCTTTTTCTTTGAATGGACAGTTGATATCTCCTTTTGATGTTCAAACCATTAATTCCTTTTTTATGAAAAATAAATTAGTTTATGGCGCTGGGTATGCACTTTATATGAAGCCTTCCTTTTTCTTAGGAACTTTAAAAAAATACATTAAGTACAATGGGTATGAGATTTATTTTGTTGGGCAAGAAATAATACGGGATTTATTTTCTTCCCCCGGCATGAGCATTGATAATTTAATATTTATAAGGCTGTCAGATATTAAAATTCGCCTTTGGGAACACCTTTTAATGCTTAACAGTAAAAAAGAGCCATTGGCAGATATAATTTTTAATGAAATTCCACCACCCAGTAGGTGGTGTCCTCCTTATAGGGAGTTTGATACATTTGTTGATATTTACAGTGAAATAGTAATGCTACATGAAGTAGCAGAGTGCAATATTTCCAATGAAAATTGGAAATCAGTGTTATCTTTGTGTAAAGACTACAAAATGGAGCAAGTTTTACGGGCAGTAAAAGATTTTCTATCTGATTTTTCAGAAGAAGGTCCAATAAAAAAAGCTATAGAGAGAGAAGGCTTTAGGTCTATCTCACTTTATCTCGTCACCATAGGAGTCTATCAATCAAAGATTTTTAAGCCAGTTTTTGAAGAAATTAAGAAAAGCATTCTTAACAAAGATCTGGCTTCAATAGAAGAAATTAGGCAAAGTCAATACAATAGATGGCTCTCTATAAGTGAAGATATTCTATCTGCAAAAGATGTTCAACAGCTGAAAAATCTCACTGATGAAATTTTTAATTTGGGGAGCAGGTTTTGATTTTTTGCTACAGCCAGTCATGACTATATCTTTTTAAACTTCTCAAACACTGAAGAAGTTCCCGTAAATTTTTGATATTGCTTTCTCCGTGCTTTGCTGGAGTTGCTTTGACAATAAAGTTTTCGCAGTGAGTGGACACTTTATTTGTTGTCGGTTACACTGAAAAATCTTGTTAAAATTTAAATTATAAGACTGGAGAGAGAAAAATTTGTTAACCGATAGGGAGAAAAAGATTTACACAATTGGAACAAGTTCCAGAGATATTGAAGAATTCATTGATATTCTTAAAAGTTACAATATTCAAGTCGCAGTTGATGTAAGAAGTTTTCCTTCCTCTAAAAGATATCCCCATTTTAATCAGAATAAGATTTCAGAAGCTTTGAAAAAATCAGAGATTGAGTATGTATATCTTGGGAAAGAGCTCGGAGGTTTTAGAAAAGGCGGATATGAAAAATATATTTTGACGGAGGATTTTATCAAAGGTATTGATATTCTTGAAGAAATAGCAAGTCAAAAAGAAACAGTTTTCTTTTGCTGTGAGAAGATGTTTTTTAAATGCCATAGGAGATTTATCGCACAATTTCTTTTTGAAAGGGGTTGGCGGGTTTATCATATCATTGAAAAGGACAGAATAATAGAAGAAAATAGATTCTTAAGCCAGATTTCAATGTTTTCAAAGGAATAGTATATGAAAAGCAGAACGTTCAGTTGGTTTGACCTAAATCTTTCATGACTAAACCCAACTTCATCAATTTTCAGCCTTTAAAAATATCAAAAGCTTTATAATTCAATAAGTTATATCTTTTTTCATTCAATTTTGTAGTCTAATCTAACTTTATTATTTTTGCTTATTTATTCCCTTAAATATTGACTTTTTTGTCTAATTTTTGTATACTAATATAAAAAAGGAGGTAACTATGTTCGTAAAAGAATCTTGGTCAACAAAAAAAGGTAAAAAATACAAAACCTACGAAATATCTAAAGCTTACAGAGACAAAAAAACTAAAAAGGTTAGGCATGAAAAAATTGCCAATATCACTCACTTAGGTGAGCCTCTTATTTCCAAAATAAGGCAACTGCTTAAGTCACCTGAGAAAAAGGTTGTAGTGGACAAAGACAAGTTTTTTGAGGATGCAACTTCAGTAGGGCATATACTGTTACTGTTAGGATTTATGATGAAGATAGGGTTTCTGGGATGGTTAAGGCATTTTCCAAAGAAGGTAAGAGATTTGCTTTTGGCAGTAGTGCTTAACAGGATAATAGAGCCAAGGAGTAAGTATGCATCAGTGGGATGGATACGAAGAAGTGGTTTTATGGAACTGTTTGATTTAAGGGAAGAGGATATGCATGTAAATGAGATATACAGGGCAATGGACAAGTTGTATGAGAAGATGGATAATGTGTTAGATGATTTTTATAAGACGGGAGCACAAGGGACAAAGTTGTTGCTTTATGATATTACCTCAGTATACTTTGAGGGTCAAGGACCTCTGGGGCTTGCAAGATATGGATACTCAAGGGATGGGAAGTCCGATAAAAAGCAAGTATTGTTGTGTTTATGTTTGAACGAGAATAAATTTCCAGTGCATTTTGATGTTATAGAGACAGTTGTCAAGAATTTTGTGTCTCATGCGCAAATCTCATCTGAAACATTTGTTGAAGTTCATACAATACCCCACGAGATACAGCCATCGGTTTGCTCCATCTGCCTTTTCTTATTTTATCTACTATCACATATATAGCCACTGATGCAGTTTTCTCAGATTGAAAATACCCTCCAGAGTTTACCCTTAAGACTTCCAGCCTGCTATTTATATTCTCTACCGCGTTCGTTGTATATATGTGCTTTCTTATCTCTTCTGGATATTTCTTGTAACAAAAATAATTCTCCTTCTTGCTATTTAGCATCTTTATATAGGCAGGATATTTCTTTTCAAATCTCTTTAGCACATCTTCAAATTCCCTGACAGTATCCTCATAATCGCCTATGTGTTTTATTCTGTTAATCTCTTCACTAAACTGCCTTGCATCAGCCTTTGACATATTTTTGTAAATATTTCTTTGCATATGAACAAGGCAAAGTTGATGGTCAGTTTGAGGAAATAAGGTCTTTACAGCCTCACTAAGCCCTGGAAAATCATCAGAGACAATTATCATTACTCTCCTCAATCCCCTGCTAATCAGATTGTTAAATATCTTGAGCCAATCTCCTTTGTTTTCTGAGCCAATAAAAACATAATACCCATACAAATCTTTCTTCATCTGCATATCTATCCCTAAAACCGTATAGATGACTGCTTTACGAATTCTTCTGCTTTCATCCTTCATCTCTGTATGATATGCATCACAAAATAGGGCAAAACAATCAGAAGGCAGTTCTCGGCTTACTAATTCTTTTGCTTTACTGTATAACTCCTCTTTTAACTCCTCTATTTGCTCAGGAGAATATGGAAGATTCATGCTTTTCTGGAAGACTTTTGATTTTTGATGGAGAATAACTCTGCAGAATCAGATTTAGGATGAAATCCTCAAAATCTTTGTCAAATCTTTTCCAATGAGGTGGTAGCACTCTGAGAGCGAAATCTTCCCTGTCTGTCTCTTGGCACTGACAAATTTAAATTTCCAAACATACATCCGAGCTGTCTTTGATAAAACCCATTTGATTTGTTGTCAGAGTCTGCCTCTACAAAAAAATCTCTTTCTTTCTTCATCAATAAATTAAAAAGCATCTCAGCTAAAACTTTAATGCTTTCCTGAGGTGGCATCTCTGCAATTTCTTTAATAAAATTTTCAAGCCCAAACTGCCTTATCACTTCCCATTCCTCCTTTTTTAAGGTTATTCCATAAATTGTTTTTTTTTGCTATTATTCTTTTTAGTTCCCATTTTCCTCTAATCCAAAAAATATCTGCACAATAGACACAATTTTATTATAACCTCCTATTTTTATGTGTGGTAGCCCAGACAGTGTTAAACAGGCTAATGGATGAGTTGAAGGAGAAAGGATGGTTAAGGGAGAGCAAAGAAAACAGTCTGAAGAAGTGTTTGGACAAATTTTATGAGATAGGGATAGGAGGTTTTGAGATAGAGGGGGAGAAAATAAGGATTATGAGCAAAGCTAAGGAGGAACATAAAAAGATACTTAGAATATTGGGAGTAGGGGATAAGATTTTCAGAACTTACGAAAGTGCGAGAGAATTTTGTAGGCTAATCTAAAAATTATAACTCATTGATTTTAAAATTTTTTTATTCAAAAGTTGATGAAGTGGGGCTTAATAACAAATTGTCCTGAAAAGGGTCAAAATAAATCTGTCAGTTTTCTATCTCTATTTTTGTTCTAATGCGGGGGGTTGACAAAAATGCATTTTATAGGATATAGTTAAACATGATCTTTGATTGAAAGAAAACCTTTAACGTCAAGTGAAAATTTTTGTAAACCTCTTGACATTGTGAAGCAAAATTTGTTAAATTAAAATTGTTGAGCATTTCTTTATAGATAATGATCTTTGAAAAATTCGGTAAGCCCTGTTAATTTCATTTAAAAATTAAGTTATTTTTGCGGTTTAGCCAGTATCAAAGTTTCTTATGAGAGTTTGATCCTGGCTCAGAGCGAACGCTGGCGGCGTGCCTAACACATGCAAGTCGAGCGGACTGCAAAGAGGGGTAACTCTCTTTGTAGTTAGCGGCGAACGGGTGAGTAACACGTGGGTAACCTACCCTTAGGTGGGGGATAACTCGGGGAAACCTGAGCTAATACCCCGTAAGACTACGAGGTGAAATTCCTTGTAGTAAAAGGAGAAATCCGCCTAAGGATGGGCCCGCGGCCTATCAGGTAGTTGGTAGGGT